>NZ_JAKVQC010000001.1:0-140583 GCF_022488005.1 Ochrobactrum sp. A-1
CCGTTATGCCATGTTTTGTCACACGGGTTGTCTTCCTCACCATGCCGCCGCGATCAAGGATGACAGCGGCATGGCGTTCTTCCCATGCCATCCACTGTGCTATTCCCTTCGCATCGACCGCATCCTGCTCCGCTTTTGACAGGCGTCGAAAGGATGCGAGGTCTTCAGGCTTCATCGTATACACGGCAAGAAATTTCGGCACCGGTATTCCTCCCTGAACTTTAAACGCCTTCAGTCTAGCTTTGATGCGCGGGAAATAACACCGCGTCGATCCTGACGAAGCCATGCCGCACCGCGTGCCTTCGCATTGGGGCTCCGGCTTGATCGAGCGACGAACAACAAATTCCAGCAGTAATTCCCGGATCGGGCAAAGGCCTTGAGGACTTCAGACAGGGAAGCAGCTGCCCCATTCGCCGTCGGAAACTCCCGCCTCCCCTCGCCGGTCCGCCTTGGCGGTGCGATGATCTGTTGACAAGCTGACGCCGCCATTTCGCTCGACGCGCACCCTGCTATTCTTCCGGCGTGCCATCAGAGCGGCCTGTATGAGATTCCGATCCGCAAACGCAGCGCAGTTCTGGTTCGGCAGAGCCTTTCGGTGGCTCCGATTGGAATTTGTAACCGGGGCATATTTGTTGGCAGTTCTTTTGATTTTGAGTCGAAGTCAGAAATATCAAACACTGTGCATATCGCGAGTTTCGCATCGATATTTCATGCCTATGGGATTCCTGATTTTGGCAAATCATGATTCTCTGTTGAGATGCCGAAGAGAACGCTTCCCTCGCCCAAGCATGCTGATACGCTTTCACTGAATGCGTTGCGCAGTCTGGTCACAGGTCTGGTTGAGAAAGCAGAACATGCAGAGGCTCGGCTTGAGAGACTGGAAGCTGAGAATGCAGCACTCCGTAAGGAGAATGCCGAGCTTCGTCTGGAAAACACCCAGCTTAAAGTCGAGAATCAACTGCTTCGCGATGAAATTGCGCGGCTGAAAAACCTGCCACCACGACCACCGTTCAAACCGTCAGGCATGGACAAGGCCACAGACGCGAAGGCGCAGGATAAACAGCCAAGCAAAAAGAAACCACGTGGACCAAAACGGGATGTCGAACGCGTTGACCGTGATGTTGTTCTTCATGCCAATGCTCCGGCTGGATCACGCTTTAAAGGTTACAAAAGCTGTTACGTTCGGGATGTGGTTTTGCGCGCTGAGATTATTCATTACCGGCGCGAATGTTGGGTGACACCGGACGGTAAAACAATTCTTGCGCCGCTGCCTACAGGAATCGTCGGAGGTTACGGACCTAATCTGCGGCGGCTCTGTTTCATGCTGCACGCACAGGGCCAGGTGACGATGGAACGACTATCGACGCTGTTGAACGATATCGGCGTGGACATCTCGAAACGACAGGTTGTTCGTCTGCTGACAAAGAAGATGGATGGGTTTGTGGCTGAAGATGCGGCAGTTCTATATGCTGGTCTGGTGTCAGCCGCCTATGTGACGGTCGACGACACCGGTGCCCGACATGCCCGCGATAGCTTCTATACTACTCATATCGGCAACGCGCATTTTAGCGTCTTTCGAACCACAAAGACGAAATCACGGCTGAACTTTCTCGCTCTGCTACGCGGTAATTACCGGGATTATGTTCTCAACGATGCGGCTTTTGATTATTTGCTGGCCCGTAACACCGATCCTGCAATCATAGCGCTCTTGCGAACCCGCAAACCACAGCACTTTCCCAATCAGGTGCCGTTTCTTGAGCATCTGCTCAGCAACGGCGTTGATATCTTCGACAAAGATGTACTTCGAATTGTCAGCGAAGCTGGTCTATGGGGAGCTATCCGATATCACGGGCTTATGGGCAATACGGTGATTGTCTCTGACGATGCGGGGCAGTTCCGGGTGGGAGACCATGCCCTGTGCTGGGTGCATGCTGAACGCTTGTTGCACAAGCTGATGCCAGCAAAACCACAGCAGATGGAACATGTCGAAATGCTGCGCAAACTCATCTGGCTCTTTTACAAGCTTTTGAAAGACTTTGCCCGAAGTCCCAGCCGACGTGCAGCTCAGGCCCTTGAAGTCAGGTTCGATCGGATCTTTTCCATCCGCACCGGATATACTGATCTGGATAAGCTTCTGGCACGCTTACTGCGTCGTAAACAGGAATTGCTGAAAGTTCTCGAACGACCAGAAATCCCGTTGCACACCAATGCTTCCGAGAATGATCTGCGCAGCTGCGTCACTAAACGAAAAATCTCCGGCGGCACCATGAGCCGGGATGGACGTATCGCCCGCGATACCATGCTGGGTCTTATGAAGACCTGCAAGAAACTCGGGCTTTCCTTCTGGCACTACCTCGGCGACCGGCTTGGCGTGCCCACTCAACGGCCAACGACCCCGGAGCTTGCAGCTCTCATTATCGCAAAAGCCTGATCCTACTTACTTACGACGGCCAGGCTTTGAGAATGGGACCACCTGCCCTGCTCTTGTTGGTGCTTTACCATAATATGACCGCCCGTTAAGCTCAGTAACGACGGTGAAACATTCCACTGTTTGTCGTCATCCGTGTGCACCGTCACTGTCTTGCGATTGCGACGAATAACAAAGCCTCGAACCATCGTACCATCTGGCCCTTCAAACATCACGCCACTGCCGAGCTTGATCTCCTGCAGCACAGCGGCTGTCTTTTGTTGATGGAGAAACTGCAATCGCTCAACGATGCGACGGTTCAGTGCCGTCAACATGTCTTCATCCAAACTATCAATATCGAGCTCTATCATCCGCGCCTTCTTCAAAATGCAATTGTAAGCAATCTTCTGTCAAAGACCGGATTATGATAGATTGCGATACTGCGTGCAATTGCCCGGTAAAATGGCACTGCCACCATACCTGCCCCGCTTACCTGGAATTTCTATCGGCATTGGAAGGCTTTTCAAAAGCTAACCTATTTAATATATTATACAAATATCGATATACGAAACCGAATATAGCTCTTGCTTTCGTTACTGTGACGTTAACCATACGGGTTTCTAACATCTGATAAGTACAGCTTATCGGAGGTTATTTGTACGAGGCACTTGTACGCGCTGTAAAACAATGGTATCAATGGCGTACGACCAATTTCGGAGGTCCCGATGCCCCAGACAAGCTACAAGATCAGCGAAGCCCGCAAGAATTTCGCCGAAGTCCTCGATCGCGCCAACCAGGGCGAAGAGATCGTCATCATGCGTGGCAACGAAGTTTACGCCCGCATCGGTCCAGCAGCGGACGGTGGCAAGCGCCCTTTTGGCCTGTTGCGCCATCGTGGCCTGCCCGACAACCTGTTCGATACAGTTGATGCAGAGCAGGCGGCGATCGATGCCGGAGACTGGAATGATGATACCGGCGTCTGGCAAGGCAAATCCAACAATAGCGAAAACACGCAATGAAAATCCTGCTCGACAGCCACGCCGTCTACTGGTGGACAATCGGTAGTGATCGCCTGTCCACGAAGGCACGATCGCTGATCGAGGACAAGGCAAATGCTATCCTCGTCAGTGCGGTCACGTTCTATGAGCTGGACAACAAGATGCGCCTGAACAAGCTTGATCTCAAGCCCCAGGAACTGCGGGCAGCCGTCACGGAAAGCGGCCTGCAAACACTAGCCATCACCGATCTGCATGCCGAACTTGCAGCAAATTTTGATTGGGAACATCGCGATCCGTGGGACCGGATTCTTGCCGCTCAGGCGCGGCTTGAGCACTGCACTTTCATCTCGACGGATCTGGCGTTCGACGCGATTCTGCATGAGCGCGTCTGGTAAGGGCAGTGGTGGTGAAGGTATTCGTGGACATTGCCGAGGCAGCGGAGCGATTTGACGAACTGATTGACTTCGTTTTGCGCGATGACGAGGTTGTCATCTGTCGAGCTGACGATCCTATTGCCGCGATCGTGCCAATTTCGCAGAACGGCCAGGGCACATGGGATGAAGTCTGGGCGCTGGCGCTTAAGGGAAGGCCTGCAAACACGCACCAGACTTCGAACCACGATGAACTATATGACGAGAACGGACTGCCGAAATGAGCAGCTCGTCGTCAGGTTCGATTGAAAAACGCACCGAGACTTTAGATACGATAGGGCGTCACGACACGAAAGTGTTGGATCTGTCCGACTTTTGAGAACGTATGGTGATCACGCTGCGAGGATAGATGTTTCGCGCCGCAATGGCCTGAGATCAACGCCGTCTGTTGGGGTCCAGATGTAATCGCCGGTGAGACTGATGTGCTGCCAGCCGAGTGGGGTAATGTGTTTGATGATGTCAAGCGGCGTGGGAATGCCCTCGCGGTTGAGCTCGGCGAACGCCGGTTCGAGATAGAGTGTGTTCCAGTAGACGATGGCGTTGATTAGCAGGTTCAGTCCAGATGCTCGGTAGAACTGGCTCTCGAAAGTCCGGTCGCGCAATTCTCCGAGGCGATTGAAGAACAGTGCGCGGGCCAAGGTGTTCTGGGATTCGCTCTTGTTGAGGCCGGCCGTCGCGTTCCTGCGCATTTCGGGGTTCTGCCACCACTGGGGCAGAAAGATGGACCGATTGATGCGACCGAGATCGCGTAGCGCCAACGCCAGTCCGTTCTGGCGTGGGAATGCGGACAGCTTTGCCAACAGGGTCGAAGGCCGAACCTGCCCGGAACGGATCGTCGTGACCAGCCGCAGGATGTCGTTCCAGTTTGCCTTGATCCGCTCGACGTTGATGTGCTCGCCAACGAGCGGCGCCAGGTTTTCGGGAGGCGCGTCGCCCGGGAAGAGATAGAGCTTGCGATCCTTGAGACCGCGCAGCCGAGGCACAATCTGGAAACCAACGAGATGGCAAAGGGCGAAGCTCATATCGCTTACCCCCCGGTATCGACATAGTGGGTTTCGATGGCGAGATCGCTGCCATGATAGAGCAGTCCATCGAGGACATAGATGGCTTCGCTCGCATTGGCATTCATGGCGATGATGTAGAAAGCGCCGTACTGGTCAGAGGTGAACCGGTAGAATTTGGCGCCGGGGTTGGGACCATAGCGGCCGTTGAGGTCGCCGATCGCCTCGGCGTGTCCGCCCGCCGGAAAATACTGGCCATCGGAGGATGACGTTGTTCCATCGCCCCACAAGCTTGCCAGAGGCAATTGCCTCTGGGCGTTGACGAGAATGGCGTGCGCGGCCGTGTAACCTTCCTCGCGAATATGCCAGTCGTGCGCCCAGGCGAGTTGGCGCATCGTAATGCCGGGGGAAACGTCCGCCATTCTCGTGAGACCGAGATTGATGCCGTCCGCCAGGATGGCGGTGAGGAGCGCAAGCTTGTTGTCGGCCGTCCGACCGCTGCGCAAATGGGTAAAGGCGTTCGAAAATTCCGTTCGGGCGTCAACCTCGAGCAAAAGGTCAGTGATGCGGATCGCAGGCAGACGGCTTTCCACCTTTAGCTTCAGCGACTTGGCGATATCCGGAAACATAGCCTTGTGCGGCGTGACGCTAAACCCCGCCCCGGTCAGTTCTACATCGTCGAGCTCGCCGGCTGCGGCCAGACGCGAGAGGTCAGCCAGTCCATCGTTCAGCAGCTGGCGCTGTTGGCGAAGATAAGTCTCGACATCGGTATCAACGGCGATTGGAAGCGCTCCTTCCTCACGCATCAGCTCGAATGTCGGCGTGGGAATGAGAAAGCTTTCGAAAGACTGGAAGCGTTTGGCTCCTTCCACCCAGATATCGCCCGCATCGAGCCGGCGCTTCAATTCGCTGAAAAGGCAAAGCTCATAAGCCCTGCGATCAATCTTTCCATCTTTGAGTATGAGAGGCATCCAGCCCTTCGGCGCAAAGGAGATCGGTGCCTTGTCGGGTATGGTCCTTTTGCCCGTACGATATAGACCCGCGACCACGGATAGCGCCCGCAAGAGGTTCGCCGCCACTGCGTGACCGCGGAACACGAGAGTGGAGAGAAACTGTGGCGCCAGTTTCCTGATCGTCGGATAGCGCTGGAGCATTTCGATTTTACCGTCGATAACATCCGGCGCGATCAGCGTATCAACCGCCTGGACACTGGTTGCAAAAGCTGGCCATTGGATGACCAGATCAAGCGCTTTGGCCATGTCCTCACCCTTCTCTCTGGCCTTGATGATCGCATGGCAGACTTTTGAAACGTCCTTCAACGGCGTCTGCACTTCCCGAACGGATCGGGTGACGCGAGCAGCCGCCTGGTTATTGGCTCGCCGCGTCAGGATGCCCATGAGTTTCTTGAACATGTCGATCGCGCAATCGGTGAGATGGCGGGAAAGGTGGAGCACTGTTGCAGCCAGGACAGCATGTCGGCGTTCGGTGTTAAGGTCGCGCAGATGCTGCGCGCTCATTCGCGTCCCCTCTGCAGCAAATTCGTCAAAGACCTTGGCCGGAATTCGATCCATCAACGTCGTCGGCAGGTTCAGAGACCGGAGAAAACGAATGCGCTCGGCAATTCTGTCGAGGTTGACGGCGGCTGGCGACAATGCCGGCGTTCTCGCCCAGGCAAGAATGGTCACGCTTGTCCCCTCACGCGGATCGAGAAGCTTGTCCAGATCGAGCTTTTGGCCTTCTGAGATCCCGCCGGCCAAGGCCCGATGAGCAATACGAATGCCGCGCCTGATTGCCACATGAATGATGGCTTCGAGCGCTGGCCGCGCTGGCAAAAGAATTCTCCTGCTGCGTCGCAGTTCTTCCACGACCATATCCGCCAATACATCGGCCTGGCGCAGGGTTTGCGCGGCAGGTGTCAGCCAGCCTGTGAGTGCCCGCACGTCCGAAGGCACAAACGGACGCATCTGCATTCTGTAGAAAAGCAGGGCCAGATGCTCGCGCCGCGTCTGTGGGCGCTCGAAATAACGATCGATCTCATGGTGATCGACGCCGATCTGCCGCGCCAGAAATCGTAAGACGCCAGCCGGCAGGACCTCGCCATCCGCAAGCGGTCGGCCAGGGTATCGTAGCGTGGCCAGAACACAGGCGAGGCCCAGTCTGTTCGAGGCCTTGTTCTGTCGCATGATCAGGTCGAGATCCGATCGATCCAGCGTGTAATGTTTGGCGATCTCCCTTTCGTTATCCGGGATGATCGTCGCCTGTTGCCACCATGCCTCGCTCAGTAATGCTCTTCGCGCCATTCTCTGATCTTCCCGTTTCGCCGCGGAGAGTGCAGCGAAACGGAAAATGCGTGTCCGACAAACGAACGTTTCGCGGCATCCACAGTTCTTGTCCGCAAACCTTGTCATGAAACGGCAAATCGGACAATGTCCGAATTCAACGGAAAAACGGACAAACCACGTCTCATGACCTCTATCGGCTATGCAAGGGTCTCCACCGGCGAGCAGGACACCGCCCTGCAACTCGACGCTTTGCGCAAAGCAGGTTGTGAAAGGCTGTTCGAGGATAAGGCATCCGGCGTGAAGACTGACCGCCCCGGATTGGCTGAGGCGATCCGCTACGTTCGCGACGGCGACACGCTCACAGTCTGGAAGCTCGACCGCCTCGGCCGGTCGATGAAGCACCTCATCGAGATCATCACCGAACTGGAGGCCAAAGGCGTCGGCTTCCGATCCATCACCGAAAACATCGACACCACGACATCCGGCGGTCGCCTGGTCTTCCACCTGTTCGGCGCGCTGGCACAGTTCGAGCGCGATCTGATCCGGGAACGAACACGTGCCGGTCTGCAAGCCGCAGAGGAACGCGGCCGACGCGGTGGCCGACAAGTCGTCGTAACCCCGGACAAACTTGCCAAAGCCCGCCAGCATCTGGCGGCCGGTTTGAACGTCCGGGAAGCCGCGGCCCGCGTGAAAATAGGGAAAACCGCCCTCTACGAAGCTCTCAAGGCCGAAAAAGCAACGACAACCACGGTCAAACCAACCTGAGTTCCGGATACGTTCTTAAAAGTCGGACAGATTCGCCACTTTCGTGTCGTGACGCCTTGCTGTGAACAGCGATTTTTCCGAAACATTGCGTAACTTCCGCAAGGAAGGCGAATATCTGGTCGTGGATGGCACGGCAACTCAATACACCCTCCGCGACGGTGATCAGTGGATCTGCATCTTCAACCTTAGAAAGCTGGATTTTGGCGCACCCGATCCCGACATCATGGGTCCTGCGCCTGATCAAGTGGCAACCAAGCGGAGAAGGAGCGGCAACTGATGAAACAGTCTCCCGAACTGGAAGCACTGGCGTCTGCAGATGACGCCGGAGTCAGCAACAAGAATGCAAAGCGGAATCAGACGGCTGCGATGGCGGTATTTCTGCTTGCAGGTGTAGCTATGGCTTATTTTGTTCTCAAACAACCTTCGCAGAAGCCGCGCGATCTCGTGCGCGGTGACGAGGAGTTCAGCACCACGTCGTTCAGACCGCCGTCTTTCGTGCGCGACCAGGATCAGCCTCCTGCTGCGCCCGAACCCAACATCATCAATATCCCGCCGCCTCCACCGCCACCGGAGCCGGAGAAAGTCGACACCACGACATTTAATGTCCCTCCCCCGCCCCCGCCGACAGTCGCGGTGAAGGAACCCGATCAGGCACCCACGCCGGAGATCGTTGAAGAATTTCCAGACCGGTTCAAATCCAAACTTATTCAGATGGATCAAGCGCGATCAGGCGGAGCAAATGGGGGACTTGGTGGCGATAGTGGCGAAGGAACACCGACTGTTGCTGGCGAAGACAGAAACAGCAAGTTTCTGGCGACGGCCTCGGCAATGGCCGACCGTAATGCCAAGGCTACGAAAATCAAGCGCATCGATGCAGTTGTGCCGGAAGGAACGATGATACCCGGTATCCTCGAAACATCGATCGTAAGCGATCTGCCGGGCCAGGTTCGCGCAATCACCTCTGAAGACGTCTACAGTTTTGATGGTCGTCGCATTCTGATTCCGACCGGCACCCGCCTCATTGGTGAATATCAAAGCGACGTCATGACAGGCCAGACCCGCGTTTTCGTAGTCTGGACCCGCTTGCTTAGGGATGATGGTGTAAGCGTACGACTGAATTCCATGGGAACTGACAGCCTTGGCCGATCGGGTCTGACCGGTATCGTCGATAAAAAATGGCGTGAACGGTTCGGGGCTTCCATCATGTTGTCCATGGTCGGCGCCGGCGCAAGCTATCTGACAGGTTTCGGCAGCGGTGAAGCCTTCGGTCGTAACAACGATGATGCGAAACGGAGTGAAGAACTAGCCCGCGAGACGATCGCCGACACTTTCTCCCAAATGGCAAATACCGCACTGAGCGAGAACTTGCGCATCAAGCCGACAATCAGCGTCCATCAAGGCGAACGCATTTTCATATTTGTGCGTCAGGACCTCGATTTTTCGGCCATGTACGACGATCCCGTAACAGAAGCGATGAAGGAAATTCAACGTGAACGCAGGGGCAAATAGTGCGGCAGCAGCCACACAAAGCAGATATTACTTTTTAGATCGAGCACTTGAGCCACTGCGGCCATTTCTCAACGATCCAAAGGTCGTGGAAATAGCCGTCAACAAACCAGGTCACGTCTATATCGAGCGACTTGGTGCCGATCACATGGAGTTCCGCGAGGTTCATGCGCTTTCATCGGCGGAGATTCAGAATATCGGTGAGCGCGTTGCGGGTGCGACTGATCAGTTTATCAGTAAATCCGCGCCAATCCTGAGCGCAGCGCTTCCGACTGGCGAGCGCATTCAGGTGGTTCTTCCACCTGCTGCACCGGATGGCGGCTCGATATCGATCCGCAAGCAGGTCGTTAGCAATTTCAGCTTGGAAGAATACAGGGATAGCGGTTCGCTGGACAAGGTTTCCGTGGCTGTTGGTGGGCTTAGTGATATTGACCGACTGCTGATCGAGCATCTGAAGCAAAACAGAATTTTCGATTTTCTCAACACGGCCATTACGCAACGGGTTTCGATCCTGATTAGCGGCGGTACATCATCGGGAAAGACTACCTTTCTGAATGCCTGCCTGAAATCTGTCCATCCAAAGGAACGAATTATCACGCTGGAAGACACCCGCGAGCTGTTACCGCCCCAGGAGAACCGCGTTCATCTGGTAGCCTCGAAAGGCGGACAGGGCACGGCTGACGTTACAATTCAGCACTTGCTTGAATCGTCCCTTCGTATGCGTCCTGACCGGTTATTCGTTGGCGAGATCCGTGGTGCTGAAGCGTTTTCATTTCTTCGCGCCATCAACACCGGTCATCCAGGTTCTATGTCGACCGTTCATGCCGATACTCCGCAAGGAGCATACGAACAGCTCGCCATGATGATGCAACAAGCCGGGCTATCGGGCGGCTACTCGAAGCATGACCTCATGTCGTACATTCGAATGGTCATCCCCATTGTCATCCAGTTGCGCCGAGACGGCGGAAAACGAGGCGTATCGGAGATATTTTTTGCGCGAAACGAGGAGCCATGAGCAAGGGATACAAAGCGGTTTATCTAATATTCTGTGCTGGCATCGCATTCTTGGTCTGGACCTCGGCTTACGGAGTCGTACTCGGAGTCATTTATCAAGACAGCCGAATTTTGAATATTACCATCACCGAGAATCCTTTTGCTCCGCTTCAGCAAGTCTGGGCCTATGCGTCCAACTCAACTCTGCAGCGCATTGCCATCGGGGCCCTATTGCCTGCCATCGCAGCCGCGGTCTTTGCGGGCTATCTTGGTCTCAGAAGCTACGAAAACCCCTTGGGCGATGCAGCTTTTCAAGACGTCATGGGCCTTCGTCGCGGCAAGTGGTTCCGCAAGAAAGGGCATATATTCGGTCGGTTCGGCCGAAATGTGCTGCGAGCGGCCGACAGTCGCCATCATCTGATTATCGGCCCTACACGATCGGGAAAAGGAGCGGGTTATGTCATTCCAAACGCTCTCATGCATGAAGGGTCAATGATCGTATCCGACTTGAAGGGCGAAATTTTCAAAGCGACAGCAGGGTATCGCAAGAAGAACGGTAGCCAGGTTTTCCTCTTCGCCCCCGGCTCTGAAACGACAAATCGATATAACCCTCTCGATTTTGTGCGCCCCGAGCGCGGTAATCGCACCACGGATATACAAAATATCGCCAGCATTCTCGTGCCTGAGAATCTAGGCTCTGAAAATTCAGTCTGGCAGGGCTTGGCACAACAAGTCGTAGCCGGGATTATCAGCTATGTTCTGGAGAGCCCCTATTATCACGGACGGCGCAACCTCGGCGAAGTCGTTTCCTTCGTGAACAGTGGTGTTGATCTTCAGGCGCAGATCAAGTTCATCAAGGAAAAAGAGCCTAACCTTTCAAAATATACGGTCGAAAGCTTTAACGCATTTCTTGCTTTGTCAGAGCGGGCGGCAGCATCTGCGCTACTGGATATCCAGAACGCGTTTAGACCCTTCCGAAATGAACGTATTGTAGCCGCGACAGAAATAACCGACATGGATATTAGCGCCATGAAACGGCGGTCTATCTCGATTTATCTCGCACCAAATATTACCGATATAACGATCCTGCGCCCACTTCTCACTTTGTTCGTGCAGCAGGTCATGAACATTCTGACACTCGAACACGATCCCAATTCCCTTCCCGTTTATTTTTTGCTGGATGAATTTCGACAGCTTAAAAAGATGGATGAGATTATGACGAAGCTTCCCTATGTTGCTGGTTATAATATCAAGCTAGCTATCATTATTCAGGATCTCAAAAATCTAGACGAGATTTATGGGGAAACTTCGCGACACTCCCTTCTCGGCAACTGTGGTTATCAACTTGTGCTAGGTGCCAACGATCAGGCCACAGCGGAATATGCATCGCGTGCACTTGGAAAAAGAACTATCCGCTACAAGTCGGAATCCCGCACGATCGAGATTCTGGGTTTACCTCGGCGAACAAAAGTTGAGCAAATCCGCGAACGCGATCTAATGATGGCCCAAGAGGTGCGGCAAATGCCAGAAAACAAGATGATCTTGCTCGTTGAAGGACAACGACCGATCTATGGCGACAAGCTGCGATTTTTCAACACCATGCCCTTCAAGGCCGCTGAAGCTTATTCGCAATCGCATGTTCCTGATGTGCCGACGATTGAATATCTACCTCATAGGGCAGTTCCAGCACTGACGAGCGAATACGCGAGTGATGGGCAACAGGCCGTTGAGCAGACAATTAGCCCCCTGCCCGCCCGTCCTGAAAAGCATGAGGAACCTCTGCATAAATCGGGCCCAAACAATTCTCCGTCAATTCCTAACGCTGATGACAGGAAAAAAACAAATAGCAGGACGGTCAATCTGAACGTCAAATTAGCTTCAACAGGGAGTGACACGAAGTCGGCAGCTCCTCCCACTGACATCCATGATCGGATTGAAGAAGTCGAAGCGCAGCTTAAACCGAGCGCAGAACGATTATTGAAGGCTGTGAACGAAAAAGTCGAAGCCTCGGGCGCATCGCCTCGAAAGCGGAAAAGTTATCTAGACATATTCAATGCTACTGTGCCAGACCCGGAAGATATTGGGCTGATAACCAATGTCACATTGTGAAAATAACTGCGGCACTCGAAAGAGGTGTTGAGTGAGACTCAGCAATCGCGCCGAGCTCAGCAGCACAATTGGGTATAACTTGCCTCGACGCTTCTGACCGGCCAAATTGAAAAAGCTGCCACTCAATAGGTCGCCGAATTCCGGCAGCTTTGCGCCTTCATTGCAGCCGTTTACGCAAACCTTATCCTAGTTCGAAAGTAGACGTTGCCGACCTTCTCGGTGCTTGTCGGCTTGCGTTCTCAAGTCGATTTGTTGCACTTTGCGCTTGTGCTCGCCGAATTCGGGTTCTTGCTTAGGTGTGCCGACGAGGGAGGTCGGTGTGTACGTTTAACTGCACAAGATCTGCGTACCCGCCGCTCCGCACGCAATGAGAAACTGTTTCCAGCTCCTACATTCGTCGACTTCCCTACCGACGAAACTTAGGCTTCCAGCTGTCGATCAGATCCGCTTCTTCCTGTTCGTCAGAAGGCTCGTCTTCCCGGCCGATATGCGGCGAACTGAGAATGGTGAGCACCTTTCCATAATTACCCAGACCGATGGATTCGGCAGAAACAAAAGCCTTCTGCGTGCCACCAAACCAATCGCGGATATCGATCTCATCTTCGATCACCCCACCCGCACGAACGCGACCGACATCGGCCGCGAGACGTGAAGTGGGTGTTCCAACCGGCACAGGTGAATCCTTATGCACCCAGTCGAGCTTAGGCAGCGATTTCATCGCGTCAGATCGGAAGCAATAGTCAACTGTGGTCCCCGTACTCAGGATCACTGCCACGGCGGCATCACTCAACTCTGCGACGCGAATTGCAGTGGCTGTGAGGGACGTGTCACACAGCTCGGCCATCTCTCTGATAACAGAAAGGTCTGGAACGCGATCGGCAAGCGCCTTCTTAAATGGTTTCCGCGGCATCAACAGGCCGGCTGCGAAATGGTCGGCTTCCAGCTCGTAGGAATTCTCCGTGACGAATCCTGCTCGCGAGACATGCACGCCATCGACCGGCAAGACATGATCGATATGTCCGGGCAAAAAGTAGTGGCCCAGCTCGTGGCTGACGGAAAAGCGCTGAAAGCCTGGCGACGCGATACTGGTGGCATACATGATGCCAAAGGTGTTGCCGTAGCGGTGCAGCATGCCGGACACGCCTTCAACTTCTGGCGGCTTCCCCTGAACAATGATGTCGCGGCTCTCGGCAATGGCGAATGGGTCGACCGGCAACGTGTCGATTCCTTCGTCGGTCAGAAACTGTTCCGCACCCTGCTTTGCCAACAAAAGGCGGAATTTACCCACCGCTATTCCCCTTTTTAGCGTTGCGATCGGCAAGCACTTTCAGGAAATCGCGCGCGATCTCGCGATCGTTTGCACTTAGCTTACCGACATCCCGGAAAAGCGGATCGCCGGCTTCTGCAAGGCCGGGCTCCTCAACGCGGCCGAGCAGAAAATCAGTGGTCATATCGAGCGCGTTCGCCAGCCTGCGCAGCGTATCGAAGGACGGCTTGCGCGTGCCCGTCTCGAAATGCGCGATCGAACTGGGCGGCATGCCGGCTTCGGTGGCGAGGTCACTCTGGCTCCAGCCGCGGATTTCGCGCGCACGGCGCAATCGCTGTTGAAATATCACTGAGGGCGGCTGTGCATCGGCCATGTCGACTCCGGCATGTTGTACTTGACGATCTTTTATTGATCGCTTATATCTCGACATATATAACATGGCGAACTCGACATGGAAAGGAAAACTGACAAATGAGCCTGCTCCACGTCGATCACGCCGACCTGGTCCGCTTCGCTGCCGAGAAGGTGAATCTACCGAAAGAGCAGGCGGACGAGTATCGCGCCCAAGCGCGCCGACTACGCGAAAAGCTGGAAGGCTACTTACAAGAACACCCGGATTTCACGCTACGGAAAATGCTGCTTTCCGGCAGTCTTGCCAAAGGAACCGCCCTGCGGTCACTAAACGACATTGACGTGGCCTGCTATATCAGTGGCGCCAACGCGCCGCAGGATGTGCAGGCGCTGCTTCAATATCTCGCCGAACGCCTGCGTAAGGCGTTTCCGAATTTCAGTCCCGATCAGGTTCAGCCACAGACCTACAGTGTGACAGTTTCGTTTCGCGGCTCAGGCCTCGACGTCGATGTCGTACCGATCCTCTACGACGGCGACCTGCGATGGTATGGGAATCTCGTTAGTCAGGAAGATGGCAGCTTCCTGAAAACGAGCATCCCACTGCATCTGGAATTTGCACGCAAACGGAAGGCAGCCCAACAAACACATTTTGCCCAGGTGGTGCGGCTCGTCAAATTCTGGACTCGCGTTATGAAGCGCGAGCGCGACGGCTTCCGCTTCAAGTCCTTTATGGTCGAGTTAATCCTCGCCCACCTGCAGGATAAAGGTGCGGATTTCTCAAACTACCCAGAGGCACTGCAGCAATTTTTCACCTACATTGCGACCAGCAACTTCCGCGAACAGATCCTATTTTCTGACTACTATCCTGCATATACCGTCGGCACATTTTCTGAGCCGATGAAAATCATCGACCCCGTTAACGCGCAGAACAATGTCAGCCGCCTCTACACGGTGAAGAATATCGAGATGATCGTCGAGGCCGCACTGGACGCGGGCGACGCCATTGATGCGGCGCTGGCAGCGCCGACCAAGGGCGAGACGGTCTACTACTGGCAAAAAGTCTTCGGCACAGCTTTTCAGGTATGATCTAATGACTCAGAGCTTTACCTACACCGACACCACCATCTTTACCGTTACCCACGCGCAGCATATCGCTGCCAAGGTCGCGACCGATTTGAAGCGCGTGCAGCGCTTCTACAATCACCCGACCGACGAACGGATCGGCAATTATGAGCGCGAATTGATCGCGATGCTGAAAGGCAAATACGTCGAAACTGTCACCTACGGTTTCCGGCGTAACGAGCAGTGGATCGAACCGACCCTGCGCTACACTGCGCAGGAATTGTCCGGCACAGGCCATAGCGATGATGATCCCGGAAAGATCAAGCCTGGCGCGAGTGTAGTCGGGGCGAGCTTCTATTCGTATATGACCTATACTCCCGCCTATTACGCGCTGACCCAAGCTGAGCGTGATACGCTCGGCAAGACGCTGCCCTTCACGCGCGGTGACGCGCCGGAGCCCGGCGTATCGGGCTATTTCAGTAGCGACCAAATGTACTCAGCCGGTGGCCGCGCGCTGAACCGGTCTACTGTGAGGTCCTGACATGAACGCGATGAAACCGACCGAAAGCGTTTTCGAGCGCCGCATCAGCTACCCGGATTTTGCCGCACGCGATCGACTGGCTCGGTTGGTCGGTCTCGACGATCAGATCTCTCGGATAACGAAGGTACTGGGTTTGCTGGTCAACCCTACCAGCCTTGAGACATGGGCGAAAAAGAATCATCCGCAGATGAAGACGCTGCTGACCTCCGTCTTGCGGAGGCCGCCGCTCGTCGTGCTTGCCGGTGACGTCGGCTCGGGGAAGACCGAACTCGCCGAGACGGTTGGTGATGCTGTCGCGAGACAGGAGGATATCGAGATATCGCTGTTGCCACTCAGCTTGTCGGCGCGAGGGCAGGGGCGCGTGGGTGAAATGACGCAGCTGGTGACGACCGCCTTCGACTACACGATTTCTGAGGCAACTAAGCTGAAGGGCGCAAATGGGCGGGCGCGTGGAGGTGTCATCTTGCTGGTCGACGAAGCCGATGCGCTCGCGCAGTCGCGCGAGAACGCCCAGATGCACCATGAAGATCGCGCCGGCGTAAATGCGTTCATTCGTGGTATCGATCGGATCGCAAACGCTGCGCTCCCCGCCGCCGTCATCATGTGCACTAATCGCCTCAGTGCGCTCGATCCGGCGATTAAGCGCCGCGCCGCGGATATCCTGTCTTTCGCGCGCCCAAACCCTGAGCAGCGTCAGGCGCTGCTCAGTCATGCCCTGTCGGAGATAGGCTTCTCCGCTTCGGATATCGGCAAATTGGTGCAGGCGACCGGACCAAGGAAGGACAGCCCCCACGGCTTTACCTTCTCGGACATCATGCAGCGTCTGTTGCCGACGATTGTTCTCGACGCCTATCCGCGACACGCAATCGCACCAGCCCGCGCCATCGAGATCGCAATGCACATGGTCGAGACACCACCTTTTCAAGATGGAGCAACGTCATGACAGAATGGTCATTGCCCCGTCTTCTCGAAGGTCTACATACCGACATGCAGGAACGCTTAAACAAAGCGCGAAATCTGATGGGGCACCCCGTTGCTAAGGGTGACGCTAGTGAGACAGCCTGGCTGACGATGCTCCAAAACTATCTACCGAAGCGGTATCAAGCCGAGACGGCTTTCGTCGTCGATAGCACAGATCACTTCAGCCAGCAGATCGACATTGTTATTTTTGACCGCCAGTACTCGCCTTTCATCTTCCTATTTGAGGGAAGCAAGATCGTTCCAGCAGAGGCGGTTTATGCTGTCTTCGAAGCGAAGCAATCGATCAATGCGGATCAGGTCGAATATGCTCAAACAAAGGTCGAATCGGTCCGCAAGTTGCATCGTACCAGCCTGCCGATCCCGCACGCAGGCGGAGTGTATCCGCCAAAGCCACCGGTGCCCATCATCGGCGGGCTGCTGACCTTCGAGTCCGATTGGAAACCTCCGCTCGGCGAACCTCTTCAGGCAGCCTTGTATAAAGGCGCGGGAAACCGGCGGCTCAATATGGGTTGCGTCGCTGCACACGGCAATTTCGTCTATCAGCCAACACCCGGCGAATACGAAATTCAGCCGGAGAACCGGCCGGCGACGGCATTCCTGTTCGAATTGATCGCGCAGCTGCAGTTTAGCGGTACCGTACCCATGATTGACATTCGGGCATATGCTGAGTGGCTCGCCAAGTAGTCGCCGAAGTTTAGCATCATCCCAACCATTTCATCGATCAAGCGATTTGGTCGGACGGAGAACGTCACCTTACCGCCTGACGATCGCCAGAATCAGACAGGCCGTTCTCGGCCCCGACTCCGTCGTGCATCTCATCCAGAATGAACGGCGAGTTGCGGGTGGGAACGGAGCCCTTCGTAACGACCTCTAGAGGGCCGAAAGCACTCATTCGAAACGTGGTGAAATTGCAGAATTAGAGAATGTCGCTCGACTTTGGCCGGTCCATGCGTTTTCCGTGACCGTCTAGAACCTACGTCGATATGCGACAGCGATCTGACCTTTGAACTTCTCGCTTGTAATTGTGTACCACTATAACTTACCAAGTCACACGCGAGGAAGGATGACATGGCATCATACTCATTCTTATGGTTAAGAGTATGCGGCATTCTAACTTGTCAATTGACAATTTAATATGGCGGAGTATATATTTTGCCTAGAAAGAGGCACACGTCGAAGGAAATAGAAGGCGTCCTCCAGGAGCTCGAAAAGCTCGGGTGGAACCTGATCGAGGGAAAAGGGCATTGTTGGGGTATCCTGCGTTGCCCTGCCAATGATCAGGATTGTCGCTGTGGCGAGTTTTGCCAGATGTCGGTCTGGTCGACACCCAAAAACCCTCAGCAACATGCTAAGAAGCTCCGCCAGAAAGCCCTTGCTTGCGTGCAACTAAAGAAAAATGACGAAGGAAATGTCGATGGCTGAGGAATTCGAATTCGAATTAGTTTTCGCGCTCCCTGACGGGGAACACGATCCATTTGTGTTGTCCGATGCCATCTTCGAAGCTGGCTTCGAAGACGCCCTGGTGGGCACTGGTACACCCGGCTTGCTCGGTGTCGAGTTAGAAGCGGAAGGCGATGACGCTGAGAACGTAATTCTTAATGCAGCACGGGCGCTGATCAAAGCGCTTCCCGAAGGCACGACCCTTCACGAGGTTCGACCTGACCTGGTAAGCCTGGCTGACGTCGCTGAGAAGCTTGAAGTGCAGCGGCAGGCGCTCCAGCAACGAAAAATGCCTCTTCCTGTCGCAGGCGGACTCTACCGGATCGATGAGATCGTTAAGGTTGTGACAGAAGCATCTAAGCCTCAGGAGGGCCGTCGGCGCCCGCGTTTCAATATAGCCGCCGCATCAAAGTGGTTTCGCGCTGGCGACGCGGCGCGGCGGGTGAATGCCCTCCTGACTATGAAAGAGATCGACCCTTTAACGATCGAGTTGAGGCCACGTCAGGAACGCTAGGGGAGCTCCACAGTCCACCGCCTACAGCGGCCAGCTATAGGGTCGTCATTTATGCATTAGATATATTAAAGACATTGAGTTTTACACTCGGGCATCGGATTCGACTTAGCCCGTTTATTCCCGCCCCATAATGTAGTTTGCTCCTGTAACTGACCCCATACCCGTTTAAATCTCAATCCCACTTCAAACTTTCCGAGCAGCAAAAGCGCCCGACAGATATTTAATATATATTGCCTTCAAAACGGCAAAAAGCTCGCAATGTAAGCGATCACATCCGTTGCCCATGCGACGGCCGCGTTGAACCAGTCCCGAATGATAGTCGCGATGTACACGATCGCAACCAGTCCCAGGACGAGCCAGAACAGAACCGCAAAGAATTTTGCAAAAGCATCGTCGGCCTTCGGATCGGGAGGTGAATTATAGATGTAATCGTGTCGCATCGTCATCTAACGCTCGTGTTCGTCGCGTTCCTTCTTTTGTTCTTGCTCTAGTTCCTGCAATCGTGGAACCTGTTGTTGAGGAGGATCTGTACGGGCAGTCTCTCCGTCCCGAACGACGGCCTTTGTTTCCATATTCGCCCGATTATCGAGTTGTTTGGAACCTTCAACTTTCTCGTCGGTCCGATCCCGTTCTTCAAGCAAGTTCGCTTCCCATGCCCGGCGATCAACCATTTGATCGACGCGATGCTTCTGTCCGTCGATCTCCTGTATGACGGTTTTCATGACGCGTTCCGTACCAGTGGACCGCAAATGAATTTCATCGCCGATATCAGCGCCGGCGCGATGCAACGCATCGGGTAATCCGACACCCCAGACCGTGCGATTGCCATTGGCGGTTTCAATAACGACGAACGGCGAAGGCTCGTTCTTTTCATTATCCTGATAGGGTTTCTCGCCTGTCTCGACGAGGATACCCTGAACACCCTCCTTATAGTCGACGGTTTTGATGTGCGGCGTTCCGGAATTATCTGCATTCTGTTGCTCTTTATCGACCTTGCTCGACTGATCCGAACCTGCAGATTGCTCCTGATCCCGGTGAACCGCATCAAGTGCCCTTCCCTCGATCGGAACAATTTCATTACGCAAATAGGACTGCTCCCGGCGAGCCAAATCTTGCCAATCCAGTTCAGTCGGCTGATAGCCCTTGACCGAAATTCCGTGCGCCTGGCCCTCCAGCCAAGTTTCACGGCGGAACTCCTTGCTCCCCGTTATCTCGATGCTCGTCCAGCCTCGATGCGCTGCTGTTTCGATCATCAATCGAACGCCCTGAGCATCGAACGATTTTGCGCGCAGCTTCTCTCCATTGTCCTGGAACACTTCGCGCTCACCCTTTGAATCGGCAAAGACTCGCTGCGTCCCCCCGTGATCCTCACGAATATAATATCGGCTCGTGATTTCACTCGGGAATGAACGATCCATTTCGGCCTGATAAGATGCTGCCGCCGCTTTCTCCTCGTCATCCATGCTCGAACGAGGTTCGTTGGCAAAATCTGCAGATGGCCGACCCGGCTCTGCTTCCGCGACAACATGCGCTGGCTTTGCAATTTCGGAATCGGGTTCCCGAGCAATCTGCATCGACGAGCTATCCTGCTCGCTTTCACGCGATGGGGTTTCGACGCTCAATCCACGCTGTTCCGTCAATTCCATATGCTCGCGCATTAGATTGACATGCTCGCGCGTATACTGCGCTACCTGATCCAGATCGGCTTTCTCCTCCGGTCCGAGATTGCGGCCAAGCCGGAACAAAGCTGTTTCAACTTCTTTCTCATATGCCTCAAAATCGCTTCTCGACATTTCGCGCACTTTGTCACCCTCCAATATGATGTTTTGCAACTTTACCAAATTGATGCGGTAATGTGACCCGAAATCTGCATGAACGATGTTAGAAGTTTTAGCTTCAGATTGAAGCGAACTGGTTGATATAACTATATCTCTTTGTTGCATGGCATACGCCGCAATCTGACGATCGCCGCTCGCCATTGCTACTTTCTCCCATCCCTGTGTTACCTTTATGGTATATTCACGGCTTCGGATGCTTCGAGCCATGCTACGCCGACCTGAGCGCTTTGCGTCATAGCGCGACTGAGCCGCCTCGCTTGTCCCTTCATGTTGCGTTCTTCCATCCCGACTAACCGGCCGAACCTGATTGCGCGTGTAGGCTGGAGCATTTGCGAACTCGCGCCTGTCGGTCATTTCCATTGCGATACCGTGTTCGCGCGCCTTTTCGGCCATAAGCTCGCGCCACTGACGAAAAACCTGTGGCGAGGTTTCCACCCGATCACCGGCATCCGAACGCATAGCGATAATGGCATGAGCATGTATATGCGGTCGCTTTCCGCCCTGCCCCATCTCCTTCGGGTCGCTGAACGGATCATGCATCGCAAATATGTAGCGATGCCCTTCGAACTGCGCGGCCAGAAAATCCCGAACAGCGCATTCGAAAGCCTGAACATTGGTGCCAGCTTTGGCAGACATGATGAGATGCATCACATCCCTGCCCTTACGGCTATGCAATTCCCGACGCCACTGCTTTTGCACCAGGTCGCCGGCGGAACGCGCATCTGAGACAACGCGCCCCTTATGATCACGAACGTCGCCCTTATGATCCTCGACCAGACTTCTCAGCTTGGCGGCGCCATATTCAACGCCATTTCCATACCCGGTAAAACGGAACCGCGCCCTCTCGAGCTCGGACGCTGCGCTTTCGTTGTAACGCCTCTGAATAATGTCCGCCGCCTTCGTGTCGCCGGTCAACCGCTCCCCTTCCATGCTGCGCAACACCAACACCCCGTCAACGTCTAAAACGCCATGCGATGGCTGCGAAACAGCATAAGCAAAGCTGCGATGACCGAATGCGCTTGCCAGACTATCCCGCACGAGTTGGTGCAAAGCTTCTTCTGTTGCGAAACCGACAGCTTCGATCGTCACCCGGAACGTTCCAATATCCCTGCTCTCGGCACGATTTTGAAACAATGGTTCCCAATCTCCACGCAACTGGGCAAGTTCCTCGCGACCCTGAAGGCGCTCACCGTTTTCCTTTTCGACGCGTATTTCCCCGCTTCGCGAAACGTAATTGACCATCGCACCGAACCGCGCACCGCCACCGTACGACGCCATTTTCACCACCGCCGGTTGACTACCCGCTGCGACTGCGGCCAAACGTGTTTCCATCGGTCTGGGGGCGGCAATCGGCTTGTTTGCCGCACTATGAACGCTCGCCAGCGCTCTTGATGTTCGCGCCCGCGTTTTGGGCACTGAGACACCGCTTGCTGCTGCGCCACCGCCTGCGATCTGTAATTCGCGCAACCTCCGGCGCATTTCTTCCTCGGCGCTTCCTGCAGCACTCGAACCAAGTGAAAGCTCATGCAGCAACGCCGCTCGGCGATGCTCCCACTCACTCTCAAAAGCCCCGAGAAAAAATTCCATGGTCGCTAGTCCTTGCTGCGGTTCCTATACCCTGACCGCTTGGTAACGCGTCTCAGTTCACTGAGAACCGCAACCTGCATCTTTTGTACGTCACCCACCACCATGCAGATTTCGCCATCTGAAACCGATTTGCCGCTATTCAGCGCTCGAGCGACCTGATTGAGATTGATGCCAATCATGCGCATATCCTCAAGCAGGAGAGACAAAAGCGCCCTGTCTTCGTCGTTGAAGATCGGTTTTATCCCGGCGCCTTGCAGCAAAACGGCCTTGAAAAATGCGCTCATCGTCATGTCGGCCGCCTTTGCGGCTGCGTCGATCGCGTCATATTCGTCCGCCGAAACACGGCTATGAATGGTTTGCGGCTTGGGTTTTGCGACCCTTATATCCTCTGAAATTGCTTCATTCATAGGCGTTGTTAGCTCCAATTCAGCGCAGCAATCGACAATCACGGACGTGTTTCGCGATTGGTCAGAAAAAAATGTAGCACATTTTTCCGTATCCTGCCTAACCAATTACGAGCAGAACCATTTAATATTCGTCTAATATGGCCTCGCTCCGCTCACCCCTTACGCCGAGGCTACGCCCCGGCGCTTCAAAGGAACTACGCTCACCAGGGTTCACCTCCAGACCGCCTTAATCGCCTTTTTGTACCCCTCGTACTCGCCAGCAAGGGACGCTACGCTCTTCGCCCTTGCCGGACTGCGTGCGAGCGGTACAGACGGCTCTTGCGCGGCTCCGGGGTTCACACTCGATTGGGAGAAACATGTTCCCAAACTCTAGTCATTGAGTGATGTGATTATTTGATGTGAACACATGGTGTGTCACATGCTTCAATGAGTGTTGTCACATCGTGTGAAACTACCTTAACTTGACATATACTCTCGCGCCGTGTGGGCAGCATTTGCCGACGCTTCGGGCAATAAATCGACACAAAGAAAACCAGCATTATCCAGGTACAGGAGGGCCAACGTGACACTTCGAATATCTTCGGTAAGCGGCAAAGGTGGAGCGGGGAAAACGACCGCAGTCATTTTGACTGCCGGTGAACTCGCACTGCAGAATCGACGGGTATTGCTAATTGATGCCGATCCACGACAAAACTTGGCCGAGTGGTGGAAGCGGTGCGAGGCAAAGGATAATGTACCGGGGTCGATTTCACTGGCGACGGCACTTCGTCAAAACAATATAGAGAAGTTAATGGCGTCTCAGGAGAAAAACTATGACGCCATACTAATCGACGCCCCGGGCGTCGATAGTGTAGTGATGGATACGATAATCGACCATTCAGATATCGTCATCACACCCATTCAGCCCGCCCAAGACGAGATTAAAGCAGTTGGTGAAGCAGCGGAGGCAATTGCGACACGAACGGACCTTCTTGATCGTACTATCCCTCAAGCAGTTCTGCGAACACGCATCACTATCGTTCGGCACCTCGAAGAATACCGGATCATTCGCCCTTTCGTCCAAAATTTGAGCGAACATGGCTACAATTCCGTGCTGCTCGATACCGAGCTGATCGAGCGAAACTGCTATCGTGAAATCCGCAGCGGCCTCGGGACACTACAAATGCTGGAACCGAGTGAACCGGTTCTCAAGGCCAGAGCGGAGGTTAATGCATTCGTCGAGGAGTTGGAGCAACTTAAAAAGACGAATGAAGCGGGGAGTATCAATGGCTAAGGCAAAAATCTCTCTTTCTGATTTCCCTGTCGCAGAACGTCGAAAACGTTCTGTTGATCCGGATAAAGTCACGACCTCTCCCCCGCCGATTTCCCGCGCGCAAGAAGACGACGCTGGAAAAGTTGGAATTGAATCGGCGTCCGCGACATCAAGTCAGAAAAAGCAGGATAGACCTCTCGAGACAACACCGGAACAACACCGGGCGAGTGCTGTTGAAAATGCGAACCGTCGGGAAGACTCCCGTAACCGGCTGCGTGAGCTTCGCAAAGCCCGTGAACGTGAAAGCAAGCATTTCGTCAACGTCTCGCTTGATTATGAAACGAAACGTCGTCTTGAGAACGCAGCACACGACAACGGTCTCAAAATGACAGTCATACTCCGCGATGCGATTGATCAATATCTTAAAGATAACGGATACTGAGCGTGATCAGTCAAAGTTTTCTCGTTGGGATAGCGGTCGGAATTGCCATTGGAATCTATATCGCATCATCGCTAAACACCAAACCAGATGTTCACAATGACGAACAGACGGTCGCTCGCGTGGCAAAACAAAGCGACGATGCCATTTGGCCTGATGACGAAACAGCCAGGACGGAGTTATTTCGATTGTCGAACTGGAATTACGCCGATTACGGCCGTTCTTCCAAAGTGTCAGTCCTGCGTTGCATTCCAATCAAAGAGCAGACTGTTGCATGCGAATTGTCTGCATCGCTAAGCTGGCTGAATGAGCCCAAAGCTATCGAAGCCGTCTTCGAGGGGGTGGCCAATGATTGGCGCCTTGTGGCGGTGAAATCCAGATAACCGATGTGACGACGATCGGCATTGGAATCCCAAACGCTAGCGCCGAATGCGCCCTCCTCCTTCATTTCAATATAAAACGCGCGCTGAAAACAGGCGAACACGAACTCTGAAGTGCTGCTATTTCTGAAAAATATGGTAATGATCGCCGTTGTGGCACGGCAGGTAAAAGGGGTTTCCGCGTGAGTAGTGAGGCATTGGATTTCGCTAGTGAACATTCTTTGGAAAAAACCAATGATCCTGAGATTGATAAGCCGGTCTTTAGGCGTCCGGGCTTCAGCGGAATAAGCACGTTTGAAGAAATCGATCAGCGGCTTGCGAAATACCTTCGCGACGCACGTGAAAAAGCGGGCCTCAAACAAGCCGATTTTGCACCACTCATGGGACTGTCTACGCCAGTTTATGGTCGTTATGAGCGGGCGTTTTCAAAACTCCACGTCACTCGCATGGTGCATATTTGCGAAGTGCTGAACGTCATGCCCATCGACATGCTTTACGAGGCAGCGCCTCATTTGTGGGGCAAAAGTGAGGAGGAAGCCAAGGATCGCGTAGAACTTGCGAAACTCGTGGCAAATCTCCCGCACAGCACTACGCGTGACTTGCTTTCGTTGGTTAAAAAAATGGCAGAATTACAAAGCCAGGTCGACGCCAAACCGCAAAGCACGGATCCAGTTAAATAGTCGAAGCTATCAATGGCAATTGCGAATAGCCGCCAATTGCTCGAATTGCGCGATCTAAATTCCAATCGTGCTCCTCGGTTCGGTATTGTATTTCAATACTTAATATGGCACTATTTATCGCACCAAATTGGATACGGAATTTGTTATGCAACGTGTAGAAGCAAATATAGCAGTCAGTGTTTCGGACCTCAAAAAGAGTCCGTCCGCAGTAATGGACGAGGCTAAGGGGGAGGCTGTCGCCGTTCTTAATCATAATCGAATTATGGCTTCTGACGTCTATGAAGACATGCTCGAGAAGCTGGACGATATTCGCCTTACTGAGATAATCAGGAAACGAGCCGACGAAAAAGGAATTTCGGTCGATATCGATGCCTTATAAGCTTGAATTCTTGCCCTCGGCACTCAAAGAATGGAATAAACTCGGCTCAACAATCCAAGAGCAATTAAAGAAAAAACTGCGTGAACGTTTGGAAACGCCGCGGGTCGTTAGCGCCTCACTTCACGGTATGCCTGACCATTACAAGATAAAATTACGTCAATTAGGCTATCGGCTGGTTTATTCCGTCAACGACGACACTGTAACGGTGTTGGTCGTGGCAGTTGGAAAACGTGAGCGTGGAGATGTTTATAATACCGCTCGCTCCAGAACACAGTAGTATCTCATAATCTTGTTATTTCTGTCAGATCCGATGCGGCAGAAAAGGCCTGTTTGACATGGAGGTCGCTTACGCGACCTCCGATCCGTGTATCGATGTAAGCCCATGCAGATAATCGGCAACCGCCTGAGCTTTGGCTGCAGCGGTGATAATGACGCGTTTATCAGCCTTCAGGACGGCCAGTTATCCGCAGCAACCCATAATGCGAAGGAAGGCGGCCAGATTGCCTAAAGTTCGGGGTTTCGGGCCACCTTCCTCCGCATTATTTCAGAGCGTGTCGAGCCAGGCGAGAACGCTCGTATCGCGTTTCCACGAGGGCTGGCGGGTGGGTGTTTCGGGAGCACCGACCTTTTCCAATGCCTTGCGCTTTGTTTCGAGGTTGGCTCTGGCGTAGTGGTTGGTTGTGTCGAGGCTCACATGACCGAGCCAGCTACGGATGACCGTGACGTCGACGCCCGCCGATATGAGATGCACGGCGGTTGCATGCCGGAAGGCGTGGGGCGTCACATGCTTGTCGCGCAGGGTTGGTGAGGTTTCGGCCGCTGCCTTCACATAGGCGGCAAGCTTGAACCGGACCCCCGATGCGCTGAGCGGTTCGCCATAGCGGTTAACGAACAGCCTCTGGTTTGGCGCCCGTGGTTGCCGTTCGAGCAGCTTCTGCAACAATATCACGGTTTCCGGCCAGAGCGGGCAGATGCGTTCTTTTCGACCCTTTCCGGTGAGGCGCACGCAGCTCGGACTGTCGAACCGGACCGCATCGGGGCACAGATCGAGCGCTTCCTGTATTCGCGCGCCGCTGTTGTAGAGGAACGAGAGCAAGGCGTGGTCGCGCATACCTTCGAGTGTCGAACGATCAGGCTGAGCCAGGATAGCCGTCACTTCCGCCGGGTCCAGATAGCAGGGTTCCGACACCGGACCGCGCTTAATCGGGATGTTGAGGATTTCGACGCACTGGGCGATCGATCCGGGATCCTTGGTTGCAACGAAGTTGAAGAAGCTGCGTATCGCTGCAAGCCGGCAGTTTCGCGTGCCGATCTTGCCGCCGCGTTCGTGTTCGGCGTGACCGAGGAACGCAATGACCTCTCCGGCGGTTAGATCCGCCAGCGTGATCATCGCCACCTTCTTGCCTGAGCGCTTTGCGACGAACCGGAGGAAGAGTCGCCAGGCATCGCGATACGACCGGACCGTATGGATGGAGGCATTGCGCTGCTCGACCAGCCACTCGTAGAAGAACGCGCGCATCAGCCACGGGAACTGATTGTTCTTGCTCATGCCCGCACCTCCTGCCCGATATTGAGGCATGGCGCGCCCAGCACGCGGAACCGCTCATTGGCGTGATGCAGCAAGTCCTGCGTGACGGTGATGTAGACCAGGGTCGAGTTGATGTCCCGATGGCCGAGATAGGTCGCAAGGAACGGCAGACGATCCTGCGGATTGATGCCTGCCTCGTACCATTCGAGGATCCGGTTCACGACCATCGAATGCCGCAGATCGTGCAGGCGAGGTCCAGTTCGCCCCCGAGGCGGCTTCAGCCCGGCGCGGCGTATGACGTCAACCAGCAGCCAGGCGACGGCCTGCTTCGTATAGCGGTCACCACGCTGTTCGTGCCAGAACAGGCCGGAGCGCGGATCAAGGAACCCACCGGCGCGGCGTCGCGCTTCCGTATATGATCGAAGTTCTACCATCACACTGTCGGGCAGCGGCAGTATCCTGGTCTTGTAGAACTTGGTTTGGCG
Organism: Ochrobactrum sp. A-1; assembly: GCF_022488005.1. Lineage (NCBI taxonomy): Bacteria > Pseudomonadati > Pseudomonadota > Alphaproteobacteria > Hyphomicrobiales > Brucellaceae > Ochrobactrum > Ochrobactrum sp. A-1. The sequence continues at coordinate 27,624 of NZ_JAKVQC010000001.1, forward strand.
GATCGTGATCGTGCCGCCTTGGAAGTCCACGTCACCAAGATCGAGGCGAGCCAGTTCGCTTCGCCGCAGACCGGCGCAATAGGCGAGCAGCAGCATGGTGTAGATGCTCGACGGACGAAGCGGCGATCGAGGTGAAGGGTAAGAGCGGGCGATGTCGAGCATACGCAGCACATCGGACGGTGTGTAAATATGCGGTTTTCGCCAATGTCTGGCCACTTCCTTTTCTGGGCGCGGATCAGGTCGGCGGGGCGGGATCGATGGGTCCTGATGGCGCAGGATTTTCGTGAGGACCCGTCGGAGCTTTTCGCACTCGTTGGGATGATTGCGCGTCGTTTTCGCCGCGGACCAGTGTTCAAGCATCACCTCGAGCGGCTGGTCCTGAAGCTCCGGGTTTAGCTGAAGAAAGCGGTCGAGCCGCCATAGCCGCATCGCTTGCGCAGTGTATTTGTAACCCCGGTTGCGCATCAATGTGACGTGCTCAGCCATCATGTTGCCCAGCACACTGCCGAATGGCCTGGGTCGGTATAGTTCGGCAAGCGCGCGATCCGGATCGCTGGAGGCCAGCGCGCGCCACACCGGCTTGCACTGTTTGATATTGCAAGCCTCACGCAGACTGGCGACGGGATTGCGTTCGATCGCTCCGGTTTCTTCAAGGTGATCGAGGAAACGGTCGATAATCCGGGTGCGGTGCAGCCGTGTCGTCGAGGCCCACCGGCCAGGCGACACATGCAACCATGCCACCAGCATGTCCTTGTCGAGCTTGCCGTGGCGTTCGGCGACATCCTGGAAGATGTTGAGCGCCTGCTTGTAGTAGATGGGGCTCTGCGTGGTGCGCAGGTTGAGGCCTGCAATGTACCGCGCGATCAGCTTGCGATCAGGGTCGGGCCAGTTCGTCATGACCGCACCTCCCGTCCCGGCACGTCGAGCGCGATGGCCCGAAGGTCCTCGGTGGCGAGCTTCAGATAGGGAGCTGTGGACTCCGTAGAGCGATGCCCGAGCAGATCGCCGATCACCTTCTGCGGCACGGCGGCGCGCAGCATTTCGACGGCGCGTGCATGGCGGAAGATATGGGAGCCGCTTTTACCAGCCGGCGTGATCCCGGCAGTCGTAAGCCGCCGCCGCACCATATTGGCCAGCATGCCGAGCTTACGATAAGGCGCGCGTGTTCGGACAAAGATCTCGCGAGCATTTGTGACAGGCCGCCCCGTCTGCAGATAGGCGAGCACGGCCTCACCCACCGGCGCCATCAATGGCAGGAATGAGTTGGCCCGGGTCTTGGTGTGCCTGATGCGGATCACTTCCGCCCGCCAGTCGATATCCTCGATCCGCAGGTTGCAGATTTCGCCCGATCTCAAGCCATAGGTCGCCAGCAATTGCAGGATGGCATGATCCCGCAGGCCCGTCGGCGTCTTATCCTCCCCCGAGGACTGCAAAACCGCCGTGACCTGATCGGGCGTAAGGATCGATGGCACCCCTTCATACGCATAGAGCAAGGGGGCGATGACATGCGGCGATAAATCGATGGCGACGCGCCCTGTTCGATGGAGATAGCGCAGCATCGAGCGAAGGCGCTCCGCCACATCCTTCACAGACCGGCGCGTCTGATGAGGGCTGCGCGTGTCCATGTAACGGTCGATGTCGCTGACGGTCATTGCCATCAGGCTGTCGGGACCGTGCCGATCGAGCTGCCAGACCAGAAAGTTACGGCCCTCCCACATCAGCGCGTCGATGCTGGCCGTAGCAAGGCCTCGTTCTTCGCGCAGCCAGGTCTCGTACTCGTCGCAGATGGCAAAGCGCAGTGCGTCGGCCGCGCAGGTCGCTTTCGGCGGGGACGGCCATTGGCCCTGTGCAAGCCGCAGCAAGGCATGGATTCCGGAGCGCGGGATAGAGTGCCAGTATGGCCCCGGAGATCGACCATGGCGCTTCCGGAACAGCGCTACCGCATGATGCAGGTAATGAACCACCTGCGTCTCGGTCACCTCCACAACATCGATGTTCTGCTGTGCAAGGTATTCGACGAACCCGCGCGCATAGGCGCAGTAGTTGCCGATCACCACCGGGCTGTATCGTTGGTTGGTCAGTACAATTCTGAGCTCGGCGATGAGCTCGTAATCAGCATTCAACATTATTGATTCCTCTGCTTGTCAAAACGACAGCAAAGGTCCGGCACAAAATAATGCTGAGCAAATCCCGCTCGCGGAAGCTGGAACCCCGCGGATTTCCAGCGGTGCGGCCGCCTTCCTTCGCATTATGGGCTGCTGCGGATAACTCAAGTTATGCTCACCTCGTCATAACTTCAGCCAATTTTCGATATAAGCGGCTGTGTTTTCGCCAGGATCATGAGCCACGCCCAGGTCAGCGCAAAGGAATGCTGCGGACAGTTCGGCGACGAGTTCTTCGACCGCGTAAGCGTTGGTGCCGAAGCGGCCAGACAGATCGCGATCAAGGCGATGTTTTGCGCCCGACCAGTGACCAATTTCGTGCAGAAGTGACGAATAAAGGTGGACGTCGCTTAGAAAACGCTCGCGGTCGGGCATGAGAATGTCGTCAGGTCCAGGACGATAGCAAGCCTTCGTGCCGCCATAGTGAACGACAGCCCCGGTCTTGCGAACAAAGGTGTCGACGGTTTCGTTGCGCGGCACCGGCGCCGTCGGCATCAGTTCAGCTGGGCTGTAATAGTCGGCAGGCAGGTTCTCGATCTGCTCTACGTTGAATACCGTGTATCCCTTGAGATAAGAGATTGAACGGTCGTCTTCGGCGTCCTGATCCTTGCGCGTAAAGGTGCCATATTTGACGACGAGCGATCCGCGTTCGCCCTTCCGGACCTGACCGCCGAGATCCTTTGCCTGACGATAGGTCATCCAGGTGGTCTCCTCGTAGCCGTTCATCTGCGACGCGATCCAGAGCATGAGAACATTGATGCCGCGATAGGCTTCACCACTGGATCGGCGCGGGATGATGGTGGTCGGGCGGGTATTTCCGCGCCAAGGCCGCACCCAGGGTTTGGTGCCCGCTTCCAGCTGCTCGATGATGAGGTCTGTGATGCGCTGATAGGTGTCGCTGACGTTGTTCATGGCCGTCTCCATTCGTTGGTTGACGGCAAGAAACGGAGATAGCCGAGACGAGCCCATGCACCCTTTGGGCCGCAACAGGAGTGGAGGACCGCGAAGCGGTTGCATGGGGGAGTGGCTATCGCAGCTTGTCCGTCAATCAGCCAACGAGTGGGGCGGGCTAAATGTCACTCACCGAAGTTAACAGACTGGCTCTCTGCGCAGAGGGTTGCACCTCTTATCGTTCGCGGTCGTCGGAATCCCGCTCGGGCTGCTTTTGCGCCGACAGCTCCGCAAGCCGGGATGGGTCCGCGGCTATTTTCTGCTCTGGCGACATTCGCTCGACGGTGGGATTATCTGCATTTCTGACCTGATCCGGGCGCGACAGGCGGGAGAAGTCAGAACGTGCCGTAAATGTGATTTCGGAATCGTCATCGGGCAACCGCTCTGGAAGGTCGGCGCGATCGACGGCGACAATCCCGTGGTCGGTAACAAGGCTGGCTACACGTATATCGTGCCCGAGAACCTGACCTGAAATCTGTTCGCCCGGCCTGGCGGTGCGCACGTTGTGCTCGAAAGCATTCTCACCGCGCATTTCCAAATCGACGAACGCAGCTCTTATGGCTTCCTGCCGGTTTGGATCGATCGCGTCTTCAAAGATATGTTTCATCGCCGGACTGGAGCGCTCGTTGGTCGTCGCGATCGATGCGTCGATCATACGCGGCTTGGTAATGACCGTGAAGTCAACCTCATGACCATATTCGCGACCGATGGATGCTAGCAGTGCCTCCTGGGCCCGTCCGTTGCCTTCTCGAAACGGGTGCACGTAATTCAACTCTGCCAAGACTTTTCCAGCGATTTCGGCGAACTGTTCGCCCGACGATCCACGCACTATCTCGGGATTCCTGATGGGTCTAAAGGCTTCGTCCAAGCCCATCTCGATACGTGAACCGTGCAGGAACGAGGTTCCGCCTTTCGACAGATTACCAATCGGCTCCACTCTCTGGCCGTCAACGACCGGGCTTTCATCGCGGGTATGACCGGCCCATTCATAAATGTCTTGGAAAATATGACCATGAATGGCCTTCAGATGTTGCGCGTCGAAAGTCCCTTTCGGGCCGTCTCCTTCGGCAATTTCAGCCATCCGGAAAGCTGCCGCGCGATATTCTTCGACGCGTAGTTCCTTATGCGACTGGATCCCAAGTTTGTTGCGCAGCACATCCCTGCGGTCCGGATCGCCCGATGTGTTCGGATATGTATAGGAACCGTTGGATTCCGTTTCAGCCATGGCGAAAACCAATAAAAAGCCGCCTGCCCTGGGCAGGCGGCATCAAACTAAAAATATTGAGGTTGAACTACTGTGGTTTGCGGACTACGCGATCTCTGTATTCGTCGCGCGTGATATCGCCGGCGACATAGGCCGCTGTTGCCTCTTCCAACAGTGGATCGTGGATATAGCCCTGTCGCATATTTGCGGCGCGCGCCTGATCCGTAGCCTTTTTGCGCCTGGCAACAGCTTCCGGAGATCGATCCGGACGGGGGGCATGCACGTTCATCTTCAAAACTCCTGTTGCAATTAACGCTAGCACAAAAGGCGACCAAAATCCAGAAAACAAAGGGATTTTCGGCACTTTCGGTGTAGTGCGCCCGGCACTCAGCCGGGCGCTGTTGCGCTATCAATTGCGCGGTTCCCATTCGAGAACGGCCTGAAGGCTTGGGTCGTCCTGTCCGCCGAAGCGACCGAGGTTGGCGTTGTAATTCAAGCGGCGGATCGAGAGATTGCGCTTAAAGCCTTCGCCGTCGGCCTTTGCCTTTCTCCAGATCCCGCCAACTTCGATATTGAAGCCACGTGGGGATTTGGCGAAAACGCGGTGCGTAGGAGCGTCAGGGTTTTCCGAATTGAAAGGCACGACCTCAATGTCGATGTCGTCAGTTAGGGTCGAGATGCGGCCTTTGCCGGAAGCGGTGTCGAGGTCTTCGCTAGAGAACTGGATGAAGTTGGTGATTTCGTTGGCCATGGTATTCACTCCTCTATGTGGTTGCGATGATTGTTCACTGGCACGGCGGTAAGCGGTGTTGCACCCTTGGGCTTGAGCGCAGCGGAGGAAGCCGAGGGCCGAAAATTTGTCGCGCGAGGAGCCGCAGGCGGGGAAATTTTTCAGGCTTCCGGCTTTGCGGCAACCGCGTCGACGTGCGAACGAGCGTCAAAAGCAACCGAATTAGAGGCGTGCTCTATGCGCCAATATGGCAATTCGTCTCGGCGGCACAGACCGTTTGTATGGTACCGAAATTGTCACGCATGATAGCCGTATATAGCGCATTTTCAACAGAAATCGTGTAATCTTGCCAAGTTTAGATAACCGGATCGGTTCTCTACGTTGATCATCCTATAATGCCAATATGGCTGTGCACTGGCGGACTTAGCTGGAGGCATGGGCCCGTCGATAGAGATGCGGGCTCTCTATGTCCTCCGCCCAGATTAAAAGCAACCGCTCGCGTGCTACATTCTCAGCATACCCATATTCGACAATGTCGAGGCTGTGGTTTCGCGGCAAATAGCGTAACATCGCTTCAGCCTGATCGGCGAGCAACCAGGCTGCATGACCACGTCTTGCCGCTCAAAAAGCTGCTCTCCTCCTTTTGGCAAGCGTCGATTGCGGCCATAAGGCCACCGCTGCGGCGAAAACGTAGCGAAAGATCATTGCATTCCTTCCATTCCATGACGGGCAGCAAGCCCGAAAACCGAGCGCGCAAGATGCAGTTCGCCGGCGGCTGCGCGCGCTGTCATGGCGCGCAAATAGCCGCCCGGCGATTTCACTTGCCTCTCCGTCGAACTTCTGCAGCGTGATCGCGATGGCAATAGCGGCGGCCTGTTCTCCCATCTGATCGACAGCGCGGCAGCGCGCATCTTCGGAAATGCCCGCCATGCGGCAAATTTGCGGGGCGAGCCGGGCCAATTCAGTCCAGGTGCGAGGGCGCGATACTCCGTAAGTCGTCAGTGCCGGTATTGCCCGTAACAGATCTTGAAGGGCCACTAACGCTTGTGGGGAGTAGTGCGGTTGATTGACCTGGCTCGAATTGCGCTCCAAGCTTTTCTCTAGAGCTTTCTACCGGCGAAGCCGGTTTTAGGGAAACTGAGTTGTTCGGCGTATGCCGAACGCATTTCATCTTTACGATATTCAAGGGAATAGGGGTTTGTAATCTGTTTGTGCATGTCGTTTTCGACATATTGGCGTGTCGAATCTTCGTTTCTTGCGGAAGGCTGCTCACCGTGAGGCAGCTGCATTACCTTCTCGATGATCCATTCAATTAAGCCTGTTGCGCGTCGGAGAACGCTGCTGGATGCCTTGGTCGCGATGCCTACGGCATCGAGAACACGCGCGAAACGCTGCTCGATCATGGCGCGCAGACGGGCGGGCAGTTCCTCCATAGAGGCGAGTGCGTAACGCAGATTGCGAACAGCACCGCGATAGCGGCGCAGGTTCGCATTGTGTGCTTTCTTTTCCGCCTTTGCATGCCGTACCATTCCACTGAGTTCCACGAAGCGGGCAATGAGAACGCGCAGATCAATACCGCAAGCGTCGGCAATACTGTCGTCCCCATCACGCACCGGATAGCGTTTATAGTTGCCGCTATCTTGCATGGTAATAACACCGGCATCAAACAGCCGGGACAACACACGGCTGACACGTCCCTCGGATCGCCCGATTTCGAACGCAAGCGCAGCGTTGGATTTGAACACGATCGGTCGGCCACCTTTGTCATAGCTGTCTGCTGGAGCCGTATTGATCAGTACAACAAGCAAGTGCGCCTCTGTGCCGTTGATGAGGCCAAGGCAAGGGAGTGACTGCGCAAGTCCGATCAGTTGGCCGCGTGTCACCGTTCCAATTTCCGCAGTCTGAGCCAGCCGCCGAAACTCGGTTCGTTGTGATGTCTGTTTGCGGCCGACCCGCCGCACAGGCTGTAGGGCTTCCCCCATACTCCTCGTCTCCTCTTAGGGACCAGGCAAAGCTTTCCCGTTCGCCGAAAAGCGTTTTGTATTGACTTTGGAAGTTGGGAGTGCGACTTTATTTTTACGGAATATTTGAAATTTGCACCCCGCTTCCGGATTTTTTCGGGAGCGGTTTTTCTTTTAAGGTCCGGACAGAAATCTCCTTGAAAAGGTCAAGCATTACTTCGGCATCATGTTACCGATTTGGTATCGTCAGACAACCCTAAATTTCTCGTTCATTCTTCCTCAACGGCATTCAAAGGCCTTAGCAGCTGATAACTGGCATCTAACCCCGGTTTCAATATTACCATTTAGGGTATCTATTGGAACGTAGCGGTCAAGAAAATTGCCATCATTTGAATGAGGCCTCCGGCAACCCTACAGCGCAAATTAAAAGCGCGGGTGCCTCCGGCCTGCTCCCTTCGCTACGCTCTCTTCGCAAATAAAGTCCTCGCATTGGAACTACCGCGTAGGCGATTCATTATTTCCGGCTAAAACACATATCGATGCTATACGTGCATCATCGTTGGGCTACATTTCTGCAGGTCAATCGCAAAGCTGCACCGGTCATCCATCACCCACGGTTGTCACCGGTAGCAAAACTCTCAATGTTGTGAGCCGCTCGATATTCTGTGCGGCTAGAGCAGGTGTTCATGACATTGTCTGGCTTGCCACACCAGTTTTGACGTCGGTTCGACTTGATTCATCTAGTCGACGGCTGTAGGATTAAATCCTACAAAGGAGGTATGCACCATGCGCCGCTCCACACAACAATTCAGCATTACCCTGCCCAATGAAATGGCCGAAACGGTCAGGGCCAAAGTTGCAGCAGGCGAGTATGCCACCGAAAGCGAGGTGTTCCGTGACGGCCTGCGCGCACTTGCAGCCCGCGACAAGGCCGTCGAGGCCTGGCTGCGCAACGAAGTCGTTTCGGCTGCCGCCGCCCTTGACGCCGATCCGGGCCGAGCACTTAGTTCTGTGCAACTGCGCGCCCAGCTAGCTGCCAGGCGCACCAGCAGGAAAACCGTCAGCCCGTGAAACGCTTCGCTGTCGAATATGCCCCCGAGGCCCTTGATCAATTGGCGGTCATAGAATCCTATATCGCAGAGGCGGGTTCGCCGGAAGCTGGCGAACGTTTTGTTGATGAAATCGTTTCCCATTGCGACGCTCTGGAAAGTTTCCCCGAGCGTGGTGCAGCGCGTGACGACCTGCTGCCAGGCTTGCGCACGCTCGGTTTCCGCCGTCGTGTCTTGATCGCCTACACGACTGATCGCACAAATCAGATAGTTCGCATTCTTGGTATTTACTATGGTGGTCAGGATTACGAAGGTCGGCTTGTCGGCCAACAATCTGATTAAAACCAATTATTCAACAAAAGCCGACGAGTATCGATTTTCGCAGAGCACTAACCTCCTTTAGTCCCAAGCAAAGATGGTAGGTTTAGTGCTGATCTGAAAAGCAGCGCTCATCGCTTCACACACCATTCCTGCCCGGCAGGAACTGACCCTTAGGTTTTATCGTGCACTCGTTGGCCTTATATTGGGTAACCAGTGTTCTCGATCAGAAACGGACCCCTGCCCGAACATTGTGTGGTATGTCCCGGCGGTCCGGGAAGAGCGTCGGGGATTTAGATGATGTGGACGATGACCATGAACGTCGCAACACAGCACATGCACACCATAATGACGTATCGTACAGAAAACAGGTCGCTGAACCAATCGTTGAAACGATGATCCTGTGCTGATTTCGACCGTTCCGTCGTCAGACGGTGACAGGCTGTAAAACAGTGAACAGCGCCCCACCGTCGCGGTCCAGATCCTGAATATCCAGGAGAAGCAAGCCTCCGGATTCAGGCACGGCAAGTTCTGTCTTTGTGGCATTCATTGCCGCTGCAACGGCCTTTTTGTTTCCCCACACTTTTCCACGCCTGGTCACATGCGGACCATCTTCAGGGTTAGCGATGCTGAATTCAACGCCGCCCACATCAACGCCGTCGCAGATGAGATTTCCCGTTCCATGCAACAATGTAACAGCCATCGCTATTCCCTGTGTCTTAATCAAAATCATCCGAAGCTTGTCAGTTTTCAGAACCATCCTGCTTCGCTTTCAACCGCTCATTCAATAGGAGCTTGAGCCGGGCATTTTCCGCTTCCAGCTCTTCCAGTTCTTCGTCTGTCACCGGTCCGTCTTCAGTCTGGGGGCCTGGCTTTCTCACGCGCCGTTGCTTTTGCGGTGATTTGAGAACGGGAGGCGAGGCTAGAATTTCATCTATCCCCTCCTCTTTCCGCTCGGGCCCCACAACAACTGGCGCTTCTTGAGGGACCTTCGGCTCTTCAGCGGACGATAACACCTCAGAAGAAGCGACGGGCTCGACCTTTGGGGCTGCTGCCTTGCCATTTCTTTCATCGGGATCTTTGGTCGTAACTTTGATGGATAGTCGCGTTGGCAATATAGGTTCAGGCTGCTCAGAGCTTTCGTCAGCTGCAGGTCCAATATCAGGCAATTCATCCGGCAAAGTCGACTTCTTCCGCGATCGCCAGTTCTTCAACCTCGCAACGAGACGTTCCCCCAGTGACTTCATCGTGATCGACCTCCCTATACCTGCCGCAACAGTATGCAGAAATGTTGTCAGCTTAAGCCCGACAACTCAATAGTTTTGGCGACCACAGCCGTTACACATGTCACCAGAACGCATGAACAGATCAGTTATCGAGGACGGCAGGACAGTCTTGGCGACCGTTTCTCTACTGCTGTTCCAATCGTCGGAGCATTTTGAGCAACTGTCTGTTCTCCATGCGCAAACTGGCGGCCAGTTCACGTTTCAGATCGGCATTCTCTATTTCAAGAGCTGACAATTCAGCCTGAATATCGGGCTCGGCTGCGATTCGACTTACCGCTTCTCGTTTAACCGGGACTGATTTTTTCTTACGACGTGGAACAGACGGCTTTTTCTCACTGACAACAGGATTTCCCGCCATGTTTGCCGTTTGCAGCTCTTCCATTGCAAGGGGTGCTTCTTCCGGTTTCGAGGCGTCCATGTTGGAAAGTTCTGGCTCGGTCAGAGCCTCTTCAACTTGCTCGATGACCGGCTCAGCATGCGCCACAACTTTTGTAGTGGCGTTCTCAGTTCTGCGCTCGATCAGCTTGGATAGATCAGGCTGGGCCCGAACCTCCACTGGAGATTGGGGCGCATCGGCCTCCACTTGCCGGGCAATCGACTTCAGATCCAGATTTCCCCACAAAGATGACGAGCCCTTGCGAGTACGCTTGTTCTTATATTCAACGACAATATTACGGTTTGGATTTTTCATCCGTGAGTAGCTTTCCAGAGGAGATTTGAAGGTACGCTCCGCGCGTCTCAAAGGGCTTTTAGCAGTAGCTACAAATTATGCGGCGGATTTTCAACACTTAACAGAATCTCCGACCTGATCGATATGTCCTGAAAGCAAGTCTATCTCATCTTGAACACATGATGTACACGGCCTTATTGTTACATCAACCATTGACCTGTATTTTTGACGCCTAAATGAATTTCCAAACATCGATCTGGAGAAGCATAACATGGCAGACGAAACCATTGCAGCAGTAAACGAGACACCAGTTGAGGTGAGAAGCGCTGAGCCTGTGGGTGCCACGAAGAAAACCCGTGCACCACGCAAAAAAGCTGAGCCTAGGCCCGCAAAGGCGGCTACAGCACCTGCCGCTAAAACCACGAGGGCCGCATCCAGACCAGTGAAAGCAGCCAAAGCTGCTTCAAAAGCAGAACCCACTACAACACCACTGGTAGAGAACAAGCGCAACAAGTACACGCCGGCCCAGCGCGCCTCCATCCTTGCTTCTATCGAAAAAGCAACAAAAGATGGCAAGACCACTCTCAAGGCTGCATTGCAGCAGACTAAAGTGAGTGAGCAGACCTACTATAACTGGAAGAACGCTGCTGCAAAGACAGCGCCCGGGCCATCAACAGGGTCGTCGAGCGATGATCTTTCCAGCTTGGTTTCACTGGAAGCAGAGAACCTCAAGCTACGCCAAGAACTTGCTGCAAAGCTGCGTGCTGAGAATGAAGAGTTGCGTAGACGTCTGGGTCGAACCTGAGGCGAATTGCTCCGCAGCATCTGCACCAGGGTGCTGTCAAAACAGATGACTTCCCACGTGTAAGTCATCTGTTTGTCTTTCGATGATGAAAATTCGAAGCCTTTGTTCTCTCCTTCCAATGGCTCTCTACTAAGGCCAAGAGTGAGGATTACCATTCCGCACAACTTTTGGCCTGGATTAGTGCATGACGACCACCAAGCCTCACGGGCAGGATTATGCTGACTGCCAATACCAAGATGGAGTCACATCATGATTTTGGATTCCGCTCAAGCCCAGGCGCTCTACAAGGCGATACAAGACCTGAATGAAGGGGGCGGCCAGCTACTTAACGCTTCCTTTGACGCATTCGTCCTCGGTGAGGCAATCATTGATGTTTGCACCCACACTGATGATCGCATCGAACTGCGATCTGACGGCAATGTAACTGAAGTACACGACGACCTATCCGCTTTCGCAGCTGCCTATCGTTTGCAAGCACTGTGATTGCTCAAGCGAAGGATGACATTGCGTTTGATTTCAGTTTTCTATCTATGAAATCTTCGTACGGTCTGATCGACTGAGACTTAACAGAAGACAATTGAATAATGCGCTTAACCCATAGACCGGGTCATCGCCCAATGACGTGCTTTTTTGCTATTTCCAAGGCGTTCCGCGCATTGTTCTCAGCGGTCTCCTCGGTCGGCGCGACAGATTGGATTGTGAGCCTGTCTCCGCCCTCTACGACAAAAATATTCACCCCCTTCAGGCCACCGACGTTCGGAATGCGGATAAGTCGTCCAACTGCAGGGGAGACATCGATTTTCTCGATTTTAAACCCGATTTCTTCGGAACTGACGTCCAACTCTTTGAGATAACCTTCGTCGGTTCTGTTTTCCTGTCCCTGCTCGTCGACATGGCGATCGATAGCGATCATCAAATGTTGATCGTCATCTGTTCCGCAGCAGGACATCCGAAAGTTAGTCGGTTCTTCCGCATGATGCGCAGAGGCATCGAAAATCGACCAGAACTCCTGCTTGATGGGCGTGAGCTCGTGGATTTTAAAACCGTCGGCCCACACGGGGACATTAATTCCGGCAAGTGCAATCGCGATGACGACCGCTATGAAAGATCTATTTTTCATTCAGGGCACCATTACATTAAGTTAAGCACGACCACAGTGAATCTGGACCGCTACGCTTGATAAAATAGTCAAAACTTGCGTCATGATAGCGTTCGTGCAGCCAAATCAGTTCAGTCACAGTGGCCCGGCACAGGACAGTTCGACGCAACCGCGCTTGCAGCTTCTCTACCAAATTCAAGGGTAATCTGTAGTCCTTGGTTTTCTCCTTCAGGATAAAGTCGAATAATCCAAGGAGCGATGGGTGCCCCTTCCCTGACAAGAAGAAACCACAGGCTGCCAAAAGAACCTTTCGCATCTCACACCATCGGTTTCGTCGTTAGCGTGAAACGATTGGGACTTACTGGGAAAGGCGCCTGCTCTGCATCAATATATGGTAAATCAGGCTGCTTTCAGTTCATGGATGGCTAAAAGCTGATCCTGAATAGCTACCGCCTCTGTTTTAAGGTCGTAACCTGACTGCAAATTCATCCAGAATTCGGGCGTGGTGCGGAAGAACTTCGCAAGGCGCAGAGCCGTGTCAGGTGTAACGGCAGTCTGTTCTGTCGCCAGACGCTCAATGCGAGTGCGAGGAACATTCAGATTCCTGGCAAGCGCGCCTGCACTCATCCCGAGCGGGATGAGATATTCTTCCCGAAGGATTTCGCCGGGATGGACCGGGGGGAGTTTACTGGTCATGGCTTCTTCCTTTCAGTGATAGTCAACAATTTCGATTTGTTCAGCGCCAGCATCGGTCCAAATGAAACAGATGCGCCACTGATCGTTGATGCGGATCGAGTGCTGCCCTTTACGGTCCCCCTTCAGAGCTTCCAGCCTGTTACCGGGAGGAGAGCGAAGATCATCGAGAATTACAGCACTATCGATCATGGTAAGTTTACGAACGGTTGTTCTTATCAAATCTGCCGGAAACCCCTTTGGCGCTTTGCCGCCTGCAACGGCTCTGGTTCTGGCGTCTTTGTAGGAACGGATCATATGTTACTCCTGCGGCTTGTATCATATCCTGATACAGCCAGGAGTCAATAGTTTTGTATCATATTGCGATACACCGCAGGGCTGAATGCCGAAAGTAAGGCTTTATCTCGACAGCCCCTGAAAATTTTGCTTTGATCCTTTGAGGGATTGGGGGATCCAAATTGTCGAAGGCAACCAACTGGATATTAGGGGCAGCTGCCCTATTCATTCTCGCGAAGGTTTTCGGGAGTGACACGCCGGCCCCAGTATCGCCACTAGATGCAGTTCAACCAAAAACTTCAATCCCGGCAACCGAGCAGGCTCCGCAGCCTCTAGGCTTCATGCAGGCAACGACTCACCGACAGACAAACCAGCCGCCGCCATTGGCTGACCAGCATCCTTTCATCGGAAAATGGCTATATTCGACCGCCAGGGTAAACATGAGAACCGAGGCGTCGTTAACTGCACGCGTCAGTACGGTTATCGGGAAAGGTAAAAGGGTGAACGTTGTGAACTACCGTTCCGGATGGTTCAGCGTCACTTATGCCAATCGAACGGGATGGATTTCCGAGCGATACCTGGCCGAAAATCCGCCGCCTTTACCTCAAAACCCAGTTTCCGCCCCTCGAATAATGGCGCCGCCTGCCGCAAATCGGGCGGTTTCGGCGCATCAATCAGGTCAACCTATTCGGTCTCCATATGTTGGCACGTGTGATTGCCCATATGACGTCATGCGGAATGGCCGTTCGTGTGGGGGACGGAGCGCTTATAGTCGCCCAGGTGGGCGTAGCCCTGTGTGCTATCGCTAACGAAATTGCCATCAACTGGTTCGGCCTGGCGCAAATGTGCCAACTCACGACAGGTGGAGATTAATATTAAAGGTCAAAATGGGAGAATCCCGTCAGAGAATAATCGCGATAATCGTCAAACCCGGAGTCAAGGTAGCTTTCATTCTGTGAAAGCTTATTGTCATCGTATCTACACCGGCACGTGGGAACGAAGGTAAATCAAGATCCCCATTGGTCGTCTTTTCCGACATTACAGTGGAGGACTATATTGGGTTAATCACCGCACTCATCAGTTGGCTATGTGGGTCTTGCGCAAGTCAATTGGACGTTTATTTTCCGATTGCCAACCAAACTTGCCTCGCTCACAAGAACGAGCGTCTTCACCGCATCCTTGTTGATTGGAATAATGCCTTGCTGCAGCATTTCTTGCACACGCTCTATAGTGACGCTGCTTGTGTAGATCGCCCGAGCCGAGAAGCATCCGCAGTCGCCAATTGGCCTATGCAATAGAAAATGGGTTTTCACCGTAATGGCATTCGCTTTTAAAACAGCGTTCTCGCCTGTGACCGTCACACACTCGGCCAGCTTGTTTTCAAAGTCGACACCGCCGAGATCCTCTGCTCCGGCCACTCCGCAAAACGTTGCTGTTAGAACTACGCCGTAGATTAACCTGAACATCAATGGGTCCTTCTTTAGAGCCTGAATCATAATGAACGTAACGATATCAGGCTCTTGCGATCCTTCGCGTGAGGAAGCGGATATTTGCGATGTAGATCCACGCTTCAGAGGAAGCGATGGTTTTCTCGAAGTCCTTGGCCAGTCTGCGACACCGTCCCAGCCATGCAAATGTGCGCTCGACAACCCATCGACGCGGGAGTAGTTCGAAACCTTCAGCGCGATCAGACCGCTTGACGATTTCCAGTGTAAACTTCCCGATCTTTTCCAGCCTGCCTTTGAGCTTTGGTCCTGCGTATCCGCCGTCAGCAAAGATATGCCGCAACCACGGCCAACGTTTGAGAATGGTTTTCAAGACATCCGGCGCACCGTCTCTGTCCTGAATGCCCGCAGAATGGATCACGAGACCAACCATCAGGCCGAGAGTATCAACCACAATATGACGTTTGCGACCGTTGATCTTCTTCCCCGCATCAAAACCTCGTATTCCGCCGCTTTCCGTGGTTTTCACCGACTGGCTATCGATCACACCAGCCGTGGGGCTGGGCTGCTTGTCAGCTTGTTCACGCGCAATCATCACAAGCGTGTTGTTGATGGTCCGCAGCATGCCATCATCTCTCCAGCGGTAGAAATATTTCTACACCGTGGAGAATGGTGGGAATTCAGTAGGCAAAAGCCGCCACGCACCACCCGAAGAAGCTATATAAAGAAGCGCGTTCACCACTTCTCGCAGGTTTGTCTTTCGAGGGCGACCGAGAGGTCGTGGCAAAGGCATCAGCGGTTCGAGCACAGACCATTCCGCATCCGTTAAATCGCTTGCATAACGCGAATTGCGACGCTCATACTGTCGCCGAGCGGTTTCTGTCCAGGCCATCGTGATCTCCATCGTATGTCAGAAATCCGATTGAATTATAACCTCCTGAAATCGCTCAACCCTTTTTGGAACAGGCTCTTAACGTGGTGGCAACTGTTTGAGACAACTGAGAATATCCGTGTCACAAACTTGAACTTGGGAGCGTGTTGCTGGATCATCCAGCCAGCGGTGGTATGCGCTGCGGATCTCCACGTCCTTGTAATTGTAGGTTCTCGCTTTCTTACTGACACGGCTCGCTGTGAGCGCTTTCGATGTTATAGCCATATGGGAAGCAAGTTCATTGAACTGCCAGACTTTCCAGTCTTTCTGCCGCTCTAGGACCCGTACATGATAATAGGGATCATCTGGGCGCTCTGGTTGAACCTTGTAAACATCGGCCCACCGCACCCATTTCGGTGAAACGGACAAGATGATTGTTTCCTGATACTCCTGGGCCAATACCGGGACGGATGTCAGAACTCCGAGGGCTGTCAAAAGCAGGATGGGGGTCAACGGTTTTGACATTCACGCATTCTCTCTGATGACCTGGCTTTCATTAGCGCCTAACCCAAGGTGACACGGGTTATTACGCTCTACATTATCTTTTTGTTGGCACGGATCCATAATTATCCCGCAACCAGATTTCCGTGTGCTTTCATTCCTGAAAACAACAGTTGGCTGATTGAAAAGGTCCCTCCTCTCGCCTTCTCCGTCAAAGATCGCAGATATCCGCCTGGCGAATTGATCGAGGCCAGTTTCTGGAGAATCCAGGCGATGGCCGTCGATGCGGATTCTGCCCCCATGAAATGGACTGCTTCCTGATAGGCCGAGCGACTGATGCCAAGAAAGCCGGAAACAATTCGTGACGCATCAAGAAGTTCCCGCCATGTGCCGATCCCGTTTATCCCGTATTCGCGGATATCCGGGCATGTTCGAAGCACTTGATCGAGAGAGATTGAAGGAGAAGCCCGAACTTGATCTTCTCTTTCGAGGCTCACAGCAACAAAGCTTTCCGAAGAAGGCTCTTTCAAATCAATCATTTTACCATTTTGAAATTCAAAAAGGGATTCTGGCAGGGATTCAATATGCTGCCGCTCAAACTGAGCGACGCTGCCGCTCAATTCCGGAACAATGCCTTTTGTTTTCAAGGCATTATCCAATTCACCACGAATGGCTTCAAGATTAGCGCTGACAGTGGCCAGTTGGGCGAGAGATGCGCGGCGAGGAATAGCGTCGACGACCTCACGGAAGCGAACGAACACTTCTTCCAGACTCTCACAAAGCTTGCCAGTTTCTTCGGCCGCTTCGGCAAAAATCGACGCGATATCTCTTCGCAAGACCGATACTTCGTCGCGAAGACGCTTCAGTGCTTTTTGTTCGGCGAGAATTTTCTCTGCATTTGCTGCAATTTCTGACACACGATCAAGCAATGGCGCAAAGGAAAATCCAAAAGCAAGCTCGACCTGCCCTTCCCTGTCCTTGTGAGCATAGCGTTTACGTGTCGGACTATCCTTGCGTTCAATGATCCTCGCTGCGACCAGGAATGCGAGATGTCGGCGAAGCGTGGACTCTGGCATACCATGAGCCCGGAGTGAAAGCTGGCGATTGGACGGAAAAACGACGAGGCCGTTTTTCTCACTCAGTTCATCTTCAGGCAGAAATGACAAAAGCGAGCTGAGCACTGCAAGGCAACGATCATTCAGCTTAAGCGCTGATTTGGCCACACAGAGCTGTTTGTAGATTACCCAACGGTTTACGCCCCTCCTCTGCCCTTTCTGTAGCTCAGGATTTTGGGTAAACATCTTCATTCGCCCACACTGTGTGGGCGTGATTGTCTCCAGAATTTGCATTTCCTCTCACCTTTCGAAAGGCAAAAGAAATCCACCCGCCAAAATGACGCTTATGACTCTTGACACCGATTCGGGGAAATGCGATTCTCAGTCTGCTAGAACTTTGAGAGAGGCTTCCACTACGGTAACGTTTGGGGGCCTTTTTCTTTTGCTAGAATCTCCTAGTTGCGTTGTTTTGTTACTTTGTATTCGTCGTATAAGCGTTTCATATTGTCTGAAATCCACTCACCGAAGGCCTTTCCTTCGATCTCCGAGAATTCGACCGCGTACACTTTAGACTTTGACTTGGCGACTACTCGTAATTGAGAGTCATCGGAACACCATCCCTCGGCTACTGAATTGGGTACTACTTTGTTCGCTTGCTTGAGCGAAGAAAAGATAGCCTCAAAGCGTTCTGTACTATTTAGGTTCAGAAAGGATTCGGATTTTATAACGGTTTCGAGAGAATTAAGCTTGTTACCTAGTAGTGTAGCCAGCGAATCCCATTTCGGTCGTCCAATACCTGGCGCCGCACCAATAGCCTGTATAAGCTCATCCGGTAACTTTCGAGCCAAAGCAATCATCTCGGATAAAACGCCTCTGGACGAGGTTCCAAATGTAGCCATGATTACGGCTCTGCTTGTCCCTCGGTCTTCCAAGCGTCGAGCGAACAGTGCTTTCTCAATGAAAGTGAGATCTTTGCGTTCAAGGTTTTCGTTGCCCTGCGCAATAATCAATTCGTCGTCGGACAATTCTCGAACGAAGGTTTTGACCTTCAGGCCAAGTTGTTTGAGAGCAGCGACGCGCCTATGCCCGTACGCGAGTTGATACCGACCGGACTGATCGGGCTTCGGTCGGACGAGCACAGGCACGGCTTGGCCGTTCTCCCGGATACTAATCAATAGAGCATCAAAATCAGTACCCGAATAATCATCAAGGCGATCCTTTACAAAGGACGCATCAATGAGATGTGCATCGAGCTCAACTATGGACTCACCATCAGCTAGTGTTTTGCGGAGCTCCTCCGCTTCGTTAGAAAGACCGGTGATCGCATCATTCATACTTTGTAATGCGCCCGAAGATACCTGTGGCCGCTTGGGTGTGTTCTCAGCTGAGAACTCGTGGTTGGAAGTGATTGGAGTTAAAAAATCTCGTAAAGCATCACGACGTTTGTTCATTTTCTACCCCATGCATCTCTAACGAGCTCTTCGAGTTCATGATTGACTGCGTCGAGAGCTTCGATCGCTCGATCATACGTCTGCCGATGAAAGTTTTCTCTGCCGACTTCGTAAAGAGTCTGCTTCGTAATGCCCGCGTCTGATATCGCGGCGGATTTGACCATGGAATTGGTCAAGACTCTATCTCCGAACAGACCCTTGAGGAGGCCCGCGATCTGTGACTGAGAGCCGTCGTTAGGTTCGTAGCGTGTTAGCACGTAGCGAAACCAATCATAGTTGGCATTGCCGCCTGCCCTTTCGACGACATCAAAAAGCCCCGCGGTCATGTGCAAGAACTGGCTCATAGATGCTACATCCAGCATTTGTGGATGTATTGTAACAAGTACAGAAGTTGCTGCGCAGAGTGCTGACAGGGTCAGGTAGCCGAGGGATGGTGGGCAATCGAGAACCACGATGTCGTAGTCGTCTTCTACGCTTTTCAGCGCTGAAGCTACTCGTGTAAAAAACAATTTGTCAGTTGATCGCGATGATGAAGTCAAGGCTCGGGGTGTTTCGTGTTCGAATTCCTGCAGTTCGAGATTACCGGGTACGATGTCGAGGCCACTAAAATATGTAGTTCGGATGATGCTTTTTAGTGACCGTTGAGCTTCGTCATATCGGATTGCACCGTAAAGTGTCTCGTTAGGTTCGAGGTCGAATTCTGGTTGTATTCCGAATAAAGCAGACAGCGATGCCTGAGGGTCGAGATCTGCGGCGAGGACACGATAACCGCGAAGCGCAAAGTACTGTGCCAAATGCGCAGCCGTAGTGGTTTTGCCCGAGCCGCCCTTAAAGTTCGTAACGGCGATCACCTGAAGCCGATCGTCATTCCGGCGACGTTGATCGTAACTCTTTTTATTTTTACTAAGGTAGTTCCGGATAGAGTGGATTTGGTCCAGGGAGTAAAGGCGTCTTCCAGCTGCGTTCTTTTCAGCTTCACCGATAACACCTTCGTTTACTAGTGTGCGAAGATAGACGTCACTGATTCCAATTAGCTTTGCGGCCTCGCCTGGAGCAAATTTACGTAACTCTTTCTGTGCTGTCGGCGGGAATGCGCGAGCGCGAAGATGCTGAAGCTGAGCGCTTAGTGTGTCTGCATCCGCTTCAATAAGCCGAGTTAACGACTTTTCTACGGTTTGCTTGACATTTGTAACATTGGCGCTCTGGATCATTAAAATCGCTCAACAAGGATAATTGCAGGATTGAGCGTCAGAATGACTGTATCTAGGTGAGTCGTCAACAACTTTAAAGTTAACGATAGATTAACGCCGTTTTGTATGGACACTGAAGACAGCAGTAATGCATTGGGTCAGATTATTGTTCTGTCGCCCAGCTACCGCAGAGTGGAGTGACTTAGCCCGACATCACCAAATGTGCTGTTCTCAGCTGAGAACACAACCCCTTGAATTGCAGCTTGGGAATGAGCCATTCCAGACTGAAGTGGGGGATTAGGTGTGTATACTGACGAATAGTCAAGAACGGCTAATCACCGCCGAGACGGGGTCGCGAGTGGCGCTCATTTTCCGAACTGTCTTGTGAGATGACTCTGCCCGAGATCGACGTCAAGCTCTCCTGGAGTGAACAGGATAAGCGATCACATCGGCAGAACTACGATTACGGCGATGATCTCCAAGCCTTAGCAAGAGGCGAAAGTGGCTCTCCGCGGCGTACTCAACCCCATAATCTGAAGTTGTGATCAGCAAGATAACTGAGAAGGGCGATTGTCGCGTTTGTGGAATTATCGGAGAGACCGCGGAAAAGCGCGCCGGATGGGTTATAATGAGAACGTTTGTGCTGAGTAAAGTAGACAAGGCGCCTTACTAAGAAGGGAGCATTTCGATGGAAACGCCGCTTAGAATTAGAAACGTTCTGCTAAAAGCTTTCCTGATCAATCTGCTGTTTATCATTTTTGCGTGGTTGATGTCGCTCAGCGGCATTACAACAAGTATGATGTCCGTCTTTTTTGGATTCAGCGTCGATCAAGCCCACATGTACATGGCCAATATCATCGGGTTCTGGAAGGTTCTGAACGTCGTCTTTTTCCTGATCCCCGCAATAGCGATCCATTGGGAATATAGTGCAAAAAGATGACCATGATAAACTTGGTGACATTTTGCGACTCAGTCGCGTAAATGGATATGGACCGCAGCGTCGCCAGTCTCGTGAAGCGAATGGAGTTCGGCCCGCGGTGCTTCGCGTGGATGCTCCGCAGCGAAGAAATCGTAACTGCGCCACATGATATTTGCGTCGCTCAAAGCGAACGGCGCTTTAGGCGAACTGCGCTGTTCTCAACGTTGGACGATCGCCAGTGCGACCACTACGACAATCGTCAGAAAACCTAGGGCCCCAAGGATGAGGGTGCCGAGTGCCCTTGCGAACGCCTTCGGTGCGCTGGAAACGCCATCGTTGGCGGACCACCGTGTCAGGCATGCGAGATACCAGATGGTGGCTGCCAGGAGAACGACAGCTCCGGTTATCCGTGAGGTCTGGAATACCACGAGCGCGATTTCTACCGACAGCGCGAATGGAACAACCATATAGCACTGCCCATAAAATGCAGGACGAACCGACGAGCGCGTGATGTCCTGACCGGTTTGTTTCACGCGCTGGATGGCGAACAGCAGCGGAAACAGGCTGAAGATGACCGCCTGAAACAGAAGTCCGCTTCGTATATCCGCGAGCACGCCCGGAAGCTCTGCTTGGCTGGTGCCGAATGTCGCCTGGAGCCCGTGAGCGAGAAGAAGCGTCAGGAACAGAAAGAGAGGGGGCGAAAGAGCATCCTCGAACTGCTGGTCAGGCGGATCGGTCAGCTCCTTTTCAGCGTAGAGAGCCATCTCGACCGGACTGACGATGCATCGCCAAAGGGTTAGCGGATAGAATACAAGCCAGGACACGATCTCGTAGAGGAGGGCTTCGACCGAGCGTAGCAGGTTCATCAAATCCATGATAGCGCTCCTGGAGTTCCCACCAATCCGCTCATCTTTCCGTTCAGGTTTGCCCTTACACGCCCAATCGTCCCCTTGAGCAGTATCCCCGCGTTGGTGCCTGCGGGTAAACAAACACCGCAATTCAATTTAGCCATTGGAACAGCTATGCTGATTGGCTCCAGAAGAAAGGCGATGGCAAGAGTGCATAGCCGGCGCAGATCAATCCCCGCATATCGTCCGATTGGGTGGTATGTTTATGCGATATCTTCCTTGGGTTTACAACTCGCTGGCAGCGGGGTGTGCTTTTGACTCGGAGGAAAAACCATCGGACGAATTGTGCCACAAAACAGGGTCCGGTTAAGAAAGCTGCTAAAGGACAATTGATGACGATGTTGCGCACCATCCTGATGAGCCTTGTTGTGATACTGGCGACACCTTGCCTGGCGGACAATGTCAGGCACGAAACGGTCAAGTTTGCTGCCGGGACATCCAGTTCGACCATCAATTCGAAGTTGAAGGGTTGCGATACAGTTGAATACAAACTGGGCGCTACGGCAGGTCAGAAAATGAGCGTCCAGCTCGATTCCAGAAATTCGAGCCTCTATTTTAACATCACCGCACCAGGCGCAAACGAGGCCCTCTACAACAGTTCGATCAATGGCAACGGCACGAGCGTCACAATCCCGTCGAGCGGAAACTACGTCGTCCAGGTCTACTTGATGCGCAACGCCGCCCGGCGTGGGGAAACGGCGGAGTACGCGCTTACCCTCTACGTCGAATAAAGGGCATTCTAGTGCCGGGGACGGCACCTTCCCCACTATAACAGTTCATCGTTCGTGTTGGCCTTTGCTCCGCTGCGCCATCTGGCATTAATGTAATAGTCAGAAGCCTGAAGCAGGGAGCGATGACTGAATCCTTGGGAAAGGCCAACTGTTATCAATGCCCGCAAGGCTTCCAGAAACGCTACCGAGATAACCCGGCTCAGGCCGAAGGCAAATAGTCAGGAACATCAGGCGACTGATCGGTTGTCGTGTTAAAATGAATGGTGAGCTGACGTTGAAGTCCTTGTTTGAAATTGGGTAGTCTGTGAGAAGCCGCCCATTTACGCCGGTTGTGGAACGTAGGCGCTAGTGACGGCAGCAATAATTATGCATCTACGGGAAGGCTTCTCTGGTTGGTCGGGCCTGGGTCAGCATTATTTGGGCCAATGCCTCTGGTTCCAGTCGAGCTACGTTGTGGCCACAATCGAGAGAAAAGGTTGACCAATCCGTTTCCTCGCTCAAGCGTTGGTAAAGGTCGAGGAATGGACTTCCATCCCATCCATGTGCGCCAACGAAGACCTTACGAGGTATTTCACGCCAGCGTCCGGTTAAAGTGATTGATTGGAGAAATGTCGCGATCGGCTGTGGGCGGCATCGTGGGTCCAGATTGGAAGGCGGGGCACAATTCAGCCCGTCACCTTTTGCACCTGCGATGAACATGTCTCGAAAACGCGGTGTTGTCAGCGACCAGACCGAGTCGCCGGTTTCTGGGACATAAGCGTCAACATAGACCAGTGAGCGGATGCGCGACGGAACGGCGTCCGCTACGCCGCTCACGATCATTCCTCCGTAGGATTGCCCGACAAGGATCAAGTCGTCACTATGCGACTTCACGACATCAACGACCTCGCTTACATGAGTTTCAAGATTGGCCGATGGGGCAGGCGTATCACCGAGCCCCGAAAGTGTGATTGGCACAACCATGTGCCCGTGCCCTGCGAGGATATCTGCTACTTTCTGGTAGACCCAACCGCCCTGCCAGCCTCCGGCTATCAGAATGAAAGTGGCCATAATAATCGTTCCTATCGTTGGTGCGGTAACGAACCGAAGAATAGACCGCTTTTGCGCCTATTCCAGACATTATTGTAGCATTCTCACGCGTTTCAAAGCGGTTGTTCCGCTTATCGTGCTTTCAAAGACTGTTAAGGGGTGGGAAGCCGAAAGACAGCAATCGGAGGCAACCTTCGTAAGCGGACCAACAACTGCATGGCGGCTTTGGCAATCTCTTGGCCCAAATTGTAATCAGCCCTTGCTGTGAATCACGAAACTCGCTAGATTTTAGAAACAGGCTCAACCCAAGCCTCCCCCCTCCTTTCGGGAAAGCATTGCACATGTAGGGTATGCTAACTCATCGAACCATCTGTTCGAGCATCGCATTAGGAGGGGTTGCGGTAAGGCTCGCAATGGAGGTTGTGATGAAGCTTTCTGCACCAATATTTCAGCTCAAACGTCGAGCCAAACTTATGGCGCGCAACAGCAGTATTCCTTTGAATGAGGCTTTGGACCAAATCGCCCAAGGCGAGGGGTTCGCCAAATGGAGCCTGCTTTCAGCGGGCATGTCTTCCGGATTGCTGTCTGAGACAATCCTTTCACGCCTTGCAGATGGAGACTTGCTGCTAATCGCAGGGCGGCCCGGTCATGGTAAGACCAGACTGGGTCTTCGTCTTCTAATTGATGCTGTTCGCGATGGTCGCAAGGCCCTGATGTTTACCTTGGATTTTACAGAACAACAGGCGCGGAGGCACCTCAAATTGTTGGAGGAGACAGGAGACATTGCCAACGCTGTCGAGATTTACACAGCGGACGAGATCAGCGCCGAATACATTATCCAGCACATGTCTGGGATGGAAACCGGAACAGTCGCGGTTATCGATTATCTTCAATTGCTTGACCAGCAGCGAAGCAAACCAGTGCTTTCCGAACAGCTCCAAACTCTCGGTGAGTTCGCAAAGCGCACTGGCGTTGTCCTCAGGTTCATTTCCCAAATCGACAGGTCATTTGAAACGGGAGGCAAACGACTTCCCGACATTAGTGACGTTCGCCTACCAAATTTCGTCGATGTAGGTCTCTTTAGCAAGGCGTGCTTCCTGCACAACGGAGAAGCGCAGTTACAAGACGTCGTATGATTGCCAGCCGCGACCTCAATGGTCGCGGCCCCTTTCTTAAATGTCTGGTGTGGGCACGTCACTGCCGTCATCTATTCTGATACGAATGATCGCTTTTGACGAAACGGCAACGCCGCAGTTCCGGCCGTGATGAAGGTCGGAAACGGCCATGGATGCCAATCATGTGCCGTGTCGGCAATCTCTTGGGCGGTAATTGAAACCGGACTGTCCGCTTCGGGCCTCATAACTGCCAATTGCAATACCTCAGTGTAGCTCAGCGGAAGCTAGAAGCTCACTGAACTTGGCGTTGAACCCGTTTTGTTTGGCGCCGTATACGAACTTGGCAATCGCTCTTGCGTTGGTACCAATTATTGGTACAATCGCGTAAAGGAGTGAATATATGTCACGAAACACGTCAGTTACCCTCGGTGATCACTTCGCCAATTTCGTCGATTCACAGGTGAGGGGAGGGCGCTATGGCTCTGCCAGTGATGTTGTGCGTGCAGGATTGCGCCTTTTAGAAGAACATGAAACGCGCGTTAGGTCCTTGCAGGAGGCGCTGATTGCGGGCGAAGAGTCTGGTCAGTCGAAGCCCTTGGATCGTGAGGGCTTCCTGCAGAGAATGAAGACGAAGCATGCGCTTTGATGGGTATCAGCTTACACCGCTTGCCGAGTCCGATCTCGAAGATGTCTGGGTTTACACCTTACGCGAATGGTCATTAGAGCAAGCAAACAGCTATATCAATGACGTCATGGATGCTTTTGAAGGGTTAACGGACGGGAGCAAGCGTGGTCGGTTGACGGACATCCGACCAGGTTATCTCAAATATGCCGTCGGATCCCATGTGATCTATTTCCGGGAGCACGAGAACACGCTGCTTGTTGTGCGTATTTTGCACGGGCGTATGGATGTTGGGCGGCACATGTAAAGCATATTGTGCTGCATTATCGAAAGTTCCAATGACGGAGGATTGTCTATCACATTGATTGAAAGACGGCCTCTCGGCCGAATGATCGGTCAGGCGCTTAGCGACGAATGAGACCAAAACGGTGGGCTTCATCTAAAAGGTGACGAACGGAGGAAGGCTGCCATTTCCTCCCACCGCGCGCCGGCCGCTCTCCTATCTGATCGAGCTGGGCCGCGATATCGCGAAGCGACAAGCCGGGATCGGCGATCGCAATTGCGGCGACCAGCTTCATCAGATGATCAGACGGGATGCGGCGAGGGGATCGGGCGAGAAGCTTCTTGTCGGCGATTTTTTCGCGGACCAGACGATGCACGGCACGGCGCAACCGCTCGACGGTCCAGTCATGGCCGCGCCGATTGAGCACCTGTACGATATTCTCCCAGCTGTGGATCGGACGCATTTGTTGCACCAGAGGCAGCCAGGTCTGCGCCGAAGTGATCAGCTCATCGAGATAGCGCCTGTCACGCGCTTGCGACACTGCCCGAATTGCCTCCGGTCGGCGTTCTCTCAAGCCGGGATTCCCGGGCAACTTGCCGCGTGATTTTGCAGCCTTGATTCCCGCTTTGGTCCGTTCAGCAATCAGCGCGCGTTCGAGCTGTGCAACAGCGCCCAGCACCTGCAAAGAAAACATGCCCTGCGGCGTCGACGTGTCGATGGGGTCACGGATCGATCGAAAGTGGATGCCGCGCTGTTCGAGATCTTCGATAACCTGCAGAAGATGACTGACCGAGCGGGCAAGGCGGTCAAGACGCACCACGACGAGCACGTCGCCGGCGATGAGTTCCGAAAGCAGCCCGGTCAGGACGGGGCGGGCGCGTGAAGCCCCGGAACCCTGCTCCTGAAAGATGCGATCACAGCCAGCTGCCCGCAACTCGTCCATTTGTGCATCATGGACCGGATCGTCGGTCGAGACGCGTGCGTAACCGATGAGGCGAGCGGGACGGGGCAACGCACTGGTGGCCTGACGTTTTGACATGGCTGTTTCTCCCGCGCTTGAAGCGGCTTTGTTCAAATAAGGAATGCATGAGGAAATGGTCAGTTGCAAGCGAGTTTTACTATGCGATTTAACCGCCATCAGAAGCGATTTTAATGGGTAAACGAGGAAATCCTCATCAAAACAACCGTTGCGCGCCAGCGGCCTACCTAAGTTAAAAGGTCCAAATCTATAAACAGGGAGAGGGATGGATAAGCTGGAATGATCGCGGTAGGCGGCGAAAAGAGATAAGCCGAGAGCCTCGGTAGATACCGAGCAATCCGTAGTATGATAGCTCGTCCTTGGCGAAAAAATGAAAGGTAAGAACACTTGGCGTCCCTTGCGGACAACAGTGCTGTGAGAAGGGCTCCAAAAGAACTGTTTTCCTAAAATAGGTGCGACCGATTGGAGAAAATGTGAACTCGACGATACATTAAATCCTTAGATCGTGGCGGGAGATACGTTCCTTGATCTGCCATTTGCTTTTGCTTCAATGGCAGTGTTAATTGTCGTTCGATTGGCGTTGGGGGCATAATGCAGAATCGACAGTTTCTGTTCTCGATATTCGGGCTTGTTGTCAGTTTTCTTGTTTCGGGCTGCATGGCATCCGATGTCGGGCCAATCAATCGTTCAGCGCCTCAATTACTCGCATTCGACAATCATTTCGTGCCCGATCATGGGGATGATGGCGCAATGATAATTGGCCTGGCGTTTTCTGGCGGCGGCACGCGGGCGGCAGCTTTTGGTTATGGAGTCATGCGGGCGCTCGACGATACGATAGCGGACGAATATCCCTATGAGCGAAGCCTGGTCGATAATATCAGGATCATATCTGGCGTGTCTGGAGGCGCGGTTCTTGCAGCCTATTTCGGCATGAAAGGGCGCGATGATTATCGGGATTTTCGTGAAACGTTTCTGGTCAGGAACGCTGAAGAACGCGTGCGCACCAATGCATTGTCGCCAGCAGTCGCCATTGGCGTCCTGAATGGCGGCGCAAATGACAGATCCTCGCTTGCCCGTTGGCTCGACGACAATATTTTCCATGGTGCGACCTATTCAAAGTTTGACTGGTCCAATGCGCCATCGATCTGGATCTCTGCATCGGATATCTACAACCGGGTTCCATTTCACTTCAGCGTAGAAACCTTTGCAGCACTGTGCAGCAATCTGAAGGATGTGCGGATTGCTGACGCGGTCGCGGCGTCCGCGGCGGTTCCGGTCGTTTTCAAGCCCATTTCGGTTGCATCCAACCATGGTGCCTGCACCTATCGCCAGCCCGATTGGCTAAGCCGGGTCATGGCCGATCCCGAGGCGTCGTATAGGTTGAAGGCCTATGGGCGCGCACTGCACACTTATCGGTCGAACAATGTGAATTTCATAAAATTGCTCGATGGCGCGCTGACCGATAATCTGGGGCTTACGCCATTTGCGATGGCCAGAGCCTCGGCGCAAACGCCCTATGGGCCATTGTCGCTTGCCGATGCCGTGAAGCTGAAGACTTTTCTTTACATTGTCGTGGATGCTGGCCGTGAGATGGAATATCCATGGGTAAAGGAGCTGCAAGGGCCAGGGATTTCTGAAATCCTCGGTGCGGTTACGGATACTGCCATTTCCTCGTCGGTCAGGGAAGGGTTCGATGCGCTGAAGCTGGCGACAACGCAATGGCGCGACGAACTCATTGCATATCGGTGCGGCCTGTCTGCAGCCACAGTAGCGCGCTATCGCGGCTCGTTGAAAGGATGGAACTGCCGCGATGTCCGGTTTCATGTACAACGCCTGTCGATACAAGATCTTCCCGCTGGCATGGCTGCAAGTTTCAATGAAGTGCCAACCCGCTTCGTGCTTCCGACAGAACAGGTGGATCAGGTGATTGCCGCTGGTCGCGTGGCGTTTAAAAGAAACGCCGTCCTCCAGAACGCCATTCGCGAAGTCCAGTCCGATGCAGGCGTCAAGAAACCGGTTAGCCCGAATATGCTCCAACAAAATCTATCATCGTCTGAAACACTGGCGTCGGGGCCATTGTAGCGCCAGCACCAACCCGGTTCTCGCAATATTACCATTTATGACTGCCGATCCGAGGCCACAGAATATACCATGATCAAACTGCTTTTTATGTTTGCCTGGGCATCGCTATGCTCGATGATTGTGTTATGGGCGGCAATGGCGCTCTGGTTTCATTTGCAGGTGGGGCAGACGATCAAAATCTGTGTCATGGCCCTCATCGCGCTTGTTCTTGCAGCTTATATCTCGGTCCTGTTTTCACCGCGTTCGAGCAGCCAGTTGATAAGCTTCAGTAACGTCGCATTCATCTGCCTCGGTTCCCTCTTTCTGGTCTCCTGGTTTTCGATGAAGCCCTCGCTCACGCGGGATTGGGCGGCAGATGTCCAGCACACGGTGACAGCGGATGTTCAGGGCGACGAGGTGACATTTCACAACATTCGTGACTTCACATGGAATGACAGCCGGATATTTGTGCCGAGGTGGAAATCCGGGACGTACAGGTTGAGCGAACTCAATTCGGTGGATGTCATCTTGTCTTACTGGACGCATCCGGCGATCGCACATACATTGATTTCATTCGGCTTTGCAGATGGTCGCCATCTGGTGTTCTCAGCCGAAATCCGCAAGAAAAAAGGTCAGGAATTTTCTTCGCTGGGTGGCTTTTTCAGAAGTTTCGAATTGGCGATGATAGCGGCGGAAGAACGGGACATTGTTTATTTGAGAACCAATGCCCGCGACGAGCGCGTCTATCGATATCCGGTCGATGTTGATCAAGAGCTTATGCAGGCGATGTTGCTCAAATATATCGAAAAGGCCAACGATCTTGCCAGAAACCCGACCTTCTACAATACACTTACGTCCAATTGCACGACGGTCGTTTTCGACCTTGTTCGCCTGCTGGAGCCAGGTTTTCCATTTGATTACAGGATTTTGTTCTCCGGCTATTTGCCGGAGTTTCTTTATGACAATGGGATGCTCATGAACAGCGACCTGCCGTTCAGCGAAATCCAGCAGCGCGCCTTGATGGTGCCGGTGCGTTCGATGGAGCGCGACCAGTTTTCTACCGTCATCCGGCTGCCCGCCGGTACTTAGCCAGGTCGGATATAAGCGAGACATGTGCTAGCTTATATCCCGCTTCGTGTTTGCATATTTTTTTAGCAGACGAAGTTTGGGAAACGTCAAGAATGATTTCGGCGGATCGACCAGGGCCGATAATGCGCGCGCATAATCCAGCACCAGACCGGGCGTCCACGCCATGGATTCTGCGCGTTTGCGCATCAGTCCCGCTGCCCATAGCTCAGGATAAATGATCGCGCGCAACGCTGTCATTATTGGCCAGTTGTGGTCACGATAAACACCTTCCAGCGCTGCATCCAGAGCATCAGCGACTGCACTTGAGCAATTGCGGTTTGTGAGATTATAGGTGTTGTCTGCGCTGTAATGTTGCCAGAATGCATTCAATCGCGATGCGTCGATATTCTTGATCACCACCTGCACCGTCGATTGGCACCATTCGGCGGATTCTTCCTGATAGCTTGGCAGGAAACGTCCGGGCACATTGTTGTCTGCGGTGGCGCGTAATGTCCGGGTGAATTCGTCCGGCGATCGGTCGATCTCGACTGCAGGATAATGGCTGATATAGACGTGTGGGGCCATTTCCAGAGCCGCATGGCCTGTGGAAATGACGCCGTTTGTATCGACGGCTGCGATATATCGATTGATGGCCCTTTGATGAAGCGGGGTCATGACCTGACCTGTGGGAGTCCAGACATGGACGATCAGCTCGCTGCGATTGGCAGAATGGGCGAGGGAGCTGGAATCCGGCTTGTTCCATAAAGGATTTCTGTTGAAGATACTGCTGATCGATGCGCCTTCTTCCAGCCGTCGCACCCGTGTCGCAATGTTCAATATGCCAAGGCTGGTCAAAATCATGACGGCGCCGACATTGAAGGCAACTGTTCCGGCGTACCATGTTGGCCATGGCTGAAGCGTTGCAATGGCGATGCAAACTTCCGCAATGCCGCCCATCAGCCCCAGCCGCCAGCGGGGATAGCGGACAACCCATGCACTGCCAATGCGCACACTGCCATCCACAAGGAAGCAGAACCCCAGCACCATCGCAAGCGTGAAGTGGCTGGCGGGGGTGGCGCTGATAATCAGTAAGGCGACCGAGAACAATGCGATACCCTGCACGACACGCATTCGTCTCGCCGTTCCCTGACTGAACGCGGCAGCCAGGAGGCCGACAGCCGCCTCCGGCAGCAGGAAATAGCCAAAAAAGCGCGACGGAATGATCGTCTTTCCGTCCAGCGCATCTATAGCGATGAATGTGCCGAGGAGAAGCCAGACGCCGCCGGTAATGAGCAGTATTTTCCAGTGCCGCTGGATAATTTCGCGACCAAGGAGAATAAGAACGATGCGTATCATGCCTGGGGGTCTCCACTGGGTTTAAGCGTGCGCTTTACGATCAGGGCGAACACCATGAAAACGACGCAGACCATTCCCACAAAGGTCGGTAGGCCGTGCTGCATCACGTCCAGAAAACCGCCTGCCAGCATCGGTCCCACCAAGGCGCCACCGCCCCAGAACAGCCCCATCGCCGCATAGACGCTGATAAGGTCCGCCCCACGGAACTGCGAGCCGATTATCGCGAGCATTGTAGTATAAATGCCAACGAAAATTCCGCCCCAGATGAACAATGCCGGGTAGGCCAGCCAGCTCACCGATAGAAGCAGGGGCCAGAGAAATGCCGTTATTGCGGAAACCGCCGTTAGGGCGATCATCAATGTAACCCGGTTCATCTTGTCTGATAGCCAGCCAATGGGAAGCTGCAGCGCAATGGCACCGACCATGAGAACCGTGATCAGTTGTGCACCTTCGGTTTCGTTCCAGCCGAGCCGCATGGCATAAATGGCAAGGAAAGACAGTCCGGCTGTTTCAACTGCCGAATTGATTGCCGTTGTTCCCATGGCAATGGGCGACAGTCGCATCATACGCAAGAAATTTGAGTGTTTTTGCTGGGCCATTTCAATCTGTCGAAGTCCCGGCAGACTCATGATGACAAAGGCGAGGAGGGCGACGACCGCCCCGATTGCAAATGGCACCAACCCTTCAAACCCCGTAAACGACAGGATCAGCGGGCCGCCGGCAAAACCCAGCGAGAGCGACGCCGTATAGGTCGCCATGATGCGTCCGCGATTTTTATTGTCGCTCAGCTCGCTGGCCCAGGTTTCCGTCAATACGAACAGAATTTCGGCAGAAATTCCCAGCAGGAAACGCAACGGAAACCAGAACCAGAAACTAGGCACCATTGGAAACAGGATCAGAAGCAACGCTGATGAAAGTAGCGCGGCCATGATGAGATATTTGGGCTTGTAGCGGATAGCCAGTCCCGAAAGGAAGGGGGCTATGCACAGGACGCCGAGCGCATGCATGGCGGCATTGGCACCGACAAGCGTTTCCGTCAGCCCGCTTTTGATAAGCATATGCGCCACCAGCGGAGCCGTCAGGCTGTAAGTGAGCCCGAAAATCGACGCTGTCGCAATTATGATGGCAAGGGAAAGGAGCGAACTTTTTTCACTTGAGCGTTGTGTTTCAACGCTGTCGACTTCTGCTTCCAGTCTCAATTCTTTGCCCCAACCCAAAAGAATAGAATCGATGATACCCCATTGTCCAATACACCGCTCTTCGTAATCAATTAGTGAAGCCGAAATTGCAAAAATTCTACATAGAGGCCTCCCCGAAAAGGCTAAAACGGTTTTCGGAGAAGACTTGTGCTGAAAAGAGATTTTAAAACATTGATCTATTTCATTCAGATCGGTCGTCACACTCTGTGTAACTTCGAATAAACGCCGCGATAAACCAGAGGACCTATATCCCATTCCCTTCTAGAGAACACGGTTTATTTACGCCCTCTATATAATGAGTTGCGCCAACGTATTTTTTGGGGGGGCGTTCATGGCAACATTACTGGGGATGTCGATTTACGTATCATTCTTGGCATTTTGCTTTTTCGGGGCGCTTTTATATGCTTGTGGGTGGCTCCTTTTGGGATTGCGAGCTGCGCGTGCGTCGAAAGACCCTACTTCGGTGCCCATTGGTGCTTTTATCGGGACCATTTCCACCGCATGGGCTTTATCTCTTGGCTTCGTCGCTGCAGACGCATGGACGCTCAATTCCCGAGCCGATCTCGCGACCAGCAACGAACGATCTGCAATTTTTCGAATGCTGGGCACTGCTCATCCCACGGTGCTGAACAATGCGAGGCTTAAGAGTGCAGTAGAAACCTATCGGGCCCTGGTGGTTTCCGATGAATGGGGAACCGACGATAATATCGAACCTTCGCCGAAGGTGGAGAGGTCGCTTCTTGCCATTCGTTCCGTTGTCCAAACAGTGGCCAGTGATGGCACGCCCGCTCCGATCGTATCTCAGCTCATTCATGATTTTAACGAGCTTCAGAATGCTCGCAATGATCGCATCGCTATCGCTAACACGTCCATCGACCAGTATAAATGGTATCTTGTACTGGCGCTGACATTCCTGACTATCGCAACTATTGCCTCGACCCACGCGGATCGGGTGCGGGCTGGGAGGCATGCCTTGTTACTTTATTCGGTAACGGCTTCGATCAGCCTGTGGATTCTTGCGATCCATGCCAATCCATATATCGGCACCGAAGAACTAAACCCCACGCTATTGTTTTCAAGCCAACGTAGCTGATCGGGCACGTTCTCGAGCGGTCATCACGATGAATGACCGCTGTTAACAAGCTGCATGTGGCAGTTTATAAGTAAACGCGGTCCAGTTCATGCTTAGTGCGATCGAAGAGTTGGAGGTCCCTCCGTGAATAGTATCATAACAGCCGCGATGCGCGCCCGCTACGCCGTTTGGCGTCGTTGTAATAATCGGACGCCTGCTGCACGGAGCGATGGCGCGATTGCTCCATCGCTTCGGGGAGTGGAATGCCGCGTTTGGCAGCTTCGGTGAGATAGCCGGAGCGCAGGCCGTGGGCTGAAAATTCTTTTGCATCGAGACCTGCCATTTGCGCCCGCTGCTTGACGATCCGGTTGATGGCGCTCGGTTCCAGCGCCCGTGCCGAAACATTGCCCCAGCGATCGACTTTTCGAAACACGCTGCCCTTGTCGATTTTTGCCGCTTCCAGCCAGCGGGTCAGGGCTTCAACAGGCCGGCCAGTCAGATAGACGGTTTCATCGTGATCGGCCCCACTTGTTTTGGTGCGACCGAGATGGATGCCGAGAGAGGGGAGGGGAGAGCCGTCCTCGTCAGTGACAGGGGCTTGTTTGACCAGCTGTTCCATGCGCAAGCCGGCCACTTCGCTGCGCCGGCGTCCACCTGATCCAAAGGCCAGCATCAGGATGGCCCGGTCGCGGAGCGCGGTTAGATCCTCGCCGGAACAGGTTGCCAGCAGCTTGCCCAGAATATCGCCGGTAATGGCATTGGCACTCTTGCGGCTGCGCGGCCGGTTCAGGGCGCGCACCGCAAGCCGGATGGCCGATTTGACGGACGGCGATGAAAACGATCCTTCCAGACCGCGCCAGCGGGTCAGCGTCGACCAGTTGGCAAGCCGACGACGGACAGTGGCCGGCGCATGCGGTCCCGACACGCGCAGAAAACCTTGTTGGCGCAATTCCTCTTCCACGTCGGCCGGCATGCCGTGATCAGGTTCGATCTCGCGTTGCTGCGGCCGCCATAAATGATGGGCGATGAATTTCAGGAGCAGGGCTTCCGGCGCCGGGAAGGGGAGGGGATTGCCGGTTGCAGCCAGCGACCAGGCTTCAAGATAGGCCAGATCCGAGGTCAGCGCGCGCAGCGTGTTTTCGCCCATGCCTTCATTGACCAGGTGGCGCAGCGTCTCGATATCCTGATCGGTCAATAGCCCGGCGAGCCTGTCGCGGCGGTTCAGCGGCAGAACAGCCGCTATGGCGTCACGACACGAAAGTGGCGAATCTGTCCGACTTTTAAGAACGTATCCGGAACTCAGGTTGGTTTGACCGTGGTTGTCGTTGCTTTTTCGGCCTTGAGAGCTTCGTAGAGGGCGGTTTTCCCTATTTTCACGCGGGCCGCGGCTTCCCGGACGTTCAAACCGGCCGCCAGATGCTGGCGGGCTTTGGCAAGTTTGTCCGGGGTTACGACGACTTGT
The DNA here is from genome assembly GCF_022488005.1 of Ochrobactrum sp. A-1. Classification (NCBI taxonomy): domain Bacteria; kingdom Pseudomonadati; phylum Pseudomonadota; class Alphaproteobacteria; order Hyphomicrobiales; family Brucellaceae; genus Ochrobactrum; species Ochrobactrum sp. A-1. Next base: position 62,145 of record NZ_JAKVQC010000001.1, read on the forward strand.
CGGCCACCGCGTCGGCCGCGTTCCTCTGCGGCTTGCAGACCGGCACGTGTTCGTTCCCGGATCAGATCGCGCTCGAACTGTGCCAGCGCGCCGAACAGGTGGAAGACCAGGCGACCGCCGGATGTCGTGGTGTCGATGTTTTCGGTGATGGATCGGAAGCCGACGCCTTTGGCCTCCAGTTCGGTGATGATCTCGATGAGGTGCTTCATCGACCGGCCGAGGCGGTCGAGCTTCCAGACTGTGAGCGTGTCGCCGTCGCGAACGTAGCGGATCGCCTCAGCCAATCCGGGGCGGTCAGTCTTCACGCCGGATGCCTTATCCTCGAACAGCCTTTCACAACCTGCTTTGCGCAAAGCGTCGAGTTGCAGGGCGGTGTCCTGCTCGCCGGTGGAGACCCTTGCATAGCCGATAGAGGTCATGAGACGTGGTTTGTCCGTTTTTCCGTTGAATTCGGACATTGTCCGATTTGCCGTTTCATGACAAGGTTTGCGGACAAGAACTGTGGATGCCGCGAAACGTTCGTTTGTCGGACACGCATTTTCCGTTTCGCTGCACTCTCCGCGGCGAAACGGGAAGATCAGAGAATGGCGCGAAGAGCATTACTGAGCGAGGCATGGTGGCAACAGGCGACGATCATCCCGGATAACGAAAGGGAGATCGCCAAACATTACACGCTGGATCGATCGGATCTCGACCTGATCATGCGACAGAACAAGGCCTCGAACAGACTGGGCCTCGCCTGTGTTCTGGCCACGCTACGATACCCTGGCCGACCGCTTGCGGATGGCGAGGTCCTGCCGGCTGGCGTCTTACGATTTCTGGCGCGGCAGATCGGCGTCGATCACCATGAGATCGATCGTTATTTCGAGCGCCCACAGACGCGGCGCGAGCATCTGGCCCTGCTTTTCTACAGAATGCAGATGCGTCCGTTTGTGCCTTCGGACGTGCGGGCACTCACAGGCTGGCTGACACCTGCCGCGCAAACCCTGCGCCAGGCCGATGTATTGGCGGATATGGTCGTGGAAGAACTGCGACGCAGGAGAATTCTTTTGCCAGCGCGGCCAGCGCTCGAAGCCATCATTCATGTGGCAATCAGGCGCGGCATTCGTATTGCTCATCGGGCCTTGGCCGGCGGGATCTCAGAAGGCCAAAAGCTCGATCTGGACAAGCTTCTCGATCCGCGTGAGGGGACAAGCGTGACCATTCTTGCCTGGGCGAGAACGCCGGCATTGTCGCCAGCCGCCGTCAACCTCGACAGAATTGCCGAGCGCATTCGTTTTCTCCGGTCTCTGAACCTGCCGACGACGTTGATGGATCGAATTCCGGCCAAGGTCTTTGACGAATTTGCTGCAGAGGGGACGCGAATGAGCGCGCAGCATCTGCGCGACCTTAACACCGAACGCCGACATGCTGTCCTGGCTGCAACAGTGCTCCACCTTTCCCGCCATCTCACCGATTGCGCGATCGACATGTTCAAGAAACTCATGGGCATCCTGACGCGGCGAGCCAATAACCAGGCGGCTGCTCGCGTCACCCGATCCGTTCGGGAAGTGCAGACGCCGTTGAAGGACGTTTCAAAAGTCTGCCATGCGATCATCAAGGCCAGAGAGAAGGGTGAGGACATGGCCAAAGCGCTTGATCTGGTCATCCAATGGCCAGCTTTTGCAACCAGTGTCCAGGCGGTTGATACGCTGATCGCGCCGGATGTTATCGACGGTAAAATCGAAATGCTCCAGCGCTATCCGACGATCAGGAAACTGGCGCCACAGTTTCTCTCCACTCTCGTGTTCCGCGGTCACGCAGTGGCGGCGAACCTCTTGCGGGCGCTATCCGTGGTCGCGGGTCTATATCGTACGGGCAAAAGGACCATACCCGACAAGGCACCGATCTCCTTTGCGCCGAAGGGCTGGATGCCTCTCATACTCAAAGATGGAAAGATTGATCGCAGGGCTTATGAGCTTTGCCTTTTCAGCGAATTGAAGCGCCGGCTCGATGCGGGCGATATCTGGGTGGAAGGAGCCAAACGCTTCCAGTCTTTCGAAAGCTTTCTCATTCCCACGCCGACATTCGAGCTGATGCGTGAGGAAGGAGCGCTTCCAATCGCCGTTGATACCGATGTCGAGACTTATCTTCGCCAACAGCGCCAGCTGCTGAACGATGGACTGGCTGACCTCTCGCGTCTGGCCGCAGCCGGCGAGCTCGACGATGTAGAACTGACCGGGGCGGGGTTTAGCGTCACGCCGCACAAGGCTATGTTTCCGGATATCGCCAAGTCGCTGAAGCTAAAGGTGGAAAGCCGTCTGCCTGCGATCCGCATCACTGACCTTTTGCTCGAGGTTGACGCCCGAACGGAATTTTCGAACGCCTTTACCCATTTGCGCAGCGGTCGGACGGCCGACAACAAGCTTGCGCTCCTCACCGCCATCCTGGCGGACGGCATCAATCTCGGTCTCACGAGAATGGCGGACGTTTCCCCCGGCATTACGATGCGCCAACTCGCCTGGGCGCACGACTGGCATATTCGCGAGGAAGGTTACACGGCCGCGCACGCCATTCTCGTCAACGCCCAGAGGCAATTGCCTCTGGCAAGCTTGTGGGGCGATGGAACAACGTCATCCTCCGATGGCCAGTATTTTCCGGCGGGCGGACACGCCGAGGCGATCGGCGACCTCAACGGCCGCTATGGTCCCAACCCCGGCGCCAAATTCTACCGGTTCACCTCTGACCAGTACGGCGCTTTCTACATCATCGCCATGAATGCCAATGCGAGCGAAGCCATCTATGTCCTCGATGGACTGCTCTATCATGGCAGCGATCTCGCCATCGAAACCCACTATGTCGATACCGGCGGGGTAAGCGATATGAGCTTCGCCCTTTGCCATCTCGTTGGTTTCCAGATTGTGCCTCGGCTGCGCGGTCTCAAGGATCGCAAGCTCTATCTCTTCCCGGGCGACGCGCCTCCCGAAAACCTGGCGCCGCTCGTTGGCGAGCACATCAACGTCGAGCGGATCAAGGCAAACTGGAACGACATCCTGCGGCTGGTCACGACGATCCGTTCCGGGCAGGTTCGGCCTTCGACCCTGTTGGCAAAGCTGTCCGCATTCCCACGCCAGAACGGACTGGCGTTGGCGCTACGCGATCTCGGTCGCATCAATCGGTCCATCTTTCTGCCCCAGTGGTGGCAGAACCCCGAAATGCGCAGGAACGCGACGGCCGGCCTCAACAAGAGCGAATCCCAGAACACCTTGGCCCGCGCACTGTTCTTCAATCGCCTCGGAGAATTGCGCGACCGGACTTTCGAGAGCCAGTTCTACCGAGCATCTGGACTGAACCTGCTAATCAACGCCATCGTCTACTGGAACACACTCTATCTCGAACCGGCGTTCGCCGAGCTCAACCGCGAGGGCATTCCCACGCCGCTTGACATCATCAAACACATTACCCCACTCGGCTGGCAGCACATCAGTCTCACCGGCGATTACATCTGGACCCCAACAGACGGCGTTGATCTCAGGCCATTGCGGCGCGAAACATCTATCCTCGCAGCGTGATCACCATACGTTCTCAAAAGTCGGACAGATCCAACACTTTCGTGTCGTGACGCCATTATGCCGAATGGATAAGTGCCTTAATCCAGCAGAGCCGAGGTCCATAATCTTGAAATCTAGCTCCTATTCGACAAGTGTCGGTACCAAATCTGAAGCGGACATCGACGCTGTCAGCCCGATTGAGGCTCGATACTGGAAGGCACAGTGTTTCATTCTTATATATGGTGAGCAATCCCTTTGGGATGCGCAGCGTCGCGCAAACTTGGTGCACCTTCCCGCTCGATTTCCTCTTCGGTATAGGGATCGGCGTTCGCGTCGAACCGTTGTCAACCTTTCTGGACCTAGAGTTTGGGTCGGGCGTTGATATCCACCGGATTGTCACCGGCCAAAATTGCGTCTTCTTCCGATACGCCGCTCTTTGTAAGGGCCCCGATGAAACCACCGGCGACACCCCCGACAACTGCGCCTCTGACTGCACCGCCCCCCGCACCAGAGCGGGCATTCCTCTCGCCGTCCCGTCAGCGAAGTCGCGACATCTGTGCTCAGACCCGTTTCATCAATGAAGACGAGGCGCGCCGGATCGAGATCGAGTTGGCTGGCGAACCAGTCGTGGCGACGCTTCAAAAGGTCGGGGCGCTCCTGCTCCAATGCAGGTGCGGTCTTTTTTGAATGTCCAAGCGCGCCTTCCCAACAAGGGAATCCTTATCGCGATTCCGCGTACAACGGACGTGCCCTAGAATCCCCAAGTTCAAAGGCCGCAAAGGACAGTCGCCGGGTGCGACTGTCCTAAAGTGAAGGGCTACGTGGCTCCGTTGGTCTTCACAGAAAGCTATCAAGAATCGGCTTCCACTCGCCATTCTGATTGTCGAACTGCGGAATATGCGCGAGGCTATGAAGTAGCTTCACATCTTCGCCCAGTGTGGCCTGCCAGTCCTTGGCTTCGGTGAGGATGACGCCGATGCCGACGACCTCGCCACCCGCCTTGCGCACCAACTCGACTGATCCCTTGAGACTCGAACCCGACGCCACGACGTCGTCCACCACGACCACGCGTTTTCCCTCGAGAAGCGGGATTGCCTGACGATCGAGAAGCAAACGCTGTTCGCCCTTGGAGGTGATGGAAGAAATCGTCTGCACCAGTGCATCGCCGAGATGGATTTTCGGCGACTTCTGCAACACCACATAATCGTCGAGACCAAGCGCGCGCGACACTTCAATCGCCACCGGAATACCGAGCGTTGCAGCGCCGACGATCACATCGGGCTTCAGCGGCGCCAGCTTTTCGGCCAGCGTCTTGCCCACATGTTCGCCAAAGCGAACACCCAGATCGATGACCATCATCAGGGAAATGGCGAAGTTCGGATTGATCGGCACAATCGGCAGATCGACCTTGCGGCCTGCCACATCGACGGTCCAGACCTGTCCGTTGCCGGAGAGTTTCGTGCTGTCTTCAGTCATCGTTTTACGTCCTTGGTATTGAGCCGTGATTCGACCAGCAGGCCGACATTGCGCCAAGTGGTGCGCTTGCGCTTGGTGTCGAAGCCATAAATGGCGAGCGAAAGCGAAATGGCATGCGCCATGCGGATTGCTTGCACCAGAAGCGGAACACCGCGCGCCAGCGCAAAACGCAGGCGCATCGGGAAGGAGACGTCATCGATTTCCATGCCGCGGGCGCGCTGCGCATCCGCGATACGTTCGAAATCCTCGCGCAGCATTGGGATGATGCCAAAGGTCAGCGACAGCACTAGCGTTACCATAGGCGGCAGACGCGCAGCGCTTGCCGCTGCGAGAATGGAACCCGGCGTGATGGTTTCCATTACAAAGTAGAAGGCAGCCGTGGTCGTCACCAGTCGCGCCGCCATACCGGCGGCAATCGGCAGCGTGTCCACGAAGGCCATACCTTGCAGCACGAGATTGAGAATCCAGCTCGCCATGACGAGCAGCGTCAACAGCATCGCACCCTTGAGATAGCCACGCAGGCCCGGCACCTTGACCAGCACCAGAAAGCCGACCGTTACCAGCGCCAGCGGCACGCCATAATGCCAGCCGGGCACCAGCCAGGCTGCAAGCATAACCAGAAAAGCCGCGACGAGCTTCACGAAGAAGTTCAAATCGTAGAAGATTTTCATGCGGCTTCCCCCGTCTCGACGACGCGCGGCTTGGGCCAGCCCAGTGCGCCATAGGCATCGGAAGCCCAGGACGCGTCCACATCGCCATCGAAAGTGACATGGCCGTTATCGAGGATCATGACACGGGACGACACATCGTCCACCAGTTCCAGATCGTGCGAGATCAGCATCACGGCACGGTTTTCGCTAAGTGCGGTTTCGAGGAACAGTTCCAGCATACGGCGACCGTTGAGATCGCGCGCCAGAAGCGGCTCATCGAGAATGGCAACCGAAGCGCCCGCCGCTTCCGCACAGGCGAGACCAAGCAAGGCCTGCTGCCGCGAGGAAAGCGCAAACGGGTTGGTTTCCTCGTGACCGCCCAGACCGTATTTGTGCAGGCAAGCCGTTGCGCGGGCGGTGATGGCGTCATCCTTCGGCGCGCGGGTTGCCGCTGTGATGGCGAAGACCACCTCTTCCAGCACCGTCATGTTGAACAAAATCCGGCGCATGTTCTGTGGCAGATAAGCAACCGAACGGGCACGCTTTGCGGCAGTCCACTTGTCGGCATTCTCGCCGCCAATGGTGATTGAACCGGCCGCAATTTTCTGAAGGCCCAGAATGGACTGGAACAGCGTGGTCTTGCCCGCGCCGTTCTTGCCAATCAGACCGACGACCTCGCCCGCCCGTATCTGGAAATTCACGTTTTCAAGAACCGGCTGTCCGTCACGGCGCTGAAGCTGCGTCTTGATGCACGACACGGAAACGAGTACCTGACCATCGGCTTTGCCACCGGCAAGGCGCTTGCGCACCGCCACAGGCGGCAGAACACCCGCATCTTCCCAGGCTCCCGCATCATTGATGATGGAAGCAAGCGGCACGACGGGCGCAAGCTTGCCTTCCTTCACCAGACCGACATCGGTGACGACAGCCTGCAAGGAAGCAGGATCCTGTTCAGCAATCAGCAGGGCCGGAATTTCCGCACCGAGCCTTTTGAGAACCCGCACAAGACGCTGGCGCGCCGCCGGATCAAGACCCGTGGTCGGCTCGTCGAGGATCAGGAGCTTCGGCTCGGCAGCCAGCGCGGCGGCCATGGCCACCATGCGCCGCTCGCCGCCCGAAAGGGTCAGCACGCGACGGCCACGCAAGGCGTTCAGTTCAAGCTCGTTGAGAAGATCGTCAATCCGCGTGCGGACGGCGTCTTTGGCAAGGCCGCGATTTTCCAGCGGAAAGGCAATCAGGTCTTCGACGCTGAGATCCCAGAGCTGGTCTTCCACATTCTGCGAAACCACACCGACCGTGCTGAACAGCTCATCCTTCGATATGGAAGAGATGGGCTTGCCGTTCAGCATCACATCGCCGCCAAAAACCTGCGGGGTAATCACACGCGGTACAATGCCGGATGCAGCGTTGAGCAGCGTGGTCTTGCCACTGCCGCCCGCGCCGCAGACCAGAAGGCGTTCGCCGTCACGGATATCGAGGCTGGCCTCGGCGATTGCCAACACGGAATCGCCAAAGCCGACTTTAACATTCTGCAGTTGGAGCACTTTTCCGGGCCCGTTCTCAGAAACGCGTGAAACCGGACGGATGCGCGCCCTTGAGAATCTTCAGAGCCGGAACGACCAGCAGCGGGGTGCCGATCAGCATCGGAACGATATCGGAAAGACCGAGATACATGACGGCCCACCAGAATGGGAAAATGCCAAGATAGGCAAGGCTTGCCGAAACGGCGGCAACCATCAAGAGGCCAACAATCAGGCAGGTCGCTGCAATTTTAATCAGCGTTGCGCGATTGAAAGTCGTGGTCTTCGGATCGAACAGTATGCCGGGGATCAGGCCGGTTAGGCCAACCATGATGCCGTCGATGAGTAGCGAATGCGCAGGAATAAAGGTGCCAGCGAGTAGCGACCAAATGATTGTGCCGAGATAGCCGCAGATGAAGCCGCTCTTGCGGCCCAGCAGAATACCGACTAGCGGCGGCAGGAAAGCAAAAATGCGCCACTGGATCACACCCGGAACCAGCTGGATCGGATTGGCATAAGCCCAGAGAACGCCGGTTGCCGCAGCGGCAACGATGGAAAGAACGATCGGAAACAGTGTATTTCCGTCGTTGTGGATGGTGGTTGAGTTGGACATTGTCTTATTCCCGTAAAGTATCTCCCGTCTGCTTAAAGCAAAAGCCATGCCGCTTGGCTGTCGCAGCGGGCGAAAGAGACTTTATTGTAATGGCGTGAGGCTATCCTGTCGGCATTTCTGTAGCGATAAAGCACTTCCGGCAAAAACACCCGGCCTTCCGAAGAGTCAAGCGGAGTCACGCCTGCAAATCAAAGAGTCACATCATACTGGACTTTGCCAGAAGAAAACCACTCTCAATGGTTATCTCACCATCAGGAACAGGGTCGTTGGCGTCATCCTGGTGATCTCTGCCGTGTTGTTGTTATACGATCTAAGCTGCACAGTTGTTATGTCCGCCACTCCTCAACCTAGGCGTTTGCAATGGCTGGAAGGGCTTCTTGACAGCATGTTTGTCCATTCGCGCGGGTATGGAACACGGAACATCACTTCCACATGCTTCGCATCCGTGCGCCGACATCAATGCGGACATTGCGCGCGCTGGCTTCGCTGGCGGTTGCTGCTACTTTTGGCCAGTTCGCCGTCTCAAATAAATGAAGGAGTGTGGCGGGGATGAATCGCGTTCGCGAAGCATATACATGCCGGTCGCCCTTCGCATTTTGCCCATAGGTAAAAAAACGTTGCGGTGTAATGAGAGCAAGATTGTCGCGGGCCCGTGTCATGCCGACATAAAGCAGGCGGCGTTCCTCTTCCAGCTCGGCCGTCGTTCCCGCCCCCAGATCAGAGGGCATACAGCCGTCAACGACGTTGAGCATGTAAACGGAGCGCCATTCCTGACCTTTGGCGGAATGAATGGTGGAAAGGATGAGATAGTCCTCATCAAGAAGCGGTACGCCAGCCTGATCGCTCGTTGCATCCGGTGGATCAAGCGTAAGCTCGGTGAGAAAGCGTTCACGGTTCGGATAGCCGTTGGCGATCTGTTCGAGCTGAACCAGATCCGCCTTGCGTGTATCGTGGTCTTCATGAAGACGTTCAAGATGGGGCTCGTACCAGACGCGCGCCAGGCCGATTTCTCCTGGCCAACCGCCTTCGGCTTTTCGAAGGCTGGAGAGGAGATCAATAAAAACTGGCCAGTCGTCCCCAATTCTTGGCGGTGGCGGAATTTCTGCAAGCGACTGCAAAGGTTCCGGGTCCAGGGCAATGGTGTCAAGAATCCTGCCAGCCGTTTGCGGGCCAACGCCGGGTAGCATCTGCAAAAGGCGGAAGCCCGCAACACGGTCGCGTGGATTCTGCGCAAACCTCAATGTAGCGAGCAGGTCTTTCACATGCGCACTGTCGAGGAATTTCAGTCCGCCGAATTTCACGAAGGGGATGTTGCGACGGGTAAGTTCGACTTCCAAAGCGCCACTATGGCTCGACGTGCGAAACAGCACCGCCTGCTGTTTGAGCCTGATGCCCACCTCACGGTTCGCCAGGACCTGCTCGACAATATAGTTCGCCTGATCGCTCTCGTCCCGAACCGTTACAAGCATGGGCCGTTGCTCCGATTGACGATCGGTCCAGAGGTTCTTGGTAAACCGTTCGCGGGCGAGACTGATCACTCCATTCGCGGCAGCAAGGATGGGCTGTGTTGAACGATAATTGCGATCGAGTGTGATGACGTCGGCTGGCTTTGGAGAAAATTCCTTGGGAAAGTCGAGGATGTTGTGAATGGTTGCTGCGCGGAAGGAATAGATCGACTGCGCATCATCACCAACAACCGTCAGACCATGCCCGCTCGGTTTCAGCGCCAACAGGATCGATGCCTGAAGGCGGTTTGTGTCCTGATATTCATCAACCAGAACATGGTCGAAACGATGACCGACATCCTCGGCAAGCGCGGCATCCGACATCATCTGCGCCCAGTAAAGCAGGAGATCATCATAATCGAGCACATTTTGATGCTGTTTGGCTTCCACATAGGCGGCAAAGAGCTGTTTCAGTTGCTCTTCCCAGCCAAGGGCAAAAGGATAGGCATTCTTTAACACCACGCCGATTGTACTCTCGGAATTGACGACCCGCGAATAGATTGCGAGACAGGTGCCTTTGGTTGGAAAGCGACTTTCCATTTTCGAGAAACCCAGTTCATGACGAATGAGGTTCATGAGATCGGCGCTGTCTTCTCGGTCATGAATGGTAAAGTCGGCGCTGAGCCCGATCTGTTGGGCGTAAATACGCAAAAGACGCGCGCCCATTCCATGAAACGTTCCCGCCCAGGCCAGGGCGTCCGTCATGAAGGTCGAGTGATCGCCAAGCACTTGTTTGCAGATACGCTGGACACGCCCGGCCATTTCGGATGCCGCGCGACGCGAGAATGTCATCAACAATATCCGGCGCGGATCAGCGCCATTGACGATCAGGTGAGCGACACGATGCGCCAATGTGTTCGTCTTGCCCGATCCAGCACCCGCGATGATCAAAAGTGGACCACCAATCGCGCCATCCGGCATGGCGACGCCATGCTCAACCGCCTCGCGCTGGCGATCATTCAGTTGTTCCAGATGGGCCGCTGCCATATGTCCTCGTCACGCATGAATGGTTTTGAACACGGGACCGCGGATAATCGGCTGACATGTCCATGCGTGCTTTATTAGAGCATTCGAAACAAAAAGGGAACATACTTGCCTGCGCCCCTGGCGATGCATTCCTTGCCTCGCAATCGCTGCAGTTAAACGGTTCTGTCGCAAAATTTTGTGCTGGTTAAGTGCGCCTTATCACTGGGCACAATTATGCTGCGAGCTCTGCAAAGACCTGAAAAGGCGAATGGTTGTTGTTTGCGAATTGGCCTTTGCGGATCATATGTGCCACTTCAATGCCCGCGATTGTCGCTGATGCGCTGTGAAACGCCTTGAAGCCCATCATTGGCTTGGTGATCTTCTTGATGAACCGATGGTCTTGCTCAAGAATATTGTTGAGATATTTCACCTGAAGAATTTCAAACATCATGCCGACACCAGTGATTTTCAGGATCGTGTTTGCAGCCTGTGCACCGGCCAGGTTAGCCCCGCTTTTATCAATGACAACCTTGTGCGGAACACCATTGCTTGCGATGGCTTTTTTAAAGAAACGCCTTGCCGCACTAAGATTTCGGCGCTCAGAGAGCATAAATTCCAAGGTTTGGCCGTCACGATCAACAGCCCTATACAGATAGGTCCATTTCCCTTTGACCTTTATATAAGTCTCGTCAATACGCCATGAGCCAAGAGTTAAACGCTTACGTTTCTGTGCCTGCTCTGCAATCTGTGGAGAATATCGTACAACCCATCGGTTCAGTGTTGCATGGTCAACATCGACACCACGTTCAGCCATGATTTCCTGAAGATCGCGATAGGAAACTGGATAACGGACATAAAAGAACACAGCATAAAGAATGACACTTGTGGGGAAATGAGCTCCCTTGAAATCCACTGTCACCCGCTAAGACCTCATGCAGTTTCCCGTACTGATAATGACATAGATCACCAAAAGTGAAAAATTTGCGACACAGCCATCCTGGGCCGTTCACGTTGTTTGAGAAACCCCACGACCACGTCCAGACAAAGAATATTAAATGGACGGCAGCTATAAATCCCATTGCGGCAAGAAAACGCTTAATTGCCATGCCCTTTGTCATGATGACATCTCCCCTTAAATTTGAACTATAAAGAAGGATAGTTCAAGTTATTGTCTAACATCCTCTCACGTCGGCGGAATCGAGGCAAACTATTGCAGATAAGGCGTGCTAATTCGGCGCGGACATTTTTCGATCACTGTTCCACTGCTGCTAAGAAGGGTGCCTATATCACGGTGGCTCGACCGCCCGTTTTCGTGAACAACTTCGAACAGCCTCGGGTGAAGCCAACCTCCTTCAAGGCGGACAGCCACGAGATGTTTGTCCTGGAAATGATCGCATCCATTGACACGCAGGTCCAAAACGAACGCACAAACACCCTGAACAGGCGAGGGTCGCAAGGGCGGTCGTCCTCCGGCACTGAGCGAAGAAAAGGTCGCTCGAATGAAGCAGATGTTCAAGGATGGGGCGACACAACAACAGATCAGCGCCGAATTCAGAATTTCTCAGGCTACGGTTTCCCGTTATTTCAACGAAATCAACCTCGGCAAAGGACGTGCCCCCTCCTCCCCGTATCGGCAGGATCCGAGTGTCGTTCGCCAGAAGAGAAGAGAGTACGAACGCAAGCGTCGTCAACGCCTTAAGGAATAGCAAGCAGTCGAGGCTGGTCAAAGCTAATCTGAAGTGCTATGTATGACAAAACGATAATTTGTCATCCAAAGGAAACGGCAAGGTTATGAAACAGGAAAAGGTGGCGACTGATCAGGTTCGGCACGTCCTGGCGGCGGCTGAGAAGACTGGCCTGATCGCTGGCGACAAGAACGACCGGATCTCTGCTCGCGTGAACCATCGCCTTCTGGAGCAGGCAAAGAGGCGCACGGGCATCAAGTCGAGCACGGCGCTCGTCGAGTTCGCCCTCGCATCAATCGCGCTCGAAGACCCCTTCCCCGAGGTTTTCAAGAAGATCAAGGGCACCGTCGACCCCGATATCAAATTGGGGTTCTGATGCCGTCATTCGATATCGCCGGGGCCAAGCGATGGCTCCGGTCTTTCCCTTCCGGCAACATCTCCAGACGACCAGACAGCGAACTCCCCTTCTTCGATGGCAACAACCTGGCATCGCAAGGGCTGCTGCTCGACACCTGCGTCTACATCGATCAGATGCAGGGAAAGCTCCCTGACGAAATCGAGGAGTTCCTCTCGAAGCGACACAGCTATCATTCATCAGTCGCGGTTCAGGAGCTGGCGCACAGCATGGGTGCGCTCGATCCCAACGATCCAAGGACAGCTCACGTACAAAAGGTGATTTCTGACACCATCGAGAGCATGACCGAGCACCGGACGTCGGTTCCGGATATAGACGTCCTAGGCCGAGCCGCGATCCTGAATGGCGTGATCTGCAGACTCCAGCACTACAGCGACGACCAGAAGCGCAAATGCCTTCAGGACTGCACGCTATTCCTACAGGGCCTGAAGGGCGGGTTCGTGATCCTAACCAGGAACGTCAAGGACTTTGATATGTGCCTTCAGCTCGTTCCAGCGGGACGCGTCCTCTTTTATCGCGTGTGAAGTCGATCTCAGGGGAATGAAAATAAAGTGGGGACTATCCAGCAAGGCCGTCAATGAAGGTGCCATTTGCAGGATGATAAGAGCCATATATCGCTGCAGAAATGGCCTTTGCTTCGCTTTCAGAACCTTGCGAACCGACATCAGATTTGTCACGTCCGTAACCGAAGCCAATGCCTGCAACGAAGGATTTCGAAAAACGATAATCAACCCCGCCCGAAACGCCCATAGTCGTCGAAGAGATAGCGGTATCGTCGGAATTGAAGTCACCGAAATTCACATATCCACCGGACCAAAAAGCGATCTTGTTATTAGTGGTGGTAGGCATCCCTGTTCCGCCACGCTCTTTGAGCAATAATCCGGATGACTTATTGACCTGATAGAACGGGTCAGATTCGTTCTGTCTGTCGTTTTTCTCCGATGCAAAACCCAGCCGGACGCCGCCAAGATCGTTTTGCCTCGCCCCCTCGCCTTCGTTGTGCAGTTTTTCCATCCGACGGGCGAAGTTGCTAATCTGATCACGGGCCATACGTCGCGTCGATTGAACTTGTGCCGTCAGAAGGCCGATCACTTCCTGATCCCTGGCTATGTCCGGTCGCTCGGCAACCATAAAAGTGATCGTTCTGATTTCCGACGCGCCGGACATGTTCGACAGGGTGAATTTTACTATTGCGGGACCACTGAATCCCGTCTCCGGAATGAACGTAACTATGGTACTCGAAACTATTGCGCTACCGTGATCTGGCCCCCTGACGATAGCAGCTGACGTAAATGGACCGCCTTTGGCTCCTTCCGAGACGTCAACGGTTCCTGTCTTTCCGTGTTCAAGCATGACGGTGTGATCGACGGCTTCTGGCACTTGAGGGAAAGCGATCTCGACAGCGATAGTGGCGGCGCTTTCGCCACCAGGGCCGATGGCGCGATAAGACAACACGTCAGTTCCGTATGCGTCTTGAGCCGCGACGTATCTGAGCTGCGATCCGTTGATCGTGGCCGCACCCTTGGCAGGAGCTTTCGCGATCTCCACTGTTTCGAAATCGCCAGTTACATATTTTGCCAGATCGACAGATGCAGTTCCCCCCGAGGCCACTGATATCTTCGCATCAGCTGCCTTAGGCGCATCAGGTTTGCTGATTGTCACATTGATAGTCGCTGGCGAAGATTCTGCTCCTGCGTTCGAAGCAACGAAGGTGAAGCTATCCGCACCGAATGCCCCCGCGTTCGGGGTATAGGTGAAGAATATGAAGAGGCCTTCCAACCGCTAATGGTCAATTCTCGGCCATGGGCCGTCTTCGCTGAACTCCGGCAAACTCTTTATATGAACGAACGCGACGCAACTTATTACCGCAAGGCTTATGGCGGCATCGAGGTCAATTTCCTAAATGGTTATAAGCCCGCCGCCGATGAGATGATACTGCCAGAAAATGTGTATAAATTCTCCGGATGTAGCATCGCTGAAACTCGCGCAGAAGGGGGTGCGGATAAAAACTTGGACTGGTTTTACGTCACAAAGCCAAGACTGTTTCGATATTCGATTGGGCTTCGAGCGCCAAGCGATATCTTGATCCGTTTCTCGTTGTACCACCGAATGTAGCCATCAACTTCATTGATAAACCGCTCGAGCGTGATGTTCTTCCAATCGCTGGGATAAAAGAACTCTGTTTTTAGCCTGCCAAAGAAACCTTCGCATGCAGCGTTATCTGGGGAGCACGCCTTACGGGACATTGAGCGCACCAGTTGCGCATCACTAATCCTCGATAGCCAACCCGGCCAGCGATAGTGTGCACCGCGATCAGAATGAACAATTGGCCGATTATCTGCGTCGGTCACAGTTTCTATGGCGGCATCGAGCATCGTGTTGACCAATTCCGCATCTGGTTTCGTTCCAATCGACCAACTGATGACCAAGCCATCGAAGCAATCGATGATGGGTGAGAGATACACCTTGCCAGCCGGGATATGGAATTCAGTGATATCGGTCAGCCATTTCTCATTTGGGGCTGAGGCCTGGAAGTCGCGATTAATGAGGTTCTCAGGCGCTGGACTGATTTCTCCGAGATAAGAGCGGTATCGCCGTCGCTTTGGCGTGGCAACGATCAGGTTCTCCTGTTTCATCAAGCGCTGCACAACCTTCTCTGAGATTATAACGGATTGTTTGGCCAATGACGCCTGTAGCCTGCGGTAGCCATAGCATCGACGGTTGGCTTCGAAGATTTCGGTGATGTTCTGACGAATAGTGAGGTACTTGTCTCTCATCCTCATGCGAGTTCGATGGTAAAAATATGAGCTGCGCGCCAGTCCCAACTGAGCAAGCAGATCAGGGAGTTGATAAAGACCTTTTAGGGCGTCAACCAACAGCGTTTTCTCCCGATTACTCAGGAGTTGCAGATCGACGCCCAGGTCTTTTTTTTAGAATTTCATTCGCTTTTTTCAAAAGGTCGTGCTCAAGCTGCAGTTTCTGAATATCGTGCTGCAGTGTTTCGAGCTGGCGCTCTAATTCTTTTCGCTCTGGCGCTGGCGGTGAGTTGTTCTTGCGTTTCATGATTGCGGGAGCCTCCGGACCAAGTAACTGGTTTTTCCAGTTATACAGTGTCGGTCTGCATACGCCGAGCTTTTCGGCCAAAGCCTGTGCACTTTCTTGCCGATTATAAAGTCCGACGACGCCAGCCTTCTTCAGCGCATCAGGGTATCGTGGACGTCCAGTTCTTCCAGTGACAGCTTTGCTAGTTTCGGGAAACGCCTCACGAACCCATGCTGTCAACGTTGCACGACCGGGATAGCCCAAAGCGCGCATCGTTGCAGAAACACAACGACCATGCGTGCGGTAGTGCTCAACAGCCACTTCCTTCTGCGCCTGTGTGAACTTAGGCGCTCGGGGCGCAAATCCTAAACGCAGATCAAGATGGTGCTCATATTCCAGGTACCAGCCCTTCAAAGCATTTTTGCTTGGATAGCCCAACTGGCGAATAGCAGCTTTCGGGCGCTTGCCCAGCTTGATGTAAAGCGCAACTGCTCTCATCCGGTCTTCGTAGGAATACATGAACTACCTCCATGATAGTCCAAGTTTTCGTCCGCACCCCCGAATAGTCAATTCTCAAAGATGGATTACAATGTACGCTTCTTAGGCGTCACTGCTCGCGTTGTTATTTGACGCGTTTCCTCATATGATCGAGTTGTCTACGAGGGGCGAAATCATGGACACGCGGTCGGTTTATATAACGGTAACGCTCGTAATTCTGGCGAACGGTGGCGTCCTGACCGCCGTCTTGGGCGACCTGCCGACATCTCTTAGGCCCGCAGCTCGTATATGGCAAGTAGCTACTCTTTTGGTAGCGATTGGTTGCGTTATATTCGCTATCGAAGACCATATCCCATATAATTTAGCAACAGCAGTAGCCAATGCAGTACTATTAACTGCCCTTTGTTCATATCACGCAAGCATTCGCAAATTTCATGGCCTTAGTATTTATACTAATGCTTTTATTATTCCTGCGATTGGTACGATCCCCTATGCCTATTATCTTTTTGTTGTACCCGATATTGGTGCAAGAATTTTCATCGTTGCCTTACTCTGGGGTTTCATTACTTGTGCATCTGCCATCATATTAATGCAGAATATCAGAAATCCGGAGTATCGTTCCCGTGGCAGCCTTTCGCTGACAGTTATCTATGTAACGGTCACAATCGCGAACTTGGCGCGCACGCTCATTTACTTATTCTATGACAACCATGGGCTAAACACCGTCGCCGATAACGGACATTGGATGAATGCAATTACTCCGATGTTTCTTTGCATTATGCCCGTCATCGGCACGACCTCGTTTTTGTTGATGTGTTCCGACCAGGTGAAGAAGCGGTGGGAAGACGCTGCATCACGAGATCATCTGACAGAGCTGCCAAATCGTCGTTCGCTTATTTCTTATGGTGAGGCAAGTTTGGAAAATGCTCTTGCTGATAGTTATAACCGAGCACTCGCAATTCTGGATATCGACGAATTCAAGTGCATCAACGACGGTTACGGCCATCAGGCTGGTGATGAGGTGTTACAGGAAATCGCTGAACGTATTGTCGACGTTCTGCACCCAGAAGACTTTATCGCTCGATCCGGGGGCGAGGAATTTGTCGTCATATTCGGCGAAAAAGGCAGCATGTTACCGGAAATCTCTGCCGAAAGAGTTCGTCAAGCCGTTGCCAGTAAGACTTTTCAGATTGGCACTACTACAATTCCGGTAACGGTTTCTATTGGCGTGGTTGTGTGTCGTGCAAATGCTACCTTTTCCGAAACCCTCAGCAGGGCTGATAAAGCTCTATATGCTGCTAAGAATAAAGGGCGCAATCAGGTCGTTTTCGCCGCTTAGTTGTCACGTGTTAGATCGGTTCAATCGCCGTCTCGTCACCAGGCCAACGGCTCGAATTGATCTGGCGGTCTACCCGATACATCTGAAGATCGCCGCCCAGGTGTTGCTTCAGCAAGGCTTTCGCGTCAGCGGCAGAAGTCGAAGGGGCAATCCAATCGGCATAGGCTTCTGGTTTTAGAATGACAGGCATTCGGGTGTGGATCGACGAAATCGGTTCAACGGGCATCGCTGTAAGAAGGTTCTGTCGCAAAATTTTGTGCTGGTTAAGTGCGCCTTATCACTGGGCACAATTATGCTGCGAGCTCTGCAATGACCTGAAAAGGCGAATGGTTGTTGTTTGCGAATTGGCCTTTGCGGATCATATGTGCCACTTCAATGCCCGCGATTGTCGCTGATGCGCTGTGAAACGCCTTGAAGCCCATCATTGGCTTGGTGATCTTCTTGATGAACCGATGGTCTTGCTCAAGAATATTGTTGAGATATTTCACCTGAAGAATTTCAAACATCATGCCGACACCAGTGATTTTCAGGATCGTGTTTGCAGCCTGTGCACCGGCCAGGTTAGCCCCGCTTTTATCAATGACAACCTTGTGCGGAACACCATTGCTTGCGATGGCTTTTTTAAAGAAACGCCTTGCCGCACTAAGATTTCGGCGCTCAGAGAGCATAAATTCCAAGGTTTGGCCGTCACGATCAACAGCCCTATACAGATAGGTCCATTTCCCTTTGACCTTTATATAAGTCTCGTCATTACGCCATGAGCCAAGAGTTAAACGCTTACGTTTCTGTGCCTGCTCTGCAATCTGTGGAGAATATCGTACAACCCATCGGTTCAGTGTTGCATGGTCAACATCGACACCACGTTCAGCCATGATTTCCTGAAGATCGCGATAGGAAACTGGATAACGGACATAAAAGAACACAGCATAAAGAATGACACTTGTGGGGAAATGAGCTCCCTTGAAATCCACTGTCACCCGCTAAGACCTCATGCAGTTTCCCGTACTGATAATGACATAGATCACCAAAAGTGAAAAATTTGCGACACAGCCCTATCGCAGATCGATTGACGAAAAATCAATGTGACAACACCGCTCAGACAGATGCTGGCCGACGCGCGTCAATCAGCCGAAAAATGGCAAGAATTCCTCGAATGCTGTCGATGACGAAGAGATCGTCGCCCGCGTCAAGACATATTCTCCACGGTAACAATCGGGCGGTTACGGTCTAGACACGGTTGCCGCTGCTACCAATGCACTCTGTGACGCAAGCTTGCGCCACGCGAACAGCTGGTTGGGTGAAATGCCATAACGACGGGCGACCAGACTGACCGTCGCGTCCGTCTCGTAGGTTTTGTGGACAATCGCAAGCTGCTCCGCTGTACTCCAGCGTCGACGCCGTTCTGGGCCGGAAAGAATTTCCATCTTAATGCTATTACCAGTCATAATGTGAACAGTAGTCCTATCACTTATTTAAGTGGCAGAAACTGTCCGAGCAATTAGGGGCGATTCCAAGGTCTACGTCAAGCATGCGCCTCTCTTCCCAACGAAATACTCTTTTTCCTCGTCGTGGGCACCGGAATTCATCTCGACTCCCGTCTTGGCGGCCTACTGAAGGAAACCATCAAAGCAGATAATGGCCTGCGCTGATTTAACTTTTGACCTGACACCCATCTCTCCTCCAGTTTTCAGGGAGCAAAGCACTATCGCGCTCCACCTTCCGCAATCGCCAGCATTGCCTCCACCGCATTCTTTGACAGTGCAGGCGAGAAATAGTGTCCTTGGATAAGATCGCATCCCTGCGATGCAAGAAAATCAAGCTGCTCTTGAGTTTCTACACCCTCAGCCACGACTTTAAACGACACGCTTTTCGCTAGCTGGATAACTGCAGACGTGAGGCTGCATTGCTTTGGGTCAAGTGGGATTCCGGTAATGAAGCTACGATCGATCTTGATGTAGTCGCATGGCAGGTCTCGCAAATACGAAAGAGATGAATACCCCGTTCCAAAATCATCAATCGCAATGCCGACACCCATTTCCTTTAATTCGCTTAACAATGGGGTAACTTCCTCTTCACGTTCAATGTAGGAGGACTCGGTTAACTCTACTTCAAGTTGATGGGCAGGGAAGTTTGTTTCATTCAGTATTCTGGTCAGCGTCAAAGCGAACCGCCCAAATCTGAGCTGTTGTGCAGATACGTTCACTGAAACAGTAACGGGGATATTCCAGTTTTTCCGCCATTCCTGTCCATCCCGGCAGGCTCTCTCAA
This sequence comes from Ochrobactrum sp. A-1, assembly GCF_022488005.1. NCBI lineage: Bacteria > Pseudomonadati > Pseudomonadota > Alphaproteobacteria > Hyphomicrobiales > Brucellaceae > Ochrobactrum > Ochrobactrum sp. A-1. The sequence continues at coordinate 81,652 of NZ_JAKVQC010000001.1, forward strand.
GGACATATTCCCCAAGGGGATCGATCAGACCGGTTGCCTCAGCGACAGGGATAAACTCGCTGGGCGAGATGACGCCGAGCTCAGGATCAGTCCAACGAGCGAGAGCTTCCACTCCACGCAGTTTGCGGCTAACAGTATCGAATTGTGGCTGATAATGAACGTCAAGTAGGTTGTCCGCCAGCGCGGTTTTCAACTTGAGAGCCAGTACCATCTTCCTCCGGCTCTCATCGGTCAGGCCCTCTTGATAGACAGCGATTGTGCCTCGTCTCTTGCGCTTCGCCGCGTATAATGTTGCGTTTGCTTCCAAAAATGTGTCAACATTCCTGCCTTGACGCTGGTAGCTAATACCAATGGTTGCTGTCGTGAATACTGCCAGATTATCGTCAATGCGAATGGTCTGTTCAATAGTACGCTGGATCTGTTCCAGGAGAGGTTCAACGAAGCCACGATCGTTGGAGTGAACGAGGAAGACAAATGCATCAATACCGACGTTACACAGTATATCGTTTTCTCCCATATGCGCCTCATGAAATTCATGCAATCGCTCGCCTATCACTTGAAGAACACGATCGCCTGTGCTGTGCCCGTAGCTGTCATTAATGTCTCGAAAGCGATCAAGGTCGACGGCGATGAGTGCATATGGGGAATCTCGGAGGTTATTAAGGTATTGGTCGAGAAAACGACGGTTGGGCAATCCAGTCAGTTGATCATGTAACGCAACGTACTCCAATCTTTGCCGAGCAAGCTTCTGCTCGGTTATGTCGATCAAGGAATAGACTTGCGTTCTTTGGCCGTGGATGCCTTCTTCAACAGGAGTGATGGACAGAATACCGGCGCGTTGCTGATTTTGTCCGAAGGCGACCTCGCGCCGCCACGGGCCTGCAAAATGCGATGGCAAGACGACCGGTTTGTTTGCAATCCAGAATGCTTGTTTAAGGTTAGCAATGTCGTTGTTTTCCACACTGATTCTCAACATCTTCCGGAAGGCAAAATTTGCCCTGAGAAGCGCTCCGGACTCATCAAAAATCGCCAACCCTTCGGATGAATTCTTGAACACGATATCGCCGCGGCGGACATCCTGGTCTTGTCTGTCGATTTCCTTGATTAGATTGGCGCTACTAGAGGTCAACAGACGCCAGCGAAATGTGTCGCTCTCGAGGTAATCAGTAAATACCCGTTGCTGCCAGACTATAAACAGGCCGAGTGTTAGTCCAAATGCAGTTGCCATAAAAACCTTGGCAGTGATGCCGCCGAAAACAAGCGCCAGAATGTCGGCGTTGATACCAAAAGAAATAAAGAAAAAGGCAAAGCCATCGAGAACCAATACAAGCACGAATGCTACGATATAAACGACACCGTTGACAAAGAAGGAACCCGTTTTCTTTTTAGTGAATTCGAAGATGAACAGCAAAATCAGGAGTTCGGCTATAATAAGGACGCCCCCCAGGATGATCATAGGGGTTGATAGCTTGAACATTTCAGGCGGAACATCGTGAGGATTGATAATCCCATTCGATTCCAGGAAGGAGTAAGTGAGAAAAGAAAAGATGACCTTGAAAATATCGACGACAATGACGAGCCTGACAAGATGCCGAAGGATGAAAGCGTCTCGCTCTATCCAGACGAACATCACTGAAGCCATCATGAAGGCGCCGTAACAAAGGCTGCCGCCTGAGATGTCCATACTATCAGTAATGGAAACGGAGTACACGTTTCCCATAAAGCCACCGATAAGCAGGACAAGCGCCAGGTAAACATAGAAATGGACCAGCCGCATTGGCGCGGGTAAAGTTGTGAAGTAAAGTGGGAAAAAAGATAGTACGATGAATTGCAATGTGAGCAGGAGAAGCATGATATATTCGTCCGGTTCATCTATCCTTGTACGGGGAAATTTTAAATCACAATTCTTTCTGTCGAGTATATAAGAAAAGAGTAATAAACAAAATGGGTCGCTTGTCTGACATAAACATGGCCTGACTTCATCGTGAAGCTCGGGAGATATGTTGGATTGATAGCATTGGTCCTGAAAATCTGAACATCCAGGTTTAAACCGCCCTGACTTTGACGGTCGCTCGCAACGTTTTGGGAATCAGATTCCATAACAAGAGATGCAACGAACAAATTCTGCCCTGACGTGCGCGCCCTGGCCGCTCGAATGACGAGAGAACACGAAGGGGATATTCGTCATTGTGAGTTGCCATTCCTCGATGGCTATCAAGATCGGCTACTCTGCGCATGTGTTCACTGATCGGGTGAAGAAGATCGAGGTGGACAACGACTTCATCAAGATGCCTGACATCACTGGCCGAGGGCCGCTTGCGGGGTAATCGCGCCGCCAGCAGCGCACCCTGCAGCCGACACCATCAGCGGATCGCTTCATAAGAAACCACAACGCCACGTTCAAGCATCACTTCCTCAACTTCACGCAAACTGAGATTGAAGCGGAAATACAGCCAGATCGCACGAGCCACGAGAAAGATTGGAAAGCGATGATTTTTATACCTCAGGGCCTGCTTATTCATAAAACTCAAATACCGCATCACGTAGACGATTAATCAATGTGACAGCGCCAGATACAGCGCTTTCAATACGATGAGCTGGTCTGGACTAAGCGGCTTGTATAGCATGACGCGATTCCAAATAAATGGCCATCCCGAACAAATTGCGATAAATACTTAGGTTCCATCAAGGGAGGGGAAAATGGCCATCAGCAATCTTGAGAAAGAAATCGATGTAATTCTAGGTAAGATCCGCGATTCAAATCTGCGACTTGCCACGGGCAGGCTCCTAGTTCACTTTGTCGGTGAGATAAAAAGCCTTCAGACTTCGATTGAAGAATTGAGAACCGAGCTTCGTCAATTTAAAGAACAGAAATAACGTTGGCCCCGACATTGTTTCCAACGTCGAGGCTTACACACCGTTCCCGATTGTTGTTATCGAAGCTCGGCGCTTCTACGAACATAGCACACGGAAAGTTCACGACAAGGTTCCAATAAAGATGCATTATCGGTGTTGTCACGTTAAGTTTCTCTGGCCGGAAAGGCCAGGGGCTCGTAGATATTCAGGCGAAACAGGCCGCAATTTTCCATGCATCGAAAGCTTCGAGGCGATGGTAGCGAATTGTGTGTGCGGCTCGGCGACGAGATGGAACAGAGAAACAATTGCGGGTCGCTGAGTGCATGGAGACGAACCGTTGCAACGCTCCAGGTGACCGATGACCTTGCATGGTTCGCTCCCGTTTCCTAAACGGCAGATGGCTATTTTCGGCCCGATTATTGAGGCCCTTGTGCGACCAATGGTCAAGGCCGGGTGCCACTTCTGCCTTTGCTGCACCGTAGGAGCGGAGCTTATCGGTGATGATCCGTTTGGGAGCAAAGCCATAGCGCTTCATTAACGCCACAAGCAATCGCTTTGCCGCCCTTTTATCACGCCGCTTCTGCAAGATTTCTTCGAGAACGGAGCCATGTTGATCCACCGCACGCCAAAGCCAGAATTTTTCTCCAGCGCATTTGACGACCACTTCGTCCAAATACCAAACATCGCCGGGGCGCGCCTGACGCCGCCGCAAGTTGCGTGTGATCTGGGGGCCGAACTTGGCGATCCAACGACGAACTGTCTCGTATGATACGTCGATTCCACGCTCAAGCAGCATTTCTTCAACTTCACGCAGACTAAGGTTGAACCGCAGATAAAGCCACACCGCATGAGCAACGATCTGTGGCGGAAAACGGTGACGCTTGAAGATGATATCTGATGTCTGCATCGCCAAAATTTACGCCCAAACCGTCAGGCAGGCAACTGCAGCCCAGTTAACGTGACAACACCCACGAAGACAGCAATTTCACCAGATGAAATCAATGATCGTCTTCAAGAGGTCGAAGCGCAGCTTAAACCAAGTGCAAAGCGATTATTGCAGGCTGTTAATGAGAAAGTCGAAGCCTCGGGCGCATCGCCTCGCAAGCGGAAAAGTTATCTCGACATATTCAACGCTACTGTCCCGGACCCGGAGGATGTTGGACTGATGAGCAATGTCACATTGCGAAAATAACCGCGGCGCGCAGGAGGCCGGCTGGTGTCTGCAAACCGCGCGAGAACTGTCGATGATGAGCTCATTTTTTGTGCCATTGCCGCGTAGAATGGATATTTGCAGGCCATGCTGGTGGAGAACTAAGGTTGACTTGTGACATGAGCCCTGCTTACTCTGTAGCGACGGACGATTGAAGGAATGGTTTGAATTTGTCTGAATTTACTCAATTATGTTGATTAAATGATGGCACGTTCAAACTTGATAATGGTTTAAGACTCGTTTATTATACTCAGTATGGCTGAGCAAAACACCTCATTGTTAAACCGACTCGAGAGAGACCTGCCAGAAGGGTTGGTCGTGGACGCTGCCTGGCTGCAAGAGCGCGGCATCGCCAGTAACCTGCGCGCTTACTACGTTAAGAACGGCTGGCTGGAACAGCCGGTACGTAGCGTCTATAAAAAACCGCGCGGCACGCTGAGTTGGCAGCAAGTCATCATATCGCTCCAGACCCTGCTTTCACGAGCGCCGCTCTATGTCGGCGGACGCACGGCGTTAGAATTACAGGGCTTTGCGCATTACCTCGCTCACGAGACCAGGATTGTTCATCTCTACGGACCGGAAAAGCCGCCTGCATGGCTGAACAAACTGCAACTGCCCCAGCGCTTTGTCTATCACAACAGCGCTACCTTGTTTCGCAATGAACCAACCACACAAGGGCTTGGCAGCCTCGCTTGGGGGCAGTGGGACTGGCCCATGACGCTTTCGCAGGCTGAGCGAGCTTATCTCGAAATGCTCGATGAACTGCCGCGCCATGAGAGTTTCCATCAGGCCGATATGATTATGCAAAGTGCCGCAAATTTCAGCCCGAGGCGGCTGCAAAAACTGCTCCTGGATTGCGACAGCGTGAAGGTCAAACGTCTGTTTTTTTATTTCGCAGATCGTCATGGCCATGCGTGGCTCAAGCGACTGGACAAAACCACAATCGATCTCGGGAAGGGTAAGCGCATGCTTGTGCCCGGTGGCAAGCTTGATCCGGTCTATCACATCACCGTACCGAGGGACTTCGATGGCATTTCGTGATCAGTACCAGGGCCAAGTCAGGCTGCTTATGCGTCTGATTCCTATTGTGGCGCGCGAAACCTGTTTTGCTCTCAAGGGTGGAACCGCGATTAATCTCTTTATACGCAATCTGCCGCGCCTCTCCGTTGACATCGACCTCATGTATTTGCCCATCAACGACAGGCCGGAGGCGTTGGCGGACATTGACGCAGCCATGAAGCGGATCAAAACGTCAACTTTAGCGGAAGTACCCGGTGCTCGCGTCGCCGAAAACGTCCACGATAGCGCGATCTTGCGGCTTCTTGTCATGGCCGAGGGAACACAAGTGAAGATTGAAGTCTCCCCTGTCTTGCGCGGCGTAGTGCACGAGCCTTCTGTGATCCCTGTCACCGAGGCGGTCGAAGAGGTCTTCGGTTTTGCCGAAACCAGCGTCGTGTCCTTTGAAGACCTGTTTGCAGGAAAATTGGTTGCTGCGCTTGATCGCCAGCATCCACGTGATCTCTTCGATGTGCGCGGTTTGTTCGCCGATGAAGGGCTGAGCGACGAGTTGCGCGAAGTTTTTCTTGTTTATCTCCTCAGCCACAATCGTCCCATGGGCGAGGTGCTTTCGGGCCGGGTCAAAGACCTCGCGAATGAATACCGCAATGGTTTCGAAGGCATGACCGAGGAGGTGGTTCACATTGAAGAACTGATCGAAGCGCAGCAGCAGATGATTGAGGAACTGATCGGCGGTATGCCGGATGAGCACCGCGAATTTCTGATCGGATTCGAGCGTGGTGAACCGGATTGGTCCTTGCTGAAGATCGGCCATGTTGCAGAGCTTCCGGCAATCCGCTGGCGGCAGCGAAATCTCGACAAACTCAAACCTGTTCAGCGCTCCGCCCTGGTCGAATTGCTGCGATCTTCCCTTGATCGGCGTGCACAAAAATAGCTGTTCCGCAGCATAAACCTTAAATGCAGCCGGAGCTTTAAAGGCTGAGAATGCGCGCGGCCAGCTTTGTTTCAGGTATCGAAGCAGAGCGTCATCGACCTTGATTGTGGCCTGCAGCACTGGGCCAGTGCTGCAAAAAGGAACAACCCACTAATAGATTTTTTGTTGATCCCGTCTTTTGGAGAGACCGCAACGCTGATTTGTCGTCGGGCTAGCATCCAGAACGGTCCGCATTGCGCCTCATTTCGGTCATTAAACCCGAATCGGGAACTCCCAAAAGCAGACGCGCATCTTATAACCATTATAATAGTTAGGAGGAAATTTAAACCTGCTAGGCGCCCCAAATACCGATTGCCCGTTAAAGCACTCTGCAGCCGCCGAGCGTGCGCCTTAGCCTCAGGGGGCGAGGAGCAGGCAAAGATTAGAGTAGAAACGGCGGCGTTGTCTCAACAATATTCGCTGATTGGCAGGTTACCGGCCTAATGACGTGACGCATTTGCATGCAATATTTTGGTGATCAAATCGGGCGAGGTTCGGCTCTCATAATGGAAATAAATATACCCGTCTGCCAATCATCGATGTAACCTCTAAAATAAAGAATGCCAGATCTGAATTTTCAGGATATTGTTCGGCTCAACTGGATTGTTGCCGTTCGGCTTCTCCTGCGCCCCCCCTTGATGGGCTGTTCGCCAATAACTGACTTTTTGTCGGTGACGTCGCAATCGTCTGACGTTCCGACTCGAAGGGAATGTCGTCTGCACGGTGGCGAAGAGGAACGATTGATAGCGATGCTTCGCTCTCGGCGACGCGTTCCTCGATCGCCAAGAATCAGATCCTGCAGTGACCAGGCGGACACTCGCTGTGGTATCGTAGCGAGCCGACCAGATTTTGTAAATTCAGCGGCACACGTCTGAACATCCGCGGACAGTGGCTACGCGGGGCAGATCGTGAACCGCATATTTTTGGAGGTGCACGTCACAAACTGCCTTTGTGGATCGTCATAGGGATGTAACGCTCACTATAGGATACGACTATGACGAATAAGCCCGTAAATCATTACAAGACTGTGCCCAATGTCTTCGTTGCGCTGGAAAAAGTGCACGTTGCTATCGATGAACATGGTCTGGACCGGATGTTACACCATCTCGTCCAGCTCCGTGCATCCCAGCTTAACGGCTGTGCTTATTGCGTGAAGATGCACACGAAGGAAGCCAGAGACGACGGCGAGACCAATGAACGGCTTGATCGCTTGGTGGTTTGGGATCATGTGAGCGACTTTTCCGCCAAGGAACGCGCCGCTCTTGCATGGACGGAAGCGCTGACCCAGATCGAGCGCAAGACCGACTATGGCGCGCTGCGCGCCGAACTGCGCGCGCACTTCAGCGATGCCGAGATCAGCGCGCTCACGACCACTGTTGCGATGATCAATCTGTGGAATCGCATTCAAGTGTCTGCGCACTGACATGGGGGACGCCGCAGACATTTTCGAGACCCGGCGGCCGTTTCTGACTGGTTTGGCTTACCGTATTCTCGGCTCATTCGCGGAAGCTGAAGATGCTGTTCAGGACACATGGCTGAAGTGGCGAAGCGCTGAGCACGGGGCTGTTTCCGATCCCGCGGCTTGGCTGACGACCGCCTGTACGCGCCGTTGCATCGATATGCTGCGCTCGGCGCGCCGCACGCGGATTGAATATGTAGGCGCGTGGCTGCCGGAGCCAATCCAGACGATGACCGAGGAAACGCCGGAAAGCGTAGTGGAACTGTCCGCATCACTCTCTCTCGCCTTCCTGCTCATGCTGGAGCGTCTCGCCCCAAAGGAACGGGCGGCTTTTCTCCTGCGCGAGATCTTCGACCAGTCCTACGAGGATGTCGCCGCTACGCTAGGCGTCCGGGAGGCGGCCTGCCGCAAGCTGGTTTCACGCGCGCGCAGTCGTGTCGGGCGTGCAGAACCGGGTGCGACCGTGCCAAAGGAGCGACAGGACGAACTGCTCGCAGCTTTTCAGACAGCGGTCACGACTGGAATGACCACAGAACTCGCGGCGCTGATGGCAGAGGACATCGAGCTTCGGGCCGATGGCGGCGGCAAGGCCCCAACCTTGCTCATGCCCCTGTTCGGCAAGACGGACGTGCTCAATTTCCTGGGCGAAGCCCTTCATGGCTACTGGCAGGGTTACAGATGGCAGCCCGCCGACATCAACAGTAACCGTGGAGCGCTTGTCTTCGACGGTGCGAACATCGCCGCATCTGTCAGCCTCGCCTGCGACGCGCGAGGTTCACTGAAAGGCGTCTACATCATGCGCAATCCCGACAAACTCGCGCGTCTCGGCGACGCAGAAAAGACTCTTCAATGACGAGGACGGACACGATTTCAACCGCGCCAGGCTGGGGCGATCTGCTTTCCGGCGGCAACCTGATCCGCTCCCTCGCGTTGAGCGGCGGGGTCGCCCTTCATGCGGTCAACCTCTACATTTCGACAACGATCCTGCCGTCCATCGTCCGCGAGATCGGCGGATTGGACTACTACGCCTGGAACACGACGCTGTTTGTCATCGCGTCGATCCTAGGCGCAGCGCTATCCTCTCCGCTCCTTGTCCGCGGAGGGCCGAGGGGCAGCTATCTCGTGGCCACGGTCATCTTTATTGGCGGTACGCTGGTATGCGCTACTGCCAGCACGATGGAAATCATGCTGGTCGGGCGGTTCATCCAGGGCTTCGGTGGCGGCGTATTGCTGGCGCTGGCCTATGCCATGGTCCGCCGGGTTTTCGCGGAACCGCTGTGGCCCCGCGCATTGGCGCTTCTGTCCAGCATGTGGGGCATTGCAACCCTTCTCGGTCCAGCGGTCGGTGGAATCTTCGCCGAGATCGGCCTGTGGCGCGGCGCATTCTTCTTCCTGGTTCCGCTTGCGGGGATCGTTGCTCTCGCGGCAGTCCTCGTCCTACCGGCACGCGAGGAGGGATCGGGTGAGATGGAGCCGCTGCCTGTCGTGCAGCTTGCTCTGCTGACGCTCGCCGTCTTTGCCGCGTCCTGGGGCGGCGTCGGCGCCGGGATATCGTCAACGGCTGGCGCAATGACGGTGGCTCTGGTTCTGGTCGCACTTATGGTCGTGGCCGAGCGTCGGGCGAAGCACAGACTGCTCCCGGCCGGCACGCTCACACTACCCACAGCGCTCGGCAGCCTCTACGCTGCGTCCGCGCTTCTGGCTGTCACGGTCACCTGCACCGAGATCTTCCTGCCGCTCTTCCTGCAGGAGTTGCATGGCAGCTCGCCTCTTCAAGCCGGCTACATCGCCGCCGTTATGTCAGCGGGTTGGACTGCGGCGGCAATCTATGGGTCCGGGCTTCAGGGTAATCGCCGCATCAGGGCGGTGCACGCAGGGCCGGTTCTATCTCTTGTCTCCATGGGTGTGCTCGGTGTCGTCATACCCTGGCCGAGTGTGGACAGCGATTGGCTTCCGCTCACCCTCATCTGTGCAGCTCTGGTGATCGGCGGAGTAGGCGTCGGCCTTTCCTATCCGCATCTGTCGACTGCTGTGCTGCAGGTGGCGCCAGAGGGCGAGGAAGATAATGCGGCCTCTTCCATCATGACGGTGCAGCTTTGCGCCACGGCATTCGGAGCGGCCTTCGCGGGACTGGTGGTCAATCTTGCGGGGGCGAGCGGCGATGGTGAGGGCATGGACACGGCCAATGCGGCCAGGTGGCTCTGCATCGCCATGGCGGTGGCTCCGGCGCTCTGCCTTGTCGTCATGAATAGTGCGTCGTTCAGGCAGGCAACTGACAGGTGTCGGTAAGACCTGCTGGAGAACGCGCCTGTGCGCACGTGAGTTGCGAAAACGTTCCAACAACTCATTTGAAGCGCGTTCAAGCAACCAGGGAGACATATCTATGCAGTTGGAAGAAGTGGCTTTCCTGAAGCCAGATACAGACCTGCTCAATCGCCTGCTGCCGGTCGCACGAGGCGTATTTACCGACACTTTCTCGCAGCGCTACGAGCCAGCCGCGTTCGAGCGTTTTTGTGAGGAAGTGTATCGTCCCGGCGGAACCATGTCGCGGGACTTCAACGCGCCTGGCGTGCGCTGGCTGGTGGGGGTGGCCGCAGGTCAGCCGATCGGCTATGCGAAACTGACCCCGCTCCGCGCGCCTGCCGTTAATCCGGATCCGACAGCGTTGGAGCTGCAGCAACTTTACGTCGTGCGGCAGTGGCATGGTACCGGCGTTGCTGATCGCCTCACGAGTTGGGCTCTCGAAACCGCAGCTACCGAGAATGCACGCGAAGTTTACCTGACGGTCTTTGATCACAACGAGCGTGCCAAGCGATTCTACGCTCGTTACGGCTTTGAAGAGGTAGGACGATGCACGTTTCAGCTCGGCGATCGTGTGGACGACGATCGAATTTGGCGTGTGCGCTTGCCCCGATAGCCTATCGGGTTGCTGTGTCCTTAAAGTCTCTTTGAACGACCGCTAAGTGGGAGCGATAGCCGTGCCCCCCTGCTCAGCATGGAGAGTTAGTCAGATGGCATTTACTCAACCAATCAAGGATGTTGCCGCGTTGACCGACTTCGGGCGGCAGCAGCTTTCCGAACATTTCTTTATGCGCGAGATGTTGTATTCGGAGGTCGGTAATTTTTACGGAATTCCGAATGTTCCCGACGATCCTGAGCTTGCCTTGCAGGTGGGGCGTGCGGTCGCAACGCTGCTGCTGGAGCCGCTAAAACGCGCGTTCGGCCATGTGTCGGTGCGCAGCGGTTACCGCTCTCCAACCATGAATGCCTTCTGTAACGAACGTTTTCGAGCGGGAGACACCGCCTGCTGGTGTACAGACAATGATCTGAATGCTGCACGCCACATTTGGGACCGGCACGACAGCGATGGGCATCTTGGCGGAACCGTAACCGTTTTCATCCCGGCCTATCTCGAATTTTACAGGAAAACCGAAGACTACCGACCTCTCGCGTGGTGGATTCGCGATCACATAGACGACTATGCCGAGCTGTTCTTCTTTAAGAACCTCTGCGCGTTCAACATCCGTTGGTATGAAGGGGCTTCGGACAAGGCGATCTGGCATCTCGATCCGCCAACGCGCACTATACTGACCAAACGGGGTATCGACGGGTTTGATGGAGACCACAGTCGGTTCTACCGCTCAATCCTCGACACGCGTGAATAGGAACACTTTCGTATCATTGCGTATCGTTGTCAGGGGAGCGGATCAGCGTGCGCTGTATGCGCTACCTGTTTTCCCGACTGGTGCAGAAGTTCGATTATTACGAATCGCGTAATAATGAAGTGCCAACTTTGGGCGTTCTGTCTGAATATCGTCCGTAGCACCCTGCGACTGCGGATCGGGAATGGACCCGGACGACACTCGCAGGAGCGCAGAATGAAGCTTTATCACCATCCGCTGTCGGGCCATTCTCACCGGGCACGGCTCTTCCTTTCGCTGCTCGGCCTGTCTCATGACCTGGTCGAAGTCGATCTCAAGTCGGGCGCACACAAGAAGACGGACTTCCTCGAAATGAACCCGTTCGGCCAAGTCCCCGTCCTTGATGACGATGGTGTCTTCATTTCCGATTCCAACGCGATCCTGGTCTATCTTGCCAGGAAGGCCGCCCGCACCGATTGGCTGCCGGAAGATGCGAAGGGTGCCGCCGCCGTCCAGCGCTGGCTGTCGGTTGCCGCCGGCGAAATCGCCTATGGCCCGGCCGCCGCGCGACTGATCACGGTCTTCGGCGCCAAGTTCAATCCGGAAGAAGTCATCAATCGCGCGCACACGGTACTGGGCAGAATGGAAAGCCAGCTCACCGGTCGCGACTGGCTGGTTGGCGACCGCCCGACGATCGCAGACGTCGCCATCTACAGCTATGTGGCACGCGCTCCCGAAGGAAACGTCGATCTTTCGGACTACCCGGCCGTCGGCGCCTTCCTCCGCCGTGTGGAAGCGCTGCCGGGTTTTGTGGATTTCGTCCGCATGCCGGTCGGCCTCGCAGCAGCCTGAACGCGATCGGAGCGCGCCTGCCCGCGCGCTCTGCCACTCCTGGAGGGCGGGACATGCGCGACAAGACACTGCCGACATGGCACGAAGGCGAAAGGCTCCTTCAGGAGAAGGTGGGCGTCGTCGAACGCATGGCCGACGTTGGGCAGCGCGTCGTCCGCGACTACATGCCCGACCAGCATCGCGACTTCTACGCCCATCTCCCCTTGATCGTGCTCGGCAGCGTCGATTCCGGGGATGACGCATGGGCGACCTTCGTCGAGGGCCGTCCCGGCTTCATGTCCTCTCCTTCGCCGGCCGTGCTCGACATTGCGGCGCCGACGGACGCAACCGACCCTGCCAGCGGGGGCATCGCGGACGGCAAGCCGGTCGGTCTGCTCGGCATCGAAATGCATACCCGTCGGCGCAATCGCATGAACGGGTTCGTTTCCGCGATGGAGGACGGCTTTCGCGTCAATGTCGACCAGAGCTTCGGAAACTGTCCACGCTATATCCAACTGCGTGATTTCGCATTCACTCGCGAACCCGGGCAGGCATTCTCGGGCACCATAGAGAACCTTCCCGAATTCGACGGCCCGGCCCGTGCCATGATCAGAAGCGCCGACACCTTCTTCGTCGCATCCTATGTCGACCGCGAAGACAGGCGGCAGGTGGATGTCTCCCATCGTGGCGGAAATGCCGGTTTCGTCCGTGTCGGGGATGACGGGACGCTGACGATCCCGGACTTCGACGGCAACCTGTTCTTCGCGACGCTCGGCAACATCCTGCTGAACGGCAAGGCGGGGCTGCTTTTCGTGGACTTCACGACAGGCGATATGCTGCAAACGACCGGTGACGCCGAGGTCATTCTGGACTCCCCCGAGATCGCTGCCTTTCAGGGGGCCGAACGACTCTGGGCGTTCAAGCCCCGGCGGATCGTCCGCCGCGCCAATGCCCTGGCTCTGCGTTGGGGCTTCCAAAAGGACGGTTGGTCCCCAAGTACCCTGATGACGGGCAACTGGGCGCAGGCTGCCGACCGGCTGCGCGCGGCTGAACTTGCCAGACAGTGGCGCCCGCTGACTGTTACCAGGATCGTCAAGGAAAGCGAAACGATCCGCTCGTTCCACCTGCAGCCAGGCGATGACGCGGGACTTCTGCCGCATGCCGCCGGGCAACACCTGCCGATTCGCGTGACGCCGCCAGGCCGCGAAAAGCCCGTGATCCGCACCTACTCGCTTTCCGTCGCGCCCTCGGACGGCATCTACCGCATAAGTGTCAAGCGGAACGGACTGGTATCGCAGTTTCTGCATGACAGCGTTGCCGTCGGCGACATAATCGAGGCGCGAGCACCCGCCGGCGGCTTCACCATCGACGCCGGGGCGACACGCCCGGCCGTGCTCGTTGCCGGCGGCGTCGGGATTACGCCACTGCTCGCGATGCTCCGTCACATTGTCTACGAAGGGCTTCGCACGCAGCGCGTTCGTCCCGTCACGCTGTTCCATGCCGCGCGTTCAAAGGCCGAGCGTCCCTTCGAAAAGGAAATAGCCGAACTTGCCGACGCGACGAAAGGCGTGATGCGCGTTGTTCGGGTCCTGAGCGACACCGACGGCGCCGAAATGGGCATCGACTACGATACCGTCGGCAGGATCGACATGGCGCTGCTGACCCGCCACTTGCCGTTCAACGACTACGACTTCTATCTCTGCGGCCCGCCGCAGTTCACCCAGGCGCTTTACGACGGGCTTCGGGGCTACAATATCGCTGACGACCGCATTCATGCCGAGACGTTCGGCCCCTCGTCCCTGAAGAGAGACTCTGACTCGGCCGCGCCTGTGCCGGTTCCGGCCCGCCCACCGCCATCAACCCGACCCGTGCCTGTCGTGTTCACGAACTCGCTGAAGGAGGCGCGCTGGATGCCCGATTCCGGCTCGCTGCTGGAACTGGCGGAAGCGCGCGGCCTCGAACCCGAGTTCAGTTGCCGCGCGGGAACCTGCGGCACATGCCGCACCAAGCTGATCAAGGGCAAGGTAACCTATGTGAAGGAGCCGACCGCGGCGATCGACGAAGGCGAGATCCTGCTCTGCTGCGCCGTCCCTGCAGACCAGAACCGGGGCGGTATCCAGCTTGCTGTCTGAGGGCGGGACTGCTCCACATTCCCGACCTCGATCTTCAGCTTCAGACCGCCTTGACTGTGAACATATGAGAACGTCGTTTCGACAACCAGAGGAGCCAAAAGATGTCTCGTCCCCCCCTTCCCCCTTTCACGGAGCAAAGCGCCGTCGAAAAGGTCCGCCTTGCGGAAGATGGCTGGAATACCCGCGATCCCGCGAAAGTCGCTCTCGCCTATACCTTGGACACGCGGTGGCGCAACCGCGTTGAATTCGTTACAAACCGTGCCGAAGCCGAAGCCTTCCTGACCCGCAAGTGGAATAAGGAACTGGAGTACCGCCTGATCAAGGAGCTCTGGGCCTTCACAGGAAACCGGATCGCAGTGCGCTACGCCTATGAGTATTGCGATGACAGCGGTCAATGGTTCCGCGCCTATGGCAACGAGAACTGGGAATTCGCCGAGGACGGCCTGATGCGAACCCGCCATGCCAGCATCAACGAACGTCCGATCACTGAAGCCGAGCGCAGGTTTCGCTGGCCGCTTGGCCGCCGGCCAGACGGTCACCCTGACCTGAGCGACTTCGGCTTTTAAGGCAATTTCAGCAAAAGTGCGAAGCGGTTTAGTGTCCGAGAATCGCATTAATATAAGAGTTAGCGTGTTTCGCGATCCAAAGAAAAGCGGAAATGCTCTGGATCACGGTCCACGTTTGGGAGAAATCGACCATGACCGGGTTCAAGCTGGACGAGCGCATCCGACTGTCAGTGGAACTCGCGCTCACTGCGACGAGCAACAACTCTCTCTTGCTTCGGAAACAGGAAGCATCCGCACGCGCCATCGGCATGAAGGGAGCAGAGATAGACGTCGCGCGAAGGGGGTTCAGCTTCGATCTCAAGACATCGATGGCGATAGCCCTGGCGCTGGCGGTCTGTGAAGAAAACCGTCAGCGTGCTCTTCGCACAGGACTGTGCGCGCGAAGCTGCGCGGAAATCGAGACGATGGCCGCGGCATTCCGGCAGTCGAGCTCCTGATCCACAGTCGGTTTCTCATGAAGACTTGCTTCCTTGCCTACGACATCCCTACAATCGTCTCCAGCGACGGGAGGTAAGCAGTTGGATCGTTGGCAAGCAATGCGGATATTCGTGAAGGTCGCCGAAACCGAGAGTTTTGCAGAAACTGCCCGCCACTTGAATATGAGTGCGCCTGCAGTGACACGCGCCGTCGCTTCGCTCGAGGATCTCATCGGAGCGCGTCTGTTCGTACGAACGACGCGCTCGGTAAAGATGACCGAGGCAGGGTCACGCTATTTCGAGGATTGCCGCCGGATTCTTGCGGACATCGCTGAAGCAGAGGCCGCAGCGGGAGGCTCCGATGCCACGCCGACGGGAACGCTTTCCCTGACCGCTTCAGTGTTGTTTGGCCAAATGCATGTGCTTCCGATCGTGATGCAATATCTCGACGCTTATCCCGCAATGAAGGCCAAGACCCTTTTCGTTGATCGCCCCGTCAACATCGTCGATGAAGGGATCGATGTAGCCGTCCGTATCGGTCGTCTCCCGGACTCGGGTCTTTCGTCCATAAAGGTCGGCACTGTCCGGCGTGTTATCTGCGGATCGCCGGACTATTTCGAGCGTTATGGCATTCCGAATACACCAGCGGACCTCAAGGATCACCGCATCGCCGTCTCGACAGGCGCCTGGGCCTCGCCTGAATGGCGGTTCGCCAACGAACAGCGCGTGACAATCGACGCCACCCTCCAATGCAATACCAACGAAGCGGCGATCACGTTCGCGCGACAAGGCCGGGGGCTGACGAGAGTTCTCCACTACCAGATCGGACCGGCACTTATGGCAGGAGATCTGCAGATCATACTCAGCGAGTATGAAGAGCCGCCGATGCCCATCCATATCCTGCATCCAGAGGGCAGGTCCGCCTCCGCCAAGGTTCGCGCGTTCGTGGGTATCGCTAAAGCAGTCCTTCGTGAGAACCGTTTCCTCAACTGAATCCTCTTGCGAAGACTTCAGTCCGTGACCTCTCAGGCTTGAGCCGACCTAGCGGGTGCGACGGCACGACAATCTGCATCTGTGACGTCAGGTTTGTTTCCGAAACCAGTCCAGCAGCGTCGTGAGCCGTTCTTTTGCCGGATGGCTCGTGAGGAAAACCGCCCAGTAGGTTGGCCCCGGCAAGGCGATGTCCGACAGCCGCAGGAGCGCGCCTGTCTTCAATTGATCTCCGACGAGATGTTCCGAGGCGAGCACGGCTCCCTGGCCCGCCAGAGCGGCGTCCAAAGCGTGGACTTCTTCGGAAAATGTCTGGCTGGGTTTTGGTAAAGCGCCGTCTGCCCGTGCATGGGCCTGCCACCGCTCCCAGTTCGGCGCATTAGCCGCTCCCGATCTCCAGCGATAGTGCAGTAACGGGAGGGCGAGGACTTGATCCGGCGAAAGCAGCTCTGTGCCCGACAGCAGCCCGGAAGCGCAAACGGGTATGAGGCGGTCTGGAAATAGCCGATGCCATTCGGCATCCGTGCCGGGACGCTCGGCATAGCGTATCGCCATGTCGATGCCCGACGCATGCAAGTCCGCAACGCGGTCATCCGCCTCGATGGCGACGCTCAATCCTGTCTGCTCGCGCAGTCGCGGGAGACGAGGCATCAACCACCTGCTGGCAAAAGCCATGGTGACGGAAAGGCGCAGCGGGCCATCCTGACGGTCTGACAACTGCTCAATGGAGGTTGCGATGCGATCGAGGGAATCCCTGAGCACCGGAAACAGTTGTTCGCCCGCAGGTGTAAGGCGCACCGGGCGCGGATAGCGCCGAAATAGCTCGACGCCGAGAATCTCCTCCAGTTGTCGCACCTGATGGCTGATAGCCGTCGGTGTCAGATGCAGCTCCTCGGCCGCAGCTGAGAAATGCAGATGCCGGGCCGCTGCCTCGAAGGCTCGCAGGCCGTGGAGCGGTGGAAGCTTTCGCAACTATAGACCTCCCGAGGCTGATCATTGTCCATGATGAATCTGATTCATCCAACCCCTGAGATATACGCTTTGGCCAGCGTTTTCCACGCCTGATAATTCCAACGGCAGACCCAACCATCAATGAAAGGAAAAATCGATGAGCTGGCTTTATCTTGGAGCTGCCGTAATCTTTGAAATCGCCGTCGCGATCAGTGCCGGGAAGGCGAAAGGTTTCACGCATATCGGGTGGACCGCCGTAACTCTCGTCAGCGGCGCAATCGCCACCTTCTTCCTCAGTCTCGCGCTGCTCACCTTCGATGTTGGCGTTGGTTACGCCATCTGGACCTCGGTCGCGGGCGTCGGCATTGTCATCCTTGGCGCGCTGTTCTTCGGCCAGCAACTGAACGTGAAGAAGCTGCTTGGGATCGCCCTCGTCATCGGCGGGGTCGTCGGCCTGCGCCTTAGCGGCACGGCATAACGCTCAATTTTCCTCCATCAATCACTCCCAATCTGAAAGGAAACCGAAATGACAAATGCAATCGAACAACCGCAAAGCAGCGGACGCGCCTGGGCCATGTTGATGCTCGCGAGTGCCTTCGAGATTGGCTATGCGATCAGCGTCGGAGGCAGCCAGGCCTTCACGGTGCTGGGCTGGTCAATCGCCGCACTGCTTCTCTTCCTGCTGACGCTCTATTTCCTCAGCGCTGCGCTGCGGACCATCGACGTCGGAATCGGCTACGCTGTATGGGCAGGCATCGGATCTGTCGGCGCGGCCGCGGCAGGCACCGTCCTTCTCGACCAGCCCCTGACGCTGATGCAGGCATTCTGGCTCGCGGTGATCATCGCCGGCGTCGTCTGGTTGAAGCTCTCCGACAGTCCGAAGCTCCAGGGGGCATCCTGATGGTCGCCGGCGCTTCATCCCGCCTGACGCAGCTCATGGAGGAGGCCGTCGCCTTCTCCATCGAGCATGTCCACGAAGGCGGCATTCCATTCACCGCCTTCGTCGTCGACCGCCACGGCCATATCCTCGGGCGCGGGGTCAACCGTGTGCGGGCCCATCACGATCCCACCGCTCATGCCGAGGTCGAGGCGATACGTGATGCCTGCCGCACGCACGGCACGACCCATCTGAGCGGAGCGACCTTGCTCGCATCGGGAGAGCCCTGCGCGATGTGCTACATCAGCGCGCGCAGTGCAGGCATTTCGCAAGTCTTCTTTGCTGTCGACCGTGACGAGGCCGCTGCGCATGGCTTCGATTATCGCGGCAGCTATCGTCTTTTCGCCGATGACCCTCAAACATGGCAATCGCCTAACGTGAGCAAGCTTGCTGTATCGACGGGATTGAAGCCTTTTCTGGCGTTTCATCCCGAACGGCGGGCTCTATAGGATCGCGCCTTTGCGAACTCAGCCTTCGGACGAAACCTCTGATCCTGACAGCAAGAGACGTTCCCATCGCCTGGTATTGGCAGCTATTCCTCACAACGCTTTGCCTTGTCTTGCGGCCGGGCGTAGTCGGCGAGTCGCTTTTCGTCTTAAGACAGACGACAAGGCCGCAGCGGCGGCGGCCTTGTCCCGATCAGTCATCCCTTTTTCAAACGCTGCATGCCTGCGGCTAGCGTCCAAAGCGCGCGATTAAGGCCGACATTCTGATCAATGCCATTTATGGATCGCGCTTGCGTGCGGCGAATGCGACCATCCGACGCCAGCCGCCGCCCCAGCAAACCGCCTCGGACAAGATTCTCCCGAATGACGTTGAAAGCCGTCCAGGGGTCTTGATGGTTATCCTCGCGGCGGCGCGGGACAATGATCCGATCGGGCCTGATGGGGCTTTCTCCGCTCACTATGCTGGCGCGAGCTTGAGCGCCACGATGCCGACAACGATCAGCGCAACGCCGCCGAGCCGCATCAGGTTGATCGTCTCGCCGAACAGCGCGATGCCGAGCAGCACCGTTCCGGCTGCGCCGATGCCGGTCCATATCGCATAGGCGGTGCCGACCGGCAGAACCTCCAGCACCCGGCCGAGCAGATAGACGAAGGCGGCGAGTAACGCGAGAGACAGGATCGTCCAGCCGGGGCGTGTGTAGCCTTCGGCATATTTCATCGAGATCGCCCAGGCCACGTCGAGAAAGCCGGCGATGATCAGCAGCAGCCATGCAAGACCCTGGCTCATCATTGCATCGCCAGCGGTTCTGCCATCACGACGCCACCTTCATGCCTTCGGCGTGCATCGCCTCCCGTACGGCGGGACGTTCCCCGACCCGAGCCTGGAAATTGCGCAGATGCGGGAAGGCGGCAAGATCGACCTTGGCGAAATCCGACCATCCGACAATCGTGAACAAGTAGGCGTCGGCGGCGGTGAAGGTTTCGCCGAGCAGGAAGGGGCCGGCTGCCGCCAGATGACGCTCAACATGGGCCAGCCGCTGGGCAATCTTGGCACGCGCGACCTTCTGCGCCTGCACGCCATATTCCGGGTGGAACAGCCACGGGCTGAACATCTTGTGGAGTTCGGTGGCGATGAAATTAAGCCAGGATTGCAGCGCCACGCGCTCCGACGTGCCAGCGGCGGGGGCGAGCCCGGAGCCGGGCCTGAGGTCGGCGAGATATTGGACGATTGCGACGCCCTCCGTCAGCACCGAACCGTCGTCGAGGACCAGCGCCGGCACGTAGCCGCTCGGGTTCACGGCCGTATAGTCGTCACCATTTCCAGTGACATGCGGCGATTTCCTGATGTCCACACGCTCCAGATCGAGCGGGACACTGGCTTCGCACGCCACGATATGCGGCGAGAGCGAGCAGGTGCCGGTGGCGTAGTAGAGTTTCATGGTCCAATCTCCTGAAGCTTGTAGCCTGATGTCGAAGCCAATCTAGCGCCAGCGGAAGCGCAAGGCTCATTGGCATTTCGCCAGCGGCGCTTGCGTGACTGCAAGCGAAGAAGATGCTATTCCTGTCAGCATGGACGATTGGAACGAAGTCAGGCTCGTGCTGGCGGTTCAGCGCGCCGGCAGCCTGACGGCGGCGGCGCTAGCGCTCAGCATCGACCACTCCACCGCCTTCCGCCGCCTGAAAGCGCTGGAGGAACGGCTCGGCGTGCGGCTGTTCGAGCGGCTTCCGGCCGGCGCTTATCAGACGACCGAGGCAGGCGCGCGCATGGCTGCCGGCGCCGAGCGCATGGAGGACGAGGCGCTGGCGCTCGACCGAGACATCTCGGGCCGTGATCGTCGTCTGTGCGGACGCCTGAAGGTCACGTCATCCGAGACGCTGGCCTACAGCCGATTGACAACGCATCTCGCTGCGTTCCGGCACGCCCATCCCGGCATCGTCGTGGAACTTGCGATCGACAATCGCGTGCTCAGCCTTTCGCGCCGCGAGGCCGACATCGCGTTGCGGCCGATCCGTCCGAAGGAAGGCGATCTCTGGGGGCGCAAGCTGTCGCGCATCGCCTGGGCGCTCTATGCCAACGCGACCTATCTCGACGCCAACGGTGGCCCGCTCTCAACCGCCAGCGACGTGGATCGCCATGCACTTATCGGCTGGGAGGAACCTGCCTCGGGCATCGCCGCGGCCGACTGGCTTTCGCAGGCAGCCCCCTCGGAGGCGTTCGTTTATCGCACGAACAGCCTTGTCAACCAGCTCGTCGCAGCGAAGGCCGGCATCGGACTGGCGCTGCTGCCCTGTTATCTCGGCGACAGCGAGGCCGGTGTGACAAGAGCCGTGCCGGAGCCGGTCGCCGAATTGAGCGGCGAACTCTGGATCGTCACCCATGCCGATCTCAAGGGGACGGCGCGCGTGCGGGCCTTCTTCGATCTCGTCGGCGAAGGGTTGGCGCGCGAGCGGGAATTGTTTGAGGGTGCGGCCAACTCGTATGCAATGGGCCGCGCTATCGCTACCTGATGTCCTGGAAACGGCAGAATTCCGATCGGTCCCGACGTATATGATCGTACTGCCGATGTCTGGTGCCCTGTCTTCAGGCAGAGCGTGGAGCGGTTGGCATCGCTAGCCGCATGAGCGCTGAAACAAAGACGAACGCCCCCGCCGGAGCGGAGGCCGTGCGCATACATTGGATCAGGATGTGTGAGAGCCTTAAAATGGAGGTCCTTAAGCACCCTGATCACCATATTCCTGGCTGGTCAGCAGATCGGCAAGTTTCTGCGCTGCGGGCCCAAGTGCCTCGTCCCGACGGTGGGCGACATAAGCGCTGGATGTAATCTCCCCATTGCGGCCCATGGCGCTAACATTGAGGCGCACGAGCGTTCCCTGTTCCAAATCCCTCTCAACGAGCCAATGGGGGAGCCGCCCCCAGCCTGCTCCCCCCAGGATGAGATGGTGCTTGGTATCCTGCGTGTTGACGCGACAGGTCTGTGAAGAAACCACTCCGAAATCCCGGCCCGCCGATATGTCGGACGGGTCGGTCAGAACGATCTGGAGATGATCGGCAACATCCATCAGCTCCAGTGGTTGGTCCGCATGGCGGTGGGCCAGCGGATGGTTTGAAGCGACGACCGCGACCTGGCTGATGGCTATCAGCGGCTCGAACTTGATGCGGGGGTCGCGGAAATCTTCACCGACCATCACAGCAAGCGCACAACGGCTCTTCCTGAGCGCATCAAGCGGACCGCCCATAGCCTCCGACCAGACGCGGACGGCAACGGCAGGGTAATCGTGTCGCATCCGTGAGATCGCGCGTGCGACCTCCTGCATGGGAAAGAGTGTATCGACGGAAATCGCGAGTTCCGTTTCGACACCATGCGCAAAACCGCGCGCCTGGGCGCGCAATACGTCCACGCGCAGAATGATGTCGCGTGCGTTGCCGAGCAATACCTGCCCCTGCAGTGTCAAGGCCGGCTTGTAGCCGGAACGGTCGAATAGTTCCACGCCAAGTGCGGCCTCAAGGTTGGCGATGGTGGCGCTGACGCCCGACTGGACGCGTGAAAGCTTCTGGGCTGCGGAGCGGAAGCTGCCGCTGTCGGCAATCGTTACGAAAGTCCGGATCTGATCGAGCGTAAGGGCATCCAGCATGATCTATTCTCATGATCGTCTATATCATTTTTATATCACTTATTTCGCTCATCCATTTGATGCAACCTTCCGCTCAATGAAATCAACGCGAGGGTCAACGAGATGACGAAGGTGCTGGTGCTTTACTATTCCTCTTATGGTCACGTCGAGACGATGGCTTCGGCCGTGGCGGATGGCGCGCGTGAGGCGGGTGCGGCGGTGGCGATCAGGCGGGTGCCTGAGCTTGTTCCCGAAGCGGTTGCTGCAAAGTCCGGATACAAGGTCGACCAGTCCGCGCCCGTCGCAACGGTGGCCGAACTCGCGGATTACGACGCTATCATCATTGGAACGCCGACCCGCTTCGGCAATATGGCGTCCCAGATGAAGAACTTTCTCGACCAGACCGGCGGGCTGTGGTTCGAGGACAAGCTTGTCGGAAAAGTGGGCAGCGTCTTCACCTCAACCGGCAGCCAGCATGGCGGGCAGGAAACAACGATTCTGTCCACCCAGACCGTTCTGTTCCACCTCGGCATGATCATTGTCGGCTTGCCCTACAGCTTCAAGGGCCAGATGCGGATGGACGAAATCACCGGCTGCTCGCCCTATGGCGCATCGACGCTCGCCGATGATGGACAGGGAGGGCACCGCGAGGTCAGTGAAAACGAGCTGGAGGGCGCACGGTTCCAGGGACGGCATGTGGCCGAGATCACTGCAGCCCTCGTGGCCGGCCGGGCGGCAAGGGGCTCGTGATGGACACGCCATCAACAACGAAAGCAGTGTCCACGCACTGGACCGCCGTGTTCGTCATCGTTGGCAGCGGGATTGCAGCCGCCTTGCAGGTTGGCAAGGTGGCGATTGCGGCACCCCTGTTGCAGAGCGATTTTGGAATCGGGATGACAGCGATCGGCTGGCTGACTGGAATATTTGCGCTGATCGGCCTTGTCGGCGGCATTCCGACCGGGGCGTTTGTCGCACGTTTCGGTGCGCGGCGCATCCTCATCATCGGGCTTTTGGTCACGACAGCCGGCGCGGCCCTTGGCGCGGCGATACCGGGACTGCCCAGCCTGTTTTGTGGCCGCATTATCGAAGGGGCGGGTTTCCTACTGGTGACGGTCGCTGCGCCCTCATTGCTCCAGGAGGTTACGCGACCAGCTGATCGTGATCTGGCCTTCGCCCTCTGGAGCTGCTTCATGCCGGTCGGCATGGCGGTGGCGATGCTGGTGGGGCCGTTCTTCGAGGACTGGCAGAGGATGTGGTGGGCAAGCGGGGCGCTGGCGCTGGCCATCTGCATCGCTGTTCCACTTGTCATTTCCGCTGGCGGGCAAGGCCAGTTCATGTCCTGGAACGGCTTGCGCCGCGACAGCATGACCGTGGCACGCGACCGTAGCGCTGTGGGGCTGGCGATCACCATTGCGCTCTACAGCATGATGTTCTTCGCGGTCTTCAGCTTCCTGCCGGTGCTGCTGATGGAGCGGTTACAGGTGACGCACCAGACGGCCGGACTGCTCAGTGCACTGGCCTCGGCCGTGAACGTCATCGGCAATCTGACGGCAGGCCTGCTCCTCTCCAGGGGCTTTAGCCGCCCGGCGCTCCTGATCGCGGCATGCCTCGTCATGGGACTGGCCAGCTTCGGGATCTTTCTCCCTGTGCTGCCGGACGGTGCGGCCTTCGGCCTGTGCCTGTTGTTCTCGACTGTTGGCGGTGTGATCCCGGCGATCCTGCTGTCCTCCGCGCCACTCGTGGCGCCAGCGGCAGGGTTGGTTCCGGTCGTTCTGGGTCTGATCATTCAAGGCAGCAATCTCGGTCAGATTCTTGGCCCGACAGCCATCGGCGGCGCACTGGATCGGTTCGGCTGGTATTCAGCCGCCTACATCGTGGCGGGCACGGCGGTGATTGCCGTGCTCGTGGTGGCCTCGACGCTCAGGCGGGTCGGGGCACAGCGGGTAAGCTTCGGGATGGGAGAGCACTGATGAGCATCGAATTCAACCACACGATCCTGGCGACGCAAGACGCACACGGCTCTGCCCTGTTTCTGGCTGAAATGCTTGGGCTCCAGCCGCCGCGCAGATGGGGGCCATTCTGGATGGTCACCACCGACAATGGCGTCAACCTCGACTATATGGATGTGGGCCATGCCGTCGTTCCGCAGCATTACGCGTTCCTCGTCGATGACACGAGTTTCGACGCTTTGCATGACCGGCTCGACAAGCGGAGCTTGCCTTACTGGGCCGATCCCCAACGGCGGAAGCCGGGGATGAACAACCACGATGGCGGCCACGGGCTCTATTTCAACGATCTCAACGGGCATCTGCTCGAAGTGATAACCCGTCCCTACGGTAGCGGCGGCTGGAACCCATGACCGATGATCGCGGAAAGCCTCTCTCGCAGAGGCCGAAAGTTCGGCAGATCCTGGAAACCGCCATCTACGTGCAGGACGTCGCGCGCGCTGCGCAGTTTTATGACCGCGTTTTCGGCTTTCCCGATCTGGTGTGCAACGAACGCGTCGTCGCCTATGACGCCGGGAACGCAACTGTTCTGCTGCTGTTCAAGCGCGGCGCAACGCTCGTTGACCTGGTACTGCCGGGTGGGACCATTCCCTATCACGACGGCACCGGACCGTCCCATTTTTGCTTTGCCATCGACCCGGATGCATTGCCCGGCTGGGAAAACCATCTGGAGGCGCAGGGCATCGTGATCGAAGCGCGGATGCACTGGGAACTGGGCGGAACCAGTATCTACTTTCGTGATCCCGACGATCACCTGATCGAACTGGGGACGCCGGGTATCTGGCGAACCTTCTAGAACAAGAACCAAAGAGATAAGGACAGTGCCATGAAGGCCCGTTTCGACTTTCCCGCTATTGCGCCTGACGCCTATGAGGCGGTGGCCGATCTCGACACCTATGTGCGCAAAGCGTCCGGGATTGAGCCTCGGCTTCTGCACCTGCTCAAGTTGCGGGCCTCACAGATGAACGGCTGCGCCTATTGCGTTGATATGCACGTCAGGGAGGCGCGTCGCGATGGGTTGAGCGAGCAGTGGATCAACCTGATAGGCGTCTGGCGGGACTCGCCCGTCTTCGATGCTCGTGAGCGGGCGGTGCTTGGCTGGACCGAGGCGCTGACAAACGTTGCACAGACACACGCGCCGGACACCGACTTTCAGCCGCTCCAGGCCTTTTTCACGGAGGCGGAGATCACCCGCATCAGCGTTGCAATCGGGACGATCAATGTCTGGAATCGCCTCTGTGTCGGCTTCAGGTCGCAGCATCCGGTGGATGCAAGCTGAGCGAACGCGGCTGCTGTGTGACGCTCTGCGCGAGCTGTCCGGCCAGTCAAACCAAAATGAAAAAGAAAATGACATGACCAATAGCCCGCACATCACACGCTTGATCGGCGAAGCCGAGCGCACCTTGCAGGCCTTGTTGCAGCGTCAGCTTGAGAAGGCAGGTATGAGCTTTCCGGAGTGGGTTGCGCTGACAGTCCTGTCTGGCAATTAGGTGGTTTGTGCTGACAGCTAATGAAGCACCTTCCGATACGCGCCGTCCTGAACCATAGGCACGGCTAGCGCCGCCTGATGCTTGGGACAAGTTGTCGCATCAAGGAGACGCGTTACTTCCTCACGGCACAAATCATCCACGGACGCGGTATGCGTTGGGCCTCGTGCCCGAAGTGACTCAGGTTCATGTCATCGATCAGATGTTGACGAAGCGGGCTGATCGCGGGCGAATTTAGTTGGTTTTGCATGGTCAGGCTCATGGTTGAAGAAGCCAGTCATTCTCTGCTCGCTCCGGGCGACACTCAATGCTGAGCACAATGGTCGCTCTGTGCCTTTACCTCAGTCGCACGCGCCTTCCCGCGAAGCGGGTTCGTTCGCCGGCACCAAGTCGGCCGTCCGTCGCATCAAAAGTGAACGGCAAGTTTCCAAGGAGGCGCGGAAGCAAATCGGGAATTCGGTGTCATCCATGAATGCAGAGAATGAGCACAGCCTTAATGGACCGCCGCTTCGAAGGAAAAACATTCAGAAACAATTGCCGTTACTGTGAAGGATGAGCTTCGGCTGTCATGTCAACACCGAGCGCACGCATCACCGCCAGTGTTGTCCCCAAAGTCGGGTTTCCGCGTCCGCTGAACGAGCGATAAAGCTGTTCCCGGGATAGACCGGGTTTGCGGGAAATTTCAGTCATGCCCTTGGCGCGGGCGACGACGCCAAGCGCCTTGGCAACATAGGCCGCATCTCCCGTTTCAAAAGCATCTGCCATAAAAGCTGCGATTTCCTCATCATCGACCAGTGCAGCCGCTGGATCATAGGTGGTTACTTTTTCAGTCATCCTGTTCACTCCATTCATTTGCGAGCTTCCTGGCAGCATTCTCACCGCAACACATTGGGTCGCAAAAAGAGCCCGACTAAAGATGAAAAATCTTTGCCGTCAGAACTGCAGAAATCCTCCAAGGAAACTGATCATATCGGTTATCCATGCAACGGCTGCATTGAACCAGTCTCTCACGACAGTAGCAACGTACACGATCGCAACCAGTCCCATGACGAGCCAGAACAGAACCGCAAAGAATTTTGCAAAAGCTTCTTCGGTCTTCGGATCGGGAGGTGAATTACAGATGTAATCGTGTCGCATCATCCTCTAACGCTCGTGTTCGCCGCGTTCCTTCTTTTGCTGCTGCTCTTGTTCTAGTTCCTGCAATCGCGGAATCTGCTGTTGCGGCGGATCTGTACGGGTTGTCTCTCCGTCCCGAACGACGGCCTTTGTTTCCATATTCGCACGATTATCGAGCTGTTTGGCACCTTCAACTTTTCCATCTGTCCGATCCCGCTCTTCAAGCACGTTCGCTTCCCAAGCCCGGCGATCGACCATTTGTTCGACACGCTGCTTCTGACCGTCGACGTCCTGTATGACGGTTTTTAAAACGCGTTCCGTCCCAGTGGACCGCAAATGAATTTCATCACCGATATCAGCGCCGGCGCGATGCAACGCATCGGGTAATCCGACACCCCAGACCGTGCGATTACCATTGGCGGTTTCGATAACGACGAACGGCGAAGGCTCGTTCTTTTCATTATTCTGATAGGGCTTCTCTCCTGTCTCGACGAGGATACCCTGAACACCCTCTTTATAGTCGTTGGTTTTGGTGTGCGGCGTTCCGGAATTATCTGCATTCTGTTGCTCTTTATCGACCTTGCTCGACTGATCCGAACCTGCAGATTGCTCCTGATCCCGGTGAACCGCATCAAGTGCCCTTCCCTCGATCGGAACAATTTCATTACGCAAATAGGACTGCTCCCGGCGAGCCAAATCTTGCCAATCCAGTTCAGTCGGCTGATAGCCCTTGACCGAAATTCCGTGCGCCTGGCCCTCCAGCCAAGTTTCACGGCGGAACTCCTTGCTCCCCGTTATCTCGATGCTCGTCCAGCCTCGATGCGCTGCTGTTTCGATCATCAATCGAACGCCCTGAGCATCGAACGATTTTGCGCGCAGCTTCTCTCCATTGTCCTGGAACACTTCGCGCTCACCCTTTGAATCGGCAAAGACTCGCTGCGTCCCCCCGTGATCCTCACGAATATAATATCGGCTCGTGATTTCACTCGGGAATGAACGATCCATTTCGGCCTGATAAGATGCTGCCGCCGCTTTCTCCTCGTCATCCATGCTCGAACGAGGTTCGTTGGCAAAATCTGCAGATGGCCGACCCGGCTCTGCTTCCGCGACAACATGCGCTGGCTTTGCAATTTCGGAATCGGGTTCCCGAGCAATCTGCATCGACGAGCTATCCTGCTCGCTTTCACGCGATGGGGTTTCGACGCTCAATCCACGCTGTTCCGTCAATTCCATATGCTCGCGCATTAGATTGACATGCTCGCGCGTATACTGCGCTACCTGATCCAGATCGGCTTTCTCCTCCGGTCCGAGATTGCGGCCAAGCCGGAACAAAGCTGTTTCAACTTCTTTCTCATATGCCTCAAAATCGCTTCTCGACATTTCGCGCACTTTGTCACCCTCCAATATGATGTTTTGCAACTTTACCAAATTGATGCGGTAATGTGACCCGAAATCTGCATGAACGATGTTAGAAGTTTTAGCTTCAGATTGAAGCGAACTGGTTGATATAACTATATCTCTTTGTTGCATGGCATACGCCGCAATCTGACGATCGCCGCTCGCCATTGCTACTTTCTCCCATCCCTGTGTTACCTTTATGGTATATTCACGGCTTCGGATGCTTCGAGCCATGCTACGCCGACCTGAGCGCTTTGCGTCATAGCGCGACTGAGCCGCCTCGCTTGTCCCTTCATGTTGCGTTCTTCCATCCCGACTAACCGGCCGAACCTGATTGCGCGTGTAGGCTGGAGCATTTGCGAACTCGCGCCTGTCGGTCATTTCCATTGCGATACCGTGTTCGCGCGCCTTTTCGGCCATAAGCTCGCGCCACTGACGAAAAACCTGTGGCGAGGTTTCCACCCGATCACCGGCATCCGAACGCATAGCGATAATGGCATGAGCATGTATATGCGGTCGCTTTCCGCCCTGCCCCATCTCCTTCGGGTCGCTGAACGGATCATGCATCGCAAATATGTAGCGATGCCCTTCGAACTGCGCGGCCAGAAAATCCCGAACAGCGCATTCGAAAGCCTGAACATTGGTGCCAGCTTTGGCAGACATGATGAGATGCATCACATCCCTGCCCTTACGGCTATGCAATTCCCGACGCCACTGCTTTTGCACCAGGTCGCCGGCGGAACGCGCATCTGAGACAACGCGCCCCTTATGATCACGAACGTCGCCCTTATGATCCTCGACCAGACTTCTCAGCTTGGCGGCGCCATATTCAACGCCATTTCCATACCCGGTAAAACGGAACCGCGCCCTCTCGAGCTCGGACGCTGCGCTTTCGTTGTAACGCCTCTGAATAATGTCCGCCGCCTTCGTGTCGCCGGTCAACCGCTCCCCTTCCATGCTGCGCAACACCAACACCCCGTCAACGTCTAAAACGCCATGCGATGGCTGCGAAACAGCATAAGCAAAGCTGCGATGACCGAATGCGCTTGCCAGACTATCCCGCACGAGTTGGTGCAAAGCTTCTTCTGTTGCGAAACCGACAGCTTCGATCGTCACCCGGAACGTTCCAATATCCCTGCTCTCGGCACGATTTTGAAACAATGGTTCCCAATCTCCACGCAACTGGGCAAGTTCCTCGCGACCCTGAAGGCGCTCACCGTTTTCCTTTTCGACGCGTATTTCCCCGCTTCGCGAAACGTAATTGACCATCGCACCGAACCGCGCACCGCCACCGTACGACGCCATTTTCACCACCGCCGGTTGACTACCCGCTGCGACTGCGGCCAAACGTGTTTCCATCGGTCTGGGGGCGGCAATCGGCTTGTTTGCCGCACTATGAACGCTCGCCAGCGCTCTTGATGTTCGCGCCCGCGTTTTGGGCACTGAGACACCGCTTGCTGCTGCGCCACCGCCTGCGATCTGTAATTCGCGCAACCTCCGGCGCATTTCTTCCTCGGCGCTTCCTGCAGCACTCGAACCAAGTGAAAGCTCATGCAGCAACGCCGCTCGGCGATGCTCCCACTCACTCTCAAAAGCCCCGAGAAAAAATTCCATGGTCGCTAGTCCTTGCTGCGGTTCCTATACCCTGACCGCTTGGTAACGCGTCTCAGTTCACTGAGAACCGCAACCTGCATCTTTTGTACGTCACCCACCACCATGCAGATTTCGCCATCTGAAACCGATTTGCCGCTATTCAGCGCTCGAGCGACCTGATTGAGATTGATGCCAATCATGCGCATATCCTCAAGCAGGAGAGACAAAAGCGCCCTGTCTTCGTCGTTGAAGATCGGTTTTATCCCGGCGCCTTGCAGCAAAACGGCCTTGAAAAATGCGCTCATCGTCATGTCGGCCGCCTTTGCGGCTGCGTCGATCGCGTCATATTCGTCCGCCGAAACACGGCTATGAATGGTTTGCGGCTTGGGTTTTGCGACCCTTATATCCTCTGAAATTGCTTCATTCATAGGCGTTGTTAGCTCCAATTCAGCGCAGCAATCGACAATCACGGACGTGTTTCGCGATTGGTCAGAAAAAAATGTAGCACATTTTTCCGTATCCTGCCTAACCAATTACGAGCAGAACCATTTAATATTCGTCTAATATGGCCTCGCTCCGCTCACCCCTTACGCCGAGGCTACGCCCCGGCGCTTCAAAGGAACTACGCTCACCAGGGTTCACCTCCAGACCGCCTTAATCGCCTTTTTGTACCCCTCGTACTCGCCAGCAAGGGACGCTACGCTCTTCGCCCTTGCCGGACTGCGTGCGAGCGGTACAGACGGCTCTTGCGCGGCTCCGGGGTTCACACTCGATTGGGAGAAACATGTTCCCAAACTCTAGTCATTGAGTGATGTGATTATTTGATGTGAACACATGGTGTGTCACATGCTTCAATGAGTGTTGTCACATCGTGTGAAACTACCTTAACTTGACATATACTCTCGCGCCGTGTGGGCAGCATTTGCCGACGCTTCGGGCAATAAATCGACACAAACAAAACCAGCATTATCCAGGTACAGGAGGGCCAGCGTGACACTTCGAATCTCTTCAGTAAGCGGCAAAGGTGGAGCGGGGAAGACGACCGCAGTCATTTTGACTGCAGGTGAACTCGCACTCAAAAATCGACGAGTATTGCTAATTGATGCCGATCCACGACAGAACTTAGCCGAATGGTGGAAGCGGTGCGAGGCCAAGGACAATGTACCGGCGTCGATTTCACTGGCGACGGCACTTCGTCAGAACAATATAGAGAAGTTAATGGCGTCACAGGAGGCCAACTATGACGCCATTTTGATCGACGCGCCGGGCGTCGATAGTGTTGTGATGGATATGATAATCGACCATTCAGATATCGTCATCACGCCCATTCAGCCCGCCCAGGATGAGATTAAAGCAGTTGGTGAAGCAGCGGAGGCAATTGCGACGCGAACGGACGTTCTTGACCGTAGTATCCCTCAAGCAGTTCTGCGAACGCGCATCACTATTGTCAATCGGCATCTCGAAGAATACCGGATCATTCGCCCTTTCGTCCAAAATTTGAGCGAACACGGATACAATTCCGTACTTCTCGATACGGAATTGATCGAACGAAATTGCTATCGAGAAATCCGCAGCGGTCTTGGCACACTACAAATGCTCGAACCGAGTGAACCGGTTCTCAAGGCCAGAGCGGAGGTGAATGCATTCGTCGAGGAGTTGGAGCAACTTAAAAAGGAACACCGCGGGGAGACTATCAATGGCTAAGGGAAAAATCTCTCTTTCTGATTTCCCTGTCGCGGAACGTCGAAAACGTTCTGTTGATCTGGATAAAGACACTGCCGCCCCGCCTATTTCTCACGTGCAAGAAGAAGGCGCTGCAAACGTTGGAAATGAATCGGCGTTCATGACATCAAGGCAGAAAAAGCAGGATAAATCTCTCGAGACAACGCCGGAACAACACCGCGCAAGTGCAATTGAAAATGCGAACCGTCGAGAACACTCCCGTAACCGACTGCGCGAGCTTCGTAAATCCCGAGAACGCGAAAGCAAACATTTCGTCAATGTTTCGCTTGATTATGAAACCAAACGTCGTCTTGAGAACGCTGCTCATGACAATGGCCTCAAAATGACGGTCATTCTTCGTGATGCCATTGATCAATATCTTAAAGATAATGGATACTGACCGTGTTCGGCCGTAGTTTTCTCGTCGGGATAGCGCTCGGAATTGCCATTGGAATCTATATTGCTCCATCGCTACACACCAAACCAGATATTCACAATGACGAACCGACGATCGCTCGTGTGGCAAAGCAAAGCTACGATGCCATCTGGCCTGATGACGAAACAGCCAAGAAAGAGCTATTTCGATTATCGAACTGGAATTACGCCGGATACGGCCATTCTTCCAAAGTGTCAGTGCTACGTTGTATTCTAATCAAAGAGCAGACCGCTGCATGCGAATTGTCTGCATCGCTAAGCTGGCTGAACGAGACCAAAGTTATCGAAGCAGTCTTCGAGGGCGCGGCCAATGATTGGCGCCTTGTGGCGGTGAAATCCAGATAACCGAAGTGACAACGTCGGCATTGGAAGCCCCAAACAACATAACGCCGAAATCGCTCTCCTGCTTCATTTCAATATAAACGCGCGTTGAAACAAGCGAACACCACCTCTGGAGTGCTGCAATTTTCAGAAAATGTGATAATGATCGCTGTTGTGGCACGGCAGGCAAAAGGGGTTTCCGCGTGAATCGTGAGGCATTGGATTTCGCTAATGATCATTCTTTGGAAAAAACCAATGATCCCGAGATCGATAAGCCGGTCTTTAGGCGTCCGGGCTTTAATGGAATAAGTACGTTTGAAGAAATCGATCAACGGCTTGCGAAATACCTACGTGATGCACGCGATAGCGCCGGCTTGAAACAAGCTGATTTTGCTCCACTCATGGGACTTTCTACGCCGGTTTATGGTCGCTATGAACGCGCGTTTTCAAAACTACACGTCACTCGCATGGTGCATATTTGCGAAGTGCTGAACGTCATGCCCATCGACATGCTTTACGAGGCAGCGCCTCATTTGTGGGGCAAAAGTGAGGAGGAAGCCAAGGATCGCGTAGAACTTGCGAAACTCGTGGCAAATCTCCCGCACAGCACTACGCGTGACTTGCTTTCGTTGGTTAAAAAAATGGCAGAATTACAAAGCCAGGTCGACGCCAAACCGCAAAGCACGGATCCAGTTAAATAGTCGAAGCTATCAATGGCAATTGCGAATAGCCGCCAATTGCTCGAATTGCGCGATCTAAATTCCAATCGTGCTCCTCGGTTCGGTATTGTATTTCAATACTTAATATGGCACTATTTATCGCACCAAATTGGATACGGAATTTGTTATGCAACGTGTAGAAGCAAATATAGCAGTCAGTGTTTCGGACCTCAAAAAGAGTCCGTCCGCAGTAATGGACGAGGCTAAGGGGGAGGCTGTCGCCGTTCTTAATCATAATCGAATTATGGCTTATATGGTACCCGCAGATGTCTATGAAGCCATGCTCGAGCAGCTGGACGATATTCGCCTTACTGAGATAATCCGGAAGCGAGCCGACGAAAAAGGAATTTCGGTCGATATCGATGCCTTATAAGCTTGAATTCTTGCCGTCGGCTCTCAAAGAATGGAATAAACTCGGCTCAACAATCCAACAGCAATTAAAGAAAAAACTGCGTGAACGCTTGGAAACGCCGCGGGTCGTTAGTGCCTCACTTCACGGTATGCCTGATCATTATAAAATAAAATTACGTCAATTAGGCTATCGGCTGGTTTATTCCGTCAACGACGACACTGTGACGGTGTTGGTCGTGGCAGTTGGAAAACGTGAGCGTGGCGATGTTTACAACACCGCTCGCACCAGAACACAGTAATAACTCATCTGTCAGACCCGATGCAGCGGGAAAAGTCCCGCTGGACCTCGAGGTCGCTTACGCGACCTCCGGTCTGTGTATCGATGTGAGCCCATGCAGATAATCGGCAACCGCCTGAGCTTTGGCTGCAGCGGTGATAATGACGCGTTTATCAGCCTTCAGGACGGCCAGTTATCCGCAGCAACCCATAATGCGAAGGAAGGCGGCCAGATTGCCTAAAGTTCGGGGTTTCGGGCCACCTTCCTCCGCATTATTTCAGAGCGTGTCGAGCCAGGCGAGAACGCTCGTATCGCGTTTCCACGAGGGCTGGCGGGTGGGTGTTTCGGGAGCACCGACCTTTTCCAATGCCTTGCGCTTTGTTTCGAGGTTGGCTCTGGCGTAGTGGTTGGTTGTGTCGAGGCTCACATGACCGAGCCAGCTACGGATGACCGTGACGTCGACGCCCGCCGATATGAGATGCACGGCGGTTGCATGCCGGAAGGCGTGGGGCGTCACATGCTTGTCGCGCAGGGTTGGTGAGGTTTCGGCCGCTGCCTTCACATAGGCGGCAAGCTTGAACCGGACCCCCGATGCGCTGAGCGGTTCGCCATAGCGGTTAACGAACAGCCTCTGGTTTGGCGCCCGTGGTTGCCGTTCGAGCAGCTTCTGCAACAATATCACGGTTTCCGGCCAGAGCGGGCAGATGCGTTCTTTTCGACCCTTTCCGGTGAGGCGCACGCAGCTCGGACTGTCGAACCGGACCGCATCGGGGCACAGATCGAGCGCTTCCTGTATTCGCGCGCCGCTGTTGTAGAGGAACGAGAGCAAGGCGTGGTCGCGCATACCTTCGAGTGTCGAACGATCAGGCTGAGCCAGGATAGCCGTCACTTCCGCCGGGTCCAGATAGCAGGGTTCCGACACCGGACCGCGCTTAATCGGGATGTTGAGGATTTCGACGCACTGGGCGATCGATCCGGGATCCTTGGTTGCAACGAAGTTGAAGAAGCTGCGTATCGCTGCAAGCCGGCAGTTTCGCGTGCCGATCTTGCCGCCGCGTTCGTGTTCGGCGTGACCGAGGAACGCAATGACCTCTCCGGCGGTTAGATCCGCCAGCGTGATCATCGCCACCTTCTTGCCTGAGCGCTTTGCGACGAACCGGAGGAAGAGTCGCCAGGCATCGCGATACGACCGGACCGTATGGATGGAGGCATTGCGCTGCTCGACCAGCCACTCGTAGAAGAACGCGCGCATCAGCCACGGGAACTGATTGTTCTTGCTCATGCCCGCACCTCCTGCCCGATATTGAGGCATGGCGCGCCCAGCACGCGGAACCGCTCATTGGCGTGATGCAGCAAGTCCTGCGTGACGGTGATGTAGACCAGGGTCGAGTTGATGTCCCGATGGCCGAGATAGGTCGCAAGGAACGGCAGACGATCCTGCGGATTGATGCCTGCCTCGTACCATTCGAGGATCCGGTTCACGACCATCGAATGCCGCAGATCGTGCAGGCGAGGTCCAGTTCGCCCCCGAGGCGGCTTCAGCCCGGCGCGGCGTATGACGTCAACCAGCAGCCAGGCGACGGCCTGCTTCGTATAGCGGTCACCACGCTGTTCGTGCCAGAACAGGCCGGAGCGCGGATCAAGGAACCCACCGGCGCGGCGTCGCGCTTCCGTATATGATCGAAGTTCTACCATCACACTGTCGGGCAGCGGCAGTATCCTGGTCTTGTAGAACTTGGTTTGGCGGATCGTGATCGTGCCGCCTTGGAAGTCCACGTCACCAAGATCGAGGCGAGCCAGTTCGCTTCGCCGCAGACCGGCGCAATAGGCGAGCAGCAGCATGGTGTAGATGCTCGACGGACGAAGCGGCGATCGAGGTGAAGGGTAAGAGCGGGCGATGTCGAGCATACGCAGCACATCGGACGGTGTGTAAATATGCGGTTTTCGCCAATGTCTGGCCACTTCCTTTTCTGGGCGCGGATCAGGTCGGCGGGGCGGGATCGATGGGTCCTGATGGCGCAGGATTTTCGTGAGGACCCGTCGGAGCTTTTCGCACTCGTTGGGATGATTGCGCGTCGTTTTCGCCGCGGACCAGTGTTCAAGCATCACCTCGAGCGGCTGGTCCTGAAGCTCCGGGTTTAGCTGAAGAAAGCGGTCGAGCCGCCATAGCCGCATCGCTTGCGCAGTGTATTTGTAACCCCGGTTGCGCATCAATGTGACGTGCTCAGCCATCATGTTGCCCAGCACACTGCCGAATGGCCTGGGTCGGTATAGTTCGGCAAGCGCGCGATCCGGATCGCTGGAGGCCAGCGCGCGCCACACCGGCTTGCACTGTTTGATATTGCAAGCCTCACGCAGACTGGCGACGGGATTGCGTTCGATCGCTCCGGTTTCTTCAAGGTGATCGAGGAAACGGTCGATAATCCGGGTGCGGTGCAGCCGTGTCGTCGAGGCCCACCGGCCAGGCGACACATGCAACCATGCCACCAGCATGTCCTTGTCGAGCTTGCCGTGGCGTTCGGCGACATCCTGGAAGATGTTGAGCGCCTGCTTGTAGTAGATGGGGCTCTGCGTGGTGCGCAGGTTGAGGCCTGCAATGTACCGCGCGATCAGCTTGCGATCAGGGTCGGGCCAGTTCGTCATGACCGCACCTCCCGTCCCGGCACGTCGAGCGCGATGGCCCGAAGGTCCTCGGTGGCGAGCTTCAGATAGGGAGCTGTGGACTCCGTAGAGCGATGCCCGAGCAGATCGCCGATCACCTTCTGCGGCACGGCGGCGCGCAGCATTTCGACGGCGCGTGCATGGCGGAAGATATGGGAGCCGCTTTTACCAGCCGGCGTGATCCCGGCAGTCGTAAGCCGCCGCCGCACCATATTGGCCAGCATGCCGAGCTTACGATAAGGCGCGCGTGTTCGGACAAAGATCTCGCGAGCATTTGTGACAGGCCGCCCCGTCTGCAGATAGGCGAGCACGGCCTCACCCACCGGCGCCATCAATGGCAGGAATGAGTTGGCCCGGGTCTTGGTGTGCCTGATGCGGATCACTTCCGCCCGCCAGTCGATATCCTCGATCCGCAGGTTGCAGATTTCGCCCGATCTCAAGCCATAGGTCGCCAGCAATTGCAGGATGGCATGATCCCGCAGGCCCGTCGGCGTCTTATCCTCCCCCGAGGACTGCAAAACCGCCGTGACCTGATCGGGCGTAAGGATCGATGGCACCCCTTCATACGCATAGAGCAAGGGGGCGATGACATGCGGCGATAAATCGATGGCGACGCGCCCTGTTCGATGGAGATAGCGCAGCATCGAGCGAAGGCGCTCCGCCACATCCTTCACAGACCGGCGCGTCTGATGAGGGCTGCGCGTGTCCATGTAACGGTCGATGTCGCTGACGGTCATTGCCATCAGGCTGTCGGGACCGTGCCGATCGAGCTGCCAGACCAGAAAGTTACGGCCCTCCCACATCAGCGCGTCGATGCTGGCCGTAGCAAGGCCTCGTTCTTCGCGCAGCCAGGTCTCGTACTCGTCGCAGATGGCAAAGCGCAGTGCGTCGGCCGCGCAGGTCGCTTTCGGCGGGGACGGCCATTGGCCCTGTGCAAGCCGCAGCAAGGCATGGATTCCGGAGCGCGGGATAGAGTGCCAGTATGGCCCCGGAGATCGACCATGGCGCTTCCGGAACAGCGCTACCGCATGATGCAGGTAATGAACCACCTGCGTCTCGGTCACCTCCACAACATCGATGTTCTGCTGTGCAAGGTATTCGACGAACCCGCGCGCATAGGCGCAGTAGTTGCCGATCACCACCGGGCTGTATCGTTGGTTGGTCAGTACAATTCTGAGCTCGGCGATGAGCTCGTAATCAGCATTCAACATTATTGATTCCTCTGCTTGTCAAAACGACAGCAAAGGTCCGGCACAAAATAATGCTGAGCAAATCCCGCTCGCGGAAGCTGGAACCCCGCGGATTTCCAGCGGTGCGGCCGCCTTCCTTCGCATTATGGGCTGCTGCGGATAACTCAAGTTATGCTCACCTCGTCATAACTTCAGCCAATTTTCGATATAAGCGGCTGTGTTTTCGCCAGGATCATGAGCCACGCCCAGGTCAGCGCAAAGGAATGCTGCGGACAGTTCGGCGACGAGTTCTTCGACCGCGTAAGCGTTGGTGCCGAAGCGGCCAGACAGATCGCGATCAAGGCGATGTTTTGCGCCCGACCAGTGACCAATTTCGTGCAGAAGTGACGAATAAAGGTGGACGTCGCTTAGAAAACGCTCGCGGTCGGGCATGAGAATGTCGTCAGGTCCAGGACGATAGCAAGCCTTCGTGCCGCCATAGTGAACGACAGCCCCGGTCTTGCGAACAAAGGTGTCGACGGTTTCGTTGCGCGGCACCGGCGCCGTCGGCATCAGTTCAGCTGGGCTGTAATAGTCGGCAGGCAGGTTCTCGATCTGCTCTACGTTGAATACCGTGTATCCCTTGAGATAAGAGATTGAACGGTCGTCTTCGGCGTCCTGATCCTTGCGCGTAAAGGTGCCATATTTGACGACGAGCGATCCGCGTTCGCCCTTCCGGACCTGACCGCCGAGATCCTTTGCCTGACGATAGGTCATCCAGGTGGTCTCCTCGTAGCCGTTCATCTGCGACGCGATCCAGAGCATGAGAACATTGATGCCGCGATAGGCTTCACCACTGGATCGGCGCGGGATGATGGTGGTCGGGCGGGTATTTCCGCGCCAAGGCCGCACCCAGGGTTTGGTGCCCGCTTCCAGCTGCTCGATGATGAGGTCTGTGATGCGCTGATAGGTGTCGCTGACGTTGTTCATGGCCGTCTCCATTCGTTGGTTGACGGCAAGAAACGGAGATAGCCGAGACGAGCCCATGCACCCTTTGGGCCGCAACAGGAGTGGAGGACCGCGAAGCGGTTGCATGGGGGAGTGGCTATCGCAGCTTGTCCGTCAATCAGCCAACGAGTGGGGCGGGCTAAATGTCACTCACCGAAGTTAACAGACTGGCTCTCTGCGCAGAGGGTTGCACCTCTTATCGTTCGCGGTCGTCGGAATCCCGCTCGGGCTGCTTTTGCGCCGACAGCTCCGCAAGCCGGGATGGGTCCGCGGCTATTTTCTGCTCTGGCGACATTCGCTCGACGGTGGGATTATCTGCATTTCTGACCTGATCCGGGCGCGACAGGCGGGAGAAGTCAGAACGTGCCGTAAATGTGATTTCGGAATCGTCATCGGGCAACCGCTCTGGAAGGTCGGCGCGATCGACGGCGACAATCCCGTGGTCGGTAACAAGGCTGGCTACACGTATATCGTGCCCGAGAACCTGACCTGAAATCTGTTCGCCGGCCTGGCGGTGCGCACGTTGTGCTCGAAAGCATTCTCACCGCGCATTTCCAAATCGACGAACGCAGCTCTTATGGCTTCCTGCCGGTTTGGATCGATCGCGTCTTCAAAGATATGTTTCATCGCCGGACTGGAGCGCTCGTTGGTCGTCGCGATCGATGCGTCGATCATACGCGGCTTGGTAATGACCGTGAAGTCAACCTCATGACCATATTCGCGACCGATGGATGCTAGCAGTGCCTCCTGGGCCCGTCCGTTGCCTTCTCGAAACGGGTGCACGTAATTCAACTCTGCCAAGACTTTTCCAGCGATTTCGGCGAACTGTTCGCCCGACGATCCACGCACTATCTCGGGATTCCTGATGGGTCTAAAGGCTTCGTCCAAGCCCATCTCGATACGTGAACCGTGCAGGAACGAGGTTCCGCCTTTCGACAGATTACCAATCGGCTCCACTCTCTGGCCGTCAACGACCGGGCTTTCATCGCGGGTATGACCGGCCCATTCATAAATGTCTTGGAAAATATGACCATGAATGGCCTTCAGATGTTGCGCGTCGAAAGTCCCTTTCGGGCCGTCTCCTTCGGCAATTTCAGCCATCCGGAAAGCTGCCGCGCGATATTCTTCGACGCGTAGTTCCTTATGCGACTGGATCCCAAGTTTGTTGCGCAGCACATCCCTGCGGTCCGGATCGCCCGATGTGTTCGGATATGTATAGGAACCGTTGGATTCCGTTTCAGCCATGGCGAAAACCAATAAAAAGCCGCCTGCCCTGGGCAGGCGGCATCAAACTAAAAATATTGAGGTTGAACTACTGTGGTTTGCGGACTACGCGATCTCTGTATTCGTCGCGCGTGATATCGCCGGCGACATAGGCCGCTGTTGCCTCTTCCAACAGTGGATCGTGGATATAGCCCTGTCGCATATTTGCGGCGCGCGCCTGATCCGTAGCCTTTTTGCGCCTGGCAACAGCTTCCGGAGATCGATCCGGACGGGGGGCATGCACGTTCATCTTCAAAACTCCTGTTGCAATTAACGCTAGCACAAAAGGCGACCAAAATCCAGAAAACAAAGGGATTTTCGGCACTTTCGGTGTAGTGCGCCCGGCACTCAGCCGGGCGCTGTTGCGCTATCAATTGCGCGGTTCCCATTCGAGAACGGCCTGAAGGCTTGGGTCGTCCTGTCCGCCGAAGCGACCGAGGTTGGCGTTGTAATTCAAGCGGCGGATCGAGAGATTGCGCTTAAAGCCTTCGCCGTCGGCCTTTGCCTTTCTCCAGATCCCGCCAACTTCGATATTGAAGCCACGTGGGGATTTGGCGAAAACGCGGTGCGTAGGAGCGTCAGGGTTTTCCGAATTGAAAGGCACGACCTCAATGTCGATGTCGTCAGTTAGGGTCGAGATGCGGCCTTTGCCGGAAGCGGTGTCGAGGTCTTCGCTAGAGAACTGGATGAAGTTGGTGATTTCGTTGGCCATGGTATTCACTCCTCTATGTGGTTGCGATGATTGTTCACTGGCACGGCGGTAAGCGGTGTTGCACCCTTGGGCTTGAGCGCAGCGGAGGAAGCCGAGGGCCGAAAATTTGTCGCGCGAGGAGCCGCAGGCGGGGAAATTTTTCAGGCTTCCGGCTTTGCGGCAACCGCGTCGACGTGCGAACGAGCGTCAAAAGCAACCGAATTAGAGGCGTGCTCTATGCGCCAATATGGCAATTCGTCTCGGCGGCACAGACCGTTTGTATGGTACCGAAATTGTCACGCATGATAGCCGTATATAGCGCATTTTCAACAGAAATCGTGTAATCTTGCCAAGTTTAGATAACCGGATCGGTTCTCTACGTTGATCATCCTATAATGCCAATATGGCTGTGCACTGGCGGACTTAGCTGGAGGCATGGGCCCGTCGATAGAGATGCGGGCTCTCTATGTCCTCCGCCCAGATTAAAAGCAACCGCTCGCGTGCTACATTCTCAGCATACCCATATTCGACAATGTCGAGGCTGTGGTTTCGCGGCAAATAGCGTAACATCGCTTCAGCCTGATCGGCGAGCAACCAGGCTGCATGACCACGTCTTGCCGCTCAAAAAGCTGCTCTCCTCCTTTTGGCAAGCGTCGATTGCGGCCATAAGGCCACCGCTGCGGCGAAAACGTAGCGAAAGATCATTGCATTCCTTCCATTCCATGACGGGCAGCAAGCCCGAAAACCGAGCGCGCAAGATGCAGTTCGCCGGCGGCTGCGCGCGCTGTCATGGCGCGCAAATAGCCGCCCGGCGATTTCACTTGCCTCTCGTCGAACTTCTGCAGCGTGATCGCGATGGCAATAGCGGCGGCCTGTTCTCCCATCTGATCGACAGCGCGGCAGCGCGCATCTTCGGAAATGCCCGCCATGCGGCAAATTTGCGGGGCGAGCCGGGCCAATTCAGTCCAGGTGCGAGGGCGCGATACTCCGTAAGTCGTCAGTGCCGGTATTGCCCGTAACAGATCTTGAAGGGCCACTAACGCTTGTGGGGAGTAGTGCGGTTGATTGACCTGGCTCGAATTGCGCTCCAAGCTTTTCTCTAGAGCTTTCTTACCGGCGAAGCCGGTTTTAGGGAAACTGAGTTGTTCGGCGTATGCCGAACGCATTTCATCTTTACGATATTCAAGGGAATAGGGGTTTGTAATCTGTTTGTGCATGTCGTTTTCGACATATTGGCGTGTCGAATCTTCGTTTCTTGCGGAAGGCTGCTCACCGTGAGGCAGCTGCATTACCTTCTCGATGATCCATTCAATTAAGCCTGTTGCGCGTCGGAGAACGCTGCTGGATGCCTTGGTCGCGATGCCTACGGCATCGAGAACACGCGCGAAACGCTGCTCGATCATGGCGCGCAGACGGGCGGGCAGTTCCTCCATAGAGGCGAGTGCGTAACGCAGATTGCGAACAGCACCGCGATAGCGGCGCAGGTTCGCATTGTGTGCTTTCTTTTCCGCCTTTGCATGCCGTACCATTCCACTGAGTTCCACGAAGCGGGCAATGAGAACGCGCAGATCAATACCGCAAGCGTCGGCAATACTGTCGTCCCCATCACGCACCGGATAGCGTTTATAGTTGCCGCTATCTTGCATGGTAATAACACCGGCATCAAACAGCCGGGACAACACACGGCTGACACGTCCCTCGGATCGCCCGATTTCGAACGCAAGCGCAGCGTTGGATTTGAACACGATCGGTCGGCCACCTTTGTCATAGCTGTCTGCTGGAGCCGTATTGATCAGTACAACAAGCAAGTGCGCCTCTGTGCCGTTGATGAGGCCAAGGCAAGGGAGTGACTGCGCAAGTCCGATCAGTTGGCCGCGTGTCACCGTTCCAATTTCCGCAGTCTGAGCCAGCCGCCGAAACTCGGTTCGTTGTGATGTCTGTTTGCGGCCGACCCGCCGCACAGGCTGTAGGGCTTCCCCCATACTCCTCGTCTCCTCTTAGGGACCAGGCAAAGCTTTCCCGTTCGCCGAAAAGCGTTTTGTATTGACTTTGGAAGTTGGGAGTGCGACTTTATTTTTACGGAATATTTGAAATTTGCACCCCGCTTCCGGATTTTTTCGGGAGCGGTTTTTCTTTTAAGGTCCGGACAGAAATCTCCTTGAAAAGGTCAAGCATTACTTCGGCATCATGTTACCGATTTGGTATCGTCAGACAACCCTAAATTTCTCGTTCATTCTTCCTCAACGGCATTCAAAGGCCTTAGCAGCTGATAACTGGCATCTAACCCCGGTTTCAATATTACCATTTAGGGTATCTATTGGAACGTAGCGGTCAAGAAAATTGCCATCATTTGAATGAGGCCTCCGGCAACCCTACAGCGCAAATTAAAAGCGCGGGTGCCTCCGGCCTGCTCCCTTCGCTACGCTCTCTTCGCAAATAAAGTCCTCGCATTGGAACTACCGCGTAGGCGATTCATTATTTCCGGCTAAAACACATATCGATGCTATACGTGCATCATCGTTGGGCTACATTTCTGCAGGTCAATCGCAAAGCTGCACCGGTCATCCATCACCCACGGTTGTCACCGGTAGCAAAACTCTCAATGTTGTGAGCCGCTCGATATTCTGTGCGGCTAGAGCAGGTGTTCATGACATTGTCTGGCTTGCCACACCAGTTTTGACGTCGGTTCGACTTGATTCATCTAGTCGACGGCTGTAGGATTAAATCCTACAAAGGAGGTATGCACCATGCGCCGCTCCACACAACAATTCAGCATTACCCTGCCCAATGAAATGGCCGAAACGGTCAGGGCCAAAGTTGCAGCAGGCGAGTATGCCACCGAAAGCGAGGTGTTCCGTGACGGCCTGCGCGCACTTGCAGCCCGCGACAAGGCCGTCGAGGCCTGGCTGCGCAACGAAGTCGTTTCGGCTGCCGCCGCCCTTGACGCCGATCCGGGCCGAGCACTTAGTTCTGTGCAACTGCGCGCCCAGCTAGCTGCCAGGCGCACCAGCAGGAAAACCGTCAGCCCGTGAAACGCTTCGCTGTCGAATATGCCCCCGAGGCCCTTGATCAATTGGCGGTCATAGAATCCTATATCGCAGAGGCGGGTTCGCCGGAAGCTGGCGAACGTTTTGTTGATGAAATCGTTTCCCATTGCGACGCTCTGGAAAGTTTCCCCGAGCGTGGTGCAGCGCGTGACGACCTGCTGCCAGGCTTGCGCACGCTCGGTTTCCGCCGTCGTGTCTTGATCGCCTACACGACTGATCGCACAAATCAGATAGTTCGCATTCTTGGTATTTACTATGGTGGTCAGGATTACGAAGGTCGGCTTGTCGGCCAACAATCTGATTAAAACCAATTATTCAACAAAAGCCGACGAGTATCGATTTTCGCAGAGCACTAACCTCCTTTAGTCCCAAGCAAAGATGGTAGGTTTAGTGCTGATCTGAAAAGCAGCGCTCATCGCTTCACACACCATTCCTGCCCGGCAGGAACTGACCCTTAGGTTTTATCGTGCACTCGTTGGCCTTATATT
Organism: Ochrobactrum sp. A-1; assembly: GCF_022488005.1. NCBI lineage: Bacteria > Pseudomonadati > Pseudomonadota > Alphaproteobacteria > Hyphomicrobiales > Brucellaceae > Ochrobactrum > Ochrobactrum sp. A-1. The sequence continues at coordinate 125,441 of NZ_JAKVQC010000001.1, forward strand.
GGGTAACCAGTGTTCTCGATCAGAAACGGACCCCTGCCCGAACATTGTGTGGTATGTCCCGGCGGTCCGGGAAGAGCGTCGGGGATTTAGATGATGTGGACGATGACCATGAACGTCGCAACACAGCACATGCACACCATAATGACGTATCGTACAGAAAACAGGTCGCTGAACCAATCGTTGAAACGATGATCCTGTGCTGATTTCGACCGTTCCGTCGTCAGACGGTGACAGGCTGTAAAACAGTGAACAGCGCCCCACCGTCGCGGTCCAGATCCTGAATATCCAGGAGAAGCAAGCCTCCGGATTCAGGCACGGCAAGTTCTGTCTTTGTGGCATTCATTGCCGCTGCAACGGCCTTTTTGTTTCCCCACACTTTTCCACGCCTGGTCACATGCGGACCATCTTCAGGGTTAGCGATGCTGAATTCAACGCCGCCCACATCAACGCCGTCGCAGATGAGATTTCCCGTTCCATGCAACAATGTAACAGCCATCGCTATTCCCTGTGTCTTAATCAAAATCATCCGAAGCTTGTCAGTTTTCAGAACCATCCTGCTTCGCTTTCAACCGCTCATTCAATAGGAGCTTGAGCCGGGCATTTTCCGCTTCCAGCTCTTCCAGTTCTTCGTCTGTCACCGGTCCGTCTTCAGTCTGGGGGCCTGGCTTTCTCACGCGCCGTTGCTTTTGCGGTGATTTGAGAACGGGAGGCGAGGCTAGAATTTCATCTATCCCCTCCTCTTTCCGCTCGGGCCCCACAACAACTGGCGCTTCTTGAGGGACCTTCGGCTCTTCAGCGGACGATAACACCTCAGAAGAAGCGACGGGCTCGACCTTTGGGGCTGCTGCCTTGCCATTTCTTTCATCGGGATCTTTGGTCGTAACTTTGATGGATAGTCGCGTTGGCAATATAGGTTCAGGCTGCTCAGAGCTTTCGTCAGCTGCAGGTCCAATATCAGGCAATTCATCCGGCAAAGTCGACTTCTTCCGCGATCGCCAGTTCTTCAACCTCGCAACGAGACGTTCCCCCAGTGACTTCATCGTGATCGACCTCCCTATACCTGCCGCAACAGTATGCAGAAATGTTGTCAGCTTAAGCCCGACAACTCAATAGTTTTGGCGACCACAGCCGTTACACATGTCACCAGAACGCATGAACAGATCAGTTATCGAGGACGGCAGGACAGTCTTGGCGACCGTTTCTCTACTGCTGTTCCAATCGTCGGAGCATTTTGAGCAACTGTCTGTTCTCCATGCGCAAACTGGCGGCCAGTTCACGTTTCAGATCGGCATTCTCTATTTCAAGAGCTGACAATTCAGCCTGAATATCGGGCTCGGCTGCGATTCGACTTACCGCTTCTCGTTTAACCGGGACTGATTTTTTCTTACGACGTGGAACAGACGGCTTTTTCTCACTGACAACAGGATTTCCCGCCATGTTTGCCGTTTGCAGCTCTTCCATTGCAAGGGGTGCTTCTTCCGGTTTCGAGGCGTCCATGTTGGAAAGTTCTGGCTCGGTCAGAGCCTCTTCAACTTGCTCGATGACCGGCTCAGCATGCGCCACAACTTTTGTAGTGGCGTTCTCAGTTCTGCGCTCGATCAGCTTGGATAGATCAGGCTGGGCCCGAACCTCCACTGGAGATTGGGGCGCATCGGCCTCCACTTGCCGGGCAATCGACTTCAGATCCAGATTTCCCCACAAAGATGACGAGCCCTTGCGAGTACGCTTGTTCTTATATTCAACGACAATATTACGGTTTGGATTTTTCATCCGTGAGTAGCTTTCCAGAGGAGATTTGAAGGTACGCTCCGCGCGTCTCAAAGGGCTTTTAGCAGTAGCTACAAATTATGCGGCGGATTTTCAACACTTAACAGAATCTCCGACCTGATCGATATGTCCTGAAAGCAAGTCTATCTCATCTTGAACACATGATGTACACGGCCTTATTGTTACATCAACCATTGACCTGTATTTTTGACGCCTAAATGAATTTCCAAACATCGATCTGGAGAAGCATAACATGGCAGACGAAACCATTGCAGCAGTAAACGAGACACCAGTTGAGGTGAGAAGCGCTGAGCCTGTGGGTGCCACGAAGAAAACCCGTGCACCACGCAAAAAAGCTGAGCCTAGGCCCGCAAAGGCGGCTACAGCACCTGCCGCTAAAACCACGAGGGCCGCATCCAGACCAGTGAAAGCAGCCAAAGCTGCTTCAAAAGCAGAACCCACTACAACACCACTGGTAGAGAACAAGCGCAACAAGTACACGCCGGCCCAGCGCGCCTCCATCCTTGCTTCTATCGAAAAAGCAACAAAAGATGGCAAGACCACTCTCAAGGCTGCATTGCAGCAGACTAAAGTGAGTGAGCAGACCTACTATAACTGGAAGAACGCTGCTGCAAAGACAGCGCCCGGGCCATCAACAGGGTCGTCGAGCGATGATCTTTCCAGCTTGGTTTCACTGGAAGCAGAGAACCTCAAGCTACGCCAAGAACTTGCTGCAAAGCTGCGTGCTGAGAATGAAGAGTTGCGTAGACGTCTGGGTCGAACCTGAGGCGAATTGCTCCGCAGCATCTGCACCAGGGTGCTGTCAAAACAGATGACTTCCCACGTGTAAGTCATCTGTTTGTCTTTCGATGATGAAAATTCGAAGCCTTTGTTCTCTCCTTCCAATGGCTCTCTACTAAGGCCAAGAGTGAGGATTACCATTCCGCACAACTTTTGGCCTGGATTAGTGCATGACGACCACCAAGCCTCACGGGCAGGATTATGCTGACTGCCAATACCAAGATGGAGTCACATCATGATTTTGGATTCCGCTCAAGCCCAGGCGCTCTACAAGGCGATACAAGACCTGAATGAAGGGGGCGGCCAGCTACTTAACGCTTCCTTTGACGCATTCGTCCTCGGTGAGGCAATCATTGATGTTTGCACCCACACTGATGATCGCATCGAACTGCGATCTGACGGCAATGTAACTGAAGTACACGACGACCTATCCGCTTTCGCAGCTGCCTATCGTTTGCAAGCACTGTGATTGCTCAAGCGAAGGATGACATTGCGTTTGATTTCAGTTTTCTATCTATGAAATCTTCGTACGGTCTGATCGACTGAGACTTAACAGAAGACAATTGAATAATGCGCTTAACCCATAGACCGGGTCATCGCCCAATGACGTGCTTTTTTGCTATTTCCAAGGCGTTCCGCGCATTGTTCTCAGCGGTCTCCTCGGTCGGCGCGACAGATTGGATTGTGAGCCTGTCTCCGCCCTCTACGACAAAAATATTCACCCCCTTCAGGCCACCGACGTTCGGAATGCGGATAAGTCGTCCAACTGCAGGGGAGACATCGATTTTCTCGATTTTAAACCCGATTTCTTCGGAACTGACGTCCAACTCTTTGAGATAACCTTCGTCGGTTCTGTTTTCCTGTCCCTGCTCGTCGACATGGCGATCGATAGCGATCATCAAATGTTGATCGTCATCTGTTCCGCAGCAGGACATCCGAAAGTTAGTCGGTTCTTCCGCATGATGCGCAGAGGCATCGAAAATCGACCAGAACTCCTGCTTGATGGGCGTGAGCTCGTGGATTTTAAAACCGTCGGCCCACACGGGGACATTAATTCCGGCAAGTGCAATCGCGATGACGACCGCTATGAAAGATCTATTTTTCATTCAGGGCACCATTACATTAAGTTAAGCACGACCACAGTGAATCTGGACCGCTACGCTTGATAAAATAGTCAAAACTTGCGTCATGATAGCGTTCGTGCAGCCAAATCAGTTCAGTCACAGTGGCCCGGCACAGGACAGTTCGACGCAACCGCGCTTGCAGCTTCTCTACCAAATTCAAGGGTAATCTGTAGTCCTTGGTTTTCTCCTTCAGGATAAAGTCGAATAATCCAAGGAGCGATGGGTGCCCCTTCCCTGACAAGAAGAAACCACAGGCTGCCAAAAGAACCTTTCGCATCTCACACCATCGGTTTCGTCGTTAGCGTGAAACGATTGGGACTTACTGGGAAAGGCGCCTGCTCTGCATCAATATATGGTAAATCAGGCTGCTTTCAGTTCATGGATGGCTAAAAGCTGATCCTGAATAGCTACCGCCTCTGTTTTAAGGTCGTAACCTGACTGCAAATTCATCCAGAATTCGGGCGTGGTGCGGAAGAACTTCGCAAGGCGCAGAGCCGTGTCAGGTGTAACGGCAGTCTGTTCTGTCGCCAGACGCTCAATGCGAGTGCGAGGAACATTCAGATTCCTGGCAAGCGCGCCTGCACTCATCCCGAGCGGGATGAGATATTCTTCCCGAAGGATTTCGCCGGGATGGACCGGGGGGAGTTTACTGGTCATGGCTTCTTCCTTTCAGTGATAGTCAACAATTTCGATTTGTTCAGCGCCAGCATCGGTCCAAATGAAACAGATGCGCCACTGATCGTTGATGCGGATCGAGTGCTGCCCTTTACGGTCCCCCTTCAGAGCTTCCAGCCTGTTACCGGGAGGAGAGCGAAGATCATCGAGAATTACAGCACTATCGATCATGGTAAGTTTACGAACGGTTGTTCTTATCAAATCTGCCGGAAACCCCTTTGGCGCTTTGCCGCCTGCAACGGCTCTGGTTCTGGCGTCTTTGTAGGAACGGATCATATGTTACTCCTGCGGCTTGTATCATATCCTGATACAGCCAGGAGTCAATAGTTTTGTATCATATTGCGATACACCGCAGGGCTGAATGCCGAAAGTAAGGCTTTATCTCGACAGCCCCTGAAAATTTTGCTTTGATCCTTTGAGGGATTGGGGGATCCAAATTGTCGAAGGCAACCAACTGGATATTAGGGGCAGCTGCCCTATTCATTCTCGCGAAGGTTTTCGGGAGTGACACGCCGGCCCCAGTATCGCCACTAGATGCAGTTCAACCAAAAACTTCAATCCCGGCAACCGAGCAGGCTCCGCAGCCTCTAGGCTTCATGCAGGCAACGACTCACCGACAGACAAACCAGCCGCCGCCATTGGCTGACCAGCATCCTTTCATCGGAAAATGGCTATATTCGACCGCCAGGGTAAACATGAGAACCGAGGCGTCGTTAACTGCACGCGTCAGTACGGTTATCGGGAAAGGTAAAAGGGTGAACGTTGTGAACTACCGTTCCGGATGGTTCAGCGTCACTTATGCCAATCGAACGGGATGGATTTCCGAGCGATACCTGGCCGAAAATCCGCCGCCTTTACCTCAAAACCCAGTTTCCGCCCCTCGAATAATGGCGCCGCCTGCCGCAAATCGGGCGGTTTCGGCGCATCAATCAGGTCAACCTATTCGGTCTCCATATGTTGGCACGTGTGATTGCCCATATGACGTCATGCGGAATGGCCGTTCGTGTGGGGGACGGAGCGCTTATAGTCGCCCAGGTGGGCGTAGCCCTGTGTGCTATCGCTAACGAAATTGCCATCAACTGGTTCGGCCTGGCGCAAATGTGCCAACTCACGACAGGTGGAGATTAATATTAAAGGTCAAAATGGGAGAATCCCGTCAGAGAATAATCGCGATAATCGTCAAACCCGGAGTCAAGGTAGCTTTCATTCTGTGAAAGCTTATTGTCATCGTATCTACACCGGCACGTGGGAACGAAGGTAAATCAAGATCCCCATTGGTCGTCTTTTCCGACATTACAGTGGAGGACTATATTGGGTTAATCACCGCACTCATCAGTTGGCTATGTGGGTCTTGCGCAAGTCAATTGGACGTTTATTTTCCGATTGCCAACCAAACTTGCCTCGCTCACAAGAACGAGCGTCTTCACCGCATCCTTGTTGATTGGAATAATGCCTTGCTGCAGCATTTCTTGCACACGCTCTATAGTGACGCTGCTTGTGTAGATCGCCCGAGCCGAGAAGCATCCGCAGTCGCCAATTGGCCTATGCAATAGAAAATGGGTTTTCACCGTAATGGCATTCGCTTTTAAAACAGCGTTCTCGCCTGTGACCGTCACACACTCGGCCAGCTTGTTTTCAAAGTCGACACCGCCGAGATCCTCTGCTCCGGCCACTCCGCAAAACGTTGCTGTTAGAACTACGCCGTAGATTAACCTGAACATCAATGGGTCCTTCTTTAGAGCCTGAATCATAATGAACGTAACGATATCAGGCTCTTGCGATCCTTCGCGTGAGGAAGCGGATATTTGCGATGTAGATCCACGCTTCAGAGGAAGCGATGGTTTTCTCGAAGTCCTTGGCCAGTCTGCGACACCGTCCCAGCCATGCAAATGTGCGCTCGACAACCCATCGACGCGGGAGTAGTTCGAAACCTTCAGCGCGATCAGACCGCTTGACGATTTCCAGTGTAAACTTCCCGATCTTTTCCAGCCTGCCTTTGAGCTTTGGTCCTGCGTATCCGCCGTCAGCAAAGATATGCCGCAACCACGGCCAACGTTTGAGAATGGTTTTCAAGACATCCGGCGCACCGTCTCTGTCCTGAATGCCCGCAGAATGGATCACGAGACCAACCATCAGGCCGAGAGTATCAACCACAATATGACGTTTGCGACCGTTGATCTTCTTCCCCGCATCAAAACCTCGTATTCCGCCGCTTTCCGTGGTTTTCACCGACTGGCTATCGATCACACCAGCCGTGGGGCTGGGCTGCTTGTCAGCTTGTTCACGCGCAATCATCACAAGCGTGTTGTTGATGGTCCGCAGCATGCCATCATCTCTCCAGCGGTAGAAATATTTCTACACCGTGGAGAATGGTGGGAATTCAGTAGGCAAAAGCCGCCACGCACCACCCGAAGAAGCTATATAAAGAAGCGCGTTCACCACTTCTCGCAGGTTTGTCTTTCGAGGGCGACCGAGAGGTCGTGGCAAAGGCATCAGCGGTTCGAGCACAGACCATTCCGCATCCGTTAAATCGCTTGCATAACGCGAATTGCGACGCTCATACTGTCGCCGAGCGGTTTCTGTCCAGGCCATCGTGATCTCCATCGTATGTCAGAAATCCGATTGAATTATAACCTCCTGAAATCGCTCAACCCTTTTTGGAACAGGCTCTTAACGTGGTGGCAACTGTTTGAGACAACTGAGAATATCCGTGTCACAAACTTGAACTTGGGAGCGTGTTGCTGGATCATCCAGCCAGCGGTGGTATGCGCTGCGGATCTCCACGTCCTTGTAATTGTAGGTTCTCGCTTTCTTACTGACACGGCTCGCTGTGAGCGCTTTCGATGTTATAGCCATATGGGAAGCAAGTTCATTGAACTGCCAGACTTTCCAGTCTTTCTGCCGCTCTAGGACCCGTACATGATAATAGGGATCATCTGGGCGCTCTGGTTGAACCTTGTAAACATCGGCCCACCGCACCCATTTCGGTGAAACGGACAAGATGATTGTTTCCTGATACTCCTGGGCCAATACCGGGACGGATGTCAGAACTCCGAGGGCTGTCAAAAGCAGGATGGGGGTCAACGGTTTTGACATTCACGCATTCTCTCTGATGACCTGGCTTTCATTAGCGCCTAACCCAAGGTGACACGGGTTATTACGCTCTACATTATCTTTTTGTTGGCACGGATCCATAATTATCCCGCAACCAGATTTCCGTGTGCTTTCATTCCTGAAAACAACAGTTGGCTGATTGAAAAGGTCCCTCCTCTCGCCTTCTCCGTCAAAGATCGCAGATATCCGCCTGGCGAATTGATCGAGGCCAGTTTCTGGAGAATCCAGGCGATGGCCGTCGATGCGGATTCTGCCCCCATGAAATGGACTGCTTCCTGATAGGCCGAGCGACTGATGCCAAGAAAGCCGGAAACAATTCGTGACGCATCAAGAAGTTCCCGCCATGTGCCGATCCCGTTTATCCCGTATTCGCGGATATCCGGGCATGTTCGAAGCACTTGATCGAGAGAGATTGAAGGAGAAGCCCGAACTTGATCTTCTCTTTCGAGGCTCACAGCAACAAAGCTTTCCGAAGAAGGCTCTTTCAAATCAATCATTTTACCATTTTGAAATTCAAAAAGGGATTCTGGCAGGGATTCAATATGCTGCCGCTCAAACTGAGCGACGCTGCCGCTCAATTCCGGAACAATGCCTTTTGTTTTCAAGGCATTATCCAATTCACCACGAATGGCTTCAAGATTAGCGCTGACAGTGGCCAGTTGGGCGAGAGATGCGCGGCGAGGAATAGCGTCGACGACCTCACGGAAGCGAACGAACACTTCTTCCAGACTCTCACAAAGCTTGCCAGTTTCTTCGGCCGCTTCGGCAAAAATCGACGCGATATCTCTTCGCAAGACCGATACTTCGTCGCGAAGACGCTTCAGTGCTTTTTGTTCGGCGAGAATTTTCTCTGCATTTGCTGCAATTTCTGACACACGATCAAGCAATGGCGCAAAGGAAAATCCAAAAGCAAGCTCGACCTGCCCTTCCCTGTCCTTGTGAGCATAGCGTTTACGTGTCGGACTATCCTTGCGTTCAATGATCCTCGCTGCGACCAGGAATGCGAGATGTCGGCGAAGCGTGGACTCTGGCATACCATGAGCCCGGAGTGAAAGCTGGCGATTGGACGGAAAAACGACGAGGCCGTTTTTCTCACTCAGTTCATCTTCAGGCAGAAATGACAAAAGCGAGCTGAGCACTGCAAGGCAACGATCATTCAGCTTAAGCGCTGATTTGGCCACACAGAGCTGTTTGTAGATTACCCAACGGTTTACGCCCCTCCTCTGCCCTTTCTGTAGCTCAGGATTTTGGGTAAACATCTTCATTCGCCCACACTGTGTGGGCGTGATTGTCTCCAGAATTTGCATTTCCTCTCACCTTTCGAAAGGCAAAAGAAATCCACCCGCCAAAATGACGCTTATGACTCTTGACACCGATTCGGGGAAATGCGATTCTCAGTCTGCTAGAACTTTGAGAGAGGCTTCCACTACGGTAACGTTTGGGGGCCTTTTTCTTTTGCTAGAATCTCCTAGTTGCGTTGTTTTGTTACTTTGTATTCGTCGTATAAGCGTTTCATATTGTCTGAAATCCACTCACCGAAGGCCTTTCCTTCGATCTCCGAGAATTCGACCGCGTACACTTTAGACTTTGACTTGGCGACTACTCGTAATTGAGAGTCATCGGAACACCATCCCTCGGCTACTGAATTGGGTACTACTTTGTTCGCTTGCTTGAGCGAAGAAAAGATAGCCTCAAAGCGTTCTGTACTATTTAGGTTCAGAAAGGATTCGGATTTTATAACGGTTTCGAGAGAATTAAGCTTGTTACCTAGTAGTGTAGCCAGCGAATCCCATTTCGGTCGTCCAATACCTGGCGCCGCACCAATAGCCTGTATAAGCTCATCCGGTAACTTTCGAGCCAAAGCAATCATCTCGGATAAAACGCCTCTGGACGAGGTTCCAAATGTAGCCATGATTACGGCTCTGCTTGTCCCTCGGTCTTCCAAGCGTCGAGCGAACAGTGCTTTCTCAATGAAAGTGAGATCTTTGCGTTCAAGGTTTTCGTTGCCCTGCGCAATAATCAATTCGTCGTCGGACAATTCTCGAACGAAGGTTTTGACCTTCAGGCCAAGTTGTTTGAGAGCAGCGACGCGCCTATGCCCGTACGCGAGTTGATACCGACCGGACTGATCGGGCTTCGGTCGGACGAGCACAGGCACGGCTTGGCCGTTCTCCCGGATACTAATCAATAGAGCATCAAAATCAGTACCCGAATAATCATCAAGGCGATCCTTTACAAAGGACGCATCAATGAGATGTGCATCGAGCTCAACTATGGACTCACCATCAGCTAGTGTTTTGCGGAGCTCCTCCGCTTCGTTAGAAAGACCGGTGATCGCATCATTCATACTTTGTAATGCGCCCGAAGATACCTGTGGCCGCTTGGGTGTGTTCTCAGCTGAGAACTCGTGGTTGGAAGTGATTGGAGTTAAAAAATCTCGTAAAGCATCACGACGTTTGTTCATTTTCTACCCCATGCATCTCTAACGAGCTCTTCGAGTTCATGATTGACTGCGTCGAGAGCTTCGATCGCTCGATCATACGTCTGCCGATGAAAGTTTTCTCTGCCGACTTCGTAAAGAGTCTGCTTCGTAATGCCCGCGTCTGATATCGCGGCGGATTTGACCATGGAATTGGTCAAGACTCTATCTCCGAACAGACCCTTGAGGAGGCCCGCGATCTGTGACTGAGAGCCGTCGTTAGGTTCGTAGCGTGTTAGCACGTAGCGAAACCAATCATAGTTGGCATTGCCGCCTGCCCTTTCGACGACATCAAAAAGCCCCGCGGTCATGTGCAAGAACTGGCTCATAGATGCTACATCCAGCATTTGTGGATGTATTGTAACAAGTACAGAAGTTGCTGCGCAGAGTGCTGACAGGGTCAGGTAGCCGAGGGATGGTGGGCAATCGAGAACCACGATGTCGTAGTCGTCTTCTACGCTTTTCAGCGCTGAAGCTACTCGTGTAAAAAACAATTTGTCAGTTGATCGCGATGATGAAGTCAAGGCTCGGGGTGTTTCGTGTTCGAATTCCTGCAGTTCGAGATTACCGGGTACGATGTCGAGGCCACTAAAATATGTAGTTCGGATGATGCTTTTTAGTGACCGTTGAGCTTCGTCATATCGGATTGCACCGTAAAGTGTCTCGTTAGGTTCGAGGTCGAATTCTGGTTGTATTCCGAATAAAGCAGACAGCGATGCCTGAGGGTCGAGATCTGCGGCGAGGACACGATAACCGCGAAGCGCAAAGTACTGTGCCAAATGCGCAGCCGTAGTGGTTTTGCCCGAGCCGCCCTTAAAGTTCGTAACGGCGATCACCTGAAGCCGATCGTCATTCCGGCGACGTTGATCGTAACTCTTTTTATTTTTACTAAGGTAGTTCCGGATAGAGTGGATTTGGTCCAGGGAGTAAAGGCGTCTTCCAGCTGCGTTCTTTTCAGCTTCACCGATAACACCTTCGTTTACTAGTGTGCGAAGATAGACGTCACTGATTCCAATTAGCTTTGCGGCCTCGCCTGGAGCAAATTTACGTAACTCTTTCTGTGCTGTCGGCGGGAATGCGCGAGCGCGAAGATGCTGAAGCTGAGCGCTTAGTGTGTCTGCATCCGCTTCAATAAGCCGAGTTAACGACTTTTCTACGGTTTGCTTGACATTTGTAACATTGGCGCTCTGGATCATTAAAATCGCTCAACAAGGATAATTGCAGGATTGAGCGTCAGAATGACTGTATCTAGGTGAGTCGTCAACAACTTTAAAGTTAACGATAGATTAACGCCGTTTTGTATGGACACTGAAGACAGCAGTAATGCATTGGGTCAGATTATTGTTCTGTCGCCCAGCTACCGCAGAGTGGAGTGACTTAGCCCGACATCACCAAATGTGCTGTTCTCAGCTGAGAACACAACCCCTTGAATTGCAGCTTGGGAATGAGCCATTCCAGACTGAAGTGGGGGATTAGGTGTGTATACTGACGAATAGTCAAGAACGGCTAATCACCGCCGAGACGGGGTCGCGAGTGGCGCTCATTTTCCGAACTGTCTTGTGAGATGACTCTGCCCGAGATCGACGTCAAGCTCTCCTGGAGTGAACAGGATAAGCGATCACATCGGCAGAACTACGATTACGGCGATGATCTCCAAGCCTTAGCAAGAGGCGAAAGTGGCTCTCCGCGGCGTACTCAACCCCATAATCTGAAGTTGTGATCAGCAAGATAACTGAGAAGGGCGATTGTCGCGTTTGTGGAATTATCGGAGAGACCGCGGAAAAGCGCGCCGGATGGGTTATAATGAGAACGTTTGTGCTGAGTAAAGTAGACAAGGCGCCTTACTAAGAAGGGAGCATTTCGATGGAAACGCCGCTTAGAATTAGAAACGTTCTGCTAAAAGCTTTCCTGATCAATCTGCTGTTTATCATTTTTGCGTGGTTGATGTCGCTCAGCGGCATTACAACAAGTATGATGTCCGTCTTTTTTGGATTCAGCGTCGATCAAGCCCACATGTACATGGCCAATATCATCGGGTTCTGGAAGGTTCTGAACGTCGTCTTTTTCCTGATCCCCGCAATAGCGATCCATTGGGAATATAGTGCAAAAAGATGACCATGATAAACTTGGTGACATTTTGCGACTCAGTCGCGTAAATGGATATGGACCGCAGCGTCGCCAGTCTCGTGAAGCGAATGGAGTTCGGCCCGCGGTGCTTCGCGTGGATGCTCCGCAGCGAAGAAATCGTAACTGCGCCACATGATATTTGCGTCGCTCAAAGCGAACGGCGCTTTAGGCGAACTGCGCTGTTCTCAACGTTGGACGATCGCCAGTGCGACCACTACGACAATCGTCAGAAAACCTAGGGCCCCAAGGATGAGGGTGCCGAGTGCCCTTGCGAACGCCTTCGGTGCGCTGGAAACGCCATCGTTGGCGGACCACCGTGTCAGGCATGCGAGATACCAGATGGTGGCTGCCAGGAGAACGACAGCTCCGGTTATCCGTGAGGTCTGGAATACCACGAGCGCGATTTCTACCGACAGCGCGAATGGAACAACCATATAGCACTGCCCATAAAATGCAGGACGAACCGACGAGCGCGTGATGTCCTGACCGGTTTGTTTCACGCGCTGGATGGCGAACAGCAGCGGAAACAGGCTGAAGATGACCGCCTGAAACAGAAGTCCGCTTCGTATATCCGCGAGCACGCCCGGAAGCTCTGCTTGGCTGGTGCCGAATGTCGCCTGGAGCCCGTGAGCGAGAAGAAGCGTCAGGAACAGAAAGAGAGGGGGCGAAAGAGCATCCTCGAACTGCTGGTCAGGCGGATCGGTCAGCTCCTTTTCAGCGTAGAGAGCCATCTCGACCGGACTGACGATGCATCGCCAAAGGGTTAGCGGATAGAATACAAGCCAGGACACGATCTCGTAGAGGAGGGCTTCGACCGAGCGTAGCAGGTTCATCAAATCCATGATAGCGCTCCTGGAGTTCCCACCAATCCGCTCATCTTTCCGTTCAGGTTTGCCCTTACACGCCCAATCGTCCCCTTGAGCAGTATCCCCGCGTTGGTGCCTGCGGGTAAACAAACACCGCAATTCAATTTAGCCATTGGAACAGCTATGCTGATTGGCTCCAGAAGAAAGGCGATGGCAAGAGTGCATAGCCGGCGCAGATCAATCCCCGCATATCGTCCGATTGGGTGGTATGTTTATGCGATATCTTCCTTGGGTTTACAACTCGCTGGCAGCGGGTGTGCTTTTGACTCGGAGGAAAAACCATCGGACGAATTGTGCCACAAAACAGGGTCCGGTTAAGAAAGCTGCTAAAGGACAATTGATGACGATGTTGCGCACCATCCTGATGAGCCTTGTTGTGATACTGGCGACACCTTGCCTGGCGGACAATGTCAGGCACGAAACGGTCAAGTTTGCTGCCGGGACATCCAGTTCGACCATCAATTCGAAGTTGAAGGGTTGCGATACAGTTGAATACAAACTGGGCGCTACGGCAGGTCAGAAAATGAGCGTCCAGCTCGATTCCAGAAATTCGAGCCTCTATTTTAACATCACCGCACCAGGCGCAAACGAGGCCCTCTACAACAGTTCGATCAATGGCAACGGCACGAGCGTCACAATCCCGTCGAGCGGAAACTACGTCGTCCAGGTCTACTTGATGCGCAACGCCGCCCGGCGTGGGGAAACGGCGGAGTACGCGCTTACCCTCTACGTCGAATAAAGGGCATTCTAGTGCCGGGGACGGCACCTTCCCCACTATAACAGTTCATCGTTCGTGTTGGCCTTTGCTCCGCTGCGCCATCTGGCATTAATGTAATAGTCAGAAGCCTGAAGCAGGGAGCGATGACTGAATCCTTGGGAAAGGCCAACTGTTATCAATGCCCGCAAGGCTTCCAGAAACGCTACCGAGATAACCCGGCTCAGGCCGAAGGCAAATAGTCAGGAACATCAGGCGACTGATCGGTTGTCGTGTTAAAATGAATGGTGAGCTGACGTTGAAGTCCTTGTTTGAAATTGGGTAGTCTGTGAGAAGCCGCCCATTTACGCCGGTTGTGGAACGTAGGCGCTAGTGACGGCAGCAATAATTATGCATCTACGGGAAGGCTTCTCTGGTTGGTCGGGCCTGGGTCAGCATTATTTGGGCCAATGCCTCTGGTTCCAGTCGAGCTACGTTGTGGCCACAATCGAGAGAAAAGGTTGACCAATCCGTTTCCTCGCTCAAGCGTTGGTAAAGGTCGAGGAATGGACTTCCATCCCATCCATGTGCGCCAACGAAGACCTTACGAGGTATTTCACGCCAGCGTCCGGTTAAAGTGATTGATTGGAGAAATGTCGCGATCGGCTGTGGGCGGCATCGTGGGTCCAGATTGGAAGGCGGGGCACAATTCAGCCCGTCACCTTTTGCACCTGCGATGAACATGTCTCGAAAACGCGGTGTTGTCAGCGACCAGACCGAGTCGCCGGTTTCTGGGACATAAGCGTCAACATAGACCAGTGAGCGGATGCGCGACGGAACGGCGTCCGCTACGCCGCTCACGATCATTCCTCCGTAGGATTGCCCGACAAGGATCAAGTCGTCACTATGCGACTTCACGACATCAACGACCTCGCTTACATGAGTTTCAAGATTGGCCGATGGGGCAGGCGTATCACCGAGCCCCGAAAGTGTGATTGGCACAACCATGTGCCCGTGCCCTGCGAGGATATCTGCTACTTTCTGGTAGACCCAACCGCCCTGCCAGCCTCCGGCTATCAGAATGAAAGTGGCCATAATAATCGTTCCTATCGTTGGTGCGGTAACGAACCGAAGAATAGACCGCTTTTGCGCCTATTCCAGACATTATTGTAGCATTCTCACGCGTTTCAAAGCGGTTGTTCCGCTTATCGTGCTTTCAAAGACTGTTAAGGGGTGGGAAGCCGAAAGACAGCAATCGGAGGCAACCTTCGTAAGCGGACCAACAACTGCATGGCGGCTTTGGCAATCTCTTGGCCCAAATTGTAATCAGCCCTTGCTGTGAATCACGAAACTCGCTAGATTTTAGAAACAGGCTCAACCCAAGCCTCCCCCCTCCTTTCGGGAAAGCATTGCACATGTAGGGTATGCTAACTCATCGAACCATCTGTTCGAGATCGCATTAGGAGGGGTTGCGTAGGCTCGCAATGGAGGTTGTG
>NZ_JAKVQC010000010.1:0-75697 GCF_022488005.1 Ochrobactrum sp. A-1
GTCAGTCGGCTCGTGAAAGATTTGGAATACGAGACGCGCTTGAATTTGTTCGAACGCTCTGGAGGTCGACTTGTTGCAACCGGCGACGCGATGGCACTCTATCGCGAGATCGACCGCTCATTTGTTGGACTTGAGCGTATCGCCGGCTTGGCGCGCGATTTGAGAGAAAGACGAGGAGGTTCTCTGCGCATCGCGGCACTGCCGGGACTAGCAAACGGGTTCCTGCCGGCCTTTGCCGCAGGTTTTCTTGCCAAAAGGCCATCGTTAAATATGTCGCTTCACGGCATGAATTCTCATTTCGTCCTCGAATGGATCAGCACCGGCCATTGTGATCTCGGAATCGTCGAGAACACGCAACTCACCAACGTCACCATCGAAGAACTGCCACCCTGCGATATGGTAGCGGTGCTCCCTCTCCAACACCGGCTCGTGGAACGCGAGCGAATCGTTCCCGAGGACTTTGACAATGAGGATTTCATCTCACTCATACAGCCGTCGGTAATGCATGTCATGGTCGATGCCATAATGCGCGAGCGAGGAATAAACAGACGTATTAAGGCTGAAACTCCACTCTCCATGATTGTTTGTGGTATGGTTTCAGCAGGATTCGGCGTTTCGATCGTCGATCCGTTTACTGCCGATAGATATTCTTCATCTTTGGTAGTTCGGCCAATCGATCCGCCAATCTCTATCAATTGGACAATCGTGCTACCGACGCACATAAAAGCGTCTTCGATTACGAACGAGTTTATAGTCGAGTTTCGAAAAAGCTTTCGAAATTTTCTTTCGGAGCGATCGACTTCAGCAAAGCTTGCCTAGCCGTATGTTATCCTCATCGTCATGAACGACTGATATCGCGAAAATGGGTTTGGGGGCACATTCTTCAGCGCGGTCACTACAGAGTGCGGGCTGATCTGGCAATCCAAGTCCGACGTCAAGCAATCTCCCTCAATGTCAATCGCGCGCAGAACTAAAGCTCCACTTCCAGGGCGAGCCCTCGCGCCCGAGCAATATCCACCGCAACTGACGCCACCGCGAGATCCTGGAGGCCAACGCCCGTGCCGTCGAACAACGTGATCTCCTCCGGCGAGGTCCGCCCCGGCGCCAGGCCGGCGATCACCGCGCCGAGCGGCGTGATGTCGCCGGTCGCGATCAATCCCTGCGCCACCGCGTGCTGCGCCTCACCGATGGTGACGGACTGTTCAACCTCATCGGCAAAGAGCCGAGCGCGTGGGAAAAGAGCCGCCTCTACTTCCTGCTTCCCTTTAGTGTCGGTCCCCATGCAAGCGAGATGGGTTCCTGGGCGAATATGCCCGGAAAGAAGAATCGGTGCGAAGCTGGATGTGATCGTGATGATGACATCGGCCTGTGCCCCGAGTTGTGGCAGGTCGACCACCTCGAAAGGCAGGCCGAGTTCGACCGCCGTGTCGGCCAGCCGCGACAGCATTTCGGGGTGCAAGTTCCAACCAACCACCTTGTCGAATTTGCGCGCCCGCACTGCGGCGCGCATCTGGAAGGCGGACTGGTGACCGGCCCCGACCATGCCGAGCACGCGGGCGTCGGGGCGGGCCAGATGCTTGATCGACACCGCCGAGGCGGCGGCCGTGCGCAGCGCGGTCAGCAGGTTACCGCCGACCGCCGCCTTGATCCGGCCGGTGTCCGGGTCGAACAGCAGCACCGTGGACTGGTGGTTGGTCAAGCCCTTCGCCATGTTGCCCGGCCAGTAGCCGCCCGCCTTGACCCCAAGGACGAGCCCCGCACTGTCGAAGCCAGCCTTGAAGCCGTAGAGCGCGTCGGCATAGCCGATCGCCTCTCGGATGACGGGGAAGTTACGGGCCTCGTCTCGCGCCATGGCAGCGAAGACGCTTTCGATGGCTTCAAAGACAGCGGCCTCGCTCATGAGGTCGGAGATCAGACGCTCCGGTACGATGATCATGGATTGACTCCTCCAAGAATAACACCGGAGCGCCCAGTTGCGCTTCGCAGGTACGTTCTCAATACGCCTTGCCGCGTGCCGACACCGGCCAGACCGTCTCGACCTTACCGTTGCGCACCCCGACATACCAGTCATGGACGTTGCAGGTCGGATCGCAATGGCCGGGCACCAGCCTGAGCTTGTCGTTGACCTTCAGCACGCCCTTGGGGTCATCGATCACACCGTGCTCGTCGCTGCACTTGATGTATTTCACGTCGTCGCGGCCGTAGATGAAGGGCAGGCCGCTGTCGACCGATTGCGCCTTGAGGCCGGCGTCGCAGATGGCGCGGTCGGGCTTGGCGTGGCTCATCACGCTGGTCAGGATGAACAGCGCGTTCTCCCATTCGCCCTTGTCGATGCGGTGGCCATCCTTATCGAGGATGCGGCCGTAGTCAGCGTCCATGAAGGCGTAGGAGCCGCATTGCAGCTCGTTATAGACGCCCGAGCCCGTCTCGAAATAATAGGAGCCGGTGCCGCCGCCGGAAACCAGTTCCGGCTCCAGCCCGACAGCCTTCAGGCCCTCGACGGCGTCCTTGACCATGGCGATCGCCGCGTCGAGCTTCTCCTTACGCGCCTCATAGCTGTCGATGTGCTGCATCGCGCCCTGGTAGGCCTGGATGCCGGTGAACTTGAGGCCCGGCGCCGCGTCGGCGGCCTGGGCGATCTTCACGACGGCGTCGGTCGAGGTGACGCCGCAGCGGCCGGCGCCGCAGTCGATCTCCACGAAGATTTCGAGCTGCGTGCCGTGCTTTTCGGCGGCAGCAGACAGGTCAGCGATGTTGGCAACGTCATCGACGCAGACGATGATGCGCGAGCCGAGCTTGGGCAGGCGGGCCAGCCGGTCAATCTTGGCCGGGTCGCGCACCTGGTTCGACACCAGCACGTCCTTGATGCCGCCGCGCACGAAGACTTCCGCCTCGCTGACCTTCTGGCAGCAGACGCCGACCGAGCCGCCGAGCCTCTCCTGCAGTTTCTGCACGTCAACCGACTTATGCATCTTGCCGTGGCTGCGATGGCGCATACCGTTCGCCTTGGCGTAATCGCCCATCTTGCGGATATTGCGCTCCAGCGCGTCGAGGTCGAGGATCAGGCAGGGCGTCTGGATCTGGGATTCGTCCATGCCGGGGACCGCCGGCACGTCGAAACCGACGTCGAGTTGTTCAGTTTGAGTCGTCGCGTTCATGCTCTTCTCCTCAGTTCCACGGTAATTTGTCGAGATCCACATTGCCGCCCGTCACGATCACGCCGACGCGCTTGCCGGCAAAGACATCAGGGTTCTTCAGGATGGTCGCCAGCGGCACGGCGCTGGACGGCTCCATCACGATCTTCATGCGCTTCCAGATCAGCTTCATCGCGTCGACGATCTCCTGCTCGGAAGCCGTCAGGATGTCGGTGACGTTGTTCTTCACGAAATGCCAGGTCAGGCGTCACGACACGAAAGTGGCGAATCTGTCCGACTTTTAAGAACGTATCCGGAACTCAGGTTGGTTTGACCGTGGTTGTCGTTGCTTTTTCGGCCTTGAGAGCTTCGTAGAGGGCGGTTTTCCCTATTTTCACGCGGGCCGCGGCTTCCCGGACGTTCAAACCGGCCGCCAGATGCTGGCGGGCTTTGGCAAGTTTGTCCGGGGTTACGACGACTTGTCGGCCACCGCGTCGGCCGCGTTCCTCTGCGGCTTGCAGACCGGCACGTGTTCGTTCCCGGATCAGATCGCGCTCGAACTGTGCCAGCGCGCCGAACAGGTGGAAGACCAGGCGACCGCCGGATGTCGTGGTGTCGATGTTTTCGGTGATGGATCGGAAGCCGACGCCTTTGGCCTCCAGTTCGGTGATGATCTCGATGAGGTGCTTCATCGACCGGCCGAGGCGGTCGAGCTTCCAGACTGTGAGCGTGTCGCCGTCGCGAACGTAGCGGATCGCCTCAGCCAATCCGGGGCGGTCAGTCTTCACGCCGGATGCCTTATCCTCGAACAGCCTTTCACAACCTGCTTTGCGCAAAGCGTCGAGTTGCAGGGCGGTGTCCTGCTCGCCGGTGGAGACCCTTGCATAGCCGATAGAGGTCATGAGACGTGGTTTGTCCGTTTTTCCGTTGAATTCGGACATTGTCCGATTTGCCGTTTCATGACAAGGTTTGCGGACAAGAACTGTGGATGCCGCGAAACGTTCGTTTGTCGGACACGCATTTTCCGTTTCGCTGCACTCTCCGCGGCGAAACGGGAAGATCAGAGAATGGCGCGAAGAGCATTACTGAGCGAGGCATGGTGGCAACAGGCGACGATCATCCCGGATAACGAAAGGGAGATCGCCAAACATTACACGCTGGATCGATCGGATCTCGACCTGATCATGCGACAGAACAAGGCCTCGAACAGACTGGGCCTCGCCTGTGTTCTGGCCACGCTACGATACCCTGGCCGACCGCTTGCGGATGGCGAGGTCCTGCCGGCTGGCGTCTTACGATTTCTGGCGCGGCAGATCGGCGTCGATCACCATGAGATCGATCGTTATTTCGAGCGCCCACAGACGCGGCGCGAGCATCTGGCCCTGCTTTTCTACAGAATGCAGATGCGTCCGTTTGTGCCTTCGGACGTGCGGGCACTCACAGGCTGGCTGACACCTGCCGCGCAAACCCTGCGCCAGGCCGATGTATTGGCGGATATGGTCGTGGAAGAACTGCGACGCAGGAGAATTCTTTTGCCAGCGCGGCCAGCGCTCGAAGCCATCATTCATGTGGCAATCAGGCGCGGCATTCGTATTGCTCATCGGGCCTTGGCCGGCGGGATCTCAGAAGGCCAAAAGCTCGATCTGGACAAGCTTCTCGATCCGCGTGAGGGGACAAGCGTGACCATTCTTGCCTGGGCGAGAACGCCGGCATTGTCGCCAGCCGCCGTCAACCTCGACAGAATTGCCGAGCGCATTCGTTTTCTCCGGTCTCTGAACCTGCCGACGACGTTGATGGATCGAATTCCGGCCAAGGTCTTTGACGAATTTGCTGCAGAGGGGACGCGAATGAGCGCGCAGCATCTGCGCGACCTTAACACCGAACGCCGACATGCTGTCCTGGCTGCAACAGTGCTCCACCTTTCCCGCCATCTCACCGATTGCGCGATCGACATGTTCAAGAAACTCATGGGCATCCTGACGCGGCGAGCCAATAACCAGGCGGCTGCTCGCGTCACCCGATCCGTTCGGGAAGTGCAGACGCCGTTGAAGGACGTTTCAAAAGTCTGCCATGCGATCATCAAGGCCAGAGAGAAGGGTGAGGACATGGCCAAAGCGCTTGATCTGGTCATCCAATGGCCAGCTTTTGCAACCAGTGTCCAGGCGGTTGATACGCTGATCGCGCCGGATGTTATCGACGGTAAAATCGAAATGCTCCAGCGCTATCCGACGATCAGGAAACTGGCGCCACAGTTTCTCTCCACTCTCGTGTTCCGCGGTCACGCAGTGGCGGCGAACCTCTTGCGGGCGCTATCCGTGGTCGCGGGTCTATATCGTACGGGCAAAAGGACCATACCCGACAAGGCACCGATCTCCTTTGCGCCGAAGGGCTGGATGCCTCTCATACTCAAAGATGGAAAGATTGATCGCAGGGCTTATGAGCTTTGCCTTTTCAGCGAATTGAAGCGCCGGCTCGATGCGGGCGATATCTGGGTGGAAGGAGCCAAACGCTTCCAGTCTTTCGAAAGCTTTCTCATTCCCACGCCGACATTCGAGCTGATGCGTGAGGAAGGAGCGCTTCCAATCGCCGTTGATACCGATGTCGAGACTTATCTTCGCCAACAGCGCCAGCTGCTGAACGATGGACTGGCTGACCTCTCGCGTCTGGCCGCAGCCGGCGAGCTCGACGATGTAGAACTGACCGGGGCGGGGTTTAGCGTCACGCCGCACAAGGCTATGTTTCCGGATATCGCCAAGTCGCTGAAGCTAAAGGTGGAAAGCCGTCTGCCTGCGATCCGCATCACTGACCTTTTGCTCGAGGTTGACGCCCGAACGGAATTTTCGAACGCCTTTACCCATTTGCGCAGCGGTCGGACGGCCGACAACAAGCTTGCGCTCCTCACCGCCATCCTGGCGGACGGCATCAATCTCGGTCTCACGAGAATGGCGGACGTTTCCCCCGGCATTACGATGCGCCAACTCGCCTGGGCGCACGACTGGCATATTCGCGAGGAAGGTTACACGGCCGCGCACGCCATTCTCGTCAACGCCCAGAGGCAATTGCCTCTGGCAAGCTTGTGGGGCGATGGAACAACGTCATCCTCCGATGGCCAGTATTTTCCGGCGGGCGGACACGCCGAGGCGATCGGCGACCTCAACGGCCGCTATGGTCCCAACCCCGGCGCCAAATTCTACCGGTTCACCTCTGACCAGTACGGCGCTTTCTACATCATCGCCATGAATGCCAATGCGAGCGAAGCCATCTATGTCCTCGATGGACTGCTCTATCATGGCAGCGATCTCGCCATCGAAACCCACTATGTCGATACCGGCGGGGTAAGCGATATGAGCTTCGCCCTTTGCCATCTCGTTGGTTTCCAGATTGTGCCTCGGCTGCGCGGTCTCAAGGATCGCAAGCTCTATCTCTTCCCGGGCGACGCGCCTCCCGAAAACCTGGCGCCGCTCGTTGGCGAGCACATCAACGTCGAGCGGATCAAGGCAAACTGGAACGACATCCTGCGGCTGGTCACGACGATCCGTTCCGGGCAGGTTCGGCCTTCGACCCTGTTGGCAAAGCTGTCCGCATTCCCACGCCAGAACGGACTGGCGTTGGCGCTACGCGATCTCGGTCGCATCAATCGGTCCATCTTTCTGCCCCAGTGGTGGCAGAACCCCGAAATGCGCAGGAACGCGACGGCCGGCCTCAACAAGAGCGAATCCCAGAACACCTTGGCCCGCGCACTGTTCTTCAATCGCCTCGGAGAATTGCGCGACCGGACTTTCGAGAGCCAGTTCTACCGAGCATCTGGACTGAACCTGCTAATCAACGCCATCGTCTACTGGAACACACTCTATCTCGAACCGGCGTTCGCCGAGCTCAACCGCGAGGGCATTCCCACGCCGCTTGACATCATCAAACACATTACCCCACTCGGCTGGCAGCACATCAGTCTCACCGGCGATTACATCTGGACCCCAACAGACGGCGTTGATCTCAGGCCATTGCGGCGCGAAACATCTATCCTCGCAGCGTGATCACCATACGTTCTCAAAAGTCGGACAGATCCAACACTTTCGTGTCGTGACGCCGGTCAGTTCCTTCAGCGGCACTTTCAGGCCGTCGGCGACCGTTTCTGGCGCGTCGTCGGCGATGATGCGGCCGGCCTTGAAGCTACGGTAGGCGTCGTCGGCCTGCTCGGGCTCGGCGGCGTAGATCTTTACGCCGGGCGCGAGATTGGAGAGCGTCAGGCAGCTTCCCGACACCATGCCGCCGCCGCCAATCGGCGCGACCACGGCGTCGAGACCGTCGACCTGCTCGATCAACTCGGCAGAGCAGGTCGCCTGCCCGGCGATGACACGATGGTCGTTATAGGGATGCACGAATTCCGCGCCGGTCTCGGCAACAACCTCGGCAAAGACGGCCTCACGCGACGAGGTTGACGGCTCGCATTCGACGACACGACCGCCGTAGCCCCGGACCGCATCCTTCTTAGCCTGCGGCGCGGTGCGCGGCATCACTACGGTGCAGGGAATGCCGCGCCGACCAGCTGCATAGGAAAGGCAGGTTCCGTGATTGCCGGACGAGTGCGTTGCAACACCCTTCTTCGCCTGCTCGTCGTTCAGGCCAAACACCGCGTTCGACGCGCCGCGCGCTTTGAAGGCCCCAGCCTTCTGAAGGTTCTCGCACTTGAAGAAGAGTTCGGCGCCAGCAAGTCCATTGATGAATGTCGATGTGAGAACGGGTGTGCGATGAATATGGGGTTCGATTAAGGCTCGTGCTGCAAGCACGTCGGTAAGATTCGGAATGTACATATCCAAGCGCGCTCCTTACGCTGTAATCGCTGCGGCGCCTCGATCGGTATCGCTCGGATCGAGAGCAACAGCATCAAGTTCGATGAGGTATCCATGATGAAGCGCCGGGGTGTTGTCACGTTAAGTTTCTCTGGCCGGAAAGGCCAGGGGCTCGTAGATATTCAGGCGAAACAGGCCGCAATTTTCCATGCATCGAAAGCTTCGAGGCGATGGTAGCGAATTGTGTGTGCGGCTCGGCGACGAGATGGAACAGAGAAACAATTGCGGGTCGCTGAGTGCATGGAGACGAACCGTTGCAACGCTCCAGGTGACCGATGACCTTGCATGGTTCGCTCCCGTTTCCTAAACGGCAGATGGCTATTTTCGGCCCGATTATTGAGGCCCTTGTGCGACCAATGGTCAAGGCCGGGTGCCACTTCTGCCTTTGCTGCACCGTAGGAGCGGAGCTTATCGGTGATGATCCGTTTGGGAGCAAAGCCATAGCGCTTCATTAACGCCACAAGCAATCGCTTTGCCGCCCTTTTATCACGCCGCTTCTGCAAGATTTCTTCGAGAACGGAGCCATGTTGATCCACCGCACGCCAAAGCCAGAATTTTTCTCCAGCGCATTTGACGACCACTTCGTCCAAATACCAAATATCGCCGGGGCGCGCCTGACGCCGCCGCAAGTTGCGTGTGATCTGGGGGCCGAACTTGGCGATCCAACGACGAACTGTCTCGTATGATACGTCGATTCCACGCTCAAGCAGCATTTCCTCAACTTCACGCAGACTAAGGTTGAACCGCAGATAAAGCCACACCGCATGAGCAATAATCTGTGGCGGAAAACGGTGACGCTTGAAGATGATATCTGATGTCTGCATCGCCAAAATTTACGCCCAAACCGTCAGGCAGGCAACTGTAGCCCAGTTAACGTGACAACACCAGCGCCGGCACTGGAACGACCGACCGGGCAGGACGCGCTTCACCGAACGCCTTGGCATATGCTGCGTTGAAGCTGCTCCAATGCTCGACGCCGACGATGTAAGCTGTGACTTTCACGACATGAGAAGGCGTCGCACCAGCCGCCTCGAGTACGGCCAGCAAATTCCGGAGAACGAGACTGGCCTGGTTATCGAAGAGATCGTCAGATTGCTCCGACTGGCCTTCTGGTTTGATCGGAAGCTGACCGGAAACATGAATGAATCCACCCGCTCGGGCCGCCTGACTGTAGTGACCCAAAGGCTTCGGGGCGTGACTCGTTAATATGTGTTCTATTTGCGCCATTTCGCGTCTCCGAGGTGATTGCGAGGTGCAGATTGATCTTGACACCGGCTCTGCGCTGTACTCACGACCGCGTAAGTACTTAACTTGCCGGACCCGTTTGCTTGGATTTGCCAATACCAAAGCGGTTTGGTGCGAAGGGCGAAATGTCGATTGAGGTCTTTTCGCCTGCGAGGAGCTCTGAGACGAGCGTTGCGGTCATCGGCGCCCCTGTCATGCCGAGATGACCATGGCCGAAAGCATAGATTACGTCGGGTGTCCGGGTTGCCCGGCCAATCACGGGGAGCGAATCCGGGATGCTCGGCCGGAACCCCATCCATTTGGAATATCGTTCTTCAGAACTCGCAGGCGCGAGGGCTGGAAGAAGTTTTCGAGCGTGCGTATAGAGCACATGCGCACGTTTCCAGTTAGGAGCGGCTGTGAGCCCAGCGAACTCAACCGTACCCGCCACGCGAAGCCCCATTTCCATAGGTGTCGCGATGAATTTTCCTGACGCATCGGTCGTCGGAATGCGTGGAGCGGCTTCCGGATTCGCGATGACGATATGATATCCACGTTCGGTATCGAGCGGGATGTCATCGCCTAGCGAATTAGCAAGTGATTTCGAGTGTGCGCCGGCTGCGACAACCGCTGCATCAACGGCCAGAACGCCGTTCGTGGTTGTAATGCCTTTAAGCGCCCTACCTTCAGTCTCAAAGCCGATGACACGCGCAGATACGAATTCGCCACCGTTCGCGATAAAACGCCGAAACAAGAGGGTCACGAGCCCTTGCGGATTAATCGTGTGACCGTTCTCTTCTATAAGAATGCCCTTGGTAAACGCATGCGACAAGTTCGGATCGAAATCCCGCAACGCATCGGCGCTGAGGATCTGCGTGCGAACACCGTTGAGACGCCGCAGTTCCCAACCTCCGCGGTCCTTGGCGAAGTCTGCTTCTCCACGATATACGGTCAGATGACCTTCATGGCGGATCAGATGGCTCGCATCAGCCTCCTCCGCCAATGACTTGATCAGAGGCACCGTGGACTTGATGAGATTGCGGAGTGCTTTCGCCTGCTCCTTCACCTTGTTTGGTCTTCCGGCTAACAGAAAGCGAATCAACCAGGGCATGATGGTTGGAAAATAGCTGAACCGGATTGACAACGGCCCCATCGGGTCAAGGAGCCACTTCGGCACGCTCGTCAAGTTTCCCGGCATGGACATAGGGACGACGGATGAGCCGTTGAAGCATCCGGCATTCCCAAACGATGCACCTTCGCCAGGAGGGTTCGGGTCAATCAAGGTGACTTTGAATCCGCGGCGCTGAAGCATCAGCGCCGTGCATACGCCGACGATTCCGGCTCCAGCGATGCCTACTTTTTTGTGGTTCTCAGACATAGGATGCTCCCGCGGAGCCGACAGTCTCTCGCTGCCTAGCCACCGTTTCGCGGTAGGTGATAAAATTCGGCGTGCCTTACCTTGCTGCGGTAACGACGATTTCGATCAGGACGTCCTGGCCAAGATCTGAAACCCCTATCGTCGCACGCGCGGGCAAATCCTGTGCGTCGAGCCAAGAAGTCCAGACGTCGTTCATCTCTTGCTTCAGGTTCATGTCAGTGATGAACAAGGTCGCGGAAATTAGTTTCGTCTTGTCGGTTCCCGCTTCTGCGAGGAATTTGTCGAGCTTGGCACAAACTTGCGTCGTTTGGGCCCGCATCGAGGCGCCCTTGAGTTCATCGGCCCGCACGCCACCGAAGTAAATCACATCAGCATATTCAACTGACCGATGCATGATTGGTGTTCTGTCTCGACGTGTGATCATCGTCTTGCTCCTGCATTCATGGAATCGTGCCAACTACAGGTCGCGCTGTAGGCAGGATTCGGTGTTAGGCACTGCAGCTACGTCCGGCTCCACACCTCAGCCCTGGCTGCCTTCATGCCGCCTATATGCATAATATTTCAACATGATAACGCTTAGTCAAATGCCAATTATTGCGCTATCTATAATCAAATATTATATTATCGACGGAGGTTAGAAATATGGTGTTGTCACGTTAACTGGGCTACAGTTGCCTGCCTGACGGTTTGGGCGTAAATTTTGGCGATGCAGACATCAGATATCATCTTCAAGCGTCACCGTTTTCCGCCACAGATTATTGCTCATGCGGTGTGGCTTTATCTGCGGTTCAACCTTAGTCTGCGTGAAGTTGAGGAAATGCTGCTTGAGCGTGGAATCGACGTATCATACGAGACAGTTCGTCGTTGGATCGCCAAGTTCGGCCCCCAGATCACACGCAACTTGCGGCGGCGTCAGGCGCGCCCCGGCGATATTTGGTATTTGGACGAAGTGGTCGTCAAATGCGCTGGAGAAAAATTCTGGCTTTGGCGTGCGGTGGATCAACATGGCTCCGTTCTCGAAGAAATCTTGCAGAAGCGGCGTGATAAAAGGGCGGCAAAGCGATTGCTTGTGGCGTTAATGAAGCGCTATGGCTTTGCTCCCAAACGGATCATCACCGATAAGCTCCGCTCCTACGGTGCAGCAAAGGCAGAAGTGGCACCCGGCCTTGACCATTGGTCGCACAAGGGCCTCAATAATCGGGCCGAAAATAGCCATCTGCCGTTTAGGAAACGGGAGCGAACCATGCAAGGTCATCGGTCACCTGGAGCGTTGCAACGGTTCGTCTCCATGCACTCAGCGACCCGCAATTGTTTCTCTGTTCCATCTCGTCGCCGAGCCGCACACACAATTCGCTACCATCGCCTCGAAGCTTTCGATGCATGGAAAATTGCGGCCTGTTTCGCCTGAATATCTACGAGCCCCTGGCCTTTCCGGCCAGAGAAACTTAACGTGACAACACCGCCATTGCGCAGGATCGTGTAGGCGATGCCCGAGGCCTTGAGCTCGGCTTCGGTTGTCTTGTGTTCGTCGGCAAGGCTTAGCGGCGAGGTATCTGCGGCGAGCAGGCTTGTATAGACGATCCATTTCACGCCGGCTTTCTTGGCCGCAGCAATCACGTTGCTGTGCTGGACGGCGCGCTGACCGACTTCGCTCGACGAGATCAGGAGGAGCGTCTCCACACCCTGAAGGGCGGCAGTCAGTGTCTCCGGCTTGCCGTAATCGGCCTGACGCGCAGGCACGCCGAGGTCGGCAGCCTTTTCCGGCGAGCGGGCAAGAGCGACGATCGAATTTGCATCGACCTTCTGCTTCAGCTTTTCGATGACAAGGCGACCCAGCTGGCCGGTGGCTCCTGTTACTGCGATGGTCATTTTCGAATTCCTTTGTTCATGCAATGACAAAAGTGATATAACGCCGAAACGAACTATTCATAAGTACCAACAAAAAGGTAAGCGATAAAAAATATGAAAGACCCCTCGCAGACCGAAAAGCCAACGGTGCTGCAGACGCTTGGGCGGGGAAATCTGCTTGCCTCTGAATGTCCATCGCGTGTCGTCCTGAAACACCTGACCAGCCGCTGGGGCGTATTGGTTCTGATCGCGCTACAGGGCGGCACCCATCGCTTCAGCGACCTTCGACGGAAGATCGGTGGCGTCAGTGAGCGAATGCTTGCACAGACCCTGCAGTTTCTGGAGGCGGATGGCATCGTCCTTCGACGGGATTTCCAGGTGGTGCCGCCGCATGTTGACTATTCGCTGACACCGCTTGGCGAGGAAGCCGCCGCCCAGGTTCGCTGCCTGGCAGACTGGATCGAGACGAACCTGCCCCAGATCGGAAAGAACTGGGCCGACGGATCGATTGTGGTGGATCGCGACAAGGCGTGACCAGAGTCTTTTGGTCAAATTTACGTCATCTGCCGAGCAATCGTTCGCTTGTGCAACCTGCCCGCTCTTCAATTACCGGAACGCTGCATTCGGACAGTGGGCAGAGGTTGGTGTTGTCACGTTAACTGGGCTACAGTTGCCTGCCTGACGGTTTGGGCGTAAATTTTGGCGATGCAGACATCAGATATCATCTTCAAGCGTCACCGTTTTCCGCCACAGATTATTGCTCATGCGGTGTGGCTTTATCTGCGGTTCAACCTTAGTCTGCGTGAAGTTGAGGAAATGCTGCTTGAGCGTGGAATCGACGTATCATACGAGACAGTTCGTCGTTGGATCGCCAAGTTCGGCCCCCAGATCACACGCAACTTGCGGCGGCGTCAGGCGCGCCCCGGCGATATTTGGTATTTGGACGAAGTGGTCGTCAAATGCGCTGGAGAAAAATTCTGGCTTTGGCGTGCGGTTGATCAACATGGCTCCGTTCTCGAAGAAATCTTGCAGAAGCGGCGTGATAAAAGGGCGGCAAAGCGACTGCTCGTGGCGTTAATGAAGCGCTATGGCTTTGCTCCCAAACGGATCATCACCGATAAGCTCCGCTCCTACGGTGCAGCAAAGGCAGAAGTGGCACCCGGCCTTGGCCATTGGTCGCACAAGGGCCTCAATAATCGGGCTGAAAATAGCCATCTGCCGTTTAGGAATCGGGAGCGAACCATGCAAGGTCATCGGTCACCTGGAGCGTTGCAACGGTTCGTCTCCATGCACTCAGCGACCCGCAATTGTTTCTCTGTTCCATCTCGTCGCCGAGCCGCACACACAATTCGCTACCATCGCCTCGAAGCTTTCGATGCATGGAAAATTGCGGCCTGTTTCGCCTGAATATCTACGAGCCCCTGGCCTTTCCGGCCAGAGAAACTTAACGTGACAACACCCGCCAAATCCTTCGACGCTCCCATTGAGTAAGCTACAGCATCAATGTTTGACCATTTCCGCTCTGCCATTCCCCCGGCCAAACAGACGGCTATTTCTCTGACCAACATTTGCCAAACATCCTCAAGCGTATCTGCAGCAATCAATGGATTTCTATGAACGGACAATCCTAGGTCGCCATCAACTGCCCTGCGATAAACAGATACGCCCACAATTTCCGCACCGAGAACTGATGCAACAAGGGCGTGACCGGCTTCGTGTTTCGCGGTGGAGCGCCGTCCTTGCGGTGCATAGAGCCACCAAATCCATCGCGTGAGCCGTCGAAGCCATTGGATGCATATAACAGCGCTCAGCGTCAAAAGCACGGCTAACACCGCACCTGAAAAAAAAGCAAAGTTCAATGCGTGATCGACGTCAATTGGAGCGTCAGATACAGGTGGCGGTGCAATCATGCTATTATAGCGCCTGTGCAATTAGATCAAAGACGCGGCTTGGCAACCTTGTCCATATCGACGCCCTGCTTCAACTTGGCCTCTATGGCAGCATCCAGGGCGGTCTGATGACCATAGGCCCGCTTGACATCGACAAGGGTGAATTCTGCCGAGTTTAGTTCGGGCTGGAATGTGCTCATGCTGACGACCATGATCCCGTCGCACCGGTCATCCTTAATAACAGAATTTCGCTCCCCAACCTGATATTTCCCTAAGTACTGCCATTGACTGTGAAAGAATGCTGCGCATGGCTTCTGCGCGATCTCAATGTTTCGATTATCGGATGACCGCTGGACTTCTACAAAATCGCAAAGGCTTCCTTCGTTGACGCGATTGCAATTTTCCTTGGTTTTGGGAGCTTCGGTATCCGAGACCAAGCGGCCATTCGCGTAGAGATAGTATAGCTTGAGGAATCCGCCTTCATCTTCGACAATAGAAGGCTGACCGTATTTCTCGGCAACTTGCTTTCGGAAAACGTCTGCGGTCGTAAAGGTCTCAAATCCCACGATACGACGAATCGAAAGCGCTCTGTTATCGTAGACCTCGGAAGCAAAATTCACGTAGACCTGATTCTTTCCGTCACTAGTTCCAGAAGCGATCTCGTTGACGAACTCAATCTCGGCGCGTGCGCCTTCAGGCGTTGATACCGATCCCTTCAGCCGGGTTTCTTCCGGCTCACGACCGTCCGGAAATTCGGCCTTCAGCTTCGTCTTTACGTCCTCTATCGTATCGCCGGGGTGAATACCGAGAATGTCGAAGTTGGCGGATTTCTCGAAACGATCGCCGGCCGGGCTCCTATCGACGGTCTCGAAGGTTTGCGCGATCGCTGTCGAGGCACTGAGCGCCGAGAGGGCGGCTACGATGACAAGGCAAGATTTCATGTCCCCTCCCCTCCCATTTATCGCCAGACGAGCGGCGTAGGCTTGCCGTCAGCGATCGGCATGTCCGACTGGCCGCATGTCTTGCCCTTGTAGGTCATGCCCTTGGAAACCGGTTTTCCTTCGTCAGTGAGGCAGACTGCGGTCAGGTCATAAGGGCTTTTTTGGGCGGCCGTGCAGCCAGCAAGGGCGACCATGGCAAAGGCGATGTAGGTGAACTTCATAAGCGGAAACCTCGTTATAGCTGACGGGAATAGCGATACTTAGCAAAATGCCGCATAAAGCATCAACCGCATCTGCTACATCTCGAAAGTCTTGCCCTGCTCATGTCCCTGCTGGTGGCTGTGAGCCGCCTGCAGGGTGTTGGCCTGCTCGAAGGTTTCTGCGCGTGAGACGATGAACTGCGCGCGCGAAAAGCCCGCCGTGAATGCCTCAAGTCGTTCCGGCGAAGCATTCGGAATCGCACGCGAAAGGCGGTCCCGGTCGAGCTCCAGCGAACCGGGAGCGCCAAAGCGGTCACGAATGTTGGCGATAAAGCCGCGCAATTCGGTCAAGGCTTGCTTATGGTCGCCCTGTCCGAGCACCGCGCCCAGCTCGTGGGCGGGTGTCTTTTCAATCCGGCCGACCAGCTCGCGGGCAGCGGGTGACAGATCGTTGACCGGCTCGCGCATAAGAGTGCGAAAGCGCTCTTCGTCGCGACGAAGGTCCACGGCCAGGGAGCCACGTACCTGCCCGTAATCATGGAGCGCAGCGACGGCGAGCGGAACGGCAGCAAGCGCCTTTTCGCGGGCCGCGTCATCGCGGCCGAAAAGGCTGCGGTTGCCGTGGAGCGAGCCGAAAGCCTCCGGATTGGTTCGCATTTCCTGCGCAAATTCGGAAACGGGACGGCGTTCAACCTCGATGCGGTTGCGCAATTCGGCAAGGACCGCTTGCGGATCTTGCCAGACTGCCGAAACCGCCGTCTCAAGGCGGCTGTTCGCGGCCTGCATGGTCGGCCGGGCCGAAATCCTCTCCGCCACGGTCTCATCGATGCTTCGCGGCCAATCGGTAACGGCGGCAATGAGCGGCGCTTGTGCCTGCTCATACGCGGGTTGGAGTTGGCGAGGATCGGAAGCGGTGAAGGAGAGCCGCGCGCCTGATTCCGGGCGCGGCTCCGGCAGATCGACCACGTTGCCTATGATGATCGCGCCATCATCCCTCTGCATCATGAAGTTGCGACCGGCAGCACCGCTGAAGACGCCGCTATAATCCTGCCCCGGTTCGGTCGTCGCCATATAGATACCGTCCCATGCCGTGACGTGCGGGGCCTGCACAGGGCGGAAGCGCTCAATAGCCTGCTGCGCGACCTCGAGCGCGTTCACGCGATCGGGGTCGGTGATTTCCGCGAACATGCGACGCATGGGCGCCAGGTCGCCGCGTTCATGGGCGGCGACTGAGACGAACGTCATGCGTTCGTCGGAAATCACGCCGAATTCGAGCGGATGCCCTGCCCTTTCGGCAAGGGCCGCGAAGAATTCACGCTGAGTCCGGCCGTTGCCTTCGCGAAAAGGATGGATGGAATTCATCCGGGCGAAGGCGTCGGCCGCTTCCGTTGCGAAGGTTTCGCGATCAAGGCCACGCAAGAAGTTGCGGGATTCGAGATCCGACATGAGGCTACTCAAGCCTCTGTCGATCTCGTTGCCGATCGCGAAATCCTTACCGCCAATCTTGTGCATGGCAGGCATCGAGGCCTGCGTACCGTCAGCGAAAGTGAATGGATGATGGCGCAGCTCGCCCGCCCATTCGAACACGTCCTGAAACAGGTGCTTATGAAGCGCCTGAAGATAGGCCGTGTCGAAAGTGGGTTCGGGGCCGCGACCGCTTCGCAGTTCGAGAAGCCGGATCGCAAGAACCGGGTGCTCGGCCGCTTCTAGCGCCTCGTGTGTCTCAGCCCCTATCTTGTTTCGAAGGGTCTCGCCGTCGGCGAGCGTAAACGACATGCCTACTGGATGCCGAGAATGGACTTAACGCGCGGCATCATCTCGTCAAGCTCGATCTCGCCTGCAATGAACGCGTCAAATACCGGCTGGCATGCCGGGTTCGGGCGAAGACCTTCCATAGCGTTCGAACGAAATGCGCTACGAACCATCTTGCGACGGCGCTCCATTTCATCGGCGGTGATGGCCGGGGCCTTTTGCTTGAGGGCTAATGCCATATTGTCCTCCTGTTCGTTGCGGAATACTCGGAACTCTGTCACATCGGCCTCGCCCTTCGCAAAGGCGAGCGCCTGCTTTGCTGATTCCAAAATCCGTGATCCGGCCTTGCTCATCATTTCGTCCTATCGATGCGTCCGCGCATTTCTCTCAGATAGCGGCGGAAGCGTATCAAAATCTGGTCCATGAAAGGGGCGCTGAACCGGCCTCGTGGCTTCTGGTTCGGATCGAAATAGAACGATCTTTCCAGAACATCATAATTGTACTCGCTGACTGTAATCCAGCCAGCTTTGAAATCGGCCAAACCGGCACGGCGCAATTCCAGCGCCGGGATTGCCAACGCATCCTGATCCGGGCGCGGTTGCGTCGACGATATAGGCAAGATGATCAGATGCGTTATGCCCTGCTTGCTGTCCTTGATGACCATGGCAAGGCAGACAGGCCGCCCTTTTTCTGCGTTCGTGCGGCCTTTCTGCGCCTGCCACTCCCACAGATATTCATACTCCACGATCTCGCCATCATCGAACCGCTTAGTCATCCTGCGGCTCGTCCGAAACATGAGCTAGGCGCTTGTCCAGCTCGGACAGGAGCATGTCAGCCAGCTCGGGCGGGGTTTCACTCGTCCGGTAAACCTTTCGAGGATCTTCGGTGACCTTTGTCATTCGCTCATACAGCTCCACCGGCATAACGACCACGGAAGCACGGCCATGTTTGGTGAGAACAATCGGTTCCCGCATGGCCTCATCATGATAGCGTCCGAAGTGCCGAACGAACTCGACAGAGGAAATTGTTCTATCATTCATGGCTTTAGCCTTCATCTCCTCGTTTTCTGGAAATTCTGTAATAAACAGATTTTACAGAAATGTCAAGCCTTTTCCGTGATTTGGCCGGTCAACAATGAAGAAAATGGGGGGGGTGGACGCGGCTGAGTTAGCGGGGGCTAGGAACCGGTAGGGCTCCGAAACCGCGTCCATCCGTATATAAGCGATTGTTGATATATGGAGCAACCTCCCGGCTGCTCACATCTTCACCACATATTGCCGGGGCGGCGGCGGGATATCCCCCTGCGCGTTGACCCAACAAGGTGAGGGTGGCTGATCTTCCTCCGGTCCCTGCCAGATGATGCGATTTCCTTTCCAGATCGTGACGAAAGCACCGCCGCGCTTTGGCGCTTCCTGTGGTTTCGCCTCGAAATTTCCGCATCGATAATCGCCGCTCGTCGCCGAAAACGAAACCTTGCCGCCGATCAACACGCGGTCGCATGTCCCGCTCGGTCGCTTCACGCGCCGCCCTTTGCCGGTCATCTTGAAGAGCCGATATTCGCTCTCCCAGGACTCGGACGGCGCGCACCAATGCCGACACATGCGGCATTTGCCGTCGATTGCGGGCCGCTCGCTATCGAGTGACGGCCCGCCATTGTGCCCCATACCGCTCATATTCGTGCCCTCAGAAGCGGCACGCGATGCAAAGGGCCTGATTGGCCCGATGGCACGCAAGCGCATAGGCGACAATCTGCGCGACTAAATCCGGGTCGGCTGCGCCGGCCCCTTCCGCCCTGCTCCGAAACTCGGCGGAAAGCTCATTATCATCGGTTCCAACATGGCGGTTTCCGACAAGCCAGCGAATTTGACCGGTTGGGACTTCGGCGCGGGTGGTGACGGTCAACGCTGACACGCGCCCCTTGCGGCGGCTGGCGGCGGCTCCCGCCGCCTGAGCCTCGGCCTCGGTCGCGAAATAGGCTTTGACCAGATTGCGGCGCTGCGCCTCGTGGCTGGCGACAAAGGTTAGTCCGCCGTCTTCTTGATGGTACAGGCACCAATCGGCGGCGTCCCCGCCGAAGAATGGATCGCCGGTCCCGAAAAACTCCATCGCCTGAAAAATCGTGATGCTGCTCATTGTGGATTCCTCGCTCAACGCTTGCGCAAGCGCATGACGCGCTGATTGATGAGTAGGTCACGGCGGGTCTGGAACGTGTATCCGTCCCAATCCTTCCAAGGTTCCCAACCGCTCGGCGTTGCGCGCCCGTACCAGACGCGCACCTCGACCGTTTCCGAATCGATCTCACTCGCAATCGAGACGGTGAAACTACCCCCTAGATTTGAGGGGGTATCGAAAACCGTAACGCTTTCGCCCTTACGCATGGCTCTGCCCTCCCCCGATCCGGATCATGACCTTGCTGCGCCGGATTTCGAGCCGTCCAAAGTCGTTCCATTCCTTTCGCTCGATGACGACGCAGGCGGTATCTCCTGCCCGTTCGGTTATGGAATATCGACGGTGACGGGTGACGCCTTCGCTCCATCCGCGCCGGAGGATTTCCGCGATATGGCGCTTGTCGGTTGCTGTGAGGTGCAGGCCTTCGATAAGGCTGATGCTAATTTTCGACATTGCCCGATCTCCCCTCACAGCAAGGCCAGTTGCTCGGCCTGCCGCATTATTTGCGGCATGGGTCGGGCGGCGATCCGGTCACGTTCGGCCTTCATGCGTTCGCGGCATTCGGCAAATTCAATGCAAACGATCTCGCAAAGGGGGGCAACGTCCTTCCATTTGTCTTGATAAAAAGCCGTGTCGATACCTGCGCCGCCCACCATTTCAAGGCCGGTCTGACGCTCGAAATCGACGCCGCGCCCCTTCTCAAGACGTTGGTAAAGCTGCGTTCCGGAATAGCGAAAGCTGGCGGACTGCTGCGGCACGATGAAAGCGCCATAGTCGGCAAGCTCAGAAGCGATATCGATAACGTGAAGCTCGAAGTCCTGACCGCGATAACGCGGGCCATTCCCCTGCCGCTTCACCCTCCCGAACGGCGGGTTCCCTATGGCGCAATCATACCGGCCTAGATCAAGCTCGCGCCAGTCGAAGACATCGGCATTGATCCAACGGGCCTCCGGCAAGAGTTTGCGCCCGATCTCCACATAACGGGGGTTGATCTCAACGCATGTGATATCGGCCCCCCTACCGCCGCCCCACAGGCTGCGATGATGGATGAAATAGCTCAAAATGCCGATGCCTGCGCAAAGGTCGATCACGCGCCCGCTGCGCGTATCGATCTGGAAATCTGCTGCCATGTCCCACGGCGTGAAGAATGCGCCAGCCGCGCCGGTCTCAAAGTTTGCGCCCTCATGCCAGTTCTGGAAAACAAAATCCTTTTCGTCCTCGGTCAGGCGGTCCTTTGTCAGGATCGCCTCTGCCTCGGCATGGGCCTTGCGCTGTGCTTTGCTGAGTTTCGCCATGGTGTTTTCTCTCCTGATCCGCGAAGCGGTCTTCCTGTCCCGGTGAGGGGCAGGAGCCCGGCTCCTGCTCCCGAGCAGTCGGCGATCCGACCGGAGAGAGGGGGGCAACAGGCAAAACCGGAGGGGGATCACCCGCCCGTAGGGACAGGTTGCGAGGATCCGCGCGGGACGCGCAAAATCCGCGCACCTGGTCCTGCACAAGGGGGAGTTCGCCGGCAACGCCGGCGAGCTCGCCCGCGGAAGGACGGGGAAACCGGTTTTGCCTGTTGCGGGGGAGAGACCGGCGGCCGATCTCTCCCCCTCGAGACAAACAAGCAAGAGCCGCAACGCGGCTCTCCGCTCCTGATTATTTGGGCGATCTTGGCGGGGCTGGCGGCGGGAGAACAGGCGGTTGCTCTGTCGATTCCTCGGGGTTGGAGTGCCGGGAGTCCGAAGTACCGGCCTCTCGTTCCTGTTGTGAGCGTCCGGTCCGGTCAGGTTCTTCAGCGAAAGCGAACGAGCCAAGAACCAAGACGCCGGACATCGCCAGTTGAACAAGCCTTCTCATATGCATGATGAGCATCCTTTTTCTCGTTGACGTGAATAGGACGGCCTACGGCCGGCTTTTATTCTGCGATGGCATGAGCGAAGCGATGGCATCGCCGCGTCAGTCCGGTCGTCACCCGTATGGGCCGAAACGGACGTGCCGGGAGCCTTGACGAAGCAGGCAAGTGACGGGCTTGCGGAGCAAAAGACCGGAAACGCCGTTGCTAAGGCTGGCGAGCGGTGAGGATGGTTCGGTGAGCC
This sequence comes from Ochrobactrum sp. A-1, assembly GCF_022488005.1. Classification (NCBI taxonomy): domain Bacteria; kingdom Pseudomonadati; phylum Pseudomonadota; class Alphaproteobacteria; order Hyphomicrobiales; family Brucellaceae; genus Ochrobactrum; species Ochrobactrum sp. A-1. Next base: position 21,467 of record NZ_JAKVQC010000010.1, read on the forward strand.
GGTAAAGCCGGCGAATAGGGCGGCGGTGCCATAGGCAGACGCAAACAATCCTGCGATACCTCACGCTTCCCTAGTCGCCTTCTCAAAACGGAAACTCATATATCCAGTAACGCAAGCAAACCGGCCGTTAGGTTCCAAATCGCATAATTCTGCATGAAATATCAGCGGTCTAAACTGTGCGCAAAAACCGCATCAACCGGCAAAAATTTCCAGCCAAAGGCCCTCACCCATCACTGTTGCAAGTGCGCTCACCAAGACGATACTGGACGCTTCCTGAAATCTCAACCGATCGACCAGCTCAGGCGAGCGAACCAACAAAGCAGCGACGATCGCCACACCCAAAAGCGCAAACCAGCTCAAAACTGGCTTGGGAAAGCCCAGCGAAGCTGCACCTAGGAAGGCCGCCGCTGCCGCATATCCTGCAATTCGCATCAAGTTCCGATCATCAATCAGCATATACACACACCTTTTTTGGAAACCGCCGTCATTATGCCGCGCGATCTTCGGCTGGTTCAAGACGACGACTTTAGGAATTGCACGGTCGAAACAGCGAGCATGATCGGCGCCAGGACGGGAGATATAGCCAAGGTCAGCGGAAAGACGATCCAATGACCGGTTCTCGACGTATAGAACCTGTTTCGCGACCATTCGGCGATTATCTGTGCAACTGGACCGGTGAACAGGGCTGCAAAGCACATGCCGACGATGATGACCGGAACCGTCATAGCAGTCCCGATATGCCCCTGCAGGAGGATTAGGAAGAGCGTCGCGGCGATCAGAAGCCCGGCGAGCGCAGCGCGCCGGGCATAGATCCGCCGCGAAAGCCTGGGGCTGCTAACCGCGTTCGCAAACGCTTGCCAGCCCTCCCCTACCCGGCCGCCGGGCATTAGCCCTGGGCGGCCGCCTGTTCGGCCGCGCGAGCGCGAGGGTCTATGCCCTCGTCAAGTTCTTTCTGAAGTGCGCCAAGTGCGAGTTCCAGGACCTCGGCAATCGCGTTGCATTCCAGGCGGTCGGCAAACTCATAGATCAGGTTGTTCGTCTCGACCTTCAGCTTCACGGCAAAAGGAGTGTTACGATTGGTGGTTCGTTTTCTACCACGGCGACGTGCTTCGCCCTCTCCTTCTGATGCAACTGGCGCTACTGGCGCGGCCGGTGCAGGTACGGAGTCGGGTTTCGGGGAAGGTTTCGGCTCATTGCGGGTCTGTTCCGGTGCATGGCGTGTCTTGAAACCGGTTGCCTCGGCAAGCTTTTCCACGGACGCCTTTGCAGCAGGATCGGCCTTCTTAGCCTCTGGTTTAAACTCATCCAGATCAAGGCGAATATTGTGCGTGCTCATGTGCGGTGCTCCTTCAGCAAGGCGATGATTTCACCGGTGAACGCGGCGGCGTTAGCCCGAGCCTTCTCAAGTGAGGGAACCTGATCTTCGGTCAGGTTCTCCAGCGTCCTGCCGTAGTTGAAGATGCCCCTGAAGGCTTCTCGTTCGATCAAGCTGGTTTCGAGAAAGCCGATTCCTGCCTCCTCGAATTGCGAGCCGATATCGCGAGCGCTGCGCGTAATATAAGCGGCTGGCGTGCGAGCCCAAAATACTCGTGCAGGCATTGTCTTCCCACTGCTTTTTCCCTGTCTGAGGATGAACTTCAGGGTTTTGGCCGCTTCGTTGGCATCGAGTTTGGACGGCTGCAACGGGATAAGTATCAAATCGCTTTGGGTCAGCGCGTAGCCGGTCGATAGGTTTGCCGAGCCTTCGAGATCGACAACCACAAACATATGCTTGGCGGATTGTTCTTCGATCGTCTCGATGATGTTGTCCTCATGTACATCGCCGATCACCGTCAACGATTTAGGATGAACCGCCTCTGTGGCCCAACCGACAAGCGGCTGATTGGGGTCGGCGTCGATCATGCATACCGAAGCGCCCTGCTCTGCTAGTACGGTCGCAAAAAGCGTGGCGCTTGTGGTTTTTCCACCGCCGCCTTTGGTGGTCATGAAGGAAACGACAGCCATACGATCATCTTCCGTATCTAGTTGCTATTCGGATAGTCGACACATCCGAAACCATGCGAATGTCTTCACTATCGGTTTTATCATCGGATTATGAACGGATGGTAAACGCAATTCCTACGTTTCGCAAAGGTTTTATTATGGTATACCTATTTAAAGCCTATGGAAAACGTTTTGCTTGTATTTGCCATTAGGAAATGAATGCGAAGAAAAAAATAGCCGCTTATTCAGCGGCTAATGGGAGTCTGCCCGCCTGTGTCTCGACAGGTTCGGACTCCGTTAATGCCGGAGCCTTCTGAGCGGGTATCGGGGGAGGGGAGGGGGAGCGGCGATATTCGAATCCGTAGTCTACGGCTTCGCGATAACGTCTCTGATAGAACGCCGGCCTCCTATGGCCGGCAAAGGTGGCCCTGATCGTCCTGAGAGCACTCGGGAAACGATATCCAGCCCTTTCAACGAGCCAGAACACAAGCATTGCTGCCAGGAGAAGAACGGCGGTCCAGACCGCAAGATGGACCGCCAGAAGCAGGAAAAAGAAGACCAGGCGGGCATCAAAGATCATGAGACGGGGTTCTCGCATGGAGTCGCGCCAATGGACCTTTCTTTTGAAGCGGTTGCCGTCTTCGAATTCCTGTTCACTCATCGCGTAGCAACCGAATTAAGCGTGGCCTGAACGTTGGGTACGCCCTGCATGAATAGGACGCCAATGGTGTAGCCGCTGCCAAGCTTGACGAGCGGTCCACTCGGGGCCATGTCCTCGATTTCGCTGGCGAGCTGATCGCCAACACGGCCAGCGCCGGCATATAACGCGTCCTTCAGCTCGGTCTCGCGATCAACGACAGTCGTGGAGTTATTGCCAATGATGATTTCCTGGCTTGGGCGCGACATGGTTTCGCCAAGGCCGGAAATGAAGGCACCGGCAAGTCGCGGCCCATAGCGGGCAAGCCACCGATGATCTACGTCTGATTTGACGGCGATGGAGCCTTTGGCTCCATCAACGGCATATGCCGAGATCGGTACTTCGGTGCCATCTGCCATCACAAGGCGGCTAAATTCGACAATCAATGCGTTCGTGTTGCGGTTTTGCTGAAATGACCCGAGCATTCGAGCGCGATAGAGAGGGCCTTTCTGGAATATCTCGGCGACGACGGGACCGGGCGTATCGGAGTCGGACGCATTGACGGTGCGTGCAAATAGGATCTGACCGGCTTTGATGAGCATGTTTGCGCCGTCGACAACGCCGCCATTGCCAGAAAGGGCGGCCTGTCGTGCTGCCTCGGCCTCGGCCTGTCGCTGTTCGGGCGACTTGTAGAGCGTCTGATTGAGAACGATCGTATTAACTGATCCCTTGGGAGACCATTGCGACGCAAGGCTTGCAGCTTGGGCGGCCATCGCACCGGCAAGTGTATTGATGTCACTGTAGTCATCCGGGGTCATGGCCTGGCGGCGGTCAGGAGTGAAATTCTCAACTCGCTGCGTCGGAACTTCGTTGGCAGGAGCCACCGGACGTTGGCGAGGGTAGGGCTCCTTCGTGACGTCGCGAATATCGTCAATATTGCGCAACGGTTCGTCTGGCGTAGCGAGGAAGCTGCCCCCGCTTTGATCGGCCGTTTGCGCGCCCTGCTGATTAACCGCATCAAGCGATTGCTGATACCGTTCGGAATCGGCCTGCTGCTGTCCGGCTGGCGTAGCATCGACATTGGGGCCACGCGAAATACGGGATGGTGCAAGGTCGTTTTGCTTGAACATGGAGTAGCCGACATAGCCGACGGCTGACGCGAGCAAACCGATTACGACGTAGGTCTGAACTCGTGATCCGCGTTTGCGGCTCGAACGGTTGACGGTTGCTGCACCGGCCAGTTCCGGAGCGGCGTCCTCGCGCTCGGCCGAATTCTTGGCGTTTTCGTCGCTTGCGTCGCTCATTGGGAAATCCTCACTCTGGAAATCGTGCCATTGCGCGAGATCAGCACAACGGGGGAGGGCTTGATTTTCACGGCATGGACACCTCCCGGTCCCGTCAGCATGGCTTGCGGCGACGGAGAGGTGTATGTGTCAGATGTCCGGAGATAATAGGCTCCATCGAGAAGCCAGGCCTCAACATTGCTGTCAGATGTCCGCAATTTGATTGCCGATCTTGGAAGATCCGCACCTTGTGCGAAGGCCATCATCGTGCCGTTGGAAGGCGGCTCTTTAACGGAAACTTCCGTCGGCGAGACCGCGGCATTTGGGCCGTACCCCTCAACGGTGATGTCACGGCGGAAATGTGTCTTGGTATCGCTTGTCTCGAGATTGATCACGATCGGGCGATCTTCCTCGACAAGCGAGATTATCAGGTTCGAATAGCCGTGCGTCACGAGCGGCGTGACTGCGATCTGGTTCGAACCTTCCTGCAGCGCATAGACTTGGAAAGAATCGGCTCGACCAACGACAAAGCTGGCAATCGGCCATGCTTTGCCTGTGCGGTCGTAGAAAGCCATTACCGATACCGTGTTTGGCGTCGTGTACAGGGTTTGGAGCGCCTGATTGGACTTGAGCGACATACGCACGGAATCAGATATTGGCCGGGCTCTGAAACCGCTTGGCGGCATCGCCGCGGCCTTCTGGCTTTCATCGACCCTACGCCGATAATCGCGGATGATTTCCGGAGACATAGGCATTAACGACTGAACAGTTGCGCCATAGGCCGTAATCTCTTCTGGCGTCAGGGGACGGTCCAGTTCGGAAAGTGACTGCATCAGACGGCGGGCGCCGATGATCGGGACATTCGGGGCTTGTCGTGGCTGGCGTTGCGCGGCCTGTCCGGGCATTGCTTCGCCGTATTTGGAGTATGCAGGCTGGCCTTGCCCTTGAGTTTCCTGCTCGTCGGCAGGTTGAGATACCTGCTCTTGTTGCTGAGGCTGTTGGACAGGCAGTTCGGCGGCGGCCTCTGGCGTTGGAGGCGTGTATGTTTGCGCAGGCTGTGCAGCCTGTTGAGCAAGTGCGGACCCACTCAAGGCAAGGAGAAAAGCGATATTGCCGGCGAACATTCTCATCAAGCACCTCCGGGGGCCGCGAGGAAGCGGGAGATAGCCGCGCCGCGCGGGTGTTCATAGCTTTGCAAACGCTGCAGGGTGATCGTGACCATCAAATTTTGGCCTGTCACTTCGGATGCAGACTGATAGGTGACGCGCACCGGCATCTGAACGATCCACTCGTAGACGCCATTGGCATTGACGCCTTCTCGCACGATAACTGCGCGTTGTGCGATCGCAGTCGTGTTGAGACGGCGGTTTTTCACAAGTTCGAGCGTTCCGGATTTCTGAACAGCATCAACGAATGAATTCCAGCCTTGCGGCTTGGTGAAATACTGCTGCGCGTCCTGAAAATCCTGCTGGTACGTGGCGAATGAATAGGTAAAGGACCGGGTGACGGCTTCTGCCGCATAGGTCGCTATCTCAGCGGCGCTCAAATGTGGTTGATCGAGCGGTATGAGCGGCTGAATGCGCCCGTCGGCTGTCGTTGCGAAATATCGCGGCTCCGGCCTTGTCAACGCGAGGCTAACCGCCGCCAGGACGGCGATCACGGCGACGACAAGCAAGGCAAGGGCGATGATGCTCATGCGACGATAGGCGGTCCGATAAACGTCCGCCCGCATGAGGATTGTTTCGATCTGGCCGTAATCGGCGTTCTGGCTCATTGGGCGGCGGTTCCGGCGTTGTTGGCGGTAGCGGCTGGCTGCGCGTCGGGGAGAGCGGTTGCTAGTTGTGCATCATTGAGAGCGCCAAAGGCGAACTGAGCACCTTCCTTCGTGCGATAGAGATAAAATGGGGTTCCGGGAACGCCATTGAGACGCATCCAATCGACATTGCGTTGCATAGCTGCGACCACGGCGTTGTCGAAGTTCTTCGGATCGACCTTCGGCGCTGGCTTGCCCGATCCGATCACGGATGCGAGCTGGTCACGCAAGCTCGTAGCAATATCCTCCTGATGCATGATTGAAGCCGCGATCTGCGCAGCCTCGGGCGAAAGGATCGGGGCCATGATGACGCGCAGGTCAATCGTGTTGTCATCGATCCGCTGCTTCAGATGCTCGAACGACCATGCGCAATGCGGGCAGGTGGGATCAACGAAGACGTAGACGAGAGGCGAACCGGGCTTTGGCTTATTGGCAGGGAACCACATAGCGAAATCCTGAGCCTGCTGCATAAGCTGTTCAATGCTGGCTGCCTTGGGAACGTCTGGAACGGTTTGCGAGCCCACCGATGCGAGCTGTTGCGGAGGGGTAGCGGTTTGCGCCTGCTGTTGCGGCTGAGCCTCTGGTGGCGGCGTTGCGGCGGTAGGGGCCTGCGTGGATTGATCGGCTTGCGTTGCGGGTGCTGCCGATGCAGCGACCGAATTGTTGCTTGCTGGCCTCTCAACAGACGGGGCAGCCGAAGCAGCCTGTTGCGGCTCTGCCGTGGATGGTTGTTCAACCGGGGCAGGGGAGGACTGTCCGATTTGTGGTGCGGCGGCCGCGGCCGCTATCTGCGCGGCGGTTCCTACTCCGGGAACCGACCGGATAACATTAGCGGCAGCCTGAGAGGTCGTCGTTGATGAGGTGGCTGGCGACTGCGGATCGAACGGCGAAGGTTCCGGTGTGACGGTTGGTGTGGTCGCCAGAAGAGCGGCGGAAATGTCTTCACCCTGCGGGCCGACGATGCGACCGTAAATCGTCAGACCGTCCGGTGTGGTGAGCGCGATTTGCTGGCCGCCATCAGCAGTTGGAACCGCCCATGCGTTCATCCCGGCAATTTGCATGAGCGGGCGAACCTTCGACGCGTCCTTGAAAAGGACCTGCGTTGTATAGGGTGAAGATGAGACCGAGCAGCCCACAAAATTCTGCTGCCAGAGATTCAATTCCGCCTTGGCGGGCAGACCTGTAGCGAAAATGGCACATGACGCGAGGAGGATTTTGTAGGCATTCATTCCCGCATTTTCCTTTTGCTTTATATTGCAATATCGTCTGAATATGCCATAAAGAGTCTCATTGTCACCCCCAAAAGGCCACAATCGAAAATTGTTCGATTCGTGTTGTCGAAAGCACACGCAGAGCACAAGATGAGTATAGGCAGGCATGATGACAATCTATCTCGGCTACCTACGGAGGATAGCGACAGAGGCATGCTATTCCGGGTAGTCTTGATAGTCGGAATTTGTGCAATTGCTGGTGGCGGACTATATTTTGCTGCGGGTAGTGCGCACGGCGAAAAATCAGATTTAGTCAAAATAGAAAAAACATCTACGCCAACCCCGATTGAGCGTGAAATTATTGCGTTAAAACGTCAGGTAGCTGATTTGCGTGCCGACAACGATGCATTGCGTGCGGAGGTCACAACGCTGACTTCGCAGAACGGCGTTGTGGATACGATCATCACGCATCTGCGAGAACTCAAGGCACAGGATCAGGCAATTATCGGCCTGATCCAGCCGGGAGGAAACGGCTATTCCGCTCAAGCTGGCAATGACGGGGAAGCTCCGGCAGACGAGGCGGTTTTCGGCAATGCCCGACATCAGATTGTGACCCCGAAGGCGAAGGCACCACCCGTTCCAACTCCGAAGCCGGAAAAGGTAGCGGAAGCGAGCGCCGCCGGAGATAAACCGAAAGAGGATGCTGCGGCGACGCAGTAAAATGGGTGAGCCATGGGCGGAAACGGTGAAGCACTGAATGGCTTGGTGGGATTGGTTCAGCGGCTCGCTGACCTGATCCCGCCGGCACAGGCGCTTGTTGCCGCGACATGCTTCATTATCGGTATTGTTCTGGCTCTATCATCTATCCATGGGTTCGCGTTAGCGAGCGAACGTCGCTCGTCTGGTCAATTCATTGGGCGAGGTGATTCTGTAGTTTGGGGGCCAACGGCAGGGATCATCACTGCCGTCCTGCTAATTTCCCTGTCATCTACAATATCGGCATTCCTGATGTCGTTTTTCCAGGTGGACGAGACGGTCGCAGCCTCGGAAATTTTTGCTTACGCGCCAGAAATGCTCGCTCCGCTCGATCATGAACAAGCACGGTCTGTTCTGATCGCTCTCCTGCGGGTTGTCCAGTTTATCGGATTACTCGGATTCATACGCGGTCTGCTGATGTGCAACAGGTCTGTAACTGCGCATTCGCCGGACCTTCTAGGCTTCGGCATCGCACACCTAATCGGCGGCACACTCGCGATGAATATCGTGATGTTCGTCGGCTATATCGAAGAACTTGTGCTCGGCTAAGAAAGGAAAGCACTTATGAAGAAGGCATGGATACAAACGGCGGCACTCTTTGCCGGGACGTTTGCTTACCAGACCATGGCGCTCGCTCAATCGAGTGGCGGCCTTGGCGAAGTTCTGACGAATGTTCGCAATGATACGCTCGGCCCTGCCGGTGACTTCCTCGGCGCGGCTTCGTTCATCATTGGTGTTGTGTTCGCCATGCTGGCGATCAACAAGCTGGTGCAGCACAACCGCAACCCGCATGATACGTCTTCAAGGCCAGCTACGGCGATCTGGTTCGGCGTTGCGGCCGCACTGTTCATTGCCGTTCCGGAATTCCTCGGCATGGGTGTGACGACGTTCTTCGGCTCTGGTGCCGATACCACGTCGGTTGACGGAACCTTGCGGTCGATCAACTGATGATGGGAGGGATCGGAATTCTGGACACGCTGGCGGCTGTTATCGGTCGGTCGGCGCTGCGGAAGTCGCTGGACGGCTATTGCCGGCTTGTGACATCTGAAGGCGAAAACATGCTTGTTGCCGATGACGGTTCGTTGGTGACGGTATTTCGGCTTGAAGGCTTCCGGTCCATGCCGGGCGAGAAGGAAATCAGCAAGGCGGTGACGGATCTCCGCCTTGCCTTCAGCTCGCAATTGGGAACTGCCGGCTATACGCTTCAGTTCTGGTTCGGGCACACCCCGGAACTAGGTGCGGCCGACATCAATCGTGCACTTGCGGTAACTGAAGGCGTTGCGGCCGATACGGGCCTCGATATTCACGATCTCATAGACGAGCGGCGGCAATTGTTGCCGAAACGTCTGACCGGCGAGCGTTGTTTCATGGCGCTGTGGTCGCGGCCTACCTTGCTCACGCGCCAGGAGCTGAAAACCAGTTCGGAAAAGGCCCGCAAAGATATGCAGGGTGCGCCGCAAATGCGGCATGCACAGTGGCCGGCGCTGGCGATCGACGCCCTCGTTACAAGGCATCGCTCCTTCTGCGAGGCTATGGTGCGAGAAGCCAACATTGTCGGTATCGAAATCGAGCCGCTGGAAGTGCATGAGGCCCTGTCGCAGATCAAAGGCGTGCTGAACCCGGAATATCTGATCGCGGGGGATAGCTGGAAGGCGATCTTACCCGGAGATTATGCGCGGGCTCGTATGCCCAAATCTGTCAAAGAACTCAAGAAAAGCGAGGTTTCGAACCTCCTTTGGCCGTTGCTTTCTCGACAGCTCATCAATGAGCATGGCGAAATCATTGACCAAACGACGGTGCAACTTGGTGAAACAGTCTTCTCCGGTTTCGACATATCGCTTGGACCGGAAGTCGTTGTGCAATTTAATGACCTGATCCGGAGGGTGCTCGACAGCAATCAACGCATTTCCTGGCGGATGTCGATGCTGATCGATTCCGGCGGTTTCCAAGGGCAGATGTTCAAGGAAACATATACGAATATCATGACGTGGACCGCACCGATCCACAATTCACGCATCAAGAAGGCTTTCGAGAAACTGCGTCTTGATGACGGCGCGGATGATACCGTCGTTCGGTGGCGCTGCTCGTTTGCAGCATGGGCGCCAAAGACGGATATAGAGACGCTGCAGCGGCATGTGGCGACCCTGCGGCGGACGGTAGAACGATGGGGCAACTGCCAGACGGACGCACTGGTCGGAGATCCCGTCCAGTGCGTGATGTCGTCGGCTCTAGCGCTCAATGCACAATCGACAGCACCGGCGGCCGCCGCCAGCCTTGCCGACGCTTTTGCCCTTGCGCCGATCGCACGACCTGCAAGCCCATGGCAACAGGGTTCCGTCATGTTCCGGACGAAAGACGGCAAGCTGTGGCCGTATCAACCCGGTTCCTCGAAACAGTTGGGCTGGGTTGACCTGATCGTCGGCACGCCGGGTTCCGGCAAATCGGTCCTGATGAATTCGATCAATCTCGGCGTGGCGTTGTCACGCCAGTCAGGTCGAAGCAGGTCTAACGAGGGCCTGTTGCCGCGTATTTCGATTATCGACATTGGTCCATCGTCGTCAGGCCTGATCAGCCTCATTCGCGATGCTCTACCGGTCCAGCGCCGCCATGAAGCCGTCTTTCATCGGCTGAAAATGTCGGAACAATATTCGGTCAACCCGCTCGACCTGCAACTGTGCATGCGTCACCCCTTCGAATATGAGCGAGCTTACCTTGTAAACCTGCTCTGCCTCATATGTACCCCGGACGGTGAGGAGGCGACCTATGACGGTATCAGTGCGCTTGCGGGCGCAACGATCGACGAAGCCTATAAGTTCTTCAGCGATAGCCGCTCACCGAAGCGCTATTCCAAATCCGATTCCTTCGAGGTTGACGCCGCGCTCGAAGAGCTTGGTTTCGAGATCGACACCGCGACGACATGGTACGAGATCACCGACTATCTGTTCTCGAAGGGGAGATATCATGAGGCTGCACTAGCGCAGCGCTATGCCGTCCCGACCTTGGCCGATCTCGTGAATGTCTCTAACTCCGAAATCGTACGAGAGCCATTCCGAGATATGAAGGCACCAACCGGCGAGGATGTGCTGAAAGCTTTCCAGCGCATGTTGACGGCGGCTTGCCGCGATTATCCGATCCTGGCCCGACCGACGCGGTTCGATGTTTCGAACGCCCGCATCATCGCGTTCGACCTTGCCGGCGTAACCGCGAAGACAGGTCCACACGCCAAGCGACAGACCGCCATCATGTATATGGTCTCGCTTCAGACCCTGACCACCGATTTCTGGATGGATGCTGACGAGATCCGTGCTCGTGATCTAAGCGACGAGGTTCGCGCCTATCATCTTCAGCGGATCGAGAACAACCGGCAGATGGGCAAGCGCCTCTGCGTCGACGAATATCATTTGACTGGCGGCCTGGACAGCTTCCGCGACCAGATGATCAATCTCGGCCGCGTCGGTCGTAAGGCCGGCGTGCAAATCACGCTTGCGTCTCAGCTTCTCGAAGATTTCGACACGAGCATTCAGAAACTCGCCAACAGCTTCTGGTTCTGTAACGTGCCGACGGAGGAATCTATCCGTCAGATTGCATCGACCTACAATCTTACCCCATCGATCATGGACATTATGCGCGGGCTTCGTGGTCCGATCGAAGGGGAGGGCGCACCGCTGCTGGCGATGCTGAACCTGCGGTCAGGCACGTATGTCCAGCACGTATTCAACCAGCTCGGCCCGATTGAAATTTGGGCGCTCTCAACGACGGCTGAGGACACCTCGCTACGCACGATGCTTTACGAAAGCCTCGGTTCGAAGGCAGCCCGGCGCATTCTCGCGCGCCGTTTCCCTTCAGGTTCGGCAAAGGACACGATCGAGCGCCGTCTTGCAGACATGGAAGATCGTGGCGTCGCAATTGATGACAAGGTTCGGGGCAACGCAATTCGCCAGCTCGCGGACGAACTGATCAAGGAGGCCTCGTGATAAAGGCAATTACAGCCGCGCTGTTGGCAAGCGCGATTGGTAGCGTTGCTCTGGCTCAGTCCAACATTGACGACCTGGTGACGGAAACCATCAATTTCGAAAAGCAGGACTCGGATGCGACGGCGACGGCGCGGAAAATGTATGGGCGTGATTTTCGTATCGTGCAGGCAAAGCGCGTCTGGCTCGAAGAACCGACAGATGGTTACGACCAGATGGTGGTCTTGCTCGGCGAGGCCCGCGGTTGTGCGACCGGGTGTTTCGTGTCCGCTTTGTACTATGACGATAAACAATGGCTTGAGGTTTGGCGGGTGCCGGGCAAGTCCGTTGGGCTTGGTCCCGTTGCAGCGACGGGCATGAAGCCGCTCTATGATGGTCATCGCCTCTGGCAATGGTCGGGAACGGCTTATATGGCTCAACCCGTACCCCAAGAGCGCAAGAACAGAACTCCGACAGAAGATGAGCTGAAGGCCGCAACCGAAGCGCTGAAAGAGCGCTTCAAGGGAGGGTCAGAACCGCTCGAGCCGTCGAATGTTCTCGCTCAAGACGTCAATATTAAGGATGGTGACGAGACCGCTATTCTGGTGCGGTCAAATTACTATTGCGGCAATTCGGCGTGTCCCGTGATCTTTCTCGATGGGAAAAAGCAGCTCATCGACGTTCTCGAAGCATGGGGACCAGATTTTTCAGTCATTGACGAGCGTGACGACAATAATCGTCATCTGATCGAAGTCGCGACGCAGGACGGCGTTGCGACCTATTCGCTTGGCGACAAAAACCCGCGCTCCGTCATCAACGCCATGAAGATCACGATAGCGGGGCAGAAGCGATGAAACGCTCGATTATGGTCATACTGTGCTTGGCATTGCTGCAGCCGTTTACTGCGTGGGCGGACTATAATGAAAACACGTCCAAGCTCGAAGGCGGCAACTCCTATTCAATCTTCAACGGAAACGGCGGTAGTGCCGTCGGTCGTTATCAGATCACGGCCGGCACATGGGAATCTCTCGGATATTTCAAATATACGGGTAGTGGTTCCACCGGCAATTGGAACAATTATGTCGCTACCGACAAGGCCAGAGCCGCAGGCGTCAATAGCCTGAATGATCTTCGCTATTCGAGCGCGGGGGCCGCTCTTCAAGATGCGGCGAATATGGAGCTCGCTTCCCGCAATTGGTCATCCCTGAGCAGTCAGGCGCGCGGCCTCGTCGGACAGACGATCAACGGTGTCGAGATCACCCAGGACGGATTGCTCGGCGCGGCTCACTTCCTCGGCGCCGGTGCGCTCAACGATTGGGTCGCCAGCGGCTTTGACCCCTCTGTCTTGCCTGCCTCGTATCTGACGGCGAATGGCTTCTCCTCCTATGCAGAGCTTCAAGCTCACTTGCTGAAACGCATGGCGGCCATGAACGGTCAATCCTTCGCAGGTTTGGAGGGCGGATTAGGCGGAGAGACTGGCGGCGGCATGTACGACCAGACCGAAGGGTTCCCCGGAATCGGCACAAAACGGCCGATTCTCATCCGAGAAATCCCACCATTCCAAGGGGAGAAAGCAACGCTATGAGAATCATCCGACTTCTATCGGTCTGTGCCGTTAGTGGCCTGGCAATGGCGACCTCGCCGGCTCATGCAGACCAAATCGAGCAGCTTTTCAAAGATAGCGGCAAAGGCTGCGTCGATACGGTGAAAATCAACCTCGTCGAGGCCATTCGCGCGGGTATCGACAAGGAAGTGAAGCGCCATGAAGCAGCCCTTCAAAAGCCACCGTCACTGGATTCGCTCGGCTGCCTCGACAATCTGATGAAGGTCAATCTTGATTTTGCAATCCAGGTTCCGGACCTGAGCCAGATTTTCAATCAGGCTTTGTCGAACGCCGAACAGCAAATCTGCTCCTATGCGCAAGAGCAATGGAACAAGGTGACTGAACCGCTCCAGTCCGCGCTTCAATTGCCATCCTTCGATTCCTTGCAGTTGCCCGGCGGTATGGGCGGCGGGTCTGTGCCGACGTTGAACTATGATTACAAGGGCGGCTCGCTAAATATGGACCAGCCCTCGGTCAACAACTCCGGGCGGCGTGAGAATGACGGCTCGCTTTTGAATAATCTCTATAACGATCTCTATGGACCGGGAGGCCTGTGATGAAGGCAGTCATCAAATCGTTGCTGTTTGCTGGAACGGCTTTCGCGTCCCTTTCCGTCGGTAATGCGGCACTGGCCGCTTGCTCCTGCGGCGGTGTTCAAAACATCGTCTACCGCGCTCAGGAGAACATCAATTCTCATACGACTGACGTTGGCAACCAGATTGCGCAAACCATTCTGAAGGGCGTCGCGCAATTGAGTGCCTATCAGAACCGCGCGATCGAAGCTAACTCCCGGACCCAGGAAGCCGCTCAGATGGCAGAAACCATCCGTGAGCGACAGAAGGCCCGAGCTGCAGCGGAAGGCGGTCGGTACGATCCGGCTACCTCGGCCTGCCTCGACTTGTCGGGCATCTTCAGCATGGGCAAGCCAGGGCAGGGGGTCGCGGGCTACGGCGGCAACGATGTTGCCAACGCATCCCGCAATTGGTCATACGGCAACGAGGATATTGGCAAACCGGTAACGGAAGGTGGGTTGGCGGTCGCAAACGCGATCATTGCAGACCGTGACGAGTTGAGGAATGTCGCCGGCTTCGCTGATCCGACTTCAGATGTTCGCCTCCTAACCGACGCGATCACTCTCGATACGTCGGATGGAGAAGTATCCAAGGCTTACGTCCGGATGATCAACAACATGGTCGATCCGATTCCGCCAAAGCCGATCACTCAAGCGGAAATGAGATCGCCGGCCGGCAGGGCGCAAGTTGCGGCTCGTCAGGTCGATGCTACCCGCCGTTCGGCAGCACATTCGATCTACAGCTATCTTGGTGACATTGCGGCTCCTACGGGTGGCAAAGAACTTGCGGATTGGGCGAAAAAAGCCGTGACGGAATCCTATCCCTACGAAGTAGGCGAGCATGTTTCCGAACTGCAGGCGGTAGATATTTTCGTCCGCTCCCGCTTTTCCAATCCAGAGTGGCACAAGGAACTGGCTGGCATGTCTCCCGCCGCTGTGCAGCGCGAACAACTGCTAACCCAGGCTCTCAACCTTCATGTCGATTGGATGAGGTTCAATCTCGAGCGCCGCCAAGCAGCGGCAATTGCAGCGCTGTTGTCGAACAGCCTTGACGAGCGCGACAGTCGCACGACCGTAACGACAGCGAGCGCAGCGCAATGAGTGAGCAAGGTCGCATCCGTCGTTTCGCCTCTTGGAACCTGAAACGGGCTTTCGGCATCAAGGTCTTTTTCAACGCAGCATCACATGCTGCGGAAGATGCTGCCGACAATGTTCAGAACACGATCGACGAGTTGCGGCCGAAAGGCCGGTTGAAGGCGAGAAGCTTCGGAGATCGATATGCCGATGGCGGCATTCAGCGCTTCAAAGAACTGAGTGACGGGCTCGACGCAAAGGAAATAGATGCAGCGCTGGCGGCGTGGGACAGGGATTCCAGCATCTACATGGTAGCAGGTTGCATTGCACTCGCTGCTATCCCGGCTCTCTACGTTCTCGGCTATCGGTCCTTCTATCTTCTCATCGGCGGGTGCCTGGTGGCAGTCATCACCTTCGCTTTGGCGATGAAGGCTGACTTTCGGGCATGGCAGATCCGTCAAGGCCGGATCGGCGCTGTGCGCGATTACTTTAACGACCGTCTGCCTTCAAACATGCAGATCCTATCAAAGGACGATTAATCATGAACCGGGTGGGACTTCTCGCTACTTTTTGGATGATCTCGGCAAGCGTCGCGCACGCCGACGACATCAATATTGCCGATATCATCAAGGGCGAGGGAGACGCACGGTCCAATTCCTTCTTGAATATGATCTTTGGGCCGCTCTTCACCGGCCCTAACGACGAAACCCTCATTTCCTCGCTGATCGCGAATTTCAATGTTCTGTTCTTCGCGATTGCGGCAATCCTGTTCATCTACAATGTTGTCGTAGGCGTCACGGAAACCGCCCACGAGGGCGAGATACTTGGAAGACGGCATTCAGCAATGTGGGTGCCGTTGCGCACTATCCTCGCGGTAGGTGCCCTCATTCCCATGCCAACCGGATATAATGCCGCTCAGCATGGCATTGCCTACATGGTCAACGTGAGCACGGCCACCGCCTCATTCTTCTGGAATGAGACGGTCGATCTCATCGTTGAACAGCGATTGCCAGTCGTGGGCGGTGACTATGACGCCCTTGACGGTCAATTCTTGCAGGGATTGTGGCGGGCCGAACTTTGCCAGGCGGTGTACAATCTCGAAGTGTCCAAAGGAGGTGATGGACTAGACGGAATCTCGCGCGGGTCTTGGCGAACGGTATCAGGTGTACCGCAAATGGCATATAGCCTGCCGAATTCTTATGGTGCTTGTGGCATCGTCAGCCTGCCCGGCCAAACGACGGGTTTCCAGCGACTGGCTGAAGCTGCCGGCAAGTCCTATAACGACTACATTCAAGCCATGCAGCAAGCTGTTACCAAAACCGCTGACAGCTTCTCTGGCACTGCTGCGCAGCTCGCCCAGGCGATCAGCAAGCGTGAACAATTGCCGGCCTATCGTGATCTTCGCAAAGATCTCAACGACTGGCGCAAGCAGCACGCGGATATCCTGAAGCAATATATCGGTGATGATAAATTGCAGAAAGCCGGCAAAGACGTTGCGGAAGCAGATGATCCACTGCAGGTGACGCCCGTCGGAGATTCACAAAGCCAGGCACTAGCCGGCAATCTCAAGAACGGCGGCTGGTTGCAAGCGGGATTCTATTATCAGCTCATCGCACGGCTGTCGGCTGACTCTAATTCGGTAGCAACTGCGCTTCCGAAAGTGACGCCAGGAGGAGCGATCGGCGCCGCGTCGAATCCGGGTGGATCGGTGCGCAATGCGATTGCTTCCCAATACGCGGATAACAACTGGTACTTACTCGGCTCGGCTGACGGCGACGCCAAGAAGTTCCTCGACCAGATTTCGGCGACTTACAACGGTACCGTTGAGTGGTGGAACGAAAGCGTCGCCAGAAGCGGGATCAGGGCGTTCGTAAATGAACGCGTCGCGTTCGCGGACAGCGGCGGCGATATTTCCGACTGGATGCCATCTGCTGGTTCGCTTTACGAGGCACTGGAGTTCCTTAATCCTATGAGGCCCACCAACGATCCAATGATCGGTCTCGTCACGTTTGGAACGCAGGTCACGTTCTATACGACCGCTGCGATCATCGCGTTGTCTGTCCTTGCAGTGGTGCCATACGTGGGAACCGGTATAACAGTCCTTTCGAACTTCGTCGGTTGGGTCATAAGTGGCATTGGGGCCATGGGCATGTTCCTTGCCTTCGTGCTTCCAATGGTTCCGATGGTGACATGGGTGATCGGAATTGGCGCGTTCTTCCTTCTGGTAATGGAAGCCATCTTCGCCGCCCCACTTTGGGCGATCGCGCATCTCTCTATGGAAGGGAAGGGGATGGGCGGCAGCCAGGCCCGGCGCGGTTATGTCATGGTGCTGGCGCTCACTCTGACGCCGGTCCTCATGCTTTTTGGGCTCCTCCTCGGAATGATCCTTTTCCGGATCATGGGTGTTCTCATTAATGGCGGGCTCTACTACGCTCTGACCTCTGCTCAATCACTCGTGGGAGATAGCTTTGTCAGCTTGGCATGGTTCCTCGGTATTTTTGTCGTCATGTTTTTCATGGCGGCGGTCTATCTCGTCATCATTGAGCGATCGTTCTCCCTGATCGCAGAATTTCCGGGCCGGGTGTTCCGGTGGTTCGACCATATCGGCGACGACCTCGATGCACATTCTGCGATGCGAGCTAATATTGCAGCCATGGGTACGACCAAGGAACTCGGCCGACTTTCTGAAGGGGCGAAGCATATCCCAACTACAGTCGGAAAACTCCTGCCTCGGAAGTAACAGGTGCCGGCCGAACCTTCCTATAAAAGCGGTTCTGAGTTATGGTTCAATGATGGCAACAACGGCGCGAAAGGAGCCGATATGACCTTACCGAAGTATCTGCGTCCCATTTACGACGTTGACGCCCACGGTCTGACAAAGACTGAAAAAGTGGTGCGGATGGTGATCTTCACTCCGCTGCTTATCGTTTTCTCTGTCCCGACGGTCCTCGCCGTCGTCTTCGTCTGCTTGGCCGGCTATTGGGCTTTCATGCTGCTAACGAGTGGAGTTGGAAACATCTTTGCTAATCCCGCCCAATATAGCTTCGAAATATCGATTTTTGCGGCACTTGCCGCGTTGCTGATATTCTCAAACGTGATCGCCAGGAAAATTCGGCGTCATTTCCTGCCGTTCGGCTAAGAACGGTCGTCCAAGTGCAGAAGGCCCGCCTTGCGGGCCTTCTTCATTTCCGCCACCAAGCAAACGGCCCATACCGTTGCATAAGAAAAAAATTCCTCTTGACGGGAACCGCCTCTCCGTTGTTCTGTTTTTGTTCTATTCAGGAGCGAAGACAGAATGCGCAAGCCGGAGACGATCGAACGGCTCTACCTAGATTTTGACGGATTCTTCGCAAGCGTTGAGCAGCAGTGTGACCGACGCTTGAGGGGGCGGCCGATCGGCGTCGTGCCGTTCGCCGGCACGACCCGCACGGCAGTCATCGCGTGCAGTCGTGAGGCAAAGGCCTACGGCGTCAAGAATGTAATGCCGATCGACGAGGCAAAGCGGCTCTGTCCAGACCTGGTGCTTGTTCCACAAAAGCCCGACCTTTATCGGCGGGCGCATAACGCGCTCCTGTCCGAAATAGAGACCGTTATTCCGATCGACGCGGCTAAATCGATTGATGAGCTGACTTGCCGCCTCGATGAGACCGGCCGCAATGACCCGGAAGGGTTGTCGGCTCGCATCAAGGCCGCGATCGCAGAGAATGTCGGTTCCTTTATCACCTGTTCGATCGGCTTCGCCGCTAATCGCCAGCTTGCGAAAATTGCCTGTAAGGAAGGTAAGCGCGGGGCAGGGCGGTACGGCGACGGATTGGCGATCTGGCGGCCGGCTGACCTGCCTGCGCCGTTGTTCGCGGTTGCGATGGAAGATATTCCAGGAGTCGGCGGGAATATGGCGAAGCGGCTCTATCGATCGTCCATCTACACAACCGAACAGCTTTATAATCTCCAGCCCAAGCACATGCGTCGGCTTTGGAACAACGTCACTGGGGAACGACTCTGGTATGCTCTCCATGGCTACGACATACAGGCCCAGGCATCGAGCCGGGGCATGTTCGGCCATGGGCGCGTGCTTCCTCCGGAATCGCGCACCATGGCCGGCGCGCGCGAGATCTCACGGTTGCTTCTGATAAAAGCGGCGCGGCGTCTGCGGCGCGAGAATTTTTATGCCGCCGGCCTCTGGCTCTGGCTCTCGATTCGTGATGGATCGTGGATGGGAAAGCGCCACCTACCGGTCGTCAACGACGACCAGGCCATCCTTGCCGCCCTTTCCGAACTTTGGGAAAAGGTCGCGCTGGACTATCCGCGCGGACTCACGATCTTCCGGATAGGCGTCACCCTCTATGATCTGACGCCTGCGCATGAACGCCAGCTTGATCTACTTCACAATGATGACCGCCAACGCCGGCGTTGGGAAAACGCCAGCAAGGCAATCGACAACCTCAATGCGCGCTATGCTGCCACTGTTGTCAGCCTCGGCCAATGGCGGCCGCCGGCCGGCGGCCACGTCGGCGGCAAGATCTCGTACACGCGCATTCCATCCGCGGAGGATTTTTGGTGATGGGCTGGAAACAAAGCGTCAAGGTCGGCGACCTGGCCGACAATCAGAAGCTCGAGGCGCGGTGCAAGAAATGCGGTCATGTGCATTACCTCACCCGTGCCATCGTATGCGTCTCGCCGGAACGCGAATTCCTGTACATCGACGAGCTCGAGCGCGAAACAATCTGCAGAGCGCGCGGCTGTCGTGGCACAGTACGGATTTCGATGGTGCGGCTTGATGAGTTAAGCGGGTTTGTCGGCGGCCTTGCGTAACGCCCTTACGACAAGAACAGCCACGCCAAATAGCAGATTGCTGCCAGAATCATTAATCCAACTGGTATTTCATACCACCGCTCGCCGGGCCTCTTGCCACCACACTTAGGACAGTATGGAGCGTTGCTGGCGACAGGTGAGTACGAACAATGACGACAAGAAGTAGTAGCCATATTTATTCCAATAAATTCAATGGCTTAGTCGCATAAGGTTTATTATGGAACTAACTTGTTGATTTTATTGAGCAATATCATATTGCACTTTGTTAGTCACCTTCGCCGGGTGTCCTGAATCGAGCAGAAACCGGCGATCCATCCGTCAATTTAGCGCAATTCCAAACGGCTAGCATATCCGTGCCAAATTCTGCTTTGCATCGTGAGACACTTGCCGCATCGATTTCTCTGATCGAGCCAAGGGCAACGGCGACCTTATCCCATTTCGCAATGCAATCACTTGTGCTCTCATACGGACTAGGTTTTTTTTCACAGAACGTTCTCGCTGATTCATCCGCGGGTGAGCGTACTGAAAAAATCACAAGAACGATCAGAAAGTTTATGACAATAACCATCATGATCCTATGCAGCATCTTTTCATTGGGGGTCTTTGGTTGAGGTCCGCCAAACAAACTACCGACAATGGATTCTATCAACATGAAGCTTGCTCACGTAAATATTGTACTGATGATTTCGTATTGATCCTTTAGCTGTTTAGTTGGACGACGGCCAACTTCCTCCAGCCAACCCACTTTTCACCAACCCGGTATGCTTGGAGATCAATCCAGAAATGGGCTGCCATATCAGAAAGGTTGGCTATCATACGCGCAGTATGTTTTGTGATGCTTATTTGCTCTCGTCCATCAGAGCAAATGCGAATGGTACCATCTGCCTCGAAGCTGACTTTGAGAAGATTACCCTCGTGATCCTCTAAAAACCCCACAACCGAAGGCGAATCGGTGCCATCATCAAAGATTAATGCTCTGTTGGTCGGATAATCATCAGTGGCCCTTATCGTCAATATTCTTGCATCTCCTATACCTTTCGGATCGATGTCCCGCTGTAACCTCGTGTATCAGCGCGTCGGCCGAACAATAGATTTCGCCCTACAGCCCAAATAACTTTTGCAACAAGAACGGCTGCAACTGTAATGATAAAAATCCGCATTTCCTGATCCGACATGCGCTTTGTCTCCTATCAGCCTCATGATCACTTAGTTAGCCATATAATGAAAGAACGCATCACCCGCTTTGTTACCCAACGGCCAAAATACTATAAATATTAAGCCTATCAGGATTGGCCATAAAATCCCCATGGATTTGCGCACTTCTTTCTCGCCATAGAAACACCATTTAATGAACTTTGACACCAGCTATCTCCTTTACGACATTACCGCTGACATGTGAGAATAGCATTGCCACCTTTCCATATTAGTGTGAGCATAAAAACTACTGTAAGGACACCGGATAGTGCCCCCATGGCCTTGTCCGCATATTCCAAGGGATATCCATTGCCCGTCATCAAAGCATTGCCATTGGAACACAGCATTTCTATAAAAAATGATGCTGCGCCGATACTAATTGAGTCGAATACTACTACCAATATGAGTAATAATAGTATTCTTATCCTTGAGGATCGACCTAAGCCGATGCTTCCAGCATACTTCACATAAAAATAAAACTCACCGCGCTGCTCTTGCGGAACTAAATCGGTTTTCGTAAGAATGACGGCCGTTCCGGCTTGCATCACCAAACTTACCAACACGGCGATTGCCAAATTATCAAGGACAACGCGTGGCATTTGAGCAAACGTATTGAGAAGATAATCCATGTCATCGTGCCTTTTTTGGGTGCCTAATTGCTCCGCGGCCTGACAGCCTCTGAACGTTTCCTTTTGTCGTCATTGTTCCTTCACTCCCAGGAAGCGCAGCCCCTTGTCGGTCGGATCTAACGACCTCACGCTTCCCTGGGTGTGCACGGGAAAAGAAATCACGACGAGCTCGTGATCTAAAAGCCTCCTTAATCGACCCCAAGGTAGGTCCAGTTCTTCGCCGCGTATGATCATAGTCAAATCTACCCGCGCGTCTCGTTCCTGGGCCTCGGTCATAGGCCTAACTGCATACCAATCCTGATCAGCCATCCCGTTTCTCCATTATGCAAGGATCTCGAACATCGACCGCGGAATAAAGCTCCGTGCCTCGCTCATCGTGATCCAGCCTTCATCGACGAGTTTCATGGTGGATTGCGCGAGCGGTCGTGCAATCACCTTGTCGGACTTCATGCCTTCCTTCAGGAGCTGGCGCACCACAGCGGACCATCCGTCGATCGGCTTATCCAGAAACCGGTCGCGAACATCATCATCGAACACAAGGAATTCGCGGACTGCAAAGCGCCTTGTACCGTCCGACGTGCGGATAAGATGCTGTGTGATGAAGATCTGTAACGAGCTGATCAGGTCGAATGCTCGCGCTGCCTGCTCCTCGGCAGGGAACTCCATCGCCATGCGCCGTAGGCCCTCGGCAACCGACCCGGCATGAGTGGTCGTATTGACGATGTGGCCCTGAATGCTGGCCGCGATGCAGCCGCTCATAGAGCCATGATCGCGTGCCTCACCGACATTGATGATCGCCGGCGCTCGCCGAAGGGATGACCAGATTCCGGCTGCAAAGGTCGGAAGGTCACGGCCCTCCCCGATCTCTGATTGGCCGATCAGGCTCGCAGAATCGCCCTGCTCGCTAAGGATGTCGGCGAAGGTGAATTCGATCGGTGCCTGAAAGTCGACAATCTTTCGAGGATTCTCATGGTTTTCAAGGTGATGGCGGGTGATCGCCGCCATGGTGGTCGATTTTCCATGTCCAGTGCCGCCGGCAATGACGATTATGCCGGACTTTGGATTGAGAAACGGCCTCAACTCTTCTTCAAACTGAACGTCGTCCAGGGTGGGAGTGCGCGACGGCAATGAGCGCATCGTCAGTTCGACGCCGGAGCCACCGTTTTTCGTGATTGGTGTTGCGTTGACGCGGAAACGATGCCGCTCATGGCGACTGACTTGGACTTCATAGGAGAAGTCGAGACAACGGCCCTGCCGCAAGATGCTCGGCGCATCGCTCGATCGCCAGATATATGACAGCAGCAGATCGACCTCGGAGCGAAGCAACATGCGCTTGGTGCCGAAATGCTGGCGAGAATTGATCTGGATGCGCGGCCGGGCTTCCGACTGGATGGTAATGTCAGACGCCCCGCGCTTGCCGGCCCCAACGATGAATGTGTCGAAAATCTCGGGCGAGGAATCGAACCGCGTCGGCTCTTCCTTCAGAACGGGTACGAAGGAGTCGGTTGGCTTGAATGGAGTATCGTCCAGACGCGATTCGTCAATCATTTCCCTCGCCTATAGAGCCAATAGCCAGCAACCACAGCAATCAGCGCTACGACGATGACGAGACCGCCATACCCCCCTTCCTGCTTGCGAAGGCCAAGGGGGTCGGCGGGATCGACCGTGCTTGTCTGGCTCGATATAGAATTTCCGTTCACTTGGAGACCTCGAATCTCCGAGTGATCGGTTTCCAACGCCGCGGGTCGGAAACGAATGTTGCGGCATTCTCGATCTTCACCCGGCGTTGGCCGATAAACAGCTCTTCCGGCGTGCCCTTGGCACGAACCTCGCTCGACGTCACTACAAGGCTCTTGACCAGGCCAGCATCAACAAGACGCCGATATTCGACCATTCCCAAATAGTCGCGGCGAAGAAGATTCATGTTCTCCTTCAACGCTTCCTCGGCCTGCATCCGCCCCTGCCGCCAGCCTTCAGCCATATAGCGGTCCCAAATCTTTCGCTCTTCCTTTCCAGAAGGAAGAAACTGGTCTGAGGGATCTGGAGTCTTATCGACGCCGATAACCAGATAATCGCGCCAGCTCGGTATCACGGCCACGAGGCGACCCGGCTTCTCGATGCGGTAATATTCATCGGCCGCAACGCTTTCGCGGCCGCCGTCCGTGATGGTGATCGCTTCCTTGGCCCTGCTCACAACAGGAGGAACGACATAGCCCGCCTCTTTCGGTGCCTTGTAGACCACATCATTGAAATTGAACTCTTGCGAAAGCCTCGACGACTGCGCCTCAAGCTCTCTCAGGATCTCCCATGAACGTCGCTCATAGGCGGCCTGAGCGGCATATGAGAGCGCTGCGTCGCGCAGTGCCGAATACCGCTCTGAATCGACCGCGTTCGCGCCGGTCCCGCTGCGCGTCTTACGGGCAAACTGCTCGTAAGTCATCGGTGCGGCCGTCCCGCCAGTTAGGTTGTCCACTCCGCCAAGGGTTGGAGGTGGAGGCGGCTCGTCCGGATTTGATGAACCGGTCGTGGTGCAACCGGCCAGGGCAACGGAGACGGACAGTGCGGCAAGGATTGTTGGAAACTGCTTCATAGCTTGGTGTCGTCCAGGTGCGGGACCGGGCTTTTTTCAGGCCGGGCGTAGTGGATGGTCATGACGCGTGCAAACTGGTCAATTTCCAGCCATGCACGCCCCTTTCCTTGGCCGAAGGCTTCCCGCAAAAGGCCAAGAAGCGTCATGTCAGCCCAATGGACCGAAACCAAGATTGGAGACCCTGAACGTTCTCCATTCGCCCTAACGGAATAACCGGCCATGCGGGCCGCCTTCCGTGTGATATCATCCAGAGTACCGTTCCAACGGGCATGGACCGGCTGTAAAAGCTCTTGTCCGGCGGTCTCCGGATGCAGCCTGACAGTATTACTTGCATGAGGCTCTAGTGCTCTCGGATATAGCGAAGCATATCGCTTTTCCTCGTTCACAGTCACCAACGACGAATCGAGATATTTTCTAACCGATAGAGTATCGAAATTCTCTTTCTTGTTCGCGCAGGCACCCAATAGGAATGCCAGAGCTACAATTACTGAGTTCCGCATCAAAAGTCGCCTTGTCTCTCATTATGGACAAGCGATCAATGGAATGATCACCCTCTCAAATTCAGTCCTACCCAATTTGACGGATTTTGCAATATACAGCATCACCAAAGCGGGCATTTTCCTACAATCTTAATACGAGATTCCGTGCCCCTTCTCTCGTCCGCGCGTTTGCTGCTGCTCGTGTGCCATCTCTATTTTCTGCGCCTGTTGAGCGGCCTGAACAGTCGTCACAAGCTGGTCAGCTTTCGCGTACCCGGCTGCGAACGCTTCAACCCGCTCCTGATCAGCACCGGGCATCGCCTGGGCGAGGCGATCGCGATCAAGCTCATTTGTTCCCGGCAAACCGAACCGGTCGCGAACTGTCTCGACAAACCGGCGCAACTCACCCATTGCCTGCTGATCATCCGCCGATCTAATCAACGTCCCTAGACGATCTGCAGGCGTTCTCTCGATACGACCGACAAGCTCGCGTGCAGCCTGCGAAAGATCATCAACTGGCTCCCGCATCAGGGTACGGAACCGCTGCTCGTCCTTGGTCAGATCATTCCTCAGATTGCTTCGAACCTGGCCGTAATCCTGCAAGGCCGAGATCGCCGGCGAGACCGCTGCCAGCGCCTTCTCTCGCACGCCGTCATTTCGGCCGAACATGCTTCTGCTGCCGTGAAGCTCGCCAACAGATGCTGGATTATCCCGAATGGACTGCGCTAAATCGGCGACTAGAACCCGCCCGTCATCTATCAGGTTCCGCAGCGCAGAAAGCACGGCTTCAGGCCGCTGCCAGACGGCTGCAACCGCCGTCTCGAGACGGCGTGTTGCTGATTGCATGACCGGCCGGGTTTCCATCCGTGCCGCAACCGTCGCCTCGATGCTATCGCGCCAGTCGGAGATTGCTGCAACAAGTGGCTTTTCTGGTGTCGCAAACATCGCCTGCCTCCTTTCATACTGTTCGACTACCAGCCTCTCTTTCGCTTCGCTGTTGAGCGTCTGCGCGAGTTCGAGGCGCGTGAGATCCTGACCGGCTTTCTGCCCGGCATGGATCAGCGGCCAGTTGTCGATGAAAGCCTCTCGAACCGACTCCGGTAATAGCGACTGAACCTGATTGCGATCGTCGGCGCCGAGATCCGGACCGATGGCAACGACAGTCGCTTGCGGAATAATGGAAGCAATTTCCCGATTGAAGCGCTGAAGATCCGTGGCGGCTGAACCGTCCCTTAATTCATATCCAGCACTCGTGAACCAACGCCGACGTGCTCGATCCGTATCGGAGATTTGGGCATGTCCTAGATTATGCTCCAATCGGGAAAGGGCTTGACGAACCGCAGAAGTCATTTCGGGGAATGTGATGTCCGGAACCGTTACGACCTGCCGCTGTGACGGTTGATATTCCGGCCGATGTTCGGCGGCTTTGCCCTGTTGCTGCTCAGGCCGAATGACATGGGCGAATTTCTTGCCAATGGCTTCCAGCCGCTCGGCAACCTTCGTGAAGCGCTCTCGCAATGCCGCAAGCTGATGACGGAACATATCCCCAATTTCGCTGAATGATGGGATGCCGCGCCGTTCAGCAAATTCCTTCACGCTCAGACGGTAATCGTCAGTCCGTTCATAAGCGAGAGTGGTATCCTTCATGCGATCGCGTGAAAGTGTGTCCACCAACTTATCAAGAGTTCCGAATTCATCGGAACCTGCATAAAGGGTCGCACTGTCTCGATGCCGGCTCATCGCCACATACGTCATGTGCGCGTCCATCGTCGGGCTCGCCAGAACGTGGGCACGATCGACCGTCGCGCCCTGACTCTTGTGGATCGTCGCTGCGTAGCCATAATCGATATTCGCGTAACCGTTCTGTGCGACGGTGACGCTTCGGCCGTCAAACAGACCAATCACGAGACGGCCGCGACTAGCCTCCTCTACATTGCCGAATGAACCGTTCTCGACACCAAGTTCACGGCTCTTCTCCAGAAATACGATACGATCCCCAACCGCAAACTGACGCTGGCCCCGATCAGTCCGGAACCCATGTTCCTCCTGAAGACCGCCTCCCTCTTTGATAACGTTTCGGGCAGCCATATTCAGAGCAAGGACATCGACATTGCGATGCGCAAGCATCAACACATCGACGCCGGCCTCCCAATCACTCCGCCAATTGCCGATCAAAGAATTCCGAGCCGATGCACTGTCAGATTCGAGCTGGACGAGATCATGTTCGACGTAGCGCCCGATCGCGTCCGCGGTATTCCCCTTGCCGAATTCAATAGTCGCATTCTGCATCCATTCTTCGCGCTGGCGGCGAACGCCCGTAAGCTCGATGTACCCTGCGTCATCGGCAATAGCCCGGAAGGCGGCACCAGCTTCAATCGGCTGCAACTGGCGCGCATCACCGAGTAAGATGAGCTTCGCTCCGGCTTCTTCCACCGCAGAAACAAATCGCTGCATCTGCGCTGAACCGACCATGCCTGCTTCATCAAGTACGAACACATCGCCCGGCCCCAACTGGCGAAGGCCGTTCTTCCAAGACGCCTCCCAGGAGGCAAGTGTGCGGGATTCAATGCCTGCACTTTCCTGCAAGCCGACTGCAGCCTTGCCGGCCAACGCTCCGCCTACGACACGTCTCCCCTCTCCCTCGTAAACCGCGCGTACAGCGTTCATCACAGTCGATTTGCCGGCACCTGCGTAACCGACCATGACGGCGATACCCGCCTTTTCAGTTAGGCGAGAAATGACAACCTTTTGCTCTGGATCGAATTTGAAACCGGCACGTTTCTCAACCTCTGCGACAACCTTATCAGCGCTCTTCTGATTGACCGCAAAACCGTCCCGACCGACTAGCGACCGCGCAGAAGCGATCATAGTTCGTTCGGTATCGAGCACTTCCGTCGTTGTATATTTTGCGCGCTCAATGATCTTGTCTGTCATAGGATCGAAGATCGGTGATGCGATCATCACCTGATTTTCAAGCGCGCCTACGCGGAGGAACAGCGCCTGAAAATCCTCGTAGGAATCGGTGTAGCGATGGACTGTTCGCGCAACGTCGCGCTCATCGAAGACAGACTTTTCAGCGGTGATCAGCTTCAGGATGATGGAAGGATCTGCCATCACCTGCTGGCGGCGTGTCGCTTCGATCTCTGCATTGATCTCTATGCGATCCGACTTCACCCCTTTCCGGTCCATCCCCTCGGCGGTAGGCCCGCGGTGCATGGTTGGTTCGATCGCAATTCCCTGCTCTGAATAGGAGCGGTGGTCAACACGAATATCGAACCCGTGTGAGGCAAGATGATGGTTCTGCACATCCGCCCATGCTTCTCTCAGTGCAGGGATGAGCTCCTTGTCTCCGGCGAACTGGCGATAGAGGGCATGGCCGTTCTTCGAGAATTTCGGCTCACCATTCTCATCAACCGCGCGAACATTTTTTGCTCCAAATCCCTCATCTGTCAGAGGCCGCAAAGCGCTCATGATATGAACGTGCGGATTGCCCTTGATCTCGTGATACGCCCAATCCGCCACGACCCCCTTCTTTGAAAAGTTCTCCTCCACGAATTCGCGGACCAGGGCAATGTTCTGTTCTCGCGAAAACTCAATGGGCAGGGCAAGTGTCATTTCACGAGCAAACTGCGCGTCCTTCCTGTTCTCGGATGCCTCAACTTTATTCCAAAAGGCCTCCGACGCCTGAACCGGGGAAAGGTTCGCGAGAGCCTGCGCCCATTCCGGCGCATTAGCTGGTATCGCGAATTCGCTGTGAACGTTTCCCTTCTTGTTGGAAAAATCATAGGACCGTTCATAGGTCTGATTAGTCATGGCGGCGCAATGGCGATATGATGCTGCTGCGACCGCGCTTTGCCCGGTCGCCCTGCTTAAAACCTTCGCATGAAGATGAAATATCGCCATGCGAACACACATAACAAGCAGGTATCGACTTGTCGATACATAAGTGCGCCCTTAGAAACCGGAGCGCTGCGCGGCTCCGGACGGGACTGACAATGCGTTGGCTCCGCCAACACTTTGTTTTTCTTATTGGCTCGCTACCGCTCGACAGCTCATCGAGTGGAATTCAATCTTGCCGTATAGAGCAACTGGCGGTATCAATGACGAGTGTACAGCGAAACAACGGAGGCTACTCGTGGCACGCACCTCAAAGGTATCGAAGATTCAGGAAGAGATCGCACGCTTGCAACAACAGCTCGATGCGGAACGCGCAAAGGAAGCTGAACGGCTAGGTGGACTGGCTGTCAAAGCTGGACTTGCTGACGTCGATGTGTCCGACCGCGAATTACTCAAGGCTCTGAAGGAAGTGGCCGACCGATTTCAACAAACACCCGCTGAGTGAAGCAGGGCGCTTAGCACTCCTGCTTGGGAAGCGACATAGGGAGTATCGAGACAGGATGGCGGCAAATCGACAGAAGGATGCGCATGAGAAAATCATGCTTGGCGGCCTCGTCGTGAAGGCGGGTCTTCGCAATGAAAACCCCGCTTTCATCCTCGGTGTGCTGCTGACGGCTTTTGAGCAAAAGGATAACGAGAAGCTTCGCACTGCGATGATTGAAAAGGGCAGGAAGGCTTTTGAGAAATGATACGGAAACCGCCTGAACCTGCTGTTGGAGTTCTCGTTATCGCCGCTATTGTGGCGGCGGTCATGACGCCGCTCTTGTGGTACTTCCGCTTCGTGAACCCATCATGGCCTACGGCGAATGGTCATTTCGTCCAGCTCTCTTTTTCGCAGGCATGGGATTGCCTGACGATATGGAAATGGGGCGCTTGCCGATCCCATCTTGAAGCGATTGGAAGCCCCCTCGCCGGTTCAGCTATTCGCAACCAGGTAGTCGTTATTGCGCCTCTTATAGTCGCTCTCGCCCTCCTCGGAGTATTCATTTATCAGAAGTGGCTCGTGGTTCGGCAACGCGTCATTATCTCGGGAATGGTCGTAGAGGGAATGGACGCTTTGTTGCGTGCTGCTCGTTACGAGCAGAAGCACAATCGCTATCCGAAGACTCGCGGAATCCATATGTTCAATGGATGGCATTACACGCTCCCTCGCGAGACAAATCACACATTCATCCTTGGCGCTCCCGGGGGTGGCAAGACGGTAACTTTTCGTCGCATGATCGGCTCCGTTGTCGAACGCGGGGACAAAGCTATCATCTTCGATGAGAAGGGTGACTATACCCGCATAACACCTCCATCGGTTCGTGACGGAAAAGAGGTTCCTCCGCTTCTTCTGGCGCCACAGGATGACCGTTCGGCGGTTTGGGATATTGCGGCCGATTTGATCGTGTCACAGGACGCTGTTGAATTGGCGCAACGTATCATTCCCGATGACGGACATCCGTTTTTTACGCAGAGCGCTCGCGCTGTCCTCGCCGGCTGCGCTATCAAGCTGATGGCGGAAAAACCGAAGGAATGGACATGGCTCGATCTGCTCAATGAAACGCGTCAGGATCAGGAAAAACTGCTCCGGATCATGCTCAAGTATCAGCGCGGAGCCGACATCTTCTTGACCGCAGATTACAAGCAGGTCATGTCCACGCTCGGCCAGCTCGAAACGAACATGCGTCTGCTCGAAATGCTGGCGACAGCATGGCCCACCTATGAGGGAAGGCAGCGCTTCCGGTTACGTGAATGGTTGGTCAACAAGACCGATCAGAGAACGGTTATTGTCCAACACTCCGGCCGGTATGCCGAACTCTCCGACGGCTGGATTTCCGCGCTATACGCTGTTGCTGTCTCAACCGTCACGGACAGCAACCTGCTTTCAGATCATGACCTGCGCCGCATTTGGTTCTTTCTCGATGAATGGGGGCAGCTTCCGGAAATTCAGGATTTCGAGCGCTTCGTTACTCTCGGTCGGTCCAAGGGGGTCTGCGCCGTACTTGGTCTGCAAGACCTGTCACAGATCGCCAAAAACTACGGACAGGAAGTCCTCGACGTCCTCATAGCGTCTGTTGGCACAAAGGTCATAACTCGCATCAACTTTGGACCCACAGCAGAACGCATGGAACGTGACCTGGGCGAGACGACATTCTATGAATATCGCCGGGACATGATGACCGATGGCACGACGAAATGGCTGAAGGAGACGCATCGCGCCAGCCCTATCGAACGATCGGAATTCAGCACGGAATTGGGCGTCGATGATAAAGGTGTGACCGCCTTCGTTACCGGGATCGGCAAGAACGTCTATCAGGTCAAATTCCCCTTCCCTGAAGACGCAAAGGATCATCGCCCGTCGAACGTTCCGGCCGAGTGGACCTACACCTTTAAACCAACCGGCACCTTCACCAGTGACGCCGATATCGACGTCTATGTGAAGGCGGTTCTTGGTAAGAACTCACCGCCGCCACGAGGTGCGCTGCCTTCGACCGAAGATACCGAACAAGAGGACTTGCCGCTTGAAGAAGCCTTCAAAGCGGCGGCCGCGGCCGCACGCAAAAATGCGAGTGCTCCGGCACATTCTGAGGAGGCCGGAGACAAGCCCGAACAGGTCGATCTTTTTGAGAAGTACCGCTAGTTGCCCTAGTGGTAGGCCTCCATATCGGACGCCGCCCGCACATCAATCGACACGTGCTTTATGACATTCCCGTCCTTGTCTTTCGCGACAAGCATTTTGGGATTGTAAGCATAAACGCCGTTGTAATTGACGCGATAGATCACGCCGATCTTTTGCCAACGCTTTTTGGCGCGCATCACTGTATCTCGAAAGACTTCGAGTTTAGCCGCCAACTCGTCATTTGTCGGAGTTGTCCCATCCGCTCGCGGATTTAACACCAACTCCCGAAGCATCTTAGACCAATGCCTGTTTTTTGGAGGAGGGTTATCCGCGAGTTCTGTCAACCAAGAGAGATTCACGCCGGCTTCACCCGGTTTTATTTTCTCTGGTTCAGGTGGGCCGTCAAACGTTATTACCTTTGAGATGCCCTTCATCTGTTCCGCCCGTCTGTCGTTCCCACGTTCGATTTTATTTGGTGCGCTTATTGGTGTACTTTTATACAAGAGAACGTCCTAACCGTTATCATCTCCCTTAATGGAGTCAATGTTTTGCTCCATCCAGCAGAATCATTTCACAATGAATCCTGCGACATTTTCAATGTCAAATACGACTAGCTTGGCAGGAGCTTTTTCCCCTCGGTCCGCAAGGTGCCGTCTGGCCCGACATGCCGATAAAGGGTCGATCGGGTAATGCCTAATTCCCGGCATAGTTCCCCGACCTTCGTTCCCGGCTGGCTCATCGCAGCCATAGCCAAACGTAACTTCGCCTTTGTCATTTTCGGCGGTCTCCCTCCTACTCTCCCGCGCGCTCGCGCAGCAGAGAGGCCCGCCACAGTACGTTCTATTGTCAGTTCGCGTTCATACTCAGCCAGAGCGGCGAAGATCCCGAAAACCATCTTGCCCGCCGGCGTCGTCGTGTCGATTGATGCGAGTCCTATCCGGACATGGCGAGAAAACCCGTAACAAAAACAACATATCAAAAACGTCAGTTTTGGGACAGCGTTTTACGGCGGCCTTCGGCCGCAGGGTTTTCCCACAGGCTCCGGCCTTCTCTACGGCGCCATTGGGGGCGCGCTCAGGCCTCCGCCTGCTACGCCTGCTTTCCCTCGAAAGCAGGCTTCGGCCCTCCGGGCTGGAAAAACCCTTACTGCATGGAAGGCCGGCTTCGCCGGCGACTATTTCCTTGTTGAAATGCACCGATCCTCGATCCGGTCAAATTGCAGAGCCTCGCCATGCTCGCGGGCTCGCCGCTGCGCGTGGCTCCGGTTCCGGTCGCAAGCGACCGAGTTTGACCGGATCGGGCGGTTCGGTGCCATCCTGACCTATCGGGACGAGGGGCATCGCCCCTCGCCCGTTGGCGAGAAAGTTCGATCCGCCTCCGGCGCGGATCGAACAAGGGGCAAGTCCTATTCGAGGAGAGACAGGGCACGTATGAGCCCGCTTTCACTGTCGGGCGTCCAGCGTTGATAGTCGTAGACGCGGACAATGGTGCCGGCGGGTTCATCAGCGCTCGAGATGAGCGGAACGATCAGCTCGGGCAGCGTATCGAGCGATACACACGGATAGCAATCCAGGGCGCCATTTGGGCGTTCGAGCTCCACACGAAACAGGTGGGTTTGGGAATCAGTCATTGAACTCTCCGTCTCAGGGAAGGCGAAAGGGAAGCCCCCGCCGAAGCGGGGGCCGGGTGGATCAATCCCAGGGGATGACCGCCATCAGGCTTTCGTCATCCTGCCCCGGATAGCGGCCCAGGTTCGCGTTCAGCTTTGCAAAGCCGGTGTTGACGGTGAGCGTATAGTATTCGCCGCCCCTCTGGTTCTTCTTTTTCCAGATGCCGCCGATCTCGATCCGGCGGTTGCGCGGGGACTTCGCGTAAAGCCGGTAGACCGGAGCCTGAGGGTTCGTGCTCTCAACCGGCTCGCCGGTGATGTCGATGTCGAAGGTCAGCGTTGCGAGGTTGCCGGTCAGCGTGTCGGTTTCGGCGTCGATCTGGATGAAGTTTACGAGGTCAGACATTGCGCGATCTCCTTTGCTTGCGTTGTCGATGGACACGAGAAAGGACCGCACAAAGACCGGGCTGCACCCGAAGGGCCGCAGCGCAGCGGAGGACGGCATTGGCGGGCGATTTTGACTCGCGAGGAAGCGCCGCAGGCGCGGGGAAAATCGTTCGGTTATGCTGTTGCTGGCCGGGCGGACGGTCCTAGTGGCCTATTCGATCGACAACGCTGCCATGCAAAGGGATTTGATCGCTATGTCTTTGCTCTCGTCCCATTTCATTCCATAGCCGAAACCGGCATTTTGACCGGCACGGCTTCACAGTGTTCGTCCCGACGACATTGACATCAATGGCCTAGGCGTCGCGCGCACGAAACTTCCTGCTCCGTGCCGCCAGCTACGCTACACAGCTTTCGCGCCCGTCTATCGAAATGACAGTCGGCAATCTGGAACATGAACCAGGCCGGTAGCTTGGTCCTTCACCTCAAACTGTCAGCGCCGCTTTGCAAAGCGTGCACAGCTCCCTACATCTTGCCGGCAGGACCTCGATGCCAATGACCATCATCGGTATTCGCGCCGTCCCCCCGGCCTGCTTCGGCGGGGGCTTCCCTTTCGCCTTCAACAATTCGAGCGCCCTAGTTCATGGCAGATTTCGCCAAGGCCCGCAGTGTCGGCGCGAGGTGCAATTCACCCTTCGGCGAGCGGTACAGCATTGACAGGAAGTAGCGCGCCGGCTTCGCGATCTCGGCCGCGCCCGGCTTCAGCGCGGCGGACCGCACCAGCTTCTCAGCCACGATCGCGAGCGCCGCGGCCGCGTTCATCCGGCCGGCGACCTGTACGCCCGCGACCCATGTTTCGCGCGGTATTTGTATGAGCGCCCGGATTGTGTCGGCCTGCCCCTCCAAATCGCGCCAGGACGAGAAACTGATGCCATATTCGGCCTGAAGCTGGCGGCAAGCTAGCCGTAGCAGATCAAGGGTGGTTGCAGGATCATCATCACTACGTTCCCGGTCTTGCGCAGACGGTTCCGCTCGCACAGGCTCTTTTTCGAGAGCCCATTGATCGGCGGAGCCGATCTCAGAACTAAACTGAATCGATCGTGCGTTAGCGCGATGCCGTTCTCTTCTTACTAATGTCGTGGGGGTTGTAGTTGTATATGGGGGGACAGAATTGTCCTGCGCGGGGGACTCTTTACGGCTTTGATCGGCAGAATCATCATTCTGTGGCGATGACCCCGAAGGTTGCTCGGACGGCTCATACAGTGCAAGTGCGTCCTTCAGGAGGTCCACGAGCTGCGCAAGGTAGTCAGGATTTGCCCTCTGTTGGTGAAAATCGACTACGAGCGCATTGAACTTCTCCTCGAAACCCTGCGTCTCATGACCATCACGGCGAAGCTGTTCGAGCGCATCGACGATCTGCCGGGCGACACCTTGGCTTTGCCGTGTCGTCTCGCGCATCGATCGCCACTCATCAACATGAGCGCTCGCCAGTTCTTCGAGTTCCGCGAGCCGCGCTCTGGCGGGCGAGAAATCAAGGCCGAAGCTGCCCCCGCCTTCCCGATTTACATAGCGGCGACCGGTCGGGCTGTCGCGATAAGCGACAATGCCCGCCTCCACGAGCGAACGAATGGCGCGGGTGACGGTTTTCTCGCAGACGCCAAGATCATAGGCCAAACGGGCATTTGATATGGCAACGACGGGACGCTTGCCCTCTGTCCAGTCCTCTGCCGGGGAGATAGCAAGAAGCGTGTCGAGGATCTGGTAGGGATAGCCTTTTATGCCAAGGCGACCGGCGCATTTCTTTAGCGCGCTCGCAACCTGCGCCTTGGTCGCGGGGCGGTTGTCTTCCCTCATGGCAAGGGCAGCGCTGGCAAGAATGCCAGGCGTCACCCTTCTGAAACTGGCGATGGTCTGCATCGGATTCCTTTCTGAAATCCGGGCAAAGCTCACCCGTTCGCAAAAGCTGCGCTCGATATTGACAGTGAGGGAAAGGAGCCTTAGATTGAGACTTGAGTTTTTGAGATGGGTCTCTCGGAGCGACGGCAATCGCTTCTAAGATCATTCTTTCCCCCCGATGTAGCTTGCTGCGTCGGGGTTTACTTTTTCCGGGTTAGGGTTTCTCCTCGTTCCAAATCACACGACTCGCAATCGCGTCAGCCGCAAACGCTAACCGATTTGCTTGATAAAGCAAAATGATTCGGGAAATTTTCCGAGCTACAGCTTTCAAGCGAACCGGTCACAACTTGACAAGCGCTTGCGTCGTAAGGGTTTTTCCTAAACCCAAAGCCTGTGGGATCGCATTGTCGCACAAGCGCAATCGCATCATCGTGGCCGGCTTTACGAACACTTCCGGCACTGATCATCAATGACTGATTCTCTCGGTACTGGCGAATCTGCCCGCATCGTTACCCACTGCCAGGGAGAGGTGGAAGGGTTTGGGAAGGAGGAGGAGGGAACCGTCCCTCCTTCCCATGGGAGGGTGTTTGAGGGAGGGGCGGCTTGCCCCCCCTCTTTCGAGGGGTTTGGTCCGGTCGATCCGGGACAAACTCCTGTGCCCGCGATTTGAACCGGGCCACTAGCGCCCGTTGGATACGCGGCGGCCAGCACGATAAAAGCGCCTGCGTCAAAGGGCTGTCAGGATCGCGGTCCATGACCTCCTTTGTGTAACCAAGATTCCAGCGCTTCCACTGAAATGAATTCTTCATGTCAGCCTTCGGCCTCTATCGGACTTGAGGACGGGCAGCCTCGATAAAGGCTGCGATGGCATCTTTCCGCGTGGCGAAACCGTCCCGCATAGGGCGATCATCATTGAAGATCACAAACCATTCGCCGGTTACGAAAGTGCAATCGATAATGCCGCCTGCGTCATGTGGGTTCGTCATCATCCCGTTCGGGATTTCGCTCCATCCCGGCACGAAAGAATTCAGGGTCTCCAAATCAGTCATAGGCCGTCCTCCTTCATGGCATGGCGAGCAAGCTCCGCCTTTTCCGCAATAATCCGGTGCAGTTCCGCAACTCCGGCCTCAAGGCAGGCTCTCCCTTCGAGATGCCGGAATTGCATCCAGAAGGCGGCGCGTTCCTCGCGCGCCGGTCCTATGCCTGCCTGTTGTTCCAATTCTCCAATGGTGCCCATGGCTCATCCTTTCCCGCGCCGCTCAAGCGGCGCGACGTTCCTCGATCTCGTCAACTTCGGCTGTGATCTCGCCCGCGTCAGGCTGAAGGCTATGCAGATAGGTAACGGCACGCTCTGCATGGGATGCCGCCTGAAAAATCGCCCGTTTGTCGTTGTTCAGGACCTTGAGTTATCCGCAGCAGCCCATAATGCGAAGGAAGGCGGCCGCACCGCTGGAAATCCGCGGGGTTCCAGCTTCCGCGAGCGGGATTTGCTCAGCATTATTTTGTGCCGGACCTTTGCTGTCGTTTTGACAAGCAGAGGAATCAATAATGTTGAATGCTGATTACGAGCTCATCGCCGAGCTCAGAATTGTACTGACCAACCAACGATACAGCCCGGTGGTGATCGGCAACTACTGCGCCTATGCGCGCGGGTTCGTCGAATACCTTGCACAGCAGAACATCGATGTTGTGGAGGTGACCGAGACGCAGGTGGTTCATTACCTGCATCATGCGGTAGCGCTGTTCCGGAAGCGCCATGGTCGATCTCCGGGGCCATACTGGCACTCTATCCCGCGCTCCGGAATCCATGCCTTGCTGCGGCTTGCACAGGGCCAATGGCCGTCCCCGCCGAAAGCGACCTGCGCGGCCGACGCACTGCGCTTTGCCATCTGCGACGAGTACGAGACCTGGCTGCGCGAAGAACGAGGCCTTGCTACGGCCAGCATCGACGCGCTGATGTGGGAGGGCCGTAACTTTCTGGTCTGGCAGCTCGATCGGCACGGTCCCGACAGCCTGATGGCAATGACCGTCAGCGACATCGACCGTTACATGGACACGCGCAGCCCTCATCAGACGCGCCGGTCTGTGAAGGATGTGGCGGAGCGCCTTCGCTCGATGCTGCGCTATCTCCATCGAACAGGGCGCGTCGCCATCGATTTATCGCCGCATGTCATCGCCCCCTTGCTCTATGCGTATGAAGGGGTGCCATCGATCCTTACGCCCGATCAGGTCACGGCGGTTTTGCAGTCCTCGGGGGAGGATAAGACGCCGACGGGCCTGCGGGATCATGCCATCCTGCAATTGCTGGCGACCTATGGCTTGAGATCGGGCGAAATCTGCAACCTGCGGATCGAGGATATCGACTGGCGGGCGGAAGTGATCCGCATCAGGCACACCAAGACCCGGGCCAACTCATTCCTGCCATTGATGGCGCCGGTGGGTGAGGCCGTGCTCGCCTATCTGCAGACGGGGCGGCCTGTCACAAATGCTCGCGAGATCTTTGTCCGAACACGCGCGCCTTATCGTAAGCTCGGCATGCTGGCCAATATGGTGCGGCGGCGGCTTACGACTGCCGGGATCACGCCGGCTGGTAAAAGCGGCTCCCATATCTTCCGCCATGCACGCGCCGTCGAAATGCTGCGCGCCGCCGTGCCGCAGAAGGTGATCGGCGATCTGCTCGGGCATCGCTCTACGGAGTCCACAGCTCCCTATCTGAAGCTCGCCACCGAGGACCTTCGGGCCATCGCGCTCGACGTGCCGGGACGGGAGGTGCGGTCATGACGAACTGGCCCGACCCTGATCGCAAGCTGATCGCGCGGTACATTGCAGGCCTCAACCTGCGCACCACGCAGAGCCCCATCTACTACAAGCAGGCGCTCAACATCTTCCAGGATGTCGCCGAACGCCACGGCAAGCTCGACAAGGACATGCTGGTGGCATGGTTGCATGTGTCGCCTGGCCGGTGGGCCTCGACGACACGGCTGCACCGCACCCGGATTATCGACCGTTTCCTCGATCACCTTGAAGAAACCGGAGCGATCGAACGCAATCCCGTCGCCAGTCTGCGTGAGGCTTGCAATATCAAACAGTGCAAGCCGGTGTGGCGCGCGCTGGCCTCCAGCGATCCGGATCGCGCGCTTGCCGAACTATACCGACCCAGGCCATTCGGCAGTGTGCTGGGCAACATGATGGCTGAGCACGTCACATTGATGCGCAACCGGGGTTACAAATACACTGCGCAAGCGATGCGGCTATGGCGGCTCGACCGCTTTCTTCAGCTAAACCCGGAGCTTCAGGACCAGCCGCTCGAGGTGATGCTTGAACACTGGTCCGCGGCGAAAACGACGCGCAATCATCCCAACGAGTGCGAAAAGCTCCGACGGGTCCTCACGAAAATCCTGCGCCATCAGGACCCATCGATCCCGCCCCGCCGACCTGATCCGCGCCCAGAAAAGGAAGTGGCCAGACATTGGCGAAAACCGCATATTTACACACCGTCCGATGTGCTGCGTATGCTCGACATCGCCCGCTCTTACCCTTCACCTCGATCGCCGCTTCGTCCGTCGAGCATCTACACCATGCTGCTGCTCGCCTATTGCGCCGGTCTGCGGCGAAGCGAACTGGCTCGCCTCGATCTTGGTGACGTGGACTTCCAAGGCGGCACGATCACGATCCGCCAAACCAAGTTCTACAAGACCAGGATACTGCCGCTGCCCGACAGTGTGATGGTAGAACTTCGATCATATACGGAAGCGCGACGCCGCGCCGGTGGGTTCCTTGATCCGCGCTCCGGCCTGTTCTGGCACGAACAGCGTGGTGACCGCTATACGAAGCAGGCCGTCGCCTGGCTGCTGGTTGACGTCATACGCCGCGCCGGGCTGAAGCCGCCTCGGGGGCGAACTGGACCTCGCCTGCACGATCTGCGGCATTCGATGGTCGTGAACCGGATCCTCGAATGGTACGAGGCAGGCATCAATCCGCAGGATCGTCTGCCGTTCCTTGCGACCTATCTCGGCCATCGGGACATCAACTCGACCCTGGTCTACATCACCGTCACGCAGGACTTGCTGCATCACGCCAATGAGCGGTTCCGCGTGCTGGGCGCGCCATGCCTCAATATCGGGCAGGAGGTGCGGGCATGAGCAAGAACAATCAGTTCCCGTGGCTGATGCGCGCGTTCTTCTACGAGTGGCTGGTCGAGCAGCGCAATGCCTCCATCCATACGGTCCGGTCGTATCGCGATGCCTGGCGACTCTTCCTCCGGTTCGTCGCAAAGCGCTCAGGCAAGAAGGTGGCGATGATCACGCTGGCGGATCTAACCGCCGGAGAGGTCATTGCGTTCCTCGGTCACGCCGAACACGAACGCGGCGGCAAGATCGGCACGCGAAACTGCCGGCTTGCAGCGATACGCAGCTTCTTCAACTTCGTTGCAACCAAGGATCCCGGATCGATCGCCCAGTGCGTCGAAATCCTCAACATCCCGATTAAGCGCGGTCCGGTGTCGGAACCCTGCTATCTGGACCCGGCGGAAGTGACGGCTATCCTGGCTCAGCCTGATCGTTCGACACTCGAAGGTATGCGCGACCACGCCTTGCTCTCGTTCCTCTACAACAGCGGCGCGCGAATACAGGAAGCGCTCGATCTGTGCCCCGATGCGGTCCGGTTCGACAGTCCGAGCTGCGTGCGCCTCACCGGAAAGGGTCGAAAAGAACGCATCTGCCCGCTCTGGCCGGAAACCGTGATATTGTTGCAGAAGCTGCTCGAACGGCAACCACGGGCGCCAAACCAGAGGCTGTTCGTTAACCGCTATGGCGAACCGCTCAGCGCATCGGGGGTCCGGTTCAAGCTTGCCGCCTATGTGAAGGCAGCGGCCGAAACCTCACCAACCCTGCGCGACAAGCATGTGACGCCCCACGCCTTCCGGCATGCAACCGCCGTGCATCTCATATCGGCGGGCGTCGACGTCACGGTCATCCGTAGCTGGCTCGGTCATGTGAGCCTCGACACAACCAACCACTACGCCAGAGCCAACCTCGAAACAAAGCGCAAGGCATTGGAAAAGGTCGGTGCTCCCGAAACACCCACCCGCCAGCCCTCGTGGAAACGCGATACGAGCGTTCTCGCCTGGCTCGACACGCTCTGAAATAATGCGGAGGAAGGTGGCCCGAAACCCCGAACTTTAGGCAATCTGGCCGCCTTCCTTCGCATTATGGGTTGCTGCGGATAACTGAAGTTATGACGAGGTGAGCATAAGGCCAGCCAACTCGCGATATAGGCGGCATGATCGTCGCGGGGATCGATGGCAAGGCCAAGATCGGCGGCTAAAAAAACGCTCCCAAGTTCGGCACACAATTCTTCCCGCGAATATCCCTCATCGCCCCATGCCTTGCGGCCAAAATCCCGAGCAAGGCGCGACGGGTGGCGGGTCCAGTGGATGCATTCGTGCCCGAGCGTGGTCGCATGTGCCTCGGCCGAAACAAAGGCGTCAAAAACCGGCATGCCGATGAAATCAGCATCGATCCGGTAATACGCCTTGTTTCCACCTTCGCGGATGTCAGCGCCAAGGTTGGCGAAAAAGGCATCCACTTGCGGAATGCGTTCCTTACTCTCCGATCCTTCTGGCGCGGTCGCCTTGGCGTAATACTGCTCTGGCAGGTCATCGATCTGATCGGCGCAAAAAACGCTATATCCTTTCATGAAAGGAATGCGCTTTTCGATCTCCTCGCCGCTTTCTGTCGTCTCCGTGCGCTCGATGGCGTTCGCATAGACGACAAGGGCCGATTTCTCGCCTTTGCGCACTTGCCCGCCAAGCTCCTGCGCCTGCTTGTAGGTCATCCAAAACGGCGAAGAATAGCCGCGCTCGCTGGCTTCCATCCACAAAAGCACGGTATTGATACCGCGATAGGGAACGCCATTATGCCGCAACGGGCGGACCGGCGTTCCGCAAGCGCCCCATGGCTGCATCCATGGGCGAGTACCCTGCTCAAGCTGTTCAATGATCCGGTTGGTGATCCGCTCGTAAACGTCAGCGCGGGGCTGTGTGGTGCTGCTTTTGGACTGTTTGCGCATGGTGTTTTCTCTCCTGATCCGCGAAGCGGTCTTCCTGTCCCGGTGAGGGGCAGGAGCCCCGCTCCTGCTCCCGAGCAGTCGGCGATCCGACCGGAGAGAGGGGGGCAACAGGCAAAACCGGAGGGGGATCACCCGCCCGTAGGGACAGGTTGCGCGGATCCGCGCGGGACGCGCAAAATCCGCGCACCTGGTCCTGCACAAGGGGGAGTTCGCCGGCAACGCCGGCGAGCTCGCCCGCGGAAGGACGGGGAAACCGGTTTTGCCCTGTTGCGGGGGAGAGACCGGCGGCCGATCTCTCCCCCTCTAATTAACAGCGTGAGCCGCTATGCGGCTCGCATCGTCGAGGCCGAAGGACGGGAAAAGGCCAAGGCCGCCGAAGCGGCCTTGGCTGCACCGCATTAGCGGTGCTGGTCCCGATCCCACTCGGTTTTGAACGTCAGGTCTGCCTCGAAGAAGAAGGGCAGTTTCACCGCGATTTTCAGGGCGATACTGCCCCGGCGGAAGAAGTTACTGACGATCTTCGCGAGGAAAGTGCGGAGGCTGCGGCCGGTGGCTTGGAGATATTGGATAAAATTCTTCATGGTGGTAGCTCCTGTGATCTGCGTTATTGCGGAGTTACGCGAACGCCCGGACAGGGGCTTGCACCCGGAGGGGCGCAGCGCAGCGGAGCACCTTTGCGGACATGAATTTTGTTGCGCGAGGAGCGCCGAAGGCGCGGGGAAAATTCTTGGCCGACAAGGTTGCTGGCCCCTGGCCGGGTGGTAGTCTACGCAGCAATGAATAACGCAGCTCACAGGAGCGGGGCATGAAGCACATTGCTCCCTCCAAGCCACCGGCCGTAGCCGGTTTCAACGCGGCAGGATTGGAACATTATTGCGCTGGCCCGACGGCCTCATGCGGTGAAACTGCCCTTCTTCTTCGAGGCTGCGCGCAGCGCGTGGGATCGGGACCTGCGGCGCGATCGCGCCGCACCCAATGGCTTCGCGGCCTTGGCCAGCGACCATATTCCGCGTCAGTCCGATCGTTACCCGAATGGGCCGAAACAGGCTGGCCGCGCGCCCTGTCCGGAACAGGCCGGGATCGGCACGCTTGCGTGACGGTGCTGGCCGTTGTGTAGGCTGGCGCGCGGCCTGACTGGTTCGGTGAGCCGGTGCGCCAGAACCGGCGAATAGAGCGGCGGTGCCGTAAGGCAGACGCCCAATAGACGCCCCTGCTTTTTTCTAATTGTCATGAGGCTGCGGATGGTCATATTCAAAGTTGATGCGGCAATACAACTTATGCTTTCCAAGGGTCGCCGTTCGTGATGTACGTACCGCGATCCGTCATGACGTTAATTACTCCGCTCCATTCGGTTTGCCTGACGAGCGGAATCTAGGACCGAACGGCCCTGCGCCAACGCCTGCGCTGACGAATTTCCCCGCGCCTTCGGCGCTCCTCGCGAAGCAAATTCGCCAGCCTTTCGGCGTCCTCCACGATGTTGCGGCCCTGACGGGTGACGCATGTCCCGTGTTCGTTCCGGTGTTTCCGCATCGGCAACCGAAAAGAGGAGTAATACCGATGACTGACCTCGTGAATTACATCAAGATCGACGGCGACAAGGTCGCAGGTAACATCGCCACCATCACCTTCGATATCGACGTGACCGGCGAGCCCGTGCATAGCGACAACCTTCAAGCTCCGGTCTTCCGCCTCTACGGCAAGTCTCCACGCAATCGCCCGATCGAAGTTGGCGGCATCTGGAAGAAGAAGAACCAGCGAGGCGGCGAATACTACACTCTTTCGGTCAACACCGGTTTCGCGAAGCTGAATGCGAACCTCGGCCGCTATCCGGGACAGGACGACGACACCCTGATGGCGGTCATTCCTTGGGACTGACGCGGAAGCGGGCGGCGCTCAGCGCCGCCCGCCTTTGGCTGCTTATCGCAGCCGCGTCGATCTTCCCCCTTGCATGCGCGGCATAAAGTTGATTCTGCTTTATAAAGCGAAAATGCAAAGAGGAAGCTCTGAATGAGATTGCCGCGACTGCTGTTGAGTATATCCCTCCTGTTCGCCCTCCCCTCGGGCGAAATGTCGGCGCAAGCCGCCGATACGAACTGGCCGATTTGCGGTCGCGGCAAGCGTATCACCTGCATAGTGGACGGCGATACTTTCTGGATGGATCGGGTCAAATACCGTCTTCAGGGCGTGAACGCTCCTGAAGCTGGCGATGGCGCGCGCTGCGCCAAAGAGCGGAACATGGCAGACGCTGCCACAGTGCGGCTCCAGGAGCTCATGCAAAGACCGGGGCTGACGTTTCAGCGCCGGGGCAATGACCGCTATGGGCGCGTGCTTGTGACTGTCCGGACCGCCGACGGCGAAGAGGTCGCGGCGCTGATGGTCAAGAGCGGACACGGGCGAACCTATTACGGCGGATATCACGATCCTATGGAGTGGTGCCGTTATTGAATGCACCAGTGCTCGGCTTGTGCAAGTGGTGGGTCCTCGCCATGCTCGCGGGCCTTACCCGCTGCGCGTGGCTCCGGTCCCGGCCCGAAGGCCGCCCTTGCACAAGCCTGCGCGCCGGCGCGGTGCTGAAAGCATCGGGACGAGGGGCATCGCCCCTCGCCCGCTGGCGAGGAAGTTCGATCCGCCTCCGGCGCGGATCGAACAAGGGGCATGAGAAAACTGGCGGAACGCCAAGCACCCGGGCAGGTTCGATACCTGGCCGGGCGCTAATGGGTTTTTGGGGGAGCTGGACGCGCCGGAGAGGAGCGCGACCAGCTAACGGCTTATTCAGCCGCTTCGGGGAACTGTTGCTCGGCTTCGACCTCGGTCATGGGAATGCGAACCGGTTCGGGAAGCCAGCCGGTGTTTGCAACCATCCGCTCGGCAATGGCAACGGCCTCGGCCTTCTTGCCTGCTGCTCGGATAGCCGTCGCGGCTTCTTCCCCTTTCACCTCGGCAACCACAGCCTCGATGCTCTTTTTGTTGAGGTGGGAAAGATAGGCATCGCCGGTCGGTTCAAACCAGTTGCGCATATCGACATTGAGGGCGCGGCCTATTTCGTTGGCATGAGCAAGAGCCTTGTCGCGTCCATGAAATTTTGCTTCCACGGCATTGAGGCTATGAGAGGCGGCGAAGGCCAGCAAGACCAGCAACTGGTCGCGAGGCTGATCAAGGCACCATTCCCATAGATCGGCTGGATTGCCGGGGATATGATCGCCATAGCGTTCCTTCAACTCCTGAAACGCAATCCCGGCCTTGCTGTTTTCGGGCTGCTTCATGGACCCTTCCAAGGGCTGATAGGTCAACTTGATTTCCAAGGCGGTGTGTTCACTCGCATAGCGGTAGACCGCGCTCAAAAGCAGGGCATGAACCACGGCTGCGAGGGCTATATCGGGATTGTCGGCCAGTTCCACGCGAAGGGCAGCGGTCTTCTGCGCTGTCAGGTCCTCGACCAATGCCGCCGAATGGGTCAGCTTGATCGGCACCGCCTCGCTTTCTCTGCTACCCTCATTCTCGCCGCTGCGCTGGCCTTCCTCCTGCTCCTGCTGTTCATCCTCATCGTTGACAAGGCCACGATGCACGGTTGCCCGCCCGTAGTAGTCGAGGCAAACGATCGCCCCGGCGCGCGCCAAATCCTCCGCCTTATAGGCTTCCTGCCGGTCCTTGAGGCTGTCCATTTCCTTTTCGATGGCTTCAAGCTTCGGTTCGGCGTCCTCGTCGGCGTCTCCTGCCTCGATCAATTCGGCAAGGCTGTCATATTCCTCGGCAAGCTGATCAAGCCGCTCCTGATCTTCTGCGCTAATATCTACAGGCTCCGGATAGACGCGGCTCATGCTGTAAATGTCGTCCGGCTGTGCGGAATGAACTTCAACCCATTTCCAGCCCTCAGCCTTGACGCCTTCGGCTTCGGTTTCGAGCTTTTCGAGCACCAGCCTTTCGACTAGGCCGGAATC
This sequence comes from Ochrobactrum sp. A-1, assembly GCF_022488005.1. NCBI lineage: Bacteria > Pseudomonadati > Pseudomonadota > Alphaproteobacteria > Hyphomicrobiales > Brucellaceae > Ochrobactrum > Ochrobactrum sp. A-1. Next base: position 66,447 of record NZ_JAKVQC010000010.1, read on the forward strand.
GGTGGCATAGCCGCCGCTCTCACCGTCGAACAGATCGCGGCGAACGGTCCCGCCAGCCGCTTCAATGGCATCCAAGCCGCCAATGAAACGGATACGCTTGTCGGAAGCCGGGATTTCCTCGGAAGCCAGCATGCGCTTGATGGTGTGGGCATAACGGTTGTAACTGGCGAGGCTATTCCAAACCTGCTCCTGCCGTTCGTGGTCATCCGTGATGGTGAAGGCTGCAAGCTCGTCATAGCTCATCTCACCATTGCGGAAGAGATCGAACAGGACCGGCGACACGCGAGCCAGCGCCATGCGGCGCTTCACGTTTAGCTCCGTGGTCCCGAAACGTACTGCAATTTCGGCAGGGCTTTTCCCCTCGTCGGCCAAGGTCTTGAAGGCCATGAATTCGTCGGCGGGATGCATCCCCTTTCTGACGAAATTCTCGGCAAGGCTGATTTCGGTCGCGTCTTCGCCATCCCACAGGCCGCAATCGACGCCATGGGTTTTTCCGATTTCGCCCTGCTCTGCAAGCAGATTGAGGCCAGCCAGACGCAAACCGCCAGCGGTGACGAAATAGCGGCCCTTCTTTTCGCCCGGACGAATGACAAGGTTATGGATCAGCCGGAAATTACGCGCCTTTATGGAAGCGGCCATTTCCGCGATTTCTGCCGCCTCGTAGGTCTGGCGCACGTTCCGGGGGTCGTGGTCGAGCTTGTTGAGCGGCACTGTGATGTTGTTGGTATCGGTCATGATGTTATCTCCTATTTCCCTTTTCCCGCGAAGCGGTCTTCCTGTCCCGTAAGGGGCAGGAGCCCCGCTCCTGCTCCCGAGCAGTCGGCGATCCGACCGGCGAGAGAGGGGGGCAATGGTGAAAACCGGAGGGGGATCACCCACCCGAAGGGACAGGTGGCGAGGATCCGCGCGGACACGCGCAAAATCCGCACACCTGGTCCTGCACAAGGGCGAGTTCGCCGGCATCGCCGGCGAGCTCGCCCGCGGAAGGATGGGGAGACCGGTTTTCGCCATTGCGGGGGAGAGACGGCCGCACGGTCTTTCCCCCTGAAGGGGATCAACACGCTTGCGAAGCAAGCTCCGCTATTATCGCGTTGAGACAAATCGCTTCTTCGAGCGTTAGGGCGGCATGGGGCTCCGTGGGCATTTCTACAATAATACACGCTAAGGGAATTTGAAGTTGTTTGGATTGAAGCGGTTAGCTCGGATTGGCCTGAAGCGTTCGAGGGGTCGGTCAATTTCGTTCCAGAGGTAGTCGCCGGTCAGCGCGATATGCGCCCATGGCAAGGGGGCGACCTGGGAAAGCAGCTCGTCCGGAATGATGATGCCCTGGCTGCGGATATAGTCGACGGCGCGACTGAGATAGACGGTGTTCCACAGGATGATGGCATTGACGACGAGGTTGAGACCGGACGCGCGGTAAGCCATAGTTTCGGCGACGCGGTTGCGCAATTCACCGAGCTGGTGGAGAAAGATGGCGCGTGCAAGAGCGTGACGGCTTTCGCCCTTGTTGAGGATTGCATGAGATCTACGGCGCAGTTTCGTATCGAGCAGCCAGTCGCAGATGAAGATCGAGCGCTCGATCCGGCCCATTTCGCGCAGGGCCTGGTTCAGCCGGTTTTGTCGCGGCGACGCTGCCAGCTTTTTGAGGATCACGGAAGGCGGGACCAGTCCTGCAGCGATCGATGCCTTCAGCCGCAACACTTCATCCCAGTGCTGCTCAACGACATCCATGTTGACGGATCCCGCGATCAGCGCATCGAGCGGTTCGTAAGCCGCATAGCGATCGATGACGAAGAGCCTGCGATTGCCGAGATTTCGGATACGGGGAATGAGCCTGTAGCCGAAGGCATGGAACATGGAGAACGTCGTTTCGGTCGCGCCGGCTGTATCGGTTGCGTGCTCATGGATTTCGACGGAGCTTTCGTTGTGAAGAAGGCCGTCGAGCACGTAGGGTGCTTCGCCCTCGGATGCCTGGATCATGCGGGAGAAGAAGGAAGCAAAACGGTTGGACAGGAAGCCGTAGATCGACGCACCCGGTCGTTTGCCATATTTTGCATTGTAGTCGAGGCTGGCTTCGCCGCGGCCGCCTGCCGGAAAGAACTGGCCATCGGAGGACGAGATATGGCCGTCACCCCAGATTGCCGCAAAGGGATGGGCCTGCTGCGCATCAACCAGTACGGCGGTCGCCGTGGCATAGGTTTCCGACCGCAGATGCCGGTCCACCATCAGCATCATCTGGTGGATCGTGACGCCGCGTGAGCTTTCCGCCATCCGTTCGGCTCCGGCATTGGTGGCGTCGGCAAGGATCGCAGCCATCAGCGCCGCCTCGTCGTTCGCCGTCTCACCGGTCCGATAATGCGTGAAGCTGTCGAGGAACCTCGTCCAGCTTTGCACCTCGGCAAGCAGGCTGGTGATCCTGATCCGTGGCACCAGAACATAAAGTCGGCGGCTGAGCGTAAGAATCCTGTCGCGTTCCTCCTCGCGGATGGGCGAGATCGACAGCCCCTTGTCGGAAATCGCCGCATCCGGAATGGCATTGGCTGCGGCCGCCTTTGCCAGCTGTTTCAGCTTCGCATCGAGCGTGGCGGTCCGTTCTGCTCGCCATTCGGCAAAGCTGTCTGGGAGTGCGAGCCCGAGCCGCCCCTCGGCGCGCATCAGGTCGAAGATCGGCCGAGGCAGAAGATAATCTTCGAAACTGCGCCATGCCCGGCTGCCTTCGACCCAGATGTCACCGGCCCGCAGACGGTCTCGCAGGTGAACGAGTACCGCCACTTCCCAGGCGCGCAGGTCGATATCGGTACCGTTCGGGCGCACGCGGCGTCGCCATTTGCGGGTCAGGAAGGCGAGCGGCAAATGTGCCGGCAATTTCCGGCCACCATAGAGAGCGCGCAGATGGTCCACCGCCGCAAGGATCGGATCATCAGCACGAAACGAGCGGAACGAGAACGTGCGGAATATCAGTCTGCCCAGCTTGCGCAACGATTTGTGCCGTTCAATGAGCTCGTCGAATTCGTCACTGCGATCAGGATGGACAACAGACTTGGCTGCCGCCATGCTGGCGATCAATCCGTCCCAGCCGAGGGAGGCCGCGATCGCGAATTCAAGATCGGTCTTGCCCTCTCGGGCGGCCAAAAGCGCCTCGCCGAGCTTGAGATGATCGAGCGCCACCCCATCAAGAACCTCGGCCTCTTTCAGCCGGCGTTCCGTGCGGCTGATCTCGGCCTTGCGGCGGTTGCTGCCAATCATTTTGCAGAATATGTCGATCGTCAGGTCGGTAATTGCGGCCTGCCTCTCGATGACGAAGGCAGCCAGCGTGGCGTGACGACGTTCGGATGTCAGGCGTCTTATCTCGCGGGCATGCAGAATGCGTGCATCCCTGGCGATGATGCCGTAGCGATTGGCATGGATCGTCTTGCGACGGTCGTCAGGAATGGCGGTCGAGCGCAATACCTCTAGGCGGGCGATCAAGCCTTTGAGGTTCTTCAGCTTCGCCCCTTCAGGTGCTTCCGCAATCCAGCCAAGGTGGCTCCGATCGCCGGCCCGCTCAGCGAGAAGCTGATCAAGCGCCTCGATCGAGGGCTGCTCCAGATCCCGGATCAATTCGCGATAGGCTTGTCGACGCGCCGCTGCCCGGCCGGCCAGTGCCAGACGGATCAGTAGCTCCGGCATAGGAACGAGCAACTTTCGTTCCTTCAAGGCTTCGATCACGGCCTTGGCGATCGGCGCACCTTGTTCAGTGGCCGCCGCCTCGCGTGCCGCCGCCGTAATCAATTCACGATAATCACTCGTCCGGACAGGTTGAAGCTCCAGCGCAGAGACGATCTCGCGCGCATGCTCCCGGCGCGTTTCCTCGCGCTGGGCATATAGCCCGAACACCGCAGGATCGACGCCAAGCTGCTCGGCGACAACCGAGACAACTGCTTGAGGTGGAACTTCACCTGTCCGCAGCAGACGGCCCAGATCACGCACCAGTGCGACCTGGATCGCGAAGCCAAGCCGATTATGCGACCGGCGATGTTGCCTGGCGAAGGCAATATCCTCGCAACTCAGGGCATAGCGCGCCTGGGCATCTTCATAAGCTTCGGGTGGTTCGAATAAAACGGCACGCGATTGCGCATCGAGAAACGCCATCAGCCACGTTCACTCGTCAAACCACGAGTTCGGGGGGCCGATCTTGCCGGGACCTGTCCATCCTGTCCGCTTCAACGTGTCGATCAACGTCGAGCGTGCCACCTTGAACGTCCGGCAGACGGATGCCTTGCTGGCGCCAGCTTCCAAGGCAGCCAGAACCTGCTCGACCTTTTCCGCATCGATCGACGGAGGTCTCCCGCCTTTCCGGCCGCGTCGGCGAGCGGCGGCCAGGCCGGCATTGACCCGCTCCGTGATCAGCACTCTCTCATATTCGGCAAGCGAGCCGAAAAGATTGAACAGGAACGCGCCGTGCGAATTCGTGGTGTCGATCGCCTCCGTCAGAGAGCGGAAGGCGACACCACGTTTCTTCAAATCCTCGACGATGCGGATCAAATGGGAGAGTGACCGGCCTAACCGATCTATCTTCCAGACGACCAGGACATCACCTTCGCGCAATTCGCCGAGGCAGGCCTTCAGGCCTGGTCGATCATCACGCGCTCCGGAAGCGCGATCCTGATGAAGATGGCGCTCATCGACCCCGGCCGCGAGTAGGGCATCCCGCTGCAAGGCTACCGACTGGCGCTCGTCACTACTCGATACCCGCATGTAACCGATCAACATGTACGGTAAACCTCAAATCAGGAGTTGCCGCACAGTCTCACATTCCGACAGGGTTTGTCGCGCAAAAAATCGCCCTATTGTGTGACCAACTTTGTCACGCGACAGCGGTGAACGGAAATCATGTGTTTCCCGTCACATGCAAAAGGCCCTTAGCGTGTATTATTGCAGAAATGACCACGGAGCCCCTTGATCGATACGACCATCTCATCGAGATGCCATTTGTCTGCGAAGTTGCCGATCGACCGCCGCTTGAGTTGGTGGGCGAATTTCAGGCCAAACTTAGTCGTCCATTCTGAGACGGTCTGAAACGAGACGGCAATGCCGCGCTCGGCAAGCAGGTCTTCGATATCGCGCAGGCTCAGCGGGAACCGGTAATAGAGCCATACCGCATGCGCGATGATCTCGGCTGGAAAGCGGTGGCGTTTGTATCGGGCGGACGCATCGTCAGTCATGCCGATAGACTATTGCCTCGATCCGCACCAGCCGGTTAAGGCGACGCCTCCCTGCCGCACTCAAGCAGCACGGCGGAGCCGATTCGCCAGTACGCGCTGGGCGTCCCCGTGCCGCTTCTTCAACTACAGTACTGTCGAGATCGGCAATAGCGCCACCGAACAGGCGATCCGGCCAATCGCATTCGGCTCTAAGGACCGGTTGTTTGCTGAAGCGGACAAGGGCGTCGCTCTCGTCGCTCATCGAAACCGCGAAGCTCAACGGCTATTGCCGTAGTACATCGCCCAGCACCCTCACCGGACGTTTACCAGGCACTCTGGTGTCGGCTTCCCCTCGTATCTCTGACGCCTCCGTGATCGACGTGAAAGAAGGAATCACAGTCGATTCATGGGGCACAAAGACTATGAACGATGTAGGTAATTGAGGGTTTGGGCGGTCGGATGCATTAGTGCGATAGTATTTTCGAAAGAAACATTTGCGCTCGCTCACTTCGAGGAGTGCCGAAAAAGTCACTCTTCGTCGCATCTTCGACAATTTCGCCCTTGTCCATAAAAATTACGCGGTCTGCTACCTTCTTCGCAAACCCCATTTCGTGCGTGACAACCATCATGGTCATCCCTTCCTGCGCGAGTTCGACCATAACGTCGAGCACTTCGTTGATCATCTCAGGATCGAGTGCTGAGGTGGGTTCATCGAAAAGCATGCAAATCGGGTCCATGACAAGCGCACGCGCAATCGCCACGCGCTGCTGCTGGCCTCCCGAAAGCTGGCCAGGGAATTTTTCCGCGTGCGCCTTCAGCCCAACTCGATCAAGGAGTTTCATAGCCTTTGCCATCGCCTCATCGCGGCGCCGGCCAAGTACCTTCATCTGACCCAGGCAGAGATTCTCATAAATTCGGAGGTGGGGAAAAAGTTCGAAATGTTGGAAAACCATACCCACCCGGGAGCGAAGCTTCGTAAGATTCGTCTTCTTGTCAGTAACTTCAACCCCGTCGAGAACAATTCTCCCCTCTTGGATGGGCTCCAAGGCATTAACGCATTTAATGAGCGTTGATTTCCCGGACCCGGATGGACCGCAAATCACGACAACTTCGCCCTTGTTGACGTTTGTCGAACAATCCGTCAGCACGCGAAAAGACTGCCCGTACCATTTGCTAACATGGCTGAGTTCGATCATGGCTGCTCCTTCGAGCGGACGCGAGGTGTTGGGGGACACTTGGGATTGGATCGTAGCAGACATTTGATCACCGTATGATTGCTGTGCGCGCTTCGAGGCGCTTGACCAGGAAGGAGGCGGCGAATGAGATCACGAAGTATATGATCGCCGCGAAGAGATACATTTCCACAAGGCGACCATCGCGCTGTGCGACTTTAGAAGCAGCACCGAGGAAGTCTGTCAGCGAAACGACATATACGAGAGATGTATCTTGAAAGAGGATGATCGTTTGCGTCAACATGACCGGCAGCATATTGCGGAATGCCTGCGGCAGAACGATATAGCCCATCACCTGTGAGTAGTTTAACCCTATTGCATACCCGGCGCCGGTCTGTCCGCGAGGGATCGACTGGATTCCGGCTCGCATGATTTCTGAGAAGTATGCTGCCTCGAAAAGGGTGAACGTGATGAGTGCCGACGCAAATGCGCCCACGGCGATCGGCTGGCTCGCTCCGATGAGCCAGGCCCCAATATAGGGGACGAGGAAGTAGAACCAGAAAATTACAAGTACGAGCGGAAGAGACCGCATCAGGTTCACGTACCCGCCGGCGAGTGTCGACAAGGCTTTGATCGAGCTAAGCCGCATGAGTGCTAGGAGGGTTCCAAGCACGATCCCCCCGATGGTGGCGAGCGCGGTCAGTAGCAGCGTGAAACGCATGCCATCCCAGAATAGATAGGGAAGAGAACGGGCGATGACGTCGAAGTCAAAACTATAGAACATCGTTAACGCCCCGCAGTATAGCCAGGTACAGCAACCCGGTGTTCAAGGTAGCGCATCCCGATCGTTACCAGGATGTTGACAGTGAGATAAAGGACAGTCGCGACGGTGAACGCCTCGAATATCTGAAAGGTGAATTCCTGCATGGCTCGGGCGCGGGCAGTGAGTTCTACCAGTCCGATCGTGAGTGCCACCGACGTATTCTTGATCGTGTTCAGGAACTCAGACGTCAGTGGAGGCACGATGATCCGAAATGCCATTGGCAGCAGAACATATCGATAGGTTTGCGGTGTCGTAAGCCCGATTGCGGCACCCGCCAGCTTCTGACCACGGGGCAGTGAGCTGATGCCCGCACGGAGCTGTTCCGCGACTCGTGCCGACATATAAAAGCCGAGCCCCAAGACCGTCGTCCAGAACGCCGAATTTGGCAACGCTTTCAACCAGTTGCCCATGCTTTGCGGTAGCAGTTCAGGCAACACGAAATACCAAAGGAAAAGCTGTACAAGGAAAGGAATGTTGCGAAACAATTCCACATATGCGCTCGCAATCCTTTGGGCAGGCCCGGACGGCATCGTCCGCATCACCCCGACGACAAGACCCAGTGACAGCGCAAGAAGCCATGCACCTACTGCGGTGACTAGCGTTACTTGCAGACCCCGCAACAGCATTTCCAAGTAACTACCCGACCCATCCAGCGATTGCTGGAAGAGAATTCCCCAGTTCCAGTTATAGTTCATAGAGCCCTCCGTACGCTCCAAGCCTCATGGCGACGTTCTTTCGCCATGAGGCAGTTGTTGGAATTATTGCAGGTAGGAGGCCGGGTCGGCGGAGTCGGAAGGGTTCTCGAACGCGCGCTTCAATGCCGGGTCAAGCGGGACGTTCAGGTTAAGCCCGCGGGGCGGGATGGCCTGGTTGAACCACTTGTTGTAGATATCCAGCATCTCCGGGCTCTTGTAGAGCGCGGCGGTCGCGTCATCTACGAGTTCCTTGAACTCCGCATCGTCGCGACGGAGCATGATTGCATAGGGTAGGGGATTGGAAAATGCCTTCTGCGAGATTGCATAGCCGGACGGATCGCGCGACCCGGCAACGAGCGAGGCCAGCAGAATGTCGTCTATCACGAATGCTGCCGCACGACCCGTTTCGACCATAAGGAACGCTTCCGCATGGTCGTTTGCGGCAATGATGTTCATGCCGAGTTGCTGCGCCGTATTCACTTCGTTCAGCCATTGGATATTGACCGTTCCGGATATCGACACGACTGACTGGCCTTTGAGGTCGGCAATCGAGCTGAGATTGCTCGATTTCTTGGCAACGAACCTGTTTGCAGTCAGAAAGTATGTATTGCTGAACGCCACCTGCTTCTGGCGCTCTGCAGTATTGATGGTTGAGCCGCACTCGAGATCAACGGTCCCGTTTGCTGTCAACGGGATGCGCGTTGCCGGAGTAACGGGGTTAAATCGCACCTCAAGCTTATCAAGCTTGAGCCGCTCTTTGACGGCGTCGACGACCTTCAGGCAGATATCAACAGCATAACCGACCGGCTGCTGCTTGTCGTCGAGATATGAGAAGGGCATGGACGAGTCGCGGTAGCCGACCGTGATCACTCCTGTGTCCTTGATCTTTTTCAGCGTTCCGGTGAGATCATCTGCCGACGCACCACCACACATTGCTGTCATGACGACTGCAAAAGCACAAAGTTTCTTCAACATCGTATTCCTCCCGAGGTTGCAATTAGAAAGAGATAGCTGGCTGCTGGTTTCTTGGTCGCGTTGCAGACCCATGTGGCGGATGTTCAATATCCAATTGGTACGTTGCCTTGCGACTGCTCCCAAACAGAAAAGGCACCGGCCACGACACACCGCCTCACAACACGGTCAGTCGCATGTGACGTTCACGCAAACCATTTTGACCGTCGCTGCCTCTTCCTAGAGGGTATAATAAATGCGATAGGTGACTGCCGGTCAAATGCATTATAGCGGCCGATCTATGTGCAAATATTATATGATGGAGAAGATTATGCTGAAGCATAGGCAGGTGGAGGCGTTCCGCGCGGTCATCATCAGCGGTTCAGTGTCGACTGCGGCGGACATTCTCGGAATCACTCAACCTGCG
>NZ_JAKVQC010000002.1:0-142638 GCF_022488005.1 Ochrobactrum sp. A-1
ATCTATCGCAGCGTTCGGAACGCCCGCTCCAGTTAAGACTATTTTCCGCACCTGCATCATCATAGTTCCAAATCGCGTGTCGCAGTGAACCGTTCAAATTCTGCGCCCCATCGGCCAACATTGGCATTCATAAAATTCGCGAGATCGCTGTCGCTCATTTCGCCGAAGTGACTGATTAACCACTGTGACCGTTCTCGGAGGGCCTGGGCGTAGTCAGACACAAGTAGGCCTGTGAATGCGATCGTTAACTCGTTCGAGCAATAGGTGATGCCATACATTGTAAAGCTTTTCTGCAACAGCTCTCGGGAGAACATCTGGTTCAAACCATCGTGCACGATGTCGCGTTTAACCAGAAGCTCACTTCCCCGAAACGGTACGTCAGGATGAAGGCTGGCTGGTCCTTCTGCTACGTCGCTGGAGTGCACCAGTAGATAATCGTAAGACACCAGGCGCTGGAGATCAGTCGATTTACCCGGTTGCGCTGCCAATACAAAAAGCATGCGCAGACCGCATTCCATGGGCGAGTTGAAGGGTCGATGGAGACCCAACCTTTGTGTGGCGGTCATGGCTCGCACCAGCGTACGCGATCGTCATTTGCCATGTGATGGCAAATGCCTTCACGGTCGTTTGCAACAATGTGAGGAGCCAGCGCATGCCCGCCAAGCTGCAGATTTTGGGCCGCCTGAATGGTACTCTTAAGCTTCTTTAGGCCTGAGTCAGCGGGGTCGTTGCAGATATGATAAAGCCCATCAGCAAATTCATCGACCAACGTTTCGAAGTACGCTGTATCTGCCATCTGATCCCGGGCTAGTTCCTTGAGATTTTCCGCGCAATAGAAAGTAATGCGGGATCGTTCAAATAGACGACGGTGAGGGTCACTATCGACAAAATCCGAAAGCTGGGAAACTGGTGTCCCCAGATTTTCGCCTATCACTTCGAATAGCTGCGCGACATATCCCATTTCCCCGGCCGTCACGGTCGATGGAGGTGCTGGAGGTTTGGCGCGCTCAATCAGGGGAAGGCCAAAGACCGGAAGGTGAAAGCGCGTCTTTGCGTGTTCGTTTATTATCTCAAGGGGTTGCTTGGACCGAAATATCTGGAATGGGAAGGTAAGAATGTGACTGGACAGCTGCGATGACATGGGAATGGGCACTTTCCCAATAGCCTCCGCACATTGCGAATCCCAATTAGCCAGGACGTGGGCGCGCATTTTCTCCGGATCATCAAGTAGGTCCTGGAGAGGGCCCACAACACCCTGATGGGTGACAAACCAGTATTCTTCTGGGACCGAATAATCCCCCATCAGGGTATAGAATAGGACTTTACCAATCTCGGCTATTGCCGCGCTGGTGCCCAAGCGCGCCCCATAGTGTTTGCATTGGTATAAGCGCCATCGGCGGGGCGAAATGCTCGAAGGATCAAGCCATACGATGACGTCACGACCTTTGTCTCCCGCACCACCTCGTTGCTGGACTTCGATCACGTCATCTTGGTTGGCTAGGTAGTCCGAAGCCCATTCCAGCGTAAAGCGTTCAAAGTCCAAAGGGCTAAATTGGGCCAGGCGATCCAATGGCTTTACCGGCAAGCCGACACCCAAACCCAATAGCCGCGCGTTTGCGTTCGGCCACGGAGTCGGAACTGCGAGAGGTTCGCCCGGAGCGATACCCTGCTTTGCTTTTGTTAGTGTGCCCAGATTTGCCCCCCCCGGGATTCCATCATTTTTCTCTTGTAGAACATAATGCGCTTCGCAACAACTTGCACGCGATCGTTTGGGTGTCAATAAAACGACCTTTTTCCTTACATGCGAAATTGCCCCTCCCGTTCTGCAGCTGCAGTTTTATGTGAGGAAACTATGTAAGGATATCTATTCTCCGGGATTCGGTAACTTACTACTATCCGGACATGCTCATCGGATATGCGCGGGTCTCGACCCTGGATCAGAACCTCGACCTTCAGCGGGACGCGTGCAGCGTGCCGGTTGCGAGAAGACTTTTGAGGAGAAGAAATCCGGCAAGGCCGGCACAAACCGTCCCGCCCTCGCCTATCTCCGACCGGAGGCATTTCTGGTTGTCTGGAAGCTTGATTGTCTGGGCCGCTCCTTGGTAGAAATGATGCGCACGCTCGATGAGCGTCGCCGGGACGGCGTAAAATTCAGAGCCTCACCGAGCAATTCGACAGCGAGACTGCCCATGGCCGCTTCGCCCTGCAGATGCATGGCGCGATGGCCGAGTATTTTTTTGGAACTCTATCGCGAGCGCCCCATGGAGGGTTTGAAAACCGCCAGCAGCCTCCAAGATGCCAGAACCCGTGAATGCTACGGTCCACCGAGAATCCATTTGGAGGGCAACTCATGAGCGATCACATGATCACGTGCGGTGGATTTAGTCGAAGCCGCTCTGAACCCGTATAATGAAGCCGCGCCGTAAGGATTACCAAATACGATCCAAAACGTCTGCCTCTTGGTAAGGGGAAAGTGAAGGTCGGCGATTGCACCGTGTTACAGTCGAAGCAGTGTGGCCCCTTGAAAGGCCGCTTCCCCAACTTCAGCGACTAAAAGCGGTCGCCGCAGGAATCCACCTAATAATGGTCGTTAGTAGCAAGAAAAAGCGGAATGACCGCTTTGGAGTGCCTGTGAATTGTACGGTAATGTCTGCAATAAAGCGCCAAGCGGACATTGAAATGCGGAACTGGTCCGCTCCGCATCTGATAGTTCCAGAATGCGTATCACCAACTTTTTTGCACAAGTTCGCCAAAGGGAGTGCGAGCGTAGAACCCTGCCGTGGGCCCGTATGCGTGTGTCGTTGCCAGAGCGACCGCAGGGCGAGCACCGTCTTCAGGCGTATGACCGGGTCCGTTACCTGTCATGTCGGTCGATGTCAGGCCAGGGTCTACCGCGTTCACTTTGATGCCGTCCCGATCCAGCTCCTTTGCGAGCTTGACGGTCAACATGTTCAGCGCTGTCTTGGAGGCGCAGTATCCGCCGAAGCCGACCGTCCATGTCTCGCTTCGCATGTCCAGGGCATCAGTCAATGAACTTAGGCCGCTGCTCATCATTACGATCCGAGCAGCCTCCGATTTCCGCAACAATGGCAGGAAGGCTTGCGTGACGCGCATTACACCGAACACGTTGGTGTCGAACATCCGCTGCATCTCGTCGATTGACTCCTCGGCGAGCGAGGGGGGGCGATCGAACATGAGCCCGGCGTTGTTCACCAGCACGTCGAGACGCCCCATTTCGCTTTCGACGATTTGCGCGGCGCTGGACACGCTCGCACCGTCTGTGACATCGAGTTGCACAGCACGAGCGTCGACCCCGATGCCTCGCAGCTCGTGAGTCGCCATCTCACCCCGTGAAATGTCGCGGCATCCCAGCCAGACCCTGTGTCCGGCTACGCCAAGCTGCCGCGCAATGGCGAGGCCGATGCCCTTGTTTGCTCCGGTGATGAGCGCGATGGGCGATGCGTTTATCATGATGGCGTCCCTGATCGTTTCGATGGCAGAGACATACTACGATTTTCGTATTATTCAATAATCGTATTTTGCGATCTGCTGGGTAAGTCGCAGGAATTCGGTTTGGTCAACGGGATCGAGAGCCTCAAGCATCGCCTTGCAGGAGGCTCGATATCCATCGACATAGCCTGAGACCGCCTGCTGCCCCTTGTTCGTGATTGTCAGTGCCACCGACCTGCGGTTTGTCTCTGGCCGCTGTCGTGCAATCATGTTCCGACGCACCAATCGGTCTGCCGAAGACGACATCGTCGTAAGAGCGACTTGAAGGTGCCGCGCAACATCCCCCAAGTTACACTCGGGATGGTCATCGATAAAAAGAAGCGCCTGAATGTCGAGGGCGTTGAGCGAGTTGTGCAGGACTGCCGCTGCCTCCGCGACCTTAAAACGGCGGGTAAATCGCTCAAAGGCGATAGCAAGCTTTTCGATTTGTTCGGGTGTAGGTTTTGTCATCCCCGATATTAAGCATTTCCGCTCGGAGGACGTAAGCCGTTTTCACTGAAATAGGCATCCGGTGAATTTGCGCGATGCCCGGTATTGGCGCAAAGCGGTCATTACGATTATATTCTAGTCGGACAGCTTGTGTGATAGATGGCCTTTCTATTGATCAATAGATTTGATACTATGATTTATAGAAAGGGAGCTCATCGCTCATGCCGTGGAACTGGACGCAGCCGGACTGGCCAAATTTCCGCTACGATGCTGCAGCACTGCACAGTCTGGAGCAGCAATTCCTGCTATCCTCTGGCGAGGTGATTGGTGCCGTGCGCCATATCCATCCAAAGGAACGCGATCTGTTACGCATCGAACTCTTGAGCGATGAAGCAATCAAAACCAGTGCGATTGAAGGTGAGACGCTGGACCGGCTTAGTGTTCAGTCATCGCTACGAAAACAGTTGGGCCTGGCAACGGATCGGCGGGCGCTGCAGCCGCGTGAATATGGCATCGCCGAGATGATGATCGATGTGTATGGTAGTTACGCGTCGCCACTTGACGACGCGACCCTGTTTCGCTGGCATCAGATGCTGTTGGCTGGCAACCGGCATGTCGAAACCATCGGCGCTTACCGGACACATACGGATGCCATGCAGATCGTTTCCGGACAGCTGGACCGCCCGACGATCCATTTTGAAGCGCCGCCTTCGGTACAGGTGCCAGCCGAAATGCAGCGCTTCAATGCCTGGTTCAATGTGACAGCGCCCGGTGGAGCGTCTCCCCTCGCCGCGCTGACCCGGGCAGCGCTCAGCCATGTCTGGTTTGAAAGCATCCATCCGTTTGAAGACGGCAATGGGCGTCTGGGCCGGGCCCTGGCGGAAAAAGCCCTCGCCCAGTCGCTGGGTCAGCCCAGCTTGATCCTGCTGAGCTTTGCCATCGAGCAGCACCGCAAAACCTATTATGCGCAGCTGGAACAGCATCAGCGCACCCTTGATGTGACAGAATGGCTGGTGTGGTTTGGACAGACCGTGCTGGCTGCACAACAACTGACGCTCAAGCGGGTGCGCTTTTATATTGCCAAAGCGCATTTCTATGACCGGTTCCGGGGTGCACTCAATCCACGGCAGGAAAAGGTTGTGGCACGGTTGTTTGAAGCCGGCCCCGATGGCTTTGTCGGGGGCTTAAGTGCCGACAATTATCTCTCCATCACCAAAACGTCACGCGCCACCGCCACCCGCGATCTGCAGGACCTGGTCGACAAGGGCGCTCTGACGCGCAGCGGCCAGTTGAGGTTTACGCGTTACGCGCTGAACTGGGAACCGTTTAACAATTGAAAAAACATACGAAAAGACATCATACTGAACTCAAATGCCTACTCAGTATGGTTACTGCGACATTAACCATGTTGGCTTCTAACCTTCGATAAGTATAGGTTATCGAAGCTTATTGATTTGACGCCGCAAATCAGCGAAAGTCAGGGCCAAAGCCGCGCCGCAGAAAGCCGCTTTCAGGCCAATCAAGGAGTTTGCCCGTGCCATCAGCGCCCGTTTCCGCCGTCGAACGGCGCGCCGAAACACTCGACACGATAGCTGCTGTCTTGGGGCTCCGTGGGCATTTCTGCAATAATACCCGCTAAGGGAAATCGAAGTTGTTTGGATTGAAGCGGTTAGCGCGGATCGGCCTGAAGCGTTCGAGGGGTCGGTCAATTTCGTTCCAGAGATAGTCTCCGGTGAGTGCGATATGAGCCCAGGGAAGCGGTGCTACCTGGGAGAGCAACTCGGCGGGAATATCGATGCCCTGGCTGCGGACATAATCGACGGCGCGGCTGAGATAGACGGTGTTCCACAGGATAATGGCGTTGACGACGAGGTTGAGGCCGGAGGCGCGGTAGGCCATGGTTTCCGCCACGCGATTGCGCAGCTCGCCAAGCTGGTGGAGGAAGACCGCACGGGCAAGAGCGTGACGGCTCTCACCCTTGTTGAGGATGGCATGCGATCGGCGTCGGAGCTTGATGTCGAGCAACCAGTCGCAGATGAAGATCGAGCGTTCAATCCGGCCCATTTCGCGCAGCGCCTGATTGAGCCGGTTTTGCCGGGGTGATGCGGCAAGCTTCTTGAGGATGACGGACGGCGACACCAGGCCCGCGCCGATCGAGGCCTTCAGCCGCAAGACCTCATCCCAGTGCTGTTCGATGACATCCATGTTGACGGTTCCTGCGATCAGCGCGCCGAGCGGCTCGTAAGTCGGGTCGGGATCGATGACGAAGAGCCTGCGATTGCCGAGATTGCGGATACGAGGAATGAGCCTATAGCCGAAGCCATGGAACATGGAGAATGTCGTTTCGGTTGCGCCGGCGGTATCGGTTGCATGCTCATGGATTTCGACGGAGCTTTCGTTGTGAAGGAGGCCATCGAGCACGTAGGGCGCTTCGCTCTCGGACGCCTGGATCATGCGGGAGAAGAAGGAGGCGAAACGGTTGGACAGGAAGCCATAGACCGAGGCACCCGGTCTTTTGCCGTATTTTGCATTGTATTCAAGGCTGGCTTCGCCGCGCCCGCCGGCCGGAAAGAACTGCCCGTCCGAGGAGGAGATATGACCGTCGCCCCAGACCTCGGCGAAGGGATGGGCTTGCTGCGCATCGACCAGCACGGCGGTCGCAGTAGCGTAGGTTTCTGATCGTAGATGCCGATCCACCATTAGCATCATCTGATGGATCGTGACGCCGCGTGAGCTTTCCGCCATGCGTTCAGCACCGGCATTGGTGGCGTCGGCAAGGATGGCGGCCATCAGTGCTGCCTCATCGTTCGCCGTCTCGCCGGTGCGATAGTGTGTGAAGCTGTCAAGGAACCTGGTCCAGTTGTGGACCTCAGCAAGCAGGCTGGTGATCCTGATCCGTGGGACGAGAATATAGAGGCGCCGGCTGAGCGCCACGACCCGGTCACGCTCCTCCTCGCGGATCGGGGAGACCGACAAACCCTTGTCGGAAATGGCCGCATCTGGAATGGCGTTGGCCGCCGCTGCCCTTGCCAGCTCTTTGAGTTTCGCGTCGAGTGTGGCGGTGCGTTCGGCTCGCCATTCGGCAAAGCTGTCAGGGATGGCAAGCCCGAGCCGCCCTTCGGCGCGCATCAGAGCGAAGATCGGTCGAGGCAGAAGGTAATCCTCGAAACTGCGCCATGCCCGGCTGCCATCAACCCATATGTCGCCGGCCCGCAGGCGCTCCCGCAGGTGAACGAGCACCGCCACTTCCCAGGCGCGTAGGTCGATGGTGCCGCCGTCCGAGCGCACACGCCGCCGCCACTTGCGGGTCATGAACGCGATCGGCACCTGCGCAGGTAGTTTCCTGCCGCTGTAGAGCGCACGTAGATGATCCACTGCCCTCAATACCGGATCATCGGGACGAAACGACCGGAAAGAGAACGCGCCGAACACAAGTCGGCCCAGCTTTCGAAGCGATTTGTGCCGCTCGATGAGCTCATCGAATTCGTCGCTGCGATCGGGGCGCACGACGGAACTGGCTGCCGCCATGCTGGCGGTCAATCCGTCCCAACCGAGTGACGTAGCAATTGCGGATGCGAAATCGGCATTGCTCTCCCGGGCGGCCAGAAGCGCCTCGCCAAGCTTGAGATGAGCGAGCGCAACCCCATCGAGAACCTCCGCATCCTTCAGGCGGCGTTCCTTTCGGCTGATCTCAGCCTTACGACGGGTGCTGCCGATCAATTTGCAGAACATGTCGATCGCAAGGTCGGTGATTGCCGCCTGCCTCTCGATGGCGAACGCCGTGAGCGTGGCATAACGGCGCTCGGATGTCAGGCGTCGTATCTCACGGGCATGCAGAATGCGGGCGTCCCGGGCGATGATCCCATAGCGGTTGGCATGGATCGTTTTACGCCGCTCATCGGAAATGGCCACCGAACGCAGAATCTCAAGACGGGCGATCAGACCTTTGAGGTTCTTCAGTTTGGCCCCCTCCGGCGCTTCCGCAATCCAGCCGAGATGGCTCCGATCGCCGGACCGATCGATGAGAAGCTGATCAAGCGCCTCGATTGACGGTTGCTCCAGGCCCCGGATCAAGCCGCGATACGCCTGTCGTCGCGCCGCCGCCCGGCCCGCCATCGCCAGACGTATCAGCAGTTCCGGCACGGGAACGAGCAGCTTCTTGTCCTTGAGGGCTTCGATCACGGCCTTGGTAATCGGCTCGCCTTGTTCGGTCGCAGCGGCCTCGCGTGCCGCCGCGGTGATCAGGGTGCGATAATCGCTCGTCCGGACGGGCTGGAGATCCAGTGCGACGACAATCTCCCGCGTATGTTCTCGACGGGTTTCCTCCCGCTGGGCATAGAGCGCGAACACCGCGGGGTCGATGCCCAGCTGATCGGCGACCACGGAGACGACCGCCTGAGGCGGAACTTCCCCAGCGCGGAGCGGCCGACCGAGATCACGCACCAGAGCGAGCTGGATGGCAAAGCCCAGACGATTATGCGATCGGCGATGCGCTCTGGCGAAAGCGACATCCTCAGCGGACAGCGCATAGCGTGCAAGCGCCTCTTCATAAACGTCGGGTGGGGCGAACAGAACGGTACGCGACTGCGCGTCGAGGAAAGCCATCGGTCACACCCGCTCTCAAACTGGGGGAGCAGGCTCATCTTCTTTGCCCGGTCCGGTCCATCCGCTTCGCCGCAATGTATCGATGAGCGTCGAGCGCGGCACCTTGAATGTCCGACACACCGACGCCTTGCTGGCCCCGGCTTCCAGGGCCGCCAGAATCTGCTCAACCTTTTCGGTGTCGATCGTCGGCGGCCTGCCGCCCTTGCGACCGCGCCGGCGTGCCGCCGCCAGACCAGCGTTGACCCGCTCCGTGATCAGCACTCTCTCGTATTCGGCAAGCGTGCCAAACAGGTTGAACAGGAATGCGCCGTGCGAATTCGTCGTGTCGATCGCTTCCGTCAAAGAGCGGAAGGCGACCCCGCGTATCTTCAGATCCTCAACGATCCGGATCAGGTGGGAGAGTGACCGGCCCAGACGGTCGAGCTTCCAAACGACCAGCACGTCACCTTCGCACAATTCTGCAAGGCAAGCCTTCAGTCCCGGCCGATCGTCGCGCGCGCCCGAAGCGCGATCCTGATGCAGGTGGCGCTGATCGACCCCGGCCGCGAGCAGGGCGTCGCGCTGCAAGTCAACCGACTGACGCTCATCACTGCTCGATACCCGCATGTAACCAATCAACATGTACGACAAACCTCAAATCAGGAATTGCCGCACAGTCTCACATTCCGACAGGGTTTGTCGCGTAAAAAATCGCCGGTCTGCCCCATCGATTTCAACCCGCGGAGCCGCTAGGCGGAAATCATCTGTTTTCCGTCACACGAAAATCTCTTAGCGGGTATTATTGCAGAGATTCCCACGGAGCCCCAAGAACACTATTGCGCGCCGAAACGCTCGATACGATTGCGGCCGTCCTGCCGATGAACCGCCGCGACATGCTGGCAGGCATTTTGACCGATGAGGATGTCGAGACTCTGCGCCATCTGGTCAATGAAGGCATGGGCGAAAACACGCTGCGCGCGTTGACCTCGGATCTGGCATATCTCGAAGCCTGGTCGATGGCTGCGACCGGCAATCCTCTCCCCTTTCCGGCGCCGGAAGCCCTGCTCCTGAAATTCGTCGCCCATCATTTGTGGCGGCCACAACAGCGCGAGATCGACCCTGACCACGGCATGCCGGCCGGCGTGGAAGACCAATTGCGAGCGCAAGGCTTTTTGCGCGTGTCCGGGCCGCATGCGCCAGCAACGGTGCGCCGGCGTCTCGCCAACTGGTCGACGCTGACCCGCTGGCGCGGTCTGGAGGGTGCGTTTTCGTCACCTGCTGTCAAATCGGCCATCCGGCTTGCAGTGCGCGCGCTGAACCGGCCACGCAGCCGCAAGAGTGCCAATGCGATTACCGGCGATATTCTGGGCAAACTGCTGGCAACCTGTTCAGGCGAGGACCTAACCGCATTGCGGGATCGGGCTATCCTGATGGTAGCCTTTGCCTCGGGCGGGCGCAGGCGCAGTGAAATTGCGGGCTTGCGCGTAGAACAGCTTGTCAAACAGCTGCCTGTCACTGACGAGGATGGTTCTCCCCTCCCCTCCCTCGGCATTCATCTTGGTCGCACCAAAACCAGTGGCACCGATCACGATGAAATCGTCTATCTGACTGGCAGTCCCATCGAAGCCCTCGCCCGCTGGCTGGAAGCAGCAAAAATCGACAAGGGCAGCGTGTTTCGAAAAGTCGATCGCTGGGGCAACGTTTCCGCGCGGGCTCTGGAACCGAGCGCGGTCAACCGGATCGTCAAGCATCGCGCGCAAATGGCTGGTCTCGACGCGAAGGAATTCTCCGCGCACGGCCTGCGCTCTGGCTATCTCACCGAAGCGGCCAATCGTGGCATTCCGCTGCCCGAAGCAATGGAACAATCACGTCACCGATCCGTGCAGCAAGCATCCAGCTATTATAACAGCGCTACACGGAGAAGCGGCCGAGCGGCCCGATTGTTGTAGGATGGGATATCACTGTCATAATTGCCAAGCGAGATCAATTCGAGCCCTGTTGTCTCGAAATCTTTGAGGTTTCGGGTCGCCAACCGGCCACCATTGATCCGCGCTATCGCCGCGATCATACCTTCCGGAGCTGACATGCCCCTCCCCTGCCGCGCAGCGTCTCCCATGATATCTCAATAGGCCAATGCCGCTTCTTCCGTGAAGGCAAACATCTCGTCGGAGAACTGGCGACGCCAGCTCACAAGTCCCTCTTCCAGACGATCTGCGTGCTGATCCGGTCTGATCTTTTGAATACCAAAAGCGATCTCAGCAACCGCAACCGCCGGCAATGCCAATTCGGCGTCGTGGCGAACCGGCCATGCTATGACGGCAGAACCGGGAGCTTCGTTCAAAGTCTCCGATATCACATTCGTGTCGAGAAAAATCAAAGTTCGACGCCTTTGTGAGCGCTTCTGTTTTCATCAATGATACTGTCGAAATCGATATCCGTACCCGACTGCGACGGGAGATGACTAAAGAACTTCGCAGCGAGTTCACGTCCCCCCCTCTCGAGCCTCCTAGGCTTCGAGCGCGCGTTCGACGATGTCGGCAGTCGTGCGATTTTCTCAGCGCGCGAGCTTATGGGCAAGGTCGCGCGCTTTGGAGCTTCGGACAGATCGTTGCGGGGTCACCATTGAGTGCTCCTTCCTGTGGACCCCCAAATAGCTCAAATTGAGATACCCATTATGATGGCATTAGCCATTTGATGGCGATCCGGTGTTTCCGATTTGGCGCCCTATGTTTTGGCCATCATGCAGACCGCTCCCATGGAGATTAACACATCCCCTCTCCTGAACGCCGTGCTCTAACAATTTCCGCCGTAGACGGCCATCAGAACGCTTTTCACACTGCTGGCAGTCGACCACTGCTCGACATTGGATTTCCAGTCTGGCGGGCTTGCATTTAGTTCATAAAAACACGCTTGCAACAGTTCATTTTCTAATGCATTCCTTATCTGTACACCGCCGTCTCGAATAGCGTGAGAAACAGCCTTGTCTAAACATCAGGCAACCAATTCATTGTCCTGTCCCGTTCGCCTCATCGGTTACGCGCGCATCTCGACCGACGAACAGGCGCATGATGGGCAGATGGACGAGTTACAGGCCGCTGGCTGTGATCGCATCTTTCAGGAACATAGTTCCGGGGCTTCACGCGCCCGCCCTGTCCTGACCCGACTGCTTTCAGAACTCGCGGCCGGTGATGTCCTCGTCGTAGTGCGGCTTGACCGCCTTGCCCGCTCCGTCAGTCATATTCTGCAGGTTATCGAGGATCTCGAACAGCGTGGCATCCACTTTCGATCGATCCGAGATCCCATCGATACGTCGACGCCGCAGGGCGTGTTTTCTCTGCAGGTGCTGGGCGCCGTTGCACAGCTCGAACGCGCGCTGATCGCTGAACGGACCAAAGCGGGGATCAAAGCTGCAAAGGCGCGCGGCAAGCTTCCGGGAAATCCCGGCTTGAGAGAGCGCAAGCCGGAGGCAATCCGGGCAGTATCTCAAGCGCGCAACAAACGCTATCTCGATGAACTGATCACCTCGGCGCAGACCTGGCTGCCACTCGTGCAACAAATGCGCCCGGTCCACAGCTGGGAGAATATCGTACAGGTGCTCAATCGGCGCGGTCATGACTGGACTGTCGAGCGTCTGCGCCGCGCCGTACATCGTCTGGTTCGCGAAAAAATCGCCGACAAGAAGCTTCTGGCCCGTTCTCCTCGCCGCATCCCTTCTGATCACCTGATGAAACTTGTCGCCGCAATAGCGATCGCCGATCCCGGATTGTCGCTTCGCGATATTGCAGCCCAACTCGATCAGATGGGAGAGCGGCCGGCGCGTGGTGGACGCAAATGGCAGCCTTCGTCCGTTCGTCATCTATTGGATGAAGCCCATCGTTTTGGCCTCATTCGTCGCTAAGCGCCTCACGGATCATCCGGCCGAGAAAGCGCCTTGCCCTGTTTTGACGTTACCGAGTTTCATCGTGCGCCGCCCCGGAAATTGCTGATGGCTCGCGACTAACGCCCTTGCCAAAAATCTTTTGATATCGCTCCGCAGGTGACCGGTTGCACACAGCCAATCGTCGCCAAGGCTATCGCCTCGATTTCGACAGGGCCGACGCCTCTCCCCTGTTGTCACCGCTTTGCCGTTCTAATATAGTCATACTAGTCAATATAGTCATGGAGATAAATATGTTATCCGCACCTAAAGAGGATGTTAAATGGACCGTTGCGAACGCGAAAGCTCGGTTTTCCGAAGTAATCGACCGCGCGCAGACCTCCCCCCAAACCATCACTCGCAATGGCAAGCCAACCGTCGTAGTGGTCTCGGCTGAGGAATGGGAACGCAAGACGGTCCGCAAAGGCACGTTAGCGGAGTTCCTGCTGGTTTCGCCCCTGCGTGATTTTGATCTGGACGTCGACCGCCTGCGCGACGAACCGCGTGATTTGTCGTTATGAGGCTCCTGCTCGATACCAACGTGTTGTCTGAGGTAACAAGGCCCTCTCCGGACACACATGTCCTGGGATGGTTGGACAGGCTCGATGAGGACCGAACATTCATCAGCGTAGTGTCGATCGCTGAAATCCGACGCGGCGTAGCCCTTATGGATGAGGGCCGACGCCGCAATTCCTTGACCGAATGGCTGGCGCGTGATTTGCCGCAACGCTTCGAGCAGCGGGTCCTGCCGGTGGACGAGGCTGTCGCTTTGGCTTGGGGAGACTTGATGGGTCTTGCAAAACGCTCCGGCCGCGGCTTGTCATCAATGGATGGCTTGATCGGCGCCACCGCCATCGCGCAAAGCCTCACCCTTGCGACGCGCAACATAAAGGATTTCGACGGCTTCGGAATCGATCTCTACAATCCGTGGATGCCGTAAATCGGTTTACGGGGGATCGGTATGGCGAATATACAGGGGGAAGATCGCAGTGCTTTCTCATCGATTGCTGAACAACCATGCTGGCGTCATGATAATCGGCGATTACACTTCTCAACGCTGGCTGCATGAGGTCGTCCACGACATCAATGAACGATCACCTCTCGTTCGAGACAAGGAAGGCGCGTTTCTTGGCCTGGCGTACGATGTGCGCAAGGCATACCAGCGACAACGTGAGGTTCTCAAGCCGCCTGAACACGACGAGGAGATCGGCATCCGTTATGGCGTAAAGATCCTATGGCCGGTTTTGCTGCTTCAACAACGAATGCTGCGGTGTTCGCTCGCCTATTTCGACCATGCAGCTAAAACGCAAGCTATCACCTACGCTCTCGAAGCAATAATCGAAGAAGCTCTCCTTAAGGATTTTCAGGCGCAGGGAAATGACGTTGTCACAGGATGGCGACGTGTTGACGCAGCGCATCCTGAAATCTTCAGCATGCTTCAAAGCAGAGGGGCGATCTTCTGCTCATGGACGAAAGCTGAACGAAAGCGCAAATTTCTCCAACTTCTGACGAGTTTTCATCCACTGTACGATAGCTACTATACGCTCCGTCAGCAGCGAGGAGAGGAGGATATGGTTTCTCCTGGAGAATTGGCATTGTGGGCCAACGCGGAATGGCCTGATCCGCACTGGTAGCTCTTATGCCTGAGCTGCCGCGAGGCCCAGTTCGAAATAGCCGAATTTCGGGTCAATTGAATAGCGGCAATTGTTATTCGGATTCCTCTGTTCTCACAAGAGCTCAATGCCGCGCCGACTGTTCGCTTTTCAAGTACGATAAAGTTGAACTTTGATGAACGCCCAATAAAACGCCTGACATTGGTCGCAAAGCCATCGGCCATTTCAACACGACAACAGACAAAAGCGGTCCGTCTTTCGAAGCGATGCCGAACCAACGACAGGAACGATTATTATGGCAACTTTCATTCTGATAGCTGGAGGCTGGCAGGGCGGTTGGGTCTACCAGAAAGTAACAGATATCATCACATTGCACGGGCACATGGTTGTGCCAATCACTCTTTCGGGGCTCGGTGAGACGCCTGCCCCATCGGGCAACCTTGAAACCCATATAGGTGAGGTGATCGATGTCGTGAAGTCGCATAGCGACGAATTAATCCTCGTCGGAAAATCCTACGGAGGGATGATCGTAAGCGGCGTAGCAGATGCCGCTCCGGCGCGCATCCGGTCATTGGTCTATGTCGATGCTTATGTTCCAGATGCTGGCGACTCGGTCTGGTCGCTGACAACACCGCGTTTTAGAGACTTGTTCATTGCAGGTGCAAAAGGAGACGGTCTGAATTGTGCCGCGCCCGCCAACCTGGATCCACGGTGCCGCCCGCAGCCAATCGGGACATTTCTTCAGTCAATCAATTTAACCGGACGCTGGCGTGAAGTGCCTCGTAAGGTTTTCGTTGGCGCACATGGATGGGAAGGAAGCCCCTTTCTCGACCTTTACCAACGCTTGAGCGAGGAGCCGGAATGGTCAACCTTTTCTCTCAATTGTGGCCACAACATAGCCAGATTAGAGCCAGACGCTCTCGTTAGAATATTGCTCGCTCAGGCTTGATCAATCAGTAGTCACTGGAATACCCGCACCATTGATTTTTGCCCCCGCCGGCGGACGTTCGAAGACTGACTTCTATCGCTGTCTTTTAGACAGCACACCAGTTCAATGCAAAGTCCCGCATCGCACGCACCCGCCCCTCTTCTCGAAGTGACGACCAGTTAATGATGTAGCGCTTCCAGACTATCCGACTGAAATTTCCGCCGAGAATGCAGAGTCAGCACTCGCTGATGCTAAATTGATGATTTCCGAGACAGATTAACCGCATACCGAACGGAACTCGGTGACCACTCCTGAGAGATCCACGAAATGCCGAAATCAAAGGCCCGAATCTTGCGGCGAACGGAGTAGGCAAAACTCTTCGCCCCGGAAGCGAAGTGCAACATAGGTACATTGGTTCATATGATTAATCAGACATGCCTGCTCCGGTGTTGCCATTTCTTCCATCGTACAGCGCTCTTGCGCACATACGTGACTATAAATCTGACCGGTGGGGATATACGCAACGTAAAGTGAGGTCTTCGATCCTTTTGGGTTGAGTGTCTCATACGCAGCTATTAGCCTCTCGAAGGCTACGCGATCCTCGCCCACAGGGTTAAGGTCAATCCCCATCTCGCCAACCTTGCCTGCCATTTTCATATAACGTAGATGCTCGGCTTCAGAACAAACAAGTCGATCAGCCTTCGCGGTGATCGAATACACCAACATTACGGCACTGAAGATAACCGCTAACTTCCGCATTTTTCGCTTTCCGTCTATGCCTTGCGTGCCGTGTAGGTTTTCGTTTCGCATCAAATCTCCTTAGTCTGACAAACGGCTACAAGTAAAATCGACATTATCGGTTTTGGCCACTCCGGAAGCGATTACTCCAGTTTGCACGTTGGAACGAACGACTTATTATAATCGCCGTTCATTTTGCGAGCTTCTTCGGTGTATTCGAGCGGTGTTTTGTTCGGCGGCGGCGGCCAGGTGAAAACTTCGTTGGCGCATTTGCGAGCAGCTGCCCAACAGGCAAGGCTGCGCGGATCTGACCCGTAGGACGAGATTCCGTTGCTGATTTTCGCCATTTGCATGGCCCGCTTTTCAGCGTCGGCGCGCTGGGTTGCCGGATCGTAGACATTCTGGAACTGGAAATGGCCCTCCGGCGAAACGTGGCCTTCCTCCACACTGAATGACAGCGCTCCATTTGCCCGACAGATGATATGCATCTTTTCGACCACTTCAGGGCCATAGGACGACGGCAGGTAAGGCCAGCGAATAATAACCTCGAGCGCGTCTCCTATTGGGCGCATGGTACCGATGTCTACCATCGCATCGGTCGATGATTTGTCCCCGCTACTAGAAACCCATTGAGCCGAACCAGTTGCGATCGACTTGTGGCCCAACTCTTCAGCAACGCTGATATTCACCACCAGTATGGCTGCCAAGGCGATAAGTACACCGGATTTTTGCATGCATGACCTCCTTTAACACGTCATCCTGCAGGAACCTGCTTGTCAGCATAATATTGGATTCCGCTATAGGGGATTATCGTCAAAGACATTCCATCCAGTCCGGATTTGCCCTTTGCCTGATCCTCAATAAGCCAACTGAGACGAAATTCGACAAACGCACGGTTCTGACATTTTCGATTATAAACCAACTCGCAATTTCAGGCAGCGCTCCGAACCCCACCCAACACCGCATAACGAGGGGAATGCTACCCATTTCTTCAAGAATGTCGTTATCGACGTGTTGAATGGACTCATAGTTTTGCCAGTCCTTTAGCCCGACGTCGAGGTCTCCGAGGAGACCGGGGAAATGACACAATTTCGGAAAGTGACGGGTTAATCCTAACCAGCCCCCGGATATGTCCGCAGTATCCCCGCGGCTTGAAAAATGTAGTCAGCTGGTGTTCCGGGCGATCGCTCACGGTGAACCTATTGAACTGGTCCCAGCGCCCCCGCATCACGGACGATATCCTGGAAAAGCTCGGGACAGTGCTTTAGAAAGCGTACTTCGGTTTTCATAAAAGCCGGCTCTTCCAAGTTGCCGTCATGAAATTCGCCACCGGACAAGACTGGGAAATGCGCCTTCCGCCCTACCGGGACACCTGCGAAGCATATAGGTGGACAATGATCGTCGGGGAGTAACGAACCCAAGAGCGCCGCAACAGTAGCAGGGAAAATGAGGCATCTTAAACGCCCCCCTCAACTGCGTCGCGACATCTGTAGGCGAGCGCCTACTTTTGCCTCATGCCTGCCCCGCCGTCCCACAAGCTTGGTGATCACTTGAATCAAGCAAATGTTGTCCGCGGACAACTCGAATTGTGGCAATCCGTTAGCCGCGGCTTTTCCTTCGGCTAAGAGCCAAGCGCCGACACCTCGGAGTTGTCCGCGGACAACATCAGCGCCTTAGTTAATCATTTGTAAAATGTTTACGAATCGGGCTTACTGTGAACTTCGCAGTTATCGATGATTTTAAATCATTTGCGAAGTTGAAGGGCCTAATATGTTAACAAGTCATAACCCGGCAGACCAGCAAGAACATCTTCCGACACTCCTGTCGGCAGATTCCCTTGAATTGTCGCGGCAACTCCAGCTCCACCAGCAGAAGATTTTCCCTCCAACATCTCAAAAAACAATTCGTCAGTTTTCGCCTTCCGAGGCAGCTGCATACATTGGTATCGGTGAAGGTTACCTGAGACAAGTTGCATCCGACGGCCATGGCCCAGAACCAATGCCTAACGGGCGGCGTATGTACACACCGGACGACATGGACCGCATTCGCAAATCTTTAGATGAAAAAAACGGGACGCCTAAATATGTCCCGGTGCGAAGAGCAAACGAGAAGCTCCAGGTCCTGGCGATAATGAATTTCAAGGGCGGGTCAGCCAAGACCACAACATCGGCCCATCTCGCCCAGTTTCTCGCGTTACGTGGTTATCGCGTACTAGCAATAGATCTGGACCCGCAGGCATCACTTTCCGCACTTTTCGGACATCAGCCCGAACTCGACGTTGGTGAGAGCGAGACGCTATATGGCGCCATTCGTTACGAAGCCCCGCGCAACATTACCGAGATCGTGCGCGCTACGTATACGCCGAACCTCCACGTTATTCCAGGCAACCTGGAACTTATGGAGTTTGAACATGAGACACCAAAGGCGATTACGACGGCGCGCGCGGAAAGCATGTTCTTTGCCCGGATCGGTGAAGTCATTGCTGATATAGAAAGCCTGTACGATGTAGTCGTTATTGATTGCCCTCCCCAGTTGGGCTTTCTGACAATGTCAGCCCTGTGTGCTGCCACCGGTGTGTTGATCACCGTACATCCACAAATGCTCGACGTCATGTCAATGAGCCAGTTTCTGGCGATGACGAGCGAGCTCATGGCGGTCGTTGAACGTGCAGGCGGCCGAACAAGTTACGATTGGATGCGTTATCTCGTAACCCGTTACGAGCCCAATGACGGGCCCCAGAGTCAGATGACAGGATTTATGCGGGCCATTTTCGGCAATCGGATGCTTCAAAATGCGATGCTGAAGTCCACAGCGATTTCGGACGCTGGCGTTACCAAGCAGACACTTTACGAGGTTGAACGGTCGCAATTCATTCGCGGCACGTATGATCGCGCTATGGATTCGCTTAACGCCGTCAACGGGGAGATCGAGTCTCTGCTAAAAGCCACGTGGGGAAGGAAATAATTGATGGCTAGAAAAAACCTCATCGGGGTGTCGTTGGATACCGGTTCGCTTTCCCCCCAGGCTCCCGATTCTGATATCACGAGGACAAGACCGCTGGCGGGTTTTGTACCTTCTGCACGAAGCGCTCCAGTCGGTGGAATTACAAAATCTTTGACAAATATCACGCAAAAGGTTGAGCGCGTCGATGAGCTTGAGAGACAACTCTCGGAAGGACAAGTAGTCGTAGAGCTAGATCCCAGCTTGATTGACGGATCTTTTGTCTCGGATCGGCTGGGGATTGATCCCGCAGAACTGTCCGAACTCGTAGCGCAAATTCGCGAAAGCGGACAGCTCGTTCCGATACTCGTCAGGCATAATCCGGAAAACCACGAGCGCTATCAGGTCGCATTTGGCCATCGCCGTCTCGCGGCAGCGAGAATCATCGGCACAAAAGTCCGTGCGATTGTTCGCGATTTGACAGATGAGCAACTCGTCATCAATCAAGGCCAGGAAAATAACGCCCGTACAAATCTCTCCTATATTGAGCGAGCCCTGTTCGCTCAACGTCTGGAGGCGAGGGGGTTCACGAGAGACGTCATAATGTCGGCGCTTGCGGTCGACAAGGCCGCCGTATCGAAAATGTTATCCGTCGTAAAGCAGATTTCGGTCGAGCTTATCGAGTTGATTGGTGCTGCCCCGGACATCGGTAGGCGACGTTGGATGGAGTTTGGCGATCTGGTTTCGTCTGTAAATTTTGATCGCCTCGTTCAGGAGTTGTCCGCGGACAACATCAGATCACTGGAAAGTAATGAGCGTTTCCAGAAAGCTTTCGATTATCTGGCCGTGCCCGAACCTTCGCGCTCAAAGAAATCTAACAACGGCATCAGCACCAATCGCTGGACCTCAAATGATGGTTCATTGAATCTCGTTATGAATCGCAATACCAAAAAGGTCGCTATCGAGCTTTCGAATAGAAATGCAAACGGTTTTGCTGAATGGCTCGCAGGTAGAATGGACACGCTGTACGACGAATTCAGCCATTCAACGACCAGCAATAACGGAGAGTAGCGCGCGAAAGAAAAAGGCCCCCAAAACGTCACCGCATGGAAGCCTCTCTCAATCTGTAGCAAGTCTGAGAATCGCATTTCCATGAATCAGTGTCAAGAGTCTTAAACGTCATTTTGGCGGGTGGTTTTCTTTTGCCTTTCGAAAGGTGAGAGGAAATGCAAATTCTGGAGACTGTAACGTCCACGCTTTGTGGACGAATGAGAACGTTTACCCAAAATTCTGGGCAAGAGAGCAAACACGACAGACCGGTAAACCGTTGGGAAATCTATAAGCAGCTCTGTTTGACCAAATCAGCATTCGGTCTCAATGATCGTTGCCTTGCCGTGCTCAGTTCACTTTTATCGTTCCTTCCCGTAGACGAGCTGCACGAGAAAAATGGCCTCGTCGTTTTTCCGTCAAATCGCCAACTTTCACTCCGGGCGCACGGCATGCCGGAATCAACTCTGCGCCGCCATCTGGCTTCCCTTGTCGAAGCCGGTATCATTGCACGCAAGGATAGTCCGACGCGTAAACGCTATGCTCATAAGGACAGGGAAGGACACATCGAGCTTGCCTTCGGCTTCTCCTTTGCACCCTTGCTTGCTCGAGCGCCCGAAATAGCGTCAATGGCCGACAAAACCCTTGCAGACCAGGCCGTCCTAAAACGTCTTCGCGACGAAGTATCGGTCTTACGAAGGGATATCGCATCAGTTTTTGCCGGAACGACCGAGACAACCGGCAAGGTTTCCCAAGATCTGGAACAGGAGTTTGTCCGCTTTCGAGAAATCGTCGACGCAATACCCCGTCGCGCGTCTCCGGCCGAATTGTCCGTAACCAGGGACCAACTCGCCGCCATCAGAGATCAACTTGCTATCTCGTTGAAAACAAAGGACATTGCTCCGGAAATGGGCGGCAGCGATGCTCAATTTGAGCGGCGCTATAATGAATCCCTGTCAGAATCCCTTTATAAAAATCAAAATATCAAAAAGATTGATTTGAACCCGCATTCTTCTCAAGCAAACGATTTGGCAAAATTTGAAAGAGAGAGCCCCATCAGGGTTACTTCAATGCTGTCACTTGATCAGGTTCTCCGAATATGTCCCGATATTCGCGAGTACGGAAAGAGCGGCATTAGCACGTGGCGCGAACTTCTCGATGCGTCCCGGATTGTTTCGGGATTTCTTGGCATTAGCCACTCGGCGTTTCGTGAGGCTGTTCATTTCATGGGAGCAGAGGCCGCTTCAACCGTTGTGGCGTGGATTCTCCAGAAACTTGCCTCTATCAATTCGCCCGGCGGATATCTGCGAACTTTGACGCAGAAGGCGAGGGGAGGGACCTTTTCAATCAGCCAGTTACTGTTTTCAGGCATGAAAGCAGTCGGAAATCTGGTCCACGCCGAACCGTGAACCCGCGGCACAATCGAAATTGTGGAGTATACGGCATATGGTCATAGTCCGTGTCACCCAGATTTCGAACTTGATAGGAGCGAGAACATTCGTGAGAGTGAGTGAATGTCGAAACCGCGAACCTCTATCTGCTTCCTGACAGCATTCGGCGTTTTGGCAGCTGTGCCCGCGTCAGCCCAGGAGCATCAGGAAACTGTGATCTTGTCCGTCTCACCCACGATGGTTCGGTGGGCCGAGGTCTACAAAGCTCAACCGGTACGCCCTGATGATCCTTACTATCACGTCCGCGTCATCGAGCGGCAAAAAGACTGGAACGTCTGGCAGTTCAATGAACTTGCTTCCCATATGGCTGTAACGGCTAAGGCGCTTGCAGCCAGTCGTATCAGCAAGAAGGCGATGACCTACAGTTACAAGGACGTGGAGATACGTAGCGCGTACCGCCGTTGGCTGGATGAGCCAGAAACACGCTCCGACGTTCCTGTCTGCAATAGGGATATCCTGAGCTACATCACACAGTTGCCAACGCAATAGACAAATAAACAAGGACCGTTCATGTTCAAGTTAATCTACTGCGCAGCTTTAATGGCATCAATTTGCGGACTTGCCGGAGCTGCAGATGCTGGCGGCATCGCCTTCGAAAACAAGCTGGCCAGTTGCGTGACGGTCAAGAACGAGCCTCCTGTTTCAAATGCGAATGCCATTACTGTGATAACCCGCTTTCAAATCCACAAGTCGATCGGTAACTGCGGATGCTTTTCGGCGCGGGCCACCTATACAAGCAGCATCGATATAGACGGTGTTCAAGAAGTGCTGCAGCAGGGCGTTCTTCTGATAGACGAGGATGCCGTGAAGACGCTCATAATTGCTAGTGAGGCGAGGCTGGCGGGCGATCGCAAAATCAAGGTCAAGCTGAATTGTGCAGGACCGACATAACCAACCGGTGTGGGATTTCCTGGCAGCATACTCCTCCGGTACAAGGCCGCGCCAATAGTGGGCAGTTCATTGAGCCATCCGTCTCATCGGTCTGAGGCTTTTCCCTCTGACGCGAGCAGATCTGGTCGAATTAGAAAAAAGGTAATGAGCAGCCAGGTTCCGGGAAGTTTTTGAATGAAATCCTGGTTTGAGCTGACCGTGCGAGTGACAAAAAGTAACCGATTGCGCTTCTAATCTCTTATCACCTGGAGTTTGTTTCGGCGATTTTTGATTAAAGGACCTACTCTTGAAGAGCACGGAATTTGCTACCACCCTGCGAGGGTATGCTGCGATCTGTGTACTGATATCACATTATTTCGGTGTTTATTGGGATAAGCAATCGGCGGTATCAGAACTCACTCGCGCACCCGTAATCGACGGGCTGAGCATGCCAACTTATCTGCTTTGGTTGCACCCGCATCGGTTTTTCGATTGGGGCCCATTAGGCATGGCATTATTCTTCCTGGTAAGCGGCTTCGTAATTCCTTACTCATTGGAAAAAGCATCGCGACTGCAATTTATTGTGGGTCGCCTGTTCCGCATCGTTCCACTGTATGCGGCGGGATTCTCCGTTACCCTTGCGTCAGTCAGAGGTGGCTCGGGAAATCTGCACAGCTCGGATAAGTGGAATTTCTGCCTGAGTTTGGCTTAGATGCCAGGAACAGGAGATACCATGACGAGACGACCGCGCCGGAACCATAGCCCGGCTTTCAAGGCAAAAGTGGCGCTTGCTGCGATCCGAGGTGAGCAGACACTGGTGGAATTATCTCAGCAGTTCGACGTGCATGCCAATCAGATCAAGCAGTGGAAAGACCAGCTCCTTGATGGGGCGACAGGCGTTTTCGGCGATGAAGCGAAGGCGGATCCGTCCGGACCGAGCATCGATGTTAAAACGCTTCACGCCAAGATCGGCGAACTGACCTTGGAGAACGATTTTTTTCCAGTGCGCTCGGCAAGGCGGGATTGCTGGGCGGAAAGAAATGATCGACCGCGAGCACAAGCTGTCGGTCGTGAGGCAGGCCAGGCTCCTCGGCTTCAGCAGTGGCAGCGTCTACTATTCGCCGCGTCCAGTATCTGATGGCGATCTTGCCCTGATGCGCCGGATCGACGAGCTGCATCTCGAATATCCGTTCGCGGGAAGTCGGATGTTGCAAGGGCTTTTGAAGGGAGAAGGCATGGAAACTGGGCGGCTGCACGTCGCCACGCTGATGAAGAAGATGGGTATCGAGGCGATCTATCGTCGCCCGAACACGTCAAAACCAGCGCCAGGTCACAAAATCTATCCCTACCTCCTGCGCAAGCTGGCGGTTACCAGACCCAATCAGGTATGGGCGATGGACCTGACCTATGGTGCGCCTCGCCCCAATCGGGGAGGCATATGACTGGAATGCAGAGAGAAAGGAGGATGCGAAGAACTGCCTGCCCTCTGCTGTAAGGGGGCATGAGCCCAAGCGGCGGTGACCTGCCGTCAACTGGCAGGGTGACGTAGCCCGCAGGTAAAGGGGATTGAGGCGAAGCCGTTACGCCAAGATGGTTCCCGAGGCTGAAGTATTGGAAGGTTGAGGAACACGAACTGGTTAACCCGCATCTGAGGGCTGAAAGGTCGCCTTCGCCTACACGGCTTAACAGGCGAAATGCTGATGATGGCGCCTGAGATGTATGCCAGCGTCATCCCAACACGGACGAATACGTAGGCTGTTCGTGGGAGCCATGGGGAGAATGCAGCCAGACCATGGCATCGGCATCGACTTGCGGAAAGCAAGGGAAAAGACTGCGACCGGCAGCCTCACCAATACGAAGACGTCCAGCATATGAACGAGGGAAGGCATGATGGAATGCCGATGTTCTGCGTCGCAAGGGAGTTGACCCTGATGTCCATCATGTTGGCGGAGTTCCCGTAGTAGTCCGCGGCAGGGAAAGCCTGCCACATGGCGAAGGGGAACAGTTCAAACTGCTTGAAGTGCAAATTACCTGACCGAACGAGGTGAAGACCTATGATAATCAGCGAAATGCAGCACAAGCTTGCAACATGGAGGGAAAGGACTCTTCGACAAACTCGCTCGAAGTATGCCCCACATCCCGCCAGCACGCCTTCGTATTCTTAAGTGAATCTTCGCCACCGCAGAAATTCGCTACATGAACAGACGCCACTTCACCTGGTGCT
The DNA here is from genome assembly GCF_022488005.1 of Ochrobactrum sp. A-1. Taxonomy (NCBI): domain Bacteria; kingdom Pseudomonadati; phylum Pseudomonadota; class Alphaproteobacteria; order Hyphomicrobiales; family Brucellaceae; genus Ochrobactrum; species Ochrobactrum sp. A-1. Next base: position 24,251 of record NZ_JAKVQC010000002.1, read on the forward strand.
CGGTGCTTCGGCCAGTATTACCTTGATAGTATTTTCCCTCCACGCCTTCGTTGTGTCGCAGTCAAACTGGCCTGAGCGAAAGGAAACGGAAATGAAGGCGACATGCATAAACCAAATCCAATTGGCAGCGCGGTGGGGGATTAGCCATCGTACGCTTGAACGGTGGCGCTGGACCGGCGAGGGGCCGAAGTTCGTGAAACTCGGCGGCCGGGTGGTCTATCGCCTGTCCGACGTCGAGGAATACGAGCAGTCGATTATCCGATCCAGCACATCCGACCCTGGACAGGCTCAGCAAGCGGGCGCGTGACCATAGCTCCAGGATGGCGGTTGGCCGAGGGGCAACCAGCCGCCATGCCCGCCCTCTCCCTTGCTTGCAGACGCTACCAATTTCGATTGAACCCACACCGCTTCTCAGATAGCTTGATCGAAAATACAGAAACTGGGCCCGCCTAGTTTTGGGACGGATCATGTCGCTGGGAGTGCGTGGTGGGAACAGAGAAGGCTGATCTTCGGTGGGGCGTCGAGCGACGGCTCGAATTCATCGAGTTCCGCCTGTTTTGGGAGGAGCATGTGAATCGGGGCGATCTGATGGAAGCGTTCGGCGTGTCGGTGAATCAGGCATCCACCGACCTGAACCGTTACATCGGCATGGCTCCGGACAACATGGTCTACGACAAAAGTGCTCGAACCTACATCCGAGGCAGCAAGTTCGCCCCCCTGTTTCTGATGCCCGACGCCAGCCGTTATCTCTCTCAGCTTCGTTCCGTCGCCGACGGCATCCTCGACCGTTCTGACGTCTGGATCGGCCAGTTTCCATCCTACGACTCCGCGCCGACGCCAGTGCGGGGCGTCAACGCCAAAACGCTACGTTCGGTGGTCGCCGCAATTCGCCGATCAGACGCCATCGAGGTCAAATACCAGTCCCTGTCCCGGCCGGAGCCGCGCTGGCGCTGGATTGCGCCACACGCGATCGGGTTCGACGGTTTCCGCTGGCATACACGGGCTTTCTGTCTCACGGACCAGAGCTTCAAGGACTTCCTTCTCTCGCGGATCATCGAGACCCGTAACACCAAGCCGAGCGAGATCAGCGCTGAGGGGGATGCCGACTGGAACGAGCATGTCACTTTGGAGATCGGACCGCATCCTGAACTGTCTGAGACGCAGCAAAAGGTCATCGCGCTCGATTACGGATTGCGCAGCGGAAGGGCCACGATCCCGGTTCGCAAGGCGCTTCTCTACTACGCGCTGAAGCGGCTAGGTCTCGACACCGACCCATCTGCCCGCCGGCCGCAAGACCAGCAGATCGTACTCTTAAACAGAAGCGCGATCGGCCAAATGCGCCTCCTGCCCGCGTCGGGTTCTGACCATGGTTAGAACCCTAGAGTTCCAGCCGGGGGGCGCGATCAATTGATTACTGAATACCACGCAAAGCTATTTGCACTCGAGCTCAGCAAGCGGCACTCGGTTGCCGATGCCGAAAAGCTCGCTGGCGCTCTCTTGGACGCGCAAGTGGACCTGAACCCGCATCAGGTCGAGGCCGCCTTGTTCGCGTTCAAGTCGCCGCTGTCGAAGGGAGCTATTCTGGCCGACGAGGTTGGCCTTGGAAAAACCATCGAAGCCGGGCTGGTCTTGGCGCAGAAATGGACAGAGGGCAGGCGCCGTATCCTCGTCATTACTCCGGCAAATCTGCGTAAGCAGTGGTCGCAGGAAATCGAAGAAAAGTTCTTTCTGCCAACCCTGATCTTAGAGGCAAAGAACTACAATAAATTGGCCAAAGATGGTGCGCGGCGCCCATTCGAACAGAAGAGGCTCGTTATCTGCTCGTTCCAATTCGCCGCGCGACATGCCGACGAGCTGATGGTCATCCCGTGGGACCTGGTAGTCATCGACGAAGCTCACCGGCTTAGAAACGTCTATAGGCCCGACAACCGGATCGGCCGAGCACTGAAGGGCGCGCTTGCAAATGTTCCGAAGGTACTCCTGACGGCGACCCCGCTTCAGAACTCACTGATGGAGTTGTACGGTCTAGTCAGCCTGATCGATGACTACACATTCGGCGATGTGAAGAGCTTTCGAGCGCAATATGCGCGTTTGACCGGTGACGGCCAGTTTGAAGAGTTGAAGCATCGCCTTCAGCCGGTTTGCCACCGTACTCTGCGCCGACAGGTGTTGGAATACATCCGCTACACCAACCGGATACCCATCACCCAAGAGTTCGTTCCAAGCGAGGCGGAGCAGTCGCTCTACGACATGGTGTCGGGATACCTTCGGCGACCGTCTCTGCAGGCACTGCCGTCTAGCCAGCGGACGCTGATGACGCTAATCATGCGCAAGCTGTTGGCTTCTTCCACGTTCGCCATTGCCGGCGCCCTCGACTCCCTAGCCCGGAAGCTGGAACGCCAGCTCAAGGATGACACGAACCTTCGGGAGAAGCTCGAAGAAGAGCTGTCCGAGGACTACGAGGAATATGAAGAGGTCGCCGACGAATGGTCGGACAATGACGACGAGCCAGAGCTTCTTACGGCTGAAGATATTGGGGTCATCCAGCAGGAGATCGCAGACCTTCGCGAGTTCCGGGACCTTGCTGTCTCAATCTCCGAGAACGCCAAAGGTCAGGCGTTGTTAAGCGCGTTGAGAGCCGGCTTCGCCAAGACGCAAGAGCTTGGTGCAGCGCAGAAGGCCATCATTTTCACCGAGTCGCGCCGGACGCAGGAGTATCTGGTACGGCTGCTTTCGGAGAACGGGTACGCCGACAAGCTTGTGCTTTTCAACGGCTCCAACAGCGATCCTCAGTCGAAAGCTATCTACGAAAAATGGCTGCAGAAGCACAAGGGGTCTGATCGCGTCACTGGCTCCCGCACTGCCGACATTCGCGCCGCACTGGTGGAGCATTTCCGCGAACACGCGTCAATCATGATCGCAACCGAAGCCGCGGCCGAAGGCATCAACCTGCAATTTTGCTCCATCGTTGTGAACTACGACCTGCCGTGGAACCCTCAGCGAATTGAGCAACGGATCGGGCGCTGCCATCGGTATGGCCAGCTTTACGACGTGGTCGTGATTAACTTCCTCAACAAGAACAACGCGGCCGATCAGCGCGTCTACGAGCTTTTGGCCGAGAAGTTTCAGCTGTTCTCCGGCGTGTTCGGCGCTTCGGATGAGGTGCTCGGAGCCGTTGAGTCTGGCGTCGAATTCGAGAAGCGCATCGTCACCATCTACCAAAATTGTCGATCCACGGATGAGATCGAGACGGAGTTCGAGCGTCTACGCGCAGAGATGGACGAGAACATCAATGCTGCCATGGAGGATACGCGTCGGAAGTTGCTGGAGAACTTCGACGCTGAGGTCCATGACCGCCTCAAGTTCAATCTGGACAAGAGCAGAGAGTATATCGGGCGCTATGAGAGAATGTTGTGGGCCGTTACCCAGCATGAGCTGCGGCAGCACGCCAACTTCGATAATGAACACCTCACCTTCACCTTGAAGCGCGCGCCCGACGGCTTGGACATCCCGACCGGGGGCTACGGGATCGCCAAGAATGGCCTTAGCGAGCACAGATATCGCTTGGGGCACCCGCTCGCACAGCACGTGATTGCCAGGGCACGCGAGCGCAATCTGAACGGTGCAGCCCTCGTGTTCGATTATTCCGGATGGCCAGCCAAGGCGGTCAACATCGAGCCGTTAGTGGGGCAGTCAGGTATCCTCGCCGCACGATGGCTCAGCTTCTCCGGATTTGACGAGCAGGACCACATCCTGCTCGCGGCCAAGACGGATGATGGGCGCGATATCGACCCTGACATTGTTCGACGCCTGTTCGAGATGCCATGCCGACAAGCCGATGGCGAGATCGGGCATGATCGGGCGCGGCTGGATCCCATACTGGCGCAACGCGAACAGGACGTCATCGAGGCGCTGAAGCGGCAGAACGCCCAGTGGTTTTCCGAGGAAAGTCGGAAGCTGGAAAAATGGGCCGAGGACAAGGTATTTGCCGCCGAAAAGGAATTGCAGGACGCAAAGGCACGGATCCTTGAGCTCAAGCGCGAGGCGCGAACGGCCGAATCTCCCGAACAGCAGCATCGCATCCAGACGCAGATCCAGGAGCTGGAAAAGTCCAAGCGCCGGCTGCGCCAGCGAATCTTTGAGGTGGAGGACGAGATCATCGAGGAACGAGATCAGATGATCGCCGACCTGGAAGCCCGCCTTCAACAGGATATCAGCAAACAAGAGCTCTTCGCCGTCCGCTGGGCGGTCGCGTGAGCCAACAGAACGCAGGAGAAACCCGTCACATGCCGAGCGTCGAGAAACAACGAGAACGTCTGATCAGCCTGCTGAAGGAGCTGTTCCAGCTCGACCAGCCGGACCTGGACTTTGGCTTCTACCGCATCATGCATGCGAAAGCCGGTCAAGTGACCAAGTTTCTCGAGGAAGACCTGCTGGGCATCATCCGGGACGCATTCGGCGAGGCGGATGGCGCCCGGGTCGAGCAGGCGAAGGCCGCGTATGAGGCTGCCCGCCAGCAGGCGATCGAGTACGGCGCCCCCGATCCAGACGTGACTGAGCCCGTCAAGAAGGCCAAGGCGGCTTGGGATGCGGCCAAGGACAGCGGCAGCAACGAGGGCGACGTCTACGACCACCTCTACCGCTTCTTTGTGCGCTACTACGACAACGGCGATTTCATGAGCCGCCGCTACTTCGCGCGCGAGACGGATGGCAAGGCGGCCCCCTACGCCGTTCCCTATGACGGGCGTGAGGTCTACCTGCACTGGGCCAACCGCGACCAGTACTACATCAAGACATCCGAGTATCTGACCAACTTCACCTTCGATCCGACGCAGGCGAAGGAGTTCAGGGGCAAGCACGGCGCGCTGTTCGAGCAGAAGCCGCTCAAGGTCCACTGCCGGATTGTCTCGGCGTCCGAGGGCGAGCACAACAACGTCAAGGCGTCCGAGCAGACCGAACGCTATTTCATCATCCACGAGCCCGAGCCGGTGAAGATCGAGTCGGGCGACACCGGCGAGCCGGAGCTGGTGATCCAGTTCCAGTACCGCCCGGATCCCGAGAAGACAGGCCAGGAGGGAACGTGGCGCAAGAAGCGGCTTGCCGAGGCGGCGGACAAGGTGAAGGCGCTGCTGCCCGGTTTGGAGGGCGCAGGCGACTATGTGACCGCGCTGATGACCCCGGCGCCGACTGAGGCCGAGAAGGACCGGACGCTGCTGGAGAAGTATCTGGCCCAGTACACGGGCCGGAACACGATGGACTACTTCATCCACAAGGATCTGGGCGGGTTCCTGCGGCGAGAGCTCGACTTCTACATCAAGAACGAAGTCATGCGGCTGGACGACATCGAGTCCGCCGATGCGCCGCGGGTGGAAGCCTATCTGGCCAAGATCAAGGTGCTGCGCCGTGTCGCAAATCACCTGATTGATTTCCTCGCCCAGCTGGAGGACTTCCAGAAGAAGCTGTGGCTGAAGAAGAAGTTCGTCGTAGACACCCAGTACTGCATCACGCTCGATCGCATCCCCGAGGAATTCTACCCGGAGATCGCAGCCAACGAGGCGCAGCGGCAGGAGTGGGTAGATCTCTTTGCTATCGGGGAGGTCGATGGATATTCGTCGCCACTCACGACGGAGTTCCTGAAGTCAAACCGGCACCTCTCAATCGACACTGGCAAGTTCAGCCAGGATTTTTCGGACCGCCTAATATCTAGTATTCCCGATCTTGGAGAAGCGCTCTCCGGCGACGTCATTGATGCCGACAATATGGCGGGCATCGGATTGGCCCTCAGGCGATTCCGCAATCACGCGTCCTGTATCTATATCGACCCTCCATACAACAGCGCCGCATCGGAGATAATATACAAGAACTCTTACAAGCATTCCTCGTGGCTTTCCTTTCTTGCGTCCCGTGTTTCGCTGTCGAAAGGATTGCTTGGCGAGAGCGGTGTTTTCTTTGCCGCGATCGACGACAACGAAGCCGCCCGGCTCGAATTGTGCTGCCAGGATATCTTCGGAGAAGAAAACCATCTTGCGAATATCGCCATCCTGCATAACCCCAAAGGCAGAGACCAGGCCTTCATCGCGGCCGCACATGAATACACATTGATGTTCGCAAAGAACCGCCGCCTCGCAACCGTAAACAGGTTGAAGCTCGAGGCTGAGGAGATCGTCGCAAAGTACCCGAAAGAAGACGAAAGGGGACGCTATCGTGAGCTGCCGCTGAGGCGAAGGGGCTCCGCGCCGTTTCGTGAAGACAGGCCCTTCATGTATTATCCGTTCCTGTACAACAAGAATAACATGGAGTTCAAATTAATCGAAGAAGAAGAATACACGAAAATATATAGCAAGCGTAGATTTGACGATGAATTTGTCGAGGCGCTCAGGCGGAAATACGAGGCGCTTGGCTTCATTTTCATCCTGCCCATCAGGGAGGATGGAAGCTTGGGTCGGTGGCGCTGGGGCTTCGAGAAGTCGAAGACCGAATGCGGGCTCGGAACTTTCTTTCTTCGGGGGAAGGACGACCCGACGGTCTATGCGAAGGACTATGTAGACGACACCTATCTGCCGAAATCACTGTGGTTCGACACCCGGTACGATGCTTCCACGAAAGGAACGAATCTTCTGAAAGACATGTTGCCGGGAAACGCGTTCGACTATCCCAAAAGCATCTATGCCGTCGAGGATCTGGTCTATATGGGCAGCCCGGATCAGGGGCTCGTCGTCGACTATTTTGCGGGATCGGGCACAACCGCGCACTCGGTTATCAACCTGAATCGGAAGTATGGCAGCAAGAGGCGCTACTTGCTTATGGAGATGGGTCGCCACGCTAAAGAGGTTGTCGTGCCCCGAATCCGAAAGGCCGCTTACTCATCGACATGGAAGAACGGCGGCCCGGTAGAACGAGACAGCACGAGCCATGCGTTCAGATATCTCCGTCTTGAGACCTATGAAGATGCTCTCAACAATCTGTCCCTAAAAGCTCCGCAAGAAATGGCGGCAGCGGATCGCTTTTTCGCGCGCGACTACATGCTCCGCTACTGGCTCGACTTCGAGACCAAGGGCAGCCCGTCGCTCCTGAACATCGAATGGTTCGACGATCCGACCGCCTACAAGCTGAAAATCAAGAAGCCCGGTACGGACGAGTATGTTGAGAAGGCCGTTGACCTGGTCGAGACGTTCAACTGGCTGATCGGCCTGCATGTTGAGCATCTGGACCGCTGGCGCGGTTATGACGCCGCCTTCAAGCGCGAGGTCGATCCCGAGCTGCCGGACGACACGAACACCCGGCTGATGCTGGACGGCGCGCTGAAGGAGACGGACGACGGCACCTGGCGCTTCCGCAAGGTCGAGGGTTACACCCTGCGCACCCCCGGCGATCACAACGACCGCGAAAAGGCGCTGGTCGTCTGGCGCAAGCTGACCGGCGATCTCGAGCAGGACAACCTGATGCTGGACGAGTGGTTCCGGAAGTACCGCCTCTCCGCGCAAGACACCGAGTTCGACGTGATCTACGTGAACGGGTCCAACAACCTGCCCAACCTCCGCAAGGACGAGGAGACCTGGAAGGTGCGCCTGATCGAGGAAGCCTTCCACCAGGCGATGTGGGACGTGGAGGGCTGAGCGATGGCGAGAAAGCCCAAATCCAAGATCAAGCCGCTCCCCTTTGGCCACAAGCTAGTGCTCAACCAGTGGATCGTCAGCCTGTTCGGCTTCGATCCGCTGAAGGACCACAAGGACGGCAAGCGCACCCTGCGGCCGGTGCAGCCGCTGGCCAAGACGGTGAAGGACGCGCCCGAGGGCATGACGTCCGAGAACCTGCACCACTTCTACAAGGCGCTGGACGTCCATCTGCAGGCGGGCGCCGAAATCACGCGGGCCGACCTGCTGCGCTACGAGCACAACATCGTCAGCCACACGCTCGCGATCAACGAGAAGCGCGACCGGCCGATCGTCTGGAAGTACTACCAGTGGCTCTCGCTGCTGTTTGCCGAGATCTATCTCGACCGGTTCTTCGCAGACCGCGCCGCGCTGCTGGACGCGCTGAACGCCTATGTCGATGCATTCGACAAGTACTGGAGCGATGAGGGCTACGAGACGGGGATCACGCCCTACGAGCTCGATGACCTGAACAAGCTCTGCCTGCAGAACGCCACCGGCTCGGGGAAGACGTTGCTGATGCACGTCAACTTCCTGCAATTCCGGCACTACGCCTCGAAATCGCCACTTAAGCACGACCTGACGCGGACTGTGCTGATCACGCCGAACGAGCAGCTCTCTCTCCAGCACGCGCGCGAGATGAAGGGCAGCAACATCGTCGCGTCGCGCCTGCTGACGGATAGCGGCGACCTGCTGTCCTCGGGCAAGAACGGGCTGCGCCAGGTAGACTTCACCGAGGTGACCAAGCTCGGAGACACCGACGGGCCCAACGTCATCGCGACACGCAATCTCGGCGACCAGAACCTGCTGCTCGTCGACGAGGCCCATCGCGGGATGGGAAGCCAAGAAGAGCGCGGCTGGTTCCGAAGCCGCGCCCGCCTGTCGGAGAAGGGTTTCGTCTTCGAGTACTCGGCGACGTTGAAAGAGGCCGTTACGGCAGCGAAGCGCCCGGAAATCGAGGCATCCTACGCGAAGACGATCCTGTTCGACTATTCGTACCGGTACTTTTACGAGGACGGCTACGGCAAGGACTACCGCATCTTCAACCTTCCGCGGACCTTCTCCCAGCTTGAGTTCTCGTACCTGACTGCGTGCCTTCTGAGCTTCTACCAGCAGTTGAAGCTCTACGAGGACAAGCACGGCGTTTATGCGCCCTACAACATCGAGAAACCGCTCTGGGTTTTCGTCGGTTCCAGCGTGACCAAGGCCACCGGCTCCAAGGCCGAGAAGGCCACGGTTTCTGACGTAGGCAAGATCCTCGCCTTCATCGCGAAGTTCCTGAAGAGCGAGGGTGCGTCGGCCGCCGAGATTGAGCGGATCCTTACCGGCAACGCTCAGGAGACCGGTCTCCTCGACGAGAACGGCGGCGACATCTTCGCCGGGGGGGTCGTCTACCTTCAACAGCTCATGCTTCGGGAGGGCTGGAAGCCCGGCGACCTGTTCCGCGACATCCTCGAAAAGCTCTTTCAGAACCGGGCCGGTGGTGAGTTGTCGATTGCCCGGATCAAGGGCGACGAGAACGAGATCATGCTACGCGTCGGACAGGCCGAGAAGCCGTTCGGGCTCATCAACGTCGGCGACGCATCTGGCTTGGCGACCCATATTGCTGAGCAGGAGTTCGACAACGTCGCGGTCCTGGAATCCGAGTTTGCCGAGACGATGTTCGGGCAAATCAACCTCTCCAGTTCCCCGGTCAACCTGCTCATCGGTTCCAAACGCTTTGTCGAGGGCTGGGATTGCTGGCGCGTCAGCACCCTTGGTCTCATGCATGTCGGCAAGAGCGAAGGCGCGCAGATTATCCAGCTTTTCGGGCGCGGCGTCCGGCTAAAGGGGCATGACTGGTCGCTCCAGCGCAGCGGCTTCGCCACCCCCACTCATCAACCGGAACTCATACAGTACGTCGAGACCCTGAATGTCTTCGGGATCGAGGCCGACTTCATGGAGCGATTCCGAAAGTTCCTTGAAGAGGAAGAGCTGCCCCGCAACGATCAGAAGCAGGTCTTCACAGTTCCGCTGACGGTCACATACGACTTCGGGCAACGCCTCAAGGTGCTGCGCCCCCGAAAGAAGCGCGGTGACGGTCGCGAGTACGATTTCAAGAGGGACGGCGCTGTGCCGGCCCTGACGTTGATCCCAGAAAAGATACGCCAAAAGGGCGTCGCGATAGACTGGTATCCTCGGATCCAGTCTCTCGAGTCCAAGAAGGGCACCAAGCTGGGCACCAAGGAGGAGACCGTTTTCGAGGATGGTCACCTGGACTTCCTGGACTACGATGACCTTTTCTTCCGGCTTGAGAAATTCAAGCGTGAGCGCACCTGGCACAATCTCAACATTTCCAAGTCCATGATCAGGACGCTGCTCACTGACCGGACCTGGTACAAGGTCGTCGTGCCTTCGGGGAAGATGGAGTTCTCGGATTTTGGAAACGTTGCGCTTTGGCAGGAGATGGCGGCGGAACTCCTGCAGAGATTCTCGGAAGAATACTACAACTACTGCAAGGCGGCCTTTATCGAGCCACGCCTTGAGCTCCGTGAGATCGAGGCCGGCGACGGAAGCCTGCCTGAAGCGGACGAATACCAGCTAATCGTCGATGCCAGCGAAACAGCGCTCATTAATGACATCCAGAACCTCACCAGCGAGATATCCGCTCGAAAAGCCGGGGTGTTGCGTGCTGGCGACTTGAAAGGCTGCCTGTTTGGCACGCATCTCTACGAGCCCGTGCTTCATGCGGCCAAGGGAAGCAAAATCCAGATTGCGCCGGTTTCATTGAATGAGAGCGAATTCCAGTTCCTGGATGATCTGCGCCTCTTCATCGAAAAGGATCAAGCACGGCTGGCGGCGGAAGGAATTGAACTATTCTTGCTTCGCAATGAGAGCCGCGGGCGCGGAGTGGGCTTCTTTGAGGCAGGCAATTTCTATCCCGACTTCCTTCTATGGCTTGTGAAGGACGGCAGACAGCACTTGGCTTTCGTCGAGCCTCATGGCCTCCAGCATGAAGGCCCTGGCCACAAGAAGATCGAGTTCCATCAGGTCATCAAGGGCATCCAGGCAAGGCTCGCCAGTGAGAACGTTATACTGAACAGCTTTATCGTCACACCGACACGGTTCGGCAATCTGAACTGGGGCAAGACGATCCATGAATTAGAGGATATGCATGTGCTGTTCATGGAGGATCAAAAAGACACCTATGTCGCCTCAATAATAAATCGAATGGCGGCATAGATGGAGTTTTTGCGATGTCGGCAATTTCAAGCGTGAGACCTAGCTGGTTTGTCGGTGCCGCGTACAATCGCACCGAGGACCAGACGCCTCGATTTCTCGCCGAGGGTATCTGGGAAAACGGCTACGAGGACGGGAAGTACGGCGATCTCGTGTGCTCGATGCGACCGGGCGACAGGATCGCGATCAAGTCGTCCTATACTCGCAAGCGAGAACTGCCGTTCGACAACCGCAGCGCCACTGTCTCAGTGATGGCCATAAAGGCGGTCGGCACGATCACTGCCAATCTAGACGATGGCAAGCGTGTTCAGGTCAACTGGACGCCCGTATCGCCGCCCCGTGAATGGTACTTCTACACAAACCGCGCCACGGTTTGGCGGGTCGCGCCGGGCGGCTGGATGGAGGATGGCCTCCTCGCCTTCACATTCGACGGCCAGCAGCAGGACCTCGACCGGTTCCGGAATGAACCGTTCTGGCGGGAGCGGTTCGGCGACGCGGACGGCGAGTAGCGTTTCTGCTGGACATCTTTCTACAGCGCCGTTGCGGCAAAGATCCTGGACTACCGGGCAGACCGCAAACCCCTGATCGAAGGCCTCCATGCAATCGCGCAAGAGATGGCGAGGCTATCAAACGTCATTACGGCCTCATCAGGAGATGAGGCCGTATAACAGTCTGGGCTGATCAGCCTACCGGCATGTAGAGGTCACCGCCCTCCCGGTATTTCTGCGCCATTGCAGCCATGCCCTCTTTCTGTGCTTCAGCACGGATGTCATGCGAAATTCGCATCGAGCAGAATTTCGGCCCGCACATTGAGCAGAAATGTGCGACTTTATGTGCCTCTTTTGGCAAGGTCTCGTCGTGAAAAGCTTGCGCTGTTTCAGGATCAAGAGACAAATTGAACTGGTCTTCCCAGCGGAACTCGAATCTGGCCCGAGAAAGGGCATCGTCACGAATTTTCGCGGCCGGATGCCCTTTGGCCAGATCTGCGGCATGAGCTGCAATCTTGTAGGTGATAACCCCAGTTTTCACATCGTCGCGATCAGGCAGGCCCAGATGCTCCTTGGGTGTAACATAGCAAAGCATCGCCGTGCCAAACCAGCCGATCATTGCAGCCCCGATGCCGCTGGTGATGTGATCATAGCCTGGTGCAATATCGGTTGTCAGCGGCCCAAGCGTATAAAACGGCGCCTCGCCGCAAACGGCAAGCTGCCTGTCCATATTCTCCTTGATCTTGTGCATCGGCACATGACCTGGCCCTTCGATGATGACCTGACAATCCTTCGCCAAGGCGATTTTAGTTAGCTCACCCAGTGTCTCCAGTTCAGCAAATTGTGCAGCGTCATTCGCATCGGCAATCGAGCCGGGACGCAAGCCGTCACCAAGGCTGAAGCTGACATCATAGGCGCGCATGATGTCACAAATGTCCTCGAAGTGTTCATAAAGGAAGCTTTCCCGGTGGTGATGGAGGCACCATTTTGCCATGATCGAGCCGCCACGTGACACGATGCCGGTCACGCGTTCAATCGTCAACGGGATCATATGCAGTCGCACCCCGGCATGGATCGTGAAATAGTCCACCCCCTGTTCGGCCTGCTCGATCAGCGTGTCGCGAAACACCTCCCAGGACAAGTTCTCGGCGATACCACCGACCTTCTCCAGTGCCTGGTAGATCGGGACGGTGCCAATCGGAACGGGCGAATTACGGATGATCCATTCGCGGATATTATGGATATTTCGCCCCGTAGACAGGTCCATCACCGTATCCGCACCCCAGCGTGTCGCCCAAACCATCTTCTCGACCTCATCAGCCATCGAAGATGTTACCGCCGAATTGCCGATATTGGCGTTGATCTTGACCAGAAAATTGCGGCCGATAATCATTGGTTCGGCCTCGGGATGATTGATGTTGGATGGGATGACCGCCCGTCCACGTGCCACTTCATCGCGCACGAATTCTGGCGTGACGAAATCGGGAATAGATGCACCAAAATCCTGACCGTCTCGCGCCAGTGCTTCCCGCTCAGCCTTGCGGCCAAGATTTTCACGGATAGCGATAAACTCCATCTCGGGTGTAACGATGCCTGCCCTGGCATAGGCAAGCTGAGTGACGGCCTTGCCACCAGATGCCCGCAAGGGCCGGTGCCGGGTAGGGAATTCAGGTGCCAGCCGGTCGCCGGAAACAAAGCCGTTATCCTCGGGCTTGACCTGTCTCCCGTCGTAAGTTTCAACATCGCCTCGCGCCATGATCCAGCTTTCACGCAAACGCGGCAGGCCACGCTCAATAGCGATCTCGACACCGGGATCGGTATAAGGACCGGAGGAGTCATATACTGTCACCGGTGGTTCGCCGGCGCTGGGATGCAGGGCAATCTCGCGCATGGGCACGCGTATATCTGGATACAGCACACCGGGCTTGAAGACCTTAGACGAAGCAGGCAGCGGTCCGGTCGTAACTGTCGGGATTTGTTTGGACGTCATTTCGAGGTTCCTCGTGTCGTGGTTATGGAGACCAGCGCTGACGAGAGGAAATGCATGCCCGATTCCCGTATGCGGCCGAGAAGGCATCAGCACCGTCCCTACGCCAGCATGAACTGGATCAGGTTCATAGGGTCACTGCGCTGCCTTGCGGCCCAGCAGAATCTCAGCCCCTTGACGGGACACCCCTGGTGGAAATCTCAGATTACCCAACGCTGTCTGAGTCGTCAATTACACATGGTTCACTCGTTAACTGTGCGCATAAGCTATAAAAAGCCGGCTGTTTTGATATCATGCTGACTTTATAAAATCGCATGACTCCAGGCACAGGGTCAGAGAGCTAACCTGAAAACAACCCCTCTCGCTGAAGCTCTTCGGCATTTAGATTCAAGTGAGTAAATAGAAAAACGAAATTAGCTTCGTAGAGTGTTAAGTCACCCCCTCAATCACCCTGCGTACATCTTTCACGGCACACACGATCTGGCGCCGCAACAGCAGCGCGATGGTGAGCCCTCCAAGGGCAAGTGCACTGATCGCGACGACGGTCTGCCAGTCCATGCCGGTGAGAGCTGCAAGGCCTGCACCACCCGAGCCAAAGATGGTGGTGATCCAACTCCACTGATCGGTGCGCTTGCGGATTTCAGCTTCGACGGTGATCGGCACGACCGGCTTGTCGATTTCCCGTTCCACCAGGATTTCACGGACAGGCTGGGTATCATGGTGGCGCTTCTTTACCTGAGCCAAGATCTGGCGCACCCGGTCTGGGTTCACAGCGGCGTTCTGGCCGGCATAAGCACCTTTGCCGGAGGTGGTCGGGAGCGAGGCCCACTCGCGTGCGAGATTGTTGATGAGTGTATCTTGGGAAAGTCGCCCTGCGAGATACTTGTCGATACCACGCAGGCCGAGCAGATAGCAGGCGCATCGATCCTGCATGGCGGCGTCGAACAGGGCGGACGTTGGTAGACCAAGCGTCTTGCGGATGGTGCGCACCATCTGATAGCGACCGAGGGCTGACGAGTTGAAGCGGTTCTTGGGATGTTCAGCATGCGGGTTTGCAGAGCATCAATTTCTTGTAGTGTCATGTTGACGAGATTGACGTCGCCGCCAGTGAAGGCACCGTAGGCCAGCGTCTCGTTATAGCCACGCTTCCTGTCCGTGCCCTCGGCAAAGCCGATCAGATCGAGCAACGGACGATAGACATGATACTTGTCTGGTGCAGCCGGGATCGCCGCGCCGGAGAGCACGTTGGTGGTCATGATGATGATCCTTTCGCGAGATTGCCGAGCGATGACACAATGCGCGCGTCAGGTCGCCACGCCGGATTCGCACAGCATGGTGATGAAGCGGCCGCGCCGCTCCATGTCGGCGGCGGTGCGAATGTTGTAGACGGTGCCTGAACGTGTCTCGATCAGCCGCCAGGCGGCGTTGATGGTTGCGGTTTCGGCATCGTAGCGCACGATGATCAGGGCTGGCTGGACGCTTTGCAGGCGCGAGGCGATGACGGTCTCGCCGCCTTTCGATGGAAGGATGCAGGCATCGCGCTCGAACTGTGGGACCCACGGCCGTAGGTGTTGCCGTAGCCGTCATCGACTTCCTCGCGCTTTTCGAGGCTGACGCGGTCGCGCAGGGCATTGGCGGTGATCCTGGCCATCAGAGCGGAATTTTTCGGTAGGGCGCGATCAAGGCATGAACGGTGCGCTCGATGGAGACGTCGATCTCGGTGTCAGCGCCATCGAACAGGCGCTGGACGATCAGCAGGATGGCCTGGCGGATGGGCTCGGGCACATCGGCCGCCGCGTCATAACCGGCGGTAAAGGTGACGGAGACAGCGTCAGCGCGACGGAAGGTGGCCGGCCAGGATTGTCCCGGCCGCAGGGTGATATAAGCGCCGCGCGCGTCAGCAAGCAGATCGTAGACGCCGGCATCCAGCGTCTGCTGCACATTGCCGACATCGAAATAGCTGATGCTGGCAATGGCAATTACCGGCGATATTGGCAAAGCCAGGTGATCGGCAAAGCCGACAAAATCCTGCCGCCAGGTTTGCGTCACCAGCGCCCGGCCGAGAATGCCGGCATAACCGTCGAGGCATGCGGTCGCGGCCCTGATCTGGGCAGTGATCAGGTCGTCCTGGTCGTCGTGTTCGACACGCAGATGGGCTTTAGCCTCGGCCAGCGACACCGGCATGTTGACCGGGGCGACTGTGCGAACGGGTGCGGGCACGTTTTGCGATCCATATAATAAAGAAAAGCGACCAGCCGTTCGGGCGAGTGATGGGCTGATCGCTTCAATGATGTCAGGCGATTGGCGCGTCGTGGGGATGGCCGAGCGCAAAAACCGCACCGGCGGCAATCGACGTGCCGGAGGTCTTGGTGATGACGGCGCGGATATAGCGCTTCGTGCCCTTGTAGCCCTGCTTGTAGACCGTGTTGGCCGCAAGCTCTGCCGGCAGGGTTCCAAGCAGATCGCCGGCTGCCACATCGACAAAATCGCCATCCGTGGTCGTGTTGCTCTCCTGGATGGCGACGACGAAGAGGCCATCGCCGGCAATCGCGCCGGTATTGATGATCAGGGTAGCGGAGTTGACGCCCTGCAGATCGGCATGGCTGCCCTTGGTGGTGGCCGTGACCACGGCGGGAACCAGAGATGCAACGAGGCCGAGGCCGGAGATACCGTCCTTCATGACAAAAGTCCTTTCGATGAATGGGATTAGAAGCGGGTGACCGTCCTTTGACAGTGTGATGGCCGCCTGCCGCTGGATCACGCCGATAATCAGGTGCTGATCTTCAGCAGCTTCAGGGCTTCGAAGTTCACGATGCCACCGCCGACACGCTTGGTCGTGTAGAACAGGACGTTGGGCTTGGAGGTGAACGGATCACGCAGCAACCGGATGCCGATGCGGTCGACGATCAGGTAGGAGCGGCTGAAGTCGCCAAAAGCGATGGGGAATTCGCTGGCAGCAACCGCCGGCATGTTGTCGTCGTGACCTTGCCCCCAAGTTTTATCCAGTTTTGAGTTCGCTCCAGCGGTTTTGGGTTGCTGTATTCGAGGCGGTAGCGGCGGGTTGCGGTGCGGAGCCATCCCGGCTGCGCAGCACCGCATCACGTCGCGGGTTGATTGTCTGAGCGAACTCGGCAGGTGTCAGCCAGCCGAGGCCGGAATGCGGTCGATGATCGTTGTAATCGCTGCGCCAGTTTGAAAGTGCTGATCGAGTGTGGGTCAGTGATGAGAAGAGCGTTTCATTCAGAAACTCGTCTCGCAGCCGCCCATTGAAGCTTTCGATGAAGGCGTTCTGGATCGGCTTACCCGGCGCGATGTAGTGCCAGTCCACCTTAGCCCGGTCCGTCCACTGCAGGATCGCATTGCTGGTGAATTCGCTGCCATTGTCGCTGACGATCATCTTCGGCTTGCCGCGCTCCTCGATGATCCGATCCAGCTCACGCGCAACCCGCAGGCCGGAAAGTGACGTATCAGCGACGAGGCCCAGGCATTCCCTGGTGCAATCGTCGACCATGGTCAGCACCCGGAACCTGCGACCATCAGTGAGCTGATCCGACACGAAGTCCAGTGACCAGCGATCATTGGCGGCAAGCGGGATCAACATCGGTGCGCGTGTGCCGATTGCTCGTTTCCGACCGCCGCGATTGCGCACCGTCAGCTTCTCTTCCCGATAAAGCCGGAAGAGCCGCTTGTGGTTCACAAGGTGACCCTCACGCCTGAGCAGCACATGAAGGCGTCGATATCCGAAACGGCGGCGTTCATGCGCCAGCGCCTTCATCCGCTCGCGAAGGTCATGGTCGTCGAAGCGCCTGGTTTCGTAACGGATCGTCATCCGGCAAAAGCCGATGGCTTTACACGCCCGCCGTTCGCTCATCTGGTGGCGATCCATCAGATGAGCAACAGCCTTCCGCCTTGCTGCGGGCGTCACCACTTCTTTCCCAAAAGGTCTTTCAAAGCGGCGTTGTCGAGCATGGCGTCTGCCAGGAGCCGTTTCAGCTTCGTGTTCTCGTCCTCCAGCGTCTTCAGCCGCTTGGCTTCCGACACGTCCATGCCGCCAAACTTCGCTTTCCATTTATAGATGCTGGCATCACTGACGCCGTGCTTGCGGCAAAGCTCCGACACCGGCGTGCCCGCCTCGTGCTCCTTCAGAATGCCGATAATCTGTTCGTCCGTAAAACGGTTGCGCTTCATTCTCTGGTCCTCTCAATGGGCCAGAGCTTACTTCAAAATGGATTACTTCAACGGGGCAAGGTCAGGCGGTGTAAACGGGCTTGCCAAGAATGGTGGCAACTTCCGCCGCACCCGACGGCGGTGCCCTCCACTTCCGATGGCTCGCGGATTTGTCTATCTCTGCGCCGTCGTGGACTGGTTCAGCCGTCGCGTTCTGTCGTGGCGATTATCGATCACGATGGAGGCGGACTTCTGTATCGAAGCGGTCGAGGAAGCGCTGGCTCGCTATGGAAAGCCGGACATATTCAACACCGACCAGGGATCGCAGTTCACATCCATCGACTTCACGGCGGTGCTGAAGAAAGCTGAGATTGCGATCTCGATGGACGGCAAGGGCGCGTGGCGGGACAATGTCTTCGTCGAACGGCTTTGGTGGTCGATCAAATACGAAGAGGTCTACCTCCACGCCTACAAGACCGTGTCCGAGGCCCGCGCGGGGATCGGTCGTTATCTGAACTTTTACAATACTCGACGTCCACATTCATCTCTTGACCGGCAGACGCCGGATCAGGCTTACTTCAACGCGCCGGCACCGATGATGGTGGCGGCATAATCGAGGCGGAAATCCACTTAACGAGACGCCCGAAACTGTTCAAACAAACCGAGCCAACTCTGAGGGGAACATTCTGGATGTACCACAAAATGTCGGAGAATTTGCCCAACGGCGAACCGGGTCCATCGGTGACTGAAAAGTAAGTGTGAAATCCAGTAACTAAAAGTGGGACATGCTCAAGAAAAAGTATAATGACGCATGTTTTCGGCCCAAGTTTTTTTAAGTTGTGGAGATAAAATCCGTAGACTTAAGTGCCTTCGGCACCACGCTAAAAACGGGCACTGGAAGAGTACAAAAGCGCCGCCTAACCAAGGCAGTGCATGTTGAAACGGGAACTTAGCGGTGCCTGATGTGATCGCGTAATTCAGGAAATATATAGCGCTGGTTTGCGTCACGGAATCCTCCGCGATCAAATGCTAAGATATTGTCCGCTTCATAACGCGCGTCTCTCCTGGCAGTATTATAAATTGATAAACGACACCCAGCCTGGGAACCTCGACTCACTGGCTATTTAAGTAAGTTGAGCATTGGCCGACCAAAGGTATGCTTTATCGCTCAAGGTACCGTCTGTTCCGACATATGACATATATCGGCGTGAAGTTCGAGGCGTAAGATCTGGAGCGAGAGAAGCTCCGGATCTGGATGAAAAGGCCAACAGGAGACCTTCGCCGGGAATGTCACCTGTTGGCGGAAGCCTGGCGTAGTTGCTACGCATTCCTGGTCTCAGGCTAGTCCGAGACGTCTACGCAGTTCTTCGTTCTCTGCACGCAGCATTACGGCAAGTTCCTGGCGCAGTTTGAGGTTCTCTGCTTCAAGCGCGACGAGGGTGGCGAGATCATCGCCGGATGACAGTGGGGATGATCCGGAATCTGTTTTTGCCGCAGAGTTCTTCCAGTTGTAGTAGGTCTGCTCGCTCACCCCAGCCTGCTGCAATGCTGCCTTGAGAGTGGTCTTACCGCCTTTTGTTGCTTTTTCGATGGAAGCGAAGATCGATGCGCGTTGAGCCGGCGTGTACGTGGTTCGCTTGCGTGCTGCCGGTGAAACTGAAACCGGTTCAGCCTTTGCTGCAGTCTTCGCAGTCCTGGTGGATCTCGTACCAGATTTGGTTTCCATTGAAGCAGAGGCCGTCTCGGTTCTTTTTGATTTTTCCGCCCCTTTCTTTCGCGGTGCGCGCGTCTTTGGTTTTTCGCTGACAGGTTCAGCCGCTTTGGTTTCCGCTACAGCTGGATTTGTTTCTGTATTTAGTTCATCAGCCACGTGGAGTTTCTCCTGTTTTGCTAATCGGGATTGGCTCGGCCGCAGACTATATAGATCATTGTTTAATGTGGAAATAAGATCCGGAACTTCATTTGAGCGATGAAAGGCATCTCTGGAAAACGTTGTAACAATAATCCGCTGTGCCGGACGTTGAAATCCCGAAGCGAAATCTATACGTAGCGGTATAGATTTACTGCACGTCCTTTTGTCATTTTCCAGAGATAGTTATTCTCGGATGAAGAACCCAATCCGCAACGTCGTCGTTGAATATAGAAACAAACGTGCCCGCAAGGGGAGTGTCTCCCTGTGGGGCAACCTTGATTTGAAGTCTATTGCGCGGGAAGTCGAAGCAGGTGCAATGCAAACTCCCGTGCATATGCGAGCTGACGCTGGTCTGCCTGGACCAGATGACAATAAGGTTGCGCTCGAAGAGCCACAAATTGTACCGCAAATTGTGACAAAAGAGGCGCTGAAGGACGCCCGAGGGATTTTGCCATCAATGCTTTGGACGCAGAACGGGTAATGATCAAACCTGATCCGACACCAAAGTCGAAAATCACCGAAGAATCTGTCGTCGGGCAGAAAATTACTACTAATCGGCGGGGCGTGAAAAAGCGTATGCCGCAGAATGGGAAAACGGCAACACGTCTCATTGAGACAACGGATATTATTGCTGAACTATCGATCCTTGAACACGAAAACGTTTCTCTCAAGCGCGAACTGATGGCAAAACTCCGCGCTGAGAACGAAAATCTGAATGCGATGCTCAAACGGGCCGAGCAGCGCTCGATTTTAAGTAAAGGTTGAATCGGCTTTAGCGAGGCCAGCATCCATCTGGATGCCTGCTTCCATGACCACTCACCGAGGATAGTCTTGCATTCTGGCCACACAGGCATGATCAGTTTATCCTCGACAACGCGATCCAGTTTTAGGTCCTGTTGGACTCGGTAGGGAGAGGAGGACAGACGATGAAATCATGGGGTGTGCGTCTCGTCGCGGGATTGAAGAACTGGCGAACACGCAAGGAAGATGCGGTGCCAGATGCAATACCGGATTCCGGGCACGCAGAGCAGCCCGATCAAGTGCCAACAGAATCGATCGAAGTCAGGTCGACAGGCTTTAATGAAAAAGCCTCCAGGGGAAATCCGCAATATGCAGATGTGCAAAAGGCGGACCACAGCGACGAACCGAAAACGCTTGAGACGTCGTCAGGTCGAGAGGAACAGACCGATCAGGAGATCAATGAGCCTTCGACCTTAACATCCACGTTCCCAAAACTTCCAAAGCAATCCAGAGCGAGAATATCAAAAACCGCGGGCCAACCGACGAAAGCCAGGAAACCGGCAGAACAGGCGCGAGCCCGGGTTGATGAAACTTCTAACGGAGAAGGCCTTGCAAGAAGCGGCATCGGCCGAGCCGACCAAGAGCTGAAAAAACGAGTTACCGGTAAGGTTTTGACGAAGAGTTCTCGTAGAACCGGTAACAAGGCTCTTGTCCCGACCGGTCGCAAAAATTCACCGCCGCCGGTTGCGGTTCCGGAAACCACAGCTTTTCAGGAACCATCCACTCATGGTCAGTTTCCGCAAACCGGGAGCAATGGACGAAAATGCTGCAATCTCCGTTCTTCCGGCATCCCCTCACAAGCGCTCTCCTCGCAGAAAGCAACAAACTGTGGAGGAACAGGTGACCCCCGAGGAACTCGCCGAGTTGGAAGCAGAAAATACTCGACTAAAGCTTCTTCTCCACGACAGGCTGAGTGCCAAACAGGAGGATTCAGGAAACTGAGATTACCGTTTGGCCCGTCTGCGCCAATCTGGCTCGAGGGAATCCCGGAACAGCCAAGCATATCAGTTGGTCCGGATCGAAAGGAATTATTTCGCAACGCGGTTCCAAGCACCGCGCCTCGATAAATAATGCCCGGCAACATTCCAGATTGCAGAAACTGCCAAAAGCGACAGTCCAATAAGGGCTTTCGACCCGCAACAACCAATGGCCCTTCATGGCCACATTTTCCATATTATGAATCGACCGCTGGCTCTGCTCTTCAATTTCGAAAGGGCGGGAAGCGATGGAATTGACCCCGGCTCAACCAGACTTGCATACGCTTTGAAGCGCTATTTGCCCTTGCTCTTATAGCAAGCCCCGAGAGCTGAAAATCAGCCGGGCCCCTCACGTCGACGTTTATCGTCACGTTTCCTGGAAAGCCATTTCTGCTTTCGACGCCAGGAGGAGGCTAGATTCAACTTGATATCAAGACAGGTGCAAATCTGCACCTAGCCAGACACGGCACTGCGCTTTCTACTTCAGGATTATCCGGGGAGGAAAACTATCCATGAATTGTGAAGCCGCAACGCCGACCATAGCTGTCACCATCCATTGTGCGACGAGACTTGTATGCCCTGGGAAAACCTCTGTCTTCGGATATCGCTAATGAGCCAGCTGCATTCTCAGGTCCGGCTGATCCGCAAGCTGCAGGAGGCTTTGGGCCACACAATTTGCGCTGCATTGGATGATCCTGCCGTTGTCGAGATTATGTGTAATCCGGACGGCCGGTTATTCATCGAACGTCTCGGACATGGCGTCGCGCCAGCGGGCACAATGTCCGCCCTTTCGGCAGAGATCATTATCGGAAGCGTTGCCCATGCCCTGCGGTCTGAAGCCGATAGGGATAGGCCTATCATATCGGGCGAACTACCGATTGGCGGACATCGTTTCGAGGGATTGTTGCCGCCGGTTGTCGTTGCGCCAGCCTTTACGGTCCGGCGTCGTGCATCGCGACTTATCAGGCTCGAGGACTACGTTCGAACGAATGTAATGACGTCGACACAAGCCGGTCTCTTGAGGAATGCGGCCCGTGATAGACTCAACATCGTTGTCTCGGGGGGAACCGGATCGGGCAAGACAACTCTTGCCAACGCTGTTATCGCCGAGATTATCGAGACCGCTCCACGTGATCGGATTGTGGTCCTTGAGGACACAGCCGAGATTCAATGCGCTGCCGAAAACGCGCTTTTCCTTCGTACGAGCGACAACGTGGATATGGCTCGCCTGCTCAAGAGCACCATGCGTTTGCGCCCCGACCGGATTATCGTCGGCGAGGTACGCGACGGGGCCGCGCTGACGCTCCTGAAGAGCTGGAACACCGGCCATCCGGGCGGTGTAACAACGGTTCATTCAAACACCGCCAAATCAGCGCTACGTCGGTTAGAGCAGCTTGTTGGAGAGGTCAGTCAACAGCCCATGCGAGAGGTCATCGGTGAGTCAGTGGATCTTGTTGTGTCGATAGAACGGACCAACCGCGGAAGACGCGTCCGTGAAATCATACACGTGGAAGGACACAACGGTTCTCACTACCAGACGCAACATTGCGCGCAACACGAGGGGGAAAACCATGCCCATTGAACGATACCCGGTTCTGACTGCCAGCGCCCTGACCCTTCTTTTTACGATTGCCCTTGCAGAACCCACATTTGCTTCGTCCGGAGGTGGGGGACTGCCGTGGGAAACCCCACTTCAGCAAATCCAGCAATCCATTACCGGTCCAGTGGCTGGGTTCATCGCGCTGGCAGCCGTCGCAATTGCCGGCGCCATGCTGATCTTCGGCGGCGAGCTCAATGATTTCGCAAGAAGGCTTTGTTACGTCGCGCTCGTCGGTGGGGTTTTGCTCGGTGCCACGCAGATCGTCGCCCTCTTCGGTGCGACTGGCGCCAGCATCGGCGAACCGGAATTGCAATCGGCTCCTGATATTTTTGAGCCAACGGCGCCGCTTCATACGAAACAGGAGGGGCATCATGGCTGAAGCCGATTCAAGGTTGTCCCGTTCGCGCGTCCATAGGGCTCTGTCCCGGCCGAACCTGCTGATGGGCGCCGACCGCGAGCTCGTTTTGTTGACCGCGCTTGCCGCCGTAATCCTCATCTTCGTAGTGCTGACCTGGTACGCGGCACTCTTCGGTATCGCGATCTGGCTGATCGCGGTCGGAGCATTGCGCATGATGGCAAAGGCCGATCCTTTCATGCGCCGGGTCTATATCCGGCACATCTCTTACAAGACATTCTATCGGGCGACATCGTCGCCTTGGCGCAGGTTCTGAGCGTTCGGGATGGTCGCCCTCAAATCTTTCCGCCATTCAGGACCGTCGTTTGCCGATCTGGTGCCCTATGCTGGCCTGGTCGATAACGGCGTGGTCCTGCTCAAGGACGGCTCGCTGATGGCCGGCTGGTATTTCGCTGGACCGGACAGCGAGAGCTCGACCGACGCCGAGCGCAACGAGGTGTCGCGGCAGATCAACGCGATCCTGTCCCGGCTCGGCACGGGCTGGATGATCCAGGTCGAGGCCGTCCGGATTCCGACCGGCGATTATCCAGCCGAGAACGATTGCCACTTCCCCGATGCAGTCACACGAGCGATCGATGCCGAACGGCGAGCGCATTTCCAGGAGGAGAAGGGCCATTTCGAGAGCCGGCACGCACTGATCCTGACATGGCGGCCGCCGGAGCCGCGGCGCTCGGGACTGACCCGCTATCTCTATTCGGACACGGCCAGTCGTTCGGCCACTTACGCCGACAAGGCGCTCGAAAGCTTCCTGACCTCGGTCCGCGAGGTCGAGCAATATCTCGCGAACGTTGTGTCGATCCGCCGGATGATGACACGCGAGGCGCAAGAGCGCGGCGGCTTCCGCATCGCCCGCTATGACGAACTGTTCCAGTTCATCCGCTTCTGCATCACCGGCGAAAACCACCCGGTCCGTCTTCCCGATATCCCGATGTATCTCGACTGGCTGGTGACGGCCGAGCTACAGCACGGGTTGACGCCGCTGGTCGAGAACCGCTTCCTGGGCGTCGTGGCGATCGACGGCCTGCCGGCGGAAAGCTGGCCAGGGATCCTAAACGCGCTCGACCTCATGCCGCTCACCTATCGCTGGTCATCGCGTTTCGTCTTCCTCGATGCCGAGGAGGCGAGGGCAAAGCTGGAACGCACCCGCAAGAAATGGCAGCAGAAAGTCAGGCCCTTCTTCGATCAGCTCTTCCAGACGCAAAGCCGCTCAGTCGACCAGGACGCCATGATGATGGTTGCCGAGACCGAGGACGCGATCGCAGAAGCGTCGTCGCAACTCGTTGCCTATGGCTACTACACGCCTGTCATCGTGATTTTCGACGCGCAGCAGGCTCGCCTTCGGGAAAAATGCGAGGCGGTGCGCCGGATAATCCAGGCGGAGGGGTTTGGCGCGCGCATCGAGACGCTGAATGCGACCGACGCCTTCCTCGGCAGTCTGCCGGGCGTCTCCTATGCCAATATCCGTGAGCCACTTATCAATACGCGCAATCTCGCGGATCTCATTCCGCTCAACTCGGTCTGGTCGGGAAATGCGGTGGCACCCTGTCCATTCTATCCCGCCGGATCGCCACCGCTGATGCAAGTGGCGAGCGGTTCGACGCCATTTCGCTTGAACCTTCATGTCGACGATGTTGGTCACACACTCGTCTTCGGCCCGACCGGTTCAGGCAAGTCGACGCTGCTTGCACTGATCGCCGCACAATTCAGACGCTATGCGAAGGCACAGGTATTCGCCTTTGACAAAGGGCGCTCGATGCAACCGCTGACGCTTGCCATTGGCGGGGACCATTACGAAATCGGAGGCGACGGGTCTGAAGCAGAAAAGGGAAGGTGGCTCGCCTTCTGCCCGCTGGCGGAGCTTGCCAGCGAGGGCGACCGGGCATGGGCATCGGAATGGATCGAGATGCTGATGGTTCTGCAAGGCGTCACGGTCACACCCGATCACCGCAACGCCATTTCCCGCCAGATCGCACTGTTGGGTGCCTCGCGCGGCCGCTCGCTTTCAGACTTTGTCTCAGGTGTGCAGATGCGCGAGATCAAGGATGCGCTGCACCACTACACCGTCGACGGTCCAATGGGGCAACTGCTCGATGCCGAGGAGGACGGTCTAGCGCTCAGCGCCTTTCAGTGCTTCGAGATCGAGGAACTGATGAACATGGGCGAGCGCAATCTCGTGCCCGTCCTCACCTACCTCTTCCGTCGCATCGAAAAGCGCCTGACCGGCGCACCCAGCCTGATCATTCTCGACGAGGCCTGGCTGATGCTCGGCCACCCGGTATTTCGCGACAAGATCCGCGAATGGCTGAAGGTGTTGCGTAAGGCCAATTGCGCCGTTGTGCTTGCTACCCAGTCGATCTCGGACGCCGAACGCTCAGGCATCATCGATGTGCTGAAGGAATCCTGCCCGACGAAAATCTGCCTGCCCAATGGTGCTGCGCGGGAGCCGGGAACGAGGGAGTTCTATGAGCGCATAGGCTTCAATGAGCGGCAGATCGAGATCGTCGCGACCGCAATGCCCAAACGAGACTACTACGTTGTGTCGGCGATGGGTCGAAGACTCTTCGACATGGCGCTCGGTCCCGTCGCGCTCTCCTTCGTCGGGGCGTCCGGCAAGGAAGATTTGAAGCGCATTCGCGCCCTGTATTCCGAACATGGGGGCGCCTGGCCCCTACACTGGTTGCAACAAAGGGGGATCGCCCATGCCGAAAAGCTTTTCCCGGCCAGTTAAGGTGGCGCGAGCCACCGTTATCATGGCCGCTATGCTCTCTGCCAAACTATCGGTTCCTGCCAATGCCGGCGGCGTTACCGGCCAGGCAACCGAGTGGACGCAGCTTGCCAACAATGCCGAGCTCATCTCACTGGTTGGCAAATCCGCGGAGCAGGTGAACAACCAGATCACCCAGATATCCCAGCTGGCCGAGCAGATCCAGAACCAATTGAATATCTACAAGAACATGCTGCAGAACACAGCACGGTTGCCCGGTCATATCTGGGGCCAGGTCGAAAACGACCTGAAGATCCTTCAGAACGTGGTCGCGCAGGGACAGGGCGTTGCCTTCTCGATGGGCAATGTCGATGACGTGCTCAGGCAACGCTTCCAGAGCTTTTCCGAAATGAAGAGCAATCTGCCTGATGGAACCAGTTTTTCCACGACATATCAAACCTGGTCGGATACCAATCGCGACACGATCGCCGGCACGCTGAAAGCCGCAAACCTAACCGCTGACCAGTTCTCCAGCGAGGAGAGCACGATGGCGTCGCTGCGCTCGATGTCGGAATCCGCCGACGGACAAATGAAGGCGCTGCAGGTTGGGCATCAGATCGCCGCCCAGCAAGTCGCTCAAATGCAGAAACTGCGGGGTCTCGTCTCGCAGCAGATGACCATGATGGGCACGTGGTTCCAGTCCGAGCAGGCGCAAAAGGATCTCGCACAGGCGCGACGCGAACAGTTCTTCAGTGCAACTGAGCGTGACATTCGCGGCGGCCAGACCATGGAGCCCCGCTGGTGAGTCCTCATCTGATTATCGTGCTCGTGTTTGCAGGGATGGTGGCGCTCAGTGCCGGCATCGCCACCTCGAACGTGGTTCACTCGGGTCCGGGCTCCGTGGCTGGTTCAGGCGTGGCCGCCAGGCGGCCCGCTTCCGAAACCGAAGTGCGCGATTACCGCGAAAAGTTTTTCAGTGGCGATCCGGACCGCGACATCCGTGGCGGGCAGGAGATGAAACCGCGATGGTAGTCGTCCGTCCCTCCCGGAAGCTGGAGCTCGCGTTCATTTCTATCGCCCTCATCTTGTTGGCAACAGCACCGGCACTTGCCCAACAGGGTTCAGTCTTGACCACACTGGAAAACTCCGTCGTCACGGCTGCAAAAGGCTGGGAGACAACGGTGATGAATGCGGCGCGGTCGCTGTTCTGGATTCTTGCCGGTATCGAAATCGGGATTGCCGCCGTGTGGCTGGCGATCAACGCCGCCTCGCTCGATAGCTGGTTCGCCGAACTTGTCCGGCGCATCATGTTCATCGGCCTCTTCGCCTTCATCCTCGACCAGGGACCGTCCTTCGCCAGGGCCGTGGTCGACAGCCTCTATCGGATCGGAGCTGGCGACGGTTCGGCATCGCCCGCCAACATCTTCGACGCCGGCATTCGCGTCGCGGCCACGATGTCCGAACAGGCGAAGTTCGGACTGTGGGAAGACAATTCACTGGCGATCGCCGCGGTCTTCGCAATGGTCGTGGTCGTCATCTCCTTTTCGCTGGTTGCCGCGATTTTCGTCGCCGTTATGGTGGAGATGTATGTTGGCCTGCTCGCCGGGATGATCATGCTCGGTCTTGGCGGCTCGTCTTTCACCAAGGATTTCGCGATCAGATATCTGGTCTATGCCTTCTCCGTCGGCATGAAGCTGATGGCGCTGGTGATGATTGCCAGGATAGGCTCAGACATCCTGTTAGGCCTGGCGGAGGCGCCTACGGCCACCCGCGAGCAGTTCATAACCACCCTCGCAATCGCCGGCGTTTCGGTCGTGATCTTCGTGATAGCCATGTATGTTCCACCGATCCTCCAAGGGGTGGTACAGGGCGCTTCGATTGCCGGAGGTATGGAAGCGATCCGTCATGGCGACCAGGCAGCAACATTCGCGACCGGCGGCGCTTTCCTCGGTGCGGGTGCCGCGATGAAAGGCGCCCAGACGGCAAGCTCGGCAAGGGCAGGGGGATCCTCCATGGCCGGAGCCGCTTTGCGAGGCATGGCATCGGGGATTGGTAGTGCAGGGTGGGCTGCCGGATCGGCGGCAAAGGAGAAGGCGATCGCCTCCCCCGGAGCTTACGCCGGATCGCTGCTCGGACTTGCCAATGCCAAGCTCGACCAGAAGCGTCAGCCGGACCGACCGGCGCCGCCACAGCCACCACCGCCCATCAACGAAAACAAATAGCTGGAGGATGATCGCCCATGGCCGGACGCAACTCGCCGGATGGTCCCCCTGTCGTCAATCCCTATCTCGCGGCGCGCAACGAGTGGAACGAGCGCTATGGCTCTTATGTGAAAGCCGCCGCAGCCTGGCGCATCGTCGGCGTCACCGGCATGGTCATGGCGGTAATCGGCTTCGGCTATGCGCTTTATCAAAGCACGCAGGTGAAGCTCGTTCCTTATATCGTCGAGGTCGACAAGCTCGGCACGGCCTCCAGTGCCGGCTTCCCACAACAGATCGAATATGCGGACCCGCGTGTGGTGCGCGCCACGATCGCCAGCTTCGTCTCGAATTTCCGAAGCGTGACGCCGGACGCCGTCGTCCAGAAGCAATATATCGACCGGACCTACGGCCTGCTCAGGACCGCGGATCCCGCGACCGAGAAGGTCAACGCTTGGTTCCGTTCCAATTCTCCCTTCGAGAAGGCGAAGACTGCAACGGTTGCCGTCGAGGTCAACAACATCGTTGCTCTGTCGAACCAGTCCTATCAGGTCGACTGGACCGAATTCGAGCGCGACCGCCGCGGCAAGGAGACCGCCGTCCGCCGTTTCCGCGGCATCGCCACCGTAACCCTCACGCCGCCGCAGGACGAGGGTGTCATCCGTCTCAATCCCATCGGTCTTTATCTCCGCGATTTCGACTGGACAGCGCAGCTTTGAAAGGCATGGCCCGAACATGAATATCCGACTTGAGTATTATTCGGCCATGCTGACTGCCGGTGCCATCATATCAGCGGCGCTGGCGTTCTTCGTCCTTGCACCCCTCGATGCCGTTGCGGCCGACGGCGTCACCGCCAATGAGGCAAAGGGCATGGGCATCTCCGGCCAGTGGCGCGGATCGCGTGGTCTCGTGACCAAGGGAGCCGACGGCAAGGTGAACTTTCTTTTTGGCGAGGTGCAGCCGTCGGTCGTCTGCTCACCTCTGCAGGTCTGCGACATTGAGCTTCAGGGAGGCGAGGTCGTTCGTGACGTGCTCGTCGGTGACACAGTCCGGTGGAAGGTGGAGCCGGCGACATCGGGGGCGGCCGGTGGCCAGGCGATCCACCTGATCGTCAAGCCGTCGGAGCCGGGCCTGGTAACCTCGATGGTGGTGACCACATCGCGGCGCACCTATCATATACAGCTCAAGTCCCACGCAAGCCAATATATGGCTCGCGTGGGATTCGATTATCCGGAGGACGTGTCGGCCAGACTCGCTGACATCAATGCCCGGCTCGAGGCAAGCGCCATCCCCGGAGCCGGGGTGCCAGCCGAGCAATTGGACTTTTCCTATTCGGTGTCAGGCAGAGCCGGCTGGCGGCCGACACGGGTATATTCCGACGGACTGAAAACCTACATCCAGTTTCCGCGCTCGGTTTCCGGACAGGATGCGCCGGTGCTCTTCATCACCTCCGGCGGGCAAAACCGGATCGTCAACTATCGTACGAAGGGCGACATGATGGTAGTCGACTATCAGATTGATCGCGCGGTGCTCGTCTCGGGCGTCGGCTGGAAGCAGGAGAAGGTGACGATCAAAAGGGGAGGACGGTGATGCGAGGCTTTCCCTTTCGCTCCCTACAAGGCCTGGCCGTATCGTCGGCCGTCGCCTTCGTGCTTTCCGGATGCCAGACGGTGAGTAACGAGGGGCTTGCCACGAGCAAAGCGCCGTCGGGAATCCCGGAGCAGGCCGCGAGCGCTATCGCCGGCGACCTGGTAAGCCGCCTTGCCGAGCAGATCGGTCCCGGAACGGCGACCGTTTCCCTGAAGCAGGACATTTCGCCTTTCGGCCAGGCGCTCGAGGACGCGCTCAAGGGCAAGGGTTATGCAGTCGTAACTGACCAGAAGACGGACGAAGCGGCCATCGTGCAACTGGCCTATGCGGTGATCGCGTTCGAGGGACAAGTGCTCGCTCGGCTTTAAACAAACCGTTTTGAACTCGGGCGCGCATTTATCGTGACCGCGTCCGGGGCGCAGCCGGCAAGCGCCCTGTCCGTCATGCAGCGCAGCTAGGAGAGGACGCAGGCAATGGTGCAATCGCTCAAGCTCGGCGGAGCCGTAAACGGGGAAGCGGGCTCCGGCATCAGGCGGATCAACCGTCTGCCAATCATCGCTGCGATCGTAGGTGCGGTCATTGTGCTTGCTATCGTATTCTTCGGGTTGATGAGCCGGAGGGCGCTGTTCCTGAGCGATCCCGTACCGGACTCCAGCCCCGGCAACTCCGCCTCGACCTTCGCCGACCAGATCAAGCGTGGCGTTTCGGACGGGATCATCGGTGAGCCGCAGCAAACGCAGACCTCCCAGCCGTCCCCGATCGAAATGAAGGAGGAGACGGTCGCCAATCCGTTCACGCCGCAGCCCATACCTTACCAGGAGGTGCAGTCGGATCCAGAGTCGGAAGAAGTCTGGCGAGCCCGCCTTGAACGCGAGTATCGGGAACAATATATTCGGGAACGTCATCGCCAGCAGATGGCACGCCTGCAGGCAGACAATGCAGCTCGCGATGCGCCTTTGGCCATTGATCGAAGTAAACTGGAATCGCGGGCAGGGGAAAGCGGTGACCCGTTCCGAAAGGGAGAAGGCTTGAACACGGTCAGCTCATCGACAGGCGCGACGTCTGAACTTTATGCGGCCGCCCTTCGCGCGGGGCTCAGTAGCCAAAACGCCGATCCGAATGCCCAGATGGCGAAGGAGGAGTTCTTCAATTCCGACATCAGGAAGCTCGGCTATCTGCCGAACGGCGTGGTTCCTCCGCAATCGCCCTACGAGCTGAAACGCGGCTCGGTCATTCCCGCCACACTGATCACCGGTATTAACTCGGACCTTCCCGGCCGCATCACCGCACAGGTCAGCCAGCACGTCTTCGACAGCGCGACCGGTCATCACCTGCTCATCCCGCAGGGAACCCGGCTGCTCGGCCGATATGACAGTAAGGTCTCTTTTGGCCAGTCCCGCGTCCTCGTCGTGTGGACCGATCTCATTTTTCCGAATGGATCCACGTTGCAAATTGGGGGCATGGCCGGGACCGACGCGGAAGGCTATAGCGGCTTCAACGACAAGATTGACCGCAAGTGGCTTCAGATCTTCGGCTCCGCGATCCTGACAGCAGTCATTGGGGCCGGAACCGATATGGCAATTCCGCATGATCGCAATGCCTTCGGATCGGCCAGCAGCGCCGAGGATGCAGCGCGAAGAAGCTTCGCTGAAACGTTCGGTCGGCTGGCCGACCGGACAATCCAGCGCAATATGGATGTGCAGCCGACTCTTGCAATCCGCCCGGGCTACAAGTTCAATGTTCTGGTCGATCAGGATATTATCTTTCCCGGAGTGTATCGCTAACAAGGAGAAGCAGAGAACGTAAAGATAGCGCGAACCGGGAGGAAGAACAGCGCTATACCGGAACTGACACCTCTGCCGAATCCTTGCTTGCACTATCATATCGCCTGGAAACACTATTGGGTTTCTCGGGCGATTAGACTCTTTTCCATCGTCGTTAGTCTTCAAAAGTGCTTGCTTGTACGTCCATCGGCGGGATATTTTCCAGCTTTGGCAATCTGGCGCGGTTCAAGCCGAGGGAGGCAGTAGCTGGAGGCCTGAAATTAACAGGCTGTGACTTGCGATGGGGAGAGGGCAAATGAATTACTGGCTGGATAAACTGACAGATATTACCGCTATCGGGTTAACCAAAAGCAGCCTGACCGAAGTACTGGAGGCGCTTTCGGAGGAATTTGGGTATGGCCTGTTCGCATTCTTTCACGCAGGTGCTGGACATACCTACGCTCTTTCAAATTATGATATCCAGTGGCAGCGAACCTACTTCGATAACAATTACAAAACGATTGATCCTGTCGTTCACAAAGCTAAATCGCTACGGCGTGCATTCACCTGGTCTTGGGAGGATGATCGGGCATCACTCACGAAAGCGCAGTCCCAAATGTACGCCGCATCATCTGATTTTGGAATCCGTTCCGGAATTTCGGTACCAGTGCGCACGCCAAACGGCTCAATGTCGATGTTCACGTTGGCTTGCGACAAACCTCGCGTTTCGGTCGACATCGATATAGATGCGGTTGCAGCCGCCGCCGCGGTGGGGCAGCTCCACGCTCGAATAGTGTTTACAAATACGCAGCCGACCGCAGAGGGATCGACAACATTCACTCCCAAAGAGGCGCGCTATCTTCGATGGATTGAAGCGGGGAAAACTATGCCCGAGATCGCTGCAATCGAGGGCGTGAAATACAATACGGTGCGGATAAGTCTGGAGAAAGCGAAAAAGAGGTTTGGTGTCTATAATATCGCTCAATTGACTGCCCTGGCGGTACGTCGCCGCCTCATATAAGAATAGGACCGCTCAAGGTTCGGGGACGGCTGGAACATAGCCCAGGACACCAAGCAGGCTCGAAAGCGCAGTCATTTGTGCGTGCATGGCAATCATCGCCTTGACGTATCCGAGATAGGCGGGGCCGTCCGGGGAACTGCCGTTCCGTTGTTCTTCCGGCAGATCGCCGAAGAGCGCTTCAGCCTTTGCAGCCAGTTTCCGATGTTCGACAAGCGCGTCGACCGTAAGCGATTCGAGGTCTTCCATTCCCAACACCCTCGTCAGACCAATGACTGGCCTCAGTTCCACCTCTCCGTCAAACGGCAAATGATCATCATCCATCCTGCTGTACTTTCAAAAAAGAGCCGCGGCCCGCTAACGCCGCTGGCAATAATCCTTTGACCCCAGCCCGGGGTTTAGAACACCGAACACAGTCGGGCCCTGCGACCTTTAGCACCGGAGCGCCTGGACATACATCGCAGGCCCCCGGCAAAAAGCCAGAGGATCCGATGTCGTTTCGGCCGACATCAGCCACTGTGTTCAGGGGTTCTAACGCCCCAAGACGGTGCGTTCCGTCTCGCGAAAACTTATAACGAGGTGCGGGCAACCCGCTAGACTGCGGGTCGAGAAATCTGTGATTGGCACATGATACAGCCACTGCCCGCTTTCTACTTGTCGGGAGGCGCTGAACGGGGATTGGACTTCTAGCGACATTCACCGGCCTGCTAAAGCGCCTAACAGGTCGGCGTTGCTTTCCGACAGGCGTATTCCTCCTCATGCTTTTCCGTTCAAAATGGAACAAAGCGTTTCAAAGTGCTGAAGGCGTGTCCGCTGATTAGAAACCAGGCAAGACCGCTCATTGCCAATATGCGGACATTCGTCATTACACTGGGTTTCGGGTCTGCAGGATTCTTCAACTGTGAGTGCTTGAGGACGAAACCAAACACAAGAATCAACGCTCCCAGAGCGGCCATAAGTCCAACTCCCTGTAGAGTCACCCAGGCGAGTTGATCATAAGTCCAATATCGTTTCAGGTCTTGCAGGTTTCGCCGTGGCATTGAATCATAGGCGCGCAGGAAACGTTCTGCTTTTTCGGCTAGCAATAGCTGCGAAACAGACACGGCGATCGGCAAAGATGATGCCCATATCTCTCTCGGCTTGAGGGACTGCTGGCTTGCAACGCGGCGAGCGGCAAACATTACCGAGAATCCGAACACGGTCCAGGCAAGAAACTTCGTCGCATTGGTGACGGCAGACCCGAAAAACACGTACACAAGGCACGTGACTACGACGGCAACCATACAAAAGCCAAGAACTTCCCTCGGATCCAGGTCACCACTCTGCCTCTGACCAGCTTGGACATTGATATGAGTATCCCCGCCGTGTCAAGCGAATCGAAGAATTGCCCCCCTTGCCGCATTGAGGAACTGCCCCCCTTCATTGTTTAGTGGTTTCGTTGGTTTCGAGCGCCGGTCCGGTCTTCTGCAGAAGACCGGACCGGCGCTTTTCGCGAAGACGGTAGCTGTCGCCGCGAATGGTGATCACCGTCGAGTGGTGAAGCAGGCGATCTAATATCGCCGTGGCGACAACCGGATCGCCGAAGACACTGCCCCATTCCCCCACCGAACGGTTCGACGTGATCAGGATCGAACCCTTCTCGTAGCGTCTGGACACCAGTTGGAAGAACAGGTGCGCGGCATTAGCTTCGAAAGGCAAATAGCCGAGCTCATCGATGATCAGAAGCTTCGGACGTGACAGGATCGTCAACTGTTTGTCGAGCACGCCATCGCTGTGAGCCTTTGCCAGCATCGCAACCAGAGTGGCAGCAGTGACAAAATGAACATTATAATTTTGCCGGATGGCTTCACGACCCAGGCTGACCGCCAGATGCGTCTTGCCCGTTCCGGGCGGGCCAAGGAATAAAACCGTGTCGCCATGGGCGATCCACCGGCAGGTTGCCAGTTCCCTGATCTGCCCCTGATCCAGGGAAGGCTGGGCCTCGAAGTCGAAGCCATCCAGCTCCCGAACGAAGGGGAACTGCGCCATTTTGCTCGACATGGAGATGCGCCGCTCATCGCGGCGGGCGATCTCCCGCGATACCAGAAAGGCCAGAGCCTCGCGCAGCGTCATCTTTGAACGGGCCGCTTCATCGAGCAAGGTATCGAGCTGGTCGCGAATGGCCGTCAGTTTCAGCCGATCGAGCGTCGCGATGAGCATGTCGTGATCAACATTCGTCATCACCATCCTCCTCCCGCGACAGCTTCATATTCGGCGAGCGGCCGTAAAAGGGCGGCCGGCGGATCAATCTGGTCAAAACTTTCTGTTCGCACAGCCCCTTGCGCGCCGGCAACGCCCGCAAAATGTTCCCGCTCCACGATCCGTTGCCGCCGGCCCCGACATTGGGCATGATCGGCGACGATCTGGCCGGCATGGCGAACAATCACACGTCCAGCCTGCACGACAACCTGAACGCTTTCACCGATCAGGCGCCAGGGAACCGAATAACTATTGGTGTCCAGATCGATGGCGCAATCCGCCTGGACCTTGCGGACCAGATCACGCAACTGGCCGAACGGTGCCCGGCCAGCCAGAGGTCGAAGTGCATCAGCTTCCCCCGCAAAACGTTCGATCGGCGCAACTCCGGTCGTGCCGTGGATACGAACGTCGGCAATCTCCCGTGTCCACCTGTCCAGGTGTGCTTCAAATGCGGCCCAGCTTTCAAAACGGCGGCCAGCAACCGCATTCCTTTTTACGTAGCCGACCCCGCGCTCGTCCTTGCCTTTCGTGCGGGCGCGATAGGGTGCGCAGGCACGCGGCGTGAAGCCCCAGTATCGGGCAAACGCACGGAAACGGTCATTGAACCGCACCTCGCGCGTCGCAGCATCATGATGCTCAACCAGGGCCCGTGCGTTATCAAGCAGAACTTCACAAGGCACGCCGCCGAACCGCACGAAAGCCCCTTCGATACCTTCAAACCAGTCGGTCTGCCCTTCGCGAAGAGACGCGCGGATATGAAGGCGCCGCGAGTAGCCAAGCGTTGCCACAAACAGATATATCCGAACACGCTCGCCGCCGATCCAGACGCGCGTCTGACCAAAATCGATCTGCAACTGACGGCCTGGCGGCGTCTCGAAACGAACCGTCGCCCGCTTCTGAGCCTTTAGTTCACGACGCCATCCTTGTACACGTAGTTCCACCGAGCGAAGCCCGATAACGATACCATGCTCGCTCGCCAGTTCCTGACGGATAACATCGGCATTGCCATTATGACGGAAAAAGCGCTCACGAAGCCACTCTTCCAAGCCGTCAAAAGCCGTCTTGCGAACAGGCTGCTGATATAAAACCGAGCCGCCTGCACGAAGGTAACGGCGAACGGTATTGCGAGAGCAGCCCAACTCTTGCGCTATTCGTTTGGCTCCCCAGCCATGCTCATGAAGCTGCACCATCGCCATGACTTCTTCCGCTTGAAGCATCTCATCTCCCTGCATTGCCACTGACAATGCAGGCTGCGCCGGAATCTCTTGCGCCATCAATCTGTCCTCTCTTCACAGAGGGGTCAGTTCCTCGTTTCGTCCGGGGGGCAATTTCTCATTTCGCCTGACACGCCGATATGTATGCGAGAATTTTCTATTATCCCGGCCTGTAGGATGTTTGTATCTCTTGTTCGGAAGGAAGCTATCAATTCCTGTCTTTCAGAGGGTGCGAAAAGCCAGTTTAACAGCACACCGAGCACATTGCCGGCAACAAGATTGATGATTGGCACGGCGAGAATTTTGTTAATCCACTCCATATGAGCTTCCTTTGTCAGTAAATGTTGGCTCACCTGGCAAAAGTCCGGTTAACATCTAATTTAATTGGTGCTCTTCGGCATTGTTCCGGTCACTCGACGGAACGATGTTGGGTTTCGGAGATGACGGTTCGGGCTTTCGTCTTGGAAGAAGCCCCGTACTCTCACATTCTGCCGGACCTGAACCAGGATCTTCGGCAAGCTTCTGATCACCAATGACGCCACAATCGATCACGAGTGCCCGCTTGCGACTTCGAGCTGACACACGAGAGAATTCCAAATAAAAGAATCAGGCGGCTGGCCCCAAATGGGAGAGCCCTATCCGGGCAGGGCGACCTAGATCTGCGCGTTATGCACCTGCTTGTACTCCATTGAAGTTGGCGAGAATTCGGGCGCGCTTGACGACGGCCCCTCTCACGGAAGCGACGAGTTGATCTGGGAAGGTGCTGGGTAGAGTGGCGATGACAGCATCCGCCTTTTCGAGCGCAGTTGCGGCAATGTCTTCGCAGAGCGCGCGTATTAGCGAAGGGCCGACACCTGCTTGCTCTGCGGTTTGTAGAAAATGGCGAGGCATGATGCTGTCGACCAGATAGTGGCGATTTATGCCAACAGACATAGCAAGTTTGAATTCTCTCTGTTGAATTTGTCTGGAATCGAGACTGGGCTGCGCCGTCAGGATGTCATAGAGCGGGGTTAGGCGACAGCGCCCGCCGGGGCCAAGCGTTATGCTGAAATTTTTTGCGTGACCGTCGGTGGCCCCGAGCACCCAGAAGATGATACAAGCACGCATAAAGGTGGCAATATCGTCTTCGGGCGTGTCGCTCCCCTTCAGGAGTTCGATGATGTCGCGCATGCCGGGGCCGCCATCGGACTGATATTTGCGAGAAGGGGGAACAGAAAGCGCTTGGCAAATATCCTCTTGAGGGACGCGCAGAAGACGACCGCCCGTGGTCCAAAGCCGATCGAAACGTTCGACGATCAGTGTGCGTTTCCCGCCGAAATCGGCAATCTCGGTATGGGCGGTCGGTACCCCGAGCGCGGCCATTAGTTTTGCGCAGAAGTGCTCATTCTCGACACTGTTTGAGAGGTCAATGCCGTTCGGGAGCTGGCCGATTTGCGGCTTGAGGATATGAGTGGTGGCGGTAGTGCCATTGGGTTTGAACCATTGTCCGTCCTTGCGCAGCAAGGCGGTCTTTTCCTGTGCACCAGCAATCGAAATGCGAAAATCTTGATCCTTACCCATCCCGAGAGGGGCGCTGGCGAGGTTGTTGACGATGGCGGCAATCTCGTCGTCCGAGACGGGATTGCCATCCGTTGTACCGGCCGCACCGGGGTTGATGCTGTCCGGTAGAAACTGGAGTGCACCAACGCAGTCATGACCAAGAGCGGCAAGCAAGTTGTAGGCGTCCATGCCGCCCGCGCCGACACGTTCGGCCACACGCTTGCGTATAGCGTCGCTATCCGGGAGGAGGTTGTCGAAGACGTTGATGACCGGCGCGCCGATATAGCGATCCTCGCGCAAAGGCAGAGAGAGCGAAACCGGGAAACTGTTCTCCCAGGCAAGCCATTCGCCTGCATATTGAAAGTCGATCGCGCCGGTGGATTCTCGGCGCAGGGTTCCCACGAGGCGACCGTTCAAGAAGACGTTGAGGGGCACGTGCGCACGACGGCGTGCCATTAGAACAAATCCTCAATGTCGGCAGCGCTCGTTTTGCTGCGCGTGCGGACCACGAGCTCAAGGTCGAGAGCGGATAAGGCCGCCATCAGCGTGCGCAGTTGGACGGCCGGCTCCCCCGCCTCCAGGCGGGAGACGGTACCTTGGCGCAGACGGATATGGTCGCCGAGCGCGCCCTGTGTCAGACCGGCTTTTTTGCGGACCCGGCGCAGAATGGCACCTAGTTGCTTTTCGTTGCGAGCAATTTGGTCGATCATGGAAACCTCCATAGCACCAATATACGCGGACGCGTATTGATTGTCCATATACGGATTTGCGTATAAACTCGATGTATACGCGTATGCGTATAACGGCGTCCTATACGCGAATGCGTCTACCAAGCGCGAGTGGGAGCGGCGTGGGAAGCGTAATCCAGGAAATGATGACTTTAAACAGGAGGGCAGCGGGTCCCGGCCTTCGGACCGGACACTGGCCTTGACAGGCGGACGCGGCGGCTGGGAATGCCGATATTTACGAGTGTCCTACACGTCAATTACAGCTTTGCAATTCTCCGGCGTTTGATCTTCGCTGATCGCCAGACGCCACCGGGCGCGTGAGCATAGGACAGGTATCGTAACCTCCAAATCTGTCACTTTTGCCAGATAGCAACCGAGGAAACATTCTGGCCTCTTCCAGTCCACTTACTGGAAGGTCAGCATATGAAAGTTCTCAAGGCACATGATCGGGAACGGCATCCCGAGCTATTCGATCAGATGTTTCGAGGTCGGGCCGAGGTTTTTCTTCGGCGCCTGCGATGGCCAGTCACCGTACGAGACGGTCTCGAAACAGACTATTACGATGAAGAATGCGACCCGGCCTATCTGGTCGATCTCGATGAGGAGGGTGTCGTTCGGGGTTCACTTAGATTGCTCCCGACAACATCCATGACAATGATCCGGAGAGAGTTCCTGGACTTCTTCGAGGAGCGGGTCGATTTTGTCGACCCGAATATGTGGGAATGCACGAAGTTTTGCGTTCATGCGGCTGACAGCACCACGTCTGTTCGCCTGCTGATCGGCCTTCACAAGCTTTGTACAAATTGCGGCATCGAACGGATCGTTGGCCTTTATGAGCTCCCGATGGAACGCGTCTATGCGCGAATCGGATGGAAGCCTCGCCGCATAGCCGCCGCGAAACCGGGTCTGGTGAAACTCGGCGTCGGGGTGTGGACCGCCGACCTGAGTTCGCTTCAGCGGATGGAAGCGAAACTCGCCATGCGCGGCGGTCTCCCGGGACTCTGACCAGCCACACTATCGGGCAACCTATCCAGATGAACTGACAAAGCCGCCGCCCTGCGACGGCGGGAGAAGCCATGGACATGCTGCACGCCATCAATCTGCCAAGGCCCGCGACGAGATCATTGGACCAGAGAGCCGAGGAGCTGAGCGGTTCGAGCGGCACTCATCGGACCATGGACGCTCAATCGGATAATCCGGAAAAAGATCCAGCTTTGCTGCGCGTCGTTGCCGTGGCCGCGCCTGACTGGGTGCGGGGACGAAAGGGTGACAAGGCGTTGAACAGCCGGGATCCGGCAAGCCTCTTCAACGCGTGCCGCATCGCCGCTTCCAGAGCACTATCCGGGGAAGGCGCGTGGGGGAAGGGCAACTGGGCAAAAGGTGGCCGCCATCGGATACGACGGAATTTCATGCTTATGTATTCGCTCGACGATATGCCCTGTTTTGTTCGCCTCCTCGAAGTGGAAAAGCCCAATATTCTTCTGATTGGCGCGATGTCCCTGTGT
The DNA here is from genome assembly GCF_022488005.1 of Ochrobactrum sp. A-1. Lineage (NCBI taxonomy): Bacteria > Pseudomonadati > Pseudomonadota > Alphaproteobacteria > Hyphomicrobiales > Brucellaceae > Ochrobactrum > Ochrobactrum sp. A-1. Next base: position 63,966 of record NZ_JAKVQC010000002.1, read on the forward strand.
ATGCCCGGCGCAGTCGAATGTGCCAGGACAGCCCGCGAAATGCTCGGTAACGATGTTCTTATAATACTTGGCGGAAGGCATCCGACCGAAACCATTTATCTCCGGGATAGTCGTGCGCGCCAGCCTGCCGATGTTCTTCACCATACCGCCTCTCCAGCGCGATTGATCCGCCAGGGACATATTCCGCCGCTCTTCGATGCCGTAATCTCCGGAGAGGCTGAATACCTCATCGCCGAACTTGGCGAGGTTGTCGCCCGCGGCGGACCGGGCGGCGATCACGGGGAATTATTCCGCCAGCTTCCGGTAGACATTGCCGGAGACTGGATTGTCTCCTTGCCCGATGGCGAGGAAATCGTCAGTGCAGGTCTTCCGATTAATCCGAACGACCTGCCACCCCTGGCGCCGCTCTTTGGCGTATCGACGTCGTTTGGTGTGTTCGGCGGTCGGATGACTGCCCACGTATTCAGCGACACCGGAAGGGGCTGCGTCTACGATTGCGACTTTTGCAGCGAACGAAGCAGCATCACCGGGTCACTCTCAGACCTCGCTCGTGCGCCGCAGCGCTTGTACAGGCAGATGGCGGAATCGGCTCGCGTCATCGGCGAAGACCATCCAGGACAGGGCGCGAGTGCTTTTGTGGAAGATTCTGTCTTGCTGGGCGGTAGCCCGCGCGCCCTCGACGCCTTGTGCGATTTGCTCGAGAAACAGCCCCTTCCGCTGGAATTCGGAGCACAATTGACAATAGACCAGATCCTGAAACGGGAAGAGCAACTGAAGCGGTTGTCGGGAGTCGGATTACGCTACCTGTTCATCGGCGTCGAAACTTTTGATCCCACAGAAATAGGGGGAATGAGCAAGGACATCGGATCGAAGACTGCAAGCTGGCATGACCGCTTTCGGCACGTAATCGATATCCTGTCGCGGAACGATATAGCTTGCGGTTGCGCGTTGCTGTTTGGGCTCGGCGAAAGACATGAAAGCCGTATTGCCCTGCTGGACACATTGATCGAGGAAAAACGGGCGCGGGGCTTACCTGTTGCGGTGAGCGCCAACTGGGCGGTGCTGCATCCGTTGCGCAACCGTGCATCCGATCCTGGATTTGATTACCTCGAATGGGGAACGCCCCCCGGCCCGTATCTGGATCTTTTTCATCGCTTCGGGGAGGCGTCGCTCAGATATTGTCTTGCTGCCGACGCAAGGCCTTCCCTCCATGAACTGGAGGAAATCGTCGCAAAGATGGAAACATTCGAAACCATATCGCGGTAAACCGGACTTTACCCGCGGATGGTGCTTCTGGATATATTGTAGTGCCCCAGAGGAGCATCGTGCTGTCGTGCAAGCCACCAGTGGGTTCCACCGCGACTCCTCGGGAACGGGGGAGGTCGCGTTACCGCAGCGGGACCATTGCATTATTGCCGGTTTTGGTACCTCCCCGCAAAAAGGGAGGAAGATGATGTTTTTGCTTGAACAGGCTCTTGAGGATCTCGCTAAAGTAGAATCCATGACTGCCCTCGAATGCTACGTGGATCAATTGCGGTCCACCTATGCTGTAGCGAACATGGTGCTTCATGTTATCTCTTCGCCCAGGGTCGGGTTGAGCGATCCGCTCATCATAGCAACCTACGAAGAGCACTGGAAAACCCGGTACTTCGAGCGGGACTATTTCCAGATCGATCCGGTGGTGCAAGAGGGTGCAAAAAGCTTCCTGCCGCTGGATTGGACCGACATCGACAGGTCAAGTCCCCGCATGCGGGCGTTGTTTGCAGAGGCTGAATCCTATGGTGTGGGTACCCAGGGCATTTCAGTTTCCATCCGCGGCCCGCGCCGGGAGACAGCGCTGGTCACACTCACTTCATTTGAAACCGATGAAAGCTGGCTTCAACGGCGCGCTTCGCTGCTGCGCGACTTCCACTCGCTCGCCCACTTCCTGCTCGATCGCAGTTTGGTTCTCGCGGGTCTCGCATCAAGATTACCGGCAACAAAACTGTCTCCCCGCGAAAAGCAGTGCCTGGAACTGCTTGCACGTGGCGACGCCCCAAAGAAAATCGCCCATCGGCTTGATCTGTCGATAAGAACTGTTCGTCTGTATCTCTCTTCTGCGAAACTGAAGCTGCGTGCGCCCAATATAAATGCCGCAATTGCATTGGCGGTGCACGAAGAACTCGTGGCGCTTTGCTAGCCGGCATTGTGAAATCCGATATCACCGCTGAATGCCGCAACCGGTAAATCAGCGCGATCGATTCATCGCCAGACGATCCGGACGGGTTTGCGCGCCTCGCATTGCCATCGTGTGTGAAAATCGCGGGTCCCATTCCCAAGATGCCTGTCTGCGAGACGCTGGCCGATCACCTGAAACCCGAAAAGTGACTGCCAGAATTTTGCAATTCTGGCAGGGCCGGATCTGCTCGAAAGACAATGCCGAGGGATGCAGATCTGCATCTACCATCGTGAGCGGCGCGATGTTCTGATCGCAAGACGTGACGAAAATGCCGCTTTGACCAGGGCGACAACCAGCCGTCCTGGACTGCGGAAATCAACGAGGAGACATGGCGTTATGTCCGGACCTTCGTCTGAATTTTTGGCGGAATGCGAAAATGCACCGCGTCTCAATGAGATGTTTGCATTTTTTTCCGAAACGGCGGCTGGTAAAGCTGGCATGCCCGCAAAGCGGCCAATCCCCGACGTCCGCTTGCTGCAACACGATCAACAGTTGCTGAGCTTTAGCACCGAACATGAAAAATCATGGGGTCGCTTTGATCCCCATTATTTCAGCAGCATCCCCTATCGCCTCGAAGAGGAAATCAGGCTCGGTGCCGCGCTGCTGGATTATGGCACGCGGAAAGGGGGCGCCGGTGCGCCGGTCGGCTACTATGTTCTGGGGGCGGCCGAGGGAACAATGGCGCGCGTCCTCGGCAAAATGGCCGCGGGCTCAATCCTGACATTGTCCTGCAGTCCGAACAAGGAAAACGAGGAGAGCTTCCATACTCATGGCAAGCCTGAATTCTCGTCATTCTTTCTTGGGCCTTTTCACAGGTTGACGATGGAATTTATGGAAACCGATCCGATTTTGAAGCAACTGCCGGGTGGCTTTGATATCATCGTGGAGGATACGACATTCCAGATGTATTCGCCAAACCGGAGTGCGCAGATCGGCTTCGTCAAAAGTTTCCTAAAAGATGACGGGATATTCATTTTCAACGAGAAATTCAGGCACCCCGACGAGCAGCAATATGCTCACAGAGAACTGCAGAAAGATTTCGGCTACAAGGCAAGGTTCTTTTCGGCGGAAGAAGTGGCCCGGAAGAACAGGCTGATCCTCAAACGGATGAACGAGAACGAAGTCACGCTGGCGGAAATGGCGGCAGCGATCGGTGAACATTTCAATCACGCCGCTATCACCTGGAACAGCGGCAACTTCTATACACTGGCCGCCAGCAACGATCTCTGGAACCTGAAATCGTTCGCCGGATCGCTGTGCGAACCCTGCATTCCGTTTGAATATTGCTATGAGGATCTTCCCAAGGCACTACCTGGTTTCTCCACGAATGTGGCCCCGTTCCGGCAAGCTGTACGGGCGTGATGAAAGGGAACGCGCCCCTGGGTCCCGTTCGACTTTCGGTGAACCGGGCTGTCCTCGCGCCCTTCATGGGAGCAATGCTACTATCCAATATCGGTCGCACGGCCTACTTCGTGTCGGTGACCTGGATTGTCCTGACCCGGACTGACAGCGTTCGTCAGGTCGCGGCCATGCTCCTGGCGGGCGCCGTGGCCCAGTTTTTCTCAAGCGGCATTAGCGGTTACCTCGCCGATCTGATCGACCGACGGCGGCTTTCCATGGGTTTCGACTTTGTCCGTGCGCTGGTCAGCGTGGCAACGGGCATTGCAACGACCACAACAGCAGAAATCTGGCCGTTTTTCATATCGATTGCTTTATTCTCCATGGCGGACCGTGGATATCTAACATCGATGCAATCGATCGTCCCGTCGCTGGTGGCCCCGGAATGCGCTGTTCGTGTGAATGCAGCCTCTTACATGATGATGCAGTCCGGCAGTTTCATGGGTGCACTTCTTGCTGGAGCGTTCCTGCATCATCTTCCAAACAACGCGCTTTACACAGCGACAGCAACGATATTCCTGGTCTCCGCCATGGCGATCAGAAGTCTTCGTCTGTCCCTTGCCCGGTCAGGCGCGGCCGGGGGCGTCATCGGGTTCAGGTTGAAACACATTCTGGCGATACGGCATCTGACGGATAACCGACTGGTTTTTCCGGCATTTTACTACAGTCTTTCGTTTGCGGTCGGCGTGTTGATGAACGTCGCCATGTCGTCCTACGTTGCAAACGAATTGAAGGGCAACGCTGCGCTGTTTGGCTGGGCGGAGTCAGCGTGGGCGCTTGGCTCCGCGATGGTTTGCGTCTTCCTGCTGTTCGGTTTCGCCAGCGGTGTGCCAAAACACGGACTTGTTGCACCGCTATTTGTTTCTGGCCTGGCGCTCGTTTCTCTGGGTTTGATTCCCGATCCGCGGCTGACGCTGATCGCGACCCTCATCCTTGGTGCATCTTGCAACCTGGGACGCGTATTCATCGACGCTCGTGTTCAGCAGACCGTCAACCTCGGGTCGACGGGACGGACAAGGGGCGCGATTCATATGCTCTCCACGGGGGCAGGCCTTGCAGTTTACGCGTTGGTCGCTCTCCTCGGCGACGCATTGTCCGCCTCGTTCCTTTTCGCCGGTTCCGGCGTCCTCGTAGTCCTCGCTGCCAGCGGGGGTATGTTTCTTCAAAATTCCCGCGCTGCATCGGAGGCCGACTGTAGGAGACAAAAGTCATGAGTAATACCGCAGATCTTCGGCAAGCATTGAACCGCCTTGTCCCGCTGGTCAGCGATTATTGGGAGCGGCCGGTGGAAACATATGCCGCAGCCGTTTATGACGGGTTCGAATTATCGAAACACCCTGTCCGGCAGGATGCCTTTAATAAGTTTTATACCCTCCTTTGTCGCAAGGCAGCGCGTTCGGGCTATGATGCCGCCGAAATCGCACAACTGTTGGATCAGCTCCGTATCCGGCCCATTATCCAGACCGGGCCGCATTGTCACCTTATTATCGAGCCGGACGCATTTTTCACGCATCTGTTCTGTCTTGGAGGTTTGCGAGCTCAGTCGCAGAGCTGGTACATCAACTATTCAGTCTCCACCGTGAAGTTCACCGAGAAGTTGAAAAAGGGGCCCGGATGGCTACGGCTCGATGACCAGAACATTAATGTTTTCGGCTTGTCCCGCAGCAAGATGGCGTCGCTTAGCATTTTCAGTCGGCAAATGCCGCTACGCTTCGCCATGGTGCCGGAATGTTCACGTTCGAGCATCCCTCTTCGGAACGAATTGTTACAGATTTTGCCAGATGCGGAATTCTCTTCCGCAGCCGATGCTATCAAATCCGCGAACCGGACCCTATGGCGTAAGTTCTTCGGAACACAGGTGAACTTTCTCCAAATGGACGAAAGTGATATGGCCGAACTCGTGAGGGAGCATCTCGAGGACGAGGGTTCCTGGCTTTCGAGATGCTTTATCGAAAGACCCGAGCTGATCGGGTCGTTTATCTTCGCGGTACGTGAAGTTGATTGCAGTCCATGGGCCGGCTGGTTCAAATTCAATACAGATTTCTTCTGGATGGTCCGCGATGGCCAGATGAAGAGGTTGGAACTGGAAAATGGTGTCTTGCGCGACAGTTCCGGTAGATATCAGGTTTCCTTCAAGCCTCCCGCTCTGGCACGGGCCCTTCGAAGCGGTGAAATCGTGCCCAGCCTGTTTCTCGTATTTCTCGTTATTGCTATTCTTCCAGGGCTGCGTGTGCTGGGAGGCAGTCGGCAAATCATCTACTTTCCGCTGATGCGGTGCGCGCTGCTGAAAGCGCTGGATTCGTCTGCCCTTCCCGCAGACAGGGAGCTGGCAGCAGCAATACGGCAGGACGAACTGCCGAGCCTGTGGGGACACCGAACAATCGCGCCGACGACCGCTGAACCCTTAAGGTTGCTTGCGCGAGCAGGTCATTCGGCTGAGTCAATCGCGGAATTACTAATGGCCAGGACGCTTCGCGAGACTGCCTCGGATATGCCGGGCTTTTCAGCAGATGAGATGTGGCTTGAATGTTGTGCGCGTTTTGCCCGCCACAGGCAGGTTGCGCCAGGTACTTCGTGCCTTATCGACCCGTCGCAGATATTCAACGACCAGTTCTGACAAGGCGATCCGGATGATGCAAACGCGAAGGGAAACGATAACGATCAGGCGTATCGGTCTAAACGAGGTCGATATATTTCGTCGGATCCGTCTGGAGGCGCTTTCATGTGAGCCCGAGGCATTCGCAAGCACATTTGAAGAGTGGGCTTTGATGTCTGACGAGGAGTGGCGAAGTCGACTGAAAGAGCCGATATTTGTTGCCTTTGAAGGTCATATCCCGCTTGGCCTGATCGGTTTGCTGCGCGAACGGCCCGGACGAATGGCTCATCGTGCATCGGTTGTCATGGTCTATGTGCACGCTACTCTGCGCGGTTGCGGTCTGGCAAAAAGTCTTCTCGATACGGTAAAAAAGTTCGGGCGCAATGCGGGGCTTCGGCAACTTGAGCTGTCAGTCAAAGCAGAAAACTCCCCCGCGATACGTTTCTATCAGCGAGAGGGGTTTGTGGAGGTCGGGAGGATTCCGGCTGGCTATCTCGATCATGGCCGTGAAATTGACGATGTGCTGATGGTTTGCCGTCTGGTCAGCGATCAGGAAGCAGCGGGCGCAACCTGATCTGCATCGTACGATAACGTCACTTCGGATTTCGCGACAGTTCACGGGACGCCGCAGCGCTCGCTCAAACCCGCAAGTGCGCTTGCGTCTGTCGTCCCGTTCCTATAGACAGCGCGCTCGGCATAATGTCGAGTTTACTCCGTAGCTGAATGCACCACATCGCGCATGACTGCGAATATGACTATTCGTGAGATCTTTGCGCGAAACTTGAGAAAACTCCGGCATGCCAGGCGGCTGTCGCAGGAAAAACTCGCCCATCTGGCAGGCATTGACCGCACATATGTCAGTTCGCTCGAGCGAAGCGTCTATAGCCCTACCATCGATATGGTTGCTACGCTGGCGGCAATTCTGGAAGTGCCGCCGGAGGACCTGTTGCGAGCAAACCTAACAGTTCCGGGACGAGACGAAACGACACCGGAAGGCTGATTTCCACGCCGCATTGCGCTCTCGAATTCTGAGACCGAAAGGCACTGATTTACAAGGGCTAAACATTGTGCCAACCGGACGATAGCTCGAGAGGGACAGGCGCAGGAACTTTGGCGGTCATATCAACCCAAGGGCGTGCACCGCCGTCTGCGTTGTTAAGAGTTGGGTTTCGCTAAACGAGCATGCTGTTCGCTAGAAATGGCGCTCTGGCGGGAAATTGGGGTCATGTTCTTGGTTTTCCGATCATCGGCCATGAGTACGGCAAGCCTCAGCCGGCGGCAGAAACATATTTGGTAAATTTCTCAGTTAATTTTACGCGCTCCACTTTTTTGCAATCCACTTTGCGATCTCTACATCGCGGCGTTGCGCTTTTTTGATCACCGTCACACAAAGCAGGATAAGAAGGTTACCGCTTTATAATCTATTCTGCGATGATTTTGAGACATTGCATCCATGATAGCCATACATATGTGCTAATGTGGGTTTATGTATTTCTTTGGAGGTTTCTCCCATGCGCCGTCTGACAATCGACATAACGACCAGCAGCACTAAAGCCTGAAGGTGCTGGCGACCCTGCAGGGCAAGACGATTAAGCAGTATGCCCTGGAACGCCTGTTTCCTGGCGATGCTGATGCTGATCAGGCTTGGCACGAACTGAAAATGCTGCTCGGAAATCGTATTAATGAAGGGCTTGCGGGGAACATACCCACCGGAACGTCAGTGAAATTCTGGATGAAGAACTGACCGGTGATCGTGCTTGACGGCCTACGTCCTCACGACAGAGTCAGAAGCCGACCTGCGCAACGTCATCCGCTACACACGCAAGCAGTGGGGCGCTGCGCAGGTGCGTCATTATATAGCTAGGCTGGAACAGGGTATCGTCAGCCTTGCCGCCAGACAGGGCTATTTCAGGGACATGAGGGAACTGTAATCCGCGCCGCGGATGGCACGTTGCGGACATCACTACGTTTTTTGCCTGCCACTTGAGCGCCGACCCGCCTTGGTCCTGGCGATTTTCCACGAACGCATGGACCTCATGACGCGATTGGCCGATAGGCTTCGTGCGAGGGAGCCTTAAAGGATTCCGGCCGCTCTCCGACCTTCAAACACTTCGTCACCGTTCTCTCCAACATCGGAGGAGCATTACAGGGGGGATCAATCGATGCTCCGCTCTCACTACACCAACACAATTGGCCATTAACCTTAGCATGCTGCCGCCGATTGCAAGCAGCCCAAGAGGTTGGCATTCACATTGCACAAACAGCGTGAGCCTCACCAGATCTCCGTAGTCAGAAAATCCGAACAGAAAATGCCGATAATTGTGAGCACGATCCTTTATTTTCGCCAGTCGCCACAACAGTTTCCCGATTGCCTATTCTGCATGATGGGTGAAGCCCGTTACGGCTTGCCGATCACATCCTGGCCGCAAGTTGACATATCGTGAGCACGGTTTCGAATGACTTTACGAAGGCTGGCACCGGCAGGAATTCGAAACGCGAATGAAAGTTGTAGGCTCCGGTGAACATGTTCGGCGTCGCGATACCACGCTCTGACAAAACTGCGCCGTCCGTGCCGCCACGCATGGATATGAGCCTCGGTTCAATGTTGACTTTCTCGAGTGCATCGAGCAGCAGCTTCATTGGCCGCGGATCCTGTTTCAGACGGGGGCCGACGTTCCGGTATGCGTCGGTGAGGTGGTACTCCACGTGGCCAGCCGAATATTTGCGCCTTATAATTTCTGCGGATTCTGCAATTTTCTGTTTCCGGCGCTCAAAATTGTCATCGTCAAAATCCCGGATCAGCACGTGCAGTCTTGCACTGCTGTCGTCAGCCTTGAGATCGGTGAACCAGAAAAATCCTTCCTGTCCCTCCGTGTGTTCCGGTGTATCCATCGGATCAAACAGCGCTACGAAGTTTTGCGCCATCAAGAGGGGGTTTACGAGCTTGTTCTTCGCCGACATTGGATGCGCGCTCACTCCATGAAAAATGATTTCACAAGATGCCGCGTTGAAATTTTCAACGACCACTTCTCCAACTTCGCAGCAGTCGATTGTATAGGAAAAGTCGCAAGGGAAACGCGATAAATCCAGGACTTTGGCTCCCCTCAAACCGATCTCCTCATCCGGAACGAAAGCAACGAAAATGTCGCCATGGCATGTCGGGTCAGTGAGATGGGCGAGAACCGTCATTATGACGGCAATCGCTGCCTTGTTGTCTGCTCCCAGAACACTCGTGCCATCTCCTGTGATGATGTCCTGATTCTGCCAGCGGCGAATTTCCGGATGCTCGTCAACCCGTAACCAGATATCGGCTTCACGGTTCAGGCAAATGTCGCTGCCCGTGAAGCGGTGGACCGCGGGTCGGATTTCAGGAGACAGTCCAATATCGGCCGTATCGAGATGCGCGATAAATCCGATACGTGGGCAACCGGGACGCTTCCCCCGCAGAAGCGCTGTTACGATTGCCTGATCGTCTACGACCACATCCTGAAGCCCGAGCTCCTGCAGTTCGGTAGCCAGCAGGCGAGCCAATTGAAGCTGGCCGGGCGTCGACGGCAGTTCAGACGACGTGAAATCGCTCTGGCTTGGTACCGCAAGATAGCGGAAAAATCGTTCTGTCAGTTCTTGATCGCGAGTCATGATGACGGGGCTTTCCGTTGCTGAAATTGACCATTCCGGTTGGTTCGCGGGCAAGCGCGTGGACTTGGCGGCAAATGCGCAGTTGGGTCGCTCATATCCTGAGGACGCCGCAACCGTTCGCAATTTCCATGGCGGTACCGAACCGCTCGGACTGCGCGGCGAGACGCTTCAGGATGCGGTCCGCGGTTTTCCCTTTTGCCAGTTCCGGAACGAGGCGTTCCGCGTGCTCTGTATCGCCGGATGCCTGTTCGCCACCGATGATCAACGGGTGAACCTCCGCCTTGACGAGGCGGTTTTCCGAATCGAACGTGCACAGGCCGATTACGCTTTCCCAGACCTCGGGCGCACGCCACGTGCCCTCCTCTGAAGGGACATGGAATACAAAATTCCCCATGCTGTAAAAAATCGGCCTGTTTCGATAGATTTCGATGCCCTGTAAGACCGGCGCTCCATGGCAGACAAAGGCCGCCGCACCCGCGTCGATGCAGTTTCTGGCGATATTCTCAACCCATCCGGGGACGTCCAGCCAGTCGGAGGCCCAGTGATGATGATGCAGATAGGCTATTACGAGGGAACCGCGCTCGGCAGCGGTTGCGATCGTGTCCAGATTTCGGGCAAAATCCGGCCCGTCGATTTTTACGCTTCGCGCAAAGTTCTGTGAACGCCGGAATACTGCACGAGCTATGCAGATTTCATCCTCCTCGTTGACCGGGCGAGGATCGTTAGGTTGACTGTCGTTTATATAAGCGAGCTCGGTATATCCGACCTTCTCACGCATCGCACGCAATTCGTCGAATGCGGTGGCGTCAACGTCCAGGATCTGGGACAGGCCGAGCCGATTTATCCCGGGGCGTGCCGGGCGGTCGCCTCTCTCATCGTCTGCATACATGATGTCGGGACCCGGCCCGCCATCCATTGCCACAACCGCCATCTCCCGATTGCCAAACATACCGGTGCCGGCCTGCGCTGCGTCCCGATGATTGCGACCGATACCTGCATGAACAAAACCGCGCTTTTCCACCTCTTCCAGTGTCGATAGAATTCCGGAAGGACCGAGGTCGAAAGCATGGTTGTTGGACAGTGACAGGGCTCCAAAACCCATGTCTTTGAGAGCGTCGAGAACGAAAGGCTCGCTGCAATCGAAGTACGCCCCCTTCAACGGCCATCCTCCGTGGCGCCCTAAAATGGTTCCTTCGAAGTTGGTAAACGAAAGGTCCGCTGCTTTCAGGATTGAAATGACTTCCTGAAAAGCTGGATTGGAAATGTGGCGCGTGTCGTGCTTGATTAGCGATTGTCCGGTTATCGCAATAGTGGAATTTCCTGGCATCTGTGGCCCCTTCAGTGTTCAAGGCAAGGATCGACAAGTCAGGCGCCAGCAAAGCCCAACGGCTCCGCTGGAACCTCCCGGTTATCCGCTCAAAGGATAAATCTTCCCGAGCGCGCGTTGACGAGACTCCTCGTGTAGGCATTTTGCGAATGCGAGAAGATCGTTTCAGATGGCCCCGCATCTTCCACCCGCCCGTCCTTGAAGATGTAGATGAAGTCGCAAAGTTCCTGCACGACAGCGAGATCATGAGAAATGAAAATCATCGAGAGGCCACCTGTAGAAACCGTCTCCTTCAACAAGGACAGGATTTCTGCCTGGACAGACACATCCAGCGCCGATGTAGGCTCGTCAGCAACGATGATGTCCGGGCGCGCAAGGAGCGCACGGGCAATGCAGACACGTTGTTTCTGTCCGCCCGAAAGCTGGTGGGGATGCCGTGACAGAAAACTTCGGGCAAGACCGAGCCGGTCCATTATGCGGTCGATTTCCGTACGGCACGCGTCCCCAGTTCGGTTTTGCGCGAAACGGGCAGCCTCGAGCAAAGTCTGACCGATAGTCATTCTCGGATTGAGCGAGCTCGAGGGATCCTGAAAGATCATCTGCACCCGCCCCAAAAGTCCATTTCGCGATCCTCGGCGGGAAAGATCGAATCCGGTTTCGTTGATCAGCAACTCACCGGCGCTGGCCGTCTGCAAACCGGTGAGAATTCTCCCCATGGTTGTCTTTCCGCTTCCGCTCTCCCCGATGATACCGGTAATGCTACCGCGTTTAAGCTCGATCGAAACGTGATCGAGCGCCTGCACCGGTGGCGCCTTTCGAAATGGCCAGGGAAGGCCGCTCGTGCCAAATGTGCGGCAGACATCGCGAGCAGCCAGAAAACTGGACGGTGCCTCATAACGGTTCTCTTTCAAATCACTGGTTTTGTGCGCCTTGTTATCCGGACCTGATACCGAGGCGTCTGGTGATATTCGCAGTCGTGGAACGGCTGCAAGAAGCTTGCGCGTGTAGTCGTTGCTCGGCGTGTCGAGAAGGACCTCAACTGCATCCTGCTCGACGACACGCCCGTGACGCATCACAAGAACCATGTCTGCGATTTCGGCAATCACGCCCATGTCGTGCGTGACCAGAATGATCGACACACCGGTCTCATCGACAAGACGCCGCAACAACAGCAGAATTTGCTTCTGTACCGTTGCATCGAGCGCCGATGTAGGTTCGTCCGCGATGATAAGATCGGGCGATCCGGCAATCGCAATGGCGATTACAATACGCTGACGCTGACCACCGGAAAACTGGTGAGAATAATCGTCATACCGGCTTTCTGGAGCCGCAATGCCGACACGCGTGAGGAGTTCGATCCCCCGGTCACGGATCTCTTGCCGGGAAAAGGCTGGTTGCGAAACGCGTATCGCTTCCTCCAGTTGCTTTCCGATACTCATCAAAGGATCGAGCGACGACGTATGGTCCTGGAAAATCGACGCGATTTTCCTGTTCCTGATGTCGGTACTGCCTTCGTTCCGGCCGAGCCGGCGTCCATCGAAGACAACCGAGCCGGAGATTTGCTCGAATCTCTGCCCGAGCAAGCCCAGAACGGCGTTACCCAATGTCGACTTCCCAGCACCCGATTCTCCGATAACGCCCAGGATTTCACCCCTGCCAAGTGACGTGCTTACATTATGCAGGATCGGAACCGGTCCAGCCGTTGTGCGATACTGCAAGGACAGGTTGGTGACTTCCAGGAGAGGTTCTGGTCTCAAACTCATCTCGCATTACTCCTTGGATCGAGCTTGTGGCGGACATCTTCACCGACGAAGTTGACGCTGGCGATCAGTGCGAAGAGAGCCAGCCCCGGAAAGAAGCTGATCCAGTATTGCCCCGTCATCAGGTACTGGAAGCCGTTGGCAACCGCGGAACCGAGCGATGGCCGGTCCACCGGCACGCCGAGCCCAAGAAACGAGAGCGTTGCCTCAAGGGCGATGGCGTGGCCGATTTCGATGGGAATGAGCGTGAGTGCCGGCGCGATGCTGTTTGGCAAAAGATGGCGGAAGATCACGCGAGGAGGCGAGAGCCGCAGCAGATGGGCCGCATCAATGTAGGATTTGCTCCTCTCGCTCAATGCCACGGCGCGAGCGACACGGGCGTAACTTGCCCACTGCACGATAATCAGCGCGAGAATTATACGGTCGACGCCAGGACCGAGTGTCACTATTGCGATCAAAGCGATCAGGATGGACGGAAGGCTCAGGAATAGATCGACCGTGCGCATGATAATGGCGTCGATCCAGCCGCCAAAGTAGGCGGCGCTGACGCCCGCCGTCAGGCCAATCAGGCCTGCGATTGCTGTACTGACCAATGATACTGTCAGCGAGATGCGCAAGCCATAAAGTATCGTGCTGGCGATATCGCGGCCAAGTCCGTCAGTACCCAGTAGATAGGTGATGCCCTCGCCGCCGGCTGTTCCCGGCGGCGAGGAAGCTTCCCATCCGAACACCTGAAGGGGATCGTACGGGTTTTGTGGTGCAATCAGTGGCGCCAGGAGCGCAAGAAGGACGAAAGCGAGAAAAACTAATGCGGACGCGGTTATGGGAAAGAACGGAGGGTTTTTCCACAATCGCTTAACGGTGTCAGCATTCATGGCAGATTACCTTTATGACGAGTGGCGCACGCGCGGATCAAGCACCGCGTGGAAAAGGTCAACGAGTGCGTTAAGCAGGACGAAAGTAACGGAAACAAAAGTAAGCGTTGCCATCACCACGGGACGATCAAGCAATTGTATCGAGTCGATCAGTAGCTTGCCGACACCTGGCCAGGCGAAAATCGTTTCGATAACTACCGCAAAGGCGAGCATCGCGCCGAACTGAAGTCCGATCACCGTAACGATTGGAATGCTGATATTGGGCAAGGTGTGGCGGAATAGGATGCGTCTTGCTGATAGCCCCTTGGCTCGACAAAAGCGGATGAAATCCAGGCTCTCCACCTCCACGGTTCCAGCCCGCGCCAATCTTGCGATGAGTGCGATGTTCGGTATTGCAAGGGCGAGAGACGGGAGTACGAGATGCAGCAAGCCGTTCCTGGTCAGGAAACTCCACTCCAGGCCTAGCAGGGTGAACGTATCGCCACGCCCTCCGGACGGTAACCAGCCAGTTAGGACTGCGCCTCCCAGGATGAGCATCATACTTAGCCAGAATGCCGGAATGCTGAGCGCGAACACGTTGGTCCTGAGAATGAGCCGATCAAGGAAACTGCCGTGGCGTCTGCCGGCCAGAAGGCCAAGCAATACGCCTGTCGGGGCTGCAATCAGCATTGCGACCGAAGCCAGTTCAAAGGTTGCCGGCAGTTTGCTCATGACGAGTGCGAAAGCCGGTTGGTGATAGATGTAAGATGTTCCGAACGAGCCGGTGAGAAGCGACTGGACGAAAATCAGATATTGCCGCCAGACCGGCTGGTCCAGTCCAAGCGCGACGGTCGCATTCCTGATGTCTTCCGCTGTCGCGGTTTCCATGTTGACGATGTTGAAAACCGGGTTTCCAACGCTATGGATTCCGATGAATCCGATCAGCGACATGATGAACAAAAGCACCAGGGCCTGTCCGAGCCGCTTCGAAATTGCAGCAAGCAGACCCATGGTCATTCTCCCGCCGGCCTGGCCTGCATGGCCGTGGTCCAGCCGCGCGTATGAACCGTGTAGGAAGCAACGCGCTTGCCGTAACCTGCAATGTGGTGAAAGTGGTAGAGCGGAATTATCGGGTAATCGGACATGACAAGTTCGCTTGCCTGCGCTACCGCTTCGTCGCGCCGCGGACCGACCTCGATTGCCTCCGCCCTGACAAGCATTTCGTCGAACTTCGGGTTGCGGTAGTCGCCATAGTTGAGCGACCCGGATTTGCGCTTGTCATCGCGCGACGCAAGAACAGCATTAAGACAGATCGTGACCGCGTCGCCCGAACAGCCGGCATACCAGACCGGATAGTCGCCCTGTGTTAGCTTATTTGCATAAACGGAGAAGGGGGCAACGGCTGGCTGCACCTTCACGCCTATGCGGGCCCAGTTCTGCGCAACAGCCTGCAATGTTTCACTGTCACCGGGATAACGGCCGCCCGGACCGCCAATCATGACATTGAAGCCATCCGCATATCCGGCTTGCGCAAGCAGGTCTTTCGCGTCCTCGAAATCCGGTTTCCTGACCGTAAGTTTTGGCGATGTCCCGGGCAATCCATTTGGAAAGAGCTGCGCTGCGGCAGTGCCATAGCCCAGGAGGATTTTCTGCGCCAGAAAATCGCGATCGGTTGCCATCGTCAGCGCTTTTCGAACGCGAACATCCTTGAAAGGGTTCGCAATGGGCTTCCCCTCTTTGTCGGTGACACCCGGCAGCTTCTCACGACCTGTGTCAAATTGCAGGAAGTTGGAGCGCGCCGCGCTCGTGCTCTCAATGCTTGCGCCGCGGCGCTTGAGTGTGTCGACATCGCGCGCCGGAATGAAGTCCGCAAGATCGACGTCGCCGGTAGCCAGGGCTGCGACGCGCGCGGCCGGGCTTTCCACAACGCGAAATGTCACATCGGACCAGCCAGGCTTGCTCCCCCAATATTCATCGTTGCGGGTCAGTTTGAGGGTTTCACCGGATTGCCAGCTTGCGAACTTGTAGGGACCG
The DNA here is from genome assembly GCF_022488005.1 of Ochrobactrum sp. A-1. Taxonomy (NCBI): domain Bacteria; kingdom Pseudomonadati; phylum Pseudomonadota; class Alphaproteobacteria; order Hyphomicrobiales; family Brucellaceae; genus Ochrobactrum; species Ochrobactrum sp. A-1. The sequence goes on from NZ_JAKVQC010000002.1 coordinate 79,792, forward strand.
GTTCCAATAACCGCCGAACCGCTATTCAGTTCGTCGGTGGTTTTGAAGCCACTGTCCTGATGCCGCGTGATGAAGACTGATGACAAGGAAAGCGGCAGAGCCGGGGCAGGGACGTTCGTTTCAAATATGACAGTGAGCGGATCTGGCGCGGTAATGCTTTGGATGGATTGGGTATAGGCTGCCATTCCCCCGCTCGGGGGCTTGAGAAAGTCTTGTATGCGCTCGATTGTCGCGATGACGTCCTGCGCGGTAAACGGCGATCCGTCGTGAAACTTCACGTTTTCGCGAAGCTTGAATTCCCATTGTGTATCGGAAATCTGCTTCCAGGAAACTGCCAGTCCGGGCACTGGCTGCATTTTCTCGTCCTGGTAAACAAGCCTCTCATAAATGTGCGAAAGCAACGATGCATTCTCGTTGAGATCGGCGTAATGCGGATCGAGCGTCATGAGTTTGTATGCCGTGGCAACCTTGAGTGCCTGAGCGCTCGCAGGCAATGCCGCTAGGCTTCCAAGAACCGAAAGACCAAGACCGGCAACGATCAGTGCCGGGCGGATTTGGCCATAGACCTTCATATGAATGCTCCCTTTTTGAATTCGCAGCACGCCCGGTCTGGATCGTGCTTCTCCCGCGAATGACAATTCCTCCTCACCGGGTTTGCGTCCCGGCTGGAAGCCCTCCTCATTTTGTAGAGTTTACTCTGTAGTGGAATACTCGACAGAACGCAATAACTTAAGGATGGATGATCGAGACACCTTTGCCCGGAACCTGACCAGATTGAGATTTGTGCGAAAGCTCTCTCAGGAGGAGCTCGGTTTTCGCGCAGGTTTGCACCGCTCGACGATCCAGAACTTCGAGAACCGCAAGCATTCACCGACTTTGAAAAATCTGGCTAGGCTTGCGGCAGCGCTCGAAGTGAGTGTCGAGGAACTGATCAAGCCCGAAAGGAAGGATTGATTGCTTCGTCCCGGCTCATCTCCAACAGATCGGCGAGTACGGAGCGGAGAGGTTTCCATGGAAACTCATCGCAATCCGGTTCGAGGACACCAAGGGTAATGAGCACATGCAGCTTGGCAATTATCCCTTCCAGCGATCTGGCCTGGGTTTCCCAAAGTGCGCGCGCCGCCGCCTGCTCACGCCCGGACGCGATATCCTCCGCTGCAAGCGCGCGGCTGTAACCGGACAATTTGTCAGCAACGTCGCGGAGGGCGTAGTGCTTTTTCAAGGCCTCTTTTGCGTTCTCGCGGGCCTCTTCCAGCTCGGGTCCCGGAAGGAACAGTTCGATATCTCTTTCAGATTTGACCTTCACGGGCTTCTCGCCTGGAACATCAATTTCAATGAAAGGCTCGCCGACGGTGCGAAGCATCTCTGTTTCCAGATGCTGCTGCAACCGGGAAATCTGGCAGAACTCCTTATAAGCTTGCTGCCACATATTCCATTTCGGCAGCGCCGGATCGATGCAGGGATAACTCGGAACCGGTTCGGTTTGCCTAGTGAGAAAGTCTGCTACGGAGAAGAGAAGGTTTCTATGGGTGCACGAAGGCAAAGTTCTGCTATTCTCAGAATCAGCCATGATCCGAGCTCCTTACAGCTTGGTTGTGGTCAGGTCGTTTTGGGTGGTCCTAACACCCAGAACGGCCGCAATTTCGGTAGGCTATAGGATAATCGCCCGATGTGCAACAAAATTCACCATGGCATGGTGATATGAACGGCCTTCAATGTAAGCTTGCCAGAATAGCATTGGGATTGAGCGTGTTGAGATTGGCGGCCGAAGCCAACGTATCGACACAGACTATCGTCCGCTTGGAGCGTGGAGAGGTGCTTCGGCCGAAAACGCTGGTTCGGATAAAAAATGTATTTGAAGATCGCGGTATTATCTTTCTTGCAGATGATCGTGGTTACGGAATTCTGAAAAAGACGTGATACTCAATTCTCCATTGGTCGCGCCTCTTTGACATTGTTCGTCATTGACGGAGCGTTGATTTTATGTGCCGTCAGGCTGAGCAGAATCTGCAGCGGCGGCTCTTCTCGACGCACCAGCCCATACATCATCGCATCGACATAGTTCGACACTTCCCGGATGTCGTCGATCGGCTGGCTGGTTGCGCTTCGGTCTCGAAGCGGAGCAGGTTCGAGCGGTGAAGATCGGCGCCGACGGTCGCAACGAACCGGCCGACGCCGAAACCATAGTCAGCTCGTGATCGCTATGCGTTTTACCTTCGACTGAGCCTTTTCGGTCTTGGGAAGCACGAGGCTCAGCACGCCATTTCTGAACCTGGCGTTTATCTCGTCCTCGACGATTTCCCTCCCAACCGGGATACGGCGCTCGAAACGGCCGTAGAAGCGTTCCGAGAACTGCTTGTCCTTGTCCTCAGTCTCAGATCGCTTTTCGCCGCGCAGGGTCAGCACACCGTCATCAAGAACCAGTTCGATGTCCTTTTCCTCCACACCGGGCACTTCCGCGGTTATGCGGATCTCCTTTTCAGTCTCGGTGATTTCAACGCTTGGCCACCACCGCCCGAAGGATGCCAGAGAGTCAAAAGCTGGCAGGTTTCGATCGAATGAGCGAAAGACATCATCGAACAGGCGATTGACTTCCCGGTGCAGCGACAGCAACGAATTCCGGTCTTCTTCACGATAGACAGCGGGAGCCTGACTGCTGCTCGTGTCACGGCCCCAGGGGATCAGGTCACGTACGCTCATGGTTACTCTCCTTCTGTTCTGAACAATTGGACACAGCTTCGCCGCTGGCGCCGGACGCGTGGCCCGGCGCCAGCGAACCGTAGACTGATAAAAGGGTCAGGCTGCGGTCTGCTCGTTGGTGTGCGAAGCGGCTTCAATCTCCATCATCTTCTCCTGCGGCGAGATCGCAATCCGACGAGGCTTCATCTCCTCCGGGATCTCGCGTCGAAGATCGATTGTGAGAAGGCCGTTGACGAGAGTTGCGCCTTCGACTCGCACGTGGTCGGCGAGCTGGAAGCGACGCTGGAACGAGCGTCCGGCAATGCCGCGATGCAGATACTGCGTATTCTCGTCGGTGGTTTTGCTGCCCGCTACGAGAAGCATGTTCTGCTCCTGCGTGATGGAAAGCTCGTCTTCGCTAAAGCCGGCCACCGCCATGGTGATGCGGTATTCGTCTTCGTCAGTCTTTGCAATGTCATAGGGAGGCCAATTGTCGATGCTCTCGACGCGGCTGGCTGCCTCCAGCGCATTGACCAGACGGTCGAAGCCAATGCTCGACCGGAACAGGGGAGAAAAATCAAAAGTGGTTCTCATAGCCACATCCTCCTTGAAGCAACATGGGTACAAGATTGTACGGCTTTTGGCCGGCGCCGCCCCGTCATGGCAGCGGCGCACAATCGATCTGGTTCCGTTATTTCTGAGTTTCAAGAGGGTGACGGCAGAAAATTTATACAGCGATTTCCGACTGTTGGAATTTGAGAAAAACTTGACCATCTAATGAGTTGGTTGGCAATACGAAAGGAGGTGGCATGAAAGAGGTCGCGCTCACTGGAAGAACGGATCGCTGAGATGCAGATGATTTTGGGACAGTCACGTTTTGTGCCGTTTGGCTTACCTTATTGGGGTTTGAAACGCTTCAATGAAGGAGAGCAAAACGTGACTGCACTTTATGATTACCACATCGGGGTCGATTACCACAAAGCCTATAGTCATCTGGTTGTTCAGGATTCCGCCGGGAAGACGCTACGGTCTGGCCGAGTGAAGAACGATCGGCAATCGCTTGCTTCATTTCTTGAGCGCTATCGAGACAACAGCCACGCTGTCGTAGAAGCCACGCGCAATTGGATGGTGATCTACGACTGGCTCGACGATATCTGCGACGATGTCGTGCTCGCCCATCCTTTGAAGGTGAAGGCGATCGCCGACGCGAAGATCAAGACAGACAAGATCGACGCAACCGTTCTTGCCCATCTTCTCCGCGCTGATCTGGTTCCAGAAGCTTATGCGCCGTCGGATAGGGCCCGGGAGCTACGCCTCGCGCTGCGTGAACGGATGTTTTACGTGCGGCTTCGCACGATGGTGAAGAACCGGATCGTGACAGCATTCGACCGTTATCCGGAGCAAACGGCGCAGTTGAAGAAGCTGGGCGACCTGTTTGGCAAAGTTGGGCGACAGCAGCTTGCCACGCTGGATGTGTCGGAAATCGACCGTGTTCAGATTGATCGGAGCCTGGCATTCATCGGCGACATCAACGAACGGATCAAACAGGCGGAAACCACGATCCGGGCGATGACGAAGACCAACGCAAATGTGAAGCTACTGAAGACCATCCCCGGTATCGGAGAGTTCTTCGCCAGACTGATCGATGCCGAGATTGATGACATTGGCCGTTTCCGCAATCCAAAGAAGCTGGCCGCCTATGCCGGTCTCGTTCCTTCGACCTATTCGTCGGGCGGCAAGACATATCACGGCAGGATCATCAAACAGGGCAACAAGTGGTTGCGCTGGGCTTTTGTCGAGGCTGTTCAGCCAGCCGTCGCGACCGACCCGCACCTTCGCGCCCAGTATGAGCATCTGAAATTGAGAGGAACCAACAAGGCGCGCGTTGCAATAGCACGCAAGCTTTTGACGATTGCCTTCCAGATCCTGCGTGATCAGCGCCCCTACGAGCGGCGCGACGCCAACGCAGAGGAAGGCGCATCGTCCACGATATCCCGGCTGTCCTGATGACTGGCTAGCGAGCCCGGCAGGTCTGGGCTGCGCTCTTAAAGGAGAATGGGAAGCCGGGAGCCGAACGCCACTCTGTGACCGAAGCCGGAAGAGAAACGGCATCAGGGGCACGAATTGGAGAATGGTTCAGAACCGAAGGGCGGCGAATATCTGTCCTTCGACGGGAAAGATTTACCGATCGGACCAAGTGCCGATCAAAACGCAACAGAACCCAGGGAAAAGCCACGCAAATCATGCGTTTTTGCCCTTGAGTTCTTTCATTGGAGACCAGACATGACCTATGACGATATCGTTTCAGTGCTCGGCTCCATAGACGATGATCTGGCGACGGAAATTATCGCAACGGGGGCGAGCGTTGATGAACTGCGAGAAGCGTGGAACTGGCTCAACAACGATGAGGCGCTGATGGGCGAAGGGCGACCGCTCCCGGACACACGCGTCAGCCAACTCATCGATCTGCTTGAACCTGATGATGACGGCGTGGACTGAGCTACGGAAGGAGGGTTGAAGAGACGCGTCGGTATGCCCAGATCACATGAGATCGTACAAAACGATCAGTTACTTGCTCTTAAAAGACGATCAGAAAACAAGGAGGAAGTGATGTCCGAGATCGTGTTCAACGAGCCCGTAATTCTGCGCATGCCCAAAAATGGCCTCCGAAAGGTGGCGACAGCTTTTGAAGCACTGGAATGCCTTGAGCGCGAATGGCCGGACTGGGCGCGTGGCCGCCGTTGGCGGAACGCCATGATTGCCTGTCGGGACGCACTCGATGGATGGCGCTCTGCGAAGGAGGCACGCCGGAGCTTCATGAAAGCTGCAATGCGAGCGGGCCTCGTTCAGGGAGCAAGACATACGCGAGTTCGGGATACCTTCGGTAGCCTACAGGGAATTCCCGCCGGGCTTCAGTGAACGGATATGACCCCGTCGACTGCTTTCCATTCCGAGGGCTGGATCAGACGATGGTGGGCGACGCGCACGGAGTGCAGCGCGCCCTCCAGCGTCTCGGCCCAATAGTCGAGAAAGCCGCGCAGTTCGGGAAACTTTGGAGCAAGGTCGTATTCCTGCCAGACATAGACCTGCAACAGGCTCGGGTGATCTGGAAGACGATAGTGGATTTCGGCAGTGGTCAGGCCATAGCCTTCCATCTGCATCCGGAATTCACGACTGACGATCGGTGGCATATGTCTCTCCTTTGTCGTTTCATGCGTGAAGACGATGGCGATGGTCTGCGGATCCGCATACGGCATAGTTCGCCCCGGTGTCGCCGCGATCAAGTCGCCTGAGCGCATCCATGATGACATCGAATGGGATGGGGCTATGCGCGCCCGGCGGCTGGCGCAGTGCGGGCATCGATTCGACCGCGCACGCGTCGGATGCCCATGACGAGAGAATGGCGCGCTTTTCGCTGCGTTCGAGCGTGTCGTCGCGCAGCACATCTTCGGGATGCCTGTAGTGGCGCGCCGGCGACAGGAGCCGGTCGAGCGCAATGTCTTCGGCTCGTGGTGCGAGAGAGGGAATGATCGTCGAAAAATCGGCTCGGCGCATTGCTGTCCTCCTTCCGTTTTCAGCCGTTCCAAAAACTCCGTTTCGATCAGGACTCCGGACCGCGCCTCCCGGCACGGCACAGAAGGAAGTTTGGTTAATCGCGCGAATTTTTCAAGTGCCCGGATGTTCGATAGTGCCTATTTCGTCTGCGATTACATCGCACTAGCAGTGAATGGTTGCGAGTGCTAAAAATTTTGCATTCCCCTCTTGAAATCGAAAATCGCCAAAACCAGATCGATACGCGCGCGACGCCGACAAGGGTTGCGCGGCCCCGCTCCAGTTCTCACCGGGCCGGAGCGGAGGGACCTCTCAAAATCTGTTTGTCCTTGAGGAGAACGATATGACGTTCCGTCCATTGCATGATCGTATCCTGGTTCGCCGCATTGAAGCCGAGGAAAAAACGGCCGGCGGCATTATCATCCCCGATACCGCAAAGGAAAAGCCGAGCGAAGGCGAAGTCATCGCCGTCGGCCCCGGCGCCCGCGACGATGCGGGCAAGATCATTGAGCTCGACGTCAAGGTCGGGGACCGCATCCTGTTTGGCAAATGGTCCGGCACCGAGATTCGGCTCGACGGCGAAGACCTGCTCATCATGAAGGAAAGCGACGTGATGGGGGTAATCGAGCAGACCGCCACACTGAAGAAGGTCGCCTGACGAATTCTTCGATCATCAACCAGTCAATGAAAGCTGCCTATTGAAGGAGTGATCCAATGGCTGCCAAGGAAGTAAAGTTCAATACCGAAGCCCGCGAGAAAATGCTGCGCGGCGTCGACATTCTCGCCAATGCCGTCAAGGTGACGCTCGGGCCGAAGGGCCGCAACGTCGTCATCGACAAGTCGTTCGGCGCGCCGCGCATTACCAAGGACGGTGTGTCGGTTGCGAAGGAAATCGAGCTCGAGGACAAGTTCGAGAATATGGGCGCCCAGACGGTGCGCGAGGTGGCGAGTAAGACCAATGATCTCGCCGGCGACGGCACCACGACCGCGACGGTGCTGGCGCAGGCGATTGTTAAGGAAGGCGCCAAGGCCGTCGCATCGGGCATGAACCCGATGGACCTGAAACGCGGTATCGACAAGGCGGTAGATGCTGTTGTCGCCGAACTAAAGGCCAATGCCCGCAAAATCTCGAAGAATGATGAGATCGCCCAGGTCGGCACCATCTCGGCCAACGGCGATTCCGAGATCGGCCGTTTTCTCGCGGAAGCGATGCAGAAGGTCGGCAATGAAGGCGTCATCACTGTCGAAGAAGCCAAGACTGCCGAAACCGAGCTGGAGGTGGTCGAGGGCATGCAGTTCGACCGCGGCTATCTCTCGCCCTACTTCATCACAAATCAGGACAAGATGCGGGTCGAGTTCGAGGATCCCTATGTCCTCATCCACGAAAAGAAGCTCTCCAACCTTCAGGCCATGCTTCCCGTACTTGAAGCGGTCGTCCAGTCCGGCAAGCCGCTCGTCATCATCGCCGAAGACGTCGAGGGCGAGGCTCTGGCCACGCTCGTCGTCAACCGTCTGCGCGGTGGCCTGAAGGTCGCGGCGGTGAAGGCTCCCGGCTTCGGTGACCGTCGTAAGGCCATGCTGGAGGATATTGCGATCCTTACCGGCGGCACGGCGATCAGCGAGGACCTCGGCATCAAGCTCGAGAACGTCACATTGGAAATGCTCGGCCGGGCCAAGAAGGTGGTGATCGAGAAGGAGAACACCACCATCGTGGACGGCGCCGGCTCAAAGGCCCAGATCGACGGCCGCGTGCAGCAGCTCAAGACGCAGATCGAGGAGACGGCCTCTGACTACGACCGCGAGAAGCTTCAGGAGCGCCTGGCGAAGCTCGCTGGCGGCGTCGCGGTGATCCGCGTCGGCGGCGCGACCGAGGTCGAGGTCAAGGAGAAGAAGGATCGCGTCGACGACGCGCTGCACGCCACTCGCGCGGCGGTCGAGGAAGGCATTCTGCCCGGTGGCGGCGTGGCGCTGCTGCGCGCACAGAAGGCACTCGATGCCGTAGAGACCGAGAACCCCGACCAGAAGCACGGCGTCGAGATCGTGCGCCGGGCCATCGAGGCCCCGGTACGCCAGATCGCCGAGAATGCCGGCGCCGAAGGCTCCATCATCGTCGGAAAGCTGCGCGAGAAGGCCGACTTCGCCTTCGGCTGGAATGCCCAGACCGACGAATATGGCGACCTGTTCGCGCAAGGCGTGATCGACCCGGCCAAGGTGGTGCGCACAGCCTTGCAGGATGCTGCCTCCGTTGCCGGCCTGCTGGTGACCACTGAGGCCATGATCGCGAAGAAGCCGAAAAAGGAAGCGGCCCCGGCGATGCCTACCGGCGGCATGGACTTCTGATCATCTCGCGCTGAAGTGACCGCTCCCGTCTCAGGAGCGGTCATCAGCAAAGCGTAGATCGGAGACGGACATGAGGCTCGCGCCAGACTTTGTCCGTGTATCTGCGCCTCATCATCCGCCTCCCGATGGCCGGATGGATCGGCGCGCGCCGACCGCGGCGCTGATGTTCCGAGTGCCGGCTCAGCTGTCGGCCTTCTCGGGAAACGACCGGCCACATGATCCAGAAACCCCACCTTCCGGCCGGGTTTATTTCCAATCGAGCAGGCGCGGACGGACCGGCCGCGGAAGATTTCTGTCGAGGCAGGCGTAGCCGATTTGGAAGGTACCGCGCTGAAGAAGCAGATAGGTGGTCTCAAGGCTAGCATCTTCCGCGTTCTCTACATGTTGGGGAAAAAAGATGCTGCCAGCCGCATGTACGCTTTAAACAAGACCATTGATTTCGCGAAGGGACTTAGATTGTTGGAGATGAGGCGGGCTTCATAAACTAAAGAGGGTGGTGACAGTTTTTGACCGCATGATAAAAACCTCCTCCATGAAAGGGAGGGAGAATGAACAATAAAGAGAGGGTTGAAACGCCGCGGTTATGGACTGTTCGCTGGATCGAACAGTTATCGTTAGCCAAATTCATGGTCTTTGCTGCAATTTGTAGCGCTATCACTTGCCTGATTTTAAGTCAGCTGATTTGAAAAAGCCCCGACACTCTTCCCGGAGTAGTCGGGGCCCCGCTCGGTCATGGGGTTGCATTTCTGGCCTTGCGCTATCGTTCAGAGCGTCTCGGATAGCCTGAACGATCTCAGGGCCACTGGCAGGGCCGGATTGTAAGCCCAGCTGCCTTGGCGGCTTTCACGAAGGATTTTCTGGCGGTGTTCGGCAGCCCTTCAAGGTCGGCCAGACAAGCCTGTAAGGCTTCCTCATATTCTTTTCCGCGTCCACTTTCAGGCCAATCGTTCAACAGACATCGCGCTGCTGTAGGGGTGTCGGGTACAACGCGATATTTTCCGATACCGTAAAGCTGGACGTCTACTGGCTTTCCCCAAGGCATATTCCCCTCCCGAACAACTTGCCCTGCCGAGGGACGAGCAACGGCAGGGCCGCGTCAGCGACGGTTGTGGTGCGGGATGTGCTGGCGCTGTGGCAGTTAGTTAGTCTGCCTCGCGTTAAACTCTATCTTTGATCTTTTGTTCCCGCCTAGGCGAGTGGATCGTATTCAACGGGTTGCGCACGAACCGTCCGCGTTGGGCCGTTGCTGTTGGCAGCTGGACATTGTTCGATTTTGTGGCGTCTCTCGAACCGTTGGTGGGCCAGACGCGCCGCGATCTCACAGATATACGATTGGTCTCTAAGACCGCTCTGGTACAACATGATGATGTACGATGTCAGGTCGGCAGCGGAGTAACCCTGGTCGCTTTCTTCAAGCATGATTGCAGCATGACTGAAACAGCTTCGCATGAAGTTGACTTCCAAAGGATGATAAATTCGGCTCGCTTCATTGAAAAGCGGCATGTCGGCCTCCCTTAGCTTGTGCTAGTTGAAGCCCCCAACAGTCCAATAAGACTGCGCGCTTTTAGCCTTTAACACAAATCACAATGGCCAGACCCCGAACTAGGGATTTATAAGCAGCCAAGTCGGCAAGGCCATAGGATGGCCGATGCCGGTATCGATTGGTCGGAGAAATAAGTTTAATAAAATTTCGCACGCAGCTAATTCTGGTTGTATAAAAAACAACCTAACCCAAAAGTAGTGAATTAATAATAGCACCGTACGCTTCCGTAGACTTCTTTCTATTTTTAGTAATTTAAAACTAGAAACGCAACAAGCAGTTATCCGAAGTACTGTATTTGTTAGAAAATACTGTATCGAGTTGTAGAAGATTCGGTTCTAGTCCCGCCACGTTTGGTGGGGGCAGTAGCATGAATTTTGGGCAGCAATATTACTGGATCGAATGTGGGCGGTTTAGTCGACTTTCCACGTCCCCGCCGGAAGCTTTGCGCTTTTGAAAGCTTTGTTTCCCCCATTCTCACCACCGACGCTGGCTTAGCTTGAGCAAGCCAGTCTGCTCGGTCGTGGTCTAACGAAAGCATCAGGCAAAATGAATCGAATCAAAGTGACCAAAGGTTTGCTCGCTTCAATAGCGATTGCATTGACCATGGCAATGGCGGTTTCACCAACCGTGGCACAACAGATCATCGCCGGAGGAGACCTCAATCCCGCTTATCCGGGCGGTAGCCCGTGGAACGTCGGGAGCGACCTCGCTATTGGCAATACAAGCTACGGTCGCTTACTATCCAGAGCGGAGGGGCGGTTATGCGCTGCCGCTGATGACGGCGGTTACCGCTTTCAGTACGTTGAATCGGCGGGTTCGGGTTACTGGCTTTCCGCTAAAAACCATCGGTGCGGCCAGAGGCTCCGTAGCACCGGCGGTCGCTGTGGTCGGCTTTGCAATGTGCGCGGCGTTGTCGCTGCTCGCATTCGCGAGTTTCGCTATCCCGGCCGCTTTAGCAGCCCCTCGCCGTCCAATCAAAGCAGAGTTTTCATCGCCATCGCTGAACGCGCTATCGCCGTGTCGGACGTTTCCTGTAGGCTAGGTGCGTCGTCATCGTAGGAGCCTCCGATTACGGTAGTCGGTGCCAATCAGCCCATGGTGTTGCGCGAAGGACCATGCCGCGAAGACCTTCATTGCCATCTTGCAATTCACTGGATCGAGCCCCATCCCGAGGCATTATCGATCCGTCAGACGGCGCCAACGACCCGTCAGGCGTCTCGTTCCGGCGGAAATCTTGGCTTGCGTGCGAAACGAGCGGGGGCCTGCAGGTGAGGGGGGGAGCCGGCGCATTACCGGAACAGTGCGTCTGCTCCGCCATCATCTGCCGATAGCACGGTTGCTGTTCCGGCTCTGGTCTCCATGGGGCTCACGGAAGCATCCAATCCCTCCGACTGACGGATCCCCTAAGTCCGTTCTGTTTCCATCCGGCAACCCCCGCGGCTTTCGGCCGTGTTGCCGCGCTGCGCGCGGCTGCCCGCTCCACCCGAACCTTGAGGGTCGAGCCGCCGCCGAAGGCGGCGATGCAGGAGTCTCCAGACAGCCTCGGCCGGGTCTCGTCGGAGGGAATAGTCCCTCCGCGAAGCAACGGAGACCAAAAATGCAGAACATCGTCATCCTCGCAGGCAACATCGGCCAGACCCCAGAAACCCGCACCAGTCAGGGCGGCATTAGAATCACCTACTTCACTCTCGCTACATCGCGCCCCCGCTACCTGGAAGGCAAGGTCGTCCGCGACAGCGAAGGCCGCCGGGTGCAAGACACCGAGTGGCACCGGATCACCGCCTTCAACGGCCTCGGCAATACGATCCAGCAATATTGCGATACGGGCATGAAGGTTCTGGTTCGCGGCCGCATCCACTACACCAAATGGACCGATCAGGAAGGTAACGACCGATACGGATGCGAGATCATCGCCGAGACCGTCGATTTCCTTAGCCGCGCGAAGCAGACCGAGAACGGCGGCGGCGACCAGGGCACCCACGACGGCGATGTTCCGTTTTGACCGGATGGAGGAGACCCGGCAGCGAAAGCTGCCGGGATTTTCCATCTTCGAGCTTGAACTTGCCCGCCACCACCGAAACGCCCCGGGGCAGGTTGCCAGCCGCGTCGGCCCCGCAAAAGGGGGATTATGCCTTATCGCGTTTGAGATTGTTGGTTCCCGGCCAAAAAAGTGCGATGAAAGCGCCGCCAAGTGGGAATAGAATTTTCGCGGGCGGTGTTTGGGACTCTGGATACGGCTGCGTCATGAAGTTTGTTCTATCTTGATGTGTAATGAAGTCTGGCCGATGATTGATTAACAGACGAAAATCGCAAAACCCATGCAACCGAAGAAGTCGCATTCTAATCTCGGTCCAGATCTTTTTGGGTGCTCGAGGAGCTGGTTAGCGCTTAAGGCGCCTGGGTCGCCGCCAAAGCCCAAAGTCGCTCCGCCGGGAGCGGTGTGCGGAACACGACCGGATCGATAAGGCTGTGTCGACCACACCATAATATTCGCTGGCGGGCAGTTCATCTCCCAAAGTTCACTACGGACGATGAGACCATCGAGGAGCCGGTGTCGAGTAACCGGCAATGGCGGTGGCGAGGACTCATCCCGACTTTCCGATGAGGCACAAACCACCCCGCTCTTTGGCCTCAATTTTGGTTCCGGTCCCGGCCTTCCAAGGTCAACCCTCAAGGGTCCGCTACGAAAGCGCGGTCGCTTCGGCGTCGCCTGCGCGATGACACCGGCCAAGACCAGAACAGCTCGGCCACGTCGAGCGGGGAATGGTCCCCGCCAAAACGGGAGCCGAATCATGAGCCTCACCATCGCCAACGCCTGCGGCGCTATCCTCGCCGCCACCCTGAGGGTCGTGATCGTCTTCCGTGCAGGCGATGGAAGGATGAGCGTGATGCCCACCAGCGAATATGACGGTGCCGAGGACAGCATTGTCTCCGAAATCGACCCCTTCTCGTAAAGGGGCGGTTCCCGCAGGAAGTTGCGACCGTGGCCGAGATCGCAGCCGCGCGGCTGGCAAAACGACAAGGCCATATCCGGCCGGCTGAGCGGCGCCAGGTTCCTGCTGTACTAACGTCAATCTTGGACTTGCATTGGAACACACTTTGCTGGGGTCGACGGTAGATCGACCGCGTAGAGATAGCGCTACTCTGAGCATAGTGTTGTTGGACACGGGAAAGTCACAGGTAGCAGCAGCTCGCGATGCTAATGGGTTGTTACTTGACGCGTTGAGCGTCACGATAGCCCCGGTTTCGTTTGCTGCGCTCCAGGCGCGAAAGTACCCGGTCTGCATCCTCTTGCCGGTCGAAGGTTTCCATCATCCTTTGCCCGCCTGTTCCGATACGGCCCCAGTTGCGGATGACCGATGCGCCCCCGAATAATGTCGGCTGAACAGTAAGCGTATAGAAGCGGCGCATGTTTCGGGCAGCGTCAATGCGGTGGAGATGAATCTGGCCTGTACCGTTGTTTTTCATGACCGGATTCTTGCTTCGTTTCGAAGCACACGTCCAACGACTTTAATGAATCGATCATGCATGATCGATTCATTACGCTGATACTTCTATCCGATGATACGCGTCGCTCTGCTGCACGGTGCGATCCGAACCGCATGCGATGGTCGTCGGTGTCGACTGCAAGTCTCCCGCAGACCCTACTGGCAGTCAAACATGTTGCCCCCGCTCTCATCCATCTCTCTCGTCTTCGCGATGAAATCTGTTTTGGCCGACGCAGGCCTTCATATCGTCGCGCCGGAACCAGATCGCGCGACCACATCGGAGGGGTGGATTGCCCGATGTGAAGACAATCTGCTCGTCACTGCGCATACGCAGGACTTCGTGCGGCAGGATCAGGGGTCGTCGGCTGAGCTGCTTCGACCGCGATCTCGTCGCTCCCCTCATTCCCGTCGAGCGATTTGTGTGATCGACCTCAACTGTGGTATCGCCGCAGCGCCTCGAGATGTAGTCAGCTGTCTCTGGATCATTGATCGCCGCGAACGATACCCACGATGCGGATTCGAACCATTTGCTGGTCGCGTCGTGCCCGCCATAGGCCTCACGCATCTGTCCGATCGACTGGAAAATCATGGTGAGCGTGATGCCGTATTTCCGGCCCGCGTCGCGCGCCGTTTCGAGAATGCGCAAATAGCCGAGGCGGGCGACTTCATCGAGGAGGAAGAGTGTGCGTCCTTTCACATTGCCATTGCGGTTATAGATAGAATTGAGCAGTGAGCCGATTACAAGGCGTACCAGACCGGGATGTGCCTCAAGCACCTTGAGATCGAATGCAATGAAAATATCAGTGCCACCCTCTGCTAAATCGTCGGTCGAGAAACTGTCGCCCGATACGATTGCCGCGTAATTTGGATAGGATAGCCAATGTGTTTCCTTCACTGCATTGGCGTATACACCAGAAAACGTTTCCGGCGTCATGTTGACAAAGACGGCAACGTTCTCCTTCACGAATTCGGACCCGGACTGCTCAAATATCCGCGCCAGCCGCGCGCGCAGCTTCGGTTCCGGCTCGCAAAGATTGGCTCGTACGCGACGCAAGTTCTGGTCGTTCTCGTCCGTGTGACCGGAGAGACAAACGTCGGCGATCAGCACTGTAAGCAGTTGCATGGCGGATGTCCGGAAAAAATCGTCCCGGGCCGACACTGGGCCCGCTTTGTCCGCAATTATCCACGTCGCCACCGCTACGATATCCTCCTCCTTCGTGCTGCCGCAGCGACCGATCCAGTCAAGCGCGTTGAACCCGTTTGCGGGCGTGGCGGCGGGATCGAGTACAATCTGTTTCCGACCAGCCCTACGGCGATGTTCGACGACCATTGATGCAACCTCACTCGACGGATCAAGCACGACGAGGCCGCCGCCCCACTTGAGCGCTGTCGGGATCGTCACCGATGTTGTCTTGAAGCCGCCCGAGCCGGCGAAAACAATACCGTGCGAGGAACCAAACGATCCGTCGAAACATAATAAAGGAGACCTGCCGCCAGCACCCCAGCTTTGTGGTTCACCAGCGCGAAATGGCATGTCAGCGACGCTATCCTTGTCGACGCGGTAACGTTCTCCGATCACGATGCCGCCGGCAACGGGAAAAAGCTTGGCAGCATCTGTCAACTTCATCCAGTCGGCCTCGCCGTGCACGGCTCGCTTCCCCGCAATCCGTCTGGGCGCGGACTTCGCGAAAGCCGCATTACCTCTCATAACCACGCGCAGTGCGAAAATCCCGCTCAAACCGGCAGCGCATATAGCTAACATCGTCCAAGGATCAATATAGGCGTAAACTGACTGATCTTGGGGCAGACGACCAGCAAGAACGTGCAGTCGCCAGCCTTCAAGTGCCACTGCAACAATGCAGACGACGGATGAACCAATCAATGCACTCCAGCCGGCGGTCCTGATGTTCGCCGCACCCGACATTGCAAAGAGGGAAATTGCGCCTGTTACGGCGGCAGTCGAATAAGGTAAGCCCCGGCCAATCCGCTCAAGCATCAGCCTTGCTGAAGACGATGTTCCGAAGGCAGATAACCAGGTCTCGATCCCGGACATTCCGATCATCGTGGCGAGCATGAATGCGGCCGGTAGGGTTGCGAAAAGGAGCCTATTCATTGTCGCGACCGAATGCCTCGGCACCGATTGTGGTTAGTCGCGAGCGCTCCCGGTCGTCGCTCCGAATGCGCCGTGCGGCATCAATCAGCAGACCAAGCAGAAGCGCCCGCTTTTCGTAGCGCAAGCCGGCCTTTACGATCAGCCCGCCGAGCTCGATTTTTTCCCGCGTGTCCTTCTTCCTCGCGTTGCTTGATGACATCCGCCGCATCCGCTCAAGCCTCACCAGCGCTGCCCGTATCCGCGTCAGACGCGACTGCGGCAGACGTGCCACCGCTAGCTCTACTGTCGACGCAAATATTCTTTCCGGGAGCCAGTTTCTTGCCTGTGCGAAAACCGTCAGCGATGTTCTCAAACGCTGCCTGAAGTGCCGCTTCCTCGATATCGATCTCACCAAGCCCGGCCTTCAGGGCGATCCTGCCAATGCGTTCCGCCTCGCGCGTCTCGGCTATTTTCAGCTGATCCTGCAATCTGGCGATTTCTTCTCTGATCTTCGACGAAGGCTTCTTCATTCCAGTGGGCTCCTTTTTCTGCTGGGCGCCATATATGTCGCCAAATTTCCCCCGGATGCGTGCTGAAGGAAATGTGCAGATTTGCACGTCGGCAAAGCCGACACATTGAACGATGATCCCGGCCGATCCGAAGGAGCGGTTCCAAGGGCGCAATTATACGTCGCTGGCGCGACGCGTTGCTCAGAAGGCCCAGCGTGGCCGGCCCCTCCCGACGAACGAGGTTCGTTTCAGGGAGTCTTCGCCGCCGTGGCCATCGTCCACTTCTCTGCCAGCATCGTCAGCCGCGGCGACGGCCGCAGCGCCGTGCTGTCGGCGGCCTACCGGCATTGCGCGAAGATGGACTACGAACGCGAGGCCCGCTCGATCGACTATTCCCGCAAGCAGGGGCTCCTGCACGAGGAATTCCTGCTGCCATCCGATGCACCGGAATGGGCGCGGATGCTCATCGCCGATCGCTCTGTCGCTGGCGCAACGGAGGCGTTCTGGAACAAAGTCGAGGCCTTCGAGAAGCGCTCCGACGCGCAGCTCGCCAAGGACCTCACCGCCGCGCTGCCGATCGAGCTCACCGCCGAGCAGAACATCGCCTTCGTCCGCGATTTCGTGGAGCGGCACATCCTGTCGAAAGGGATCGTCGCGGACTGGGTCTATCACGACAATCCGGGCAACCCGCACATCCACCTCATGATGACATTGCGGCCTCTCACGGAGAGCGGATTCGGCGCGAAGAAGGTCGCGGTCCTGGGCGAGGACGGCCAGCCGCTCCGCACCAAGAGCGGCAAGATCGTCTACGAGCTCTGGGCCGGCGGCACGGACGACTTCAACGCATTCCGCGACGCCTGGTTTGAGCGGATGAACTATCACTTGGCCCTCAACGGGATCAACCTGCGCGTCGACGGCCGATCCTACGAGAAGCAGGGCATCGACCTCGTGCCGACCATCCATCTCGGCGTCGGAGCTAAGGCGATCGAGCGCAAGGCTGAGGAAGACGGGCGCAAGGCAGAGCTCGAACGCCTCGAGCTTCAGCAGGAGCGGCGAGAGGAGAACGCCCGGCGCGTCGAGGCCAATCCCGCGCTCGTGCTGGATCTCATCACCCGCGAGAAGAGCGTTTTCGACGAGCGTGATGTCGCTCGAGTGCTGCATCGCTATATCGACGATGCCGGCCTGTTCCGGGACCTCATGGCGCGCGTCCTGCAGGACCCGCAGGTGCTTCGTCTGGAGCGCGAGCGCGTCTCGCTCGTCACCGGCATCCGCGAGCCGTCGAAATACACGACCCATGAGCTGATCCGGATCGAAGCGAGAATGGCGAGCCGCGCCGTCTGGCTCTCCCGCCGATCCTCGCATGGCGTCGGAAAGAGTGTCCTCGCCGCGACGTTCGAGCGCCATGATCGGTTGTCGCAGGAGCAGCGCAGCGCGATCGAGCATGTCGCTGGCGGCGCCCGGATTGCTGCGGTCGTCGGCCGCGCCGGCGCGGGCAAGACCACGATGATGAAGGCGGCTCGCGAGGCCTGGGAGGCGGCGGGCTATCGTGTCGTCGGCGGCGCGCTGGCGGGCAAGGCCGCCGAAGGGCTGGAGAAGGAAGCAGGCATCGCGTCGCGCACCCTGTCGTCATGGGAACTGCGCTGGGAGAAGGAGCGGGACCGCCTCGACGACAAGACCGTCTTCGTCCTGGACGAGGCCGGCATGGTGTCCTCGCGGCAGATGGCCACCTTCGTCAAGGCCGTGACCGAAGCCGGAGCCAAGCTCGTGCTGGTCGGTGATCCCGATCAGCTTCAGCCGATCGAGGCGGGCGCAGCCTTCCGGGCGATTGTGGATCGCGTCGGTTATGCCGAGCTCGGCTTCATCTTCCGCCAGCGTGAGGCGTGGATGCGAGCCGCGTCGATGGATCTCGCGCGCGGTCGTGTCGGCGCTGCGCTCAAGGCATACGACAATGCCGATCTCATTCGGTCGGAATGGACCAGGGACGAGGCGGTTCGTTCGCTGATCGATGACTGGAACGCCGAATACGATCCGGCGCGGACCTCGCTCATTCTCGCACACCGCCGCGTCGACGTGCGCACGCTCAACGAGCTGGCGCGCGAGAAGCTTGTCGAGCGCGGGATCGTCGGGGAAGGCTTTGCCTTCCGCACCGAGGACGGGACGCGCCGCTTCGCCGCCGGTGACCGGATTGTGTTCCTGAAGAACGAGGGGTCGCTCGGGGTAAAGAACGGTTTGCTCGCGACCGTGGTCGAGGCCGCGCCAGGCCGGATCGCCGCCGCGATCGGGGAAGGCGAGGAGCGGCGGCAGATCGTCGTCGAACAGCGCTTCTACACCAATGTCGACCACGGCTATGCCACCACGGTCCATAAGTCTCAGGGCGCGACAGTCGACAATGTGAAAGTGCTCGCCTCCGGCACGCTCGACCGGCACCTGACCTATGTCGCGATGACCCGCCATCGCGACGCAATGCAGCTCTATGTCGGCCTCAACGACTTCACCAACCGGGGCGGCGTTCTCATCGATCACGGCGAAGCGCCCTACGAGAACGACCCGGAGAACTACGACAGCTACTTCGTCACGCTGGAGACCGCCGAGGGCAAGCAGAACACGATATGGGGCGTCGACCTGGGGCGCGCGATAGTCAAGGCCGACGCGCAGATCGGCGATCGCATCGGCCTGGATCATCAGGGCTCGGAAACCGTGACCCTTCCCAACAAGAAGAAGGTGCTGCGCCACAAGTGGAAGGTGGTCGACATTCGCGAGCTCGCCCTGTCGCGGATGACGGAGCGTCTGTCGCGCGACGGCTCGAAGGAAACCACGCTCGACTACCAGAAGGCGACCTTCTACCGCGCCGCCCTTCGCTTTGCCGAAACGCGTGGCCTCAACCTCATGAACGTCGCCCGGACTATCGCTCGCGACCGGCTCGCCTGGACCGTCCGGCAGAAGCAACGCCTTTCCGATCTCGGCACGCGGCTCGGCTTGGTATCCGGCGCGCGCCAGCAATCCGAAACCACCAACATCAAGGAGGCAAGGCCCATGGTCGCCGGCGTCACCATCCACCCGAAATCCCTCGAACAGGCGGTCGAGGACAAGCTCGCGTCCGACCCCGCGCTGAAGAAGCAATGGGAGGAGGTATCCAGCCGCTTCCGCCTGATCTACGCCGATCCGGAAGCCGCGTTCCGCGCCGTCGACGTAGACGCCATGCTGACGGATCGCGTCGCCGCGAAATCGACGCTGGCGAAGATCGGGACCGATCCGCAGAGCTTTGGTGCGCTGAAAGGCAAGACCGGCATATTGGCCAGCCGCGCGGACAGGCAGGACCGCGAAACCGCGCGCGTCAATGCGCCGGCGCTGGCCCGTGATCTTGCCCGCTACCTCCAGGCGCGTGAGACCGCGACCCAGCGCCTAGAGGCGCAGGAGCGGGCGCTTCGGCATCGCGTCTCGATCGACATCCCAGCGCTGTCACCTTCCGCTCGCACGGTCCTTGAGCGCGTGCGTGACGCCATCGACCGCAACGACCTTCCGGCCGCGCTCGGCTATGCCTTGAGCGACAAGGAAGCGAAGCTTGAAATCGACCGTTTCAACAAGGCGGTGGCGGAGCGCTTCGGCGAACGCACGCTGCTGACCAATGCCGCGCGTGAACCCTCCGGCCGGGTGTTCGAGTCGATGGCGAAGGGGCTCCAGCCACAGGAGAAGGAGCGACTTGCCGAGGCCTGGCCGGTGATGCGCGCCGCCCAGCGGCTCGCCGCGCAGGAGCGGACCGTTGAGACTTTGAAACAGGTCGAGGACCTGAAACTTTCGCAGCGCCAGGCTCCGGTGATGAAGCAATGACGGACTGGCGCATCGTACTCTCCATCGGCGCCTCTGTCGGCATGCTCGCCGCGGCTTTCGCCATCGCTGTCGCCGGCGGCTTTCGGTTGAATTTCACGCCGAGCGAGCCGCTCGGGCTCTGGCGCATCGAGCCGCTGCAGCGCGATGTCGTGGTGGGCGACCTTGTGTTCGTCTGCCCGCCGCCGACCCCGCCGTTCATGGAAGCGTGGGAGCGCGGCTATCTCCGCCGTGGGTTGTGCGCCGGAGGCTTCGCGCCGCTCATCAAGACCGTCGTCGGGCTTCCCGGCCAGCGTGTCGAGATCGGCGAGAATGTCGCCGTCGACGGGCGGCCGATCCCGGCATCTGAGGTGCGGCCGACGGACGGTGAGGGCCGGGTGCTCCGGCCGTTCGCCGGCGGTGTCGTGCCTTCCGATCATCTCTTTCTCCACTCACCGTTCGCGAGCTCCTATGACTCCCGCTACTTCGGACCGCTCCCGGCGTCCGGCCTTCTCGGCCTCGCTCGGCCGGTCCTCACCGTCGATCCCTAAGCATCTTCATGCCGTTCTCCTGATCGGGGCGGCGATCGCGTCCGGCTGGGTCGGCTGGAGCGGCGAGGTCCTTCTTCTTCCGGTCGCCTTGATCTTCCCGGCGCTCTGGGCACATGCGCCGTCGCGCCCGGTCGCGGCTATGGTATCGACGGGCTATTTCCTTGCGGCATCGCGCGGTCTGCCGCAGGGCGTGGCGAGCTTCTATGAGGCCGATCTTTGGCCGGGGTTGCTGCTCTGGCTGGCCGCGTCCGCCTCGTTCATCGGCGTCCATGCCGCGCTCTGGACAAGGCTTCCGGGAAAGGGCAGGGCCGCATGCTATCTGGCGGCTGCGGTGCTGATGGGACTGCCGCCCTTCGGTGTTACCGGATGGGCGCATCCGGTCACAGCGGCGGGCGTCCTGTTCCCCGGCTGGGGATGGTGGGGAGTGGGTGCGGCTGCCGCCGGCCTCGCGTCGATGACATCGCTATATTGGCCGGTGGCGACCATCGCCCTCACGGGCTTCTGGCTCTGGTCCGCCGCAACGTGGACGCAGCCAGTGGTACCGGAAGGATGGACTGGCGTCGACCTCGAACACGGACAAAGCCTCGGTCGCGACGGTTCGCTCGATCATCACCGTGACCTGATCGCCACGGTTCGCCGGCAGGCGGGCCAGAAAAGCCGCGTCATTCTCCTGCCCGAAAGCGCGCTCGGCTTCTGGACGCCGACCGTTGCCCGTCTCTGGAAGGACGGCTTACGCGATCTCGACGTCACCGTGATCGCCGGCGCGGCCGTCATCGACGCAAGCGGTTACGACAACGTCATGGTGGCGGTCTCAGCCGGCGAGGCGCGGATCCTCTATCGCGAGCGCATGCCCGTGCCGGTCTCGATGTGGCAGCCGTGGCGCGTATGGACGGGGCAGGGCGGCGGCGCCCGGGCGCATCTCTTCGCGAACCCGATCGTGGATCTCGCCGGCGCCCGGATCGCGCCGCTGATCTGCTACGAGCAACTCATCCTCTGGCCCGCGCTCCAGTCGATGCTGCATGCCCCGGACATCATCGCCGCAACCGGCAACGGCTGGTGGACCGCCGGCACCTCCATTGTCGCCATCCAGCGGGCGAGCGCGACCGCCTGGGCGAGGCTTTTCGACCGTCCGCTAGTGACGGCATTCAACATATAGGAAAAGGAGAACGAAGATGGTCGACGCCGCCCTTATCCAGCAATGCGCCGATCCGGGGCTGAAACCCGCGATTGTCGAGAAGTTCATTGAGAAGGCAGGCTCGCAGGACCCGCTTTCGGTAACGGTCCGCTCCGGCAACCGTGTGGTGCTGGTGCCGAAGCCGGCCAATCCGGACGAGGCCATGGCGCTCATCAGGCAGCATGTCGGACGCAACATGGTGCGCGTCGGGATTACCCAATATCCGGCCGGTCTCGGCGTCGTGGACGCTGGCGAGCTGAAGCCCGATCTGGTTGACGCCTGCGCGAACCTGCGCATGGGCACGGCGCTCTTCGGCAAGGTCTACCGGATCGTCACCAAATGGTACGGCAATGCCGTCGACGAGGCGTTCGAGGACGCCATCATCGCCTGGCAGACGGGGTATTTTGAGGGGACAGCGGTGTTCCGGGCCGAGGATCCCGGTAAGGTCGAGCTCGCCACGCCGAAAGCGGAACCGACGCCGGGCGAGAGAGATGACGACTCCGGCCGGCGGGCCGGGGAGGGGGACGAGCCTGCCGGTCAGGAGGTCAAACGGGAAGAGCAGGGCGATCCGAACAAGGCGGGCATCCGGGTCGATTTGTCCGGGATCGGGGCTGGAAAGCCCTGATCGCAGAATGCGGTGGGAGGCTGGGCTTGCTACGTAAATCTTATGAAATAGGAAGATAAGCAAAAAATTGTTGAAATGCCGAGAAGGGATGCGTATATTCGCGCCTATGATATACCGTTTGGAAATCGAGAATTTCTACTCGTTTCGTGACCCCCAGGTTCTTGATCTGCGGATACCGCGGAACGTACCCGACTATCCCGAGCGATTTTGCCCTCTGTTTCCAGGCGCTGAGGAGCGTGCTCCGAAGGTTGTAGCACTGTTCGGCGCCAACGGTTCCGGCAAGTCCTCGGTTCTCAAGGCGCTGACGTTTCTGTCGTGGTTTCTGAAGGATAGCTTCCAGAACCAAGCCGCCCTACCATGCGAACGGTTCAACGACGAAGAATCTATGAATCGCCCCATAAGGCTGGCGCTTGAGATGGGCGGGTTGACGGAGTTGTCATTCAAGGCCGTCAATTCCCCTACCCACCAAGACAGCGATTTCGGGCTGTACCGTTATGAGCTGGAGCTTCTTCCCAAGGACGGGGCCATCAGGACGGTGGGACGGGAGGCGCTCCGCCATAAGCCTCAGGGTCAGGGGAAGTGGCAACGGGTTTTCGAGCGTAGCTTTGACAAGGAGGTGCGCGGCTCACGGACGTTTTCGCTGACCGGTTATAGCCAGGTCATCGACAAAGTGCGCGAGGACGCGAGCGTGGTCTCGACCCTTTCCCTATTCGAGCACGAGCCATCCAAGGTCTTGGTCGAAGCTGCGGGCGCGGTCTTTCGCAATATCCTGATGGAACGAACGGAGTTTTCCGACAGGGATATCATCCAGTTCCTCTCTCAGAACCCGGCGGCGGTCGAGAGCCTCAACAGGGAGCTCCAGCGCATCGACGTAGGCGTCGAGCAAATGCAAATCGTTCAGACTGCGTCTGGTCCGACGGCATTGTTCAAGCACGAGGGATTGCATGCTCCGATGCCGTGGACCTTGGAAAGTCAGGGAACACGGTCCTTCATTCGGATCTTTCCGCTCTTGTTGCTGGCACTGCAAAAAGGGGGCATTGCGGTCATCGACGAGTTGGATTTATCGATCCATCCGTTGATTCTGCCGGAGATCGTCCGCTGGTTTTACGATCCAGATCGCAACCCGGCGGGCGCCCAATTGTTGATGTCGTGCCATTCGGCATCGCTGCTCGATGACCTAAGCAAGGAGGAGGTCGTCTTCACGGAGAAGGACCAGCTTGGCCGTTCGAATGTTTACAGTCTTATGGATGTGCAGTCCGTGCGGCGCAACGACAACCTCTACAAGAAGTACCTTGGAGGGGCATATGGCGCGGTGCCTCAGATCGGATGAGGCGGCGTCACGCACATATCCCGGCCCGGAAGCCAGTTTTTCTCGGATGTGAAGGCGAGTCGGAACAAGCCTATGGACAGTTCCTGAACGATATTGTCCGCGAGAAGAACTTGCCGTTTCATATCGAGGTCGTAAACCTCAATCCCGGTGCTGGCGATCCACTCGCCCGCATAAAAAAGGCAGTGCAGGAGATAAAACGGCGCAGCCAGCGGCGCGCGGAATTTCAGTATCGCGCGCTGCTTATGGACGACGATCAGGTGGCAGGAGACCACCATCGTCGCCAGCAGGTCGAGACGCTGGCTGCCCAGCACGCCATCTCGATCATCTGGCAGTCCCCCTGCCACGAAGCATTTCTCCTCCGGCACTTTCCGGGCCGTTTGAATGCCACCCCCCCGGATAGCGCCACGTCAAACGCGAATCTACTTCAGGTTTGGCCCGGTTACGCAAAGCCGATGAGCAGGTTGGCAATCTCGCAACGGGTCGACCTACAGGATGTGGAACGGGTCGCTGGCCAGCATCAGGAGTTTGCAGCTCTGCTCCGCTTCCTCCGTCTCATCGAGTGAGCTCCCGACTCTGCCTGCGCTGTTGGCTTGACTCCCACGAGAGCCCAGCGGAAGGGGGCCGTCATCGCTTCCACATGAACCGCAACATCGTGATCGCCGAGGCGAAGAACATTGCCAGCGCAACGGCGACCGTGAGCCAATGGAGGATTTCGTACACGGACCAAGAGCTGCCACCGCTGTGGGCGTCGGCCAGTTTTCGCGAAAGCAGCACCGCCGGGATGATGAGCGCGTCTGCTGCGATCTTGTAGAGGTGAATCCGGCTGCGCCGATGCCGAAGCTCAATGCGGACGTACAATGTCAACGCAAGATCGAGCAACAGCGCCAGAACGACGGCATAGAATGCGTTGATGCTGAACAACGTCTGCAACGTCGCTCTGATGAAGCCACCGCCAAGGTTCAATACAGACCAGTAGGCCAAGAGGACAGGAACGGTATATTTCAGGAAAGTCCGAGTGCTTTCTTTTGGGTCCTTCATTTCCCCTCGTGAAGCCGCTTAGACACTTATAGCGCCTCTTCTTTCTGACTGCTTCGGGCACACAGCGCCACCCTAGAATTTTAGGGGTTGTTGGCGGTCGGTGTCGGGAGCTAGATTTCGGCCGCCGAACTCTTGGCTGGAAATCGATCCAACACGCGCGCACAGCCAGCAAGTGTCGTCGCGAGGTAACTCTGGTCAATGTCAAAGACGAACTGGTGAGACTGGCGGAGGTGGTCCGGCGTGATGTCGACGGCGACCTCGATATGGCCGAGGGAGCCGCAGCCCACCTTGCCCTTCAAGGCGGGTTCGATGCAGTCCAGATTAGCGGTGCCCTTCAGATCCGAATGAAGCGCCGCAAGTTGCTCCCGAAACGCGGCCAGGTCATCGCTTCGGAGGTAGGGACCGCGTCTCTCGACACGAGCGCCCGGAGCGTCCACGAAGACCACCAAGTCGATCCAGTTGCCATCCCAATCGTCATCGCTGCCGGGAAACTCGCGTGACCGTGCCCATAAAGACAAGCCCGCCAGCTTGATATCCGGTTCCCCGGTTTCGTCTCGCTCGCTGCTCACACATCCTCCGCTGTGCCTGGCAAGGTCGCCGCCCCATTGTGAGGTCATGCTGAAGCGCGACTTTTTCGGTTCGAGCTTATTCACAGCGATGTTTGTTTGCGACAAGTTTTTGCCGGAAGACTTCTGCTGGGGTTTTGTAGCCGAGGCATTTGCGCGGCGTATTGTTGAGACGATGACAGATGAATACGAGATCTCGGTCACTCAACGTTAGCGGATCAAGGTCTCTGGGGAGCCATCGTCTTGTTCGCCTGTTGGTGTTTTCGACCGTTCCCTTTTGCCAGGGCGACTGCGGATCACAGAACCACGTTTGTGATCCAGTCCCGGCCTGCAGATAGGCCCATTCTGTGAACTCAGTGCCACGATCAAACGTGATCGAGCGACGCGCCATTCGGGGTAGGGGTTGCAGTACCCTAATCACACCATCCATCACCGCACGTGACTGACGATCATTGTTGCGCAACAAAACTGTGAAACGGCTTACCCGCTCGACCAGAGACGTTACATTGGCCTTGCCAAACTTCTTGCGAAACTGGATCAAATCACACTCCCAGTGGCCAAATTGCTTACGTCTGGCGATCATGTCCGGGCGATGTAAGATGCTCAGTTCCGGCGGAAATCGACGTCCATGGCGGCGCCGGGCATGACGTGGACGTCGTCTGGTACGACGTTCAGGCAGATATTTCCAAAGCCCTTCTTTTCGACCGTCGTCGGAATAAACAAACTGATAGATCGTTTCATGACTGACAGAGATGGGGTGGCGCTCCAGTTGCATTCTCCCGGCAATTTGCTGCGGCGACCATCCATCGCTGATGTGCTTGATCACGGATTGACGCAAATGATCAAACCGGATGAGCTTGCGTCGTTTCGAGCGACGTTCACGTGCTTTCTGATCGGCAACCGTGCAGTAATAGCCAGTCAGGTCCGTGATCTGATCGTCGACAAATCGATTGCGTTTCAACTCGCGAAAAATGGTTGAGCGATGTCGTCCAAGTTTCTCGGCAATAATATCAACGGAGAGGTTTGCTGCGCGCCAGCGGGCGATCTTGCGGCGTTCATCCAGATCAATATGCGCGTAGGTGCGTTCCATGACGGGTTCCTTGCTTGGGATAACTCATCGTTATCGTTTGCAAGTCGCACTTCAAGCTAGAACCCACCCCTGTTATAATCAAAAATCACGTAATATGTATTATGGAACACAGTTATTGATATTACTGATAATATTATGCTTTGATGCGTTGATCACCTTTATTCGGCATTGTGAAATTTGTGCTTTCATACTGACGGGCGGATTAACAATAAGCCCTCCGATTTATGTCCGCGGGTCTCACCCACCGTACTGCTTATTGGGCCCGCCCAAACCTGAATTCTGAGCGGTCAAAGATAGATCCACACTCGCCGCCGATAGCACCGCTGCCGCCAGCCGCCATAGTATCGCTGCCTTTCGCACACGCGGCGCCAAACTCTTCGTCTGTGTCGACGAGGTGGGCGATGATGATGCCGGCGATAACCATGATGGCCGCCACGATGACGGGATCGCCGGTCTCGACTGCCTGCTGGCTGTGGCTGGATGCCAGACGTTTCTGTATCGAGCGCCTTCAGGTCGGAAAGAATATCTTCGCCTACCGGGATACCGGCTGTTGACGGTGTCGGTTGAGATAGTTGCGCGAAAGCGACGGCTCCCGCAACACCAAACAAGCCTGCCAGAAATGACCTTCGATCCATCTACAAAAGAGAGGTGGCTTCTCTATTCGGCGAGCTAAAGTCAAGCGCTTCGATATTTCACAATCTCCGCATTTCATGGTCTTTCGCAGGTTCTTGCTTCTCTCCGGAATCGGCGCTTTGGCCCTTCCACTATGGGGTTAGAAGAATGAGGTATCCAATCTCGGTATCGTCCTGATCGCTATATGCGGCCGGCACTACCACCTCTACGAACTTACCTCATCCATCGTCCTGCGAAGGACATCTCTCCACGGCGATGTGGATCTTTATACAGCTACTGTTCACGCAGCAGCGGGTAAGCCATTCCTAGTCCAGCAAAACTCGGTTCCGTCGCTCCACATGCGGTGCATTATGACAGCCAGTCGCCTGGCAAGTGCGACAATTGCCTTTTGCTTTCCTGCTCGTTTGGCAATCTTCATTGCCCAAGCCTTTAACCACGACCATTTCTTGACAAGCGTCAGGAGGGTCTGAGCCGCTTCGTATAATAAAGAACGCATTATTGCATCACCACAGCAGGAGATCCGACCAATTCGTTTACTCTCACCCGATTCATTCAGTTTTGGCGTTAATCCGAGGATTGGCCCAACTGCCTTAGAGTTTTTAAATCGTTGCGGAATATCAATCGTGCTCACAAAGGCCAAAGAGACAACAGGGCCAACGCCGGGAACAGTCATCAACAGTCGGCAGATTTCATCCCGGGAGGTTAACTCAAGCACTTTCTTGTGCAGCTTTTTAAATTCATCGCGTAGTTTGGTCCGGGCTGACAGCAGAACGTCCATGATTTCCGCAAGCTCTGGAAAGCCAGTGACCAGTTCGCAGACCCGTTCTTCAAACGTGATCTTACCGGCCAGGCCAACCTTTAAACCAAAATTCCGCAGTAGGCCTCGAATGTCATTCTCTATGGCAATGGCTTTTTGTTGAAGCAGTTGACGCGCCGTGAGCAAGGCGCGACGCTTCTGGCTCGTCAATGTCTTCACATGCACAGGCTTGTACAGATTTACGCGCATCATCTGGGCAATGCCGCGAGCATCGTTACGATCAGTTTTGTTCGGCTGTGCCTTCAGAAACGCCTTGGTGTGGCGAGTCTCGATGCAAATCGTTGGCACGCCTGCTTTTGCCAGAGTCTCAAACAGCCATTGCGATAAGGGGCCAGCTTCAAGTCCGACACGTTCAATATGCCACCTGGGATCTTTCAGAACTACAATCAGGTCATCAGGATGTGACGATACTTTTACCTCACGGCAAATCTTACCGGCTTCATCGATAATGCAAACGGCGGTCTCTTTTACCGATACGTCAAGTCCAGTATAATGTTTCATGCTGCGCTTCCTTTCCGATGCTTGAGGCTGTTGCAAAACATGACCTCGTTTTACCATCAACAGAAGCGCAGCACCCTTCTACAATCCGCAATCGTTAAAGGTGGGGCTCAAGCCGAATACCCCATCTCGGTTTGTCTGAACAGTTTCGGGCGTCTCGTTAAGTGGATTTCCGCCTCGATTATGCCGCCACCATCATCGGTGCCAGCGCGCTGAAGTAAGCCTGATCCGGCGTGTGCCGGTCAAGCGAAGAATGTGGGCGTCGAGTATTGTAAAAGTTCAGATAACGACCGATCCCCGCGCTGGCCTCGGACACGGTCTTGTAGGCGTGGAGGTAGACCTCTTCGTATTTGATCGACCGCCAAAGCCGTTCGACGAAGACATTGTCCCGCCACGCGCCCTTGCCGTCCATCGAGATCGCAATCTCAGCTTTCTTCAGCACCGCCGTGAAGTCGATGGATGTGAACTGCGATCCCTGATCGGTGTTGAATATGTCCGGCTTTCCATAGCGAGCCAGCGCTTCCTCGACCGCTTCGATACAGAAGTCCGCCTTCATCGTGATCGATAATCGCCACGACAGAACCCGACGGCTGAACCAGTCCACGACGGCGCAGAGGTAGACAAAACCACGCGCCATGGGGAGTGGAGTAAGAAGCGCGGGTGCGCTTCTCCTCCCCGAACCGTACATGCACCTTTCAGCGCATACGGCTCTCCGTTCAGGCTTGGCCCATGGCCATAGCAACGTTATGATAGTGCGACGTGACGGTACTGCGGTCTTCAAGCCGGAAGATGTATGGGTTTCCCTCCGGATTGCGCCACCGGAATTGCGCCTTGGGGCTTGAGACAAGCCGTTGCAGTGCTTTCCCGACAGGGTCACCGCGTTCACTGCGGCCATACACGAACCAGGTTTTCGCTTTGCCCGGTTCCGGGACCCTTACCCATTTCCGCATCAAGGGTTTGATGCGCGATCGGTACTTGTGTCCCAGCCAATGCGCCATTTTCCAGAACACGACATGGTCGATGCGCCGGAAGACGTACGCCGTGAAGTCAGTGAACTTGTAGAACGCCGCCCATCCCACCAATTGGCGGTTCAGGCCGGCGATCATGTCGACCGTACTGACACTATGATTGCCGGAAAGGGTTTCGGTGAGCTTGCGAACAAACCCCTTGGCCTTTTCCTTGGGTATCGTCGTGACGATGGACATCCGTCCATGCGCCCCACGCTTGCGGATGATCCGGTGCCCCAGAAAGACGAAGCCGTCATTGACGTGTGTGACATGAGTTTTCTCCATGTTCAGCGTCAACTTCAACTCACCTTCCAGAAACGCCCGGCATTCCTCACGGATTTCCTCTGCCTGAGCCTTGGTTCCTTTTACGATCACGACGAAGTCGTCAGCGTATCGGCAATAGGCAACAGCCGGTTTCCATTGCCGGTTCTCGCGAACCGTAATGGGGCGGCCCTGCTTGATGCCGAAGTTCCATGCCCAGCGGTCCTTGCGGGCCTTGTTGCTCAGGTATTTCGCCTCCAGCCACATATCAAACTCGTGGAGCATGATGTTGGACAGGAGCGGTGACAGAACGCCACCTTGCGGAACGCCCTCGCTTGAGGCTGTGAACAGGCCACGGTCGATGTGGCCTGCCTTCAGGAAACGATAGAGAAGATCGACGAACCGTCCATCCTGCACCCGTCGCCGCACGCATCTCAGAAGTAGCCGGTGATGGACAGTATCGAAGTAGCTGGCCAGATCACCTTCGATGATCCAGCGGCCCCTCGTCGTGTCGGCACCATCCTGAAGCTGTATCCTCACGGTGCGGACGGCATGATGCACGCTCCGTTCCGGCCGGAAGCCATAGGATAAACGATGGAAATCGCTCTCCCAGATTGGCTCCATGGCCATCAGTATGGCGCGTTGAACGATTCGATCCGTCAGGGTCGGAATACCCAGTGGTCGTCGCTTGCCGTTCGATTTCGGGATATAGATGCGCTTGACCGGCTGGGGGCGGTAGCTCTCCTCCAGCAGACTTGTCCGCAGGTCCTCAAGATGCTGATCCAGTTTGACCTGCAGTCGTTGCTTATCCATTCCGTCGATACCCGGCGTTCGTGCGCCACTTGACGCAAGAACCATCCGAGCGGCCTCGGCAAGCCATTCCCGATTGGCAATCAGCCGAAGAAGCCGATCAAACCGCCGGTTTGGATCGCTCTCGGCCCATGTTGCGAGCTTGTGCTGCATTTCGCTGATTATCAAAGGTCTTCACCTCGCTTGGTCAGGTAGTTTGCATTTCAAGCAGTTTGAACTGTTCCCCTTCGCCATGTGGCAGGCTTTCCCTGCCGCAGACTACTACGGGAACTCCGCCAACATGATGGACATCAGGGTCAACTCCCTTGCGACGCAATACTTCGTTGTCATTCCATCATGCCTTCCCTCGTTCATATGCTGGACGTCTGCGTATTGGTGAGGCTGCCGGTCGCAGTCTTTTCCCTTGCGTTCCGCAAGTCGATGCCGATATCATGGTCTGGCTGCATTCTCCCCATGATCCCATACGACCAACCTACATATACGACCGTATTCGGATGCCGCCGACTTATGTGTCCGGCAGCGTCATCAGCATTCCGCCTGTTAAGCCGTGTAGGCGAAGGCGACCTTTCAGCCCTCAGATGCGGGTTAACCGGTTCGTGTTCCTCAACCTTCCAATACTTCAGCCTCGGGAACCATCTCGGCGTAACGGCTTCGCCTCAATCCCCTTTACCTGCGGGCTACGTCACCCTGCCAGTTGACGGCAGGTCACCGCCGCTTGGGCTCATGTCCCCTCGCAGCAGGGGACAGGCAAACATTCACATCCTCCTTTCTCTTTTGCATTCCAGTCATATGCCTCCCCGACTGGGGCGAGGCGCACTATAGGTCAGGTCCATCGCCCATACCTGATTGGGCTGGGTAACCGCCAGCTTGCGCAGGAGGTAGGGATAGATTTTGTGACCTGGCGCTGGTTTTGACGTGTTCGGGCGACAATAGATCGCCTCGATACCCATCTTCTTCATCAGCGTGGCGACGTGCAGCCGCCCAGTTTCCAGGCCTTCTCCCTTCAAAAGCCCTTGCAACATCCGACTTCCCGCGAACGGATATTCGAGATGCAGCTCGTCGATCCGGCGCATCAGGGCAAGATCGCCATCAGATACTGGACGCGGCGAATAGTAGACGCTGCCACGGCTGAAGCCGAGGAGCCTGGCCTGCCTCACGACCGACAGCTTGTGCTCGCGGTCGATCATTTCTTTCCGCCCAGCAATCCCGCCTTGCCGAGCGCACTGGACAAAAAATCGTTCTCCAAGGTCAGTTCGCCGATCTTGGCGTGAAGCGTTTTCACATCGATGCTCGGTCCGGCCGGTTCCGCCTTCCCTTCATCACCGAAAACGCCTGTCGCACCCTCAAGAAGCTGGTCTTTCCACTGCTTGATCTGATTGGCATGCACGTCGAACTGCTGGGATAATTCCACCAGTGTCTGCTCACCTCGGATCGCAGCAAGCGCCACTTTTGCCTTGAAAGCCGGGCTGTGGTTCCGGCGTGGTCGTCTCGTCATGGTATCTCCTGTTCCTGGCATCTAAGCCGAAGTCAGGCAGAAATTCCACTTATCCTAGCTGTGCAGATTTCCCGAGATGGGGTATTCGGCTTGAGCCCCACCTTTAACGATTGCGGATTGTAGAAGGGTGCTGCGCTTCTGTTGATGGTAAAACGAGGTCATGTTTTGCAACAGCCTCAAGCATCGGAAAGGAAGCGCAGCATGAAACATTATACTGGACTTGACGTATCGGTAAAAGAGACCGCCGTTTGCATTATCGATGAAGCCGGTAAGATTTGCCGTGAGGTAAAAGTATCGTCACATCCTGATGACCTGATTGTAGTTCTGAAAGATCCCAGGTGGCATATTGAACGTGTCGGACTTGAAGCTGGCCCCTTATCGCAATGGCTGTTTGAGACTCTGGCAAAAGCAGGCGTGCCAACGATTTGCATCGAGACTCGCCACACCAAGGCGTTTCTGAAGGCACAGCCGAACAAAACTGATCGTAACGATGCTCGCGGCATTGCCCAGATGATGCGCGTAAATCTGTACAAGCCTGTGCATGTGAAGACATTGACGAGCCAGAAGCGTCGCGCCTTGCTCACGGCGCGTCAACTGCTTCAACAAAAAGCCATTGCCATAGAGAATGACATTCGAGGCCTACTGCGGAATTTTGGTTTAAAGGTTGGCCTGGCCGGTAAGATCACGTTTGAAGAACGGGTCTGCGAACTGGTCACTGGCTTTCCAGAGCTTGCGGAAATCATGGACGTTCTGCTGTCAGCCCGGACCAAACTACGCGATGAATTTAAAAAGCTGCACAAGAAAGTGCTTGAGTTAACCTCCCGGGATGAAATCTGCCGACTGTTGATGACTGTTCCCGGCGTTGGCCCTGTTGTCTCTTTGGCCTTTGTGAGCACGATTGATATTCCGCAACGATTTAAAAACTCTAAGGCAGTTGGGCCAATCCTCGGATTAACGCCAAAACTGAATGAATCGGGTGAGAGTAAACGAATTGGTCGGATCTCCTGCTGTGGTGATGCAATAATGCGTTCTTTATTATACGAAGCGGCTCAGACCCTCCTGACGCTTGTCAAGAAATGGTCGTGGTTAAAGGCTTGGGCAATGAAGATTGCCAAACGAGCAGGAAAGCAAAAGGCAATTGTCGCACTTGCCAGGCGACTGGCTGTCATAATGCACCGCATGTGGAGCGACGGAACCGAGTTTTGCTGGACTAGGAATGGCTTACCCGCTGCTGCGTGAACAGTAGCTGTATAAAGATCCACATCGCCGTGGAGAGATGTCCTTCGCAGGACGATGGATGAGGTAAGTTCGTAGAGGTGGTAGTGCCGGCCGCATATAGCGATCAGGACGATACCGAGATTGGATACCTCATTCTTCTAACCCCATAGTGGAAGGGCCAAAGCGCCGATTCCGGAGAGAAGCAAGAACCTGCGAAAGACCATGAAATGCGGAGATTGTGAAATATCGAAGCGCTTGACTTTAGCTCGCCGAATAGAGAAGCCACCTCTCTTTCGGCTTTAGATCCCATGAGGAGTGAACAGCGGCCGTCGCTCTGGCAGAGTGAGGTTGCATCAAAACACTCGCTCAGGAGGAGCAATTTATGGAACCCGCATCCATTCATCCGACCGCTGTCCGCACTGATCTTGGCGCAATTTTTGTGTCATTGGAACTAAGCCGATCGACTTGGTTGATCACTTCGTTGTCGCCGGGCAGTGGCGAGAAGATGTCGAAGCATGTAGTGGCCGGTGGCAATGTGGCAGAGCTGCTGGATCGATTTGAGCAGCTACAGCACAAAGCGCGGTTGAGAACAGGAACGTTGTTTCCTATCGTAACAATCCAAGAGGCAGGATTGGACGGCTTCTGGATACACCGGGTGCTGGAGGCCAATGGTATCGAGAGTCACGTCGTAGACGCAGCTTCGATCGCGACGTCTCGTCGACGTCGGCGTGCCAAGACCGACAAGATTGATGGAGAGGCTCTGACGCGCACATTGCTTGCGTTCAAGCGCGGCGAGCCACGCGTATGTGCGATGGTTAAAGCGCCAGATCCGAAGGACGAAGATCGGCGTCGGATATGCCGGGAACGCAAAGTTTTGATTGCTGAGCGGGTCAGGCATGTCAATCGCGTTAAGGGGCTACTCTTTGCTCAAGGCGTCAGCGGCTATCAACCGCTCCGTAAAGATCGCCGTCGGCGGCTGGAGGAGCTCCAGACCGGAGATGGGCGTGAGTTACCGAAACACCTGAAGGCTCAAATTAATCGCGAACTCGACCGTCTCGACTTGCTGCTGGAACAGATTGCTGCAGTGGAGAGCGAGCGGAATTCTCTCCTGTCAACGTATGAGCAGCCAGCGGTTGAGGCAACTTCGCCCGCGGCGATGCTGCTGTCCCTGAAGGGGATTGGCGCTGAGTTTGCCGCCGTCCTTTGGACCGAAGCCCTGTCCCGGCGTTTTGATAATAGGCGGCAGATTGCCGCCTATGCCGGTTTGACACCAACCCCATGGATGAGCGGGACCATCGATCACGAACAGGGTGTCTCAAAAGCAGGAAACCCTCGGCTGCGCACCACGATGATTCAACTGTCTTGGTTGTGGCTACGCAATCAGCCAGCATCAGCGCTCAGCCGTTGGTTTGTGGATCGGGTTCAGTCGAATGGTGGACGCTTAAAGAAAGCCGCGATAGTTGCCCTGGCGCGCAAACTCCTTATCGCGCTGTGGAAGTTTGTCACTGCGGGTGTTGTCATCGAGGGGGCTGTCATGAAGACTGCGTGACGACCAAAAAATTACCGAATACACAAATCTTCCAGGACTGATCACTCCTGGCGGATCCAGGTGAGCGAACCGCCTCAAAGTCGGGCTTCAAATGCCGCGCTTTAGATTGGTCCCGTTCTCCTGAGCCTTGCCGCTACGCAAGCGGGATGATGGTGCTGCCGGACAAAACGGCGACCGTATGTGAGTTTGAACCGGTGACGGAAACGTGCCGCGTCAAGCAAGATGGCTCAGACCATGGGTTCGATACAAAATCGAAGGGGACAAGCTATGGAACAATGATTGATCTTGACGACGAAATCCTCATGTGAGCTTTGAGAGCGGTTTTTAAAGCGCCATGAATCGTTGCCTGTCTCTACGATTTCGCAATGGTGTGTCAGGCGATCTAAAAGTACAGTTTGTTGATTGCCACTGAAAACTGATGGAGTTCGCTGGGACAGTTTACTACCTATCCGGTCCTGGCCGATGGACGAGCAAGCCGCCGTTCGCCTTACGCCCCATCACTGCCGATCAAGAGGTGGCGCTGCGGCCCCGGAAGTTGTCGAAGGCAATGACGGATCGATACGCCGCTTGACGATCGACGTCAATTCGTCCGTATGGCGGGTTCCCCATTCGCAAAGCTGGACGAGGGCTTGTGCGAGGCTGCGGCCGAAGCTGGTGAGCGAATACTCGACCTTGGGCGGGATCTCACCAAAGTCGAGACGGTCGATGATCCCGTCCGCCTGCAACTCCTTGAGCTGCTGGATCAACACCTTGTCGCTGACCTTCCCGACCGCGCGGCGCAGTTGGCCGTAGCGCAATGCGCCGTGCATGAGGTGATAGAGGATCAGCGGTTTCCACTTGCCGCCCATCACAAACAGGACCGCATCCAAACCGCAGGTGAAGGGACTTGTCATTGCACGCGCTCCATCAAATTTTGGTACTTACCAAATGGTGCATACTGGAATAACAGGCGGTGTACCCCTAGTTCAACCTCTCCACAATGAAGGAGAACGAGGTTGTCATGGGCAAACTAGAAGGAAAGATCGCTGTCATCACCGGCGCCAATAGCGGCATCGGCCTCGCTGCTGCCAAGCGGTTCGTGGCCGAAGGCGCCCACGTCTATATCACGGGTCGTCGGCAGGAGGAGCTCGACAAAGCGGTCGCCGAGATCGGTTCCGACGTGACGGCCGTGCAGGGTGACGTGTCTCGGCTTGAGGATCTGGACCGCCTTTTTGGGACGGTGCGCGCCCAACACGGGCGCATTGACGTGCTGTTCGCCAACGCGGGCGGGGGCGAGCTGGAGCCGCTAGGACAAATTACGGAAGCATCCTTTGATCGGGCGTTCGGCGTGAACGTTAAGGGCGTTGTTTTCACCGTGCAGAATGCCCTGCCGCTCATGGGCGACGGGACGTCCATTATCCTCACCGGCTCGACCACCGGAACGATGGGAACGCCGGCCTTCAGCATCTACAGCGCAACGAAAGCGGCGATCCGCAATTTGGCGCGTAGCTGGGCGTTGGACCTAAAAGGCACGGGCGTTCGCGTGAACGTCCTGTCGCCTGGGGCCACAGCGACTCCGGGTCTGCACGGCGTTGCGGTGGCCGGCGGGGAAGACGCGATCTATGAGCAGTTGATCGCCCAGACCCCTTTGGGGCGGATCGCCGATCCCGACGACATCGCTGCAGTCGGTCTTTTCCTTGCATCAGACGATAGCGCCGTGATGACCGGAAGCGAGGTCTTCGCGGACGGCGGCATGGCTCAGGTCTGATCCGTTAGCAAAGCAGGTCGAAGCACGAACGGCGGCTATTCCGTATAGCGAGCCGTTCCCTGCCGGTCTGTTTTCCAACCAACATGGTCGCTAGCGGCAAAAAAGCGGAACGACCGTTTTGGGATGCGTGTGAATTGTACGGTAATATCTGGAATGAGGGCGCAAAGTGGACCCGAAACATCTTCTCCACAATTGGGGCGATGAGTAACAGGGATGACTTCTATTGCTCATAAGTATATGATAATGAGAGTGATAGAAACGGATCTTATCGCTCATGCTCTGGAACTGGACACAGCCTGATTGGCCGCATTTTCGCTATGACGCGTCTGCACTCGCGGCACTGGAACAGCGATTTCTGCTCACCTCCGGCGAAGTCATCGGCGCTGTGCGTCACATCGATCATGACGACCGCGACCGGTTGCGCATCGAACTCCTGAGCGACGAAGCGATCAAGACGAGCGCGATCGAAGGCGAAACATTGGACCGCTTGAGCGTCCAGTCATCACTGCGACGGCAGCTTGGCCTGGATGCGGACCGGCGTTCGGTGCAACCACGTGAACACGGCATCGCGGAAATGACGGTCGACGTTTATGGCACCTATGCCCTGCCGCTTGATGACGCGACACTCTTTCGGTGGCATACCATGTTGATGGCAGGCAGTCGGCATCTGGAAAGCATCGGTGCTTATCGCAGCCACTCCGACGCTATGCAGATCGTCTCTGGCCAGTTGGACCGCCCGACGATTCATTTCGAGGCGCCGCCATCAGCGCAAGTACCGGAAGAAATGCATCGGTTCATATCGTGGTTCAACGCAAGCGCTCTGACCGGCGGTACGCCCCTCCCCGCGCTTACTCGCGCCGGCCTTAGCCATTTGTGGTTCGAAAGCATTCATCCATTCGAGGACGGCAATGGACGGCTTGGTCGCGCACTCGCCGAAAAAGCACTGGCACAGTCGCTAGGGCAGCCGAGCCTGATCATGCTGAGTTTTACCATCGAACGACAACGGAAGGCCTATTACGATCAGCTGGAAACCTATCAGCGGACCCTCGACGTCACCGAATGGTTGGTATGGTTTTCCCAAACCGTGCTGACGGCTCAACAAACAACACTGGATCGTGTCGCCTTTTACATCGCCAAGGCACATTTCTACGACCGGTACAGGGGAGCGTTCAATCCTCGTCAGGAGAAAGTCATTGCGCGTCTGTTCGAGGCGGGACCGGATGGCTTTATCGGTGGCCTCAGCGCGGACAACTATCTCGCCATCACCCGCACGTCGCGCGCCACCGCCACCCGCGATTTGCAGGACCTGGTCGACAAAGGGGCGTTGACACGCAGCGGCCAGCTTCGATTCACTCGATACGCCCTGAACTGGGCAAGCGGAACAAATTGAGTAACGCATTTCTGTTTCTGATTCCAAGTCAGGAATCGGAACTCTATCCGCATTTATGCAACTGAACTGCAAAATGGCAGCAGGCCAAAAGTTGTCCGTTGTCCTTGAAGCAAAGAAAGCATGATGCGCTTGGGCTAGCTTTTCCAGGTGCCTGGACTGAACACCTCGGTGGGCTGCACTTATCCTAATTTAAACCAAATTAACGCCAAAGATAGCGATGCAATACTTGCAATCGATGATAGCACTAAAGTTACACCAGCTACTTGCGGCCTTACACCTCGCGTTATGCCATATACTAGCCCGAAGAATCCCGCAGGCATTGCAGTGAGTAACATTGCCTGTAAACTAACATGGGCGGGCATTTGAAATAGCACCGCTATGATGAATGCCATGATGGGTTGAAATATATTCTTGATGGTCAACGATGTCACAGCGTTCCGGCTTAGCTTCAGTGACTGAGCAGACAATATCAAGCCGGTTAAAAATAGGCCAATACCTCCCGTCGTCTGTGTAATTGGGAGTAAAGCAATCTCTACTATCGAAGGCAATTCAAGTCCGCTCAAAGAAACTATTAATCCCAATATAGGACCTACGAAGATCGGCTTCCGCAGAGACGTCGACAACGCGATTAGAAACTGACGTATAAGTCCAACACGTTTCCCACCATTTGATCTGCGAGAAATGTGCATATCTAACAAGGTGAGTGTGAGTGGCGAGGTGGAAATTGTACCCACGGTGATCGCGATGGCAACCATGATAGCGGCTTGACCACCAAAAATTGGCGTGAGCAACGGAAGACCAATCGCAGTGTAGTTAGGTGAGGCTGTTGTCAGCGCTTGAACTGCGGCAGATCCCAAATCGAGCCGGTATCTGTAAATTTGAATATATAAAACGAGAAAATAAACCGCGACAGTGCTTATCAGGAGAACAACTGCGAGATGCCAGTGAGTGAAGATTGAGCCCCTCGACGTGGAGGCGATTGCGCAAAATAACGTTAAAGGCAGTGCCAATTGCATCAAAAAAGCGTTTAGTAGTGTTACATTACTGTTGTCGACTATTTTACTCCATCCAAAAAAATAGCCTAAAGAAATACCAAATAATACTGGTGATTGGTCTGCCCCCTGAAAAGTGATCCTTCATGAAGTATGGCTTATGAGCCTCAGAAGGACATTGAAATGGCAGCGAAAAGACACAAGGCAGAAGAGATCGTCACGAAGCTTCGTCAGGTTGACGTATTGTATGCGCAGGGAAAATCGATGGCGGAAGCTATCCGGTCGATAGGTGTTACGGAAGTTACATACTACCGGTGGCGTTCCGAATACGGCGGCTTGAAGGGCGATCAGGTGAAACGCCTTAAGGAACTGGAAGCGGAGAATGCCCGGCTCCGGCGCGCCGTTTCCGACCTCACCTTGGACAAGATGATCCTTGCCGAGGCCGCCAAGGGAAACTTCTGAGCCCCGCCCGTCGTCGCGCTTGCGTGGATCATGTTATCGATGAACTGAAAGTGTCCGAACGTCGGGCATGCCGGGTTCTCGGTCAGCATCGTTCCACACAGCGCAAGATCGCAAAGACTCCGGATGATGAAGCGGCGTTGACCGCAGACATCACGACGCTTGCCCTCCAGTACGGCCGTTATGGCTATCGTCGTATAACGGCGATGCTGCACCAAGCTGGATGGATCGTGAACGTCAAACGGGTCGAGCGAATCTGGCGACGGGAGGGGCTGAAAGTGCCTCACAAGCAACCCAAACGCAGCCGACTGTGGTTGAACGACAGTTCGTGCATCCGGCTTCGGCCGGAATATCCCAACCATGTCTGGTCCTACGACTTCGTCGAGGATCGCACGCATAACGGCAGGAAAATCCGCATGCTCAACGTGATCGATGAGTTCACGCGAGAATGTATCGCCATCAGGGTCGAGAGAAAGCTGAAGGCCGTCGATGTCATCGACGTGCTTTCCGACCTCTTCATCCTGCGCGGCATCCCCACCCATATTCGTTCTGACAACGGCCCGGAGTTCGTCGCCAAGGCACTCCGGGAGTGGATCGCAGCGGTCGGTGCCAAGACCGCCTACATCATGCCGGGCAGTCCATGGGAAAACGGCTATTGCGAGAGCTTCAACTCGAAACTCCGTGACGAACTGCTCAACGGCGAAATCTTCTACACGCTCAAGGAGGCGAAGATCATCATCGAAAACTGGAGACAGCATTACAACACAGTGCGGCCCCATTCATCACTGGGCTACAAGCCACCGGCACCCGAAGCAGTCGTCTGGCCTAAACAAAATGGCCCAGCGTCAACACCAGCAGTGGCAAGTCGACCCAGCATGCACTAACAGTAAATCCGGATCACCCGATGGGGGCAGACCAAGGCGATTTGATGACCTCGACAAGAAGATCGAAAAGGTAAGCGGCATCCTGTCAAAAATCATGTGGCTGGTTATCAACGGTTTGATAATGGCGTTCGTGGCTTTTGTGATCGGCGGAGGTCTGAAGTCGCTTTAAAAGGATGGGCAACAAAAAAAGCCGCCCGATGTGGGAGGGCGGCTTCTGAATACAATAGATTATGGGTTAGAACTTGTAGTTCAAACCGACACGTACCGTATGGAACTTAACGTCATTCTTGAGGTTAATGTCTGGAGTGCTCCCCATTTCACCGGACAGGTCGGCTAGTTTGATTTAGCCCTGATGAACTGCCGAGGGGAAGCCATCTTGAGCGCGGAATGTGGATGGATTTCATTATAGTCCTCGATCCATCCGTCGATGAACTGGAGCGCTGTTTCTGCGTCCGGTAGTGCTGCGATGCGAATATAATCCCGCTTCAGGGTTTTGACGAAGGCCTCCGACATGCCGTTCGACTGCGGGCTGGCGACCGGCGTGAAGCAGGGTGTCAGATTGAGTGCTTGCGCAAACAGCCTCGTGTCCCTCGCGGTGTAAGCAGAGCCGTTGTCCGAGAGATGCTCGATTGCATGTGGGGCTCTGGTTCCATTGAAGCGTTTCTCGACCGCCTCCAGCATCATGTCGCGCACGTCTGAGCCGGAGATGCCCGCGTTGGCGACCGCCGTCCAGGCAATGATCTCGCGGTCGAAGGCGTCGATGATGAAGGCGAGACGGATGACCTCGCCGTTCCAGCAGGTGAACTCCAGCCCATCCGAGCACCAGCGCAGGTTGGAGCGCATGACCATGACCTTGCCATCGTGGAGGCGGCCCTTGCGAACGGCTGTGTGCTTTTCCAGCAGCATGGCGTGGTTGCCCATGATGCGATGGACCCGTTTGGCGTTGATGACAGGCTTATCGGCGGCTCGCCTTTCGCGATTGAGGAGCGCGGCGATCCGCCGATAGCCATAGGTTGGCCTTTGATCTACCAGCCTGCGAATGATGGGCAAAAGCTCTGCATCCTCGGCCTTGTGATAGGAGCCGCGCGGCTTCGATCTGCCTTTCAGCCGCTCGTTGAGGTTGGAACGGGATACGCCCAGCGTGTCTGCGACGGCCTTCATCGCGAACCGTCCTTCGGCAACAAGATCGGCCGCGATATCCGTTTTTTTGAGTCTGCTTTGGACAAGGCTTCCCGAAGGATTTCGACCTCCATCGTCTTGCGGCCGAGCATGCGCTCCAGCTCGCGGACGCGATCTTCCAGCTTCTTCACTTCCGAATTGCCGACCACCGGCTCGTCAGAATCCACAGCTGCAGCACCTCCCTCGCTCAAGAGCCTGCGCCACCGATAAAGCAGATTGGGCGCGACGCCATGGCGGCGAGCGGTGGACGATACCGTCTCGCCTGGTTCGAAACTCTGCTCAATGATTGTCAGCTTTTGCTCGGTTGTCCACCGCCTGCGGCGAACATCACCCGTCAGCAATTCAACGTGTCGATACTCGTTAGACATAAGCCTATACCCAAGCCTGTGCTTGAGCCTTTCTGCTTATGCCGACTGTCCGGTCGAAATGGGGGGCAGTTCAATGTCGTAGTTTTCATCCGTATAGCTATAGAAATTTTTCTTGCCGAGATCAGTATATAAATATTCTGATTTAAGCGTCCAATTGTTGGTAATGGCATATTCAGCGCCACCGCCAATTGTCCATCCCGCTCTTGTTTTAGACGAGGAAATGCCTATCTCGCCGAGATCTACATATGACTTAACCTTGCCATAAGCGAGGCCGCCTGTACCGTAAACCAGAAGACGTTCGGTTGCAGTGTAGCCCAGTCGTGCACGAACAGTGCCAAACCATTCAACCTTCGTGCCAGCTTTTATTTCACCTAAACCATCGGCGTTGAATTTAACTTCGCCCTTGAGGTTTGAGCCTTGAAAGTCGGCTTCAGCACCAAGAACAAAACCATTGTCAAATTGCCAATTATAACCAGCTTGGACGCCGCCGACGAAGCCGCTAGAAGTCACGTCCATTGAGCCATAGGTATACTCTTCTGGGCTGAAAAAAC
The DNA here is from genome assembly GCF_022488005.1 of Ochrobactrum sp. A-1. Taxonomy (NCBI): domain Bacteria; kingdom Pseudomonadati; phylum Pseudomonadota; class Alphaproteobacteria; order Hyphomicrobiales; family Brucellaceae; genus Ochrobactrum; species Ochrobactrum sp. A-1. Next base: position 122,031 of record NZ_JAKVQC010000002.1, read on the forward strand.
GGTCATCATTGCCTGGATCGTCCGGAACGGTTGGTGTACTTTCTATACCAGCGCAAAGGGATGTTTGAATTTTCCACCAGCGTAACCAGCATTTACACCAATATATCCGCCAGTCCACGAAAACGTGTCTGGAGCTATAATAGCGACGGGTTCTTGAACAACGATATCTGCTGCATGTGCAGATGATGCAATTAATACCAATACTGCGGATGCGTAAATTGTCTTCATAAAGCCACTCCCGATTTGTTTGCAAATAAAATATAACTTAGCTTATGAAAACTTATGTGATAAATATGCAACTATATTACATATAATATATTAATACGATTAAATACTGCTTCTAATTATAAAAGCCGTTCTGAAAATTACTGTTAACTTTTCAATAAAATATTGAAATACCAAGGATATTTTTGTTAACCGAGATATCAAAGCGCTTTTCAAAGACATTTCTTCAACAAAATCACTCTACACGCTCGCACAACTCTGCGGCGATGTTCGTCTCGTCATGGAGATATTGCAGAGGATGGAAGCGGCCCTGAAGAATTGGCATTGAGGTGTGAAATAGTTAGGGCCGGGCAGGAATAAATACCAATGATCTAATAAACTAAAAGACCCGCTACCGCGGGTTTTTTCTCATCGGCATGACGTCCCAGTTAAATAAATCAATTCTAATGATGGGAATGTCGTCCAACATTTTTTGATAAAAGACTCAGTATCTCGCTTTGACTAAAGCAGCATCTGTTATCCAAAAGAAAACCCCAGACGCTTGGGTGATCTGGGGTCCGCACCCCCAAGCGTTCCCCCGCCTGTAAAGTGCAAGTAACTTAAAACATAATGAAAATATTATTATTCCAAACTTATAATTATTTGTAAAAGAAAAACCCCGGTAGACGGTAGTCTAATCCGGGGCTGCACTGGGTCAATTGTCACACCTCACCAACGCGTGTTAATTAAAGCATATTCAAAAATAAAAAGAAAGCCGTGATGGATAGGCAATCGAATCTTAATTATATATACTTTAAAAATCAGACCTTTATTTATTTTCAGATAAATCTTGCATACGAAATTAGCATAAATAATAGCTAATATTCAACGTGACTCTGAATTCCATTTAATTTGGGCTAAAAAAGCCCACCACGCGTTAAAGACGACTCTGACAGCCACTCCCAAGCAACTGTTAGAGTCTACGCCCTACGTAAGCCTCTCAATGGCCGAACGGCGTTAATATAATGAAGCACTTTCCAATTATAAAAGATAGTGATCTACTTACGTAACAACGATAATATTGCACTTTCGAAGCCTTGCGCCAAATTGTAAGTACTTTTTTATTAAATGATCAAAATAAAGAACGTGGCTGCATCGAATGGGATTTACTGGCAAAGAAAACCTCAGAGCCTGACTCATAATGTTCTGCACGGTTTCAATGGGTTAAAACAGACCCAATCGCCTGCTTTAAATTCGTAAGGGCCACGTTTCGGCGTTGACTATGACGGTCCACCAGTTGGCACTAGCGTAAGCTTTTGAAATCGCTCATTTCATTTTGGAACGGGCTCTCAGAGACATAGAAGCACTCCGGGGCAGTGCACGGCTGGTCTGCGTGACACCAAGCACACAAAAACATACTATAACTTGCCTTTTAAAATGGAAAATCCCGGATGGAGGGGTATCACATCCGGGGCGGCGTAGTGATGGGGTGGAATTTATCAGCTACACTCTTTCATTCTTACACATAACCAGAAAAAAACAATGAGTATATATCTTGGTGAGATCAGCCTCTTGATCAAGACTGGTGAAAAACGCTGACCATTGTACAATCAAATTGGCTAGGCCGCAGACTCATAAACTAGCCTGATTTTGATTCACTGAAGCCTTTATTTGGAGGCTTCTCATGACCCCTCGCCGTTTTGATCTCACCGATTTCGAGTGGACTATTATTGAGCCCTTGTTGCCAAATAAGCCGCGCGGCGTGCCCCGCGTTGACGACCGGCGTGTGATCAATGGTATCTTATGGCGGTTTCGGACAGGCTCCCCATGGGCAGATGTGCCGGATCGATATGGCCCGTACACCACATGCTACAACCGGTTTGTGCGATGGCGCAAAGCGGGTGTCTGGGATTATGTTCTGGGCGAAATTTCCAAAGCTTTTGATGGCGATATCGTCATGATTGACAGTTTCTGTGTCCGCGTTCATCAACATGCGGCGACGGGAAAAAGGGGGGCAAGACTATGGCTGCATGGGACGTTCCCGTGGCGGCTTGACCACCAAAATCCACGCAGTTGTCGATGCCGATGGTCGACCGATCCGCCTCGCACTTACAGCGGGCCAAGCCCATGATGGCCGCATGGTGGAACCATTGTTACAGAAAATCTCTAAGGGTTCGATCCTGCTGGCGGACAAGGCCTACGATACCAATGCTATACGAGCATTTGCAAATCAACGGCATGCATGGGCCAATATTCCGGCCAAGAGCAATCTGAAGGAAAGCTACCCTTTCAGCCAATGGGTTTACCGACAACGCAATCTCGTTGAACGTTTCTTCAGCAAACTCGTACATTTCAGAGGTATCGCCACCCGTTATGATAAAGACCCGATGGACTTTCTCGTCGCCGTCAAATTGGCAGCAGCTAGAATTTGGATCAGATCATTATGAATCTACGGCCTATATTACGAAAACTTCCGAACATAAAAATTGCATACTACGAAACCAAATAAAGAGATCGTTTACATCGAAAGAATATAAAAAGTGTGGCTTAAATAAGTTTTCGATTGTTATTTGCCTATAGTTAGTTCCATTTTTATCTCAAGTTGCTAAACTAAAAATATCGGCGCCTGCAGCTGCCGTTAGTTGCAATAAAAATTGCTGTTGTAAGAGTTAAACGGGGGATTTTATGAAATTATCACAGACTATTAAGACCATTGAAGAAAATTCCGAATATCTTAGTTCATTCGTTGAGATCTGTAATCTACTCGCAAACGAAAGACGTGCAAAAATCGTATATGCACTCGCTTCAAAAGAATACACTGCGGGGCAAATAGGCCAGTTAATAAACGTTTCTCAATCAGCATCGTCGCAACATATTAAAGCCTTGAAATTAGCCAACGCGTTAATTATGAGGCGTCACGGATCGACGCTTTATTACTCGACTTCACCAGATTATTTACGAAAGATCGTGAGCTACGCTAATATTTTTAATACCGATAGCGTGCAAAATTCAAAAATGTAGTTGCTGAAGTTGGCACTATGGTAAGCGATATGACGCATGGACGATCTAAAAGCGAATAGTATTTACATAATTAACAATAGAAAAGCCGCCCTAATAGTGAAGGGCGGCTCTTAAACAATCAAAATTATAATCAGGACTTGTAATTTAAACCCAAACGAACGGCACTTAACTAAACTTTGCTATCGATACTGACGCTGTTGAAATCATCAGAGTAATCGATCAAATTATGCTTACCCAAATCCGGGTAAAGATATTCTGTCTTGAGCGTCCAATTATTGGTGATCGCATATTCGGCACCAGCACCAATTGTCCAGCCAGCTTTAGCCTTTGACGACAAGAAACTTGCCCCGCCAAGATCTGCGTATGACTTAATTTTGCCACATGCAAGACCACGGGTACCATAAACGAGCAAGCGCTCCGTTGCGGTATAACCAAGGCGTGCGCGAACAGTACCGAACCATTCGATCTTCGTCCCAGCTTTAAGTTCGCACAAACCTCCTGCGTTGAATTTAAATTCACCTTTTAACTTTGAACCTTGGAAATCAGCCTCAGCACCAAGTACTAAACCATTCTCAAACTGCCAGTTGTAACCAGCTTGAACGCCACCAACGAAGCCGCTCGAAGTTATATCAGCAGTACCATTGACATTAACTATGGTTGGCGGCGCGGGTGGTGGGAATGGAAAACCAGGACTGGGCGGAAATGGAGGAAATGGCTGTCTTGTTTCCGTCATAGAATATTGATGTTTAAATTTGCCACCAGCGTAACCAGCATTGACACCTATATAACCACCGGTCCATGAAAACGTATCTGGTGCTACTACACAACTGGTTCAGTCATAATTGCATCAGCGGCGAATGCTGAAGATGCTGCAAGCGCTAAGGCTGCCGTTGCGAAAATTAACTTCATTTGCCCTCTCCGACTATTCTTAATCGACAACAAATTAACCGAGTATGAAGCAAATATGTGTAACCTCAATGCAACACGTAATTGATTTGGATCAAATACATTTACTCTTTAGTTTGCAGTAAGTGCGAAATTTCAGCAAAAAACTACGTAATTATAATTCTTGGATCAGTATTCCGCTTTAAATAAAGCGGTTTATCATCGTTATAAACTTATAAAATTGGTGTCAAAATAAACAAAAAAGCCGTCCAATTAAAAAATTGAACGGCTTCATGTATATTCTAATTAATAATTAGAACTTGTAGTTAAGACCAACGCGTACAGTGTGGAACTTAACTTTATTGTCGAGGCTGAAGCTATTGCCGTCCTCAGAAATGTCAATCAGATTGCGCTTACCCAAATCGGTGTAGAGATATTCAGACTTCAGCGTCCAATTGTTGGTAATTGCGTATTCAGCACCACCGCCAACTGTCCAGCCAGCTTTTGTCTTTGACGACGAAATACCTTCACCACCGAAATCTGCATATGACTTAACCTTACCATATGCGAGACCACCGGTACCGTATACGAGAAGACGTTCAGTAGCAGTGTAACCAAGACGGGCGCGAACAGTACCGAACCATTCAACCTTTGTGCCAGCCTTGAGCTCACCAAAATTATCAGCGTTAAACTTAACTTCGCCCTTAACGTTCGAACCCTGGAAATCAGCTTCCGCGCCGAGCACAAAACCATTTTCAAACTGGTAGTTGTAGCCAGCCTGTACGCCGCCTACAAAGCCGCTCGAAGTCACATCAAGCGAACCGTCACTCGTTGCGAAAAATTCATCATCAACTTGCTGTGTGATTGAAAAAGGATGCTTAAACTTGCCACCAGCATAACCGGCATTAATACCGATGTAGCCACCGGTCCACGAAAACGTGTCCGCAACCACAACTGCTACTGGTTCTTCGTAAGCAATAGCATCAGCTGCGTAAGCCGATGTCGAGGCCAGTGCGAGTGCTACGGATGTCAGAATGATCTTCATTTGGTATCTCCCAAGCTTTACTATTCGACCAATGGATATCAGACAAACCACAACTAATATGTAGTATTTTTGCAACTCACCATTTTTTTTAGCCATTCTAGATAGCGCTTAAGGTGACCCACTGGAGTGCTCCCCATTTCACCGGACAGGTCGGCTAGTTTGATTTAGCCCTGATGAACTGCCGAGGGGAAGCCATCTTGAGCGCGGAATGTGGATGGATTTCATTATAGTCCTCGATCCATCCGTCGATGAACTGGAGCGCTGTTTCTGCGTCCGGTAGTGCTGCGATGCGAATATAATCCCGCTTCAGGGTTTTGACGAAGGCCTCCGACATGCCGTTCGACTGCGGGCTGGCGACCGGCGTGAAGCAGGGTGTCAGATTGAGTGCTTGCGCAAACAGCCTCGTGTCCCTCGCGGTGTAAGCAGAGCCGTTGTCCGAGAGATGCTCGATTGCATGTGGGGCTCTGGTTCCATTGAAGCGTTTCTCGACCGCCTCCAGCATCATGTCGCGCACGTCTGAGCCGGAGATGCCCGCGTTGGCGACCGCCGTCCAGGCAATGATCTCGCGGTCGAAGGCGTCGATGATGAAGGCGAGACGGATGACCTCGCCGTTCCAGCAGGTGAACTCCAGCCCATCCGAGCACCAGCGCAGGTTGGAGCGCATGACCATGACCTTGCCATCGTGGAGGCGGCCCTTGCGAACGGCTGTGTGCTTTTCCAGCAGCATGGCGTGGTTGCCCATGATGCGATGGACCCGTTTGGCGTTGATGACAGGCTTATCGGCGGCTCGCCTTTCGCGATTGAGGAGCGCGGCGATCCGCCGATAGCCATAGGTTGGCCTTTGATCTACCAGCCTGCGAATGATGGGCAAAAGCTCTGCATCCTCGGCCTTGTGATAGGAGCCGCGCGGCTTCGATCTGCCTTTCAGCCGCTCGTTGAGGTTGGAACGGGATACGCCCAGCGTGTCTGCGACGGCCTTCATCGCGAACCGTCCTTCGGCAACAAGATCGGCCGCGATATCCGTTTTTTTGAGTCTGCTTTGGACAAGGCTTCCCGAAGGATTTCGACCTCCATCGTCTTGCGGCCGAGCATGCGCTCCAGCTCGCGGACGCGATCTTCCAGCTTCTTCACTTCCGAATTGCCGACCACCGGCTCGTCAGAATCCACAGCTGCAGCACCTCCCTCGCTCAAGAGCCTGCGCCACCGATAAAGCAGATTGGGCGCGACGCCATGGCGGCGAGCGGTGGACGATACCGTCTCGCCTGGTTCGAAACTCTGCTCAATGATTGTCAGCTTTTGCTCGGTTGTCCACCGCCTGCGGCGAACATCACCCGTCAGCAATTCAACGTGTCGATACTCGTTAGACATAAGCCTATACCCAAGCCTGTGCTTGAGCCTTTCTGCTTATGCCGACTGTCCGGTCGAAATGGGGGGCAGTTCACCCACAACTTTAAGATTCAAACGTTTTAAATGCAGATTAGTAGATTTAAGTGCGATCATTGCATAATATGAAGGATTATAAGATCTGATTATAAGCAAAAACCGAAGCTTACCTATCAAATTCATATGAAATTGTACGGATTTATCAAACTTATGCGAATCAAAATAGATTATATTTTCAGGTTTCAAGGAGAGTAAAAACACTCTCATTTAATATCTTATTTTGACGAAATCGCACTCAAATTCGGCGTTCAGTGCGTCCGCAATAAATCAGTTTAAGAAAAAATATACCCATACTAAGCACTTGGCTGTCACCTTAGCCGACCCAACAGAGCATTGATTTCAGCTGGCTTCATGGTTTGCCCATGAATTCACCATCTCGATTTGATTTGCCCGCAACCTTAGAGAAATTTAGGCAGAACACCAAAAATCTTTTATCTCCTCACAGTTGAGCTGCCTGGTTAACAAAAAAGGGTAGAACGCAAGCGCTCTACCCTTCACCTAACAACGACAGACTGGAGGTCATATCGCCGTCGTTTCTGACAGCAGTCCTTCTACTGCCAGATGGTGTTTATAAACTAAATCACCACAGTCCAATGTCAAACAAAAAACCCGGCAGCGAAGCTGCCGGGTTTCCTCAAACCAATCCGTTAGGATTAGAACGAACGCTGGAAGCGGATCATACCCTGCCAAGCATCGTCACCCTTAAGAACCGACTTCTTGTCGTCCCACTTGGTGTACGAAACTTCTGGAGTGATGGTGAAGCCAGGAACCAGTTCGTAAGCTACGTTTGCAGTAGCTGCGAAGGTCTTTGCATCTTCGTAAGCGAGCTGTACGTTGATTGCAGCCTTCTCGTTTGCCTGGAACTTAGCACCGCCCCAAACAGCCCAATCGCCACCCCAGGTGCCGTAGAAGCTGTCGACTACACGAACGCCACGGTCTGAACCGTTAGCATCTGTGTAAGCGTATGCGTAATGATCTTTGTTCGACTTGTAGCCGCCCTGTACCCATACGGAGAACTGGTCAGTTACGTTTACGTCGAGGCGAACCTTACCAGCCCACTCTTCGTTACGTGCGTCGTAAGCTGCAACACCGGCGATCGAACCCCAGCCCTGAGCGTACTTCAGGCCACCAACAACATGTGGTGTGTAGTCGTCAATCGTGCCGCCCGAAGTGCGTACAACGCCGCGAAGATCGGTATACTCACCCTTGTTGACGTCAGAATTGTTACCCTGTTCAAGAGCGATGATGGCCGAGAAGCCATTGCCGCCAGTGAAGGTGTAGCTGATTGCTGTGGTGCGGTAGCCACCTGCGAGGATCACGTCGTCGTTGATGACTTCGCCGAGGTAACCAGAGAAGGTTACGAATGCGGATTCATCAAGACCAACGCGGAGGCCGCCGAGCTGAATGTAGCCATAACGCAGGTTTGCGTTTGCAGCCGAACCATCGTTCCAATCAGCGCGAACTTCAGCATAGGACTTCAATGTACCGAGTTCGGTTTCCGAAGCGGTTGAAGTGCGGAATGTGAAACGAGCGGTATTCGACCAGGTGTCACGATCCTTCGTGTCTGCACCGAGATCAGCAAACCACTTAGCGTTGGCATGCTTGCCACCAGCTGTGATGTACTTAACCGAGCGACCACCGACAACACCAGCTGTCAGACGACCGTCTTCTTCACGTGTTACGTATTCAGTACCGACTGGAAGATCAGCAACATCACCAGTATACTCTTCGTATACAGGATCTACCTCTGTAGGGGTAGGAACAACAGTGTATGTAAACACTTCGTCGTTATCTACAATATTGTTAGCTGCTGCAACGGCATCCTTAAGCTCGCCAGTGAGCTTCAGTTCCGACTTAACAACTTCTTCAGCGAACTTCGAAGTCGTCGCATAAACGTTGTCGCCGCCCTTAAGGTCGTAGCGAACGTAGCCGTGAATGCGCAGGCAGGTTTCGGTGCCTGGAATGTAGAAATAGCCAGCGCCGTATGCATCGCAAACGCGGACGTATTCAACAGCTTCTGGCTCTGGAGCAACGATTGCGTCTGCTGCCTGAGCGCCGGATACTGCAACGAGAGCTGCAGCGGAGCCGAGTAGTAGGCTCTTAATGTTCATTGTCTGACCTCCAAGATCAAATTTCTTTCCGAGCCCACAACTGCGCTCGACCTAACGACTCATGAATAAACTTTAATGATGACGACTCGCAACAGGCTTTAGCTACTCGAACGATCACACACGCTTCTGTGTTGCAGTTTTAACACAAAATCGCCTCAGTTCGGCGAAAATGGGCCTAACTGACGTTATTTGTTAATATTTTGTAAACCCGTAATCGTCACATTTCCCGGCGTTCAATCACTGAATATATAGTGCCACCGCAGTTTTTTATTCTGACCTATCGATTGGATGCTGATATGCAAGTCATTTCACTGGGATGGTTGGATTGGCTGAATGCAGATGAAACAGATTACAATCAGCGACTTGATAGCTAAATATGCAGGCACTCTATGGAAGAGTGGAAACGCGCATGCGGCGAGTGCATACGGATATCTTTTGGAACTGGCCGAACTTAAGCCTGACACATTCTCGACAATCACTGCGGCTGACTATGATGAGATCGTCACAGTACTTCGGAAACGCGGCAACAAAAACTCAACAATCAATCGTAAGATCAATGCATTTACCAAATTGCTCCGTGCGGCGAACGCTGACAGTGCAATTCCAAACGTCCCGACATTTAAACGCTTGGCGGAAGAGAACAATGAGTTGCGCTTTCTTTCAACGCGGGAAGAAGAGCAGATCGCTAATGCCATTGGTCGACACAGCGATGCTTATGCCGCACTCACAACATTTCTCATAGAGACTGGAGTGAATGTCGGCGAGGCCATTACATCCAGATGGGATAACATCTCAGGCGACTTCATACATATTCCAGAGAGTACAAGCGGTTTAGCGCGGCGATTGCCCTTAACGCTTAAAGCTCGCTCTGCTCTTGATAAGATGGGACACGAACTACGTGGCCCCTTCTCACGGATAGAGCAGCCAAAATATCGAGCCGCTTGGAATGAGTGCAAAGATGAACTTGGCTTAAGCGAGGATGCCGCGATTGTTCCAACCGTCTTAAGGCACACATGCGCGTGTCGCCTTATAATGCAAGGCGTTGAGTTGCGGGTCGTTCAAAGATGGCTTGGCAATCGCAATTATAAATCCATGATCAGGTATGAGAGCCTGGTCCCATTAGATAACTTCAGTCTGTGCGTTTCCGCGCTTGAAAACTTCAAAGAATAGCCAATTCCAGTGATCCCATTTAGCCAATGTCGGGCCAGCATTACCAACGCTACAACTGAACCTCAACGAGCTGCTTTGGGGTTATTTTTGGTTTGCAAATGGCTTCTAACCTATTGAAATCATTAAACGGTCAAAGCCTAGTTTTTAGCGTAAAGTCCAAGCAAAACAACAGTGAGTTCAGGACTCACTCACCGTTTGGCTGCTAAAAGCCGCTGGGACCCAGACGCTACCCTTACAAATGGATCCTCACATTGGGCGGGCAACCTTTTTTTCGATGGCGGCAACAAAGAGGTGAAATCTCAATTTTATTCTCCCTCAGTGTCGTTGTCTCACTGCAGGACGTCATCATATAATGACTAAATCATTTGGTTCTTTTGCAAAATTTTCACTTCTATGGAGCTACGTCACCGTCAACGATCTTAATTGATTGAGGTGAATAGAGATGACAATTGACTTCAAAGATGCTCATCTCCCCAAAAGTGTCATCGTTTATGCCGTTTTCATCTATGTCCGTTATTCAGTTTCTTATCGAGAGCTTCAAGAAATAATGGCGGAACGCGGCGAAGAGGTCGACCATGCAACTTTGAATCGGTGGGTTGTAGATATTCACCGCAGATTGCTGCTCGGGCACAAAGCCGTAAACGACCAATCCTTGGCTCATGGCGTGTTGATGAGACTTATATAAAGGTCAAAGGAAAATGGACGTATCTGTATCGGGCTGTTGATCGTGATGGCCAAACTCTTGATTTTATGCTTTCCGAGCACCGAAACCTAGGTGCTGCACGGCGTTTCTTTAGAAAAGCTATAGCAATCAATGGCATTCCGAACAAAATTCTCATTGATAAAAGCGGAGCCAATTTGGTTGGTGCGCAGGCTATAAACAATACCCTGAAGATTACGGGCTCAAGCAAGCCGATTGAAATCCTACAGGTCAAATACCTGAACAATATTCTTGAGCAGGATCATCGTTTGTCAATCGGCGTTTAAACGGGACCCCTTATCGGCGTCCAAAAAGGGCTCTGACTCAATCTCGCTGATGTTCTGGATTCAACTGACGTTGTTTCCAGAGGAGAATCAGCGCAATGCCAGCCCAGTTCCGTCTCTCTGATCTTATCCCTAGCGAACTAAACGTTGATGAGGTGCGTGATGTCGGCGACGCGATTATCGTTGCCGCCTACGGTCGATCCCAAGATTGCACATGCCCCCACTGCGGAACCGCCTCCCGTCGTGTTCATAGTCGCTATCCTCGAATGATTGCCGATCTGCCGTGTGCGGGCCGAAGGATCGAACTGCACCTGACCGTCCGACGTTTCGTCTGTAGTACCGTCCATTGCCGCCGAAAGATTTTCGCCGAGCGCTTCGGTGATGATGTGATCCGTCCCATGGCTCGCCGGACAGCCCGTCTGGACTGCCTCGTTCGGCATCTTGCTCTTGCACTGGGCGGTCGCCCGGCGGCGCGCTTTGCGGATCGTCTCGGATTGCCGGTGAGCAATGATACGCTTCTACGAACCGTTCGCCGATATGATCGCCCACCGCCGACGCCACCGACTGTAATCGGCATTGATGACTGGGCGTGGCGTCGCAATCATCGATATGGCACGATCATCTGCGATCTGGAACGGCGAAAGACGATCGCGTTGTTGCCCGACCGGGAACCCTTGACCGCAAAGGCCTGGCTGGTCGAGCAGCCGCAAATCGAAATCGTGGCAAGAGACCGCGGCGGTGCGTATGCGCGGGCCGCTGCGCAAGCCCTGCCAAAGGCCGAACAGGTCGCCGACCGCTGGCATCTCATGGAAAACGCTAGCCACGCTTTTCTTGATGCCGTCCGCAAGTCGATGCGGCAGGTTCGCATTGCAGTCGGGACAGCAACCGTAAACCCTAAGCTTCTGACAGCCGCCGAGCGCTTGCAATATGACGGATATCTGCGACGTGAAGAGACAAACTCTGTCATTTGTGGACTGATCGACGAAGGCCTGTCCATCAAGGAAATCGTGCGCAGAACCGGGCATAGCCGAAAGCTGGTTCGCAGCGTTGTTCGTGGTCAAAGGACCGACATCTTCCGAGTCCGGCAAACTTCGCTCGAACCACACCTACCGTGGCTTGAAGCGCAATGGGACGCCGGATCACGAAACGGCGCTGAACTGTGGCGGCAGCTTCAGCTGGCTGGTTTTGGCGGAAGTCTCCGCGTTGTCACTGAATGGGCAACACGACGAAGGCGGGCCGAAAAAACCGAAAACGGGCTCGGCCACGCTCCGGCGGCGCGAACCATCGTTCGCCTAATGACACTTGAACGCAACAACTTGACCAAGGCGCAGACGATGACGGTCGCTGCGATCGAGGAGCAACTACCAGACTTAGTCGAGGCCAGAGATGTTGTGGAGAGCTTCCACGAAATGCTACGGCGCAAGTCCAAAGATGATCTGGACACGTGGATCAACCGCGCAGCAGCAAGCTTAGTCGCCCCGTTCGCGAATGGCATCATCCGCGACAGGGCAGCTGTCCAAAATGCGATAACGTCACAGTGGTCTAACGGCCAGACAGAGGGACAAATCACCAAGCTGAAACTCATCAAGAGACAAATGTATGGACGTGGGAAGCTCGATCTGCTGGAAGCACGTGTCATCGGAGCGACCTGATGTCAGCGAGATTGCGTCAGAGCCCCGTTTGGATGCCGATAACCCCTCAAATGGGGTCCTTCTGTGGTTGCCGCCCGTTGTGCAAGTTGTTTCTGAGCCTTTGGACGTGTGATCGAATGCGGTCTTCTGTCAGGCCTTCGTTTGCGGCGCTTTCAGAAGCCGCTGGCCGGGATGGTGATCAGCGGATCAGGTCCAAATCTTATTCCCGAGCTATGACGCTCGAAGGACTCCCACTGGTTTTCTTGATCCGGATCGTTCGATCTTGCGCCCATTCAGGTCATCGACTTCTCACACCTCCTTGCCAACGTTGGTGATAGCAGCCTTCATGCCGCCGTCGTCAACGTCGGATTTCGATAATCTTCCTGCCGCATCAACATCGCCCAAATCATGCGTGCCATCTTGTTCGCCAGCGCGATCGCCACCAGCATTCGGGGCTTTCGCCCAAGCATACGCATCATCCAGGGATCCGCTGATGCTTCCTTGCGGCTCGCCCAATTCACACGCGCCATCGCGCCGATGATCAGCAGCCTGCGAATGTCCGCTTGCCCGGCCTTTGAGACCTTGCCCAACCGCTCCTTGCCTCCGGATGAGAACTGCCTCGGGACAAGGCCGAGCCAGGCTGCAAAGTCACGGCCCGACTTGAAACTTTCCATTGCCGGCGCAAAAGCCTCGACAGCCACGGCTGTCATAGGCCCGATGCCAGGCATTGTCTGAAGACGCCGCGCCACATCGGTCTGCTTGGCAAGTGAGGCCAATTTCTGCGTCTTGCTATCGATCTTGGCGGTCATTTCACCGATCTGGGCCAGCAGATCAAGGCCTTCCTCGCGCACCAGATCGGGCAAATTATTGGCCACGTCGTTCAGCGCCGCTTCCAGCCGCTTGATATGTCCGATGCCCACAGGAACGACATGGCCATATTCATAGAGCATTGCGCGCAGGGCATTCACCAACTCCGTGCGTTGGTGGACAATGCGCTCTCTTGCCCGGAACAGAATAGCGCGCGCTTGCTGATCGGGAGTTTTGGGTTCGACAAACCGCATTTCCGGCTGACGCGCCGCGATGACAATGGCCTCTGCGTCGGCGGCGTCATTCTTCTGGCGCTTCACGAATGGTCGCACATATTGCGGCGCGATCAGCTTGACTTCGTGGCCCAGCGCCGCCATCTCCCGCGCCCAATGGTGGGCGCTGCCACATGCCTCCATGACGACAATGCAAGCGGGCTGGCTTCCCATAAAACGCAGAAACTGACCGCGCGACAATTTCCTGCGGAACCGCACTTCGCCCGTCAGCGACGCGCCGTGAAGCTGGAAAACATTTTTTGCCAGATCAACCCCGATCATTGTATACTTCATTGCCATCCTCTCCGCTACATGATCTCCAACGATCACACTCTGGCACATTGCGATGCCGTCTGGGGAGGGCGGCAACCACCCCATCTTATTCCATGCTTAATGACAATTAGGTCGGCAAGTCCGGAGAAACAAGAGGAATCCCGTCCTGGTCTCAAGACTTCAAGAACCTCATTGTTGTAACCCCATCCGCCAAAAGTCAGGTTGCCTGAGCCAACAGTCGCGCATACCTCGCCATCCTTATCCGCGAATAGTCCGATCGTAACGGCCCGATTGCTACCGCCTGTTGAAGCAAAGCCTCGTGACGTAAGACACGTCTTTAGCGACGACGTTAATGACGTGTCTTGAGATTGAGGTAGACGATGCGGATGGAAATACTGGGCCACGAACGCCGCCGTCGGTGGCGGGTCGAAGAGAAGCTTGCGATAGTCAGTTCGGTTGGGGTTGATGGCGCGACAGTAACAGAAGTTTCGCTACGTCACGATGTATCGCGGCAGCAGATTTATATGTGGCGAAGCGAGTTGAAGAGGAAGGGGCTTCTGCCTCCCTCGCCGGAGCCCTTGTTTCTTCCCGTTGACATGACTGACGCTCCACTCGGTTCTGAGGCGAACAGTTCCGTCGATGCTTCATCCTCAATGGTTGAATTGCAATTGCGCTGCGGCCGTCGACTTTGTTTTGGCAGCCAAGTGGAAGGCACGGTGCTGACGCGGCTCATCCGGGCGGTGGAACAGGCATGATTGGACCGGGCACCGGCGTTCGGGTTTATCTTGCCTGCGGCGTCACAGACATGAGGAAGGGTATTGAGGGCCTTTCGATGTTGGCACAGGATGTCTTGCGTCAGAAGCCGACAGGTGGAGCTGTCTTCGCCTTTCGCGGGCGGCGTGGCGATCGGGTGAAGCTGCTGTATTTTGATGGCCAGGGATTTTGCCTTTATTATAAAATTCTGCAGAAAGGCCGTTTCCCCTGGCCCTCAGCGGCGGATGGGACAGCTCGGCTGACAGCAGCCCAACTGGCGATGTTATGGGAAGGAATAGACTGGAGGCGCCCGGACTGGGGTGCTCCGCCGGCACGTGTCGGTTGATTTTATCTTACTGAAACTACTTGTTTTTATGGCGTCCTGTCCTGATTTGTGCTAGTCAGGATCATGTCGAATGCGAGCTCAAATCTTCCTGATGATCCAGCCTTTCTGAAGGCGATGATCACCGCCTTGCAGGCGGAGAATGCGAAGATGTCGGCGGCTTTGAAAGCGCATGATCACCTGATCCAGGGTCTGAGGCTACGCATTGCCCGGCTGAAGAAACAGGTCTTCGGCAAGTCTTCTGAAAAGATCGAGCGGGAAATTGCGCAACTGGAACTGGCGCTTGAGGATCTGTTGATTGCCAGTGCCGAACACGAGACCGCGACCGTCGAGGAGCTTGAAGACGATCCGGCTTGCGTCCCGGATGAGACATCACAAACCAGACCGCTGCGCCGGCGTCCGCGCGTGTCGGAAAATGCGGTTCGCGAACGCCGGGAACTGGATCCCGGTCATTGCTGCCCTGCCTGCGGTGGAGAATTACGCCTTGTCGGAGAGGATGTCAGCGAAATCCTCGACATGGTCGCAGCGACGATGAAGGTTATCGAGATCGCCCGGCCAAAGAAGTCGTGCCGTTGTTGCGAGAAGATGGTGCAGGTTCCTGCGCCCAGCCGCCCGATACCGGGTAGCATGGCTGGTGCGGGCCTTGTGGCCTATATTCTGGTCTCGAAGTTCGACGATCATCTGCCGCTCTATCGCCTCAACGAGATCTTCGCGCGGATGGGTGTCGATATACCTGACAGCACACTGGTGGACTGGTGCGGTCGTGCCATGCAAGTGCTTCGGCCACTGATCGAGCGTATTGAGACCGAGATCATGAAAAGCGATCTCCTCCATGCTGACGATACGCCGATCCGGGTGCTGGATCGCTCATTGCGCGACAAGGGACTGGGCAAAGGTGTGAAGAAGGGCAGGATTTGGACGTATGTCCGCGATCAGCGTCCATGGGCAGGCGGCGCACCGCCGGGTGCGGTTTATTACTTCGCTCCCGACTGGAAGGAAGAGCACGTCCACCATCATCTGCGAGAGGCGAGCGGCATCCTTCAGGCTGATGGCTATAAAGGCTATGCGAAGTTATATGAGCCGGGATCGGACGGGAAGCGCCGCTTCCGCGAAGCTTCCTGCTGGGCACATTGGCGGCGTGACTTTCATGACATCTGGACCGCGAACAAATCCGGGATTGCGCGCGAGGCTCTCGATCGGATCGGCGCGCTGTATGATATCGAGCGGGATATTGCAGGTCGGCCCGCCGATGTACGGCTTGTCACGCGTCAAAAGCACAGCAAGCCAAAGGTCGAGGAACTGCGCGCGTGGGCGGAAAAGCAGTTGCTTCGCATTCCGGGCAAAAGCGAACTGGCGAAGGCTTTGCGCTATGGGCTGAGCAGATGGCCGTCATTATCCCTGTTCCTGGAGGACGGGCGTGTGGCCATGGACAACAATGCTGCGGAGCGAGCCCTGAGGCCGATAGGAGTAGGGCGCCGGAATTGGTTATTCGCAGGCGCGGATACTGGCGCGGAAACTCTGGCACGCGCCATGACGATCATTGAAACGGCGAAGATGAACGGCATCAACCCGCAAGCCTATCTGGCCGATGTGCTCGACCGCATTCATGATCACAAAATCAATCGGCTCGATGAGTTGCTCCCTTGGAACTGGAAGCCTCTCACAGCAGAACATGCTGAGGCAGCCTGATGGCGACGGTCAGATTTGTCTTCACGCTCGACTATGTCGCCGAAATGCTCAACGAGGATGCTGACCTTCTGTATGCGATCATCCGCAATGACGATAACCTGACCTATGGAAACATAGTCACTGTCGTAACCGGCGACGATCAAACCACTTCCGCTTTGACGGACGACGGCATCGATGAACTCAGACAGATGCTGGTCGACGCGCGTCAATCAGCCGAAAAATGGCAAGAATTCCTCGAATGCTTTGTCGATGACGAAGAAATCGTCGCCCGCGTCAAGACATATTCTCCACGGTAACAATCGGGCGGTTACGTCCGATCTTTGGATGGAACACGCCGGTCCGACACTTAACAGCAACTAGGTCGTAGACCCGCCCTATCCCGACTGCGCCGACATCTGTTAGGGAAGCACGATACCCGGCAACATCAGCGACAACAGTGAAGTTGCGATAGCTTTTGTTAACGCACGCCAGCGGAATAGCCTCGAGGAAGGACAGGCTCAACGAATATGTGGTGAAGAACACCGACGTCCAGGGATGCGATGCCAATAGATCGCGCGGCGAAAACGAAAGCTCTGACAAATTTTCCCCGAATCCCTGGCCCTGCTCCAACGACGAGTCTACAACTTATTGGCGCGGGATGGAATGGACTTGCCCTTATTTAGTGGAGAGGTTCTGTCACTAATTTACGGTTTATCATCTCGAACTTGATCGGTGATTTATACCCGAGTGCAGAATGTCTGCGCACGGGATTATAGAAGCCGTCAATGTATTCGCCAATGGCTTTGATTGCATCCTTACGTGTGTAGAATACAGTTCGCCATATCAGTTCTGACTTGATCGTCTTGAAGACGGTTTCGACCATCAAATTATCGTAACAATTTCCTCTTCCGCTCATGGATGGAAGCATGCTGTGCGCTTTGAGGATTCTGCGATACTCATAACTGGCATATTGGCTTCCTCTGTCTGAGCGCTGGATCAACCGCGGCTTTGGTTTCCGGATTGCAATAGCCTTCATCAAAGCACAAATAGCCAAATCCTTCTTCATCCGATCCCGCGCTTCCCAGCCGATAATACGACGAGAGTAAAGATCGACAACAATTGCTAGATACAGCCAACCTTCTGCGGTCCATATATAACTGATATCGACACCCCATTTCTGATCTGGTCCATCACAAGTGAAGTCCTGATCCAGAAGATTGGGAGCAACAGGCTCACCATGATTGCTGTCGGTCGTGCGTTTGAAGCGCGTTTTCTGCCGGGCTTTCAAGCCATTCTCCTGGCACTCAGTCGCGCCGTGCGGTGACGACCTGCCCGAATACCTACTTCATTCAGTTCGACAAGCATTCGAGGGCTACCATAGGTTTCACGAGACAGTGCAAACTGATTGCGAATATGCGCCAGGATAACCATGTCATCAAGCTGGCGGCGGCTGGGGACGCGATGCTTCCATGCATAATAACCACTAATGCTGACACCTGCGAAGGCGCACAAACGCGACAGAGACATATGGACCTTCTCCGTATCGATGAAAGCAAACTTCATCGACTTGTCTCCCGAGCGAAGAAGGCCGTCGCGTTCCGCAGGGAAAACGATTCACTGGATCGTTTTCTTATCCTGCTTCAATTTAATAAGTCTCGTTCCTGTCGTAGAAGCTCGTTTTCTTTGCGAAGCCGAGCAAGCTCCTGGCTCATGTCTTCATGCGGACCGGAGAGTAAATCGTTCTCAGCAACATTACGACGCCACCGGTCAAGGGTTGATTTGCAAATGCCAAGGTCCTCGGCAACTGATGAAATGCTTCGACCACTCGTCGTTAAAATCCGAACGGCTTCACGTTTGAATTCTTCTGTAAATTCTCGCTGCTTCAATTCTAAGTCTCCTGTCAGTCTTGTCTAACAGAAGACCTCCATTTTTGAAGGGGAAGTCCACTCTGAGGAACTCTCCGTAGGAGTCCGAGATCGCTCCCCGATGTTCATCTCCATCTAGCTCAAGCTCGTTACGGAAAGCTAGTCCGAGCTTTGCCGCCTTTTCCATCATCCAACGCACCTTCGTCGTGACCTCCAAAAAGCACATTTCGTCGATTCATGGCCGGACTGCTGGCCCGATGAGCCGACCGCATGAGCAGCTTTCGAGGATGCTGTCGGCTGTGTCTCAGAGGCCATTCTGACCAGCTGCGCGCCTAGGCCGGATTAAGTTCTGCATCATTGCGGAATAAATCCACTCCGTTGACCCGGCTGCGCCGTATCCCCCCCAAACCATGCGTAGTTGACCGCCCTTGCCACTTCACTCGGAGGCTCTTTGTTCTCGATGATGATAATCTGAGTGTCGGATTTTAGCTTTGCTAGGGAGTTCCAGAATGCCACTTCGATGCTAGCCGAGATTGGGCCATCCGTTTGATTGCGGGAAGGTGATCGACGATAGCTGGTGAGAGGAGAGTCTAAGACAACGAATCCAGGATGGGGCTTACCTTGCGACTTGCAATACCTTAGAAGCCCAATCACAAAGGCGGAATATAAAACCGATCGAACGCCCTTGCCGTGCGATTGGCGGCTTTGACCGTCTACGACAATGTCGAATCCACTCTGATCGAATTCCACTCGTGGCTCGTCGCTCCAGCTCCACTCTTTCAAGACTTCTTCAATCGACTTGCAAAAGCCTCTCAGCGCCACTGATGGGAGAGGTTCCCATTTAGGAGTACTCGTCCCTTTGCCGGTAGTGGTGCGCTCTATTTCTTCCTTCATTAGCTGGAGGCTCTGGAGTTGATCTCTGTCGCTACGAACGCTCTCCAACGCCACGCGTCGAGCGATCAGCTTTTCGAGGCGTGAACTAAGGTTGGCTAATGTCGGGGTTAAAGCCTGGTCAATCTGATTCTCATAACCTCTTATGAGGGTGCGGGACTCCGCTTCTCCTTTTCGCCAATCTGCAAGTCGGGCCTCGAGTGTCGAAATGGTCTCACCCAAGTCCACATCCAGCGCCTTGATTTTCGCAGCCTCGGCTCGGGCACCCTCATAAACATTGATACTATTCTCTTCGGCCATATGTGCATGCCCCGGGCTCATGGGCTGATCGCATAGGGGACAATGTACCTCCTGCAGGCCGGTGAAGTAATGGGCCCCCTCCGCAATGAAATCGAGCCGAGCAAGGTCCGAACGATATCTTTCAGCGAGAAGCTTATATCGGGAGAGAACCTCAGTAATTGCGATGACCTGCGTCTCTGCTCGCTGCAACTCGGCAGTTTCGCTTTGGAGGTGCTTCAATAGTTGGTTTCTTCGTTCGCTTGTCTGGCTCATTTCCTGGGAAATGGCGTTGATCGTTGCCTCAACTTTCTCAACCGTATCGTCGGGGTTATCGCCAAACTGACTCACACGACGTGCAAGCGGCTCGAGCATGTCGCTGATAAGGCCAAGTTTTGCGGTGTTTCGCGCACGAACGATATCGCGATGTTCAGCGGCAATAATGCCAGTGTCATCCTTCCCCGACAAAAGATAAGCGAACATCCTCTTGCGCGCTGTCGCATCGAATGTCCCATCTCCCACCACGGGCGATTTTTCATCGATCATGGCGACTTCATTGACGAGGAAGATCGGAAGGAGGGTGCGGACGGTAAGCCGTTGCGTCTCACCGCGATCGTTCTTTCGGAGCTTTGCTTCCCCATCCATGCCAGCAAATGGGAGCAGAACTGAGGTCAGATCTTTTGTGTGATTGGCGCCGGATCGACGATATGGAATTTTCTCGCCAGGCTCAGCGATCTCATCAATTTTGCAATAGTGAGCCGCCAAGTCGCCCCCTGATAAACTTCGTTCAAGGGTAAGGCTCTGGTTTTCTTTGTTATTGAATTCTACGAACAGCTGCGAGTAGGGTTCGGCCAGAGGTATCCGCTTCTTAAGTTCCTCGGCACCCAGAATGTAATCCAAACAATGAAAAAGATAGCTTTTCCCCGTATCTGATTGGCCAGCCAGAACATTAGCGCCTGGCGCAAA
>NZ_JAKVQC010000003.1:0-1571255 GCF_022488005.1 Ochrobactrum sp. A-1
CCTTGATATCGAGACAAGACAATCAAGAGGAATAATCAGGTGAGTGCCCTCGATATCGAATATTTCGAACATGATGGCTTGCGTCTGGCGTACCGTCAGGACGGAGAAGGCGATCCGATCCTGCTCATTCACGGCTTTGCGTCGTCAAGTCTCGTCAACTGGGTTTCGCCCGGCTGGTTCCGCACGCTGACCGAAGCCGGATATCGCGTCATCGCCATCGATAATCGCGGGCACGGCCTTTCAGCGAAGCCCCATGACGCGGACGAATATACGCCAACCAAAATGGCAGCGGATGCAGCAGCCCTGCTCGATCATCTCGGGATCGAAAACGCACACGTCATGGGCTATTCCATGGGGGCGCGCATTACAGCATTTCTGGCGATTGAACACGCCGAGCGCGTTCATAGCGCCGTTTTCGGCGGTCTTGGCATTGGCATGGTGACGGGCGCTGGCGACTGGGAGCCTATTGGCGAGGCGCTTCTCGCCGAGGATCCGACGACGATTACGCATCCGCGCGGACAGATGTTCCGCAAATTTGCCGACCAGACGAAGAGTGACCGTATTGCGCTTGCCGCCTGTGTGATTACCTCCAAGGAGCTTGTTCCCGCTGCCGCGATTGCACGTATCATGCAGCCCGTTCTCGTGGCCGTCGGCACAACCGATGATATTGCAGGCAGCGCGCAGGAACTGGCCGATCTTCTGCCAAATGGACAGGCAGTCGATATTCCGGACCGCGACCATATGCTGGCCGTTGGTGACAAGGTCTACAAGCAGGCGGTGTTGCAGTTTTTGAAAGAAAATCGGCTCTGACGGGAATTTGATCTTGGACAAAGAGCGCGCCGACGGGGTGCGTCAAATTCGGCTGTGTCAAGGCAAACCATTTTAAGCCATTCCCCCGCAGAACTGCGGGGGAATGGCTATTTGCAGGTACGCATTTCCGAACGCAAAACCGTTTCACACTTTTGCTGGAAATGCTGTATGCTGCGCGCCGAACTCGTATTGCGGCGTGGGGACTGAGCGAAAGTTCGGCTGTCGTCTCCTCCTCTCGCGGTGCAAAACTGGAGTATGCATATGTCCGTTCGCACATCAGCGAAAGCGACCCCCGGTCTGGGGCAGGTCGATCCTATCTGGCATTCCATCCGTGCCGAAGCGGAGGAAGCCGTCAAGAACGATCCCGTGTTGGGCACGTTCCTTTATGCGACGATCCTCAACCAGCCGAGTCTGGAAGATGCGGTCATGCATCGTATCGCCGAGCGTCTCGGCCATGCCGATCTGAGCGCCGATATTCTGCGCCAGACCTTTGACGCGATGCTGGATGCCAATCCTGAGTGGTCGCAGATTGTGCGCGTCGATATTCAGGCGGTTTATGATCGCGATCCGGCCTATAGCCGCTTCATGGACCCTATCCTTTATCTGAAGGGTTTCCATGCGATCCAGACCCATCGTCTGGCACATTGGCTTTACCATGAAGGCCGCAAGGATTTTGCCTATTATCTGCAGAGCCGTTCGTCCTCGATCTTTCAGACCGATATTCATCCGGCCGCACGGCTTGGCAGCGGTCTGTTCCTCGATCATGCGACCGGACTTGTGGTCGGCGAAACAGCCTTGATCGAAGACAATGTTTCGATCCTTCACGGGGTCACACTCGGCGGCACGGGCAAATCGAGCGGCGACCGCCATCCGAAAATCCGTCACGGTGTACTGATCGGTGCTGGCGCGAAAATTCTCGGCAATATCGAAGTCGGTCATTGCTCGAAAATCGCCGCTGGTTCAGTGGTTCTGAAACCTGTCCCGAACAATGTCACGGTAGCTGGTGTACCGGCCAGGATCATGGGCGATACGGGTTGTGCCGAGCCCTCCCGCGTCATGGACCAGATGCTGGGCGAGGGGATTTAAGCGATACATCGTATCGTTGCAGGCTGAACGGGCCGCTTGCTGGTTTTTTCCAGTATGCGGCCTATATTCTGTCAAAAGAAGCTATTAACTGCCGACAACCCTTGAGCACGGCTTTGCCGGGGGTTTACATAGGAAATGGCCGGATGCAATAAACCGGCTCAATTCAATATCAGGAGAAGCCGGTTGAAACCCGAAGAACTCAAAAAACTGGACGCCTATTTCAAACGGACCTTCAACAATCCCGGCCTGCAGGTGAAGGCGCGTCCGCGCAAGAACGACTCCGCCGAGCTTTACCTCAACGACGAATTTCTCGGACTGGTCTATAAGGACGAGGATGAAGGCGAACTCTCCTACAATTTCTCGATGGCCATTCTCGACGTCGATCTTTGATAGGTCGCGGTAATCGCGTCGCGAACGACGCTGATGCCGGGCAGGAATACTCTCTGACGCCCTTTCCAATGGAGAGGGCGTTTTGATATCCCGACACGACTATTCCTGAGCCTTGGTTGATTCTATGAAATTTGGTTTTCCATTGGCTATGCTCCTGATGGCCCTGTCTTTAGCTGCGCGCGCAGAAGTTCTGGGAACTATCGAAACCGAACAGGACGATGGCTCGCGGTCAGTGATTGAGATATTCGATGAACCGCAAAGCATCGGGAAATGTGACGGCGCTTATGCTGCCGCAGCTTATGTCATGGATCGCGACTTTTCCCTCCTTGCAGGAAAAGGATGCTGGAAGCTTCTCGGATCGGCGGAAATGTTAAAGCTGGAAATCGTGCTGGCGGCCACGGAAGAACATCTCATGAGCGGGGTTCCACTCAGCCAGATCAAGTTCAGTGAAGACGGGCAAAGAGCTTTCCAGGAACTGAGCGGGAAGTAGATGTGCCAGTCTTATGGTCAGGACCTATTCATTTGGTGAAAATGGTGTGAGGCCATCTGTTTGGATACGAGGAGAAAAGGCGAAGGTTCATTTTCGAGGTTTTTTTTATCGAAGTAGCAGCGCGGATGGACCACATCTTCTGGACACCAAAATGACTCGCGATCCGCTGCGCCGAACCGCTCAGCCGGGGGAATCACCCCGTTCTTCGCATCTCTCCTAACCGCTCTTGTCATTTAAGGTGCCATTTCCATCAAATTAATAGGTCCTGACCTTTGGGCCGCTGATACCGCTCCAGCCCATCGATTAATAGCATCAATCCGAAATCGAACAGCTTCTCGGGGCCTTCTGCATCTAACGTTGCCATGGCTTTGGCAATTGTTGATGTTGCTTCAATATTTGCCTCGTCGGATGGCGTGCTTTCGTGGAAGTCAGCCTGCTGTTCCAGCGCAGCCCCGACAACATAATGGCTGATGCTGATCAGCACGCGCGCTGCATTTACGGGTGTAAAACCTGCCTGGATCAAAAATTCAATCTGAGCTTCGGCCTGTCCCATTTGATTGTTATTCGGGCGCGTTCCGGCGTGGATACGCGCGCCATCGCGATAAGTCAGCAATGCCCGCCGGAAACTATGCGCATTTTCAATCAGGAAATGACGCCAGTTCTCCCCAGCGCGCGGTAGGGCGTAGTCGTGATGCTCCGCCAAAATCGTTTCTGCGAGGGCATCCAGCAACACACGCTTGTTTTTGAAATGCCAGTAAAGTGCTGGCTGCTGCACGCCCAGCCGCTCTGCCAGACGACGCGTTGTCAGGCCCTCTTCTCCGACCTCATTCAACAGTTCCAGTGCCGTTCGTATCACGGCATCACGGTGTAATTTTGCCAAAGCGCTCACCAAATCAGTTATACCTTGACAATTTATCATTGATAAATTTTAAGTCCAGCTCCTTATCGATGATAAATTATGGGGCTGGTATGAACAGCACGTTGATGATCGTTCTGGCTGTTACTGTCTTGGACGCAGTGGGGATCGGTCTGGCGATGCCGGTTCTGCCCAGTTTGCTGCGCGATGTGGCTCATTCCGACGATGTGGCGGGTCACTATGGAGTGCTGTTGTCTCTTTATGCGCTCATGCAGGTTTTCTTCGCTCCGGTTCTGGGGCGAATGTCTGACCGATTTGGCCGGAAACCGATCCTGTTCGGCTCGCTCATCGGGGCGACAATCGATTATGCCATCATGTCTGCTGCCCCCCACCTCTGGGTTCTTTATGCTGGTCGTATCCTATCGGGTATGACGGGAGCGACGATGGCGGTCGCAGGAACCTGCATAGCGGATACGGTGGAAGGGAGTGCACGCGCTCAAGCCTTTGGCTGGCTGGGTGCATGTTATGGCGGCGGTATGATTCTCGGACCGGTCATCGGTGGCGCATTAGGAAATGTTTCGCCAACAGCCCCATTTGCGGTTGCCGCAGTGGTTAACGGTTTCATGGCTCTGTCGGTTTTCCTTTTGATGCCGGAGCTTCGCCCCGAAACCAAACCGGAGCCCCAGGCGAATGAATCTCTGGGCGCTCTCGTGCCATCGGGTGCGCAGAAAGGTCTCAAACCGTTGCTGTGGGTTTTCTTTCTTCTGCAACTGGTGGGACAGATACCTGCTGTCTTGTGGGTGATATTCGCTGAAGATCGTTTCCATTGGGATACGACACATGTGGGCTTGTCGCTTGCGGCCTTCGGTTTGCTGCATGCCATGTTTCAATGGCTTGGTACGGGTCGTCTCGTCGCATCAATTGGAGCTGGATATACGATAATCATTGGAATGGCTGCTGATGGGCTGGGTATGGCATCCCTCGCGCTCGCCGCAGAAGGCTGGATAGTTGCGCCAATTCTGGTGTTGCTGGCATTTGGTGGAATAGCGATGCCAGCTCTGCAATCCATCCTGTCGGATAAGGCGGGTCAAGACAAGCAAGGTGCGCTTCAGGGGACGCTTGCTAGCCTTACGAATATCAGTGCCGTCGCAGGCCCGGTTATTTTTACGGCACTTTATATGAGAACTGCTGCTAGCTGGAACGGTTGGGTGTGGCTGGTTGGGCCAGTAATCTATCTGGCGGCCGCTCCGTCACTCATTTTCGTTTGGCGTCAGTCGGCAGGCTTGCCATCAAGGAGATGAGTATTCGCAAAATCGACGACCGCCTTGTCCAGTGATTGCGAGTCGCCAAGCATGGAGCGGGGGAAGCGATAAAGTATTTGCAGGTCACGACCGAACTGGACGTCGCGCTCGCATGAGTTGAAGCTTTCCGCAGCACTATCCGCAAGGCATCGCGCAACGAATTCCGGCTTGCCGCTGCTCGGGTCGGACAAGACCAGTTCCTCACCCTTATAACCGCTATTGTCGAGAAAGCGGTGCACTGTCAGGTTTCCGGGCGCTGCTTCTCCGTTCGGGTCAATCAGTTCGGCATAGATCGGCAGATAACGCCCGCTCATATCGCGCGACATGGTTCGCTGCTCGATGGACATGAAAATGAGATGCCGTTTCGGAGTGAGAAGGTTGAAGATGGCGCGGTCGCGTTCCGTGTAACCGGTAAGGCCTGGCCAGCGAGCATACAGGTCGAGACGCCCGGTCACCCCATCGCGTCGCTGGTTCGAAAAGCGGATCATACTGGCTGGAATCGACAGGACGTTGTTGCCGATGATGATTTCATAAGCGTGCGTGCTGTCGGAGTGTCCGCCGCGCGCAATCAGCGGACCAAGCAGACGTCCGCCAACATTCATGGCAATCGAGAGCAGAATCAGGACGATAACCGCCAACAACAGCCAACCGAAGAGGCGGCTTCCCATTTTCGAGGCGGTGTAATCTGGTGCTGTTTCCATCTGGGTGTCATGGTGATGATATTGCAAAAGAATATCGGTCTTTTATGGTTAACAGAGCGTGAAGTCGTGCTTGTATGACGGCTTGAAACGGCTTAGCGATTCAATATCGAGTTTGCTGATGGAGGAAGAACATGCCGATCTATGCATATAACGGGCACAAGCCGCTATTCGCGGACCGCAGCAGCAACTGGATCGCGCCAGATGCGACCCTGATCGGCAAGATCGTTGTCGGTGAAAATGCCGGTTTCTGGTTTGGCGCTGTTCTGCGCGGCGATAATGAGCCGATCACCATTGGGGATGACACCAATGTTCAGGAACACACCATCATGCATACGGATATCGGCTTTCCACTGACAGTCGGTGCAGGTTGTACCATCGGGCATCGGGCCATTCTTCATGGCTGCACCGTAGGTGAAAATACACTGATCGGCATGGGTGCCATCGTTCTCAATGGCGCGAAGATCGGAAAGAACTGTCTGATCGGGGCAGGGGCTCTTGTGACCGAGGGTAAGGAAATACCGGATAATTCACTCGTGGTCGGTTCGCCTGCAAGGGTTCTGCGGGAACTGGACGATGCTGCGGTCGAAAAACTAAAGCTTTCGGCAGAACATTACGTCGAGAAGGCCCGGTCTTTCATGCGCGGGCTGGAACCAGCCTGAAAAGAAAAAGGACGGGGCCAGAGGGAGACTGACGGCCCGTCCTTGTCCTATCGGATAATCAGTTCTTGATGCTGCCGACCAGGAGTTCGCGGTCGCTCTTGATCGAAACCCAGCTTCCGGAGTTCGTGGTCGACTGGCGCTTCAGATAGCTATAATCGGTCTTGTTCCAGGCGAGGACGCGGGTATCGAGATTGTCGAGAATGAAGTCGCCGCGGTCGGTGCGAACGGTCAGAACCGCATGGCCTTCACCATTTGGCTGACGAACCACCGTGAAAAGCAGCGTATTTGCCGGGATGCCGAGCGCCATCAGTTCGCGACGCTTCAAAAGCATGTAGTCGTCGCAGTCACCCACTGTTGTCGGGTATTCCCAATATTCCTCGCGACCCCAGGCTTCCATATCGGTCATCGGCGCGATCTTTTCGTTGACGCTCGCATTGACCGCAATGATCTGTTTCCAGATTTCCGGTGTCAGCTTCAGCATATTGCTGTTGCGGCTGGTGATGTTGCATTCGGACTTGTAGCGCTCGCAGAACTCGTAATGGCCAATGGGCTGCGAAGTGCGTTCTCCGGTCGTCATCCATGGTGAATTGGAGGCGGGGCTTGCTGCCTCTGCCAGTCCGATTCCGAGCAGCATCAGTATGGCTGCGATGATGGTTTGTTTTGTCATTCTTTTGTCTCCCTGTTGGAGACCAAGATGACTTAGACAATTTGAAGGCACGCAAATTTGCGCGCGAAAATGCGAGTCAAATTCGATTAAAACTGCAAATAACGCTGAAACTTTTTGTCAACGAACGGACAAATTCAGGGCAAATCGGGCTGTTTTCGTGGCTTTTTTGTGATTCCTGGCATTTCGCGGTTTGCCATTCCGTAACCTTGACACGCATTCATCTTTTCGGCGGATGCTTTCAACCGAAAAGATTGTCCAGTGTTGTGCTGGTCTGGATGGTAGCGAATTCGACTGCGAAGCCGCCCTGGAAATGACGGACGACGGTTCCCCGGATCGGTCCCAGCATGATGCCGCTTTTGATCGTGGGCTTGAACTCGCTTTCGATTGCCGCACCGGAAAGCGATAGGTCGGCAATGCGGCACAGTCTTTGTGCACCATCGGCAAAAGTAATGTTGTGCTGGGTCTTGCGCGGTACGACGCGTTCGTGACGGCGATCTTCGGGCAAGGAAAGTTCGTGCTTGTTGGCAAGCCAGGTCAGCTGTGCGGAAAGCTTGTCCTTCTTCTGTTCGGAGGTCGACAGGAGAATGTGGAAGCCTTCGGATGTAACCTCGTTGGCAATTCCTTCGATCCGTCCCACATGGTCGATATAGGCGATAATGCGTTCGCCGTTGCGCGGTGTTGCTATACCGCTCATGAGTGCAGTTCCAGGCGACATGCGCTTGATGATACAGGGAAATTCGCTGCGATTTTCCAGCATGTAACGACCGTTGAGATCGACATTCACGGCATTGAAATTTTCCTGCCGCACATTGCTTGCAGAAGATGCCGCAGCAAATCTGTTCATCAAAGCCGATCCATCTCGAAATTTGGCACTCTTACTATCCGTCACAATACAGTAGCCGTCGATAAAGAGAAATCGCGATTTCAACCCTGCGTCAGGCTTTGCCGCCCTTGATGACGCGCAATTTCGGAGCGGCATGTTCCCGTGGCTGCGTCAGGCGAAGATTCGTCCACTCACGCCCTGCTCGGGGTGCATTTACTGTGATGGCGGCCGATTTTCGAACGTCATTTGCCAGAATCAGATCTGGAGCCACCGGTTCGATAGAATTCAGATGGCCGAGGACGATTGGATCGGCTCCGACCCATGTGACTGCGTCGAGCACGGCGATGCTGCCGAGAAGGCTGATCTGCCCGTCTGGCGCTTCAAGCGGGGCGAGAAACATTTCCAGATCGAGGCTTCGTCCGGACATGCTGATTCCCACATGCGAAACGAGGGCAGGGACTTCCAGGCTATTTACATTTTCCGACAGTTCGCCAAGGGCTGCCCGGTCCCGCTCTGACCAGAGCGAGAGGAACCGCGTGTTCTTCAGTTCGCGACCAAAAAGGGTGCAGATGCGTGTTCCCGCCAGACGGAACGACAGGTCGTCATCTTTTTCAGCCTCAAGGAAGAAGAGGTCGGACAGATGGCGCCCGAGCTTGCGCGGCTCGATCTGTTCACGCATCGGCGCACGAAAGAAACCGCTTTCCGTGCGGGCCAAGCGCTGCCATTCGCTGAAAATCGCGATCGTACTGCGGTGTTTCATCATGCGCCGTTGATTTGTCCGTTTCACGCGGAGGCTGCCTCCGCTGTTGAACGCATTAAAATAGTATTAACGGCGAGGATGCCAGTTTAACCCTTTCTTCATCCACCGGGCTCGTCCGTTAAGGTTAATAATAAGTAATGGTTGCACGGCACTGAAAGACGCGCTTTGATAAGGCGTCAGACGAAGCCTTTGACTTGGTTGGCGTTTTTCTGAGCTCCAGATTTAATTTCGCGAAAGATTTCTGTTCGCGTCAAGGCCGACCGGGAACCTCCGTCGGCCTTTATTTTTAATAAATTCTGCCCTATCAACATGCATCGACCAGACGCAAAAGGCTCCTTCGGTCCGATTGCGGTGCTTCGCATAAAATAGAAAGCAGCAGTTCATGAGCGTTCCCCAGCCGGAAATGAACGGCAGTAACCGCCGGTCGGGCGGTAGTGAGCCGATATTCAATATTCCGGGCGTTATTCTCGCTCTGATCGGCCTGTGCGCTGCAGTCTACGTTTATCAGAACTACCTCATCAGCGAGCAGCAGAACTATGAGTTCATGCTGAACTTCGCGCTCATCCCGGCACGTTTCTCACTGGCCGATGGGTTTACCGATCCTGCAGCACTTTTCACGCTCATCAGCTATTCCTTCATGCATGGCGGCTTTGCCCATATTGCCGTCAACATGATCTGGCTCGCAGCCTTTGGCTCTCCGCTCGCGGGCCGCATCGGTACGGGGCGAATGATCGTTTTCTGGATATTCACTTCGGTGATTGCCGGGTTGACCCATTATGCGATCTATCCGGACAGCGTTTCGCCACTGGTGGGGGCATCGGGTGCGATTTCGGGAATGATGGGTGCCGCAGCGCGTTACGGCTTTCGCCGCATCGGCCATGGACGCAGATCGGAATTCGCTGGCCCCGTTCTTCCGGTTGGGCTGACCCTGACGCTGAAGCCTGTCCTGACTTTTGTGGGTGTCTGGTTCCTGATCAACATCATCACCGGCCTTTATTCGACTGGCGGCGCGGACCTTTCCAGCATAGCCTGGGAAGCGCATATAGGTGGTTTCATTGCCGGGTTCTTCGGTATTTCACTGCTGGACCGTCCTCGCAGCTATGATGCCGTGCTGAGGCGATAAGTTCTGCACTCTTTTGGCTTTGACAAAGCCTTCTCCCCATTTGATGCCACTTGCTAATCTGACGTTCGAAGCGCACCATCATGGAACGTGGTGGGAGGAGCTGCGTTCTGCTTTATATGGCGTTTGAACGCCGGAAGCAGTGAGTGCTAAATCTTGGAGGGACTTTGGCATGACCGTAAGATCGATTCTCGAGACAAAGGGCAGGGATGTGCTGGTTATTGCACCTGCCGATACGCTATCCCACGCCGTCGCCATGTTGAACAAACATAAGATCGGTGCGCTGGTGGTGTGCGACGAGGCCGGTCGAATCAAGGGTATCCTGTCTGAACGCGATGTCGTGCGTGCCGTCGCGGCACAAGAAACCAAGGCCATGAGCATGCCGGTGGCCGAAGTCATGACGGCAAAAGTGCAGGTCTGCCGCGAACATCACACGATCAATCAGGTGATGGAGATCATGACGCGAAGCCGATTCCGCCATATGCCGGTGGAAGAAGGCGGCAAGCTCGTGGGAATCATTTCAATCGGTGACGTTGTGAAGCGGCGTATCGAAGACGTGGAGCGCGAAGCGGAAGATATCCGCAGCTATATCGCTACCGCCTGAGTCGGAACGATTGGATTTTCTGCCATTCTCCCGGATGGAGGGGCCAACCGGGAGAGGTCTTTACAGTCGAATCAACGTGCGCGGAGATATCGTTCGGCAGCGTAAAGGGAGATTGCAGCCGCATTCGAGACATTGAGCGACTTGATTTCGCCCGGCATGTCGAGGCGGGCAAGCGCGGTAACTGTTTCGCGCGTCTTTTGACGCAGGCCTTTGCCTTCTGCGCCAAGCACGAGAGCGATTCGTCCGCCGGACAAGGTGGCTTCCATTTCCAGCGGCCCTTCCGAATCAAGACCGATGGTCTGGAACCCGAGGCTGTGCAGCTCTTCAATCGCTTCGGCCAGATTGCGCACTTCAATATGCGAGATCATTTCGAGTGCACCGGAGGCGGCTTTCGCCAGAACGCCGGTTTCCTGCGGGCTGTGACGGCTTGTCGTAATCAGTGCGCCAGCACCGAAGGCTACTGCTGAACGCATGATGGCACCGACATTGTGCGGATCGGTTACCTGATCGAGGACGAGAAGCAGCGGGCTGTCCTTCAGTTCGGACAGTTTACGGGCGCGTAGCGGCTCGGCTTCGATCATGACGCCCTGATGGACAGCTTCGGAACCGGTTTCCTTGTCTATGTCGCGCGGATCGACGATTTCGACGGGGAAAGGGAGAGATTCGGCCTCTCCGATTTCAAGTCGGGCGAACCCGTTTCGCGTCGCGCGCATGCGCAATATCTTGCGTTCCGGGTTTTCCACGGCGGCGCGGACCGTATGCAGGCCATAAAGCCGTACGGTTCCCTCGGTCACGGCGCTTGCCGAAACGGACTGGCGCTGCGGCTTGCGCGGTGATTTGCCTTCGGTCACAGCTTTCTGATCGCGATGCTGGCGGCGCAGGCGCGCATAATGAGAATCTTTTGGTGTGCGGGGCGAGTTTTGATCGGTCATGGCGTGCTTATAACTCTTTAGGTGAGCGGAAGATAGCGACTTCACCTGTGATTGCTATCAGGCTGTTCTGATTGCCAAATAATCTCTGATGGCTGGAAAATCCTGAGAAATGCGGGCGTTTGAGCCTATGGAACGGGAGTGTGGAAGAGGAACTTTCCACGACGTTGTGGACGGACATGCATTCTTTTCGCTTTTACCCTGTTGACAGGGGATAAGCTTATCGTCATAAGGCCCCTCGCGGATCGACGGCTGGCCCAACAGTCAGCCAGAAGCCCCGCGGAAATGCCTAGTCGCTCGACTCTGCTGATAGTGATATCTGGAGGGATGCCCGAGTGGTTAAAGGGGACGGACTGTAAATCCGTTGGCTATGCCTACGTTGGTTCAAATCCAACTCCCTCCACCACTGTCGGATCAGAGTTAAGAGTGCGCGGGTATAGCTCAATGGTAGAGCAGCAGCCTTCCAAGCTGAATACGCGGGTTCGATTCCCGCTACCCGCTCCAAATGTTTCAGAGCGGTTTGGCGTGTAAGGAATCATCGACGGGCGGTTCGCCGTTCCGTTTTGGCATAAATGCTGGCCCGGAAGCCAAGAGGCTTTTGTGCTGGCGCTTGAGCGGTTCTAGAACAAAGAGAACAACGGCGATGGCAAAGAGCAAATTCGAACGTACGAAGCCCCACGTTAACATCGGCACGATTGGTCACGTTGACCATGGCAAGACGTCTCTGACGGCTGCGATCACGAAGTACTTCGGTGACTTCAAGGCCTATGACCAGATCGACGCAGCGCCTGAAGAAAAGGCGCGCGGTATCACGATTTCGACGTCGCACGTCGAGTACGAAACCGCAAACCGTCACTATGCACACGTCGACTGCCCTGGTCACGCCGACTATGTGAAGAACATGATCACCGGTGCTGCGCAGATGGACGGCGCGATCCTGGTTGTTTCGGCCGCTGACGGCCCGATGCCGCAGACCCGTGAGCACATCCTGCTCGCCCGTCAGGTTGGCGTTCCGGCAATCGTTGTGTTCCTGAACAAGTGCGACCAGGTTGACGACGCAGAACTGCTCGAACTGGTTGAACTGGAAGTGCGCGAACTTCTGTCGAAGTACGACTTCCCAGGCGATGAAACCCCGATCGTCAAGGGCTCGGCTCTTGCTGCTCTGGAAGATTCGTCGAAGGAACTGGGCGAAGACGCTGTTCGCGCTCTGATGGCCGCTGTTGACGACTACATTCCGACCCCGGAACGTCCGATCGACCAGCCGTTCCTGATGCCGATCGAAGACGTGTTCTCGATCTCGGGCCGTGGTACGGTTGTGACGGGTCGCGTTGAGCGCGGTATCGTCAAGGTTGGTGAAGAAGTTGAAATCGTCGGCATCAAGGCGACGACGAAGACGACGGTTACCGGCGTTGAAATGTTCCGCAAGCTGCTCGACCAGGGCCAGGCTGGCGACAATATCGGCGCTCTGATCCGCGGCGTTGGCCGTGAAGACGTTGAACGCGGCCAGGTTCTCTGCAAGCCGGGTTCTGTGAAGCCGCACACCAAGTTCAAGGCAGAAGCTTACATTCTGACCAAGGACGAAGGTGGCCGTCATACGCCGTTCTTCACGAACTACCGTCCGCAGTTCTACTTCCGCACGACGGACGTGACCGGTGTTGTCACGCTGCCGGCTGGTACGGAAATGGTCATGCCTGGCGACAACATCGCCATGGACGTCACCCTGATCGTGCCGATCGCGATGGAAGAGAAGCTCCGCTTCGCTATCCGTGAAGGCGGCCGCACCGTCGGTGCAGGCATCGTCTCCTCGATCATCGAGTAATTGATTTGACTGGCGGTTACGCCGCCAGTCTGGCATTCTAAATGCCGCATAGGGGTATAGCTCAGTTGGTAGAGCGACGGTCTCCAAAACCGTAGGTCGCGGGTTCGAACCCTGCTGCCCCTGCCATTTTATAACGGGTGCTCATGGCTTGACTGTGGGTGCCCGTTTTCTATATTATAAAGTTAGGCGGCAATCTATGCCGCTTTGCCTTTTCAACGACGGCGCAGGCTTCGGCAGAGCGACGTTGTTGAAAAAGATAATTCCCTGCGGGATTTGTTGGCCGGGCAGGGAAGGATCGCCGCCGCACGATTGGATGGTGCGCCGAGTGATATTCGCAAGGATCGGATTTCCGATAAGCCTGTATGGTATTCTTTTAACCTTTGGGCTTGTTTTTTTCGGGAATCGATTCTATGTAACGTCAACAGACACGCGGCGCGTGGGGCTGAATTTTCAGCTTTGCGTGCCGTATACGCGTGACTTCAGGCTTCTGATTCGTTTCGACGGGCCAGGGCTTGAGGGTAGCGCCGGATCAATGACAGAGCGGCAGATGGCATCCAAGACGAATCCGATCACCTTTTTTCAGCAGGTTCGCGCCGAAACGGCGAAAGTGACCTGGCCTACACGGCGTGAAACGGTCATCTCCACCATTATGGTGGTGATCATGGCGTTTCTGGCTGCCGCGTTCTTTTTTCTTGCCGACCAGCTTATGGCCTATGGCGTAGAATTTATTCTCGGCCTTGGTCGATAAGTTAGGATTGGGGAGTTTTTAGATGACGGCGCGCTGGTACATCGTTCACGCCTATTCCAATTTCGAAAAGAAGGTCGCCGAGGATATCGAGGCCAAGGCGAAGCAGAAAGGTCTGTCCGAACTGATCGAGCAGATCGTTGTGCCGACCGAGAAGATTGTAGAAGTGCGCCGCGGCCGCAAGGTTGACGCAGAGCGCAAATTCTTCCCAGGCTACGTGCTGGTTCGCGCAACCCTTACGGATGCCGTCTTCTCGCTTATTAAGAACACCCCGAAAGTCACTGGTTTCCTTGGTGATTCCAAGCCTGTTCCGGTTTCCCAGAAGGAAGTCGATCAGATTTTGAACCAGGTTCAGGATGGCGTCGAGCGTCCGAAGACTTCGGTATCCTTCGAGATTGGCGAAAACGTTCGCGTTTCCGATGGTCCGTTCGCCTCGTTTAACGGCATCGTTCAGGAAGTCGACGAAGAGCGCGCGCGTCTCAAGGTTGAGGTTTCCATCTTCGGGCGCGCAACGCCTGTGGATCTGGAATACGGTCAGGTCGACAAGCTCTGATCGTTTCGCCCGCAAGGGCTTCATTCCTTCCGAGTTTCGGTTGGGGTGAAAATGGTGGAAGGGAAGGCGGCTTAGCCAGTCGTTGATCTCCGAACCACCGAACTGCCCGCCAGTTGAACTGGCGTCAGTCGAGAGCCGGGTTTTCCGGCATTAATCGAGAAAGCCGGATTATCCGGCAGTTTATAAAGGCAGAAAGCAATGGCTAAGAAAATTGCAGGCCAGCTGAAGCTCCAGGTAGCGGCAGGTGCGGCCAATCCGTCGCCCCCGATCGGTCCGGCCCTGGGTCAGCGCGGCATCAACATCATGGAATTCTGCAAGGCGTTCAACGCTGCCTCGCAGGAAATGGAAAAGGGTTCGCCGATTCCAGTCGTGATCACCTATTACCAGGACAAGTCTTTCACTTTTGTGATGAAGACCCCTCCGGTAACCTACTTCCTCAAGAAGGCTGCTAACCTCAAGTCCGGTTCGAAGACCCCGGGCAAGGCCAGCGCCGGCACGATCACCCGCGACAAGGTTCGCACGATCGCTGAAGCGAAGATGAAGGATCTGAACGCCGCTGATATTGAAGCAGCGATGCGCATGATCGAAGGTTCTGCCCGTTCGATGGGCCTGGAAGTGGTGGGCTGAGACGATGGCGAAGATTTCCAAGCGCATTAACAAGATCCGTGAAGGCGTCGATCGCAACAAGCTGTACGATCTGTCGGCTGCTATCGGCCTCGTCAAGGAACGTGCTGTCGCCAAGTTCGATGAAACCATCGAAATCGCGATGAACCTCGGCGTCGACCCACGCCACGCTGACCAGATGGTCCGCGGCGTCGTCAACCTGCCGAATGGCACGGGCCGTACGGTTCGCGTTGCTGTTTTCGCTCGCGGCGACAAGGCTGAAGAAGCCAAGAAGGCTGGCGCCGACATCGTTGGTGCGGAAGAACTGTTCGAAATCGTCAATGGCGGCAAGATCGACTTCGATCGCTGCATTGCAACCCCGGACATGATGCCGCTCGTTGGTCGTCTCGGTAAGGTTCTTGGTCCGCGTGGCATGATGCCGAACCCGAAGGTTGGTACCGTCACCACCGACGTTGCAGCCGCTGTTGCTGCTTCCAAGGGCGGTGCAGTCGAATTCCGCGTTGAGAAGGCTGGTATCATCCATGCCGGTATCGGCAAGGTTTCCTTCGACAATGCCAAGCTCGAAGAAAACATCAAGGCTTTCGCTGACGCCGTCATCAAGGCAAAGCCGTCGGCTGCCAAGGGTGAATACGTCAAGCGCGTTTCGCTTTCCTCGACCATGGGCGTTGGCGTCAAGGTCGATCCGGCAACCGTCAAGGTCGTCGCTTAAGTTTTCAGGGCTCCGGTTTGCCGGGGCCCAAGCCTTTCCCGGAAAAGGGTAGGGCGATACAAGAATTCCGGATCGCAAGATCCGGATAGCCGGACGAAAGTCCGGTTATCCTGTCCGAGATTGCAGGCGGATCATCATCTTCGGGTGATAATCCTTAAACATATGGCCTGCATGAGACGTGGAATAACCCTGTTTCGCGTGAATACGCATGCAAGGTTTGAACCGTAGTTGCCTTTGAGTGACGCCTGGCTTCCAGGATAGCTGAAGGGGACAGGATCCTCGAACGTCGGGCTGACTGTGAAGTTCGTCCGGCAAAGGCAACCCGGCAGGGCCATGTGGTCCTGCCTACTGGAGAGAGACAGTGGATAGAGCGGAAAAACGCGAATTTGTCTCGTGGCTGAACGGCGCTTTTAAAGAGTCCGGTTCGGTCGTCGTGGCCCACTATACCGGTCTCACTGTTGCGCAGATGAGCGATCTTCGCTCGAAGATGCGCGATGCAGGTGGGTCCGTTAAAGTCGCGAAAAACCGCCTTGCCAAGATCGCTCTTCAGGGCACGGAATCGGAAGGCATTTCTGATCTGTTTACAGGTCAGACGGTTGTTGCTTATGCAAACGACCCGATTGCTGCTCCGAAAGTAGCCGTCGAATTCGCCAAGGCTAACGACAAGCTCGTTATCCTCGGTGGTGCAATGGGTGCAACGACGCTTAACGCCGATGGCGTCAAGTCGCTTGCTTCGCTCCCATCGCTCGACGAACTGCGCGCGAAGCTGGTTGGAATGATCCAGACCCCGGCTCAGCGTCTCGCAGTACTTACCAGCGCACCAGCGGGCCAGATCGCTCGCGTTATTGGCGCGCACGCCCGGAAGAACGAGGCGGCGTAAGGCCGTTTTTCGCTGTCAATTGTTCAAACCTTGAAACTAAGGAAATACCAAAATGGCTGATCTCGCAAAGATCGTTGATGACCTGTCGGCACTGACCGTTCTCGAAGCTGCAGAGCTTTCGAAGCTTCTCGAAGAGAAGTGGGGCGTTTCGGCTGCTGCTCCTGTTGCAGTTGCTGCTGCCGGTGGCGCTGCTCCTGCTGCTGCTGCAGAAGAAAAGACCGAATTCGACGTCGTTCTCGTTGACGGCGGCGCTAACAAGATCAACGTGATCAAGGAAGTGCGCGCAATCACCGGTCTCGGCCTCAAGGAAGCCAAGGACCTCGTCGAAGGCGCTCCTAAGGCTGTCAAGGAAGCCGCTTCGAAGGACGAAGCTGAGAAGATCAAGGCACAGCTCGAAGCTGCTGGCGCCAAGGTCGAACTCAAGTAAGTTCGGACTATTCTGGCGGATGGTTTCCCATCCGCCAGTTCCCGCCGGACTTTCCTGGTGGGTCGGATAACTGGAACCCTTTTCCTGAGTGCCGGAACGGCTTTCAGGAAACGGGTTTTAGCCCGTTAAGAGCGCCGCGTGTCGGTAACGATACGGAAGGCAGCTCTGGAAAGTTTGCACATGATCCTTTTCGATCCATCCGATCTGAAGGGGCCGATCTGAAGTGTCATGTGCTCGAAGGACCGCCGAAGGGCGGCGCATGATAAAGGCCGCAAGGCGTGAGCAAGCCGCAAGGCTATAGAACGAGGAGCGACGATGGCTCAGACCCATTCATTCAATGGTCGCAAGCGCGTACGCAAATTTTTCGGCAAGATCCCAGAGGTCGCCGAGATGCCGAACCTTATCGAGGTTCAGAAGGCATCTTACGACCAGTTCCTTATGGTTGAAGAACCATCCGGTGGGCGTTCTGACGAGGGTTTGCAGGCGGTTTTCAAGTCTGTTTTCCCAATTCAGGATTTCTCCGGCGCTTCGATGCTAGAATTCGTTCGCTACGAGTTCGACGCACCAAAATTCGACGTTGACGAATGCCGTCAGCGCGATCTGACGTATTCGGCGCCACTCAAGGTGACGCTGCGTCTTATCGTGTTCGATATTGACGAAGATACCGGCGCGAAGTCGATCAAGGACATCAAGGAGCAGGATGTCTACATGGGCGATATGCCGCTCATGACCGACAACGGCACCTTCATCGTCAACGGCACCGAGCGCGTAATCGTTTCGCAGATGCACCGTTCGCCGGGCGTCTTCTTCGACCACGACAAGGGCAAGACCCATTCTTCGGGCAAGCTCCTGTTCGCAGCTCGCGTCATCCCTTATCGCGGTTCGTGGCTCGATATCGAATTCGATTCCAAGGACATTGTCTACGCACGTATCGACCGCCGCCGCAAGCTGCCGGCCACCACGCTGCTGATGGCTCTCGGCATGGACGGCGAAGACATTCTGTCGACGTTCTACAAGACCGTTACCTATACGCGTGACGGCGACAACTGGCGCATTCCGTATTCGGCTGACCGCTTCAAGGGCATGAAGATCATCTCCGATCTCATCGATGCGGACACCGGTGAAGTCGTTCTCGAAGCCGGCAAGAAGCTGACCGCCCGTTCGGCCAAGCAGCTTGCTGAAAAGGGCCTCAAGGCCATCAAGGCGACGGAAGACGATCTGTTCGGCTCGTATCTTGCGGAAGATGTCGTCAATTACGCAACCGGTGAGATTTATCTCGAAGCTGGTGACGAAATCGACGAGAAGGTCCTCAAGACCCTGATCGATACAGGCGAGACGGAAATCAACGTCCTCGACATCGATCATATCAACATCGGCGGCTACATCCGCAACACGCTGGCTGTCGACAAGAACGAAAGCCGTCAGGAAGCCCTGTTCGACATCTATCGCGTCATGCGTCCGGGCGAACCGCCTACGATGGATTCCGCCGAAGCGATGTTCAACTCGCTGTTCTTCGACGCTGAGCGCTACGACCTTTCGGCCGTTGGTCGCGTCAAGATGAACATGCGTCTGGATCTCGACGCGGAAGACACCGTGCGCGTTCTGCGCAAGGAAGACATCCTGGCCGTGGTCAAGATGCTGGTGGAACTGCGCGACGGTCGCGGCGAAATCGACGACATCGACAATCTCGGCAACCGCCGTGTGCGTTCGGTCGGCGAGCTGATGGAAAATCAGTATCGCGTCGGTCTGCTTCGTATGGAGCGTGCGATCAAGGAACGTATGTCCTCGATCGAAATCGACACGGTCATGCCGCAGGATCTGATCAACGCGAAGCCGGCTGCTGCAGCCGTGCGCGAGTTCTTCGGTTCCTCGCAGCTGTCGCAGTTCATGGATCAGACCAACCCGCTTTCGGAAATCACCCACAAGCGCCGTCTCTCGGCTCTTGGACCGGGCGGTCTGACCCGCGAGCGCGCTGGCTTCGAAGTCCGCGACGTGCATCCGACCCACTATGGCCGTATCTGCCCGATTGAAACGCCGGAAGGCCCGAATATCGGTCTGATCAACTCGCTTGCAACTTTTGCCCGCGTCAACAAGTACGGCTTCATCGAAAGCCCGTACCGCAAGGTTGTCGACGGCAAGGTAACGAACGACGTTGTCTATCTGTCGGCCATGGAAGAAGCCAAGCACTCTGTTGCGCAGGCTAACGTCGAGCTGGACGAGCGGGGCGGTTTCGTTGACGAATTCGTCATCTGCCGTCATGCAGGCGAAGTGATGATGGCTCCGCGTGAAAACGTGGATCTGATGGACGTGTCGCCGAAGCAGCTTGTTTCGGTTGCTGCGGCTCTCATCCCGTTCCTGGAAAACGACGACGCCAACCGCGCGCTCATGGGTTCGAACATGCAGCGTCAGGCTGTGCCGCTCGTTCGCGCTGAAGCGCCGTTCGTCGGTACAGGTATGGAAGCGGTCGTTGCACGTGACTCCGGTGCCGCTATTGCAGCGCACCGTGGCGGTGTGGTCGATCAGGTTGACGCAACGCGTATCGTTATCCGTGCGACCGAAGATCTCGATCCGTCCAAGTCGGGCGTCGATATCTATCGCCTGATGAAGTTCCAGCGTTCGAACCAGAACACCTGCATCAATCAGCGTCCGCTTGTGCGCGTTGGCGATCCCATCCAGAAGGGTGACATCATCGCTGACGGTCCGTCGACGGATCTGGGCGATCTGGCTCTCGGCCGCAACGTGCTCGTCGCGTTCATGCCGTGGAATGGTTACAACTACGAAGATTCGATCCTTCTCTCGGAAAAGATCGTTTCGGACGACGTGTTCACTTCGATCCACATCGAAGAATTCGAAGTTGCTGCCCGCGACACCAAGCTTGGACCTGAGGAAATCACCCGCGACATTCCGAACGTGTCGGAAGAAGCGCTGAAGAACCTCGACGAAGCCGGTATCGTGTACATCGGTGCTGAAGTGCATCCTGGCGACATTCTTGTCGGCAAGATCACGCCGAAGGGCGAAAGCCCGATGACGCCGGAAGAAAAGCTTCTGCGCGCCATCTTCGGTGAAAAGGCATCGGACGTCCGTGACACCTCCATGCGTATGCCGCCTGGAACCTATGGTACCATTGTTGAAGTTCGCGTTTTCAATCGCCACGGCGTTGAAAAGGACGAACGCGCCATGGCTATCGAGCGCGAGGAAATCGAGCGTCTCGCCAAGGACCGTGACGACGAACAGGCTATCCTGGATCGCAACGTCTATGGCCGTCTTGCCGACATGATCGATGGCAAGGTTGCTGCAGCGGGTCCGAAGGGCTTCAAGAAGGGCTCGACGATCACCCGTGAGCTGATGACCGAATATCCGCGGTCGCAGTGGTGGCAGTTTGCTGTCGACGACGAGAAGCTCCAGGGCGAACTCGAAGCGCTTCGCAGCCAGTACGACGACTCCAAGAAGCTGCTCGAAGCACGCTTCATGGACAAGGTCGAAAAGGTACAGCGTGGCGACGAGATGCCTCCAGGCGTCATGAAGATGGTCAAGGTCTTTGTCGCTGTGAAGCGCAAGATCCAGCCAGGCGACAAGATGGCTGGCCGTCACGGCAACAAGGGTGTGGTTTCCCGCATTCTGCCAGTCGAGGACATGCCGTTCCTCGAAGACGGTACGCATGCCGACATCGTGTTGAACCCGCTTGGCGTTCCGAGCCGTATGAATGTGGGCCAGATTCTGGAAACCCACCTCGGCTGGGCATGCGCTGGCATGGGCAAGAAGATCGGTGAGCTCATCGACGTTTACCGCAAGACGGCTAATATCGAGCCGCTGCGCGAAACGCTGGAGCACATCTATCCGGACAACGACCGCAACGAACCGGTCCGGTCTTATGACGACGATTCCGTCCTCATGCTGGCCAACCAGGTGAAGCGCGGCGTGTCGATCGCAACGCCGGTCTTCGACGGTGCGGTGGAAGCCGACATCAACGCGATGCTGACGGATGCGGGTCTTGCAACGTCTGGTCAGTCGACGCTTTACGATGGCCGTACGGGTGAGCCGTTCGACCGTCAGGTGACCATGGGCTACATCTATATGTTGAAGCTCCACCACCTGGTCGACGACAAGATCCACGCTCGTTCGATCGGACCTTACTCGCTCGTTACGCAGCAGCCTCTGGGCGGCAAGGCCCAGTTCGGCGGCCAGCGCTTCGGCGAAATGGAGGTCTGGGCTCTGGAAGCATACGGTGCGGCTTACACGCTGCAGGAAATGCTTACCGTCAAGTCGGACGACGTTGCAGGCCGTACCAAGGTCTACGAAGCGATCGTGCGCGGCGACGACACGTTCGAAGCAGGCATTCCGGAGAGCTTCAACGTTCTCGTCAAGGAAATGCGTTCGCTTGGCCTCAATGTCGAGTTGGACGATACGCGTGACGAACAGCAGCAGGTCCTGCCTGACGCAGCGGAATAAAGCTCAAGGGCGCGCCACGGTATTGCCGCGGCGCGCCTGTATAATCGTTTCCAGAATATGCGGGACACGGTTCCGCGCCGGAAGCGAAACTACGGCAAGCCAGTTCATAACTGCGTAGTACCGCGATTTCTTTTCAGGATGGCAAGGATTTTCAGC
Organism: Ochrobactrum sp. A-1; assembly: GCF_022488005.1. Lineage (NCBI taxonomy): Bacteria > Pseudomonadati > Pseudomonadota > Alphaproteobacteria > Hyphomicrobiales > Brucellaceae > Ochrobactrum > Ochrobactrum sp. A-1. Next base: position 21,559 of record NZ_JAKVQC010000003.1, read on the forward strand.
TTGTCATCGACGACACAGGGCGACGGATCGCCCTCAAGGAGAACGGCATGAACCAAGAGGTCATGAATCTTTTCAATCCTCAGGCTCCGGCACAGACGTTCGATTCCATCAGAATCTCGATTGCCAGCCCTGAGAAGATTCTGTCCTGGTCATACGGCGAGATCAAGAAGCCGGAGACGATCAACTACCGCACGTTCAAGCCTGAACGCGATGGTCTCTTCTGCGCGCGCATCTTTGGCCCGATCAAGGACTATGAATGCTTGTGCGGCAAGTACAAGCGTATGAAATACAAGGGCATTATCTGCGAAAAGTGCGGCGTGGAAGTCACGCTCTCGCGCGTTCGTCGCGAGCGCATGGGCCACATCGAACTCGCAGCCCCGGTTGCCCACATCTGGTTCCTGAAGTCGCTGCCGAGCCGTATCGGCACGCTCCTGGATATGACGCTCAAGGATATCGAGCGCGTCCTGTACTTCGAGAACTACATTGTTACCGAGCCCGGCCTGACCTCGCTGAAGGAGCACCAGCTTCTTTCGGAAGAGGAATACATGATCGCCGTCGATGAATTCGGCGAAGATCAGTTCACGGCTCTTATTGGTGCTGAAGCTATCTACGAGCTTCTGGCTTCGATGGAACTCGAAAAGATTGCCGCCGATCTGCGCGTCGATCTGGCCGAGACCACCTCGGACCTGAAGCAGAAGAAGCTGATGAAGCGTCTGAAGATCGTCGAAAACTTCCTGGAGTCGGGAAACCGCCCGGAATGGATGATCATGAAGATCGTTCCGGTTATCCCGCCGGATCTACGTCCGCTCGTGCCGCTGGATGGCGGTCGTTTCGCGACGTCGGATCTGAACGATCTCTATCGCCGCGTCATCAACCGTAACAACCGTCTGAAGCGCCTGATCGAACTGCGCGCGCCTGGCATCATCATCCGTAACGAAAAGCGCATGCTGCAGGAAGCTGTCGACGCGCTGTTCGACAACGGCCGTCGTGGTCGCGTCATCACCGGTGCTAACAAGCGTCCGTTGAAGTCGCTGTCCGACATGCTCAAGGGCAAGCAGGGTCGCTTCCGTCAGAACCTGCTCGGCAAGCGCGTCGACTATTCCGGCCGTTCGGTCATCGTGACCGGTCCGGAACTGAAGCTGCACCAGTGCGGCCTGCCGAAGAAGATGGCGCTCGAACTGTTCAAGCCATTCATCTACGCACGTCTTGACGCCAAGGGTTACTCCTCGACCGTCAAGCAGGCGAAGAAGCTGGTTGAAAAGGAACGTCCGGAAGTCTGGGATATCCTTGACGAAGTAATCCGTGAGCATCCGGTTCTTCTGAACCGCGCGCCTACGCTGCACCGTCTTGGCATCCAGGCCTTCGAACCCACCCTGATCGAAGGCAAGGCAATTCAGCTGCATCCGCTCGTTTGTACGGCGTTCAACGCCGACTTCGACGGTGACCAGATGGCTGTCCACGTTCCGCTGTCGCTTGAAGCCCAGCTTGAAGCACGCGTGCTGATGATGTCGACCAACAACATCCTGCACCCGGCCAACGGCGCACCGATCATCGTTCCTTCGCAGGACATGGTTCTCGGTCTCTATTATCTGTCCATCGTGGCAGACAAGGAGCCGGGCGAGGGCATGATGTTCGCCGATATGGGCGAGCTGCAGCATGCGCTTGAAAACAAGGTCGTCACGCTGCACACCAAGATCAAAGGCCGTTTCAAGACGGTCGATGCCGAAGGCAAGCCTGTGTCGAAGATCTACGACACGACGCCTGGCCGCATGATCACAGGTGAGCTGCTGCCGAAGAACGTCAACGTGCCTTTCGACATCTGCAATCAGGAGATGACCAAGAAGAACATCTCCAAGATGATCGACCACGTCTACCGCCATTGCGGTCAGAAAGAGACGGTTATCTTCTGCGATCGCATCATGCAGCTCGGCTTCGCTCATGCCTGCCGCGCAGGCATCTCCTTCGGCAAGGATGACATGGTCATTCCGGACACGAAGGCGAAAATTGTTGCCGACACCGAAGCGCTTACGACCGAATACGAACAGCAGTACAATGACGGCCTGATCACTCAGGGCGAAAAGTACAACAAGGTCGTCGACGCCTGGGGCAAGGCTACCGACAAGATCACCGAAGAGATGATGGCGCGCCTGAAGGCCGTCGAATTCGATCCGGTGACTGGTCGCCAGAAGCAGATGAATTCGGTCTACATGATGTCGCATTCGGGTGCCCGTGGTTCGGTCAACCAGATGCGTCAGCTTGGCGGCATGCGCGGCCTTATGGCCAAGCCGTCGGGTGAAATCATCGAAACCCCGATCATTTCGAACTTCAAGGAAGGCCTGACCGTTAACGAGTACTTCAACTCGACCCACGGTGCCCGTAAGGGCCTGGCAGACACCGCCTTGAAGACTGCCAACTCGGGCTACCTGACCCGTCGTCTCGTTGACGTTGCACAGGATGCGATCATTTCGGAAGTCGATTGCGGCGCTGAAATCGGTCTCACCATGCAGCCGATCGTCGATGCCGGTCAGATCGTGGCTTCGATTGGCCAGCGCGTTCTGGGCCGTACGGCTCTCGATCCGATCCTGCATCCGACCACTGGCGAAGTCATCGTCGAAGCTGGCCGCATGATCGAGGAAAAGGACGTCGAGATTATCGAGAAGGCTGGTATCCAGTCGATCCGCATCCGTTCGGCACTGACCTGCGAAACCCGTAACGGTGTTTGCGCTAAGTGCTATGGTCGCGACCTTGCACGCGGTACCCCGGTCAACCAGGGCGAAGCCGTCGGCGTTATCGCTGCTCAGTCGATCGGCGAGCCGGGCACTCAGCTTACCATGCGTACCTTCCACCTTGGCGGTACTGCACAGGTTGTTGACAGCTCGTATCTCGAAGCTTCGTACGAAGGCACCGTCAAGTTGCGTAACCGCAATGTGGTTCGCAACTCCGATGGCAACCTCGTGGTGATGGGCCGTAACATGGCTGTCCTCATCCTCGACGCTACGGGCAAGGAACGTGCGGTCCATCGCGTGACCTACGGTTCGCGTCTGTTCGTGGACGAGGGCGATACGGTCAAGCGCGGCCAGCGTATTGCCGAGTGGGATCCGTACACCCGTCCGATCATGACCGAAGTTGAAGGCTACGTTGAGTTCGAAGATCTCGTCGATGGTCTCTCGGTTTCGGAATCGGCTGACGAGTCGACTGGTATCACCAAGCGCGTCGTTATCGACTGGCGTTCGACCCCTCGCGGTTCTGACCTCAAGCCTGCCATGGTCATCAAGGACAAGGCTGGCAAGATCCTGAAGCTGTCGAAGGGTGGTGATGCCCGCTTCATGCTCTCCGTGGAATCGATCCTTTCGGTCGAACCGGGCGCGCATGTCAAGGCTGGTGACGTTATCGCCCGTCTGCCGATGGAAAGCGCTAAGACCAAGGACATCACCGGTGGTCTGCCGCGTGTTGCGGAACTGTTCGAAGCACGTCGTCCGAAGGACCATGCCGTCATCGCCGAGATCGATGGTACTGTTCGTTTCGGCCGCGACTACAAGAACAAACGTCGCATCATCATCGAGCCGAACGACGACACGATCGAACCGGTCGAGTACCTCATTCCGAAGGGCAAGCCGTTCCATCTTCAGGACGGTGACGTCATCGAAAAGGGTGAGTACATCCTCGACGGCAACCCGGCACCGCATGACATTCTGGCGATCAAGGGCGTCGAAGCTCTGGCTTCGTACCTCGTGAACGAAATCCAGGAAGTCTATCGTTTGCAGGGCGTTTTGATCAACGACAAGCACATCGAAGTGATTGTCCGTCAGATGCTGCAGAAGGTGGAAATCACGGAATCCGGCGATACCGGCTACATTCCGGGCGACCACGTCGACCGCATCGAGCTGGAAGAGATCAACGAGCGTCTTATCGAAGAAGGCAAGAAGCCGGGCTCCGGCAATCCTGTCCTCCTCGGTATCACCAAGGCTTCGCTGCAGACGCCTTCGTTCATCTCGGCCGCGTCGTTCCAGGAAACGACCCGCGTGCTTACCGAAGCTGCGGTTGCCGGCAAGATGGACACGCTGCAGGGTCTCAAGGAAAACGTCATCGTCGGCCGTCTCATCCCGGCCGGTACTGGCGGCATGACCAACCAGATCCGTCGCATTGCTACCGCACGCGACGAGCTCATCATCGACGAGCGCCGCAAGACTTCCGGTTCAGCCGAAGCCAATGCAATGCTGGTCGACATGACCAACAACGCTGCCGAGTAAGATCGACAGATACGAAACTGAAAAAGGCCGCCTTTCGAGGCGGCCTTTCTTATTTGAGCCTTCGGTTGATTTGCAAGTTACCCGAAAACCGCGTCCCGTTTTGGGGGATGCTGTTTAGTCTTCAAGATCTTTTTCGAGAAGCGTGTAATTTCTGCTGAACGTCAGATCAAATCTCTGCCCATCGCAGGTAGCGTTGTTGACTTCGAAATGATTGTCGCTTTGGTCGAACTGCATATATCCTCCAGAGCAGCCCAATTGAGAGAGCTTGGTCTCCAGAATTTGTTTTTGCTGAACGGTGACAGGAATATCCGCGTGCGCAATTCCGGCAGTTACTGTAAAAATATTGGAAATAATGAATAATGATTTTCTCATAAGAAATTACCTAATGGTTTTAATTTCGTACTAAATATACGTCATCATTTTATTCCTGGATTGCGTCATATATAAGAGAAGTTGAGTAATAAAATATTCCGGATGGCTGAGTGACGCGCCATACATACTGGCGCGTCACCTAAAATATTTATTCTTCTTCGTCATCGCCATCGAATTCGATCAAGGCGACTTCGCCAGTGAGCGCAGTGGCCCAGGCGCTCTTGTGCGGTTCTTCTTCCGGCTCTTCAGTTAGTGTGCCCATCTCAAGAAGCTCGGCTTCATGGTAGCCTTCTTCAGCAAGAATGCTGAGGACGGTCTGGACGAGGTCTTCATTCTCGTCAGCTTTCAAAAGCAGGTGCACTTCGACCGGAGATTCTTCACCTTCGTTCCAGACGTCGGCGATAACGAGGTGAACGGTTGGCGAATCGTCGCCAGCAGTTGCGGATGTGGAAGACATTGAGAAACCCTTAATATTCTGTTGCGTTTCGACTCAGATGTGCTTCAATAACCTGTACCAAGTGGCTGCGCCATGCTTGCAAAGGAAAATGACGGTTTTGATCGCGAAATATTAGCGAATAGACGTCAAATGCGGCGCAATAACCTGTCCGGCCGGAACCAAAACGCCGGTTTTGGGTCTTCAGTTGAAGAAACTTGAGCCGCTGCCCTTGACGAAACGCCGCTAAAGACGTATCAGCACCCCATCTGAGCCGATGTGAGACAAGCTTTTTCGGGGCGACGCGCCCTGAAGTTCATCTCAAACAGGGTTCGTTTTACGATCGAAATGCAACTTGCCGTTCGCATGAAGCGTCAGCTTCCTCTGCTTTTGTTCGGGGTGGTCACCGGTTGTCGTGACTTGTCCCGAATTTGTGCATCAGCATGGCGGTGAAACGGCCCGTATGGGCGTGGATACGAGATTTTTTATAGAGGAAGGTTGTATGCCAACCGTAAACCAGCTTATCCGCAAGCCGCGCATCGCGCCGGTAAAGCGTAATAAGGTTCCTGCACTGCAGGCAAACCCTCAGAAGCGCGGCGTTTGCACCCGCGTTTACACGACGACCCCAAAGAAGCCGAACTCGGCTCTCCGTAAGGTTGCCAAGGTTCGTCTGACGAACGGCTTCGAAGTTATCGGTTATATCCCTGGTGAAGGGCATAACCTGCAGGAGCACTCCGTCGTGATGATCCGTGGCGGTCGTGTAAAGGACTTGCCGGGTGTGCGTTACCACATCATCCGCGGCGTTCTCGATACCCAGGGTGTCAAGAACCGCAAGCAGCGCCGTTCGAAGTACGGTGCAAAGCGTCCGAAATAAGATTTTCCGGGGATACCGGCCGCCAGAAGGCGAGCTGAGCCCGATGTAATTGAAAGAAGAGACGAAATGTCCAGACGCCATAAGGCTGAGAAGCGTGAGATCAATCCGGATCCGAAGTTCGGCGATCTCGTTATCACGAAGTTCATGAATGCAGTCATGCTTCATGGCAAGAAGTCGGTTGCTGAAAGCATCGTTTACGGTGCGCTTGATTCAATCGAAGCCAAGGCAAAGTCCGAGCCGGTCGCCCTGTTCCATCAGGCGCTTGACAACGTAGCTCCGCACATCGAAGTCCGTTCGCGCCGTGTTGGTGGTGCAACCTATCAGGTTCCGGTAGATGTGCGTCCAGAACGCCGCCAGGCACTTGCCATCCGTTGGCTCATCAATGCTGCTCGTGGCCGTAACGAGACGACGATGATCGATCGTCTTTCCGGTGAGCTGCTTGACGCTGCTAACAACCGTGGTTCTGCTGTGAAGAAGCGTGAAGACACGCACCGCATGGCTGAAGCCAACCGCGCCTTCTCGCATTACCGCTGGTAATCGTCGAAACCTATTCAAAGAGCGACTATCATGGCCCGCGAATATAAAATCGAAGACTACCGCAATTTCGGTATCATGGCTCACATCGACGCCGGTAAGACGACGATGACCGAGCGTATCCTGTTCTACACCGGTAAGAACCATAAGATCGGCGAAACCCACGATGGTGCGTCGACCATGGACTGGATGGAGCAGGAGCAGGAACGCGGTATCACCATCACGTCCGCTGCCACGACCACGTTCTGGCAGGGTCAGGATGGCAAGAAGCGTCGTTTCAACATCATCGACACGCCGGGCCACGTTGACTTCACGATTGAAGTTGAGCGTTCGCTCCGCGTTCTCGACGGCGCAATTGCACTGCTTGACGCCAATGCTGGCGTTGAGCCTCAGACGGAAACCGTGTGGCGTCAGGCTGAAAAGTACCACGTCCCGCGTATGGTGTTCGTCAACAAGATGGACAAGATCGGCGCCGATTTCTACCGTTGCGTAGAAATGGTTGGTTCGCGTCTTGGCGCAGTAGCACTTCCGGTTCAGCTGCCGATCGGCGCTGAAAACGAGTTCGAAGGCGTCATCGACCTGATCGAAATGAAGGCTCTGACCTGGGATGGCACGATCGGCGCAGCTGCGACCGTTGGTGAAGTTCCTGAGCACCTCAAGGATCAGGCTGAAGAGTACCGCGAAAAGCTCATTGAGCTGGCCGTGGAAATCGACGAAGCTGCCATGGAAGCTTACCTCGAAGGTACCATGCCTACGAATGCAGAGCTGCGTGCTCTGATCCGTAAGGGTACCATCGACGTCAAGTTCCATCCGGTTCTTTGCGGTACTGCGTTCAAGAACCGTGGCATTCAGCCGCTTCTCGACGCTGTTGTGGAATTCCTTCCGGCTCCGACCGATGTTCCTGCGATCAAGGGCATCGACGTCAAGACGGAAACCGAAACCACCCGTGAATCTTCGGATGAAGCGCCGCTCTCGATGCTTGCATTCAAGATCATGAACGATCCGTTCGTTGGTTCGCTGACCTTCGCTCGTATTTACTCGGGTAAGCTGACCAAGGGCATTTCGCTCGAAAACACCGTTAAGGGCAAGCGTGAGCGTATCGGCCGTATGCTGCAGATGCACTCCAACAGCCGTGAAGACATCGAAGAAGCTTTTGCAGGCGACATCGTTGCTCTGGCTGGCCTCAAGGAAACCACCACTGGCGATACGCTCTGCGATCCGCTGAAGCCGGTTATCCTCGAGCGCATGGAATTCCCGGATCCGGTTATCGAGATCGCTATCGAGCCGAAGACCAAGGCCGACCAGGAAAAGATGGGCATCGCGCTCAATCGTCTGGCTGCCGAAGATCCTTCCTTCCGCGTCAAGTCGGACGAAGAATCCGGTCAGACCATCATCGCCGGCATGGGCGAACTTCACCTCGACATTCTCGTCGATCGCATGAAGCGCGAATTCAAGGTTGAAGCCAACGTCGGTGCGCCGCAGGTTGCTTACCGTGAATCGATCACCCGTCAGGCTGAAATCGATTACACCCACAAGAAGCAGTCGGGTGGTTCGGGTCAGTTCGCTCGCGTGAAGATCATCTTCGAACCGCATGACGGCGATGATTTCATCTTCGAATCGAAGATTGTCGGCGGCTCGGTTCCGAAGGAATACATTCCGGGTGTCCAGAAGGGTATCGAAAGCGTCATGGGTGCAGGCCCGCTGGCTGGCTTCCCGATGCTCGGCGTGAAGGCCACCCTGATCGACGGCGCATACCATGACGTTGACTCGTCTGTTCTCGCCTTCGAAATCGCGTCCCGTGCAGCGTTCCGTGAAGGTGCGCAGAAGGCTGGCGCACAGCTCCTCGAGCCGATCATGAAGGTCGAGGTTGTTACGCCGGAAGATTACGTTGGTGACGTTATCGGCGATCTGAACTCGCGTCGCGGTCAGATTTCCGGCACCGAAGCCCGCGGCATCGCCACGGTCGTCAATGCAAACGTTCCGCTCGCCAATATGTTTGGCTACGTGAACAGCCTGCGTTCGATGTCCCAGGGCCGTGCACAGTACACGATGCAGTTCGACCATTATGAGCCGGTTCCGACGGCGGTCGCACAGGAAATCCAGAAGAAGTTTGCGTGACCTAAGGGTCACGCTCCCAATTAAAAGAATGCCTGAGCAGGCTAAATTTACGGAGAGCTCAAATGGCAAAGAGTAAGTTTGAACGTACGAAGCCCCACGTTAACATCGGCACGATTGGTCACGTTGACCATGGCAAGACGTCTCTGACGGCTGCGATCACGAAGTACTTCGGTGACTTCAAGGCCTATGACCAGATCGACGCAGCGCCTGAGGAAAAGGCGCGTGGTATCACGATTTCGACGTCGCACGTCGAGTACGAAACCGCAAACCGTCACTATGCGCACGTCGACTGCCCTGGTCACGCTGACTATGTGAAGAACATGATCACCGGTGCTGCGCAGATGGACGGCGCGATCCTGGTTGTTTCGGCCGCTGACGGCCCGATGCCGCAGACCCGTGAGCACATCCTGCTCGCCCGTCAGGTTGGCGTTCCGGCAATCGTTGTGTTCCTGAACAAGTGCGACCAGGTTGACGACGCAGAACTGCTCGAACTGGTTGAACTGGAAGTGCGCGAACTTCTGTCGAAGTACGACTTCCCAGGCGATGAAACCCCGATCGTCAAGGGCTCGGCTCTTGCTGCTCTGGAAGATTCGTCGAAGGAACTGGGCGAAGACGCTGTTCGCGCTCTGATGGCCGCTGTTGACGACTACATTCCGACCCCGGAACGTCCGATCGACCAGCCGTTCCTGATGCCGATCGAAGACGTGTTCTCGATCTCGGGCCGTGGTACGGTTGTGACGGGTCGCGTTGAGCGCGGTATCGTCAAGGTTGGTGAAGAAGTTGAAATCGTCGGCATCAAGGCGACGACGAAGACGACGGTTACCGGCGTTGAAATGTTCCGCAAGCTGCTCGACCAGGGCCAGGCTGGCGACAATATCGGCGCTCTGATCCGCGGCGTTGGCCGTGAAGACGTTGAACGCGGCCAGGTTCTCTGCAAGCCGGGTTCTGTGAAGCCGCACACCAAGTTCAAGGCAGAAGCTTACATTCTGACCAAGGACGAAGGTGGCCGTCATACACCGTTCTTCACGAACTACCGTCCGCAGTTCTACTTCCGCACGACGGACGTGACCGGTGTTGTCACGCTGCCGGCTGGTACGGAAATGGTCATGCCTGGCGACAACATCGCCATGGACGTCACCCTGATCGTGCCGATCGCGATGGAAGAGAAGCTCCGCTTCGCTATCCGTGAAGGCGGCCGCACCGTCGGTGCAGGCATCGTCTCCTCGATCATCGAGTAATGAAGGTTTGTGCAGGAACGCTCGCTCTGGAGCGAGCGTTTCCGCGTAACAAGGAACAGATGAAATGAACGGTCAAAACATCCGCATTCGCCTCAAGGCGTTTGATCATCGGATCCTTGACGCTTCGACGCGGGAGATCGTGTCGACTGCCAAGCGTACCGGTGCAAATGTGCGCGGACCGATCCCGCTTCCTACGCGGATCGAAAAGTTCACAGTTAACCGGTCGCCGCACATCGACAAGAAGAGCCGCGAGCAGTTCGAGATGCGCACGCACAAGCGTCTTCTCGATATCGTTGACCCGACCCCGCAGACGGTGGACGCGCTGATGAAGCTCGATCTGTCCGCCGGTGTCGATGTCGAGATCAAGCTTTAATCGGCTTGAGGACGGAAGGAACGAACCCGATGCGTTCAGGTGTTATTGCACAGAAGCTGGGCATGACCCGCGTCTATAACGACGCCGGCGAGCATGTGCCGGTGACGGTTCTCCGCATGGAGAATTGCCACGTGGTAGCTCAGCGTACAGTTGAAAAGAACGGTTACACGGCTGTTCAGCTTGGCGTTGGACTTGCCAAGGTAAAGAACACGTCCAAGGCTATGCGCGGTCATTTCGCGAAGGCCGAGGTCGAGCCGAAGGCGAAGGTCGCGGAATTCCGCGTTTCGCCGGACAACCTCCTCGAAGTCGGCGCTGAAATCACCGCCGAACACTTCGTCGCCGGCCAGAAGGTCGACGTGACGGGTACTTCGATTGGTAAGGGCTTTGCTGGTGTTATGAAGCGTCATAACTTTGCCGGTCATCGCGCTTCCCATGGTAACTCCATTACCCACCGCGCTCACGGCTCGACCGGTCAGCGTCAGGACCCGGGTAAGGTGTTCAAGGGCAAGAAGATGGCTGGTCACATGGGCCAGACCCGCGTAACCACGCAGAATATTGAAGTTGTCTCGACGGACAGCGATCGCGGCCTCATTCTGGTTCGTGGCGCGGTTCCGGGCTCCAAGGGTGCCTGGATCATCGTGCGCGACGCGGTAAAGGTCTCACTGCCTGAGAACGCGCCGAAGCCGGCCGCTCTGCGTGCAGGTGCCGCGAAGGCTGAAGCTGTCGCGACTGAGGGAGCCGAATAATGGATCTCACGATTACCACTCTTGAAGGCAAGGATGCCGGCAAGGTCAAGCTGAACGAAGAAATCTTCGGCCTCGACCCGCGTGACGACATTCTTCAGCGCGTTGTGCGCTGGCAGCTGGCTCGCCGCCAGCAGGGCTCCCATAAGGCTCAGGGCCGTGGCGACGTAAGCCGCACCGGTGCCAAGATGTACAAGCAGAAGGGTACGGGCCGCGCTCGTCACCATTCAGCTCGCGCTCCGCAGTTCCGCGGCGGTGGTCAGGCTCACGGACCGGTTGTCCGTTCGCACGATCACGATCTGCCGAAGAAGGTTCGCGCTCTTGGCCTGCGTCATGCCCTGTCTGCAAAGGCAAAGGCATCAGACCTGATCATCATCGATGATCTGGCTGCAACGGAAGCCAAGACGAAGCAGCTTGTTTCGCAGTTCGCCAAGCTCGGTCTTGAAAATGCACTCCTCATCGGCGGTGCAGAGATCGACGTGAACTTCCAGCGCGCGGCTTCGAACATCCCGAACATCGACGTTCTGCCGGTGCAGGGGATCAATGTTTACGACATTCTTCGCCGCGGCAAGCTCGTTCTTTCCAAGGCAGCTGTCGAAGCCCTTGAGGAGCGTTTCAAATGACTGATCTTCGCCATTACGACGTGATCGTCAGCCCGGTTATCACCGAGAAGTCCACCATGGTTTCCGAACACAACCAGGTTGTCTTCAACGTAGCCCGCAAGGCAACGAAGCCGGAAATCAAGGCTGCAGTCGAAGCGCTGTTCGGCGTCAAGGTTACCGCAGTCAACACTGCAGTGCGCAAGGGTAAGGTTAAGCGGTTCCGCGGCCTTATCGGGCGCCAGAGCGACGTCAAGAAAGCGATCGTTACTTTGGCTGAAGGCCAGAGCATCGACGTTTCGACCGGTCTCTGAGAGGCCATGGAGTAAGAGACAATGGCACTCAAGCATTTTAATCCGATCACGCCAGGCCAGCGTCAGCTGGTCATCGTGGACCGTTCGGAACTCTACAAGGGCAAGCCGGTCAAGTCCCTGACCGAAGGTCTGTCCAAGAAGGGTGGCCGCAACAACACCGGTCGTATCACTGTTCGCTTTCAGGGCGGTGGTCACAAGCGTACGTACCGTTTCATTGATTTCAAGCGTCGCAAGCTTGACGTTGTTGGCACTGTCGAACGCCTGGAATACGATCCGAACCGTACCGCGTTCATTGCGCTGATCCGTTACGAAGACGGTGAACTGGCCTACATCCTGGCTCCGCAGCGTCTTGCTGTTGGCGACAAGGTTGTTGCAGGCAACTCCGTCGACGTGAAGCCGGGCAACGCAATGCCGCTCGCTTCGATGCCGGTCGGCACGATCGTTCACAACGTCGAGCTGAAGCCGGGCAAGGGCGGTCAGATCGCTCGTTCGGCTGGCACCTATGCTCAGCTGGTCGGTCGCGATCAGGGTATGGCTATTCTGCGCCTCAACTCTGGTGAACAGCGTCTGGTTCCAGGTGCCTGTTTCGCTTCGGTCGGCGCAGTGTCCAACCCGGATCACGGCAATATCAACGACGGCAAGGCCGGTCGTTCGGTATGGCGTGGCAAGCGCCCGCACGTTCGCGGCGTTGCAATGAACCCGGTCGATCACCCGCATGGTGGTGGTGAAGGTCGTACCTCGGGTGGTCGTCACCCTGTTACTCCGTGGGGCAAGCCTACGAAGGGCAAGAAGACGCGCTCGAACAAGGCGACCGACAAGTTCATCATGCGTTCGCGCCATCAGCGCAAGAAGTAAGAGAGGTAGTCTGAAGTGGCTCGTTCAGTTTGGAAAGGTCCGTTTGTCGACGGCTATCTTCTCAAGAAGGCTGAGAAGGTACGCGAAGGCGGTCGTAATGAAGTTATCAAGATGTGGAGCCGCCGCTCCACCATCCTGCCGCAGTTTGTCGGTCTGACTTTCGGCGTCTACAACGGCAACAAGCATGTGCCGGTGTCGGTTTCGGAAGAAATGGTCGGACACAAGTTCGGTGAATTTGCACCGACCCGTACCTACTACGGTCACGGTGCGGACAAGAAGTCGAAGAGGAAGTAACGATGGGCAAGGCTAAAGCTCCCCGTCAGCTCAAGGACAACGAGGCTCAGGCCGTTGCCCGTACGCTGCGCGTCAGCCCGCAGAAGCTGAACCTTGTTGCGAGCATGATTCGCGGCAAGAAGGTGAATGCGGCTCTTGCCGATCTGACGTTCTCGCGCAAGCGGATCGCCGATACGGTTAAGAAGACGCTCCAGTCCGCAATTGCGAACGCTGAAAACAACCATGATCTCGACGTCGATTCTCTGATCGTCGCCGAAGCTTATGTTGGCAAGTCGATCGTCATGAAGCGCTTCCACGTCCGTGGTCGTGGCCGTGCAAGCCGCATCGAGAAGCCGTTTTCGCATCTCACCATTGTTGTCCGCGAAGTCGCGGAAAAAGGGGAGGCCGCATAATGGGTCAGAAGATTAATCCGATCGGTCTTCGTCTCGGCATCAACCGCACCTGGGATTCGCGTTGGTACGCGAATACCGGTGAGTACGGCAAGCTGCTGCATGAAGATGTCAAGATCCGAGAGTTCCTCACCGAAGAACTCAAGCAGGCTGCGATCTCCAAGATCGTGATTGAGCGTCCGCACAAGAAGTGCCGCGTGACGATCCACTCGGCTCGTCCGGGCATCATCATCGGCAAGAAGGGTGCAGACATCGAAAAGCTCCGCAAGAAGCTTTCCGAGATGACCAACGCCGATACGTCGCTCAACATCGTTGAAGTTCGCAAGCCGGAAATCGACGCTACGCTGATCGCTCAGTCGATCGCTCAGCAGCTCGAACGCCGTGTGGCATTCCGTCGCGCCATGAAGCGTGCCGTTCAGTCGGCAATGCGTCTTGGAGCCGAAGGTATCCGTATCAACTGCTCGGGACGTCTGGGTGGCGCGGAAATCGCTCGCATGGAATGGTACCGTGAAGGTCGCGTTCCGCTTCACACGCTGCGCGCCGATATCGACTACGGCACGGCAGAAGCGAAGACCGCTTATGGTATCTGCGGCGTGAAGGTCTGGGTCTTCAAGGGCGAAATCCTTGAACACGATCCGATGGCTTCCGAGCGTCGTGCGGTCGAGGGTGACAATCAGGGTTCCTCGTCGAACCGCCGCCGCGAAAACGCTTAAAAAGCGGGCCGCGGGCGAGAAATTTGGAGTAGAGAACAATGATGCAGCCTAAGCGCACCAAGTTCCGCAAGCAGTTCAAGGGCCGTATTCACGGCAACTCGAAAGGCGGCACGGATCTGAATTTCGGTGCATTCGGTTTGAAGGCCGTTGAGCCGGAACGCGTCACTGCACGTCAGATCGAAGCGGCCCGCCGCGCGATCACCCGTCACATGAAGCGTGCCGGTCGCGTGTGGATCCGCATCTTCCCTGACCTGCCGGTAACTTCGAAACCTACTGAAGTCCGTATGGGTAAAGGTAAGGGTTCGGTTGACTACTGGGCATGCCGTGTGGCACCAGGTCGCGTGATGTTTGAGCTTGACGGCGTACCCGAAGATGTGGCACGCGAAGCCCTCAGACTCGGCGCAGCAAAGTTGCCGATCAAGACGCGCTTTATCCAGCGCATTGCTGAATAAGGAGAGGCAACTATGAAAGCCGCAGACGTTCGGGCGAAGAGCCTCGATCAACTGAATGACGAGCTGGGCACCCTGAAGAAAGAGCAGTTCAATCTGCGCTTTCAGAAGGCAACCGGCCAGCTCGAAAAAACCGCGCGCGTGAAGCAGGTTCGCCGCGACATCGCGCGTATTAAGACTATTGCCCGCCAGAAGGCGGCCGCAAGCAAGGCATAAGGAAAAATATAATGCCTAAACGCGTTCTGCAGGGCGTTGTCGTCAGCGACAAGAATGACAAGACTGTTGTGGTCAAGGTTGAGCGCCGCTATTCGCATCCGCTCCTCCAGAAGACCGTGCGTCAGTCTAAGAAGTACAAGGCGCATGACGAAAACAACCAGTTCAAGGTTGGTGATCTCGTTTCCATCCAGGAATCGGCTCCAATCTCGAAGGACAAACGCTGGGTCGTTCTGACGAACGAAGCAGCAGGCTAAATTATAAACACGCAGCTTAGGTAGGGCAGGAGCCCTTAACCAGCTGAGAGGAAAGAAGGCGGCCAGTCATGATTCAGATGCAAACAAACCTTGACGTGGCGGATAACTCCGGCGCACGTCGTGTCATGTGCATCAAGGTGCTGGGCGGCTCGAAGCGGCGTTACGCTTCCGTTGGTGACATCATTGTGGTGTCGATCAAGGAAGCTATTCCGCGCGGCCGCGTCAAAAAGGGTGACGTGATGAAGGCGGTTGTTGTACGCACCGCCAAGGACATCCGTCGTCCGGACGGCAGCGTTATTCGTTTCGATAACAATGCAGCCGTTCTCATCGATAACAAGAAAGAGCCGATCGGCACGCGTATCTTCGGACCGGTTCCGCGCGAACTCCGCGCAAAGAACCACATGAAGATCATCTCGCTGGCCCCGGAAGTTCTGTAAGGAAGCAAGACGATGCAGAAGATTCGCAAAGGCGACAGCGTTGTCGTGCTGTCCGGTAAGGACAAGGGCCGTAAAGGCGAAGTTCTCAAGGTTATGCCAAAGGACGAGCAGGCGCTCGTTCGCGGTATCAACATTGTGAAGCGTCATCAGCGTCAGACCCAGACCCAGGAAGCCGGCATTATCTCCAAGGAAGCGCCGATTCACCTGTCCAACCTGGCAATTGCTGATCCGAAGGACGGTAAGCCGACCCGCGTCGGTTTCCGCGTCGAGGACGGCAAGAAGGTTCGTGTCGCAAAACGTTCTGGAGCGCTGATCGATGGCTGAAGCTAAGGCACTTCCCCGCTTCAAGAAGCTTTACAACGAGAACATTCGTAAGGCTCTGCTTGAAGAATTCAAATACGACAACGAGATGCAGATTCCGCGCATCACCAAGGTTGTCCTCAACATGGGCGTTGGCGAAGCCACTGGCGACTCCAAGAAGCCGGCGATAGCCGCTGAAGACCTTGGCTTGATTGCCGGTCAAAAGGCTGTTATCACCCGCGCCCGTAACTCGATCGCAACGTTCAAGTTGCGTGAAGGCATGCCGATCGGCACGAAGGTTACCCTTCGCCAGGATCGCATGTACGAATTCCTTGATCGTTTTATCACGATCGCTCTTCCTCGCGTTCGCGACTTCCGCGGCCTGAACCCGAAGAGCTTTGACGGACGTGGCAACTATGCCATGGGCATCAAGGAGCACATCGTGTTTCCGGAAATCAACTACGACAAGGTTGATCAGATCTGGGGCATGGACATCATCGTTTGCACGACCGCCAAGACGGATGATGAAGCGCGCGCTCTTCTGCGTGCATTCAACTTCCCCTTCCGGCAGTAACGGCAAGCGTAGCGAGGTATATTAATATGGCCAAGACTAGCGCAGTCGAAAAAAACAAGCGCCGCGAAAAGTTGGTTAAGCGTCACGCTGGCAAGCGTGCACGTCTGAAGGCGATCGTAATGGATCAGGGCCTTCCGCTGGAGGAGCGCTTCCGCGCCACTATCCGGCTTGCCGAACTGCCGCGCAATTCGTCGAAGGTTCGTATTCGCAATCGTTGCGAAGTTTCGGGCCGTCCGCGTGGTTATTACCGTAAACTGAAGATGTCGCGTATTGCGCTCCGTCAGTTGGGTTCGCTCGGTCAGATCCCGGGCATCGTCAAGTCGAGCTGGTAAGGAGTAGCATATGTCTGTGTCAGATCCTCTCGGCGATATGCTGACCCGTATCCGCAACGCAGTAGGCCGCAAGAAGACCAAGGTTACGACCCCGGCTTCCAAGCTGCGCGCCCGCGTTCTCGATGTTCTTCAGTCTGAAGGTTACATCCGCGGTTACTCGCAGAGCGAGTTCGTGAACGGCAAGGCCGAGATCGAAATCGAACTGAAGTACTATGAAGGTGTTCCGGTTATCCGTGAGATCAGCCGCGTATCGAAGCCTGGCCGTCGCGTTTACGTGTCGGTCAAGTCGATCCCGCAGGTCGCAAACGGCCTCGGCATCTCGATCCTCTCTACGCCGAAAGGCGTTATGGCGGATCATGAAGCCCGTGAACAAAACGTTGGTGGTGAGCTGCTCTGCCGCATCTTCTGATGCGGTTGACAGCGAACAGATAAAAGACAGGTATTAAAATGTCTCGTATCGGTAAAAAACCCGTGCCGGTCCCGGCAGGCGTGACCGCCAGTGTTGATGGGCAGATCGTCAAGGCCAAGGGCGCGAAGGGTGAACTCTCCTTCGTCGTGCACGATGAAGTTCTGGTCAAGATGGAAGACGGCGCCGTAAGCGTCGATCCTCGCGACCAGTCGAAGGAAGCTCGTTCGAAGTGGGGCATGTCCCGCACGATGATCTCCAACATTTTTGTTGGCGTGAAGGACGGCTTCGAAAAGAAGCTCGAAATCAGCGGCGTCGGTTACCGCGCTGCCATGCAGGGCAAGAACCTGCAGCTTTCGCTCGGCTTCAGCCACGAAGTGGTCTACGACGTGCCTGCCGGCATCACTGTTGCTGTTCCGAAGCCGACGGAAATCGTCGTCACCGGTATCGACAAGCAGCAGGTCGGTCAGGTCGCGGCTGAGATCCGCGAATATCGCGGCCCCGAGCCTTACAAGGGCAAGGGCGTCAAGTATGCTGGCGAGAAGATCGTCCGCAAAGAAGGCAAGAAGAAGTAAGGGAAGCGCGTCATGGCATCGCCAAAAGAAACTTTGCAGCGTCGCGCTGCTCGTGTACGCCGTCAGGTCAAGGCTGTCGCAAACGGCCGTCCGCGTCTCAGCGTGCACCGCTCTTCCAAGAACATCTACGTTCAGGTTATCGACGACGTTCGCGGTGTTACCATCGCAGCTGCTTCGACCCTGGATGGCGACCTGAAGGGCAAGCTCAAGACCGGCGCCGACTCCGCAGCAGCAGCTGCAGTTGGCAAGCTGGTTGCCGAGCGTGCCGTTAAAGCAGGCGTCAGCGAAGTAGTGTTCGACCGTGGTGCATTCATTTACCACGGCCGCGTGAAGGCTCTCGCCGAAGCTGCCCGCGAAGGCGGACTGAGCTTCTAATAGCATTTTGTGCTTCCGGAAAAGAAAAAGGAAATCAGGATATGGCACAGAGAGAACGTAACCGCGAAGATCGCGGCCGTGAGGAGCGCGACAGCGAATTCGTCGATAAGCTCGTTCACATCAACCGTGTTGCCAAGGTCGTCAAGGGCGGCCGTCGCTTCGGTTTTGCTGCGCTCGTCGTTGTTGGCGACCAGAAGGGCCGCGTAGGCTTCGGTCATGGCAAGGCACGTGAAGTGCCGGAAGCTATCCGTAAGGCTACGGAAGCTGCCAAGCGCGACATGATCTTCGTACCGCTGCGTTCGGGTCGTACGCTGCATCACGATGTTGAAGGCCGTCACGGCGCTGGCAAGGTTCTGCTTCGCGCAGCTCCTGCTGGTAAGGGTATCATCGCCGGTGGTCCGATGCGTGCAGTGTTTGAAACGCTCGGCGTTCAGGACGTTGTCGCCAAGTCGCTCGGTTCGTCGAACCCTTACAACATGGTTCGTGCGACGTTCGATGCTCTGAAGCATCAGATGCATCCGAAGGACATCGCTGCACAGCGCGGCATCAAGTACTCGACCCTTCAGGCTCGCCGCCATGATGTGGTCGGTTCGGAAGAATAGCCGATAGTTTGTGTTCGTCCGGGGCCGCTCAGGCCACCGGATACGCCATAGACAAGGGATTTGAGTGATGGCTGAGAAGAAGGGCAAGACGGTTACGGTCGAGCAGATCGGAAGCCCAATCCGTCGTCCAGCCGAGCAGCGCGCAACGCTGATCGGTCTGGGTCTTAATAAAATGCACCGCCGCAGCACGCTGGAAGATACTCCGGCAGTTCGTGGCATGATCGCCAAGCTTCCACATCTCGTTCGAGTTGTGGACGAGGCGTGATAGCGCAGGGAGATAGAGATATGAAACTCAACGATCTGCGTGACAAGCCAGGTTCTGTCAAGGCGCGCAAGCGCGTTGGCCGTGGTATCGGTTCGGGCACCGGCAAGACCGGTGGTCGTGGTGTCAAGGGTCAGAAGTCCCGTTCGGGCGTCGCGATCAATGGCTTTGAAGGCGGGCAGATGCCAATCTACCGCCGTCTGCCGAAGCGCGGCTTCACCAACATCTTCGCAAAGAGCTTCAACGTTGTGTCGCTTGGCCGTATTCAGGCCGCTATCGATGCAGGCAAGCTCGACGCCAAGGCTGTTGTGAACCTCGATTCGCTGAAGGCTGCCGGCGTGATTCGTCGTGCCAAGGACGGCGTTCGCATCCTTTCGGACGGCGAACTGAAGGCAAAGATTGCTTTCGAGGTAGCCGGTGCTTCCAAGGCTGCGGTCGAAAAGATCGAAAAGGCCGGTGGTAGCATCAAGCTTCCTGAAGCCGCTGCCGAATAAGGCTTCGATACAAAAATAAAAAGCGGCGGCCTTAGTGCCGCCGCTTGCACATTTATGCCAATGCGCATATCTGGGTAGGGTCTTTTTAGTCTCGAGGCGCGACCGCTATAGATTGCGCTGACGGGGGCGGAGGACCGGAGACTTTTCACCGGAGAAATTTAATGGCATCGGCTGCTGAACAGCTAGTTTCCAATCTCAATTTTTCGGCTTTCTCGAAGGCAGAAGAACTCAAGAAGCGCATCTGGTTCACGCTGGGTGCTTTGCTCGTATACCGGTTCGGCACCTATATTCCGCTTCCCGGCATCAATCCTGACGCGCTTGCGCAGGCTTTCCAGCAGCATAGCCAGGGTGTGCTCGGACTTTTCAACATGTTCGCCGGTGGTGCCGTTGGTCGTATGGCCATTTTCGCGCTCGGCATCATGCCTTATATCTCTGCCTCCATTATCGTGCAGCTCATGACGTCCGTTGTGCCGTCGCTTGAAGCGCTGAAGAAGGAAGGCGAGGCGGGTCGCAAGATCATCAATCAGTATACGCGTTACGGCACGGTGCTTCTGGCGCTTGTTCAGGCCTACGCGATTTCGGTCGGTTTGCAGTCCGGTAACGGTATTGTCACCAATCCGGGACCGTTCTTCGTCGTTTCGTCGGTGATCACCCTTGTTGGTGGTACGATGTTCCTGATGTGGCTTGGCGAACAGATCACCGCGCGCGGCATCGGTAACGGTATTTCGCTGATCATCTTCTCCGGTATCGTGGCCAACCTGCCGCATGCTATTTCCGGTACGCTGGAACTTGGTCGTACCGGTGCGCTGTCGACGGGCCTCATTTTGGGCGTCATCATTCTTGCCATCGTGCTGATTGCGGTCATTGTTTTCGTTGAACGCGCGCAGCGTCGCCTTCTAATCCAGTATCCGAAGCGTCAAGTCGGTAACCGCATGTTCCAGGGCGACACGTCGCATCTGCCGCTGAAGCTTAACACTGCAGGCGTTATACCTCCGATTTTCGCCTCGTCGTTGTTGCTTCTGCCTGCGACCGTTGCGGGCTTCGCCAACACGACGGAAATGCCTGCATGGGCTACGACCATTCTCAATGCGCTTGGTCATGGACAGCCGCTTTACATGCTGTTCTACGCTGCATTGATGGCATTCTTCTGCTTCTTCTATACGGCCATTGTGTTCAATCCCAAGGACACCGCTGACCAGCTCAAGAAGCATTCCGGCTTTATCCCGGGTATCCGTCCGGGCGAGCGTACTGCCGAATACATAGACTATGTGCTGACACGCATCACTGTTGTCGGCGCCATCTATATCGTGCTTGTTTGTCTCCTGCCGGAATTCTTGATTTCCGCAACCGGTGTGCCGTTCTATCTCGGTGGTACTTCGCTGCTGATCGTCGTGAGCGTTACGCTCGATACGGTTGCGCAAATTCAGGGGCATCTGATCGCCCATCAGTATGAAGGGCTGATCAAGAAGTCCAAACTCAGAGGTGGGAAACGCAATAAATGAGACTGATACTTCTTGGGCCGCCCGGAGCAGGTAAGGGGACGCAGGCTGGACTTCTTACCAAGAAGCATGGAATTCCTCAGCTCTCGACCGGCGACATGCTGCGTGCAGCAGTCGCCCAGCAGAGTGAGATCGGGAAGCGCGCCAAGGCCGTGATGGACGCCGGGCAACTGGTTTCTGACGAGATTGTAAACCAGATCGTATCTGAGCGTATTGATGCTCCTGACTGCGCGAACGGTTTTATTCTTGACGGCTATCCACGCACGGTTCCACAGGCTCAGGCTCTAGGGACCATGCTGGCGGGGAAGGGCCTCAAGCTTGATGCAGTCATTGAGCTGAAGGTTGATGAGAATGCTCTGGTCAAGCGGATGGAGAGCCGCGTGGCCGAAACGATTGCCAAGGGTGGTCAGGTCCGCTCGGACGACAATCCGGAAGCTTTCCGCAAGCGTCTCGTTGAATACCGCGAAAAGACTGCGCCGCTTTCGAGCTATTACGCCGGAACCGGTGAACTGCGCGTCATCAATGGCATGGCGCCGGTTGAAGAAGTTACTGCCGAAATCGAGAGGATTCTGGTTCCGGCATGAAAATAGAAGAGGCTTGAAGAAGCCTCATTCCATTACGGGCAGGGAAAGCGTGAAGCATTTTCTGCCCGTTTATTGCTTCCAGAAGTTGATTGATTCGTCTGTGGGCCGGGTTTCACGGCTTTACGAACGTTTAATAGTTGACTTTTTCGGGCGATTCCGTCAAAGACTGCGCCACTTCAACTGGTTTTGAATGGCGGGTATCGGCGGAAATCGAAAGAGGCCGGTACCGGTCGTTTAATGCTGTCTGGTTGATCGCATCTGCCAGATGCAATTTTTTATAACTCAAGGAGAACAGACGTGGCACGTATCGCTGGCGTCAACATCCCGACGAACAAGCGCGTTGTTATTGCGCTTCAGTACATCCACGGGATCGGACCGAAATTTGCTCGGGAAATCGTAACGAAGGTCGGCATTGCTGACGATCGTCGCGTTAACCAGCTGTCGGATGCTGAAGTCCTTCAGATCCGCGAAGCAATCGATGCTGACTACCAGGTCGAAGGTGACCTGCGTCGTGAAGTTTCGATGAACATCAAGCGCCTGATGGACCTGGGCTGCTACCGCGGTCTGCGTCATCGTCGTTCGCTGCCGGTTCGCGGTCAGCGCACGCACACCAACGCACGCACCCGTAAGGGTCCGGCGAAGGCAATCGCAGGCAAGAAGAAGTAATTTCGACGGGACATATGTTCCGTCGGGCCTTTCCGGTGCGCCGGTTGGGTTTGATGCTGGTCCTTTCTTGAGGACCGGTGTAGCCGCTGGAATTACGGCGGTGTAGAGATCGATTGAAAGGACTGTCATGGCCAAGGAAGCCACGCGCGTTCGCCGTCGCGAGCGTAAAAACATCTCGTCGGGCGTTGCCCACGTAAATTCGACGTTCAACAACACGATGATCACCATCACGGATGCTCAGGGCAATGCGATTGCCTGGTCGTCTGCCGGTGCTCAGGGTTTCAAGGGTTCGCGTAAGTCGACCCCGTTTGCCGCTCAGATCGCTGCCGAAGATTGCGCCAAGAAGGCTCAGGAACACGGCATGCGCTCCCTCGAAGTCGAGGTTTGCGGACCGGGCTCTGGCCGTGAATCCGCGCTGCGCGCCCTCCAGGCTGCGGGCTTTGTGATCACGTCGATCCGCGATGTTACGCCGATCCCGCACAACGGTTGCCGTCCGCGCAAGAAGCGCCGGGTCTAATCCTCGTTCACATGCCGTACGAGCCTCGGGCTTTCCAAGTTCGGGGCTCCTCTGCGGTTTCTACACTTGATCGCTACGATAGGATGGTAGCGACGATTGATAGAGGGATACTTACATGATCCAGAAGAACTGGCAGGAACTCATCAAGCCGAACAAGGTGGAATTTATCACCAACGGCTCCCGCACGCATGCAACCGTCGTTGCTGAACCGCTGGAACGCGGCTTCGGTCTTACGCTCGGTAATGCTCTGCGTCGCGTGCTTCTGTCGTCGCTTCGCGGCGCTGCCGTGACCGCCATTCAGATTGATGGCGTTCTGCATGAATTCTCTTCGATCCCGGGCGTCCGCGAAGACGTTACGGATATCGTTCTGAACGTCAAGGAAATCGCCATCCGTATGGAAGGCGAGGGCCCGAAGCGCATGGTCGTCCGCAAGGAAGGCCCAGGAGTCGTTACGGCTGGCGACATTCAGACTGTCGGCGATGTCGAGATCCTCAACCCGGATCACGTCATCTGCACGCTGGACGAAGGCGCTGAAATCCGCATGGAATTCACCGTCAACACCGGCAAGGGCTATGTGCCTGCCGACCGCAACCGCGCAGAAGATGCTCCTATCGGGCTTATCCCGGTTGACAGCCTCTACTCTCCGGTTCGCAAGGTGTCGTACAAGATCGAGAACACCCGTGAAGGTCAGGTTCTCGATTATGACAAGCTGACGCTGAACATCGAGACAAACGGCTCGGTCAGCGGTGAAGACGCAGTGGCATATGCTGCTCGTATTCTCCAGGACCAGCTGGCGATCTTCGTCAACTTCGAAGAGCCTCAGAAGGAAGCTCCGCAGGAACAGGTTGCGGAACTGGCTTTCAACCCGGCTCTGCTCAAGAAGGTGGACGAACTCGAACTGTCCGTCCGTTCGGCAAACTGCCTGAAGAACGACAACATCGTCTACATCGGCGATCTGATCCAGAAGACGGAAGCCGAGATGCTGCGGACTCCGAATTTCGGCCGCAAGTCGCTCAACGAGATCAAGGAAGTTCTGGCATCGATGGGTCTCCATCTCGGTATGGAAATCCCGTCCTGGCCGCCGGAAAATATCGAAGATCTCGCAAAGCGCTACGAAGACCAATATTAAGACCGGCAATCCGGCTAGAACTAATTAAGGAGAAGGCTCATGCGTCACGGTAACGGATACCGTAAGCTGAACCGCACTGCCTCGCACCGCAAGGCGATGTTCGCCAACATGGCTGCTTCGCTTATCGAACACGAGCAGATTGTGACGACGCTTCCTAAGGCTAAGGAAATTCGCCCGATCGTTGAAAAGCTTGTCACGCTTGGCAAGCGCGGCGATCTGCATGCTCGCCGTCAGGCAATCTCGGCTATTCGCGACGTCAAGCTCGTTGCAAAGCTGTTCGATACGCTGGCTGCTCGCTATGCAACGCGCAACGGTGGCTACATCCGCATCATGAAGGCTGGCTTCCGCGCTGGCGACAACGCGCCTCTGGCAGTTGTTGAATTCGTGGAACGCGATGTCGATGCAAAGGGCAAGGCTGACCGCGCCCGCGTCGAAGCCGAACAGGCTGCAGAAGCAGACGCAGCATAATCTGCACTGTTTCTGACTATTGAAAAGGGCCGCCTTGTGCGGCCCTTTTTCTTTGCGCAGGCCGTGTTTCCAGTCGTTCGGGGGCAGGCGCTTCACGAAAAATTGCCTGTTTGCTGTCCAAGGTCACAATGTGGCCCTTTATCCTTGCCCTCAGTTGACTACATTCAAGACCGAGTCTTGCATGCTTTCCCGAAAGCGGCAGTAAGCTTGATAAGCGCGGAGTATGTGCATGAATTGGCGACGTTTAGGTATATTGGGTCTTGTAGTGGCGTCGGTGGGACTGGCTTTGCCGTCTGCTATGGCGCAGGATGCGCCCGTAACGCCTCCCAAGGAAGTGCCGCTCAGCCGCGCTGATATGCAACTTTCCTTCGCTCCGCTTGTGAAGGAAACCACACCCGCTGTCGTGAATGTCTATGCCGCGCGCCAGGTTCAGGCACGCTCGCCGTTTGCCGGTGATCCGTTCTTCGAGCAATTTTTCGGGCGGCAGTTCGGGGAAAGTAAACCGCGCATTCAGCAATCACTTGGTTCTGGCGTGATCGTTGACAGTTCAGGCATCGTCGTGACGAACAATCACGTCATCAAGGACGCTGACGAAATCAAGGTCGCCTTGTCGGATGGTCGTGAGTTTGAAAGCAAACTGCTCCTTCGCGACGAAACCACAGACCTTGCCGTGTTGAAAATCGAAGCCAAGGACAAGTTTCCCGTGTTGGGGCTCGGCAATTCCGACGAAGTCGAAGTTGGCGATCTGGTACTCGCTATTGGCAATCCGTTCGGGGTTGGGCAAACTGTGACGAGCGGTATCGTGTCGGCGCAATCACGTACACAGGTCGGCATTTCCGATTTCGATTTCTTCATTCAGACAGATGCTGCGATCAATCCCGGTAACTCCGGCGGCGCATTGATCGACATGCGTGGACGCCTGATTGGTATCAATACCGCTATCTATTCGCGCTCTGGCGGCTCCGTCGGCATCGGCTTCGCGATTCCGTCCAATATGGTCCGCGCCGTCGTGGAAGCTGCACAGAATGGCAGCAAAAGTTTCGAGCGCCCCTATATCGGCGCAACTTTTCAGGGGGTGACCTCTGATCTGGCCGAAGGGCTTGGAATGGAGAAGCCTTACGGGGCTTTGATTACGGCAGTAGCTAAAGGTGGCCCGGCAGAAGCGGCAGGGCTGAAGATCGGCGATGTAGTGCTGTCCGTCCAGGGCGTTCGCGTCGATAATCAGGATGTGCTGGGATACCGTCTGTCAACGGCTGGCATCGGCAACACCGTGTCGATCGAAATCATGCGGGACGGAAAGAACCAGACCATCCCGGTGAAGCTCTCCAAAGCGCCTGAAGTTAAGGAAACTGCGCCGCAGGTGATCAAGGGCGATAATCCCTTCGCCGGCGCCGCTGTCCTTGTGCTGACGCCATCCACGGCTAAAAAACTGCGTCTCAAGAATGATAGCCAGGGAGTGGCCGTTGTCGATGTCTATTCCGGTTCGCCAGCGGCGCGGCTCGGATTGCGCCCCGGTGACATTGTTCGTAGCATTAACGGCAACCCTATCCGCACCGTGGAGGATATGACTGCGATTCTGGATGCAGGACGTGGTCTTGCCTGGCGGCTTGAGGTGGAACGCAACGGTACCCTATTGCGTCAGTTTGTGCGCTAAATCTTATCGTTGGACATCGCCAAAAGTTGCATGCCGCTTCAGGTGAGACTATGCCTGAAGCGGCATTAGTCTTTTGATAGAGCAAGTAAATGAGCGACCTTTTCTCAGCGGCGGCAGACCCGAACGCGGACCGCAACCGGCCGCTTGCTGATCGTCTGCGTCCGAAGCATTTGTCGGAAGTAACCGGTCAGGAACATCTGACCGGGCCTGAAGGTGTACTGACACGCATGATTGCGTCCGGTTCGCTCGGCTCCATGATCTTCTGGGGGCCTCCCGGTACCGGCAAGACGACCGTTGCCCGCCTGCTTGCCGGAGAGACTGATCTCGCATTTGAACAGATTTCGGCGATCTTCTCCGGGGTCGCCGATCTCAAGAAGGTTTTTGAAGCGGCCCGCGCGCGGCGCATGTCGGGACGTCAGACGCTGCTTTTCGTAGACGAAATTCATCGCTTCAATCGTGCGCAACAGGATTCGTTTCTGCCGGTCATGGAAGACGGCACAGTTATCCTGATCGGTGCCACGACAGAAAATCCGTCGTTTGAACTCAATGCCGCTCTTTTGTCCAGGGCGAGGGTGCTGACTTTTCACCCTCATGATGGCGAGAGCATTGCAACACTTCTTACCCGTGCCGAAGAGCAGGAAGAACGCCCCTTGCCGTTGGACGAGGAAGCGCGGGCCAGCCTTGTTCGCATGGCTGACGGCGATGGACGCGCTGCGCTGACGCTTGCCGAGGAAGTCTGGCGCGCAGCCCGTCCCGATGAAGTGTTTACTGCCGAAAAGCTGCAGGATGTCGTGCAACGCCGCGCCCCGGTTTATGACAAGGGGCAGGACGGGCATTACAATCTGATCTCGGCGCTGCATAAGTCGGTGCGGGGATCGGACCCCGATGCGGCGCTTTATTATCTTTCCCGTATGTTCGATGCGGGCGAAGACCCGCTATATCTTGGACGGCGGCTCGTGCGCATGGCCGTGGAGGATATCGGCCTTGCTGATCCGCAGGCACTGGTCATCTGCAACGCTGCCAAGGATGCGTATGACTATCTCGGTTCGCCGGAAGGCGAACTGGCACTGGCGCAGGCCTGCGTTTATCTTGCGACGGCTCCGAAATCGAACGCTGTCTATGTGGCTTACAAAGCTTCGATGCGCGCGGCCAAGGAAAACGGTTCCCTGTTGCCGCCGAAGCATATTCTCAACGCGCCGACCAAGCTCATGAAAAATGAGGGTTATGGTGATGGCTATGCCTATGACCATGACCAGCCAGACGCGTTTTCGGGGCAGGATTATTTCCCCGAAAACATGGGCCGGCAGAAATTCTACGATCCGCCGGAGCGGGGTTTTGAGCGGGATATTCGCAAGCGCCTCGAATATTGGGCGCGGCTGCGGCAGGAGCGTCAGGGGCGCCGTTGACGTTTGGAGCGATTCTGTTTCAGCCTCGAACCCTCCAGAAACACGCTATCCCCATAGTTATCCACATTCATCCACAGTTCGAGCCGCTGTCGTATTGGCAACGGCTTTTGCTTTGCTTCTTCACGCGGGTTTGAAGAGCGACGGAAGTGGCGACCTGTCGTTAGAAAGGTCTTCTTAATCTTTACATTTTATCAATTTTTACAAAGAGACGAGGTTTTCCATGATGCGCGTTTTGTTTCTCGTCGCGCTCGTGATCCTAGGAGGCTGCGCGACCGCCCCACGGCAGGTCAACAATGTGTGTGCGGTCTTTGATCAACGCGACGGTTGGTTCAATAACTGGCAGACGGCTGCCACGCGGGTTTCGCGCGAGTTCGGTGTTCCGGTTCCAGTTCTTATGGCCACAATCTATACTGAATCCGGCTTCCAGCCCTATGCACGCCCGCCACGGACCAAGATTCTCTGGATTATTCCGTGGAAGCGGGCCTCCAGCGCCTATGGTTATTCGCAGGCGCTAAATGGCACCTGGGATCGTTACAAGCGGGAAACGGGTCGGTGGACGGCATCGCGCACCAATTTTGCGGACGCTATCCATTTCATCGGCTGGTATCACTATCAAAGCTATCTGAAGAACGGCATCAATCGCGCCGATGCCTACAGTCTTTATCTCGCTTACTATTCGGGCCACGGCGGTTATGCTCGTGGTGCCTGGCGCGGGAATGCCACGGCGCTCAACGGCGCAAAACGGGCCCAATCCATGGCCAATCGTTACGCCACGCAGTTGCGCAGTTGCGGAGGCATCGGCTAAAAAGCGAAAGACCGGATTCAGTCTCGCATTTGAGACACCATCCGGCCTTAATCGCTATTATCATGCGAGCGGATTCGCTAATTGAGGATGACCATTTCATGCTGAAGAAGATCGGTATTGCCCTTTTCGCCGCCACATTTCTGGCAGGCTGCACCACCGACCCCTATACCGGGGAACAGAAGATGTCGAACACTGCGGGCGGTGCTGCGATTGGCGCGGCTGTTGGTGCCCTCGGTGGCCTGATGGTCGGCGGTTCCAGCCGCGCGCAGCGCAATGCCGTTCTGATCGGCGCCGGTATTGGTGCCCTCGGCGGTGGTGCAATCGGCAATTACATGGATCGACAGGAAAATGAGCTCCGCGCACAGTTGCAGGGCACCGGTGTTTCCGTGACCCGTAACGGCGACCAGATCATCCTGAATATGCCGTCCAGCATTACTTTCGATACCGATCAGGATCAGGTGAAGAGCCAGTTCTATCCGACGCTTAATTCGGTCGCGATTGTGCTGCGCAAGTTCAACCAGACGCTTGTGGACGTTTATGGCCACACCGATTCGACCGGCAGTGTCAGTCATAATCAGGCTCTTTCGCAGCGCCGTGCCGCTTCGGTTGCAAGCTATCTCGGTTCGCAGGGTATTGATCCGCGTCGCTTCGCCGTTATCGGCTACGGCGCGAGCCAGCCAGTTGCCACTAATGCAACACCGGAAGGCCGTGCACAGAACCGCCGTGTGGAAATCCAGATTTCGCCGCTTCGCGCCGCAAGCTGATTCCCTTCCCAAGGTAATAGGCTTCAAAAAGAACGTAGTTCTTCGAAAGAAGGGCTGCGTTTTTCTTTGTCTTTCCGAATCGCTAGATGAGCCGTTTGGTTCGAATTAAGTTAATTCGTGGATAGTTCGATTATTTTCGTATTCGCTGATGTTGGAGAACGATTATAGAACAAAAATACGGAATCGTTTATATTCAACAGGTTAGCCTCATTGCCAAAAGAGAACAAAACAGATACAAATAGATAGTGGCAACGAGCCTGCCGGGCTTCTAGCGAGACAAGAGGATGGTGTAAGATGTCTCAGAATTCATTGCGACTTGTTGAGGAAAATTCAGTGGACAAGACTAAGGCTCTCGATGCGGCACTGTCGCAAATCGAAAGGGCGTTCGGTAAGGGCTCGATCATGCGTCTGGGGAAAAATGCCCCGGTTATTGAGATCGAAACCGTTCCGACCGGCTCGCTTTCTCTGGACATCGCGCTAGGTGTCGGCGGCTTGCCCAAAGGACGTATTGTCGAGATTTACGGACCGGAAAGCTCTGGTAAGACGACACTTGCGTTGCATACGATCGCGGAAGCACAGAAGAAGGGCGGTATCTGTGCGTTCGTCGATGCGGAACATGCGCTTGATCCTGTCTATGCGCGCAAGCTGGGTGTAGATCTGGAAAACCTGCTTATTTCGCAGCCGGATACGGGCGAACAGGCACTTGAAATCACTGACACGCTTGTGCGTTCGGGCGCTATCGACGTTCTCGTCGTTGACTCCGTCGCTGCCTTGACGCCGCGTGCGGAAATCGAAGGCGAAATGGGTGACTCCTTGCCAGGCCTTCAGGCTCGTCTCATGAGCCAGGCACTGCGCAAGTTGACCGCATCGATCTCGCGTTCGAATTGCATGGTGATCTTCATCAACCAGATTCGTATGAAGATCGGCGTGATGTTCGGTTCGCCGGAAACGACGACCGGCGGTAACGCCCTCAAGTTCTACGCTTCAGTTCGTCTCGATATTCGCCGTATCGGTTCGATTAAGGAACGTGATGAGGTTGTTGGTAACCAGACCCGTGTGAAGGTCGTCAAGAACAAGCTTGCTCCGCCCTTCAAACAGGTCGAGTTCGACATCATGTATGGCGCTGGCGTTTCAAAGACCGGTGAGTTGATCGATCTTGGTGTGAAAGCCGGTGTTGTCGAGAAGTCTGGTGCATGGTTCTCGTATAATTCCCAGCGACTGGGGCAGGGCCGTGAAAACGCCAAGCAGTATCTCAAGGACAACCCTGAAGTGGCCCGCGAGATCGAGACGACGCTTCGTCAGAATGCTGGTCTGATTGCTGAACAGTTCCTCGAAGATGGCGGACCGGAAGACGACGCAGGCGACGCTGCCGAAATGTAAGATAGACAGCATCGAATGAATTATCGAAGCCCCGTGCAATTGCACGGGGCTTTTGTTTTTGCGACGAGATTTTTTGCGGGCGGACAGAGCTGATTTTCCGCCTGCATTTATCGTCATTCAGCAGAAATTGCTTTTATGGCGCAGCGTACTTATCTGGACAGAAAAGCAAGGCACCGTTAAAAGCGGTCAACCGAAAACTCCACTTCACATTCTAGCGGTGCGGGAGAGCCTCGGACCTTCGATAATCGTTGGTGGCTGTGGGAGTTTGAACAGGATAATTTATGCAGCTTTTTGCAAAGCTGCATCCGTGCAGGGCAAAAAAGCCCAAGGGTGACTTATGGCTGGCGTCAACGAGATTAGGTCCACATTCCTCGACTATTTCCGCAAAAACGGGCACGAGGTCGTTCCATCGAGCCCGCTCGTTCCGCGTAACGATCCGACGCTGATGTTCACCAATGCGGGCATGGTGCAGTTCAAGAATGTTTTTACTGGCCTTGAGCATCGTTCCTATAATCGTGCGACGACCTCGCAGAAATGCGTTCGCGCCGGCGGCAAGCACAACGATCTGGACAATGTCGGCTATACCGCTCGCCATCACACCTTCTTCGAAATGCTGGGCAATTTCTCGTTTGGCGACTATTTCAAGGAAGATGCCATCAGCTTCGCCTGGAACCTGATCACGAAGGAATTCGGCCTTCCGAAGGACAAGCTGCTCGTCACCGTTTATCACACGGACGACGACGCCGCGAATTACTGGAAGAAGATCGCCGGTCTTTCCGATGACCGCATTATCCGCATTGCTACCAGCGATAATTTCTGGGCTATGGGCGATACCGGCCCATGCGGTCCGTGCTCTGAAATCTTCTTTGACCATGGCGACCATATATGGGGCGGCCCTCCGGGATCGGCTGACGAAGACGGTGACCGTTTCATCGAAATCTGGAACCTCGTTTTTATGCAGTTCGAGCAGATCACGCCCGAACAGCGCATTGACCTGCCTCGTCCGTCCATCGACACGGGCATGGGGCTGGAGCGCGTGGCCGCGGTCCTGCAGGGCGTGCATGACAATTACGATATCGATCTCTTCAAGGCACTGATCCGAGCTTCCGAAGAAGCAACCGGCGTGAAGGCTGAAGGTGAGTTCCGCGCCAGCCACCGCGTCATTGCTGACCATCTGCGCGCATCGAGTTTCCTGATCGCCGACGGTGTCCTGCCTTCCAACGAAGGCCGTGGCTACGTGCTGCGTCGCATCATGCGCCGTGCAATGCGTCATGCCCAGCTTCTGGGTGCGAAGGAGCCATTGATGTGGCGTCTGTTGCCTGCTCTGATCCGCGAAATGGGACAGGCTTATCCGGAACTGATCCGCGCCGATGCGCTGATTTCCGAAACGCTCAAGCTCGAGGAAACCCGTTTCCGCAAGACGCTGGATCGCGGTCTTGGTCTTCTGTCGGATGCGACGGAAAGCCTTGTTGAAGGTGATCGGCTTGATGGCGAAACCGCTTTCAAGCTTTACGACACCTATGGCTTCCCGCTCGATCTGACGCAGGATGCTCTTCGTCAGCGCGGCATTGCTGTGGATACGGATGGCTTCAGTGCCGCCATGGAACGCCAGAAGGCCGAGGCCCGTGCCAATTGGGCTGGTTCCGGCGAAGCTGCAACCGAAACGATCTGGTTCGGTATCAAGGATAGGGTCGGCGCGACTGAATTCCTTGGATATGAGACCGAGACTGCCGAAGGCGTTATTACTGCTTTGGTGCGCGACGGTGCGGAAGTGCAGTCGGCTTCCGAAGGCGAGACCGTGGTCGTCGTCGTCAACCAGACTCCTTTCTATGGAGAATCCGGTGGCCAGCAGGGCGACACCGGTACGATCTCTGGTGAAGGTTTTGCTATTGCAATCAAGGATACGCAGAAGAAGGGCGAGGGTGTCTTCGTTCACATCGGCGAAGTCACCAAGGGGACGACGAAAACTGGCGATGCTGTCGAACTGAAAGTGGATTCAGTGCGCCGCACGCGCATCCGTTCCAACCACTCGGCGACCCATCTTCTACATGAGGCACTGCGTGAAACGCTTGGTAGCCATGTCGCACAGAAGGGCTCGCTCGTTGCACCGGATCGTCTGCGTTTCGACTTTTCGCATCCGAAGCCGATCTCGGCTGAAGAACTGACGCAGGTGGAAAGCCTCGCTAATGAAATCATTCTGCAGAATGCTCCCGTCAGCACCCGGCTGATGGCTGTTGACGATGCGATTGCCGAGGGTGCCATGGCACTGTTCGGTGAGAAATACGGCGATGAAGTTCGCGTCGTTTCCATGGGCACCGCCAAGCACGGTTCGAAGGAAGGCAAGGCCTATTCGGTTGAGCTTTGCGGCGGCACACATGTGCGCCAGACCGGAGACATCGGCCTCGTCCGCATCGTTTCGGAAGGCGCGGTTGCTGCTGGCGTTCGGCGTATGGAAGCGCTGACGGGTGAGGCAGCACGTCTTTACCTCGAAGAGCAGGACGAGCGTGTAAAGGCCATCGCCGGTGCATTGAAGACGACACCATCTGAAGCGCTGGAACGTGTCAACGCACTGCTTGATGAACGCAAGAAGCTGGAACGCGAACTTGCCGATGCCCGCAAGAAGCTTGCGCTTGGCGGCGGTTCGGCAGATGGCGGCAGCGCCGTTGAAGCCGTGAATGGCGTCAACTTCCTCGGCAAGATCGTGACGGGCGTTTCCCCGCGTGATCTCAAGCCGCTTGCCGACGAGGGCAAAAAGCAGGTCGGTTCCGGTGTGGTGCTGTTCATCGGCATCGGAGAAGATAGCAAGGCCAGTGCGGTTGCTGCTGTGACGGAAGATCTGGTTGGCCGGTTTAGTGCGGTCGATCTGGTTCGTGCTGCTTCTGCGGCCCTTGGTGGTGCAGGTGGCGGCGGTCGCCCGGATATGGCGCAGGCCGGCGGGCCGGATGGCGATAAGGCTGATTCTGCGATTGCAGCGGTCAAGGCACTCATCATCTAATGCAATAAAAGGCCGGGTTATCCCGGCCTTTTATGTTAACGGAATTAGGCCGCATGAACCGTACGGCTATCGTCAGGCGCTTCGTTTCGCTCATCCAGGCCGTAGTCGCGCATGACGCTGGCTACACGCAAACGGTAGTTTTCAAAAACGCCATTGCGTCCCTTTCCCTGCGCCACCCGATGAGACGGTAGGTTGCGCCATTCGCGTACAGCATCGTCGTCGCGCCAAAACGAGAGCGAAAGCAATTTGTCGGGATCGGCCAGGCTCTGAAAACGCTCGATCGACAGGAAACCGTCAATCCTGGAAAGATCTTCGCGCAGGCCTGCGGCAATATCGAGATACTGTTTGCGTCTGTGGCCATCGGCAGGCCAGACTTCGAATATGACGGCAATCATAGCTTGATGAACTCCCCATGCGGTGCGGATTGGAGTTTAAGGAAGATGCGGTCTTCGGATCGGATGAACTGTTCCCGACACGCAAATTCATAATTCTCGCGTCCCAGCGGATCGGCGGCGAGCCGTGCCCGGTATGCTTCATACGCGGCAAGGTTTTCGATTGAATAGACGCCGTAGGCTGTGGTTGAAGAACCTTCATGCGGCCCAAAATAGCCGATGAGATTTGCACCGTTACGCGGAATGGCCTGTCCCCAGTTGCGCGCATATTCTGCAAAGGCATCCGCCTTGAACGGGTCGATCTGATAGCGGATGAAACAGGTAATCATGCGTGTCTCCTTCAAATGCATGTCTTCGATGCTGACAATGTAGCAATTGAAATGCCTTCATAGTTCGGTTAGCATCGAAGTATGAAAGATGGTCCGATCATAGCTTCCGTTGCAGCACTCCTCGGTGATCCGGCGCGTGCAAACATGCTCACGGCACTGATGGATGGCCGCGCGCTGACAGTCAGTGAACTTGCATCAGCCGCGGGTGTGACGCTGCAAACCGCCAGCGGACATCTTGCAAAGCTCGATGCGGCCAATTTGCTGGTTGCGGAGAAGCAGGGGCGGCACCGCTATTTCCGGCTTTCAGGAACAGATGTAGCGCAGGTCCTTGAGGGACTTATGGGCCTCGCGCAACGCACTGGCGCTGTGCGGGTGCGGACTGGCCCGAAAGATCAGGCGCTGCGCAAGGCACGCATCTGCTATGACCATCTGGCCGGTGAGTGTGGCGTGGAAATGCTCGATGCTTCGCATCGGCTGGGATTGATTGTCGACGATAGCGAACCGGTGCTGACAGAAAAGGGCAAGTCGTTTTTCAGTTGCCTCGGCGTGGATGTGACCACTTTGGAGCAGGGCAAGCGTCCAGTCTGCCGTCACTGCCTCGACTGGAGTGAGCGTCGCAATCATCTGGGTGGAGCGCTCGGGGCCGCACTCTTGAACCATTTTATTTCACAAGGCTGGGCACGTCGTGAAGCGGGGCGTGTCATCGCCTTTTCGCCGAAAGGCGCGCAGGCATTCTCCCGCACATTCGAGCTGGCTGGCCAGATCGCATGACCCGACGTAGCCAGCGTTAGTATTGTCAATGCTGTGTGGCAGCAGCTGCAGCTTCGTCCAGTTCCGCAGCGCGCTTCATGGCGGGGCGATCTTTTAGTCGGTCCCAATAGGCGACGAACGCTCCTCGGGTAGGCAAAGTGCCGAAGCGCAGGCCCCAGCCGATGTGCGAGCCGACATAAACATCAGCAGCCGTGAAACGGTCACCGGTGATGTATGGATGGTGCGAAACGGCTTTTTCCAATGTGTCGACCACCGTGTCGTAATTACCGTATCCGACCATTCCCTGCTTGTCTGCGGGGATTTCAAAGCCGAGCGCATGGTTGGACAAGGCAGCTTCCACAGGACCTGACGTAAAGAACAGCCAGCGGAAGAAATCCGCGCGCTCATTGGGGTGCGGCGCCAGGCCAGATTCCGGAAACGTCGTTGCCAGATAAGCGCAGATTGCGGCTACTTCCGTCACCACCGCATCGCCATGGCGCAGGGCGGGAACTTTGCCCATCGGATTGATTGTGCAGTAGTCAGGCCCCTTCATCGGGGGGCCGAAATCCAGAATTTCCACATCATAGGGTTTGCCGACCTCTTCCAGCATCCAGCGCGCAATGCGTCCGCGCGACATCGGGTTGGTATAGAGCTTCAACTCAGCCATTTCATCCTCCCTGTAAGCGGTGGCAGGATGCGCTTTTTCCCTTGAAAAAGAAATGAAAAAACCCGGCAGCGGTGCTGCCGGGTTTTCCATATCGACAATAAAAGTCGAAGATTTTATTAGGCGGCCATGGCCTTCTGGAGGTTTTCGTCGATCTTGTCGAGGAAGCCGGTGGTCGAAAGCCAAGGCTGATCCGGACCGATGAGCAGGGCCAGATCCTTGGTCATGAAGCCACTTTCGACGGTGTCCACGCAGACCTTTTCCAGCGTGTCAGCAAAGCGCTTCAGCTCGGCATTGTCGTCGAGCTTGGCGCGATGCGCCAGACCGCGGGTCCATGCGAAGATCGAAGCGATCGAGTTGGTCGAGGTTTCCTCGCCCTTCTGATGCTGGCGGTAGTGACGGGTCACGGTGCCGTGTGCAGCTTCAGCTTCAACCGTCTTGCCATCCGGCGTCATCAGAACCGAGGTCATCAGGCCGAGCGAGCCGAAGCCCTGAGCCACGATATCCGACTGCACGTCGCCGTCGTAGTTCTTGCAAGCCCAGACATAACCGCCGGACCACTTGAGAGCCGAAGCCACCATGTCGTCGATGAGGCGGTGTTCGTACCAGATCTTTGCAGCCTTGAACTTGTCTGCGAATTCGGTCTGGTAGACTTCTTCGAAGATGTCCTTGAAGCGACCGTCATAGGCCTTCAGGATGGTGTTCTTGGTCGAGAGATAGACCGGGTAGTTGCGCTGCAAGCCGTAATTCAGCGAAGCGCGTGCAAATTCGCGGATCGATTCGTCGAGATTGTACATGGCCATTGCCACGCCAGCCGACGGAGCCTGATAGACTTCGTGTTCGATGGTCTCGCCATCTTCACCGACGAACTTGATCGAAAGCGTACCCTTGCCGGGAAACTTGAAATCGGTCGCACGGTACTGGTCACCGAAAGCATGACGGCCAACGATGATCGGCTGGGTCCAGCCCGGCACGAGACGCGGTACGTTCTTGCAGATGATCGGCTCGCGGAAGATCACGCCGCCGAGAATGTTGCGGATGGTGCCATTGGGCGACTTCCACATCTTCTTGAGCTTGAACTCTTCAACGCGCGCTTCGTCAGGGGTGATGGTCGCGCACTTTACGCCGACGCCATATTCCTTGATGGCGTTGGCTGCATCGATGGTGACCTGGTCGTTGGTCGCATCGCGGTTTTCAACCGACAGATCGTAATATTTCAGATCGACGTCGAGATAGGGATGGATCAGCTTGTCCTTGATGAACTGCCAGATAATGCGGGTCATCTCGTCGCCGTCGAGTTCAACGACTGGGTTCGCAACCTTGATTTTTGCCATGGATGAAGCCTCTTTTTCAATGCGTCGCGCCCGTATAGCACTCACGGCGAATAAGGCAAAGCGTAAGAGGCTTATTCTTTGGCCTATAGAGCGTTTAGGTGGTCAAAATTTCGGGAGAGATTTGCGAGGGGGGTGGAACGGCTTTCGGATGGCGCAAATTATGCGGCGTGGTTGTTAACGTGAGATTTCTCCCATGACGATTGCCTCTCGCGATAGTTTTCCTGTTCCCCGGCCAAAATTGTTTCCGCATCCAGTGTGGAGATGGCGGTTGACTTGTCGGTGGGAACAAGGCCGTTCAACTGTAGCGAAAGATAGCGTCCGCAGCAGACTCGCAGGAACGACGCAAAATTATCGAGGTCGTGCCCCTCATTGCGTGATTCATCGTAAAGTTTGCCGATCAGGCGGCTGACCGTGAGATCATCGCGTGCCGCAATATCTTCCAGAGCCCACCAGAAGAAATTCTCAAGCCGAACGCTTGTTACGACGCCGTCGATACGCAGCGAACGTGTCACGCTCAGCCAGAGTTCAGGATCGGCACCGATGAACAGCCTGCACATGATTTCCTCCGGATCATTCTCCCAACTTTACTGTCGCTCAGTTTCGCCCCACCTGCAACCTTGTTGGCAAACAGGCAGGGCGGTGTTGCGATCAGCTATGGGTGATCCTGGTGCCGAGCACAGTAAGGAACTGTGACAGCCATGCCGGATGGGCGGGCCATGCGGGCGACGTGACAAGATTACCATCCGTGACAGCCTGATCGACCGGAATGTCGGCATAGGTGCCGCCGGCAAGCTCGACTTCCGGGCGGCAGGCCGGATAGGCAGAGCAGGTGCGACCTTCCAGAACGCGCGCTGCGGCCAGCAATTGCGCGCCGTGGCAGACTGCAGCAACAGGCTTGTTTGCCTCGAAGAAATGCTTCACCACGGCGATAACCTTACCGTCGAGACGCAGATATTCCGGTGCCCGGCCACCGGGAATGACAAGTGCGTCATAGCTCTCCGGTTTCACCTCGGCGAAGGTAGCGTTCAACGTGAAGTTATGCCCCGGCTTTTCCGTATAGGTCTGATGGCCCTCAAAATCGTGAATGGCTGTCGCGATATGATCGCCAGCCTTCTTTCCGGGGCAGACCGCATGAACCGTGTGGCCAACCGCCAAAAGTGTCTGGAACGGGACCATGGTTTCATAGTCCTCACCAAAGTCGCCGCAAAGCATGAGTATCTTCTTACCGGACATGGTTTCCTCCCTTGATCCTGTATCTGGTGGAAGCAGTCTGGCATGAATGGGCGGCAAACAGGTGTTATCGGGCTACTACACAGGCTTTTCCGTAAAACACGTAAGGGGAATCTTTGCGATTCCGCGTCAATTATGTAAGGGAAACGCCACGATACGATTGCAAATGCGGAAGAGATCATGGCAGGAACAGATAAACAGCGCCCCTTTATCGCGGAAGGACCGGCGATCGTGCTGGTGGAGCCGCAATTGCCGGAAAATATCGGCATGGTGGCGCGTGCCATGGCGAATTTTGGTCTGGCTGAACTGCGTCTCGTTAATCCGCGCGAGGAATTTCCAAGCGAGAAGGCGAGGGCAGCAGCCAGCAAGGCCGATCATGTGATCGACAATGCGGTGGTCTATGACGACCTCCCTTCTGCTATCGCCGATCTCAATTTCGTCTATGCGACAACGGCACGCGAACGCGATGGTTTCAAGCAGGTTCGCAGCGCCGTGGAAGCGGGTGGCGAACTGCGCCGCCGTTTCAGGACCGGAGAGAAGACCGGCATCCTGTTTGGTCGCGAACGCTTCGGTCTCAGCAATGAGGAAGTCGGTCTGGCGGACGAACTGGTGACGTTTCCGGTCAATCCGGCCTTCGCATCGCTGAATATCGCGCAAGCCGTTCTATTGATGTCCTATGAATGGATGAAGTCGGGTCTTGAGACGGAGACTGAAACGGTGTTCCGTGGACCGGAGCTTGAGATGGCGCCGAAGCAGGAGTTGCAAGGACTCTTTAATCATCTCGAAGAAGCTCTTGATGTCAGAGGGTATTTTCGCCCGGAAGCCCGTAAGGAAATCATGGTCAATAATTTGCGCGCCGTACTGACGCGCGCCGGTTTCGCATCTGCGGAGCTGAAGCTGCTACGCGGCGTTGTTACGTCTCTTGACGTGTTCACACCGAAGAAGCCGCGTGGCTCGGGTGCCCCGGAAGGCCGTGCGCGCAAGCCTGTGAGCGAGGCTCCGGCAACAAAGGACAAGGACGAATGAAAAACGCACCCGCTTTAAGCTTTTCCGCCATGCCTTCTGCCGACGCCGAAAGACCCATTCTGGTTTTTGACAGCGGTATCGGAGGGCTGACGGTTTTGCGCGAAGCGCGGGTGCTTATGCCGGATCGTCGCTTCGTCTACGTTGCCGACGATGCCGGGTTTCCCTATGGCGGATGGGAAGAGGATGCGTTGAGGGAGCGGATTGTCGAGCTGTTCGGCAAGCTCATCGCTGCTTATGATCCCGAAATCGCGGTCATCGCCTGCAATACGGCCTCCACGCTGGTGTTGGACGATTTACGGCAAGCCTATCCTTCGGTGCCGTTTGTCGGCACAGTGCCGGCAATCAAGCCCGCTGCCGAAAGAACATCGTCGGGGCTCGTTTCCGTGCTGGCGACCCCCGGTACTGTGCGGCGTGCTTATACGCGCGATCTCATTCAATCGTTTGCTTCCCAGTGTCATGTTCGTCTCGTTGGTGCTGACCAGCTTGCGGCGGTAGCGGAAGCGCATATTCGCGGCGAGAAGATCGATGAGGCGCTGGTTGTGGACCAGATCGCCCCGTGCTTCATTGAGCAGGATGACAGCCGGACCGACATTGTCGTTCTGGCCTGCACGCACTATCCGTTTCTTGCCAATGTGTTTCGTCGTTTGGCGCCATGGCCGGTTGACTGGCTCGATCCTGCGGAAGCGATCGCCCGGCGCACTGTCTCCCTGCTGAAACCACGCCGCGCCGATGAAGAGCTACATCATCACAATGATCTAGCGGTGGTGACATCCCAAAATCCGGATTATGCCATTCGCAGGCTCATGCAGGGTTTTGGTCTGCATTTTGCATGAGGCTTAATTCTTAGGGCCTTGAATTTTCCGGACGTGTAGCGATCATGGGAATGATCGTTTCATAGGGGAAGATGCAATGACCGGCACCATACCACAAATTACGCTGCCTTCGGGCCGGACGGTTCCAGCGCTTGGGCAGGGTACCTGGTATATGGGTGAGGACAGCACGCAACGCCGCTCTGAAATCGAATCATTGAGAAGCGGTATCGATCTCGGGATGACGCTGATCGATACGGCGGAAATGTACGCAGACGGCGAGGCGGAAGATGTTGTGGGCGAAGCCATTTCGGGACGCCGTGACGACGTGTTTATCGTCAGCAAGGTATTGCCGTTCAATGCGTCACGGAAGGGCACGATTGAGGCCTGCGAGAGAAGCTTGCAGCGCCTTCGCACTGATCGTATCGATCTGTATCTGCTGCACTGGCGTGGGCGATATCCACTTGAAGAGACCGTCGCGGCATTCGAAGAATTGCAGCATGCCGGGAAGATCGTGAGCTGGGGCGTCAGCAATTTCGATACGGCTGACATGAAAGAGCTGGTCGGTATAACGGGTGGCAAGGCCGTCTCGACAAACCAGATACTCTACAATCTGACGCGACGAGGCCCGGAATTTGATCTGATGCCATGGTGTGTTGAGCGCAAAATTCCGCTGATGGCTTACTCGCCCATTGAACAGGGTCGCTTGCTGGGCAATCCCGTACTGGCAGAGATTGCAAGCGAAACGGGAGGAACGCCTGCCTCGGTCGCGCTTGCCTGGACGATGCGTAGCGGGAATGTCATTGCAATTCCAAAATCCTCCAACCCGCATCATGTGCGGGATAATAGAAAAGCCGCAGAGTTGCGGCTTTCCGAAGATCAATTGAAACGTCTGGATTTGGCTTTCGCGCCACCTGCCCGAAAGACGGCGCTGGAAATGCTGTAGCCATTCATTTTCAAGCTTGTTACCCAAATTAGCTTCCACTTTTGGGCAACAAGCTTTAGCCCGCTTCCTTCTGACGAGTATCCTTCTTTGCCTGAGCGACGCTGGCGGCCTTCCGAAGCCGTCCACGTTCTGCGGGACGGACAAGGCTGTCGTATTTTTCGTTCGGGATGTTGCGCATACCATTAAGCGCATGACGCGTGTTGAAATCCTTCCCCTTTTTCTCGTTTGCTTCTTTGGTCGCGAGTGCCTTTCGGG
The DNA here is from genome assembly GCF_022488005.1 of Ochrobactrum sp. A-1. Lineage (NCBI taxonomy): Bacteria > Pseudomonadati > Pseudomonadota > Alphaproteobacteria > Hyphomicrobiales > Brucellaceae > Ochrobactrum > Ochrobactrum sp. A-1. The sequence continues at coordinate 62,536 of NZ_JAKVQC010000003.1, forward strand.
CATTGGCTATTAATTCTGCGCTGGCGGACATTCGACGACGACGTTCAACTTCGGTATTGATGCGACGCACGGCCATGGCCAGTACAGAAACTTTCAAGTGTGAACCTTCATCCGCCTTGGAGGGCGTTGCGCCGCGAGCCGTGCCCTTTCCACGCATTTCACGTCTGCGTTGGTGGGCCTGGTCTTTTGCCTTTTTACGGCGTTCGCGGATCAGCTTTGCCAGATGGGAAAGCTCTTCGTCGGGAACGTCTTGCAAAAAAGGATGATGCGACTTTTCCACCAACTCTTTTTCGTCGGCATTGAGAGCGCGAGCTTCCTGCTTTTTGGTGACGGCCATGGGACATCCTTTCTGCTAACGACAAGATCTCTGCTGAGGAGATATAGGCCTGAACGTCACGCCGGGAAGATGTGTTGCTCATTCTGGCTCTTGAGTTGTGTTTTTTTCACTTTGTGCTTCGAGACGTTTCAGAATTGCCTTCAATTCGTTGAGGGGCAGATGTTCCGCGCCAATGGTTTCGCTTTTGGTCGTTGAGACGATACTCAAGATTTCATCGAGTTTTGCTTGTGTGGCGCTTGCTTCTCGATCCTGTGCGTTCTGGATCAGAAACACCATTAGGAAGGTGATGATGGTAGTCGATGTATTCACCACCAATTGCCACGTGTCGGAAAAGTTAAAGAACGGTCCGCTGATACCCCATATGATAATCGACAAGGTAGCCAGAACGAATGCCAGATAATGGCCGGCAAGTTCCGCAGTTTTCTCGCTGAGCTTTGTGAAGAACTGTGACATCGCAACCTCCAAACGACAGGTATGAAACGCTTGATTGAGGGGCGCGGTTCCGTATTTGCATATGCGGACGGAACCTTCGGGCGCTGGTTACCGTTTGATCTACGCAAAGAACGCGGAGGTAAAGCGATGGAGATTGTCGAAACCCGCATCAGTTCCGTCGGGGGATTCAAGCTCTATATGGTGGAGTTTGTCACTGAGGGCGAAGAAAAGATCACCGTCAAGGTTGAGAACGAGGCAGAAGCCGAACTGGCACGTGATGAAGTGCTACGCCGCGCTGCGATCAAGCTCGGTGAAGCGTTGGGTGTTGCATGTATGGAATGCGGTATTCAGCCTGAAAGCCTGCTGACACGCCCAAGCGCACGCCGTGCTGGAGACCGGGCAGAGCTCGAGCGCCAACTGGACGAAGGGTTGGAGGATACGTTTCCCGCCAGCGATCCAGTATCTGTTACTGGCTCGACGATTGCCGGTTTTGCCGGGCCGAAAAACTGAACGATGGTTATAAGCAAGAAGCCGGGCTATTCACCCGGCTTCTGAAGTTGTTCAGAAAATGAGTCCTGTAATGGGCGTATCTATCTGAAAATATTCACAGATTGCGACGCTTGCCTTCCATCAGATCAAGCACGGCGCGGGCGCAGTCGAGCACATTCGAACCTGGTCCGAATACTGCCGCTACACCATGGTCGAACAGATACTGATAATCCTGACGCGGAACGACGCCGCCGCAGACGACGATGATATTTTCCGCGCCCTTCTTGCGGAGGGTGTCGACAAGCTGCGGCAGGAGCGTTTTGTGACCGGCTGCAAGCGACGAAACTCCAAGAACATGCACCTTGGACTTGATCGCCATATCGGCTGCTTCATCTGGAGTCTGAAACAGGGGGCCAGCCAATACTTCGAAGCCGATATCACCAAATGCTGACGCAATGATTTTGGCGCCGCGATCATGGCCGTCCTGGCCGAGCTTTGCCACCATCACTTTCGGGGTTTCACCGATCTGCTTCGAGAAATCACCGAGCCGCTCAACCAGCGTCTGATATTCCGGCTCGTCCTTGTAGGCCGCGCCGTAGACTTTCTTGACGACTTTCGGAACGGCGGCATGATCTCCAAATGCGTGGCGCATGGCATCGGAAATTTCACCGACGCTGGCGCGGGCGCGGGAAGCTTCAACGGCGGCCGCGAGAAGATTGCCTTCACCGGTCCTGGCGACTTTTTCCAACTCCGCAAGGGCTGCTTCGACTTTTACTTTGCTGCGCGTTTCCTTGATACGATTGAGACGTACAATCTGCGACTGGCGAACGGCGCTATTGTCGATTTCCAGAATGTCGATTTCGTCTTCCTGCTCGAGGCGGAATTTGTTGACCCCGACAATGACTTCTTCGCCCTTGTCGACTGCTGCCTGCCGTTTGGTGGCTGCTTCTTCGATGAGGCGCTTCGGAAGGCCGCTTTCGACAGCCTTTGTCATGCCACCGAGTTTCTCGACTTCCTCGATCAGTGCCCATGCCTTTTCGGCCAGTTCATTGGTGAGGCTTTCAATGTAATAAGAACCTGCCAGTGGATCGACTACTTTGGTCACACCGGTTTCGTTCTGGAGGATAAGCTGCGTATTGCGGGCAATACGAGCCGAAAATTCTGTTGGCAAAGCAATGGCTTCGTCGAAGGAATTGGTGTGAAGCGACTGGGTGCCGCCCAAAGCTGCCGACATGGCTTCGAATGCGGTACGAACAATATTGTTATAAGGGTCCTGTTCCTGAAGCGATACGCCTGAAGTCTGGCAATGCGTACGCAACATCAGCGAGCCGGGTTTCTTCGGATCGAATTCCTTCATGATGCGCGACCAGAGCAGCCGCGCAGCGCGCAGCTTGGCGATTTCCATGAAGAAGTTCATGCCTATAGCGAAGAAGAACGACAAGCGACCCGCAAAATCATCGACATTCAGGCCCTTGTTCAGGGCTGCACGTACATATTCACGGCCATCCGCAAGCGTGAAGGCCAGTTCCTGAACCAGCGTCGCGCCCGCTTCCTGCATGTGATAGCCGGAAATGGAAATCGAGTTGAACTTCGGCATTTCGGTAGCGGTATAGGCGATGATATCCGCAATGATCCGCATGGAGGGTTCCGGCGGATAGATATAGGTATTGCGGACCATGAACTCCTTGAGAATGTCGTTCTGGATCGTTCCGGAAAGCTGCGCGCGGGGAACGCCCTGTTCTTCACCCGCCACAATGAAATTGGCGAGAATCGGGATCACCGCGCCGTTCATGGTCATGGAAACGGAGATTTTTTCAAGCGGGATGCCATCGAAAAGAACCTTCATGTCCTCCACGGAATCGATGGCAACGCCAGCCTTGCCCACATCACCTTCAACGCGTGGATGGTCGCTGTCATAACCGCGATGCGTGGCAAGGTCGAAAGCAACCGAAACGCCCTGCTGACCAGCGGCAAGAGCCTTGCGGTAGAAGGCGTTTGATTCTTCAGCCGTGGAGAAGCCCGCATATTGCCGGATGGTCCATGGACGGCCCGCATACATGGTTGCACGCGGCCCGCGCAGGAAAGGCTCAAAACCGGGCAGGGTGCCCAGATGGTCGATGCCCTGCAGGTCGTCTTCCGTGTAGAGCGGCTTGACGTCAATGCCTTCCGGCGTATGCCAAGTGAGGCTGTCGACTGGCCGTTTCAGTTCCTTCTCGGCCAAGGTTTCCCAGTCTGCTCGGGTGGTGGGGCGCTCGCTCATATCGAACCTCACTCAAATTCCATAATCAGTTCATCCACGGCGAGGCTTGCACCTGCTTCCGCCGTAATGCGCTTTACGGTAGCACGGCGTTCCGCTCGCAGCACGTTTTCCATCTTCATGGCTTCCACGGTGGCCAGCGGCTGACCAGCCTCGACCGTTTCACCATCCTTGACAAGGATTGATGTGATGACGCCGGGCATCGGGCAGAGCAACATCTTTGACGTATCAGGAGGCAGCTTTACCGGCATGAGCTGTGCAAGCTCTGCGATGCGCGGCCTGCGGACGTGGGCAACTACGTCCATGCCGCGCCAGCGCAAACGCCAGCCAGTGCCCGAGCGCGAAACCTTGATAGCGATGGGCTTGCCGCCAACGGTAAACGAGCCCAGATGGCTGCCCGGATGCCAGTCGCTGGCAACTGGCAGGCTGCCGCCATCCACGAAATTGATCGTCGTTCCGCCTTCACCTTCTGCAATTCGAACCGGCAAAGTGAGCCCGCCAAGTGTCGCCACCCAGTCGGTCGCCACAGATTGCTGTTCGCTGGAAATCCGCCCGGTAATCTGCATATTGCGCTGTTCGATTGCCAGATTGATCTGGGCTGCAACTGCTGCAAGCACCCGCGCATCATCTTCGGAAACCGATACTCCGGCAAAGCCGTCCGGATATTCCTCGGCGATGAATGCGGTTGTGAGGGCACCCTCGCGGAAGCGTGGATGATCCATCACAGCCGACAGGAAGGGCAGGTTGTGGCCGATGCCTTCGACCTCGAATGCGTCCAGAGCATCTCCCATTGCATCGATGGCGCTGATGCGGTCCGGGCCCCACGTGCAGAGCTTTGCGATCATCGGATCATAATACATCGAAATTTCGCCGCCTTCGAACACGCCGGTATCGTTGCGCACGATTGTACCATCCGAATTGCGGCCTTCGACTGGAGGGCGATAACGGGTAAGTCTGCCGATAGAAGGCAGGAAGTTACGATATGGGTCTTCCGCGTAGAGGCGGCTTTCCATCGCCCAACCGCTCAGCTTCACGTCGCTCTGGTCGAAACGGAGCTTTTCACCGGATGCAACGCGGATCATTTCTTCCACAAGGTCGATTCCAGTGATGAGCTCCGTCACCGGATGCTCGACCTGCAAACGCGTATTCATTTCAAGGAAGTAGAATTGACGCGCGCCATCAACGATGAATTCCACCGTGCCGGCTGAAAAATATCCAACCGCTTTTGCGAGAGCCACGGCCTGTTCGCCCATGGCTTTGCGGGTCGCTTCATCAAGGAAGGGTGACGGCGCCTCTTCGATGACCTTCTGATTGCGGCGCTGGATGGAGCATTCGCGTTCGCCGAGATAGACAACGTTACCGTGCTGATCGCCCAGAACCTGAATTTCGATATGGCGCGGCTGGGTGACGAATTTTTCGATGAAGATGCGGTCGTCGCCGAAAGAGGACTTTGCCTCGTTGCGCGATAGCTGGAAACCTTCGCGAGCTTCGTCGTCGTTCCACGCGATGCGCATGCCTTTACCGCCGCCGCCAGCAGAAGCCTTGATCATCACAGGATAGCCGATGGATGTGGAAATGCGAACTGCTTCGTCGGCGTCCTCGATCAAGCCCATATGACCTGGCACAGTGGAAACACCGGCTTCGGCTGCGAGTTTCTTCGAGGTGATCTTGTCGCCCATCGCGTCAATTGCGTTCACCGGCGGCCCGATGAAGGCGACGTTGGCGGCCTTCAGTGCTTCAGCGAAACGCGGGTTCTCCGACAGAAAGCCATAACCCGGATGCACGGCGTCCGCGCCAGTTTCCTTGATCGCCGCGAGTATCTTGTCGATGACGATATAGGACTGATTGGACGGCGCTGGTCCGATATGGACTGCTTCATCTGCCATTTTGACATGCAGGGCGTTGCGGTCGGCGTCAGAATAGACTGCCACCGTCGCGATGCCCATCTTCTTCGCCGTCTTGATGACCCGGCATGCGATTTCGCCGCGATTGGCAATGAGAATTTTCTTGATCATGTGCTTTTACTCAAATGAACCGGATCATTGCCACGGCATGATCCCGAAAAGTGGGAACCGGTTTTCGGATAAGATCATGCGAAACTAAAGCGGGATGGTGTCGTGCTTCTTCCACGGCGTGCTTTGCTGCTTATTGCGCAGGCTGGCAAAAGCGCGGGCAATGCGGCGACGCGAAGAATGCGGCATGATGACTTCGTCAATGAAACCGCGTTCAGCAGCCACGAACGGATTGGCAAACCGCTCTTCATACTCCTTCGTGCGCGCGGCGATTTTCTCGACATCGCCCAGTTCCGAACGATAGAGAATTTCTGTTGCCCCCTTTGCACCCATGACCGCGATTTCCGCCGTCGGCCATGCATAATTGATGTCAGCACCGATATGTTTCGAGGCCATCACGTCATAGGCTCCACCATAGGCCTTGCGGGTGATAAGCGTGACCATCGGAACGGTGGCTTGCGAATAGGCGAAGAGCAGCTTTGCACCGTGCTTGATGACCCCGCCATACTCTTGTGCCGTGCCCGGCAGGAAGCCCGGAACGTCCACAAGGGTCAGGATCGGGATATTGAAGGCATCGCAAAAGCGAACAAAGCGGGCAGCCTTGCGCGATGAATCGATATCAAGACAACCGGCAAGCACCATGGGCTGGTTTGCGACGACACCGATGGTTTGACCGTCCATGCGAATGAAGCCGGTGATGATGTTCTTTGCAAAAGATTCCTGAATCTCGAAGAAATCGCTTTCGTCGGCTAGTGCGTGGATAAGCTCCTTCATGTCATAGGGCTTGGTGGCGCTATCCGGGATCAATGTGTCGAGCCGCATTTCGAGCCGCGCCGGATCATCGAATACCGGACGTACAGGCGGCTTTTCGCGATTGTTGAGCGGCAGGAAGTCGAACAGAATGCGGACCTGTTCCAGCGTTTCGATATCGTTCTCATAAGCGCCGTCGGCGACGGATGATTTTCTGGTGTGGGTCGAGGCACCACCCAGTTCCTCCGCCGTGACAATTTCGTTGGTCACGGTTTTCACCACGTCGGGGCCTGTCACGAACATATAGGAACTGTCACGCACCATGAAGATGAAGTCGGTCATGGCAGGCGAGTAGACCGCGCCGCCAGCACAGGGGCCCATGATGACGGAGATCTGCGGCACCACACCGGATGCATCCACATTGCGCTTGAACACGTCGGCATAACCTGCGAGCGACGCAACGCCTTCCTGAATGCGGGCGCCACCGGAATCGTTGAGCCCGATGACCGGCGCGCCGTTCTTCATGGCCATATCCATGATCTTGCAGATTTTCTGTGCATGGGTTTCGGACAATGAGCCGCCCAGAACGGTAAAATCCTGGCTGAACACATAGACCTGCCGACCGTTGATCGTGCCCCAGCCTGTCACCACGCCGTCTCCGGCAACCTTCTGCTTTTCCATGCCGAAGTCGGTGCAGCGGTGGGTGACATACATATCGAACTCCTCGAACGATCCCTCGTCGAGAAGCACTTCGATTCTTTCGCGGGCAGTGAGCTTGCCTTTGCCGTGCTGGGCATCGATGCGGCGCTGGCCGCCGCCAAGGCGGGCCTCCGCGCGACGGGCTTCGAGCTGTTCAAGAAGTTCCTGCATAAAGTCCCCACTTTTGGGCGGCCTTTGGAAGGCGAGTTATGAAACTGAAAAGATAGTCTTTTTCTCCTTTCCTGCTTAAAATCCGAAGGCGCTCCGGAAAAGCTTGAAAAGGTGCGATTGTATAGGATATTAATTTGCAAATAGCGAAATGCGAATTTGCAAATATGGCACCGAGAAAACTTTATATCGGCAGAAAGATACGCGAAATACGCGAGCAGCATAAGGCAACCCAATCGGGCTTTGCCGAACGACTTGGTATTTCAACGAGTTACCTCAATCAGATTGAGAATAATCAACGGCCTGTTTCCGCTGCGGTCCTGCTGGCACTGGCTGAAAACTATCAGATCGATATAGGCGCTATTTCACTGGGGGATGATGATCGGTTGCTTTCAGCAGTTTCTGAAGCGCTCGCCGATCCCGTTTTTGACAATTACAAGCCGAACCTGCAGGAATTGAAGCTCATTACGCAAAATGCGCCGGGGCTGGCGCATGCGCTGATAGCGTGCCATCAGGCCTATCGCCGTAACAGCGAGCAGCTCGCAAGTCTGGATAATCAGCTTGGCCGCGCTCCCTCCACTGCCGAGCCTGCGCCCTACGAGGAAGTTCGCGACTTTTTCCATTTTATCGACAATTACGTACATGAGATTGATATTGCGGCAGAAAAGCTTGCGGTGGAACTAAATATTCCGGGCAGGGATATTGGCGTGGCCTTGCCGCAATATATGGAGCAGCATCACCGGGTGCATATTGCGCGGGCTGGACCGGAGGAGGCAGTCCTGCGTCGGTTCGATCCTGCAGCACGGGTGCTTTATCTCAACCCCTATTCCCCCGCCTCAACCCGCAACTTCCAGATCGCGTTCCAAATCGCCGAACTGGAGATGGAAGAACTGGTGAGCACGATTGCTAGGCGCGCCGATTTTCGCTCTGCCGAGGCTGTTGAAATTTGCAAGATCGGCTTGCGCAACTATTTCGCCGGGGCGCTGATGCTGCCCTATCAGATATTCCTCTCAGCAGCGAAAGAACTGCGTCATGACCTGGAGCTGCTGGCATCGCGATTTGGGGCAAGTCTTGAGCAGGTCGCGCATCGGCTCAGCACCTTGCAGCGTTCCGGCCATCGGGGCGTGCCGGTGTTCTTTGCGCGTATAGACCGGGCCGGTAATATCACGAAACGACACAGTGCCGCCAAGTTGCAGTTTGCACGCTATGGTGCTGCGTGTCCGCTGTGGAATGTGCATCAGGCGTTTGAGACACCGGGGCGGATCATTCGCCAGCTGGCCGAAACACCGGATGGCGCGCGTTATCTTTGCATTGCGACAGAACTAACCAAGAGCGAGGGCGGCTTCAATGCGCCCCAGCGGCGCTATGCTATCGCCCTTGGCTGTGAGGTGGCTTATGCGCAGGATTTTGTCTATGCTGACGGGCTCGATATCGCTGTCCGTTCGGCCTTCGATCCGATCGGTGTTTCCTGCCGTATTTGCGAGCGTGCTGAATGCGTGCAACGGGCCGTTCCACCGCTAAAAAGCAGATTGGCGGTCGATCACGACCGCCGCGGAATTTTGCCTTATCGTTTGCTCTGAAGATCAGAAGCCAGCGTGTTCCTTAAGGAACTCAGCTTCCTCATGGGTCGTATCGCGGCCAAGCACCTCGTTGCGATGGGGGAAGCGTCCAAAGCGTTCGATGATATCATGATGCTGGCGGGCAAAGCCGAGCGAGAATTCGTCGCCGAGCCTTTCGTAGAGATCGACGCAACGCTTCTGGTCGCTCAGATATTCGCTATGCATGAACGGAAGATAGAAGAACTGGCGTTGTTCTGGTGACAGCTTCCGGTCGAAATCATGATCGAGCGCCTGTGCCGCCACATCGCGGGCCAATCCGTCGCTTTCGAAAGAACGGGGTGAACCACGGAACATGTTGCGCGGAAACTGGTCGAACAGAATGGTGAGCGCAAGTGCGCTTTCCGGCTGCTGTTTCCAGTGTTCCAGTTTGTCGGCGCGAGCATCTTCATAAGCTGCCAGAAATTTCTCACGAATTTCCGTGTCGATCTCATCACTTTTGCTGAACCAGTTTTCCCGCATCTTGGGCGAAAACCAGAAATCGAGAACGTCCTTGTGTTCGATAGCCATGACAGGCCTCCTCTGGTCTTATTGTGCTGGCTGGTTTGCGCCTTCCGGCTGCGGGCAGGGTGGTTCGCCCTTGAAATTGCGCGACATGCAGGCGAATCGGTCAAAGCTCTTGCCTGTGTCCATGGCAGCCTTGCCTGCTCCCCCACATCCTGCAAGAACAGCCAGAGAAATCAGAATGGCGAAGTTTTTCATGGGGGTCCTTTCAGGGGCCATGTGGTCTGCTCGTATAATAGGGACCGCAATCTGCAGCCGCAACTGCGGCACTGATCAACTAGCCTCTACCACGATAGTGGGGCACGCCTTGTTCCGGTATCCAGACGTTCTGCGGTGCCGCTCCTGTTTGGAAGAAAACGTCGATGGGAATACCGCCGCGTGGATACCAATAGCCGCCGATCCTGAGCCATTCCGGCTCCAGAAGCTCCACGAGGCGCTTGCCTATGGTCACGGTGCAGTCTTCGTGGAATGCGCCGTGATTGCGGAAGGAGAAAAGAAACAGTTTCAGGGATTTGCTTTCCACCAGCCATTGCCCGGGAACATAGTCTATCACCAGATGCGCGAAATCGGGCTGGCCTGTCATTGGGCAGAGCGAGGTGAACTCAGGCGCGGTGAAGCGAACACAGTAAGGCGTGCCAGCTTGCGGATTTGCAACCCGTTCCAGGATAGCTTCCTCCGGAGATTGCGGTACCGGAGTGCTTGAGCCGAGCTGCTTTAGATCGGAATATATTGTCTTTTCAGACATTTGCGTGCCTTTGTTTCAAGCCACGTCGCAGTCTTGTCGCGCACGATTGCGCTTGTCCTTGTTTTGACCGGGTAGGCTGCGACCGGTGGCAAATTGCCAATGATGGGGAGCTAGCAGACCACAACGATCCCGTAAAGAGTGCAAACAAAAGCCCGCGCATGGAGCGCGGGCATAAGCATCAGACTGTTCTTGCTGTTCAGCGGCGATCAGAAATGGCACATCCAATGGCAACGCCGATGAGAATGCCGATAATTCCGGCAGTTCCGAAAAGTGTCGTCGCTGTGCCCGGATTTTCCCGAACCGTCTCGGCAACCACTTGTCCGCGTTCACGCACGGCTTGCGCGGCATGACGGAAACGACCGGACGCATCATCCATGGCGTCCTCTGCGCGTTCTCTCAGCTCGCCAGAATGTGACGCCAGTGACTTTGAAAGGCGCTTCAGTTCATTGCGCATATCGGCGATTTGCTTTTCGAGAGCCTGCTGGATGTCGTTCGTGATCTTTTCGTCGGCCATTTGAAGTCTCCGTTGAATTGATGACGATAAAACGAGTGAAAACGCGTTCGGTTCCATGCTGCGACAATGCGGTTAACAAACATGGTAAACTGCTCGTAAACCATTTTAATTTAATCTTTTCGAATACAAGAACGATCTGGAGCGGGGCCAGAATGTATATCGAAAAAGATGCGCGTGTTGGCGGTTGCGAGCCGGTAGCTGGGCGTGTTGTCCGTGCAGCTCTATTGGCAAGACAATGCGTCGATCAACTTCAGCCGGACCACGTTCGTGCACGGGCTGAAGCGGCTTTGACGCTGCTGCTTGATGATCCTTCGCCGAGAGTGCGCATGACTATGGCAGAGGTGCTTTCAACCAGCGTGCATTCGCCCCTGCATATTGTGACGGCGCTTGCCGCGGACCAGCCTGAAGTTGCGGGATATATTCTTGCACGCTCGATGCTCCTCAGTGACGCAGATCTGATTGATCGTGTGGCCTATAGTGCACCCTCGATGCAGGTTTTGGTTGCTGCGCGCCCACATGTTTCATTCGCAGTCGCGGCGGCAATCGCCGAAGTTGGAAATAACGAGGCAGTTGCTGAAATGCTGTTTAACAGCTGTGCCCGTATCGCTCCCGTTTCATTCCGGCGCATAAGCGAACGCTGCGGTCATGATGCCCTCGTGCGCGAGGCTTTGCTGGCTCATCCGCGTCTTCCTGCGGAATGCCGTCATCTTCTGGCTGTGAAAGTCGGGGAGGTTCTACAATCTTTTCCGCTGGTGAAATTGCTTCTGGGTGAACGCCGCGCCGATAAGCTTGTGGGTGATGCGACGGCTCGCGCATCCATGCAACTGGCGGAAACTTGTTCGCAGGAAGAACTTCCGGCGCTGGTCGAGCATTTGCGTCTGCGCGGTGAAATCACGACAAGTTTTGTTATCCGTGCAGTTGCCGGAGGCCGTATAGACTTCTTCGCGAGCCTGCTGGCTGCGCTTTCCGATCTCGATGACGCACGGATCTGTGCGATTATTTCCGGCGGTCGTCCGGCGGCACTTGCCGCACTACTTCGCTCCGCGGGGTTGAGCGATGCGACGCATGCGCCCTTGATTGTTGCCATCGAGGCCTGGCGTGCGGTTGCTGCCGGACGGATGCGGATGGGCGCCGCTGAAATATCGGCTTTGATGTGCGAGGCCGCAGGGGGCAGTCGGTTTGCTGCCGCCAATGACGATCTGGCTGCTTTGTTGCGTTCGATTCATCTGGAGTTCATGCGTGAAACGGCACGGGACAGGCTGCAAGCTATTCCAGCAGCCTGATTAGCTTTCCTGCCGGAAGGGACGGATAAGGCTGAGGCCATAGCCAACAGCAATGCCAAGTATGGCTCCGGCAGCTTTGAAAACGAAGTCGATGAATTCGCCATGACGTCCGGGCGCGAGACGCTGCATCAGTTCGAAAAGTGCGGCGCAGCCAACGGTCAACAAAAGAACGCCCATCCAGTGGCGAGGGTAGGCAAGGGCAAATAAGGCGCCGACCAGAAAGAAAGCTGCAAACCGTTCAAGATCGACGGGCTCACCTGTTACGGGGCGGAATTTTATCGGACTAATCGTAACTGCAAGGATGGCCAGAAGTATCAGCCAGGCGCCAATGCGCAAAAATCGCTTCATGAAATGCGCCTTTATTCATCCTTATGATCGCCGGGAGGCTCGTCTTGTTTCGGGTCGCCACAACGTTGGTACATTCGGTCGGTTATTGATTTCTTCAGTGCGTTACCGAATGGCAACTCATAATGGGAAATGACATCGACGCCCATACACCATTTAACGTCATGAGGCGACAGGCCATAATTGGTTTCGAGAAAACCAAGTGCATAATTCATGCCTTCGTCACATTGGTCCGTCTGGCAGAAATTACCGTCTCTGGCGAGCTGGCGAATCGAGCCTTCACCAATCTTGACCACAATTGGTTCAACGGCAAATGGTGCAGCACCTATTACTGCGATGACGACAAGTCCGATTAATGTAAATTTTATTGAGCGCCGCATGAATCGCCATTTGTAACTGGTTTTCGCAAGTTCATAACGCATGAGCGGCAATATGATGGCAAGTCGCCACAACGCGAAATCAACGAAAATACGGGGGTTTCGGCCCGACTATTTCTAAAAATGCGTTCACTGTTCCCAGTGATACGATGGGCTGATTATCCTCGTTTTCACTAAATTGTAGCTAAATATATTTTAGCTGTATCGGTTTAATGTTGACTTTTACGTAAGCGCAGGAGCACAACGTTATGCTCTGAACCAATTGAGTTTAGAGCCTGGTCCGCTTGATATAAGGCAGGAATGTTGTGGTGCGCGAATATTATACGATCACAGAGTTGACGCGGGAGTTCGGTATTTCGACCCGTACTTTGCGCTTCTACGAAGATGAAGGCTTGATCGCTCCTGTGAGACGCGGTCGCACGCGACTGTTTCGCCCCGCCGACCGCCATCTTTTGAAGCAGATTCTGCGCGGCAAACGGCTTGGGTTTTCTATCGCGGAAATTCACGAGATCATCCAGATGTATCGCGAGCCGCCCGGTGAGACAGGGCAGTTGAAACTGCTCATGAAGCGCGTCGAAGAAAAGCGCGCTGATCTTCGCCAAAAGCGGCGCGACATTGAGGAAACGCTTGGCGAACTCGACCAGATCGAGGAATCCTGCATCGAGCGTCTCGCCGAACTGGGCGTCAATACTTGATCTTTTTTACTGGGCGTCAGGCACTGGCGAGCATATTTGTGCGATGTTCTGAACCGTGCTGTTGTTCTCTTGGTCGATCTTGCCGCTGAAGACATCATCAAACAGTTTGGCCCTGTCCAGTTCTGTCACGACACAGCCGCAGAACTGCTGACATAGCTGTTTGCCGCCGTTTTGCAGGCATGCTGCCACGCAGGACTGCGTGAAGGCTTCACGCGGCGCAGGCTGTGCGGGAGGCATCAGTTGCGAGAACACATAAACCAGCGCGATCAGTACCGGCTGATGAATGAGATAAAAAGCCAGGCTATGCCTGCCGATGAATGTCAGCGGCTTTTCCAGAAACTGTGGCTTGATTCCGCCAGCCAATAGCTGGAGCCAGCCGAAGCGCTGAGACATGCGAGCGACGGCTATGCCGATGAGAACCGCGCCGAACCATGGAAACAGCGGCACATAATCATTCGAACGCGGCATTACGGTCGAAAGACCAACCCAACTCAGTACAGGATGATTAAAAATATCGGCACGCGCATAGAGCGGAGCGCTAATGACAAGCACTGCAGCAGCCAAGGTTATAAGTGCGGGCAAGCGCAGGAAAAGAAGACCGAGTACACTTGCCAGAGCGATCTGGTGAAGGATGCCGAAAAAGATAAAGCTGTCTGGCGACATGTACCAGGTGACGGCTGAGATCGCGGCGGCAGCGACAACGACCTGCGCCAGCCGTTTCGCCATTGGCTTCCAGCGAATTCCGTTGCCATGCGCCAGGACGAGGCTGAAGCCGACGAGAAACAGGAAGCTTGAAGCGATACAGCGGGCGAAAAGCTTCCAGCCACCGTGGGCGGTCGTGGCAGGCGCCATATAACCGAAGAACTCAAGGTCCCAGCCAAAGTGGTAGATCGCCATGGCGATCAGTGCGATCCCGCGTGCAATATCGATACGCCCGAGGCGAACACGGGACGAAGTTACGGTATCCTGAGGCGTGATGTTAGACATGGTTCCTTCCGGCTGGATAGCAATGTCCGGCGGTTTCGATTCCCGGCAAATCTCTAACACAGCCTTTTGCAACACTATAGTATGTGGACGCACACGGATTCGTGCTGATTTTGGCGCGGGCAAAGAGCCTGATATTGGAGGGTTTGGTTGTTCTATAGTCTTTCGAAGATTTTTTGGCTGTTCTTTCAACCTGTCACGATAATCCTCATTCTTGTCCTGATTGCTTTTCTGGCCATGTGGCGCGGCTTCCGGCGGTTCGGCTTGGGAGCGCTGGGGCTGTCGATAGTCATTCTGTTCTTTGCGTCCTTTACGACGCTGGGTTCTGTTCTGCTCGCTCCATTGGAAGACCGTTTTGCAAAGCCGGATGAAATGCCGCAACGGGTGGACGGAATAGTCGTGCTCGGCGGCTATATGAATGGCGAGATCAATGCCGGACGCAAAGGTTTTGAATTGAACAGTGCGGCTGATAGGATTTTTGAGGCAATGCGGCTGGCAAGGCTGTATCCGGACGCTAAAGTCATTATCTCCGGCGGCGAGGGCGCCTATTTTGAAGAATCCGCCAAAGAAGCAGACAGCACACGCCAGATGCTGATCGATCTCGGCTTTTCAGGCGAACGCTATATTTATGAAAACAAATCTCGCAACACTGTGGAGAATGCGGTTTTCTCAAAGGAATTAGCTGAGCCGAAATCGGGTGAAACCTGGCTTCTGATCACCTCCGCATATCATATGCCGCGTTCCGTTGGCTGTTTTCGCAAGGCAGATTTCGACGTTGTCGCTTGGCCGGTGGACTATAAAACGCGCGCCAGTGAGCGTTTTGGCCTTTATCTCGAATCTCCAAATGAAGCGCTTTCGCGGTTCAGTGTGGCCATGCGAGAATGGGTTGGGTTGGCGGCCTACTGGTTCGCTGGCAAGACAGATATGCTCGTGCCGCAACCCTGATGCCGCATTTCTGCCGTCACTTTAAAGCTTTTGTTAAGGTTATCTATCGGTAACTTACTGATAAATATGATTTCCTGAAGCGTCCTGTTTGGCTTTTAGAATCTGTCGCCGCAATTCAGCCGTTTTTGGCCGTTGCGTTCCGATCATCACGAAGCTATATGATTGGTAACAGCGTCGTGATGGACACTGTGTAAAAGAGTTGCACAACAAGGTTGCCAAAATTTCCATGGACGAAACCGTTCAAAAATCCTGCTGGGGTGTTACGCTCTGGGCAGTCGTTGGTCTCGCTGCTGTCATTCTCATGGCCTATCTGTTCTCCGTCTAGAAGTCAGGCGGAGTTACGTAATCCGGAAATTTGATGCCGCATTTCGGCATTCCGTTTGCGTTGATCCTTTCCTACACTATCTGATAGAGATACGCGGTTTCAGCGTTAGCGACTTTTTGCCGATTTTTGTCTAATATAGACGATCAGGCAAATCGCGGGCGACACTGCGATCAGGAATCAATCAGCCGCGTGAAGGCTGCAGAAGGTGTGGAATGTTTCTGTCGGTTTTCGATCTTTACAAGATTGGCATTGGGCCTTCCAGTTCGCATACGATGGGCCCGATGACGGCTGCGCGCATGTTTCTCAATGAGGTAATCGGCGGAAACTGGCCGCGGCCCGCGCATTCGAAAATCCACCGGCTGAAAGCGAGCTTGCACGGCTCTCTGGCTTACACCGGCGTCGGACATGCGACGGATCGGGCTGTTATTCTGGGGCTTTGCGGTCATTTGCCGGATACGATTGATCCCGATATCATGGATGTCGAAGTTGAGAAGGTCTTCGTCGAGAAGAAGGTGAACCCTGACGGGCATCCAGCCTATCATTTCGACCCAAAGGTTGATCTTGTGCTGGATCGGAAAACGCCTTTGCCGGGGCATGCTAACGGAATGGCTTTCTCTGCTTTCGATGCCGAGGACAATCTCTTGTTGCGTCGTGCGTATTTTTCCATCGGCGGCGGTTTTGTTGTGACTGAGGAAGAGTTGAGCCGTGTTCAGCGCAGCGGGGCGAAACAGGACGATAAGGCTGATGTGCCGTTTCCTTTCCGTAGTGCCGCTGAAATGCTTGAGATGGCCCACGATAGTGGTTTGTCGATTGCCGAAATGAAACGGGCCAATGAAGAAAAGCATATGGCACGCGGCGATCTGGATAATGGTCTTGATCGTATTTGGGGCGCTATGCGTGGCTGTATCGAGCGCGGCTTGAGCCGGGACGGTGTTATGCCCGGCGGTCTGAATGTTCGCCGTCGTGCGCGACAGCTTCATGACAAGCTTCAGGACGACTGGCGCAACAACCGCAGCAATCCGCTTCTGGCTAATGACTGGCTTTCTGTTTACGCGATGGCGGTCAATGAAGAGAACGCGTCTGGCGGTCGGGTTGTCACCGCACCGACAAATGGTGCTGCAGGCGTTGTACCAGCCGTTCTACGCTACTATCTGCATTTTCATGATGATGCAGACGATAAAGGCATCAGAGATTTTCTCCTCACTTCCGCTGCCATCGGTGGCGTCATCAAGCATAATGCATCGATTTCAGGGGCCGAGGTTGGTTGCCAGGGCGAGGTGGGATCAGCATCGGCCATGGCTGCAGCGGGCCTTGCGGCTGTGCTTGGCGGATCGCCTGAGCAAATTGAAAATGCCGCTGAAATCGCGCTGGAACACCATCTTGGCATGACCTGCGACCCGGTTGCCGGGCTGGTGCAGGTGCCGTGTATCGAGCGTAACGCGCTTGGCGCTGTGAAAGCGGTGACCGCAGCATCACTGGCTGTGAAGGGCGACGGCAAGCATTTTGTGCCGCTTGACGCTTGTATCGAGACGATGCGCCAGACCGGTCACGATATGAGCGAGCGCTACAAGGAAACCAGTCAGGGCGGCCTCGCCGTCAACGTGGTAGCCTGTTGATTTGCAATTCTAGACAGAATGCGATGCTTCAGGCTTGAAGCTCGCATTCGTCTTGGCTAAATCACCCCTATGGCTCTCAATCTCGTCAAACTTTGTGTCGGCTGCGATAGTATCGAAGATCTTGCGGCTTGGATCGATTTCCGTCTTGCGGAACAGCGTGCGGCCGGTCTGGTGCCGGAACAGTTTCATACGACAAGAATGGTGCCAAAACGGATTGATGAGCTGCTGGAAGGCGGCTCGCTCTATTGGGTTATCAAGGGCAACGTTCAATGCCGTCAGCGTTTACTGGATGTCCGTCCGTTTACGGATAGCGAAGGCATTCATCGCTGCCACCTCGTTCTCGAACCCAAGGTTATTCCTACCGAGTGGCAACCGCGTCGCGCTTTTCAGGGGTGGCGTTATCTCAATGAAAATGAAGTTCCACATGACGAAGCGGCAGGTAAAGCGGGCAGGGCAGCCTTGCCTGCGGAATTGCGGCAGGAACTGGCGGCACTGGGGTTGCTTTGAAGATGATATATTTATGAAAAAGGCCTGCCGGTTAATCGGCAGGCCTTTTTTCATTTTATCTATGTCGATCAATTTTCTATGGTCAGGCGTACAGAAACTCTGTCGAAATTGACTGGCAAGGTCATGCGCATGGAGGCTCGAGGCTGCGCCATTCGCTTGTTGCGTGCTGCATGACAGACGAGCAATCCGACCAAATCTTTCGTCTGGAAGCCCGCGCCGCGCCGTGCATCAGCAATTCGCAGCGCAGCCTGCTTAAGTCCTTGTACCGAAAACAGCGCACCGAAGGCTGAAGTCCTGCCTTCATCCTGTGTCCAGTCACCGGTTTTAAACGGCGGTTGGCCGAAAGTTTCTCTCATATTTGACATCTCGAAACCCTCTACGCACTACAAATTCGGGTTTGAAGCTGGCAACGAGGAGGCAAAGCCCCTCGCAATCGATCAGTTCGCGACTGCATAACAGCCGAAGTTTTTCTTCTTCAGCGAGGCGCATGCATCCCATGCGGCCTGCTTGGAAGAGAAGCCGACAAAGCGTGCGCGGTAGAAAGTTGCGCTACCTTTGTTGAAGGTCTCGGTATAGGGCGATGCGGCACGCAGCGTACCGCCTGCCGTGGCCGAAGCCTTGGCCAGCATGTCGCGTGCCTGGCCTTCGCTCGGCAGAGAGCCAATCTGGATAGCCCAGCCACCGGCAGCAGGTGCGGACGCGGTCGTGACCGGATCGACATCCTGAGTCTGCGCAGACGGAACAGCGGCCTTCGGAGTTGGGCGAATAGCGGCCTGTGCTGCGAGAGCTGCCGGGCGCGCTGTTGGAGCTGCAAGCGCCAGAACCTGTGGCTGATCGCTGTCACCTTCGCCGCTTTCGTTATTGATGACATCCTCCACTGCGGCGGCCTGACGTGTCACAGGAACAGGGGCGTTCCGGGCCTTAGGGAGATCGACCGAAGCAACAACCTGCGGTGCATCGTTGCGCATTGCGACGAGCGGTGCAGCGTTGCGGCTACGCGTTGCCATAGGAAGATATTTGCGAATGAGCTGAGCCATATGGGCGTCACGGCTTGCACCGGTATTTCCACCCATCACGACAGCTACCAGTCTACGGCCATCCAGGCTGACCGAGGAGGCCAGATTGTAGCCCGATGCATTGGTATAGCCGGTCTTGATGCCATCCACGCCTTCAACGCGACCGAGCAAACGGTTGTGGCCATTGATAGTCTGGCCGCGGAAAACGAAGCTGCGACGCGAGAAGTAGGAGAATTCGGTCGGGAAATGCTGACGAAGCGCGATGCTGAGAATCGCCATGTCGCGTGCAGTTGTATGTTGCGCCATGTTCGGCAGGCCCGATGCGTTACGGAACGTCGTGTTGCGCATGCCAAGACGACGTGCCTTCGCAGTCATCATCTGGGCAAAGCGTTCTTCGGAACCGCCGAGATATTCGCCGACAGCTGTGGCTACGTCGTTGGCCGATTTCGTAATCATGGCTAGCGCGGCATCTTCAGCACGAATGCTCTGTCCTGGGCGAAATCCGATTTTCGTAGGTGGCCGTGCGGCTGCATAGGCGGACACGGGGATACGCGTGTCCTTGTTCATGCGGCCAGCCTGCATTGCCTCGAACAGCATGTACAGGGTCATCATCTTGGTGAGAGAGGCGGGATAACGCTGGGCATCCGCATTCGAGGCAAAAAGCGTTTTGCCGGTATTCGCATCGATTACGATAGCTGCGTATCTATCGCTTGCCGCTATCGCTGGTATCGTTGTCGAAGCTGTTGAACACCCCGTTACAACTGCTAGAAGAAGGGTGGCTTGCGCCGCTCTTTTCAAGGCATATGCGATTTTACTAAATGCGGTACGCACGATGATGACCTACCTGTATCCCGGATTTTTTGAACTGCTGCACAAAAGGCACACAGCGTCTAATTCGGTGATCCTACTGCCATCAGCGTTACCAATCCGTTTATGGTAACCGCGTTGTTCATAAATTTCGGAAAAAATTGGGGCTGCCGTGATGTCGGTGTCCGGGTTGGACGCAGCGCATATCTATCGCTCACGCAGATGTGTCATCGGAATTTGATCTATGTTTCGGATGATGGGAGGCTAGCCGCAGGCCAAAAAAAACTCGCTTGCGCGAGTTTGAATTTGTTGCTGCCTTATCCAGTTGAAAGGGAGAGGCAGCCATTAAAAATGGACGGGTTGTAAAAAAGTGCTTTCTGATATTATCCGAAGTGCGATTATTAATGTTTTTGTTATGTGCCAAAAATAGTATTTTTTACCCATTTCTGAAACGGCAACTTGTACTTCGTCTTTTATAGGGTTGAGTTTTTTCGTCCCAATAATTGAAGTCTGTATTTATGGGACCAACCGCTCCGACTGTTTTACATAGAGCTGTTTCGCCGAGGCCTATCGTTCGGACAATACTATATAACTGTGTCAAGCCTCGTTATTGCAATAAGTCCCGGTTGCAAGTGCCAATGAAGGGCTTAAAATCACCACATGACGACCTACATAATAGGGCAAGTTGGGTCAGGCAGATGGGCATCCGGGTAATAGGTTTCATGAGGCATCTCGATATATTCATGCAAAGCAAAACCGACGGCGGAAATGGTCCGGAAAACGGCACCGTTGTGGTTACGCGTACGCAGCCGAAAACCAAGAAGCCGAGCCTCTATCGTGTCCTGCTCCTCAACGACGACTACACACCCATGGAGTTCGTCGTTCATGTCCTGCAGCGGTTTTTCCAGAAGAACCAGGATGATGCCACGCGCATCATGCTGCATGTTCACAATCACGGGGTCGGCGAGTGCGGCGTATTTACATACGAAGTCGCCGAAACCAAAGTCAGCCAGGTCATGGATTTCGCCCGCCAAAACCAGCATCCGCTGCAATGCGTGATGGAGAAAAAGTGAGGTCATATGCCATCGTTCTCCCCAAGCCTTGAAAGGGCCCTGCATCAAGCCCTCACAATAGCAAACGAGCGGCATCACGAATATGCGACGCTCGAACATCTTTTGCTTGCCTTGATCGACGATCAGGATGCGGGCGCAGTGATGCGTGCCTGCAGCGTCGACCTTGAGCATCTCAAACGTATCGTTACCGATTATATTGATCGCGAACTCGATAACCTTGTCACAGGTTATGACGAAGATTCTAAACCAACCGCCGCTTTCCAACGCGTTATTCAGCGTGCGGTCATCCATGTCCAGTCCTCGAACCGTGAGGAAGTGACCGGTGCCAATGTGCTCGTTGCTATTTTCGCAGAACGGGAAAGCCATGCTGCCTATTTCCTCCAGGAGCAGCAGATGACCCGTTACGATGCCGTGAACTATATCTCGCACGGCATCTCAAAACGGCCGCAGAGCAACGAAACCCGTCCTCCGCGCGGCGCGGAAAGTGCCAGCGAAGAACGCACCAGCACGGAACAGGAAGAAAGCGCCAAGAAGAAGCAGGATGCGCTGTCCGCTTATTGCGTCAATCTGAATGAGAAGGCGAAGGCCGGACGCATCGATCCGCTGATCGGGCGTGATAGTGAAATCAACCGTACCATTCAGGTGCTCTGCCGCCGTTCGAAGAATAATCCGCTTTATGTGGGTGACCCTGGCGTTGGCAAAACCGCCATTGCCGAAGGACTTGCGAAGCGGATCGTTGAAGGACAGGTGCCGGAAGCACTTGCCGATGCGACGATCTTCTCGCTCGACATGGGTACGCTTCTGGCCGGCACGCGCTATCGCGGTGACTTTGAAGAACGTCTGAAGCAGGTCGTCAAGGAGCTCGAAGAGTATCCGGGCGCGGTTCTGTTCATCGACGAGATTCATACGGTCATCGGTGCCGGCGCTACTTCGGGCGGCGCGATGGACGCATCGAACCTGTTGAAGCCGGCGCTTTCATCTGGCGCGATCCGCTGCATCGGGTCAACGACCTATAAGGAATATCGTCAGTTCTTCGAGAAGGACCGTGCCTTGGTACGTCGTTTCCAGAAGATCGATGTCAACGAGCCATCGATCCCGGATGCGATTGAAATCATGAAGGGGCTGAAGCCCTATTTCGAGGATTTCCATAAGGTCAAGTATACGGTCGACGCCATCAAGACGGCGGTGGAATTGTCTGCGCGTTATATTTCGGATCGCAAATTACCAGACAAGGCAATCGACGTGATCGACGAAACAGGCGCCAGCCAGATGCTGTTGCCTGAAAACAAGCGCAAGAAGACCATTGGCGTGAAGGAAATCGAAGCGACAATCGCGACGATGGCCCGTATCCCACCGAAGTCGGTATCGAAGGATGATGAGCAGGTTCTCTCGCATCTGGATGCTGAACTGAAACGTGTCGTTTACGGTCAGGATCTGGCCATCGAAGCGCTGTCAGCGTCGATCAAGCTCGCCCGTGCGGGATTGCGCGAACCGGACAAGCCAATCGGCTCGTACCTGTTCTCCGGCCCGACCGGCGTCGGCAAGACGGAAGTCGCCAAACAGCTGGCAAGTTCGTTGGGCGTGGAACTCCTGCGTTTCGATATGTCGGAATATATGGAGCGTCACACTGTATCGCGGCTCATCGGTGCGCCTCCTGGCTATGTTGGCTTCGATCAGGGCGGTCTCCTGACCGATGGCGTCGATCAGCATCCGCATTGCGTGCTGTTGCTCGATGAAATCGAGAAGGCACACCCCGATCTGTTCAACATATTGTTGCAGGTAATGGATCATGGCTCGCTAACCGATCACAACGGCAAGAAGATCGACTTCCGCAATGTGATCCTGATCATGACCACCAATGCCGGTGCGTCGGATATGGCGAAGGCAGCAATCGGCTTCGGTTCCACGCGTCGCGAAGGCGATGACATGGAAGCGATCAACCGCTTGTTTACGCCTGAGTTCCGTAACCGACTGGATGCGATCATTCCGTTCGGTCCGTTGCCGGTTCCCGTCATTCATCAGGTTGTGCAGAAGTTTGTGCTTCAGCTTGAGGCACAGCTTGCTGAGCGCGGCGTGACCTTCGAGCTGACCGAAGGCGCAATCGCTTGGCTTGCTGACAAGGGTTACGACGAGCGCATGGGCGCACGTCCGCTTGCCCGGGTTATCCAGGAACACATCAAGAAGCCATTGGCTGATGAGGTGCTCTTCGGAAAACTCAAGCATGGTGGCACCGTTCGTGTAGATGTCGTGACGAAACCGGATGGAAAGACTGATCTTTCGCTGGAGAGCGTGTCTGATAAGCCGGTAAGTCCAAAGAAGGATATCCCGGCTGAAAAGAAGCAGCTGCAACGCAAGAAGGCTGCTCCGAAGAAGGCCGAGAAGGAAAAAGTGCTGGCGGGTAAGGACGAACCAGCGCCGAAATCCTCGTCGAAGGCTTCGGCGGCCAAATCGTCGGTGCCGAAAGTGCCACGTAAGAAGTGATAATCAATCGAAACGGCCCTCTCTGAGGGCCGTTTTATTTAGAGCATGAGACTGGTGTGAACGAAAACTGAGGTTTTCCGATCTGAGCGGTAAAAACCGGGTGCAACTGCATCGGTGCTTGCTCTAACGTGGCTCTATGCCACCGATTCATTCCGATCATCCCGAGCAAAATTCAGAAGATCATCGTCATCTGCGATGGTTCTTGCGCGGCTGCGCGCGCATTTGCAGCATTCCAGCTCTACTATTGATGAGTTCGTTTATCGGTTTTGCGGGACTGGCAATTGAAAGCGGCATCACCGTCGTTCAAGCCGTTTTCATGACACTGACCATCTGGGCGCTTCCGGCAAAGGTCGTTCTGATCGGTGCGATCAGCTCAGGTGTGGCCTTGCCTGCTGCGGCTCTCGCCGTGGGACTTTCGTCCGTGCGTTTGATGCCGATGGTGGTCGCGCTGCTTCCCGAGTTGCAGGGACCGAAAACGCGGAAGCTGACATTGATGGCCCTTTGTCATTTCGTTGCCGTCACCGCTTGGGTGATGGCCATGGAAGAGCTGCGCAAAATCCCGCGTGATATGCGAACCAGTTATTTTGCGGGGATCGGTATGGTTCTGGTGGGAACCAATGCGATTGTCGTAGCCATCGTCTATTCGTTATCGACGTCTTTTCCGCCAATTGTTTTCGCTGCACTTTTCATGCTGACGCCGATGTATTTTCTGACGTCGCTCTGGCGTTCGGCGAGAGAACGGGCGGGGCAGGTCGCAATGATTTCCGGGATCGTTCTGTTTCCCATATTTCATCATCTGGCACCCGGCTATGACCTGTTGATTACGGGGGTTCTCGGTGGGCTGATAGCCTTCGGCTTTCATCGGATGGGCCGCATATCGGTAGGAGCAGCCAAATGAACTGGGACAGTTTTTCGAGCTGGTGGTGGCCGTTTTTGTTTATTCTGCTGGCTGGCGCAGTTCCAACTTATCTGTTCCGCGTGATGGGCGTGCTGGTTGGCGGGCGCGTAAGGGAGGATTCTGAGGCGCTTGTTCTCGTGCGCTGCGTTGCGACCGCGCTGGTTGCAGGTGTTATCGCGCAGCTCATTCTCTATCCCAATGGAGAATTGGCCAACTCGCCGCTCTGGCTCCGCGCTGGTTCCGCCGTGGCAGGGTTTGCCGCTTTCATCATTACCGGCAAGCGATTGCTTGTCGGTGTGCTGGTTGCGGAAATCCTGCTGGTCATCGGCCTGCTTACGCTTTGAAAGTGTGAGTCATATCAGAGTGCTGCACGAATCTTTTCAGCGTTTGCAGAAAGAACGGCTGCGTCTTCCATCTGTCCGGTATGGGGTTTGAGCGCCACGCCTTCAAAGCGCGGGATCACATGGAAATGCAGGTGATAGACGGTCTGGCCGGATGCCGGCTCGTTGAACTGCATCACAGTTACACCATCGGCATTGAATGCCGTTTTCACGGCCTGCGCGATTTTTTGTACTACTTGAACAGCGTTCGCAAGGGTTTCCGGCTTGGCATCGAGCAGATTGCGGGAAGGGGCCTTTGGCACAACCAGCGTGTGACCCGTGCCTTGCGGCATTACATCCATGAAGGCAACGACGTCGTCCGTTTCATAAACACGGGTGGACGGGATTTCCCCGCGCAGAATCTTAGCGAAGATATTGTTGTCGTCATAGGTGGCAGACATGCGATTCTCTCCAATGCGTAATGTTTGACGGGATCAGATCGCATCAAGTCCCGTTAGGCAAGGTGTATAGGCTCAACCACCTCTGAATGGCGAATGCTCTTCCAAAGCATTATGGATTTGTTCGACTTCGTGACGTTCATGATCGAGATAGTCGCGCACGGCGTTTCGAAAGCCTTCATGGGCAATGTAATGTGCCGAATGGGTTGTGACCGGCACATAGCCGCGCGCCATTTTATGCTCGCCCTGTGCTCCTGCCTCCACGACGCTGAGCTTTCGATCAATCGCAAAATCGATTGCCTGATGATAGCAAACCTCGAAATGCAGATAAGGATGATCTTCGATACAGCCCCAATGACGGCCGAAAAGTGTATCACCACCAATGAAGTTGATCGCACCAGCAATGTAATGTCCATTGCGTTTGGCCATGACGAGTAGAATGTCTTCCGCCATGCTTTCGCCGACCAGCGAATAGAACTGCCTGTTCAGATAAGGCCGCCCCCATTTTCGGCTACCGGTATCCATATAAAACGCGAAGAAATCATCCCAGACGGCTTCCGTGAGATCGCTCCCGGTTAGCCAATCGATTTCGATGCCTTCCGATAGAGCTTCGCGCCGCTCTTTTTTCAACGCCTTGCGTTTCCGCGATACCAGCTCATTCAGAAAATCATCGTAGCTATTAAAGCCGTTGTTTTTAAAGTGAAATTGCTGATCCGTGCGATGAAGAAATCCTGCTCGCTCCAACGCGGTGATCTCATCCGGCAGCGCAAAGGTGACATGTGCAGATGAGACGCCGGTTTGATCCGCCAGTTCTCGCAGTCCGCCAGCTAATGCCAGCCGAACGGTTTCGCTCTCATAAGCAATGTGGTTGAGAAGGCGTGGACCAGTGGCTGGTGTGAAAGGTACTGCAGCCTGAAATTTTGGATAGTATCGACCACCGGCGCGTTCGAAAGCATCAGCCCATCCATGGTCGAAGACATATTCACCCTGGCTATGTCCCTTGAGATAGTTCGGCACGGCTCCGATGAGGCGGCCCTGATCGTCTTCAAGGCGCAAGTGGCGCGGAAGCCAGCCAGCCTTCCGTGAAACTGAGCCTGATTCTTCCAAAGCGAGCAGGAAGTTGCGGGTAATGAAGGGATTATAATGCGCGTCCTGCCGGGAGGCCCCGACAAGACTGTTCCATTCGTCTGCCGTGAATTCGCTGATACTCTCAACGACACGAAGAACGAAGCTCTGTTCATTCTGCGGATCTTCGTCGTTCACCGCTATTCCTTTGCCGTTATCGCGCGTATTTTGCGGCGCTCGGCGTGTTGTAGTCAAGCCATGAGGGCGCGCGGATCAAAGCCTTCGAACGTGATCTGGTCGACATTGAGATCGCTATGCTTCTGCATTTCCCGATCCCGCACCGTCCAACTGATCACCGGCATCTGCAACTTTTCCCGAACAAAGGTGACAAACGGATTGGGCAGGTGATGCACATTGTAGGAGACGAAGGAGATGCCATGCGCCAGCATGGAGAAATGTCTCTCAAAATCTTCCGTGCGCGTACCTTCGGCGGTGAGGCCGCCGGGAATACCCGGTGCGTCTGTCGTAAACCGGCGGATCAGGTGGTGATCGAAAGACATGATCGCGGCTTCGCCCTTATAGGACGCCAGTTCTTTGGCAACCGCGGCAACCAGACCGTCATCTTTGCCTTCGATGCCCTTCAACTCGATAACGAGGGGAACACGACCATTGACCAGATCAAGCATCTGGCGAAGCGTCGGTACGTGATCAGCGGTGCCGCTGATCTTCAGCGAGGTGGCTTCCGCCAGTGTCAGATCGCTGATGTAGCCTTCGCGACCGGCAAGGCGCTTCAGTTCATCGTCGTGAAAGACGACAACACCGCCGTCACGGGTGAGATGAACATCGCATTCGATCGCGAAACCCGCTTTGGCTGCTGCCTCAAAGGCCGAAAGAGTGTTCTCCCAGCGCTCTTTGTTGAGATCGTGCAATCCGCGATGGGCAACGGGACGCTTCTTGATCCAGTCGATGGAAGTCATGTCAGGCAACCTCGATGATCGCTTCTATTTCGACAGGTGCGTTGAGGGGCAGGCTCGCAACTCCCACTGCCGAGCGGGCATGTTTGCCGGCATCGCCGAGAACCGCCACGAGGAGATCGGAGGCGCCATTGGCCACAAGGTGTTGCTCCACGAAATCAGGCGTGGAGGCCACGAAGGCAGTAATCTTCACAATGCGCTTGATGCGGCCAAGGTCACCAAGAGCAGCCTTTGCCTGGGCAAGGATATTGACAGCGCAGGCACGCGCTGCAGCTTGTCCATGCGCAACGGTCAGCTCATCACCGATCTGACCCGTATGCACAAGCTTGCCGCCTTCCAGCGGAAGCTGGCCAGATGTGAGAAGCAGCGAACCACTTTGCGCAAAAGGAACGTAGTTGGCAGCGGGTGCCGCAGCTTCCGGAATGGATATACCCAGATTTTTAAGGCGGCTATCGATTGTATCGGTCATTGCATTAATCCTTGCTTGCAAAGGTACTTCGCGATCTACCTATAGGCAGAATCGGTGAAGCTTTTGGGAAGGGTGCGTTTTTTGCCTCGCTTCCGCCACGAGTTTTTTTATCATGCTCGTCAACTCATCGGGAGATTCATATATGCGTTTTTTCAAGAGTGCGGTTGCGGCGAGTGGAACGGCTGCTTGTGTATGGGCCGGATTTGCTGGTGTCGCTCATGCGGCCTCGACGGTAACGCTGGTTCCACACCGCGCAGTCTATGATCTGACACTAGATCGCGCCGATGAAAAATCGGGAATCAGCGGTTTGACCGGTCGTATGGTCTACGAGTTCAACGGATCTTCCTGTGAAGGTTACACAACCAATTTCCGTTTTGTGACGCGTATCGATATGGAAGAGCAGCCGCAGCGCGTGACCGACCAGCAGACGACAACTTTCGAAGGTGCAGATGGAAAGAACTTCCGTTTCGTCAACAAGACCTTCGTGGACAAGGAACTGGTCAAGGAAGTCCGCGGTGACGCGAAGCTCGAGGGTGGCAAGACAGTCGTTGAATTGAGCAAGCCGAAGGAAAACAAGCTTGACCTCAAGGGAACGCAATTTCCGACCGGACATATGGAAGAACTGATCGGCAAGGCGGAGGCCGGGCAGAAATTCTACCAGACCTCGCTTTTCGATGCTTCCGAAGATGCTGACAGGGTGGTCGCTACCACCGTTGTCGTCGGCAAGGAACAGGCAGTTTCGGACGACGAAACCAAGGTTATGGGTAAGTTTTCCAAGGATCAGGTCTGGCCTGTGACGATCGCTTACTTCGATGACAAGGAAAAGCAGGATGGCCTGCCGATCTACCGTATCAATTTCAAGCTCTACCGCAATGGTATTACTCGTGACCTCACCATGGACTATGGAGATTTCTCCATGCGTGGAAAGCTTGTGAAGCTCGATGTCTACGATGCGGCAAAAAATAAAGTCACCTGTGACAAGTAGCGGCAGCATTAACTATTGTTGTATTATACGACTTCATGTTTTTATGGGGTCGTATTATTCTTGATATAGGAGGATAATTGTTTAAAGTTTTAATTATTTAGCGGTGTTATTATGAAAAGATATATTTCTTTGTTATTTATTTGTGGTGCGGTTTTTGTGGCTCCACTTACTTCCTTCGCAGCGGTTGACGCAAAATCGGATCGCCTAAGTTTGGCAGTTGTCTCGGCGCGTTGCCATGTCCCTACAAAGGCGAAAGTAGCTGCGCTGTTTGAGCGTTGGAACAATTCACTGCGTACAGGCGACCCGGCAGAAGTGGCGGCGAACTACGCGGAAGATGCGGTGCTGCTACCGACGCTTTCAAAGGAGGTACGTCATACGCAAAAACAGCGTGAGGATTATTTCCGAGACTTTTTTAAAGAAAAAACCGGTCGGCCATATCGATAGCCGCACCATTCGAACAGGCTGTAACAAGGCTATAGATACGGGCACCTATACATTCTCCTTTGGTGACGGCAGCAAAGCTAATGCGCGCTATACATTCACCTATGTTTGGAATGGGAAGGACTGGCTGATCTCGTCGCATCATTCTTCCACTGTGCCTCATTAAGCGTTATTCTATGTGTGCAAGCCGATACGGGCAGGTAGGGGCCCTAGGTCACCGCCTGCCGTAATTCCTATGGCATGGGGTTGCATTTCACGGCGCGATCCGTTAACAGCGCGCCTATTCCACACACGGGATTGGGCTTTTGTCGGGAGAAATCCGGCAAAAACCTCCGGTGGCGAGAAATCGCCTCAGCCCGTGGAGGTTAAACCGGAAAAGGAAAATAAAGATGGCATTGCCTGATTTCAGCATGCGCCAGCTTCTGGAAGCTGGTGTTCACTTCGGCCACCAGACCCATCGCTGGAACCCGAAAATGGCACCATACATCTATGGTGACCGTAACAACATCCACATTCTCGATCTGTCCCAGACCGTTCCTCTGCTGCACAATGCGCTGAAGGTTGTTTCTGACACGGTTGCTCGCGGCGGTCGCGTTCTGTTCGTCGGCACGAAGCGTCAGGCTTCGGACATCATCGCCGATGCTGCCAACCGTTCGGCACAGTACTACGTCAATGCACGCTGGCTCGGCGGCATGATGACAAACTGGAAGACGATCTCCAACTCGATCCAGCGTCTGCGCAAGCTCGACGAACTTCTGGCTGGCGAAGCTCAGGGCTTCACCAAGAAGGAACGTCTCAACCTCGAGCGTGAGCGCGAAAAGCTTGACCGCGCCCTTGGCGGTATCAAGGACATGGGTTCGGTTCCGGACCTGATGTTCATCATCGATACCAACAAGGAAGCGATTGCTATTCAGGAAGCCAAGCGTCTTGGTATTCCGGTTGTTGCAGTGATCGATTCGAACTGCGATCCCGACCAGATCGACTACCCGATTCCGGGCAACGACGACGCCGCACGCGCTATCGCTCTTTATTGCGATCTGATTGCTCGCGCCGCTCTCGACGGCATTGCTCGTCAGCAGGGCGCAATGGGCATCGACGTCGGTGCACAGGTTGAAGCTCCTGTTGAGCCAGCTCTCGAAGCTCCGGCTGAAGGCGCTTAATCAGCGTATGATTTCATCCATCCGTCATATCTGTGATAGGGCGGGTGGATAATCTCGTTTCATCCCGGTGCGGGATTGTGATTCCTGAAGTGCAATGCTCAGGCTAATCGTGATCCAGAAATCAAGCGCCGGTTAAAAGTTGGCACACCCATCCGGTGTGCCTTCGCTTTCGTGAAAGGCGATATCATGAGCATTTCCGCATCTCTCGTCAAAGAACTCCGCGACCTCACCGGCGCCGGCATGATGGACTGCAAGGCTGCACTTGCTGAAACCAATGGCGATATCGACGCTGCCGTTGACTGGTTGCGCGCCAAGGGTATTGCAAAGGCCGACAAGAAGGCTGGCCGTACGGCTGCCGAAGGTTTGGTGGGCGTTGCAGCTTCCGGCAACAAGGCTGTTGTCGTTGAAGTCAATTCCGAAACCGATTTCGTTGCTCGCAACGAAGCTTTCCAGGATCTCGTCCGCAAGATCGCCCAGGCTGCCCTGTCGACCGATGGCTCGACGGAAGCCGTAGCCAACGCCGACGTTGGCGGCAAGACCGTTACCGAAACGGCAAAGGACGCTGTTGCCACCATTGGTGAAAACATTGGTTTCCGCCGTTCGGCTGCGCTGACCGTCCCCCAGGGCGTTGTCGCGACCTACATCCACAACGGTGTTGCTGACGGCCTCGGCAAGCTCGGCGTTCTCGTTGCCATCGAAACCACCGGTGACGCTGAATCTGCAAACGCATTCGGCCGCCAGGTTGCCATGCACGTTGCTGCAATCAACCCGCTGGCTTTGACTGCCGAAGACGTTGACCCGGCTGCTGCCGAGCGCGAGAAGGCGATCTTCATCGAGCAGGCTCGTGAATCCGGCAAGCCGGACAACATCATCGAAAAGATGATCGAAGGTCGTATGCGCAAGTTCTACGAAGAAGTTGTTCTTCTTTCGCAGGCTTTCGTTATCAATCCTGACCTGACGGTTGCAGCGGCCCTCAAGGAAGCTGAGAAGACCATCGGTGCACCGGCGAAGATCACTGGCTTTGTCCGTATCGCTCTCGGCGAAGGCATCGAGAAGGAAGAGACCGATTTTGCGGCTGAAGTGGCAGCTGCCGTCAAGAGCTAAACAGCTCTGATCTTCAGCGCGATTTGTCCCAAAGACTGGTTTCCGGTTTTTGGAATGCGCTGATTGCCAGAAAAGGCTTTTGATTATGAAGGGCATCGCGTGACAACGCGATGCCCTTCGTGTATCGGAACCCGAACACAACCCTTGATCTCGATCTGCGGAGAGCATCCAATGTCCGGTAAGCCCGCCTACAAACGTGTCCTTTTGAAAGCCTCCGGCGAGGCGTTGATGGGCAGTCAGGGCTTTGGGATCGATGTTTCCGTTGCAGACCGCATTGCAAACGATATCAAGCAGGCACGGTCGCTCGGCGTTGAAGTTGGCGTCGTCATTGGCGGCGGGAACATTTTCCGTGGCGTCGCTGTGGCTTCCAAAGGCGGCGACCGTGTGACGGGCGACCACATGGGCATGCTGGCTACGGTCATCAATTCGCTGGCGCTACGCACCTCCCTGCACAAGATCGGTGTTGATTCTGTCGTGCTATCGGCCATCGCTATGCCAGAAATCTGTGAGAGCTTCTCGCAGAGGCAGGCTACGGCCTATATGGATGAGGGCAAGGTCGTGATCTTTGCCGGCGGTACCGGAAATCCATTCTTCACAACGGATTCGGCAGCAGCTCTTCGTGCAGCGGAAATTGAAGCCGATGCACTCTTGAAGGGCACGCAGGTTGACGGAATCTATTCTGCCGACCCGAAGAAGGATCCGAACGCAACTCGTTTTGACAGTCTGACGCACAAAGAAGTTCTCGATCGCGGGCTTGCGGTCATGGATACAGCTGCTGTTGCCCTTGCGCGTGAGAACAACATTCCGATAATAGTCTATTCCATCCATGAAAACGGCGGCTTGGCCGAAATTCTGCAAGGCAAGGGGCGCTGCACGATCGTTTCCGATAATTGATCGACCTTTGCTGCGTATCGAAGGAGAAAATGTATGAGTGATGCTTTCGACATCAACGACCTGAAACGCCGCATGGAAGGCGCTATCAACTCTTTGAAGCATGACCTTAACGGTCTGCGTACGGGTCGCGCTTCGGCAAGCTTGCTGGAGCCGATCACCATCGAAGCCTATGGCTCAACGATGCCGATCAATCAGGTTGCCAATATCACGGTTCCCGAATCGCGCATGCTTTCGGTTTCCGTCTGGGACAAGAGCATGGTGGGCGCCGTGGAACGCGCGATTCGCGATTCTGGCCTTGGTCTCAATCCTATTACTGATGGCATGACCCTGCGCATTCCGCTGCCGGAATTGAACGAACAGCGGCGCAAGGAGCTGGTCAAGATCGCCCATCAGTATGCTGAGCAGGGCCGTATCGCTGCCCGCCATGTGCGCCGCGACGGCATGGACACTCTGAAAAAGCTGGAGAAGGACAGCCTCATCAGTCAGGATGACAGCCGCGTTCTATCTGAAAAAGTGCAGAAGCTGACCGACGAAACCATTGCAGAAATGGATAAGGTCGTTGCAGTGAAAGAAGGGGAGATCATGCAGGTCTAGGACTTGCATGGTTTTCAATGAGGGAGAGCTTCGCCATGTCCGATCCGCGCCACATAGCCATTATCATGGATGGCAATGGCCGTTGGGCGAAGGCACGCAATTTGCCACGCAGCGCCGGGCACCGGGCTGGGGTGGAAGCTCTTCGCGAGACTGTACGGGCAGCCGGGGATCGTGGTCTCGGCTACCTTACATTGTTTGCGTTCTCTTCAGAAAACTGGTCCCGCCCCAGCGGCGAGGTGAACGATCTTCTGGGGTTGTTGAAGATTTTCATCCGTCGTGATCTTGCGGAACTGCATCGCAATAATGTGCGGGTCAGCATTATTGGCGAGCGTGAGGAACTTGCGGCCGACATCCGTGCGTTACTGATCGAGGCGGAGACGCTTACGCATAGAAATACCGGCCTCAACCTGATCATAGCTTTCAACTACGGTTCCCGCGACGAGATAGTCCGTGCCGTTCGAAGCCTGGCGCGCGATGTTGCTGCCGGGCGGCTTGATCCGTCCTCTATCTCGGGCGAACTGATTTCTGCAAATCTTGATACTGCCGGGATACCCGATCCGGACCTCATTATCCGTACGAGCGGGGAAATGCGCCTGTCGAACTTTCTACTCTGGCAAGCGGCGTATTCCGAGTTTCTGTTCCTGCCAATTCATTGGCCAGATTTTCGATCCTCTGACCTAGATGCAGCTTATGAGGCATTTCGCCAGCGCGAGCGTCGATTCGGTGGTGTTGAAGTACGCGTCGGGCTGGAAGAACGTGAAGAAGAAATCGCATGTCCTTCGACCAAGGGGGCGGCTGTATAAAGTGGTTCCAGAGAGGTGGAACGACTGAAAATGCTCTAATATGGCGCAAGCCATTCTGTCGAAAGGTCTCAATGTCCAATCTGCAAACCCGCATCATTACCGCTATTGTTCTCGGTGCAGCCGCCTTGTGGCTGACATGGGTCGGCGGTTTGGGTTTCACGCTGTTTTCGATTGCGATCGGATTGGCCATGTTCCATGAATGGACAAGCTTGACTGCATCGAAACAAACGTCGTTTTCGCGCCTGTTTGGCTGGGGTTGGCTGCTGCTTACCAGCATTTTGCTCGTGATGGACCGGAGCGCATTGCTGACGATTGGTGTTCTGCTTGCAGGCACCCTCGTTCTATTGTTCACGCAATGGCGGGCAGGTCGCGGTTGGCCAGCCGCTGGACTTTTTTATGCCGGTTTCTCTGCCATTTCGCTTTCGCTTCTGCGCGGTGACGAGCCTTTCGGCTTTACGGCCATTGTTTTCCTCTTCGCCGTTGTCTGGTCCACCGATATTGCGGCCTACTTCAATGGCCGAGCGTTGGGTGGGCCGAAACTGGCGCCACGCTTTTCCCCGAATAAGACTTGGTCCGGCGCCATTGGTGGCGCTGCTGCGGCAGTAGCTGGCGGCATTCTGGTTGCATCTCTGGTGGCTGCGCCCGGCAGCTGGCTCGTGCCGCTGCTCGCACTGTTACTGTCTGTTGTTTCGCAGATCGGCGACCTTGCAGAATCATGGGTGAAACGCCAGTTCGGCGCAAAGGACTCTGGACGCCTTTTGCCTGGACATGGTGGTGTTCTGGATCGGGTTGATGGGCTTGTAGCCGCTGCCGCACTTTTGTACGTGTTTGGTGCAATTTTCGCTGAGCCAGACGTACCGTCCGCGATTTTCTTCAGTTTTTAAGGGCGCAACGAATGAGTTTACGGGATTGCTCAAGACTCATTCGGTTCTTCGGAAGCCCGCTAGCATTGTGCAAGGAGTAGTGATTTGCAGGAGGCGTTGGCCTTTTTTCTGGGTGGCGAAAGCCTGCTTGTCGGGACCATCATACCATTTCTCTTCGTTTTGACCGTTGTGGTCTTCGTTCATGAAATGGGCCATTATCTGGTTGCACGCTGGTGCGGTATTGGCTCGCAGGCCTTTTCTATCGGGTTTGGACCTGAGCTGATTGGCTTCACGGACCGTCATGGGACACGGTGGAAGATTTCCGCCATTCCGCTTGGTGGCTATGTCAAATTCATCGGTGATGAGAGTGCCACGAGCTCTCCTGTCGATGTGGATAATGCAAACCTGAGTGAAGATGAACAGCGCAGGGCATTTCATACTCAACCCGTGTGGAAACGCGCGGCGACTGTCTTTGCTGGTCCTGCTTTCAATATCATTCTGACAATTGTTATTTTCAGTGTTTTCTTTGCACTTTATGGCCGTCAGATTTCTGATCCGCTGATCGCTGGCGTCCAACCAGACAGTCCCGCTGCTCAAGCAGGGTTTGCAGCCGGAGATCGCTTTATCAGCGTTGACGGTGAAAAAATCACAACTTTTTCTGATGTGCAACGCATCGTGTCAGGTCGCGCGGGAGACAGGCTGAATTTCACCGTTGAGCGTGATGGCAAGATGGTCGATCTGCAGGCCGTCCCGGCAATTGTCGAACGGACCGATCCGCTTGGAAACAAGATCAGGCTTGGTGCTATCGGCGTGGAGACTACCGAAGCAGTCGGTAATTTCCGTCGGATTGAATATGGTCCCCTCGAATCAGTGGGACAAGCTGTCATGGAGACAGGCTATATTATCAGCCGTACGGGAGAGTTCTTCCAGCGTTTTGCGGTTGGGCGTGAGGACAAATGTCAGCTGGGCGGTCCGGTCAAGATTGCCAATATGGCCGGGAAGGCAGCAAGCCAGGGGTTTGACTGGCTCATTCAACTGATGGCGATGTTGTCCGTCGGTATAGGGCTTCTGAACCTGTTTCCTTTGCCGCCACTGGATGGTGGTCATCTGGTGTTCTATGCGGTTGAGGCCATCAAGGGTAGCCCGGTATCTACGGCAGCGCAGGAAATTTTCTACCGTATAGGATTCCTTCTTGTTATGGGATTCATGGGGTTCGTACTTTTCAATGACCTGTTTGCCTGCTAGATGACTCTCCGGCTGGCTCAGGTGGTGATCTTGGAGATCGGTGCAGGCTGGAGGGTTCCAGTCAGCTGACCGCTATGACGCGCATCTTCTCCGATGAGGATCGGGAAAGGTGTTAAACAGAAGTGAAAATTGGGAGTGACTGCTGGAAAAGCTAAGCGATTTGTTTACCATAACGCTTAAATCGCGTGGCGCGGATGCCACGCTGGTTGCTTAAGTAAACAGAATTTAACCGTGACGCTTGCTTGTATGGAAAAACCGGGTATGACGGTTGTATCTGTACGTGCTTTTCTGGGTTAATCGCCCCGGGGACAGAAAGAAACGAAGGTTCGGAAAGCCTATGACGGCAAGTTCTAAATTCTTTGGCGCCGCTTCTGCGCTCGCCATGTCAGTGGCTCTTGTGGCTTCGGGTACTGCTGCACTCTCGCTGACTTCGGTCAATGTAGCTGAGGCAGCTGTCGTTAGCCGTATCGAAGTGCGTGGTAACACTCGCGTCGACGCACAGTCCATCCGTGACAACATTGATATTCGTCCGGGCAAGGCTTTCACCAGCGCTGATATCGATGCTGCGGTGAAGCGTCTGTTCGCGATGGGCCTGTTCTCGGATGTTCGCATCAATCAGTCCGGCAGCACGCTCGTTGTGAATGTTTCCGAGCGTTCTGTGGTCAACAATGTCCTTTTCCAGGGCAATAAGAAGATCAAGGACCCTGATCTAACTCGTGCTGTTCAGCTCAAGCCGCGTTCGCCTTATGACGCTGCGACGATGGAAGCGGATGTTGAGGCCATCAAGGGAGCCTATGCACATATCGGGCGCAGCGATGCGACTGTAAATGCGCGCACGGTTGACCTTGGTCAGGGGCGTGTAAACGTCGTCTATGAAATCAACGAAGGTTCGCGCACGAAGATCGCAAATGTCGATTTCGTCGGCAATCAGGCGTTCAGTGCCCGCCGTCTGCGCGACGTGATTTCGACCAAGCGTTCGAACCCGCTTTCGTGGCTGACGCGTAATGACGTTTATGATGAAGGTCGTCTGCAGGCTGACGAGGAAACGCTCCGTCGTTTCTATTACAATCGTGGCTATGCGGATTTCCGCGTCATTTCGTCGAATGCAGTTCTTGATCCTTCGACGAACGAGTACACGATCACGATCACAGTTGATGAAGGTCAGCGCTATACGTTCGGCAATGTAAGCGTCGAAAGCAACGTTGAAGGCGTTGACGGGCAGGCTCTGGATCATCTGGTCAAGACCCGTTCGGGCAAGCCTTACAGTGCCAAGGAAATCGAAGATTCGGTTCTCGCGGTTACCGAGAATGTTGCTGGTAGCGGCTACGCTTTCGCAAAGGTTGAGCCACGCGGCGATCGTGATTTCGATAACCACACGATCTCGGTCGTTTATAGTGTTGACGAAGGCCCGCGTGCTTACATTCAGCGTATTGAAATCCGCGGCAATGATAAGACCCGCGATTTCGTGATTCGCC
The DNA here is from genome assembly GCF_022488005.1 of Ochrobactrum sp. A-1. Taxonomy (NCBI): domain Bacteria; kingdom Pseudomonadati; phylum Pseudomonadota; class Alphaproteobacteria; order Hyphomicrobiales; family Brucellaceae; genus Ochrobactrum; species Ochrobactrum sp. A-1. The sequence goes on from NZ_JAKVQC010000003.1 coordinate 99,261, forward strand.
GTGAATTCGACATGAACGAAGGTGATGCCTTCAATCAGGTTATGGTGCAGCGTGCGAAACGTCGTCTCGAAGCGCTTGATTTCTTCCAGACGGTCAACATTTCGACCGCCCCTGGCTCCGAGCCGGATCAGGTTATCCTTGTCGTTGACGTTGTCGAAAAGTCGACGGGTGAATTCTCGATCGGTGGTGGCTACACGACCGGTGGTGAATCCCCGGGTGCGCAGGTCGAAGCTGCCATCACTGAGCGTAACTTCCTCGGACGTGGCCAGTATATCCGCATCAGTGCGGGGGCCGGTCAGGACGATATGCGCAATTACGGCCTGTCGTTCACCGAGCCATATTTCCTCGGATATCGTCTGTCGGCTGGTTTCGATGTATTCCGCCGCACGTACCGCGTGAATGACGATTACGACGTCGAACAGACCGGTGGTACGATCCGTTTCGGTTTGCCGATCACGGACAACTTCTCTGCAGGTATTGCGTATAACCTCGTTCAGGAAAAGTACGACCTTTTCCGTGCTGACCGGGAAGATTATTACGCACCGGCGTTGCTGGAAGCTGCTGAGCACAGCCCTTGGCTTCGTTCATCGATCAGCTACTCGCTGACCTACAACTCCATCGACGACATGAAGAACCCGCATGACGGTCTTTATGGCAAGTTTACGCAGGAGTTTGCCGGTCTCGGTGGTGACGCGAAGTATATCAAGACGACTGCTAAGGCTAACTACTACAAGACGCTTTCTCAGGAAGCCGACATTGTCGGTATGTTGGGCGTCGGCGGTGGTTATATCCACGAGTTTGGCAATGATGGCGTCCGCATCTTCGACTTGTTCAAGAATAACTCGGATATCATTCGCGGCTTCAAGTTCAACGGTATTGGTCCTTATCAGGATTCTGAAAGCGGTAAGCGTTATTGGCTGGGCGGAACGACCTATTTCAACGGTACGGCTGAAGTTCAGTTCCCGATGCCGCTCGTTCCAGAAAGCTTGGGCATCCGTGGTGCTCTGTTCGCAGATGCAGCAACGCTCTATGGCAATAATACCCCAGGTGCTCTTGGTGACGACAAGAAGCTTCGTGCTTCGGCAGGTGTCAGCTTGATGTGGGCCTCACCGTTTGGTCCCCTGCGCTTCGACTACGCGTTCCCGATCGCGAAGGCTGACACCGACAAGGTTCAGAACTTCAACTTCGGTGTTTCGACCAAGTTCTAATAGATTTGCCTTTTCCCGGGGCGTAATACCCCGGGGAAGAAAGTGTTTTGATGGCAGATCCTGTTTTTTTCGCGCCTTCGCGTGAACTCACGATTGGCGATATCGCAGATTTTACCGGTGCAAGACTTCGTGACCCGAAGCTTGCGCCGCGTTCTGTTGCGCGTCTTTCTTCGCTGAAAGACGCGGCTGACGGTTCGCTTGCTTTCGTCGAGGGCAAGAAGAACGCCGATGGCCTCTCCTCGATCAATGCTGCAGGTGTTCTCTGTACGGAAGCTCTTGTAGACAGTGTGCCGCAGCATATAGCGGCACTGGTTACCCGTAATCCGCAACGGGATTTCGCCTCTGTTGGTCGAATGCTTTTCCCTGCATCCGTCAAGCCGGTCAGCTGGTTTGGAGAAACGGGTGTTTCTTCCGCTGCTATTATTCACCCGTCAGCGCATATTGAGGATGGTGCGACTATTGAAGCTGGCGCGGTGATCGGCAAGGGCGTGACTGTTGGCTCCGGTACGCTGATTGCTTCAACGGCGGTCATCGGTGAGAACAGCCAGATCGGGCGCGATAGCTATATTGCACCAGGGGTCACGATCCAATGTGCTTTCATTGGTAATCACGTTTCACTTCATCCCGGTGTCCGGATCGGACAGGATGGTTTTGGTTATGTTCCAGGCCCTGCGGGTTTGGAAAAGGTTCCCCAGCTTGGCCGCGTTATCATTCAGGATAATGTCGAGATTGGTGCCAATACCACGGTTGATCGTGGTTCGTTGAATGACACTGTTATCGGTGAAGGTACGAAAATCGATAATCTGGTTCAGATCGCACATAACGTGCGAATTGGCCGTTTTTGTATCGTGGCTGCCCATTGCGGCATTTCCGGTAGCTGTGTCATTGGCGACCAGACCATGCTGGGTGGGCGTGTAGGGCTTGCGGACCATTTGATTATCGGTTCGCGTGTGCAGGTCGCCGCGGCAAGCGGTGTTATGAATGACATACCCGATGGGGAACGCTGGGGAGGCATTCCCGCGCGGCCTATCAAGCAGTGGTTCCGCGACATTGCGAACATACGCAGCATCGGGCAATCGAGAAAGGAGCAATCCTCTGATGAGTGATGCAAATCAGACAAAGCTGGAAGCAGCAGATATCCAGGATCTTCTGGCAGTGTTGCCGCATCGCTATCCGTTTTTGCTGATCGACCGAATTGTCGACATCGACGGTGATGTCTCTGCGACTGGCATCAAAAATGTGACGATCAACGAGCCGCATTTCACGGGACACTTCCCTGAAAAGCCGATCATGCCGGGTGTATTGATCATCGAAGCCATGGCGCAGACAGCCGGCGCTATTTCGCTGCTCCAGCGTAAAACTGGACGTCCCGGCGTGGTCTATTTCATGACTATCGATAATGCGAAGTTCCGTCGCCCGGTTATACCGGGAGATCGGCTTCTGCTTCACGTCAAGAAAATCAAGCAACGCGCAAATATCTCGAAATATGAATGCGTTGCGGAAGTTGATGGTGTAAAGGTTGCGGAAGCTGAAGTCGCTGCCATGATCAGCACAGCTGAAGAAAGCCAGTGAGCATATCAATGAAAGAAACATTCATTCACCCCACCGCTCTGGTAGAGCAGGGTGTGGAACTCGGTCAGGGTGTGTCTGTCGGCCCCTTCTGTCACATTCAGTCTGGCGCCGTCATCGGCGACAATTCGGAATTGATGAGCCATGTAGTAGTAACCGGTGCGACGACGCTTGGTGCAGGCGGAAAGGTTTATCCACATGCTGTTCTGGGGTGCGATCCGCAGAACAATAAGCATAAGGGTGGCCCGACCAAGCTGAATATCGGCGCAAATTGCCTTATCCGTGAAGGCGTGACCATGCACAAGGGGTCGGACAGTGCGCGCGGTTATACTTCTGTAGGCGATAACTGCTCGTTCTTGGCCTATGCGCATGTAGCCCATGACTGCGATATTGGCGATTACGTTACATTCTCCAATAATGTGATGATTGGCGGTCACACCTCAATCGGACACCACGCTATTCTTGGTGGCGGCGCGGCTATCCATCAGTTTGTGCGCATTGGACATCACGCTTTCGTTGGCGGTATGGCTGCCGTAGTAAGCGATCTTATCCCTTATGGCATGGCGATTGGTGTCCATGCTCATCTCGGCGGATTGAACATTGTCGGTATGAAGCGCTCCGGTATGGAACGCAAAGAGATTCATAATCTCCGTCATGCCGTCCGGATGCTGTTCGACCGCACTAAGCCAATCCGGGATCGTGCCAGGGACGTTCTGATTGCGATACCGGACTCTCCAGCTGTCATTGACATGATCGATTTCATCAATGTCGATACCAAGCGTGCCTACTGTACACCTCCGCTCGATGCGGTTCATGGTGGGGCCGGGCATGACAGCGGCGAAGATTGAGCAAATACCGCGTCTCGCAGATAGTGCGGGGCGCGTTGCGATTATCGCCGGTAATGGCTTGCTGCCGATCAATGTGGCCGAGGCCCTCGCAGTTGCAGGGAAGTCGCCTTTCCTCGTCCCATTGCGAGGAGAAGCTGATCCGCTACTTTACAAATACGAACATCAGGAAATTTCGATCGTAGAGTTTGCAAAGCTCGTGCGGTCGATGAAGACTGCCGGTGTGGATCGGGTTGTCCTTGCTGGCGGAGTGACCAGCAGACCCCATGTAAGCGACCTGAAGTTTGACTGGCCTACTTTACGTGCGGTGCCATACGTTTTGCGTGCGCTGGGGCAAGGCGACGATGCTTTGTTGCGTGCGTTTATTGGGCTGCTGGAATCCTTTGGCTTCAAAGTTGTCGGAGCTCATGAAGTTGCCCCTGATTTGCTTTCGCCATCACCGGCTCAAATTTTGACCCGAAAGATGCCAGACGCCCGAGAGCGTCAAAATCTTGAACTCGCGATGGAATCTGCGCTTCGATTGGGCGATCTCGATGTTGGGCAGGGTGCAATTGCAGTTGGTGGGCGTGTTGTGGCGCTTGAAGGAGCTGAAGGCACGGACCAAATGATCGAGCGTGTACGCGAGTTGCGTGCAGCTGATCGCATACCGCGCCGCGGCGGCGTTCTGGTCAAGATGGCTAAGCCGCAGCAGGACGAAAGAGCCGATCTCCCAACTATCGGAATTTCGACGGTTGATAACGCCGCAAAGGCGGGATTATCAGGAATAGCGGTTGAGGCGGGCAGGACATTCATTCTAGGCTTCGGCGAAACCATCGCGGCAGCGAATGAAAAAGGCATTTTCATAGAGACTGTCAGCCGCGGGCGAAAGGATACTAGGAAGTGAGCACCAACAGCCGGCCATTGAAAATAGCAATCGTGGCCGGTGAAGAATCCGGTGATCTTCTTGGTGCCGATTTGATTGACGCTCTGCGAAACCAGACTGACCGGCTGGTTGATATCGTCGGTGTTGGCGGCGATCACCTAGCGGCTAGGGGGATGACGTCCTTCTTTGACCCGCACGAGATTGCGCTTATGGGGCTCGGTGCAATTCTGAAGAACTTGCCGGGGCTAATGCGGCGTATCGGTCAGACCGCGCGGCGCATCGTTGCAGAGAAGCCAGATTGCGTTCTCCTGATCGACAGCCCGGAGTTTACCCATCGTGTCGCCCAGAAGATCAAGGCTGCCAATCCATCAATTCCTATTGTGAAATATATAGCGCCGAGTGTCTGGGCCTGGCGTCCGCAACGCGCCAGGGCGATGAAGGCATATTTTGACCATGTGCTGACTATTCTTCCGTTTGAAGTTGAGGTCATGCAACGATTGAGCGGACCAAGTGCAACGTATGTCGGGCACCGCCTTTCGAGTTATGGCCCGATCTTGCAAGCGCGGGCAGAGCAGAAGGCTTTGGAAAGAGGGCGAACTGCTGAATCCCGGAAAACATTGCTTGTTTTACCGGGTTCACGTCGCACTGAAATCCAAATGCTTATGGAGCCGCTCGGACAAGCTGTCGGTGAGCTCGCCGCGCGAGTTGAAAAGCTCGATGTCGTTCTGCCGACATTGCCGCGCATCGAGGAAATGGTACGGGATCTTTCAAAGAACTGGGCCGTCAAACCGCTCATTGTCTTAGGTGATGAGGAAAAGTGGAAAGCATTTTCGAAAGCCGATGCCGCGCTCGCCGCCTCCGGCACCGTCTCACTGGAGTTGGCCCTCTCGCGCATTCCAAGCGTGCTTTCCTATAAGGCGGACTGGTTTGCGCGCAAGTTCTTGATGCCGAAGATTACGATCTGGAGTGCGGCTCTGCCGAATATTATTGCCGACGAACCAATCGTGCCTGAATATTTCAATGAGTTTGTCCGTCCGGGAATGCTCGCGCGCAACCTTGAGCGGCTGATGCGGCCCGGATCGGCGCGACAAGCACAACTGGACGGATTTGACAGAGTTGCGTCGATCATGGCGACGGAGCAACCTTCCGGCGAGATCGGCGCGCGGGTCATTCTGGAACTGGCTGGCGATACCAGAAACTGATTTCGCCGCGCAGGCGCTTCGCATTTTTGCTGGGGCTGCTCCGGAAACGAAAAACCCGGTTGTTTTGGCAACCGGGTTTTTTCTTGCTGATTGATAATTATTTGCGCTTTGCGAGCGGCACGTAATCGCGTTCGGCAGCGCCGGTATAGAGCTGGCGCGGACGGCCAATCTTCTGCTGCGGATCTTCGATCATTTCCTTCCACTGTGCGACCCAGCCGACGGTGCGGGCGAGAGCAAAGAGAACCGTGAACATTTCGGTTGGGAAGCCGAGAGCCTTCAGCGTGATGCCGGAGTAGAAGTCGATATTCGGATAAAGCTTCTTCTCAATGAAGTATTCGTCCGTCAGGGCGATCTTTTCCAGTTCCATCGCAACGTCGAGCAATGGATCATCCTTGATGCCGAGTTCGCCCAGAACTTCATGGCAGGTCTTCTGCATGATCTTGGCGCGCGGGTCGTAGTTCTTGTAGACGCGGTGACCGAAGCCCATCAGACGGAACGGATCGTTCTTATCCTTTGCACGGGCGATGAATTCTGGAATACGGTCAACGGAACCAATTTCAGCCAGCATGTTGAGTGCAGCTTCATTTGCGCCGCCATGGGCAGGACCCCACAGGCAGGCAACGCCGGCAGCGATACATGCAAATGGATTGGCGCCAGAAGAACCGGCGAGACGCACGGTCGAGGTCGAGGCGTTCTGCTCATGATCGGCGTGGAGGATGAAGATTCGGTCCATAGCGCGAGCCAGAACCGGATTGACCTTGTAATCTTCGCATGGAACGCCAAAGCACATATGCAGGAAGTTCGATGCAAAATCGAGGTCGTTCTTCGGATACATGAACGGCTGGCCGATATGGTATTTGTAAGCCATGGCAGCAAGCGTCGGAACCTTGGCGATCAGACGGATCGAAGCGACCATACGCTGATGCGGATCGGTGATGTCGGTCGAGTCATGATAGAAGGCCGACATTGCACCAACGCAACCGACCATCACAGCCATCGGATGGGCATCGCGACGGAAGCCCGTAAAGAACTTCGTCATCTGTTCGTGGATCATCGTGTGGCGCGTCACACGATAGTCGAAGTCAGACTTCTGGGTTGCCGTCGGCAATTCGCCGTAGAGAAGCAGATAGCAGGTTTCCAGAAAATCACCGTGTTCGGCGAGCTGATCGATCGGGTAACCGCGATAGAGCAGCGTGCCTTCATCGCCATCAATGTAAGTGATCTTGGATTCGCACGATGCAGTGGACGTGAAGCCCGGATCGTAGGTGAACATCTGGGAATTCTTGTAGAGTGGACCGATATCAACGACGTCTGGTCCGACAGTGCCTTGTCGCACAGGCAGGTCGAATGTTTTGCCTTCTAGTGTAAAGCTGGCTGTCCTATCTGACATCGTGTTTCCTTTCATGTCCACTTTGCCGCCCGCACGACGGCAGAATTGTAATCGTCGTTATAATTTGTCTTTTATCTTTTGGCATGGTCCCCGGCTTGCGGGGGCCATCAGCGTTTCACGCATTATCCTAACGATTTTGCCCGTCAAACTATCCCAAACGGTTCGTGATGCAATGCGTAATTTGAACTATTTACGCCGGTTTTGTCACGTCAGCGTGAATGTTTCCACCTTAACCGATTTGATCGCGAATACGTCCAAGTGACTCTTCGCGTCCAAGGACGAAAAGCACGTCGAACACGCCCGGAGAGGTGGCGCGACCAGTCAATGCTGCACGTAGGGGCTGTGCAATCTTGCCCAGTTTCAGCCCGGTTTTCTCTGCGTGAGTCCGTACGACCGCATCAAGTGATTCAGCGGTCCACTCTTCAGCTGCTTCCAAATCCGGGAGAACGGATTTAAGGACGGAGCGGCCTTCCTCATTCAGGAGCGAAGCTGCCTTCTCATCAAGGTCGAGCGGACGGTCTGCGAAGATAAACTTCGATCCGTCGGCCAGTTCCACCAGAGTTTTGGCACGATCCTTGAGGCCCGGCATAGCGGCGAGCAATTGTGCGCTGCGCTTGTCGTCCAGCGCGTCCGCAATTTCCTTGCCGCCTTCGATTTCTGGTAGAACAGCGATAAGTGCATCGTAAAGCGCCTTGTCGTCGCTGGCGCGCATATAGACGCCATTGACTGCCTCAAGCTTCTGAAAGTCGAAGCGGGCCGCGCCCTTGTTGATGTCCTTCACGTCGAACCATTCGATCATCTGTTCGGTCGACATGATTTCGTCGTCACCGTGGCTCCAGCCGAGACGTACCAGATAGTTGCGCAAGGCCGCAGGCAAATAGCCCATCGCACGGTAGGCATCCACACCCAAAGCGCCATGTCGCTTGGAGAGTTTTGCACCGTCTGCACCATGAATAAGGGGGATATGCGACATTTGCGGCACGTCCCAGCCCATTGCATCGTAGATGACGGTCTGTCGCGCAGCATTGGTCAGATGATCATCACCGCGAATGATGTGCGTCACACCCATATCGTGATCATCGACAACGACTGCATGCATGTAAGTCGGCGTACCATCGGAACGCAGAATGATAAAATCATCCAGATCCTTGTTCGGAAAACGCACGTCACCCTGCACGGCGTCCTGCACGAGGGTTTCACCTTCCTGTGGAGCCTTGATCCGGATGACCGGCTTTACGCCAGCAGGCGCTTCAGACGGATCACGATCACGCCAGCGACCGTCATAACGCGGCGGGCGGCCTTCGGCCCGTGCTTTCTCACGCATTTCTTCCAGCTCTGCTGGCGTAGCATAACAATAGTATGCCTTGCCACGAGCGACGAGTTCTTCTGCCACTTCGCGATGACGAGGTGCGCGTTCGAACTGCGAGATGGCATCACCGTCCCAATCCAGGCCCAGCCAGGTCAGCCCATCGAGAATGGCAGCCGTAGCGGCGTCTGTGGAACGTTCCCGGTCGGTGTCTTCGATGCGCAACAGCATCTTGCCGCCATTGTGCTTGGCATAGAGCCAGTTGAACAAGGCAGTACGCGCACCACCAATGTGCAGATACCCCGTGGGCGAGGGGGCAAAACGGGTAACAACCGGTTTCGACATGATAGCTCCACTATGACATGCGCCTTTTAAGAGCAGCGGCAAATGCCGAGACACTAGCGCAAACTTGAATTCTGACGCCTGCGGGAGAAACTCCGGCAGGTAATCGGGGTCCACGATGCGAACCCACTCGATTTCGGCTGCGGTTCATGTAGCATAGGCAGCAATGTGCGCAAGGGTTTCGCATCCCTTTCGTGCTGATGTGCCGTCGTTCTTTCGGGGTATTTTGACGGTTGGGGCTAACTTTTGCGGTCAGGCGGGGGCATGACAGGCATCAGGGAAGCGAGCGATGTAAACGAACGGGCGCTTGTCAGAGGCATGCCCGACGGTTTGGTGCGCGCACTGCTGCCAGAGGTCTGGCCCCACAATGAAACGGAACTCCAGGTAAGTCCTGAGTCGGTCAAGCCGCCTGTACTGCGCCTGCGTGAACGCTTCCTCTCTTTTCCCTTCGTTGCGGCGGATCAGGTCTGGACCGCAATCGAAACTGAAGAAGGACGTGGCATACTCTTTCTTCTGCTGCCGGTTTTTGCCGGTATTGGCGCGATCATCTATTTTACGCTCTCATTCGAGCCTGCATGGACACCACTTTTGTCCACGCTCGGGATCGCCGTAGTATTGCGGATTGTGACGCGCAGACAATTCGCCGCTGCGCAAGGCGTGACATTGGCGATCGCTCTGCTGGCAGGGCTTTTGGTCGGCAAATGGGAGACGGAACGCCGTGCGACACCGATGCTGGGCTCCGATGTGGCGACACGCGTAACGGGCCGGGTTGTTGCTCTTGAATACCAGGATAACGGCAGCTGGCGGATAACGCTTGATGTGCTCCAGACCGAACGCCCCAAACTCCGTTTTCCGCCCAAGCGCATCCGCGTCAATGCAAGGGACATTCCTGCATCGACGGTGATCGGCGGCGGACTGACGGGTTGTGCCCGATTGCGGACCCCTTCAGGCCCGGTTCGCCCCGGCAACTATGATTTCTCGTTTCACGCTTATTTCAATGGGATTGGCGACAATGGTTTCTTTCTCGGAACACCCAAAGTGGCGACGGTTTCTCCGCCAGATGAACTGACTGCGGAAATTTCCCAGTGGATTGCCATGTTGCGTGTTCGGGTGTCTGAACGAATCGAGGAAGTGATAGGTGGGGAGGATGGCAGTGTCGCCTCGGCACTCGTAGCAGGCACGCGGGCGGGGATTAGTGAGCAGACGAATGAAGATCTGCGCAAAGCGGGGCTTGCGCATATTCTGTCGATCTCCGGCTTGCATATGGCGCTTGCAGCCGGAGTCGTCATGCTGACGTTGCGATCTCTTTTCGCTCTTTTTCCGGCTTTCAGCGTGCGGCATCCCGTGAAGAAGTATGCGGCATTTCTCTCCCTGCTAAGCTGTACTTTCTATCTTGCGATGTCGGGTGCGGATGTGGCGGCACAACGAAGCTATGTAATGATCGCGGTCATGCTTGGTGCATTGCTGGTGGACCGTGCTGCTATCAGTATGCGCAATCTGGCGATCGCGGCCATGGCTATGATTGCAATCTCGCCGCATGAAATATTGGGGCCGAGTTTTCAAATGTCTTTTTCGGCTACGGCCGCGTTGATTGCAGGTTTTGCCTGGTGGAGCGAGCGGAACGCGATCGGGCAGGTTGGAGCGGGAAAGCGTGGGAAGGCCACCTATGGCTTCGCTGGAAAAGTCCTGAAGCCTATCACAGCTGCGGCTGGTACTTCACTCATTGCCGGACTGGCGAGCGGGATTTTTGCAGCTTATCATTTCAACAACACAGCGCCGTTCGGCTTGGTAGGAAATGTCCTCGCTGAGCCCGTAATAGCTCTTCTCGTAATGCCGTTTGCCGTCTTCGGCCTTGTGTTGATGCCATTGCAACTGGACTGGGTGCCTTTGCAGATAATGGGCTGGGGTATCTTCGCTGTCAGACACATTGCCTCTTTTGTTGCGGCGTGGTCCCCCGATGGCAATCCCGGCGCCATGCCTGCACTCACTCTCGTTTTCTGGACCATTGCGCTTGTTCTGGCTGTTGTTCTGTCGACGAGATTGAAGGTGTTGGCGCTGCCCTTCATCGTTCTTGGGTTCGCTGCTTTCGTCAGGGAACCTTTTCCCGACATCGTGATATCAGAAGATGCCAAACTGGTTGGAGTCCGACTGGCTGATGGGAGATTTGCAGTCAATCGGAGCCGTCCGTCGCAATTTACAGTCGATAATTGGAAAACAGCATATCTGGTCGAAGAATTCATTGCACCGCCATCGGGTAAAAACAGAAAACGAACCGATGCGGACGGGTTCGAATGTGAAGATGGATTGTGCACGATCAACTTGCGCGATGGCCACACACTGGCCTACACAGCAGATATCGCAATGCAAGAGACCGCCTGCAACATCGGCGATGTGGTCATTCTCGCTGTTCCTGGCAAGGAATCTTCGTGCGGGCGCTCAACAACTCTGAGCATCAGTAAACGCGATCTGGCGCTAAAGGGATCTGTGGAGATAAGACTCGGAAAAACAGAAGAACAAAACCGAACTCATCAGGCCTTATCCTTAATTTCTCCCAAAACAACGAAAGCTGAGGCGGCGTCGCCAACATCTGAACTGCAACAGGACAGCCGGATAACATTTGCTGTCGATACACCGAGCCGTCCCTGGCATTTGCATCGCATCCATTCACGTCCGGCACGCGGTTTAGCGGAACGCGAGTACAAACCAAAATCCCGTTCTGCCCAAAATGCAGCAAGCTGTTCATCAGACGCCAATGATGATGCAAATCGCTGCGAATGATCCCAGAAGGCTCCCGGCTAAAAGGGAACTTTGGATACGTCCTATCTCTTTGCTTTACGCATTTTCCAGCGCAAAGCCGTTTCTCTTTTTGCCGGAAACATCTTAATAGCGGCGGATCAGGCCAACGAGCTTGCCTTGAACGCGCACTCGGTCGGGGCCGAAGATTCGTGTCTCATAGGCAGGGTTGGCTGCTTCGAGCGCGATGGATGCACCCTTACGACGAAAGCGCTTCAACGTGGCTTCTTCGTCATCGACGAGAGCGACGACGATTTCACCAGGATTTGCGGATTCGCCACGCTTGATGATGACTGTGTCTCCATCGAAAATTCCGGCATCGATCATTGAATCGCCTCTGACCTCGAGAGCGTAATGCTCACCCGCACCAATCATTTCTGGTGGAAGGCTGAGGGAATGGGTCTGATTCTGGATGGCTGAAATCGGCACACCAGCAGCAATTCGCCCCATGACCGGCACGGAAACAGTTGCGGACGTGTCGTCATTCGTGGCCACAGGGGCAGGGCGCAACGGTGGAGGCGACGGCGCTTTGCCAAGGCTGCCTTCGATAACGCTAGGAGCGAACTTCTTTTGTGCATTGAGCCCTGGAGCAATAGAATCCGGCAGGCGCAGGACCTCAAGCGCACGTGCTCGGTTCGGCAAACGACGGATGAAGCCACGTTCCTCCAGAGCGGTGATCAGACGATGGATACCCGATTTTGAAGCCAGATCGAGCGCTTCCTTCATTTCATCGAAAGACGGGGGAATGCCCGTTTCTTTTAGACGTTCATGAATGAACAGCAGAAGCTCGTGCTGTTTACGGGTTAACATGCGCGACACCCTCCCGGCCAAGAATCGAGAAAAACAAAACCAGAACGAACACTATATGTTCCAGTCTTGTTCTGCAATGGTTTTAAAATCATTAACGCTTGAGCCGAGAGCGAACGGAATGCCATGCTTGCAGAGCTTTATTTGCAAGTCAGGGCAATGTGAAGTTAAAATAATTTATAATTTACAATAGATTATATGTTGTTCTTCATGCATTATCGAGGTCGAACGTTGTGTCAAATCTATAGCATGAGGACACGGCAATCGTCGCCGACCGCAGCTTCTGGGGCGTTCTCATCCCTGATGAGAAGTGCTTTCGAGCCGACGAGAGCCGAAAGCATAGACGAATCCTGGATTGGAAATGGCTTTGCTATCAGAGTTCCATCCGGGGTTGATTCGATTGTAGCTCGGATATAATCGCGGCGGTGGTCATTCGCAGGTAGGGTAGCGCCCAGCTTTGCGGTCCGGATATCGGCATCGAGGCTGGTTCCGGCAAGCTTGGCGACAAGCGGACGGAGAAAGACAAGGCTACAGACGAGACTCGAAACGGGATTGCCTGGCAAGCCTATGACATGCACAATTTTGCCGTTCACACTGATGCGTCCGTACATCAGGGGTTTGCCCGGCCTCATGGCTATCTTCCAAAAATCGAGATTGACCCCCAATTTCTGAAGCGCACCATGCACAAAATCCCGGTCACCGACGGACGCGCCGCCAATCGTAACCAGAATGTCGATGCCACTTTGCAGGCTGTCTGCTATTGCCTGTTCGATCTTGGCAGGATCGTCCGGAATAATCCCCTTATCTTCAGGGCTGCCGCCCGCTCGCCTTATGATTTCAGCGATTCCGACACTGTTTGACGCAACAATCTGGTCTTTTCCGGGTGTTTCACCCGGCGCGACAAGCTCATCACCGGTCGCGACGATTGCTACCTTGGGTTTTTGGAATACGTCGATTTTCGCGTGTCCGCTTGCAGCGGCGAGCGACAGGGCAGCGGCATCCAACTCACGTCCGCTCGAAATGACGATATTACCAGGCGAAAAGTCGAGCCCCGCGCGGCGTATATGCCGTCCCGGCTCTATTCCTTCGTGAACAGTGAGCCGGTTACCCAAACGCTCGGTGTGTTCCTGAATGACAATTGTGTCTGTGCCTTTGGGCAGTGGCGCGCCGGTGAAAATGCGAACCGCCTGTCCGATCCCCAATTTGCCCTCGAAGCGGTTGCCCGCCGCCGATTCACCGATGATGTCGAAATCAACTGGATAAGAGATGTTGTCCGGTGCGATCAGGGCGTAACCATCCATTGCCGACCCGTCGAAAGGCGGCTGGAGAAAATGCGCCAGCACAGGTGTTGCAACCACGCGCCCGCCCGCATCGGACAAGGTGACTTGCTCTTTGCCGTGCGGTTCCGCAGATTTCAGGATGCGGGCCAGTGCTTCATCGACCGGGAGAAGGGACATGGTGTTTCCTCTCGAACTGAATTGTGGACCCGTTTAGAGCATAAAACCTGTCTGGAAGAATTGATCCAGAACAAGGTTCAGCGATTATGCCGTCCAGTCACCTGATTTGCCGCCGCTTTTTTCGGTAACGCGGATGCCGCCGATCTCCATATGTTTGTCGACGGCTTTGGCCATGTCATAGATGGTAAGACACGTTACGGAAACGGCAGTGAGGGCTTCCATTTCCACGCCAGTGCGTCCTTTGAGCTTGGCGAGTGCGCGAACGCGCAAACCGGGTAGTGCCTGATCCGGTTCGATTTCGACAGCGACTTTGGTCAGCATAAGCGGATGGCAGAGGGGAATCAGGTCGGCGGTCTTTTTTGCCGCCATGATGCCTGCCAGACGCGCAGCGCCAATGACGTCACCCTTCGCGGCATTGCCTTCCAGAATGATCGCCAGCGTTTCCGGCTTCATTCTGACTGATCCTTCGGCTGTGGCTTGGCGTTCGGTTTCATCCTTCGCCCCAACATCCACCATATTGGCAGCACCAGTCTGGTCGATATGGGTGAGCTTGGACGTCATCGGTCAGGCCTTGCCGGTCAGGAGTTCACGGGTAGCCGCAGTGACATCTTCCCGGCGCATCAGGCTCTCGCCGATGAGGAAGGTCCCGATTCCGGATTTTTCCAAACGCAGGCAATCTTCGTGTGTGAATATGCCGCTTTCACCAACCAGAACACGATCGGAAGGTGCCATTCTCGACAGGCGTTCCGACACGGCGAGATCAACCTCAAACGTACGCAAATTGCGATTGTTGACGCCGAGCAGACGCGACGAAAGCTTCAGTGCGCGTTCCATCTCGGTTTCGTCGTGAACTTCGATGAGTGCATCCATGCCAAGATCGAACGCGGTTTCTTCCAACGCCTTTGCCAGATCGTCATCGACGCTAGCAAGAATGATCAGAATGCAGTCCGCACCCCAGCTACGCGCTTCATGCACTTGGTAGGTATCGAACAGAAAGTCTTTGCGCAGGGCTGGGAGACTGCAAGCGTTACGCGCTGCTGTCAGAAATTCCGGTGCTCCCTGAAAGGACGGCGTGTCAGTCAGTACGGAAAGACAAGCGGCACCGCCGGTCTCGTAGGCTTTTGCAAGTGCTGGCGGATCGAAATCAGGGCGGATGAGGCCTTTCGAAGGGCTTGCCTTCTTGATCTCGGCGATCAGTGCAAATTCACCAGCAGCGCGTTTGGCCTCCAGCGCGCTGAGGAAACCGCGCGGCGCTTCCTGATCCTGTGCACGCGCCTTGAGATCGGCGACGGTGCGCTCGGCCTTGGCTGCGGCGATTTCCTCGCGCTTGTAAGCCTCGATCTTGCGCAGAATGTCGGTGGACATGACTTAATCCTTTCCGTCAGGCAGCTTTGTTGTTCGAAACGGCAATTACCTTCTGCAAGACAGCAAGTGCAGCACCGCTGTCGATGGATTGCGCTGCGAGAGCGATGCCTTCTTTCAGATCCTTCGCTTTGCCTGCAATGACGAGTGCTGCGCCTGAATTGAGCAGGACGATATCTCGATAGGCATTTTTACTACCTTCAAGCACGCCGAGCAAAGCCTTGGCATTCAGTGAAGCCTCGCCACCCTTCAGTTCTGCCGGATCGCAACGACGGAGTCCAACTTCTTCCGGCGTGATTTCAAAAGTACGGATTTGACCATTTTCAAGAGCGGCAACTTGTGTCGTGCCAGCGGTGGTCATTTCATCAAGCCCGTCGCCGTAAACCACCCAGGCTGCTTCGGAGCCTAGTTCCTTGAGCACTTCAGCCAACGGTACGAGCCATTGCGGCGCAAACACGCCAACAAGCTGACGCTTGACACTGGCCGGATTGGAAAGAGGGCCAAGGAGATTGAAGATAGTGCGTGTTCCGAGTTCGACGCGAGAGGGACCAACATGGCGCATGGCGGAGTGGTGCATCGGTGCAAACATGAAACCGAGGCCGGCTTCGGTGATGCTGCGGCCGATGATGCTCGCGTCGGCCTCGATATTGATGCCGAGAGCGGCTAGCGCATCGGCGGCACCGGAACGTGAGGAGAGGGCGCGGTTGCCATGCTTGGCGACAGGAACACCAGCACCAGCGACAACAAATGCCGAGCAGCTTGAAACATTGTAGGAACCCGACTGGTCACCACCGGTTCCGACAATATCGATTGCGTCGGCAGGAGCTGAAACTGCCAGCATCCGCGAGCGCATGGACGCAACCGCACCGGCAATTTCTGGTACCGTTTCACCGCGCACGCGCAATGCCATCAACAGCCCGCCGATCTGCGACGGAGTTGCTTGTCCCGACATCATTATATCGAAGGCGGTCCTGGAATCCTCAAGCGAAAGCGGCTCGCCTGATGCGGCTTTCGCGATATAGGGTTTTAGATCAGCCATTTTTGATGCCCACCGTCCTTAAAACGCCAGAGCGTTGTTGATGACGGCCTGATTTATCTTCACAGGGTACTGCTTCTGTAGTTCGCCGACGAGCTGTTCGAGAACATCGTCCGAGAGCGATGTGGCCAGATACTTCTGCTGCTGTTCCGGAATAGCTTCCGGACCAGCTCCTGCGGGTTCGGTTACTTCAACAACCTTGAACAGAATCTGGGCATCGTCCGAAGGTGCTGCAGCGCTCCCGGTGAAACCATCTGCTCCACGGAAAATCTGAGCCGCTGCGGCCGTTCCGATATCGGCATCGTTGGTCGTGCGGACAACACCACGCTTGGTCTGCTTCTCAACACCCATTTCGGAGGCAATCGTGTCGAGTGTCGCACCGCCGTCGAGGCGCTTCTTCAGGTCTTCCACCCGCTGGTTGAGGCGCTTGACAGCTTCCTCGCCCTTCCATGCCGCCACAACCTTGTCCTTGACCTCGTCGAGCGTACGTTCACGTGCCGGAGTTACGCCGTCGATCTGGTACCAGAGATAGCCGATATTACCCATGGTCAGGGCATCGTTGTCAAAACCCTGATCGGCCTGGAAAGCAGCAGAAAGCAATGCTTCGGAATTTGGTAGTTGAACGGGATTGCCGGAAGGATCGTTGCCCTCGGCATCAACGGCTTCCACGGTAACGGATTTGAGGCTCAGTTTCTTTGCCACATCAGCCATGGATGCGCCGTCGGAACGATCCTGTTCGTAGGAATCATGAATGCCGCTGATGCTGCTTGCCGCGATATTATTTGCAAGCGTGGTGCGAATTTCACCTTCAACTTCAGCCAGCGGCTTCACATGGGCCGGTTCAATCTGTGTCACGCGCAGGATAACAGGACCAAAACTGCCCTTGACGACTTGGCTCACGCCATTTTCTGAAAGTGCAAAAGCTGCATCGGCAACCGCCTGATCGGGAATAGCGGATTTTTCAAACGAACCAAGTTTCAAGTCGTCTTCTGTTTTGCCTTGTTCCTTGCCGATATCGACAAAGCTGGTTCCCGCGGCGATTTTCTGCTGGGCAGCTTCAGCTGCGGCTTCATCGGCAAAGCTCAACTGCTCGATGGTGCGCTTTTCGATCGTACTGAAGCGATCTTTGTTCTTTTCGTAATATTCGTTGATTTCATCCTGTGTGACGGCAGACGGATCGGCAATATCAGTCGGTTCCAGCTTCACATAGGTTATCTTCCGGTATTCCGGTGCTTTGTACTCGTCCTTGTGCGCATCAAAATAGGTCTTGAGCGCATTATCGGACGGGGCAGGGGTGGCATCGGCTTTTTCAGCCTGAATGGTTACATAATCAACGCTGCGGGTTTCACCCTGATAAAGGGCCAGCGCCTTCAACGCCGCATTCGGGAGCTTGATGCCATCGGTGGCGGCTTCCACGATCTGCTGGCGGCGGGCAACTTTCGCGCGGTTGTCGAGATAGTCCTGCGCACGAATACCGGATTGACGAAGTACCGCATCGAACTGTGCACGATTGAAGTTGCCGCTTGCGTCATGGAAAGCCGGATCTTCGCCGGTCAGCCGTGCAATTCCATCTTTGGAAAGGCCGAGCTGCATGTTGCGCGCACCTTCATCCAGCACGACACCGGCTGCGAGCTGTGCGAGTACCTGATTTTCGACGCCGAACGCCTGCGCCTGCTCCCGCGTCAGACGTTGGCGAAGCTGTTGCGACAAACGCATCATTTGTTGTTCATAGGCGAAACGATAGTCGGTGGCACTCACTTCGGAATCGCCTGCCGTCAAAGCGGCGTTGCCTGCCAGGCCGCCGCGAAAGACATCGGAGATGCCCCAAATCGCAAAGCTCAGTACAAGCAGGCCAAGCAGAAGCTTGGCGACCCAGGATTGAGCGGCGGAACGCAGGCTGTCGAGCATTGGAAACCCTTCAAGAATAAATTGAAGCTCGGCTTTTATAGATAGAGCCAGTCAGGGGATAACCTCAAGCCAGCCCTATATGCAAGGTCTCATTGCATATAGGCACTCAAGAACATTTGCATTGCGGCACGAATACGCTTAGTCAGTGGCAAATTTTGGCGCTGGTCCGCTTTTGCGAGGTGGTAGCGTCAACTGTTTTGAACAGGCGAGGAGAATGAAATGACTCCGGGAATCCGTCCGCTGGTTGCTGGCAACTGGAAGATGAATGGTACAGGAGAATCCCTGACCGAACTGCGCGCGATTGCTGCGGGTCTGAGCTCCGATCTCGGTCGCAAGCTCGATGCGGTTATCTGCGTGCCGGCGACGCTTCTTTCTCGCGCAGCGGAAACACTTGAAGGCGAAACCGTTGGCCTCGGCGGACAGGACGCTCACCATAAAGTGTCTGGTGCGCATACGGGTGATATTTCTGCTGCGATGCTCAAAGAGGCAGGCGCCACACATGTCATTATCGGCCATTCCGAGCGTCGGACTGACCATCATGAAAACAATGATGCCATTCACGCCAAGACCGAAGCCGCATGGGCAGCCGGACTGATCGCTATCGTTTGCGTTGGCGAAACCGCCGATGAGCGCAAGGCCGAGCGTACACTGGATGTGATCGGCAAGCAGCTTGCCGGTTCTTTACCTGATGGTGTCAACGCCGAGAATACGATCATTGCTTATGAACCGGTTTGGGCAATCGGTACGGGGCTGACGCCGACTGTGCAGGACGTGCGGGCTGCGCATGCCTTCATGCGCGAGCAACTGATCGAACGTTTCGGCACGAAAGGCGCACATCTTCGCCTGCTCTACGGTGGTTCAGTCAAGCCTTCCAACGCAACCGAATTGCTCGGTGTTGCAGATGTTGATGGCGCACTTGTCGGTGGAGCCAGCTTGAAGGCGACTGATTTTCTCGCCATATGCGAAACCTATCGTAATTTGTAATCGGCACATCGCGTCTGCCTATCTTGGTCTCGGGGCTTGGATTATCGGACAATAGCGTGTAAAGAGCCGCTCTAGTTTTAGGGATATAAAGACCGTAACCCATGCAGACCGTAATCATTGTCATTCACTTGTTGATCGTGCTGGCGCTTGTCGGCGTTGTGCTTATCCAGCGTTCGGAAGGCGGCGGCCTTGGTATTGGCGGTGGTTCAGGGTTCATGACGGCTCGCGGCGCAGCGAACGCGCTGACCCGCACGACAGCCATTCTTGCGATCGGTTTCTTCGCGACCTCGCTTATTCTCGGCATCATGGCGCGCTACGGCGAAAAGCCAACCGACATTCTCAATCGTATTCCGGCGGCAACCGGCAGTCAGACTGCTCCGGCGGGCGGCAATGGTGGTGGTATTCTGAATCAGCTGGGTGGCGAGTCTTCGCGTCCAGATACCAATCAGACTGCGCCGGCAGCTCCGGGCGCCGCAGCACCGGTGACGCAGCCTGATGCTACACAGCCGCAGGCTCCGGTCGTTCCAGAAACTCCGGCCAATCCGGTTCCAAGCTCGCAGTAAAGATACGAGCTAGATGAACGCAATACGAAACCGGCCCTTGAGGCCGGTTTTCTTTTTGTTAACCGTAGAGCCGCAAAGTGTTGCAGCTAGGCAATACGCTGCCGCGAATCGCATTGCAGAACGATGGCGGCGAATTGAGAACCGATTGGCTTTGCAGTAAGGAGATCGAAAGTCTGCTCGCAACTAATGTGGCAGATGTTTCTCCCTTGTGCTTGATTTTCGGGAACCGAACATGTTTTCACGCCGTATTCTGATGGCAGGTATTGCAAGTCTTTGCATTGGAGCGACCGCTCCGGCATTTGCAGCTTCGCCGGTAAGCGCTGAAGCGCAGCTCAATGAAGCTGCCGCATCCGTTCAGCAGGTTGCGCTTTCAAGTGACACCAAGGCCAATCCTGAGAAGCCGAAGAAGAAAAAGGCTTCCAAGAGCGGCAACGCGGTGAAGGCGAATAAGTACAATATCAATCCGAAGTTTCAGGCGCAGGAAGTCGCATTCACCGGCTACAAGCCGGGAACCATTGTGATCGATCCTAAAAACTACTTCCTCTATCTGGTAGAGACTTCAACGACTGCGCGTCGTTATGGCATTGCTGTCGGCAAGGTGGGTTTGGAATTCAAGGGCACGGCTACCGTAAATGCAAAACGTGAGTGGCCACGCTGGATTCCAACGAAGGAAATGATCGAGCGTGATCCGGCTCACTATGGCCGTTTCAAGAACGGCATGGATGGCGGCCCAGGTAACCCGCTTGGTTCGCGCGCCATGTATCTCTTTCAGGGCAACAAGGACACCTACATCCGTATTCACGGTACGGTGCAGCCGTGGACCATTGGTAGCTCGGCTTCCAACGGTTGCTTCCGCATGACGAACGACGATGTGCTGGATCTCTATGATCGCGTCGGTCTGGGCACCGAAGTGGTTGTTCTCTGATCTGTAAATGACTATGTGAATGTGGCCGGGCTTACGGGCTCGGCCTTTTCTTTTGTGTTCGTCACCATTCTTGCAGGCGGAAGCTGTGGATTTCGAGCTTCGACATGGCTTTATGTGAATAGGGACGCTAGAGAGTACAGACGTATTCGCTCCGGGGTTTCTGGCTCCGGTTTTTCTTTGTACAACGACGATTACCGCCTGGCTTCGGTGAAAAATACCGCCGGGGTGCATTTTTTTGTGGCGGAATCAATCAAGAAAGTCTAACGAGATAAGCCCATGGCGCGATATGTATTCATCACTGGCGGCGTGGTTTCTTCCCTTGGAAAAGGCATAGCTGCCGCAGCACTGGCTGCACTCCTTCAGGCACGCGGTTACCGCGTGCGTATCCGTAAACTCGACCCTTATCTGAATGTCGATCCCGGCACGATGTCGCCTTACCAGCACGGTGAGGTTTTCGTCACTGACGATGGTGCTGAAACCGACCTTGATCTGGGCCATTACGAGCGGTTCACCGGTCGTCCAGCCAACCAGCAGGACAACATTACCACCGGTCGCATCTACCGTAACATCATCGAAAAGGAACGCCGCGGCGATTATCTCGGTGCGACGGTTCAGGTCATTCCGCATGTGACCGACGAGATCAAGAACTTCGTCCTCGAAGGTAACGAAGATTATGATTTTGTTCTCTGCGAAATCGGCGGCACGGTTGGCGACATCGAAGCTATGCCGTTCCTCGAAGCCATCCGTCAGCTTGGCAACGAATTGCCACGCGGAACGGCAGTTTATATCCATCTGACCCTGATGCCTTATATTCCGGCCGCTGGCGAGTTGAAAACCAAGCCGACCCAGCATTCAGTCAAGGAGCTGCGCTCTATCGGTATTGCTCCAGATATCCTTCTGGTTCGCGCTGATCGCGAGATTCCTGAATCAGAACGCCGCAAGCTGTCGCTGTTCTGTAATGTCCGCGAAAGCGCAGTCATTCAGGCGCTCGACGTGGCTACGATCTATGATGTTCCGATCGCCTATCACAAGGAAGGCCTTGATTCGGAAGTCCTGTCGGCGTTCGGTATTGATCCGGCTCCAAAGCCGCGTATGGATCGCTGGGAAGAGGTTTCCAACCGTCTCCACAATCCGGAAGGCGAAGTGACCATTGCCATCGTTGGCAAGTATACCGGTCTCAAGGATGCCTATAAGTCACTGATCGAGGCGCTTTATCATGGTGGTCTTGCCAACAAGGTGAAGGTCAATCTCGACTGGATCGAGGCGGAAGTCTTCGAAAGTGAAGACCCGGCTCCATATCTGGAAAAGGTTCATGGCATTCTGGTGCCGGGTGGCTTCGGCGAACGTGGTGCAGAGGGCAAGATTCTTGCAGCGAAATTCGCTCGCGAACGCAAGGTCCCTTATTTCGGCATCTGCTTCGGTATGCAGATGGCTTGCATTGAAGCTGCTCGTAATCTCGTCGGCATAGAAAATGCATCATCGACCGAGTTCGGCCCGACCAAGGAGCCGGTTGTCGGTCTCATGACGGAGTGGCTGAAGGGCAATATGCTTGAGAAGCGCGCTTCGGCTGGCGATCTTGGCGGCACGATGCGTCTTGGAGCTTATGAGGCAACTCTTGCTCCTGGATCGAAGATCGCCGAAATCTACGGTTCGACCGATATTTCGGAACGCCATCGTCATCGCTACGAAGTTAATATCGACTACAAGGATCGCCTTGAAACAGCCGGATTGAACTTTGCAGGCATGTCACCGGATGGTGTTCTTCCGGAAACGGTTGAATATCCTGACCACCCTTGGTTTATCGGCGTTCAGTACCACCCGGAACTGAAATCCCGTCCGTTTGAGCCACACCCGCTTTTTGCTTCCTTTATCGAAGCGGCGATCGAGCAGAGCCGTCTGGTGTAGAGCGCTTCCGGTTAAAACGGGATCGTGGAACCGCTCTAACTTATTTGTGGCATTATCCGACGCAAAACCGCTTCGCACTTTTGCAGGAAATGCTCTAGAACTCTAACGCGCCTTTCGGGGCGCGTTTTCGTTTCGGCTTTCAGGTCGCGGTCTTGTTTTCGACCCACCTTTACGCCAGATAAGATGCCTGCAGGCA
Source organism: Ochrobactrum sp. A-1 (assembly GCF_022488005.1). Classification (NCBI taxonomy): domain Bacteria; kingdom Pseudomonadati; phylum Pseudomonadota; class Alphaproteobacteria; order Hyphomicrobiales; family Brucellaceae; genus Ochrobactrum; species Ochrobactrum sp. A-1. The sequence goes on from NZ_JAKVQC010000003.1 coordinate 121,921, forward strand.
TTCAGTATCGAGGTTCACGTTATGACGACTGCCAATTCATCTGTAAAAGTCGGAAATGTTACTTTTTCAAATAGCGCGCCATTTGCCCTGATTGCGGGACCATGCCAGATGGAAACGCGTGAACACGCTTTCGATATGGCAGGCCAGCTCAAGGAAATGACCGATAAGCTCGGCATTGGTCTCGTCTACAAATCCAGCTTCGACAAGGCCAATCGCACATCCTTGAAGGCTGAGCGTGGAATTGGTCTCGAAAAGGCAATGGAAGTTTTTTCCGATCTCAAGAAGGAATTCGGCTTTCCCGTTCTGACGGATATTCATACCGAAGAGCAATGTGTCGAAGTTGCTCCTGTGGTCGATGTCCTGCAAATCCCGGCATTTCTTTGCCGCCAGACCGATCTGCTGATTGCTGCCGCAAAGACGGGACGTGTCGTGAACGTCAAGAAGGGCCAGTTTCTGGCGCCGTGGGATATGAAGAATGTTCTTTCCAAGATTACGGAAAGCGGCAATCCGAATGTGCTTGCGACCGAGCGCGGTGTTTCTTTCGGTTATAATACGCTCGTTTCCGATATGCGTTCCTTGCCGATTATGGCGGGTCTTGGTTCGCCAGTTGTTTTCGATGCGACTCACTCCGTGCAGCAGCCGGGCGGGCAGGGCGGCTCGACCGGTGGACAGCGTGAGTTTGTGGAAACGCTGGCTCGGGCAGCAGTTGCCGTCGGTGTTGCGGGGCTCTTCATTGAAACGCATCAGGACCCGGATAACGCACCTTCCGATGGTCCGAATATGGTGCCGGTGGATAAAATGCCCGCGCTTCTCGAAAAGCTCATGGCTTTTGATCGTATCGCAAAAGGGCTTTAAACAGTTCTCGGAGAATTTAAAAAGGCGGGGGATTTTCCTCCGCCTTTTGTTTCGCTAAGGCTTAAAAAACTGGCCGGTGCATAATCTTTTCTGAAATGTCTGCAAACTTTCAGGATTATGCGCTAAGAAATGGCCGCATCGGATTTGTTAAGCGCCTCGCGGATATGGCGGGGCAATCTATAGGGAAGGACTGGTTCCTATGACTGCAATCATCGACATCGTCGGCCGCGAAATTCTCGACAGCCGCGGCAACCCGACCGTCGAAGTAGACGTTGTGCTTGAGGATGGCTCTTTCGGACGCGCTGCCGTTCCGTCCGGCGCATCGACTGGCGCACATGAAGCTGTAGAGCTGCGCGACGGTGGCAGCCGCTATCTTGGCAAGGGTGTTGAAAAGGCTGTTGAAGCTGTTAATGGCAAGATTTTTGACGCTATTGCAGGCATGGACGCGGAAAGCCAGCTGCTTATCGACCAGACGATGATCGAGCTCGATGGTTCGGCCAACAAGGGCAATCTCGGCGCCAACGCGATTCTGGGCGTCTCGCTTGCTGTCGCCAAGGCTGCGGCCCAGGCGACCGGTCTTCCGCTCTACCGCTACGTTGGTGGCGCAAACGCCCATGTTCTGCCGGTCCCCATGATGAATATCATTAATGGCGGCGCACATGCCGACAATCCGATCGATTTCCAGGAGTTCATGATTCTGCCGGTCGGCGCTTCATCCGTTCGTGAAGCCGTTCGTTACGGTTCGGAAGTTTTCCATACGCTCAAGAAGCGCCTCAAGGATGCCGGTCACAACACCAATGTCGGTGATGAAGGCGGTTTTGCTCCGAACCTGAAGAATGCCCAGGCTGCACTCGATTTCATTATGGAATCGATTGAGAAAGCCGGTTTCAAGCCCGGTGAAGATATCGCCCTTGGCCTCGATTGCGCAGCGACCGAGTTCTTTAAGGACGGCAATTACGTCTATGAGGGTGAACGCAAGACGCGCGATCCAAAGGCTCAGGCCAAGTATCTTGCCAAGCTCGCCAGCGACTATCCTATCGTCACCATCGAAGACGGTATGGCTGAAGACGACTGGGAAGGCTGGAAGTATCTGACCGATCTTATTGGCAACAAGTGCCAGCTTGTCGGTGACGATCTGTTCGTCACCAACTCGGCCCGCCTGCGCGACGGTATCCGCATGGGCGTTGCCAATTCGATTCTCGTCAAGGTCAATCAGATCGGATCGCTGTCGGAAACGCTCGACGCTGTCGAGACTGCTCACAAGGCTGGCTATACCGCTGTCATGTCGCATCGTTCAGGTGAAACGGAGGATTCGACGATTGCCGATCTCGCCGTTGCCACCAACTGCGGCCAGATCAAGACCGGCTCGTTGGCCCGTTCCGACCGTACGGCCAAGTACAATCAGCTTATCCGCATCGAGGAAGAACTCGGCAAGCAGGCCCATTATGCAGGCCGCAGCGCACTGAAGTTCCTCTAATTTTCCTGAGACTCATAAAAGGCGGGCTTAGGGCCCGCCTTTTTTCGTTTCAGCACTATATGAACCCAGATATTCGGCATTTGACCCAATGTAATTATATTGATATCAATGTTATTACATTGGTGTTCGAACTGATGAGGGAGCGGCTTAAACGCAACTGACGAAGCCGTGGGCGGATTTATCAACGGGAGAGAGAAAATGGCTTATATCGAAGGATTTGTTGTCGCAGTCCCCAAGGCGAACAAGGAAGTCTATCGCAAGCATGCCGCTGAAGCCGCTGTATTATTCAAGGAGTTTGGTGTGACGCGCATGGTCGAGGCATGGGGGGATGATGTGCCGGACGGCAAGGTTACCGATTTTCGACGTGCAGTTAAGGCAGAGGACGACGAGGAGGTTGTGTTCTCCTGGTTCGAATATCCCGACAAGGCGACGCGCGACGCTGCAAATAGCAAGATGATGAGTGATCCGCGCATGAAGGCAATGGGTGACCAGATGCCATTTGATGGCAAGCGCATGATCATGGGCGGGTTTTCCACTATTGTTGATGTTTGATTGAACTTTTTGTTCCGCTTGCAAAATCAAGTGTTCATCTGTCTGCCATTGTAGTTGACCGGCTATGGCGTACCCTGGAGCGCCGATCTGATTGAAGCAGATCGGCGCTCTAATTGTTTGTCCGAACGTGGATCTTATCAGAAAACCGTTTCACACTTTTCTGGATGCGCGCTAGGAGTTCATCTCGCTAGGGGGCGTTCATGAAATCTTACCTGATTAATCTTGACAGGAGCCGTGATCGGCTCGTCTTTATGACGGAGCAGTTTAGCAGGCTGGGATGTGACTTTGTGCGTGTAGCCGCCGTCGACGCGCGCATGTTCACTCCTGAGCTGGTTCAGGATACATTGGCCTCCAATCAAAAATGGCCACACCCTCTGACGCCAGCCGAGATAGGCTGTTTTCTTTCCCATAGAAAATGTATCGAACTCATTGCGCAGGGTGAGGAAAATTATGCTGCAGTCTTTGAGGATGATGTTGTTTTCGGTCGGGGGGCGGACAAGCTGTTTGCCTCGATCAACTGGATACCCGTCGATGCGGATATCGTTAAAATTGAGACACATGAAAAGACAGTGCTTCTCGGGCCACATCTAAACTGTACCGATACGGATTTTACGGTTGCACGGCTGCGAAGTCGACACCTTCTCTCGGCTGGCTATATTATCTCAAAGTCGGCCGCGCAGCGTATGCTCGCCTTTATGGAAAAGCCTTCGGCACCTCTGGACCATTTTCTGTTTGATTCCGAGTTTGGTCCATTCTCGAATTTTGCAGTTTATCAGACTTACCCGGCGCTGTGCCGTCAGGTCGGTCTGGAAAGTACAATTGGCGGGAATCGCAAGCATGCAAAAATCCGCCCTGCATTGATGCGGCTTTTGGTTCGGGAAACTGTCAGAATCTATAGACGCTTACGTCTCGTTATCATTGGTACTTGCGTAAACATGGGAGCTAGAAAGCGTTGGACGCCGATTCCCTTTGAGGCTGAGAATGAGATCGATTGAATAGCTTGCGAGCCAAAGTGTTTGCGGCAGCACGGAAAAATCAGGGTTACACGCTCCCGACATCTGTTCTTGGTAAATCTCTGTTAAGCAAAATAATGCTTGATGGTGGAATTCGGATTGACGCCCTTCGCAGGATTCGCGGCGGCATTGAATATCCGGGAAGGAAGCCGAAATGTGGACCAAGCAGAAGCGTAAATCGATCCGTGGGCGTTTTGTATTGCCCATTCTGACGGCCGCGTTTCTGAGCTATTTCGGTTTTCACGCCTATCATGGCGAATTCGGTCTCTATTCTCGTATCCAGCTGGAAGAGCAAAAAAGCCTTCTGGCCAAGCAGCTCGAACAGGTGACAGCAGATCGCACTGCGCTCGAAAAGCGAGTCACGCTTCTGCGCGACGGTTCCATCGAGAAGGATATGCTTGACGAGCAAGCACGCAGAGCGCTTAATCTCTCCCATCCCGATGAAGTGACAATTATCACCTCCAGGGAAGACCGATCAAATTAACTGAAATCCGGTTAATTGTCTTTTTGTGATATGTTTTTAAGGGCTTGGCGACATAGCAGCTATGCTCTGGGCGCATATTGTATCTTGTGATATGCCCGTATAACGTCACAATAGAACGACAATTTAGGGAGCGAGATATGGCACCGAGGGCTAAAAAGTCGCCTGCAAGCAAAACGCAGGCGTCTTCTGTGACTGCACCCAAGGCACCTGCACCTGTGAACTTCGACAAGAAGCAGGAGCTGGACGCTTATCGCGAAATGCTGTTGATCCGGCGTTTCGAAGAAAAGGCCGGCCAGCTTTATGGCATGGGCTTCATCGGCGGCTTCTGCCACCTTTATATCGGCCAGGAGGCCGTAGTGGTGGGTATGCAGATGGCGCTGAAGGAAGGTGATCAGGTTATCACCGCCTATCGCGATCATGGTCATATGCTTGCAGCGGGCATGAGCGCGCGTGGCGTTATGGCTGAACTGACCGGACGTCGCAGCGGCCTTTCCAAGGGCAAGGGCGGCTCTATGCATATGTTCTCCAAAGAGAAGAACTTCTACGGCGGTCACGGTATCGTCGGTGCGCAGGTTTCGCTTGGCACAGGTCTTGCGTTCGCGAATCGTTATCGCGACAACGACAATGTAACGCTGACCTATTTCGGTGACGGTGCTTCCAATCAGGGGCAGGTCTACGAAAGCTTCAACATGGCATCGCTGTGGAAGCTGCCGGTAGTCTACATCATCGAAAACAATCGCTATGCCATGGGCACATCGGTTTCGCGCTCCTCCGCTGAAACTGATTTCTCGAAGCGCGGTCTTTCTTTCAATATTCCGGGTATTCAGGTTGACGGCATGGACGTTCGTGCGGTCAAGGCTGCTGCCGATCTGGCTGTGGAATGGACGCGCTCCGGCAAGGGACCGATCATTCTCGACATGCAGACCTATCGTTACCGCGGTCACTCGATGTCGGACCCGGCAAAGTATCGCTCGAAGGAAGAAGTGCAGAAGATGCGCTCCGAACATGATCCGATCGAGCAGGTCAAGCAGCGTCTGATCGAAAAGGGTTGGGCAACCGAGGAAGAGCTGAAGGAAATCGACAAGGACGTCCGCGACATTGTCGCTGATTCTGCTGATTTCGCTCAAAACGATCCGGAGCCGGATGCATCCGAGCTCTACACGGATATTCTGCTCTAATTCCAGGAAGGTGTTGTCATGCCCGTAGAAATTCTCATGCCCGCACTTTCCCCAACCATGGAAGAGGGCAAGCTCTCCAAGTGGCTGAAGAAAGAAGGCGACAAGGTTACGTCCGGCGATGTGATCGCTGAAATTGAAACCGACAAGGCGACGATGGAAGTCGAAGCTGTCGATGAAGGTACGATTGGCAAGCTTCTTGTCGATGAAGGCACTGAAGGCGTGAAGGTCAATACGCCGATTGCCGTGCTTCTCGGTGACGGCGAAAGCGCTTCCGATATCGGTTCTGCTCCGGCTGCGAAGGCTGAAGCACTGAAGGAAGAGCCAAAAGCCGAAGAAAAAAAGGCTGATTCTGTTCCAGCTGCTCCCAAGGCTCCGGCACTCGAAGTCGCGTCCGACCCGGATATCCCGGCTGGCACCGAAATGGTTTCGATGACAGTTCGTGATGCGCTTCGTGATGCGATGGCAGAAGAAATGCGCCGCGACCCGAACGTTTTCGTGATGGGTGAAGAAGTTGCCGAATATCAGGGCGCTTACAAGGTAACGCAGGGACTTCTCGATGAGTTCGGTTCCAAGCGCGTTGTCGATACCCCGATCACCGAGCATGGTTTTGCCGGTGTAGGTGTTGGCGCTGCTTTTGCAGGTCTGCGCCCGATCGTTGAATTCATGACTTTCAACTTCGCCATGCAGGCAATCGACCAGATCGTGAACTCTGCCGCCAAGACGCTTTATATGTCTGGCGGACAGATGGGCGCTCCGATGGTCTTCCGCGGTCCGTCCGGCGCAGCTGCGCGCGTTGCTGCCCAGCATTCGCAGTGCTACGCAGCCTGGTACAGCCACATTCCGGGTCTCAAGGTCGTGATGCCGTACACGGCAGCCGACGCCAAGGGCCTGCTGAAGGCTGCAATCCGCGATCCGAATCCGGTGATCTTCCTCGAAAACGAAATTCTCTACGGTCATCATTTCGATGTGCCCAAGCTTGATGATTTCGTTCTGCCGATCGGCAAGGCCCGCATTCACAAGCAGGGCACGGACGCGACCATCGTTTCGTTCGGTATCGGCATGACCTATGCCATCAAGGCGGCCGAAGAACTGGGCCAGCAGGGTATCGATGTTGAAATCATCGATCTGCGTACGATCCGCCCGATGGATATTCCAACGGTTGTGGAATCGGTCAAGAAGACCGGTCGCCTGGTGACGGTGGAAGAAGGCTTCCCGCAGTCGTCCGTTGGTACGGAAATTGCTACCCGCGTCATGCAGCAGGCCTTCGATTATCTCGATGCGCCGATCCTGACCATCGCCGGCAAGGATGTTCCGATGCCTTATGCGGCAAATCTGGAAAAGCTGGCGCTGCCGACGGTTGCTGAAGTGGTCGAAGCGGTGAAAGCCGTTACTTATACCGCGTAACGAAAGGGTCTGGACATGCCGATCAATATCACCATGCCAGCGCTTTCTCCGACGATGGAAGAAGGCAACCTGTCGAAATGGCTGGTCAAGGAAGGCGACAAGATCGCTCCTGGCGATGTTATTGCTGAAATCGAGACCGACAAGGCCACGATGGAAGTGGAAGCTGTGGACGAAGGCACTGTTGCCAAGATCGTGGTTCCCGCAGGTACCGAAGGCGTCAAGGTCAATGCGTTGATCGCTATCCTTGCCGAAGAAGGCGAGGACGTGGCGGCTGCGGCCAAGGGCGCAGCGTCTGCTCCGAAGGCAGAAGCAAAGGCCGAGGCTCCGAAAGAAGAGCCGAAGCCCGCTGAAGCCAAAAAGGAAGCCGCAGCACCTGCAACGGTGCTCGCACCCGTCAAAGCGGACCAGCCTGCTGCTGCTTCGAATAAGGGCGACCGCGTATTTGCGTCGCCGCTTGCTCGTCGTATCGCCAAGGAATCCGGTGTCGATATCGCTGCCGTGAAGGGTACCGGCCCGCATGGCCGTGTCGTTCAGCGCGATGTGGAGGCCGCTCTGGCTTCCGGTGGAGCCAAGGCCGCTGCGCCGAAAGCGGAAGCGGCCTCTGCTGCCACGCCGAAGCCGATGTCGGATGATGCCGTTCTCAAGCTCTTTGAAGAAGGCACCTACGAGATCGTTCCGCACGATGGCATGCGCAAGACGATTGCCCGCCGTCTGGTGGAATCGAAGCAGACTGTTCCGCATTTCTATCTGACGATCGATTGCGAACTGGATGCGCTTCTCGCCCTACGTTCGCAGATCAATGCTGCATCGCCTATGATCAAGACCGAAAAGGGTGAGGTTCCGGCCTACAAGCTTTCGGTCAACGATATGGTCATCAAGGCGACGGCTCTGGCGCTGCGCGATGTTCCGGACGCCAATGTGTCGTGGACCGAAGGCGGCATGGTCAAGCACAAGCGCGCTGATGTCGGCGTTGCTGTCTCCATTCCGGGCGGTCTGATTACGCCTATCGTTCGTCAGTCGGACTCGAAGACATTGTCGGCGATTTCCAACGAGATGAAGGACCTTGCCAAGCGCGCGCGTGATCGCAAGCTGAAGCCTGAAGAGTATCAGGGTGGTTCGACCTCCGTGTCCAACCTTGGCATGTTCGGCGTGAAGGACTTTGCCGCGATCATCAATCCGCCCCATGCGACCATTTTCGCAATCGGTGCAGGTGAACAGCGTGCAGTGGTCAAGAACGGTGAAATCAAGGTTGCGACCGTTATGTCCGTGACGCTTTCAACCGATCACCGTGCCGTCGATGGCGCGTTGGCTGCTGAACTTGCACAGGCCTTCAAGCGTCACATCGAAAACCCGATGGGTATGCTGGTCTGATCGATCAACTTCAAGGGCGTCGTGTTCTGCTGAACTCGACGCCTGAGGTTTTTGAATGGCTGGACAACTGAACCTACGCCGGGCTGAACGCCGTGAAGCCGCTGAGATCGCCATTCTTGTCGATATCTCGTCGCACGGTTTTGCGTCATGGCTCTGGTACAGTGCGGTTCTTGACGGACAAACCGAAACGGCCATGGAACGCGGTCGGCAATATATGCGCGCCGACGGCACCGAGGGCTGGCAGAGTACGACGATAGCCGAGTGGGCTGGCGACATTGCCGGGCTTTCCATCGGCTTTACCGTGGACGAAAGCATTAACGATCAGTCGGCAAAACATCCGGTAATGGATCAGCTGATCGCGATGCAGCACAAGGTCATTGGCAACCGCTTTATAGACAGCGTTGGCGTTTATCGGGAGTTCCGCGGCAAGGGAATTGGCCGCGCTCTTGTCGCCAACGAGATTGACCTGGCTCGTCGGAACGGCAATCGGGCCATCAGCCTGATAACCGAAAGCCACAACGATGTGGCGCTTTCCCTTTACGGCGCCCATGGTTTCAAGGAAATTGAGCGGCTCGAAGCGATAGAACGCATTGGGCAGGACAAAAGACACGACTGGGTGCTGCTCACCCGAGAAGTGAACTGAGCAAAGGCAGGACAATATGGCCGACATTTACGACGTTATTGTTATCGGCTCGGGCCCGGGTGGTTATGTCACCGCAATCCGCGCTGCGCAGCTTGGCCTCAAGACGGCTATCGTCGAGCGTGAACATCTGGGCGGAATCTGCCTCAACTGGGGCTGTATTCCCACCAAAGCGTTGTTGCGTTCGGCTGAAATCCTGCATTTTGGCGAACACGCCAAGGATTACGGTCTGAAGCTGGAAGGCACAATTACACCTGATGTGACGGCTGTGGTGCAGCGATCGCGCGGTGTTTCGGCCCGTCTTAACGGTGGTGTCGGCTTCCTGATGAAGAAGAACAAGATCGACGTGATCTGGGGTGAGGCGAAGCTCGTAAAGGCTGCCTCGGGCAGCAATCCGGTTGAGATTTCGGTCGGCAAGTCGTCAAAGCAGCCGATGCAACCGCAGAACCCTATCCCGAAGGGCGTTCTGGGCGAGGGGACCTACAAGGCGAAGCACGTCATTGTCGCTACTGGTGCACGTCCACGTTCTCTGCCGGGCATTGAGCCGGATGGCAAGCTGATCTGGACCTATTTCGAAGCAATGGTTCCACCGGAACTGCCGAAGTCCATGCTTGTAATGGGGTCGGGTGCGATCGGTATCGAATTCGCTTCTTTCTACAATGACATGGGCGTCGATGTGACGGTCGTGGAACTGATGCCGCAGATCATGCCGGTTGAAGACGCTGAGATTTCCGCATTCGCGCGCAAGCAACTTGAAAAGCGTGGTCTGAAGATCATTACCGATGCCAAGGTTACCAAGGTAGAGAAGGGCGCAAACAATGTGACTGCCCATATCGAAACCAAGGATGGCAAGACTGAGAAATTGACCGTCGACCGTATGATCTCGGCGGTTGGCGTTCAGGGCAACATCGAAAATCTCGGCCTGGAAGCGCTCGGCGTCAAGACTGATCGCGGATGCATCGTCATTGATGGTTATGGCAAGACCAATGTTGCGGGCATCTATGCTATCGGTGACGTTGCCGGGCCGCCGATGCTGGCGCACAAGGCCGAGCATGAAGGCGTTATCTGCATCGAGAAGATTGCAGGACTTCCGAACGTTCACCCGCTCGACAAGAATATGATTCCTGGCTGCACCTATTGTAACCCGCAGGTCGCTTCCGTCGGTCTGACAGAAGCAAAAGCCAAGGAAAAGGGTTACGATATCCGCGTCGGTCGTTATTCGTTTGCCGCAAATGGCAAGGCGATTGCACTTGGAGAAGATCAGGGGCTGGTCAAGACTATCTTCGACAAGAAGACGGGACAGTTGCTCGGCGCCCATATGGTCGGCGCTGAGGTGACCGAGCTCATCCAAGGCTTCGTGATCGCCATGAATCTCGAAACGACCGAGGAAGAACTGATGCATTCGGTCTTCCCACACCCGACCCTTTCGGAAATGATGAAGGAAAGCGTTCTGGATGCGTATGGTCGCGTGCTGAATGCATAAGACGGAGAGACGCTCATTCCGCTGATCAAGAACGGAGGGCCATGGCGGCGTGCCGCCTGGCCCATCATCAAATGGTGTACCGTGGGAGGGCTGGTGCTGGGGTTTGCAGCTGGCACCTTGAGTGTTCTTGGCGGCAACACCATATCGGTCAACGGAATGGCCATAACCGGCTGGTACGGTGTCTGGGCGCTTACATTGGCGCTCGGCACTGCGGGCTTGGTGTTTGGCTTGATATGGGCATTGGTTTTCCGGGCTCTCGGACTGGCGGCGCGGCGATGAGTAGCAAATCGCTCAAGTTGACAGGGTAGAGAGCAGGGATTAGGACCGAACCGAATTTGGAAGCATTTCATGAAAATGTTTCGGATAGGCAGGGAAAAGCATGGTTACAGTTCTCGATCTGGTGAACCAAGGCAAGCGTGAACGGCATCCCGAGAAGGCGCATCGTCCGGACAATGTTGTCCTGAAGAAGCCTGACTGGATTCGCGTCAAGGCTCCTGTCTCGCGCGGCTACAGTGAAACGCGCGATATTGTTCGCTCGAACAAGCTGGTCACGGTTTGCGAAGAAGCCGGTTGCCCGAACATTGGTGAGTGCTGGGAAAAGAAGCACGCGACCTTCATGATCATGGGCGAGATCTGCACACGCGCCTGCGCCTTCTGTAACGTCTCGACCGGTATTCCGACAGCGCTCGATCCGAACGAACCGGAGAATGTTGCCAAGGCCGTCAAGCAGATGGGCTTGACGCATGTGGTCATCACGTCGGTGGATCGCGACGACCTTGCTGATGGCGGCGCGCAGCATTTTGCACAGGTCATTCAGGCGATCCGTGAAGCTACTCCTGCGACCACGATTGAAATCCTGACGCCGGATTTCCTGCGCAAGGAAGGCGCTCTTGAAGTCGTGGTCAAAGCCCGTCCGGACGTGTTCAACCACAATCTGGAAACAGTGCCTTCGAAATATCTCAAGGTTCGCCCCGGCGCTCGTTATTTCCATTCGATCCGTCTGCTGCAGCGCGTCAAGGAACTGGACCCGACCATTTTCACCAAGTCCGGTATCATGGTCGGTCTCGGTGAAGAGCGGAATGAAATTCTTCAGCTGATGGACGATCTGCGTTCAGCGGATGTGGATTTCATGACCATCGGTCAGTATCTCCAGCCGACCCGCAAGCATCATCCTGTCATTCGCTTTGTGACCCCTGACGAATTCAAGTCGTTCGAAACGATTGGCCGGACAAAGGGCTTCCTTCTGGTTGCGTCCAGTCCGCTGACGCGTTCGTCGCATCACGCTGGCGATGATTTCGCCAAGCTGAGGGCAGCGCGCGAGGCGCAGATTGCTGCACAGGTCTAAGACAAGAAATGCCGCAATTTACGACCGTCAGGCGTGCACATCACCGGGCAGATCAGATGTTCGGCCTCGTTGCTGATGTTGAGAAATATCCGCAGTTTCTGCCGATGTGTGAGGCTTTAACGGTTCGCTCCCGCAAGGAGCGTGACGGCAAGGCCCTTCTCATTGCCGACATGACGGTTGGTTACAAGCTCATACGCGAGACTTTCACCAGTCAGGTGCTGCTGAAGCCCGAGGAAAATGTCATCGATGTGAAATATCTCGACGGGCCGTTTCGCTATCTCGACAACCGCTGGACTTTCAAGCCGGTGGGCGATGAAAGCGAATGCGATGTTGAGTTCTTCATCGATTATGAATTCAAGAGCCGTACCCTCGGCCTCCTTATGGGAACGATGTTCGACCTCGCTTTCAAGAAATTTTCGGAAGCCTTCGAGAAACGGGCAGACCAGATTTTCGGTCTGGCCTGAAAAACCGTTTTACCCTTTTCAGGATGTGCTTTTACTGCGCTGTATAGCCGCCATCGACCAGTATGGATGCTCCGGTGACGAAGGAAGCTTCGTCGCTTGCCAGAAAAAGCACAACGCTGGCTACTTCTTCGGCGCGACCGAGACGACCTATCGGATGCAAGGCCACGAGCGCCTGTTTCTTGTCGTCCGGAATATCCTTGAGAAGCGGCGTGTCGATATAGCCGGGACAGACTGCGTTAACCCGGATGTTCTGCGCTCCGTAATCGATGGCAAGCGTCTGCGTCAAAAGTTTTACGCCGCCCTTTGCTGCCGCATAAGCGGTGACACCTGATTTACCGACGTGACTGTGAATGGATCCGCAATTCACGATCACGCCGCCGCCCTGCGAGCGCATCTGATCAATGGCGTATTTATCGCAAAGATAGACGCCGGTGAGGTTAATATCGATGGTTTTTTGCCATGCAGCTTCATCGAGCTCGTCTATCGGGCCGTCTGCGGCAATGCCTGCGTTGGCAAACATTATATCGAGGCGGCCATAGGTTTCGACGGTTTTGGCAATCAGTGCCTGCACAGCTTTCGTGTCCGTCACATTGGTTTTGACGAATAATGCCCGCTCGGTGCCGCCTGCAAGCTCGTTGGCCAGTTGCTGGCCATGCTCGGAATAATCCGCGATGACGACATTCGCTCCTTCGCGAACGAAGGCCCGAACAGTTGCTTCACCGATGCCGCTTGCTCCACCGGTTACGATTGCCACCTTACCATCGAAACGCATCGCCATGTTCTCCTTACCTGGTCAAGGACAAGGATAGGGCACCGTAGATAAAAGTATACGCTCTAAATTTATCGAAGGTTTTCCAGGACGAGGTCCAGTGCGGCGAGAACTGTCGTGTGGCGAATCTCAGCTCGGGTTTTGGGACCGAAACGACATTCGCGATGAAGGGTCGGGTAGCCTTTTCGCGCCGATGCGATGTGAACAAGCCCAACGGGCTTTTCATCGGAACCGCCACCTGGCCCCGCAATGCCGGTAACTGCCACCGTTACATCGGCACGGGAGTGAGAAAGTGCCCCTTCAGCCATGGAAAGTGCGACTTCCTTTGAGACAGCACCGACGCGATTGATCAATTCCATCGGAACGCCGATCATTTCGGCTTTCGCTTCGTTGGAATAGGTGACGAAGCCGCGATCCACGACATCGGACGATCCGGCGATGTCAGTCAGAGCTCCGGCTATAAGTCCTCCCGTGCAGGATTCTGCCGTTGCAATCATTATGCCGGCCTTGCGACAGGCATCCAACACGGCAACAGCTTTTTCTTCTGCAATCAGCGCGCTCATTCGGGCACCTCACCGGGATAGATGACGGTTGCCGTTGCAATGGCAGCGATACCCTCGCGGCGCCCGACGAAGCCGAGCTTCTCATTGGTGGTCGCTTTGACGGAAACCCGGTCTGCGGCAATTCCCAGCATGTCGCAAAGCGCTTCCGTCATTGCTGCGCGGTGTGGACCGATCTTGGGTGCTTCGCTGATAAAGGTCACGTCAACATTGGCGATACGCCCACCTGCTTCACGTACGATATTGGCGGCGTGTTCGACAAAGATGCGGGAGGCTGCGCCTTTCCACTGCGGGTCGGAAGGAGGGAAATGCGTACCAATATCACCCGCTCCTCGCGTCGCAAGCAGGGCATCGGTCAGCGCATGAAGTCCGACATCGGCGTCTGAATGACCATTGAGTTTTGCTTCATGGGGGATTTTCACGCCGCACAGCGTCACATGATCGCCGGGTTCAAAGGAATGGACGTCATAACCATTGCCAGTACGAATGTCGGGAAACGAGACGTGGTCTTGCCGCAGGCGCTTGTCAGCCATTTCAATATCCTTTGCCCAGGTAAGCTTTGTATTGTCTGCCGATCCTTCGATGATGCGGACGGCGATGCTTTGCCACTCGGCGATGGCGGCATCGTCCGTGAAATCAAAGCGATTGATCGCGTAGGCCTGTTCATGCGCATCAAGGATAGGCGGGTAGGGAAATGCTTGAGGTGTCTGTGCCGCGAAAAGGCCCGCGCGAGGCACCGTCGTTTTTACTGTTCCGTCCGTGGCTGACTGCTTGAGCGTGTCCGAAACGGCCAGAGCCGGTAGAACGCCTTCATCGGGTGCGAGGTTCTCGACAATAAGCTTCAGCAAATCCTGACTGATGAACGGTCTCACGCCGTCGTGGATCATGACATATTGCGGCGCATAATCTCTCAACGCAAGGAGGCCAAGACGTGTTGATTCCTGCCGGGTAGCGCCGCCATTCACGACGAGAATATTACCACAGTTTTCCGGGACGGCACGTTCGTAAAGCACATGGTCATCAGGGTGAATGACGACAACGATGCTATCAACCAGCGGGCAGTCGATAAAGGCGCGCAAAGTGCGGGTAAGTACGGCTTCGCCACCGATGCGCCGGTATTGTTTCGGCCCTTCGACGTTCTGCCCGGCTCGCTCCCCGCGGCCAGCCGCCACAATGACTGCTGCTATCTTTGAAATGGTTGTTGCCTCTGCCAAAGGTTGCATCTGTTCAAATCTGCGTTTCCAAGCCGAATAATGCCTTGCGCAGATAAATGCCAGACGACAATTGATTTATCGTGATTTTGCGCGCGCTTTTCCTTGCGTTGAAAAGTGAGGCTGATTAATGTATGTGCTAATTGCGCTATGCACATCAAATAGGCACCCATTAGTGAGTTTCCTCGATCAACCTTTGAGTATAGGCGGTGTGGCGCTTGCCAACCGTGTGTTTCTTGCGCCGATGTCGGGCGTTTCAGACCTTCCATTCCGCAGGCGCGCAGCAGCGGCTGGCGCGGGCATGGTCGTGTCTGAAATGGTCGCCAGCGCTGAACTTTGTAACCGTCACAAGGAAAGCCTTCTGCGCCTCTCAGGCGAGGGGCTTGGAACGCATGTCGTGCAGCTCGCGGGACGCGAAGCGCATTGGATGGGCGAGGCAGCCAGGATCGCCGCGGGCGAAGGTGCTGATATCATCGATATCAATATGGGTTGTCCGGCCAAGAAAGTGACAGGCGGTTATTCCGGGTCTGCGCTGATGCGCGATCTCGATCACGCAATGACCCTCGTTGAGGCCACTGTCAACGCGGTCGGCATTCCCGTTACGCTCAAGATGCGGCTGGGATGGGACGAGAAAAGCATTAACGCGCCTGAACTTGCAAGACGTGCCGAAAGTGCCGGTATCGCCATGGTGACTGTCCACGGGCGTACGCGTTGTCAGTTCTATGAAGGCAAGGCGGACTGGAATGCAATTCACGCCGTCCGCGACGCGATCAGGATTCCTCTGGTTGCCAACGGAGATGTGGCGTGTCGAGGTGATGCTGAGGAAATTATGCGCCGCTCTGGAGCTGATGCCGTGATGGTCGGGCGTGCCTCTTATGGGCAACCGTGGCTGGCCGGTGCAATTGCAGGAAGTGACTTTGCCCCACAGTCTCGAAATGAAGTTCTTGATTATATTATAAAGCATTACGAAGATATGCTCGAGCATTATGGAAGCACGACGGGCATCCGTCATTCCCGCAAGCATCTAGGTTGGTATATTGATCGCCATGCTGGCGCCGCATGTATGCCTGCCGAGAAAGCAGAAGTGATGACCCTGACCGACCGGCAAGCCGTCATCGACGCTTTGCGTCGTATATTCATGCGCGAAGCTTCAGAATCCGCGCTCAAAGAGGTTGCCTGATGCGCGAGAGAACTGAAACGAACGGCATTCCATCGGTCGTGCTCGATGCCATCAGCCAGCCGGTTATCATGGTCAGCGCCGAGAACTATATCGCCTATGCCAATCTGGATGCAGAACAGTTCTTTCGTTCCGGCTCGTCCATTCTGGCGCGCAACCGGCTGGAGTCCTTTCTGCCCTTTGGTAGTCCGCTGTTAGCGCTGGTCGATCAGGTTCGCACCAGCCAGATGCCGGTGAACGAATATCGCGTCGATGTCTCGTCACCGCGTCTTGGGGCGGAGCGTATCGTTGATATTTACGTAGCGCCGGTAGCGGAGCTGCCGGGCGCTGTGGTCATCCTCTTCAAGGAAAAGACGATGGCCGAAAAGATCGATCGCCAGATGACACATCGCGGCGCGGCGCGGTCCGTGACCGGGCTGGCATCGATGCTGGCTCATGAAATCAAGAACCCTCTCTCTGGTATCCGTGGTGCGGCACAATTGCTGGAACAGGTTGTCGGCGATGAGGATCGTGCGCTTGCGCGTCTTATTACCGATGAAACGGATCGGATCGTTTCACTGGTTGACCGCATGGAGGTTTTCTCGGATGAGCGCCCCATCGAGCGCTCTGCCGTCAATATTCATGCGGTTCTGGATCATGTGAAGGCGATTGCGAAGAACGGGTTCGCACGGAAGATCCGTTTTGTGGAAGATTATGATCCTTCTCTCCCGCCGGTTTTCGCCAATCGAGACCAACTCGTGCAAGTTTTCCTCAATCTGCTGAAGAATGCTTCGGAAGCCATAGGCGACCGTGAAGGCGGCGAGATTGTCCTATCCACGGCTTATCGTCCGGGCATTCGTCTGCAGGTGCCGGGTGCGCGGGACAGGGTGGCGCTGCCTCTCGAATTCTGCGTGCATGATAACGGACCGGGTGTGCCGCAGGACATGCTGCCACATCTGTTCGATCCCTTCGTGACGACGAAAACCAATGGGTCGGGACTGGGATTGGCACTCGTTGCGAAGATCATTGGTGACCATGGCGGTATTATCGAATGCGACAGCCATCCTTCGCGAACGACTTTCCGTGTTCTGATGCCCGCATGGAAAAATACGGAACTGGCAGCTGGAAATACTGGAGATAACGCATGACCGCAGGACGTCCGACAGGAACCATATTGGTGGCGGATGACGATGCAGCTATTCGGACCGTGCTGAACCAGGCATTGTCGCGAGCAGGCTACGATGTGCGTGTGACTTCTAATGCTGCCTCGCTTTGGCGCTGGGTGGCTGCAGGCGACGGTGATCTGGTCATTACTGACGTCAATATGCCGGACGAGAATGCCTTCGACCTCCTGCCACGCATCAAGAAGATGCGTCCCGACCTGCCAGTTGTGGTCATGAGTGCGCAGAACACATTCATGACGGCAATCCGGGCATCCGAAGCGGGAGCCTACGAATATCTGCCGAAGCCATTCGATTTGACGGAACTCATCAATATCGTCGGTCGGGCTCTGTCTGAACCAAAACGTAAGCCCATTGCCGCTTTATCGGATGAGCAGGCCGATAACATGCCGCTGGTCGGCCGCTCGCCTGCGATGCAGGAAATTTACCGTTTGCTGGCCCGCATGATGCAGACGGATTTGACCGTCATGGTTACGGGTGAATCCGGCACAGGCAAGGAACTGGTTGCGCGTGCCCTGCACGAATACGGGCGCCGCCGAAAAGGGCCGTTTGTAGCGATCAATATGGCCGCAATCCCGCGCGATCTGATCGAGTCCGAGTTGTTCGGGCACGAGAAGGGTGCCTTTACCGGCGCGCAGAACCGCTCGAGCGGCCGCTTTGAACAGGCAAATGGCGGAACACTGTTTCTCGACGAGATCGGCGATATGCCGATGGAAGCACAAACCCGTCTTTTGCGTGTGCTGCAGCAGGGCGAGTATATGACAGTCGGCGGACGCACGCCGATCAAGACCGATGTGCGCATCGTTGCCGCGACCAACAAGGATTTGCGGCAACTGATAGCGCAAGGTTTGTTCCGTGAGGATCTTTATTACCGGTTGAATGTCGTGCCCCTGCGCTTGCCGCCGCTTCGCGAGCGCAGCGAGGATGTGGCCGATCTTGTGCGCCATTTTTTCAAACGCGCTGCCGAAGAGGGGCTGCCGGAGAAGCGTATCAGCACCGCTGGCCTAGAAATGATGCGCCGGTATCCTTGGCCAGGAAATGTGCGTGAACTGGAAAATCTCGTCCGGAGGCTTTCGGCGCTTTATCCGCAAGAGGAAATATCGCCGGAAATCATCGAAACGGAATTGAAATCTGAACTGGCCAAGCCGGATGTCGTTCCCGCCGGTGGTGGCGTTATGGAGAATATTTCGATATCGCAGGCCGTTGAGCAGAATATGCAGCGTTATTTCGCGTCATTCGGTGCCGATCTGCCGCCGCCGGGGCTTTATCACCGGGTTCTGGCGGAACTGGAATATCCCTTGATCCTCGCATGTCTTACCGCAACACGCGGAAACCAGATCAAGGCGGCAGACCTTCTGGGATTAAATCGGAATACGCTGCGCAAGAAAATTCGCGAGCTCGGGGTCAATATATATCGCGGAAACAAAGGAAGCTGAACGATAATCAGGCGCTAATAACGCATTAACTACATTATTTAATGAGCAATTAAGTCTGTTCGACTACTGTTGGTTGCATGAGAAATCAGCATTCCACGCGAAGCAAGAAAACCCGGCGTATTCTCGAACCGGCTGTAAGGAGCGGCATTCTTGCCGCGCCTTTGATATTGATGCTTGCAATCGTCGTTATTCTGTCAGGAGCAGAGCCAAGGCTCTCCGCGATGATCGATCAAACCTTCACCGGATCGATTAGCCCCATCATAAAGTAATTACCAGTTGGCCTTGAAGAGGACGCCCGACTTCCTACTCTTTTAGGATAGCGAGAGCATTTCCTGTTGTGATCGAATCATCGGAGATTCTCTATCTATTTGTTTTTACGCATGTCTTTATCCCAAAACCGGTTCCCATTTTCGGGAGACATGCTCTAGAGGAGGTAATCATGCGTTTTGCCGTTACGACTTTGTTTCTTGGTATGTCCGTTGCTGCGGCCTATGCCGCTCCGCCGCCGGAAGGCACCAAGCTTTCGGAGATAATCGCGAAAATCGAACAGAACGCGGATACCGCTTTCATTGATGAAGTCGACTGGAATGATCGTGGCTACTACGAGATCGAATATGTCACCAAGGCTGGCGCCAAGGTTGAGGTGAAGGTCGATCCGAAAACCGGAGAAAATGTTCGGTGATTTTCAGCGCTCTTACGAGCGATTGTGCTGGAGCGGGTAGCGGGAATCGAACCCGCGCGTTCAGCTTGGGAAGCTGACAGGCTACCATTACATCATACCCGCAAACTGTAATGTATTTCAGCTAATTAGCGACAAGTTTGATGAGGCCGCATTAGAAAGTTTTACAGTTGGTTTTGCCAAACTATGTTCTCTTTCTGGTCTCGTCAAACTCTTTTGTCGACAGCTCGGCCCTGCCATCGCTTTCGCTCTCACGGCCTCATGAAACGCTACAGTATCGTGACAAATTTTTCATGAACCGTTCCATTGATATCCAGGATTGAGAAGCCATCTGCAGATGACGCTTCCAACCAAGCAGCCAGATTTTCTGGCTGTTGCAGATGACAGGAAATCCATGGGCAAGACCACAAAGCGCCGGGCACTGCTAATCGTAAATCCTCATGCCCGAAATGGCAGGGGATACGGCGCGGATATTCGCTCTGCGCTGGAACGTGGCGGTCTCCAGCTCATCGAGCGAAATCCGCAGGACGACGAGACGATTTCAGATGTGATCCTTCGCGAAAGAGATTGCGATCTCGTTATTGTCGGTGGTGGTGATGGGTCGCTGAACGCTGCGGCCAAAGGATTGATGGAAACGGGAATGCCGCTTGCAATTCTTCCGCTTGGAACTGCAAATGATTTCGCCCGAACCATCGGCATTCCTGCCGATCCGGTTGAGGCGGCGCGTCGCCTTGTTTCCTATGAGCTTCGGCCCATCGACCTGGGTGAAGTGAATGGTCATCTTTACTTCAATGTCGCGAGCATCGGGTTTAGTGCCGAACTGGCGCAGCAACTCAGTTCTGCTGCAAAGAAAAAGTGGGGAAAGCTCGGTTATGCGATCGTTGCGGCACGCATCCTCATGCGTTCGGAGCTTTTCACAGCCTATCTGGAGCATGACGGCATGACGGAGAAAATCCGTACATTGCAGGTTTCTGTCGGGAATGGAAAATTCTACGGTGGCGGTATGGCCGTCGAGAAGGATGCCACAGTGGATGACGGTAGGCTGGATTTCTATAGTCTGGAAGTCGATCACTGGTGGAAACTTTTGCGTCTTCTTCCCAGTCTGCGCCGTGGCACCCACTCCAGATGGGATGATGTGCGGGCTTTTCCGACGACCGAAGTGATCGTGCGCACCAAGAAGCCACGTGCCGTAAACACAGATGGCGAGCTATCGACCTGGACACCAGCTCATTTCCGCCTGTTGCCCAAGGCGATCAACGTCTACATGCCTGATCCGGCAATGAGGCCGTGATATTGACGAGGCAAAAAAAGACCCGCCTTGTTGGAGCGGGCCTAATCCATGACGTTAGGTGACTGGCTCGGAGGTCACTAGAGCCGTATGAATAACGATTGAAGGGCCTGAACGTTCCACATCTAAAAGAAAAAATACCAGATAAGCAGCACGACAACGAGTGGAACGCCCATCAGCCAAAGGATCATTGCTCTCAACATTCTTTTTCTCCTTCCTGTTGAAAATTCAACGCTTTGAATGAACGATCGTTCCACGAGACTAGAGGATACAGCTCGTCGGAGTTGAGTGGAGGTCATGCAGCGCGACTCAAAATATGCGGAATTCCAAAAGCTTTAATGATCCGTCAATGAATCGGTGACATCACTAAATTCTAAAAGGGCGCAACCAATGTTTTCGGTTGTGTTGTTGAGTAACGGGCGTGTGGCGTATGGATTCGAAACGAGGGCTGAAACATTCGGTCAACGGCAAGGCAGTGAAACTGCGCGACAAGCGCGGTTCCATCGCCATGTTGTCGTTCATGGCTATTGCGGTCGCCTTGGCGGGCTGTGCCTCGGCACCTCAGCCGAAATCGAAGACAAAGCGCTCAAAGGAATATTTCGCCGAGTCCAAATATGGCGTGAAAGCCAGCCCGCGCGTGGCTTTTTCGAAGGGAAAGCCTCTGCCGCGTGGCGGCGGGCGCGATCAGACCGGACAGCCCTACAAGGTCAAGGGCCGTTGGTATTATCCCAAGGAAGACAAAAAATATGTCAAGGTCGGCCACGCCTCCTGGTATGGCGAAGCTTTTCACGGCCGCCTGACGGCCAACGGTGAGGTCTATGACATGGCGCATCTGACAGCTGCGCATCCAACCATGCCGTTGCCGAGTTATGCCCGTGTGACCAACCTTGCCAATGGCAGTTCGGTCATCGTACGCGTGAATGATCGTGGTCCGTATGAATTCGACCGTGTCATCGATCTCTCCCAGAAAGCTGCCGAAATGCTTGATTACCAGCATCACGGCACGGCGAATGTGAAGGTCGAATATGTCGGCAGAGCGCCATTGGATGGCAATGACGACGCATTCCTGATGGCGTCTTACCGTCCGGCGGGTGGCGATGGGATCGGCCAGCCTGCAACTGGCGTCATGATGGCGATGAATGGGCCAACGCCGACTTCGCCGAAGTCACGCGTTCCTATGCCTGTGATGGACGCTGTTCCGGTCTCTGCGCCCATACCTGAAAACTCACCTTTTGCCGTCGATCCTGCTTATAGCGATCTGTCCGGCGGTCCAGCTCCGTTGTTGCCAGCGAATGTGCCTGTGCCGTCGCAGCGCCCTGGTTCAAGCTTCGGAGTGGCGAATGCTGCCGGTGTGAGCGGTCTTGCCGGCTATGCTTCTGACCGTCTTGCTGTAACCGCTTATACCGAAGAGCGTACCTATGGCAGCATCCTGACCAAGGATGCAATTTCGAGCGCCTGGAAGCGCCGCGAGGCTGAGGAGCATGGCGAATATGTCGAGCTTGGCACATTCAAGACGCTTGAAGAGGCAAGGCAGCTTCAGGCGTCGTTGCCACATTCAACCCGATTTACGCTTACCAAGATTCCAACCGACACCAGCGCGTCTTACGAGCTGACAGCCGTGGCAGGGAAAGACGGAAACGATGCCCTGTTGCGTGCGGCCTGGAAGGCGGGCGCAGTGAATGCGTTTGTCGTTCGTCTCGATTGATTGCTCACATTACGGTGATACACGCTGGCATATTGATTTTGGTCGGATTCGTTGCGTAAGCTCTATCTCATTGCTCACGTAACGGGATTTGCATGGGGCTGATTTCAAAAACATTGGTATTTGCGCGCGCGGCCTCTGTGGGCGTTTCGCTGGCTGCATTCGTGCCGGTTTTAAGTCAGGCGGCACCTGTTGAGGCGGCATTCGTTTCAAAGGCGCCGCAGGTGTTGCTTATCGATGACCGAAGCGGAACGGTGCTTCTTTCCAAGAATGCCAATGTTCCCATTCCGCCCGCATCTCTTGCCAAGCTGATGACGGCCGAAGTGGTCTTCGAAGCCCTTGATAAAGGCGCGACGACACTCGAAACGCCTTACATCGTCAGCGAAAATGCCTGGAGAACTGGTGGTGCCCCCTCGGGAACATCAACGATGTTCGCGCGCATCAAGTCGGCGCCAACGGTCGCTGATCTACTGCAGGGGATGATTGTTCAGTCGGCGAATGACGGCGCCATCGTACTGGCAGAAGGGCTGGCGGGCAGCGAGGAGGCTTTTGCAAAGCGCATGAATGATCGTGCGCAGGAGCTTGGTTTGACCGGCTCCAAATTTGTAAACTCGACGGGTTTGCCCGCCGAAGGGCAGGCGGTCTCGCTGCAGGATCTGGTCAGATTGGCGCGACATATCCGGACAGCCCATCCCGAGTATTATAAATATTATGCTCAACCTGCCTTCACCTGGAACAACATCATGCAACGCAACCGCAACCCCTTGTTGCGGCTTGATGTCGGGGCTGACGGCATGGGAACAGGTTTTACGGAAGCATCAGGTTTTGCGCTGGTCGGATCGGCGGAACAGAACGGCCGCAGGCTTTATCTGGCGATGAGCGGTCTTGCCAGCATCAAGGAGCGTGAAGAAGAAGCAAAGCGTCTCCTGCAATGGGGGATGACGGCCTTTGACGATGTTCAGCTTTATCCTGCGAACGAAATTGTGGGTGAGGCGCAAGTTTTCGGCGGTGCGCTCACGCATGTGCCGTTGAAGGTCAGGGATCGTGTCGAGCTGCTGCTACCGAAGGACGGTCGCGACAAGCTCAAGGCCCGGATTGTCTATAAGGGGCCGCTCGATGCCCCTATCGCCGACAACCAGCAGGTCGGTATTCTTCAGTTGGAGCTTAATGGTAGCATTCTTCGTGATATCCCTGTTTTCACGGCGCAATCTGTCGAGGAAGGAAGTCTCTCGAAGCGCGCCTTGGGGGCGGCGATGGAGCTCTCCACCGGCTGGCTGCGGAAGTATCTTTAGCCTGCGTTGGGTGTATTCCAGGCTCGACCTGATAGCCAAAGGCCGATAATAACTTTCACAGAAGTCCGTTCGGGCATCGATTCAAACATTTGGAAGTTGGTTTGTCGGGATTGTTCATCACATTCGAAGGCGGCGAAGGAGCGGGCAAGTCAACGCAAATCGCGTTGCTGGCCAAGCACCTGCGGGCATGCGGCTTCGATCCAGTCATCACGCGAGAACCCGGCGGCTCTCCTGGTGCGGAAGCAATTCGCCATGTCATACTGAGCGGCAATGCAGAGAATTACGGCCCAGCGATGGAAGCCCTGCTGTTCGCCGCTGCAAGGGCAGACCATGTAGACCAGCTTATCCGTCCCGCCCTGAACGAGGGGCGAGTGGTGCTTTGTGACCGTTTCATCGACTCAAGCCGTGCCTATCAGGGCGTTACCGGCAATCTCGACAGCACCTATATGGCGGCGGTGGAACGCATTGCCATAGACGGCGCCATGCCTGACATGACGATCATTCTCGACATTCCCGCGGAGAAAGGTCTGTCGCGTGCTGGAAAACGGCGTGGCAGCGAAACTGCGGACCGGTTCGAGAAAGAAGATATTGCTGTGCATGAGGCGCGACGGCAGGCCTTCCTCGCGATCGCCGAAGCGGAACCTGAGCGATGCAAGGTCATCGACGCTGACCGCCCGCAAGACGCGATTGCGGGCGATATCGCAAAAGAAGTTGATCATGTTCTGACGAAAAGGGGGCTTTTGTGATCGAGGAACTCGACGTCCCTAAAGCCCACGATTCTATTGAGGGTGTGCCAGAACCGTCGGCAAGCGATTATATCGCCGGGCACCGGGAGATCAGTGATTTTCTGGCGCAAGCCTATCGCGAGGGGCGTATGCATCATGCGCTTCTCTTTGAAGGCGCGCAGGGGATCGGCAAGGCAACGCTCGCTTTTCACCTGGCAGGCCATATGCTGGCCCATGGTAATAATGGCGAGGCACCGGAGCATATTGCTGCGCCGGATTTTGCGAAACCGCTCTGGCGGCAGATTGCAGGCGGCATGCATCCTGCTGTCCTGCATATCAATCGCCCATTCGATCAGAAGACGGGAAAATTCAAAACGGGTATCCCAGTGGAAGAAATCCGCCGGGTCACGCATTTTCTGACCAGAACGGCATCGGACCACGCCTGGCGCATCGTAATTGTCGACCCTGCCGATGATATGAACCGCAATGCCGCCAATGCGCTCTTGAAAACGCTGGAAGAACCTCCTGCACGGGCTCTCTTTATCCTGATTTCTCATTCGGCGGGGCGCTTGCTTCCGACAATTCGGTCACGCTGCCAGAGCATCGGCTTCAAGCCACTTGATGATAGTGCGCTGACAGATGCCCTCGCACATGTCGGCCCCGGTGTCGGAATGGGGGCTGATGCCGTATCGAAAACGCTGCTTCAGAGATCGGAAGGCAGCGCGCGCAAGGCACTTCTGCTGGTGGCGAATGGCGGTATCGAAATCGCCGATACGGTCGATTCCCTTCTTGAAGGACAAAATTTCGATTTGCCGAAAGCACAGGCGCTCGCCGGCATATTGAATGGTCGCGAGTCGGAAGTTCAGTATGAATTGTTCCGTGACCATCTGCTGGGGCGGGTTGCGATCGAAGCTCGCCATCGTGCGGAGGCAGGGCAACTGCGTGATGCAGACCGCTGGTCGCGTTTCTGGAGCGATCTGTCACGCGAAACCGCGGATGCCGAAACCTATAATCTCGACCGCCGGCAAGCTGTGGTAATTCTTTTGGAAAAAACGCATCGCGCTTTTCGTTCCGGTCAGCCTCCGCTTGCGTGACATGGCCGCCGACATGCGTTATGTCACCGCTGATAATTTTCTCCTCGTGTGTCTGCTAATCATTCAGGCGCGCTTTCAAACTTCGAAAGACCGGGTCCATAATGAGCCGCGAAAAATATTACATCACCACCGCGATTGCTTATCCGAACGGAAAGCCGCACATCGGCCACGCGTATGAACTGATCGCGACCGATGCAATGGCGCGTTTTCAGCGCCTGAACGGCAAGGATGTTTTCTTTCTGACCGGTACGGACGAACACGGTATCAAGATGCTGCAGAGCGCGCGCAAGGAAGGCATCACGCCGCGCGAGCTTGCAGATCGCAATACGGCTGCGTTCAGGCAAATGGCGGATGTACTGAACAGTTCGAATGACGATTATATTCGCACCTCGGAAGAGCGCCATTACAAGGCCAGCCAGGCCATCTGGAAAGCGATGGCCGACAATGGCGATATCTACAAGGGTGGATATGCCGGTTGGTACTCCGTGCGTGACGAAGCCTACTATGGTGAAGAGGAAACGGAAGTCCGCGAAGATGGCGTTCGTTACGGCCCACAGGGTACGCCTGTCGAATGGGTCGAGGAGGAAAGCTATTTCTTCCGTCTCTCAGCCTATCAGGACAAGCTGCTCGATCTTTACGAGAATAATCCGGGCTTCATCATGCCTGCGGAGCGCCGCAACGAGATCGTGAGCTTCGTCAAGTCGGGCCTGAAGGATCTGTCGATTTCGCGCACGACCTTCGACTGGGGCATTCCGGTGCCGGGCGACGAGAAGCATGTCATGTATGTATGGGTCGACGCCCTGACCAATTACATTACCGCTCTCGGCTATCCCGATACTACGGACGAAAAGTGGGGTTATTGGCCAGCCGATGCGCATATCATCGGCAAGGATATCTCGCGCTTTCACGCTGTCTACTGGCCTGCATTCCTGATGTCGGCTGGTATTCCGCTGCCGAAGCGGGTTTTTGCACACGGCTTCCTGTTCAACCGCGGCGAGAAAATGTCGAAGTCCCTCGGCAATGTGATCGATCCGTTTGGCCTGGTTGAGCGTTATGGGCTCGATCAGTTGCGCTATTTCCTGATGCGTGAAGTGCCGTTCGGTCAGGACGGCAGCTATAGCCACGACGCTATCGTCAACCGCACCAACGCTGACCTGGCGAACGATCTCGGCAATCTTGCCCAGCGCTCGCTGTCGATGATCGCCAAGAACTGTGAAGGCAAGGTTCCGGTTCCGGGCGAATTCTCGGACGCGGATAAGGCCATTCTCGATCAGGCCGATGCGGCGCTCGATACCGCACGCAAGGCAATGGACGATCAGGCGCTGCATCTTGCGCTTGGGGCGATTTTCGCTGTTGTTGCCGAAGCCAACCGTTATTTTGCGGGACAGGAGCCTTGGGCTTTGCGCAAGACTGATCCAGCACGCATGGGCACTGTCCTTTATGTGACGGCCGAGGTGATCCGGCGCGTTGGCATCATGGTGCAGCCGTTTATTCCGCAGTCGGCGGAAAAGCTTCTCGACATACTGGCTATTCCTGCCAACAAGCGTCAGTTCTCCGACGTTACGGCAAGCCAGCTTGTCGGCGGGACCGATCTGCCAGCTCCGCAGCCAGTATTTCCGCGCTATGCGGAAACAGAAGAGCAGAACTGAGTTCGATGATGCTTGTCGATAGTCATTGTCACCTCGACTTTGCCGACTTCGAGCCGGAGCGCGATGACATCGTTCAGCGCGCTCTGGATGCCGGGGTCAGGCGCATGGTGACCATTTCCACACGGGTCAAGAAGTTCGACACGATCCGTGCGCTCGCTGAAACCTATGATTCCGTTTATTGTTCGGTCGGAACCCATCCGAATAATGCGCATGAAGAACTGGACGTGACCGCCGATGATCTCGTGCGTCTGGCAGAGCACCCGAAAGTGGTGGCTATCGGCGAGGCGGGGCTCGACTATCACTATGATTATGCGCCACCTGCAGCACAGAGGCAGGGTTTTCTCGTGCACATCGAGGCGGCACGTCGTACTCAATTGCCGCTGGTCATTCATGCCCGTAGCGCAGATGAGGATATGGCCGAGATTCTGGAGCGTGAGACGGAGAAGGGCGCTTTTCCGTTCATCCTGCACTGCTTCTCTTCCGGTCGCGCTCTGGCTGAAAAGGGCATCGCGCTCGGCGGTTACGTCTCTTTCTCGGGAATTCTGACTTTCAAAAACTCAGCCGAAATCCGCGAAGTTGCTTCCATCGTTCCGCGTGATCGTTTGCTCGTCGAGACGGATGCTCCTTATCTGGCGCCGGTTCCTTATCGTGGCAAGCGCAACGAGCCTTCTTTCGTGCAGCATACCGCCGCCGTACTTGCCGAGACGATTGGCGTGAGCGGGGAAGAAATTGCGCAAATTACCAGCGAAAATGTCTTCCGCCTGTTCTCCAAGATGCCCATGCCAGAAGATTTGGCCGCAAAAGGAAATTGATCGTGACAGCGCCGCGTAATTGCCTGCGTTTTACGCTTCTGGGCTGCGGGTCGTCTCCCGGTGTACCGCGTATCAACGGTGATTGGGGCAGTTGCGATCCGGAGAATCCGAAAAACAGGCGTCGCCGTGCATCGCTCCTGGTTGAGCGATTTGACAATGCCGGTAACAGCACAACGGTCGTGATTGATACGGGGCCGGATTTCCGCGCCCAGATGATCGATGCTGGAGCGCACAGCCTCGATGCGGCTGTCTATACCCATCCGCATGCAGACCATATTCACGGTATCGACGACCTTCGCACTTATGTTGTTGAAAATCGTCGGCTCATGGATGTTTACGCCAATCGGCTGACGCGCAACCGGCTCTTCGAGGCATTCGGCTATTGTTTCGAGACACCCGTCGGATCGAATTATCCACCAATTCTGAGTATGCACGACATCGCTCCAGAGACCCCGTTTTCCATATCGGGAGCTGGAGGTTCAATCCGCTTCGAGCCGTTCAGTCAGGTGCATGGCGATATTGAATCGCTGGGCTTTCGCATAGGTTCTGTCGTTTATTGCACGGACGTGAGTGCTTTTCCCGAACCAAGCCTCAAGCATTTGGATCACGCCGAGGTGCTTATTATCGATGCGTTGCAATATCGTCCACATCCAAGCCATTTCTCGCTTGGCGAAGCACTTGAATGGATCGCGAAGCTTGCACCTCAGCGCGCCATTCTCACGCATATGCATGTTCCACTCGATTACGAAACCGTCATGCGCGAGACACCGGACAATGTCGAGCCGGGATATGATGGGCTTCGTTTCGAGGTGCCGGTTTAGTCCGATATATTTCCAGGCCATGAACAAAAAGCCCGAACCATATGGTCCGGGCTTTTGTGTTCTTGCGCGAGATTGTTAATCGAGAACGTAGCAAGCCTTGGCCTTGCCGCGTGCGGGATCGCCAAAAGCGCGGTTATCGCACTGAACGCCATTCCGGAAGACGCCTTCTGTGAACCGGCCATTTGCGCCGTAACGGACGCGCTTGCGACCATAAAAATCGCAGAACCCACCTTCTTTCGCGCAACGGCTCCAGTCACGGTCACTATCGTTGTAACGGTCGTCATAACGATCCGGACGACCGGGGCGATCAGGGCGGCCCGGACGATCCGGTCTGTCCCAGCGGTCCTGAACCACGAAGGAGCAGCTTTTCTTTTTGCCCGGTGCCGGGTCGCCGAAGACACGATTGGAGCAGGTAACCTGTGGCCGATCAATGAAACGCGACGTGTTCCGCCCGCCGGTTCCATAAACCACTTCGGCCGGATAGGGCAGTTGGCAGACTCCGTTTTCGCTGGCGCAGCGCTGCAGCTGGGCTGCAGACGCCTGTGTGACGAGTGGCGAAAGGACGGCCACCAAGCCGCCAAGGCATAATGAAGTAACAGTCGTCTTGAGTGCAGGTATCATGATGAGTCCCTCTGATATCGGTGAAATATGCTGTAGTTCCGGTATCTTGAACAGAGGATGAATGTGCAGCGTCCAATGGGAATTTTGCGAGGTGGTTAAAAATTCAAAGTGACGGGGTCGACAATCATTTCCTGCTCTGGTTTGGTTGAGGCAGGAATGAGGATCGGAAATGCACCATCTGCCTTTCAGTTTCAAATCGATTGCCGTTGTTTTGGCGGCCATGATAGCTACCGGGTTATATGTCGGTCACAAGACCAAGGAAGTGCGCCAGACCTCGCTTGTTCAGCGCGTCGCGCCCACTGAAGCTGGAATATAGTTCAGCGTATCACGCCGGAACCGCTTTCTTTCCCGCTGCTTTCATGAAATGAGAGTGAAACACTCACGTTCACTCTTCGGAAAGTTTGTACCCATGCACGGCGAATACAAAGTCCACGGCGGAAAGCTTGTCGTTGTCGATCTGGATGTTCGTGATGGACGCCTGAGTGATGTACAGGTGGCGGGCGATTTTTTCCTGGAGCCGGACGAGGCGCTGGAGGATATCCGTAACGCTGTCGAGGGACTCTCTGCCGACGCGTCGTCGGAGCAGATTGCCGATGCGGTGAGGGCAGGCCTGCGGCCCGACGCCATGATGCTCGGCTTCAGCCCGGAAGCGGTTGCAATTGCCGTCCGGCGCGCTTTGGGCGTTGCCCGCACATGGCGGGATTTCGAATGGCAGATCGTTGAAATGCCGGCGGTTTCGCCTGCCATGCATCTCGCGCTGGATGAGGTTCTGGCGCAGGAAGTTGCTGCGGGGCGCCGCGCGCCGACATTGCGCTTCTGGGAATGGGAACGCCCGGCCATCATCATTGGCGCGTTTCAGTCATTGCGCAATGAAGTGGATATGGACGCGACGCGGGAATTCAGCGTCGAGACTGTCCGTCGCGTGACTGGCGGCGGAGCCATGTTTGTGGAGCCCGGCAGCACCATAACCTATTCGCTCTATGCGCCAGGTGAACTTGTGCGTGACATGAGCTTCGCCGATTCCTACGCATTTCTGGATGATTGGGTGCTGAAAGCGCTCAATTCGCTCGGCATCGATGCCTTCTACAAGCCGCTGAACGATATTTCGAGTTCCAAGGGAAAGATCGGCGGCGCTGCGCAGAAGCGCTTCTCCAAGGGGACCGTTCTCCACCACGTCACCATGGCCTATGACATGGATGCCGAGAAAATGGTGAAGGTTTTACGCATCGGGCGCGAAAAGCTGAGCGACAAGGGCACCGCAAGCGCAGTCAAGCGCGTCGATCCGGTGCGCAGCCAGACGGGGCTGCCGCGCGAAGAAGTCATCAAGCGTATGAAGGACACTTTTGTGTCGCTGAATGGCGGCGTGAGCAGCAAGATTACACCCGAAGAATATGCGGCGGCGGAAAAGCTTGTGGTCGAAAAGTTCTCGACGCAGCAATGGCTGCACAACATTCCCTAAGCCACCCGCCAGCTCTTCAATCGCGAAGTGGGGTGACTTGCCCGTGTCATCATGGCATAGGAGGCCGCAACGCGACCACCTCCCACTCAACGCCATCTCGCAAAGTCTTCCCGTTCCATGATCCGCATCGACAATATCAGCAAGTCCAACAGCCATCGCATTCTCTATATCGAGGCTTCCGCCGCTTTGAATCGCGGTGAAAAGATCGGCCTTGTCGGTCCCAACGGCGCAGGTAAGACAACCCTGTTTCGCATGATTACTGGTGATGAACAGCCGGATGAGGGGCAGGTTTCCGTCGAAAAAGGTGTGACGGTCGGCTATTTCGACCAGAATGTCGGCGAAATGGGTGGTCGTTCCGCTGTCGCGGAAGTGATGGAAGGTGCAGGCCCCGTCAGTGTGGTCGCAGCAGAGCTCCGCGAGCTGGAAGCCGCGATGGTCGATCCGGATCGTATGGGTGAGATGGATGTCATCATCGAACGCTATGGCGAAGTGCAGGCGCGATACGAGGAGCTTGATGGCTATGGTCTGGATGGCCGTGCACGTGAGGTTCTGGCGGGTCTCAGCTTCACGCAGGAAATGATGGATGGCGATGTCGGCAAGCTCTCCGGCGGCTGGAAAATGCGTGTTGCGCTGGCGCGCATTCTGCTGATGCGCCCGGACGTGATGCTGCTCGACGAGCCGAGCAACCATCTCGATCTCGAAAGCCTGATCTGGCTGGAAGCATTCCTCAAGAACTATGACGGTGCACTGCTGATGACCTCGCACGATCGCGAGTTCATGAACCGCATCGTGACCAAGATCATTGAAATCGATGCTGGCTCGCTGACGACCTATGCTGGCGATTATGCCTTCTATGAGGGCCAACGGGCGCTGAATGAAAAGCAGCAGCAGGCCCAGTTCGAGCGCCAGCAGGCCATGCTTGCAAAGGAAATCAAGTTCATCGAACGGTTCAAGGCGCGCGCTTCTCATGCTTCACAGGTCCAAAGCCGCGTGAAGAAGCTGGAGAAGATCGACCGCGTGGAGCCTCCACGCCGTCGCCAGACGGTCGCCTTCGACTTTGCGCCTGCGCCGCGTTCGGGTGAGGATGTCGTGAGCCTCAAGGGCGTCCACAAGACTTATGGCAGCCGCACGATCTATGACGGTTTTGATTTCATGGTTCGCCGCCGCGAACGCTGGTGCATCATGGGTATCAACGGCGCAGGAAAATCGACGTTGCTGAAACTGGTCGCAGGCGCTGCCGAACCGGACAAGGGTAATGTCAATATCGGTGCGAGCGTCAAGCTCGGCTATTTCGCGCAGCATGCGATGGATGTGCTTGATGGCGATGCAACGATATTGGAATGGCTGGAAGAGCGTTTTCCAAAGGCAGGCCAAGCGCCGCTTCGTGCTTTAGCTGGCTGCTTTGGTTTTTCAGGCGACGATATCGAAAAGAAGTGCCGTGTGCTTTCGGGTGGTGAAAAGGCGCGTCTGGTCATGGCGGCCATGCTGTTCGATCCGCCGAATTTCCTGGTTCTGGACGAGCCGACCAACCACCTTGATCTCGATACGAAGGAAATGCTCATCAAGGCGCTGGCTGCCTATGAGGGCACGATGCTGTTCGTATCGCACGACCGGCATTTCCTAGGCGCATTGTCGAACAGGGTTCTGGAACTGACGCCGGATGGTATTCACCAATATGGCGGCGGCTATACGGAATATGTGGAGCGGACGGGACAGGAGGCTCCAGGGTTGCGTTCGTAACGTGTTTGTTCTGGCGCGCATCTTATCCGAAAATCGTTTCACACTTTTCGGGATGCGCTCTAACGGCAAAATTTGCGTCGCTTAATCAAAATAGGCCATTGATGCATATGCGCGGTTCAGTTAGAAACGCGCATGAAAAGGCTTCGAGCCTTCCGGCGATGCACCCGTAGCTCAGCTGGATAGAGTGCTGCCCTCCGAAGGCAAGGCTGAGTCAAGTGTGTTATGGGTGAAGGTCGAAAAAACTGAGGGAAACCAAGTGATTGGCGGAACTCGAAGGAAGCAGAGAAACTGCTTCCGTGGTCACGGAAGCGCCGCGGAAGCAAACTGAAGGAAGCTGTAGAGTACGAACGACCACAATCGGCAGTGCCTTGGGCCCGCACCGTTTGCGATCGTTTGAAAGTTGGAATCGAGATTGACCCTGGTCGACCTCGGACACTATTTGAAGATAAATGCACCCATAGCTCAGCTGGATAGAGCGCTACCCTCCGAAGGTAGAGGCCTCAGGTTCGAATCCTGATGGGTGCGCCATCTCCAAAAGAGTTTTGCGAAAACAGCGCCGTCAAAAAGGATGGAGCGCCGTCGCTTATTCAATGACCGATTCCGGTGCGAACAACCGTTTAAGCATTGGGACGGTGATGGGATCTGCGGACTCAAATTCGGCGGAAGGTCTGCTCTCAAATGACAGAGTTGGCTTAAACTGTTGGGTCCGGCTGAGCCGGAACTGACCCATAGGCACCTGGCTCGCGCGGCCGCAATGGTCAGGGTGCTGCGGCCGCAGCGGCTCGACGAGCCGCCTCAATCGTTAGTGCACGCAGCAGTTCCACCATGTTCAGGATCGTGCGGTCGTCTTCTTCGGTGGAGTATGCAGAGATGAACTCCCCATGCATGACGCGACCCCTGACGCTGCGCCAAGAGGCGATCTGATAGAGCGTTCCAACGCCGTCGCGTGCGAGATCCCGAAGCGCGCGCTCAGGAGAAATCTCGTCAGCGCGGCCGATGACATCCATTGCCCGGTCTCGGAGCCTGCTTGATCCCTGGAAAGCTGAGATGTAAGCGCGCATAGCGTCGATAGCGGCCTGGTCGGCATCAGTGCGCAATAAGCCTCGAGGCGACAGAATCCGGATAAGGCCTTCGATGCTGCTGGCCAGGGTCAACGCCCAAACCCATCGAGACCCCCGGCTCGCCTGGATCACCTCTTCGTAGAAGCTAGTGACCGTATGGCTCTCGAATCCGCTTCCCCGTGCGATAAGGGTCAGGAGATTGCCGTAGAGGGTGAAAAAGCGCTCGTCATCGGCTAACCGTAAATCGCTGACCCACAATCCTGTCCATGCGGAGTCCAGCGTCCAAGCCGGCGAGCGCCGAACCCACAGCATCGAGGTGCCGTCCGCCAGCCGCCGCTCGACCAATCGCGGATACACGAGTTGGCCGAATAGGATCCGAAGCGGTTCTCCGAGCCAATTCTCCGTTGCATGGGCCGGGAGTGCTGGCGAGTGCGCGGTCGAGATCGACAGCATATTAGCTTCGTTGTCGAACCGAAACGTCACGGCCTGCCCAAGCACCTCAATGGTCCGAACCGGCAGAGGCTCGGCTCCCTCGCGCGCCGTTTGAACGAAGCGTCTCAGGGCGATCGAGGCGCTGAAGTTGCGCGGAATGAGAAACCGGGCCTCCGCGCCGCTGTCCTGGGGGCTTGCCACCCTGCTGCCCGTGATCAGGCCATCCGACGTTCCTGTGAAAATCCACTCCTCGCCTTCGAGATCGGCTTCGAGTTCGACCCAGCCCGCGTTCCATTCGCGGCCGCCCACATCGGTTAGCAGCAGCCGAAACATGCTGAGGACATTATAGGTGTCAGATCTAGATCGCGTGAGGGCAGCCAGGCTGTGGCCCATATCCACAGGCCGCCCGGTCATGCGGAACCTGAACTCGCTTTCGGAGACGATCTCGAACACACCCGCCCCCTCGGCGAGCGGCGGCTCGAAGTCGCGACAGAGTAACACCATTCGCGGGCAATCGAGCGTCATCGGGCTGCGCAGAAACGGCATTAGGGTACCCAACCCCGGTGTAGATTCGTCGAATTCTAAGTCTGGGCGGCTCGCCTCATCGGCCGGCCTCGTCAGCGGGATGCGCACCCGCCGGAAAAGGCTATAGAGGACTTGGATGATGCATCTGGGCATTTTCACTCAACCGGATGAGTTATCGACCAACGGAATTAGTCTCACGGGTGAGGCGGTGATCGAGAGCGGCAGCACGCGGCCGGCAAACTGGTACCAGTTCGTGACTACGGTTAAGGGCCGCCATCGCCGGGCGCACAAATCGAATCATATCGCGACCTCGGGCACGCCGGCGGACGTGAGGAGCTGATACAGTTCAGCCACATTGTTTCGATTTCCACGTTGTTGGCAGAAGGCGAAGATGGCGCGCTGTTTCGCCCGCGAGAGGGCGACGAAAAACGCGGCGACGCCTTCAGGGTCGCCGGGAGTGTGAGCCCACCAAGCTCGGTCATCGAGGCCGACGAAGATAATGGTGTCGTATTCCAGCCCCTTGCTCTTATGGACGGTCATCATCGGGATCTGACCGACGCCCTCGAACGCATCGAGGCATGCTGTCCAGTTCGGCGCGCCATTGGCGCAAGCGAAGAAGTGGACGCAAAACGCTTCGAGGATGATCCGTAGCTGGTCGCCAACGCCATACTCGGCATAGGTTCTGGCGATCGCATCAAGGTCCAGATAGTCGAAAACCCGTTTGGCGAAGTCGAGGGCGCTTTGCTGCGACGGGGCGGTGGCCGCCATGTCGGTGCGCAGGGCCGCGAGGAATGCAGTAAGGTCCGCCTCGACCTTAGTCGCGCGCGCATCATCGTCTGGGCCGGTAGCGCGCAGCGCAAGCACAGATGCCGAGACCAACTGCCATGCGGCCGGTGCGCGGCGTGTCGCGCCCAGGCGGAAGATCGCGATCGCGAGCCGGCTTAGGTCATCGGAAAGCAAATCCTGAAGCGAGGTTTTGCCGAGGGTATGGCTCTCGTTACGGAT
The DNA here is from genome assembly GCF_022488005.1 of Ochrobactrum sp. A-1. Lineage (NCBI taxonomy): Bacteria > Pseudomonadati > Pseudomonadota > Alphaproteobacteria > Hyphomicrobiales > Brucellaceae > Ochrobactrum > Ochrobactrum sp. A-1. Next base: position 157,405 of record NZ_JAKVQC010000003.1, read on the forward strand.
CCGGAGACCGTGAACGGCGAAGGCTCCAGCGAGTTCGTGCTCATAATCATCAGATTTCTGCTTCACGAGGAGCGCGTAATCGCGCGGTGCCCGGCCTCGGGTGGCCATGTCGTTGGCGATCCATTGCGCCAGGTGGGCGGCTTCCGACGCCATGGTCTGGCTGGACCACACCTGAGCCACGTCGCCATCGACGTGGCGCACAGTCTGAGCGACCGTTCGCACGGTGTTCGGATCAAGGGCGCGTGCGACGACATGCTGGATCGCGACTAGGTCGGGCGAGGAACGGAAGTTGAAGAGGAGCGGGAAGCGGGTGCCTCCGAAATCCGCCTCCAGTCGCTGAAAGGCGTCCTGGCGCGCGCCGGCGAAGACCATGATCCGCTGCTTGTCGTCACCGACGCCGGTGATGATGGTCTGCCCGCCAGAGAACGCCGAGTGCAGAAAGTCGTATTGCGCATAGGTCGTGTCTTGGAATTCATCGACGAAGACGAAGGGATAGGTGGCAACAAGCGCCCGCCGGATGTGGGGATTAGCGCGGAGCAGCAACTCGGCAAGGCGGTTGATGCCCACGAAGGTAAGGGCAGAAGTTTGCCCCGGCCGCAATTGCGTCGCCCACCAGCGGGCGATCGTGAACTCGGCAGCGTTCTGGGGTGCGATAGGTCCGGTTGGCAGGCGGAAGCTGCCGACGATCTTGGACTCGAAGTCGCTCGCGCTGTAGCCGGCGATCTCGGCCTGCCATTGGGGCGGCGCACTTAGCCGGGCGAGCGTGAGGAAGCCTTCTATTGCTTTGCGCTTTGGGAAGGCGATTTCGTAGGGGCGCGTCGGGCGCCAGTCTTGGGGGACGGCGTTGAGAAAGCGATCGACTAGGCTCTTGGTGAAGGCGTCGAAGGTGACCGATACGAACCGATTGGCGAACTCTGGCGGGCAACGCTGGCGGACGCGGGCCGCGAGATTGTTGGCCGCATCGGTTTTGAACGAAATCGCGAGCACGCGGTGCGGTGCACGGCAAAGGCCCGTCTCGAGCAGATAGTCGGCGCGCTGGGCCAAGAATTCGGTCTTGCCGGCGCCAGGGCCAGCGACCACGCAAGCCGAGCCGGCGTGGCGCAGGGCATTCCACGCTGCCGGTTCAAGATCGTCAATGCCGCTGGGCCTCCAGTCCTCTGGCCGAACAAGCCGCATCGTCAGAAGCCTGCCAGCGGCGGCGGGGGCGCGAGGCGAGCAACGATTGAGGTGAGGAGTGCGCGCAACTCTTCAGGGGCGCCGGCTGCTAGCGCGGCCGGGTCTTGCGCGCTCAACACTCGGACATGGGTGCTCGGCTTGCCGCGTCCGAGGAACAGATAGCGATACCAGCGCATCAACGCGTCCTGGTCGGCGGCGTACAGGTGAGCCAGGCCGTCGTCTCCAAGAACCGCCGTGCGCGGTTCGCCGACGGGCGACGGTCCCTGACGGCCGGGCTCAATGACCTGATAGGCCAGCGGAAAGGCCTTCAGCATAGAATAGTCGAGGTCGAGCGGCGTGCAGAAGAAGACGTTGAACTGGCGCAGCCACTGCGCCCACTGGGTGAGGCTCGCAAAGTCCGCTGGCGGCAGAGCGTCAAAGGCGACGAGGTTCGCCGCCGGGCCTAGCGGGTCGAGGTGTTGTCCGAAAATGGCCTGAGGCGTGACGTTGTTTGCGAGCAATTGAGTACAGGCCGTCTTGATACGCCCCCATCCGCCACCGGCTCGGCCCCAGTCCAGATCCAGCAGGGTGGCGTGGGGAATGTCGAGATCGGTGAGCAGTCGCCAGAGATGGTTCACATGGCGACCGCCTAACGGAACGACCGCGACGAAGGATCGATCGATGTCGAGACCCATCGCCTCGGCGAGGCGTGGAAGAACGACCTCCTCCGATGCGCCTTCCCCCAGCACGACGAAGCGCGCGAAATAGAGTTCAGGATAGGTCCGCACGGCCTCGCGGATGAATTTCGACGCTTCTTCCTCGCCGACCGGGAGGCCGATCGGGCGGATGCGGGCCGTTCGATCAAGAGGATCAAGGCGGAAATGCCGGACTTGCGTTGGGTCGACCCTGGCTAGGATACTTGGAGAATGGCTGGAGACCACGGCCTGCGCCTGCGACGACTTCGTCAGGTCCTGTATCTGCCCGATGATGCGGGAGAGATAAAAGGGGGCGAGATTGTTCTCCGGCTCTTCGATCGCGATGAGGGTGAGCGCTGGCAGCGGTACGCCGCCAGCCTGGAACCCGGCGCCAGCGGGATCAGCGACGATCCCGGCTTCCACATCCAGAGTCGCCGCAGTCATCGCTAGATGGAAGAGCGACCTCTGGCCGTCGCTCAGGTCATCGAGGGCACGCTCCCGGCCGACCTCGTCGGGACGGAAGACCACCTCAACCTTGCGGATGAAATGCTCGAAACGCAGATCCAGCGGGCGGAAGACCGGCGCGGTGTCGGTCCCGGCTGTGTACACTTCCTGCCACCGCCGCGTCACCGCTGCGGCAATCACATCGACGGCCGGCTCCCCGGCAAATGCGCCGTTCAAGGTGGCGCCGGCGTTCGTGAACGTGTCCCGCACCTCCTGCGACCAGTTGATGGCGCGCCACAGCCTGCCGCGCAGAAAGGCCGTCACCTGGGAGGCGCCGTCCCGTGTCGCCGGCACGTAGATCATTTGGATTCGCGCTCGGTCGGTCGCCTTCAACTCGGTGCAATCAGCGTCGGTGAACGCCCCGAAAGTTCGGACCGCCCAGTATTTCTGTTCAATCGCACCATCGAGCGAACCGTCATCGGTCCAGGTCGCTTCGAGACGCAGGCGGCATTTCAGCTTGCCCGCCTCTTCAGCGGCCATCTGGTGGAAGAATTCCGGAATTGCCGCGCCGCCGGCGCCGTCGGCGTCCAGCTCCGGAAAGGCAATGATTGCCTCTAGGACGAAGGTTCGCTGGAGCGGCGCGATCAGCTCCGTGGAAGGGACATGGAAATCCTGGCGCCGTAGACGTCGCTGATCCCCGGTCACGCCGAAGAGGCGCTGCAGGGCCTGCATCAGAGCCGTCTTTCCAGCGCCATTGACGCCGACAAACGTAGTAAGACCGGAGGTGAGGTCGACGCTGGTCGCTTCAGGTCCGAAGCAGCGGAAATTCGTCAGACTAAGCCGCTCGATAAACATGTTTCCGCCTTCCCCCTTATGGTCGGCTTATTGCGTCAAGTTTCCCTTGATCAGCCGCCCCACCCTTCCATGATTTTGTCACCCTATACTTCATCAATCAGTACAAGGCGTGCTTAAGTCTTAAAAGCGCGAGGAACGTCACGCGCGCCGCTTTCCTCAGTCGGTTGGCGCGGCGCTTGATGGCTTCGAAAAAAGCGCGTGGCGAAGTTCGATCTGTGATCCGGTTGGACGGGTGTGCCTTGTGCGGAAGCGCTCAATCGTCTCGATCGCGGCAAGGGGTGTAGGCCCCTCAGCGAGCGCGAGAGGAACATGACCGCCGATGGCGTCGGCAATCCGCGAACGAGCGAAGGGCACGTCGCCGTCGAGCACGTAACCGATCATGCACCCCACTGGCAGCCGTTCAGCATATTGCTCCGTGAGAAAACGCATCATGCCCTGAGTGACATACACAGTAGCCAGGGAACTGCGGTTTCCGCCGTTGATCACGTTGAGCCGCTTGCACTCATAGGCCAGGTATCGCTCCCGCTCCCAGTCGAAGAGCACGGCGATGTCGATGATGCCCTTGCTGTATTTCGACCCGTCCGCAGCAAGACCGAACGGCTCGAACTGATATTCGACCCAGTGGCACATCCGACGCACCACGACGTCCTTGGCGAGGTGATCGACGAGGTTGATAGTGATGTCATCTTCGCCGGGCTGCTCGGGGAGAACCGCCATACAGGGCGGCCACGCCGCCGCGACTCTCTCCAGGAAGCGGTCATCAAACGAAACGAAGTTGTCGACCCACCCCTGCACATCGCCGATCAACATCAGTTCGCGCCCCGCTGACGCGGCAGGGTAGCGGCTTGCTGGAGGTCGAGCGCTATTCCATCGGCATCGGCGAGCGCGGTGGAGCGTAGCCAGAAGCGCATTTGCATCGGCTTGATGAGGTACAGGCACTCACCAACGAAGACGCGCATGTCCGGCATGAGCTGGAAATTGCCGTCGAGGGGCCTGTGGATGTGGGCTGCAAGTTGCTCGAGCACGTCGCTGAGTTCGCCGGCCGCATCCTCGGCATAGTCCTCGTGGCCGCCCAGGTGCAGGCGAAGTATCGCCAGGTCAGCGCCACGAGCGACGAGTCGCGCATCGATCTTCTTGCCTTTGAACCAGTCTGCGAGGCTGGTTGCCAATGTGTGGGCGTATTGCGCTCGTTGCTGTTCGTCCGGCGCCCCCCACAGCTTTGGGTAGTGGCCTTCATGGGGCTGAAGTGCAGGCAGAATCGCCTCGACAGTATCGTCGATAAGCGCAATTTCATCCGCTGACAGGCAAAAGTACTGATACGCGAGCCGATCGATTGCCCGAAGGATCGCCCCGTCGTCGACCTGCATCGAGAAAGGTTCGTTGGAGCGTTCGCGTGCGTGGTCCACAATCGCAATCAGCTCAAGGGCGGCTTGAGCGGCGGCGGCTCGATCGGGGACATCGTCTGGCGATGGAAAGGGCAATCGCAGCAGGTCGGCCTGCTGGACCTCGGGTCGATCCGAACCGAACGAAGCGGTGCCATGAAAGGCGTACCAGACTGCAATGCGACTATTGAGTATCGCGGTCAGGACCTTCGCACGGTCGCTCTGGCCGTCCGGCACGACGATGGCTTGGAAGATATGCTGGAAGGTCAGCGGCTGATCGCAGTAAGCGGCCCGAAGGCGGTTTTGCGACGTCTCGACTCCCCTCGGGATAAGAATACGAGAGCCATCGAACCCGGGCTCGAATCCGCGCCTGCGCACCGTCGATGACGCGGCCGGCTGCAACCCTTCTGCCGCCTGAGCCAAGCGTGAATAGGCTGCAATTGGCAGGTCGGGCAGTCGGCCGACGTACTCGCTGGCGAGCGGCGGGGCGTCGCTTTCGCTGTCCTCATTGAAAGGCTGATACCCTTGCCCGATCACCCAGCGATCGCCTGGCTCTTCGCGGCGACGGCTCAGGCTGCCGTAATCGCTGACGAAGGCTCCTAATTTGGGCAGCCTCGCGAGGTAGCCGAAGAGCTTGGCGTCTGGCTCGCGCATCCAAAGGCGCTGCTTGAAGACGAGCGGGTTATCCAGGACCGCACCCACACTTAGTGCGGCCCTGTCAGCGCTGCTCAGCGTAATGACGCGCTTGATGCGCAGATTGAGGTCGGCCTTTGGCGCCCAGTAATCGAAACGATACGGGAAATTATCTAGGCTTGGGCCGCCGTAGATGATCAGAGCAGCAGGGCGATGGGCCTTCTCGAATAGCTGAAATCGGAGATCAGCGAAGTTGATGATGCGGCGGACCTGAGATTTCCGGAAAAACGCGTCGCGGGCTTCAACCGTGTTTTGGGCGTGGTTGTGTAAAAACCCCATCGCCGGCAACAGGAACGCGATTAGCCCGCCGTCGGCGAGATGCGATAGAGCTTTCCAGCTGAATGCCCATGCGTCCTCGCCACCGGGCATCGGATGCCCCGCCTTTTTGCTCCACTGGACGGACGAACGCGCCGGCCCGCGCCGGCTGGTCCATGGCGGATTGCCGATGATGACCTCGTATCGGGCGCTGTCCGGCGGCACTTCGAAAAAGTCGCGGCAGACAAGTGTCTTGCCCCAGAGTTCCGGAAGGAGTTTTCCCCGGGTGATCAGTTTACGGATGTCGCGTGGCGACACCTCCTCGAGTAGGGCGACGTAGAGCGAGAATACGGCAACCCGAACGGCGCCGCCGTTCAGATCCCAGCCATGAATTTGGCTCAGTAGGGACAGCAGCGTCTTCCAGGAAATCGTCTGGGTCTTATGCTTGGCGCGCCAGTGCTCACACAGCCGCTGGAACGAGCGGACGAGGAAAACGCCTGAACCGCAGGCGGGGTCGAGGAACATTCCGGTCGTCCGTGTCGCATCCGGCAACATCTCCCAAGCTTGGGAAACGACGGTGTCGGCAAGGAACATGGGTGTGTAGTAGGCGCCGTTGGCGCGACGTTCAGCCTCGCGCTCCCCGAGGAAGCGATCGTAGACGGCGCTGACCAGCTCGATCGGGATATAGCGGAAGTCATAGCCCCAGAACCGCTGCTGGCCTGAATGCGCCATTTCTTCGCGGCCTGACCGGAACCGGGCCAGGATAGTCAGATGAGCGGGTGTGACTTCTGGCGCTTCGCCCATGGGCTCGAATGAGCACGGCGCGACAAACAGATCGCCGTTGAAATCCGCATGGAGCGTTCGAAAGAAGGACCGGAAGAGATCGACGTCGCCCTTTTCCAGCAGCGCGGAAAAGCTGTCGGCGCGCTTGTCGGAGACCGCCGCAAAATAGGCGGGCGTTACGATCTCCCGGTCTTCCAGATAGGCGATAAACATCGCTTGTATGAGCAGGGCTTGCGCCGCATCAGGGGCGAGTGCGGCCTTCTGCAGGAGGTCGTGGGACGCATTCAGGTTGTCGAGGAGAACTTGATCGATGCGTTCTTTCGGAGGGAAATACTCTCCGTAGTCCTTCCAAAGGCGTCCGGATTCCGCGCCGTAGATTAGATTCTGAAACCTCAGGGCTTCGGTCGTCAGGCTGAGACTATCGATGAGACAGCGGGCCTCGAAGGCGTCCCCTGGATCGCTCAGCGGAGTGCGGGCGAGCGAAAACGCTCTGAGCGTGCCGTCGGCGATGACCAGCAACAGGCTGGCCAAGCCCTGATTCCAGAGCGCGCCGTGGAGATCAATGATTGCGGCGCGGTCGTAGTGATCGGCTTCCAGGATCGCGACAGTTGGAACACCCTGAACGCAGAAGATCGCCGATACGCCCATTTCAGTGAGGGCGGCTCGGATAGCCGGCGCGTGCGGCACGTCGCTGACGGCCTCGGCTGACTCGTAGAGTTCAGGCGAGCGCCGATGTGTGAGCCCCAAGCGGTCTTTCCACTCCGGCGCCAATGCGGTTGCCAGGGTGGTGGTCATGCTCGCTTCCCGCGCCGTTCTGGCTGCATACCTACTGAGGTTGGGGGAAACTGCAGATGGCCCTGCACCTGATCGACTTCTGTCGCCGTAAGCGCCGCGCGCAGACGCGCTATGATGGGCGCGCACGGCACGCAAAGGGTGGAAGCATCTGGTGAGCGTAGATAGGCGAGGCTTGCGTCGACTAGGCGGAACCTGTCGCCTTCGAGCAGGGCGACGCAGTTTTCAAGCGAAAGCCAGGATTGCCCCCCGCACGCCTGGAAAAGCTGATCGAAACGATCACCTACCGACCCCACGCGCATACCGAAGTCTCGGACGAGTTCTGCGACGATGGCCATGGCTACGACGTCCCCCGGCGTGAAGCTGGGGGCATGCCCTTTGTGCTGAGCCAATGCAGGAATGGCATCCCGCCACGTGCGAAAGGCATCCACCGAAATGGAAAGCAGTTCGCGAATCTGGCTCTGAGTATAGCGCATTAAGCTACACTAGTTTGTAACACTCCCCGGATCAATACGGGGTTAACCCCGTATTCGTTCTTTATGTGTTCCTTTTTCCGTCGTTGTCTGAAGCCAAGTCGGCAACTGGCGCAGACCAGAAGCCAAATCGCTTGCTTCCTGGGACGGTGGAAGCCACCCGCGCGCGGCGAGGCGGAGAACAGCCCGTAATGACCTGAGGCGGCAACGAATAACAGGCCACCAATAGCTAGCGAGGATGGTGGCTCGGTCCCTTAGGCAAAGTCCTCATCAACGCGCGTGAGGCCCAGCTTCTCGAACGAGAGGGACTCGGCCAGCGTCCTGTCTCGGGTCTGCTCAAGGGCCTCGACGTCTTCGTTGGTCAGCCCGATGCGGCGGCTGTGTTCAGCCAGCATGCTGCCAAGACGCAGGTGAGGTTCGGGATGGGAGTGTCGATCCTGCGTCAAGCCGCCAAATGCTCCTCGGGGACCGGCCCATCGTCGGGCGGGCTGCACATCTTCTTCAGGAAGCGGGTCAGAGTAGCCTTCCTGGCGCCGCGGTCGAGCGCATAGGACGTCTGCTTAAATTCCACGCCGTCCAGAAGTCCTCCAATATAACCAGAGATCGTGTCCGCGGCCATGATCAACGCCGCGTCCAGCGTGTGAATATATTTGCTCGTGACCGTGCCCCGAGAGTGTCCGATCAAAGCTGCGATCGTTGTCTCCGTAAAGCCCAGGTCATTCGCCACACTCGCAAAACTATGACGAAGCACATGCGGCGTGACATCCGCCAAGGACGTATTCCGGAAGATTTTCTCCCAATGATTGGGAAAGCTGCCGAAGGGGTTGTCCTCCCCGCCGCCGGGGAACACGTAGGTCTTCGAAACCTTCGATCTACGCTCCTCAAGGTATTCCATAACGGACAAACCAATCGGCCGGACGGATGCTCCCTCCTTGCTATCGGCCAGGCGCAAACAGCTTGATGCAATGTCGACGTCATCCCAACGAAGCGCCACGATCTCACACCGGCGGCATCCGGTGAGCGCCAGCTGCCGAACGATCTCTACCGTCATCCGGTATTTGTCGTCCTTGCCTGCTGCCCGCAGGATGGAGCCGAGTTGTTGGTACTCGGTGTCATTGAGTCGACGGGTTCGCACGTTATCTTTTGGCCGTCGAACCCCGTGCGCAGGATTGGATCCTATGATTCCCGCCTCGACGGCGTAAGTCAGTATCCCGCTGAGAAGTCCCACTGTACGCGATGCCGCCCCTATGCCGCCTCGCACGATGGTTTTGCCGCGGAGCTTTCCCGTTTTGAAACTGCAATTGGTTTTGCCCGCGATCTCATCTTTCAGGACTTTATTGATATCCGCCTTGGTGAGGTCCTTCACCCGCCGCGTCCCAACCAGCGGGACGATGTGGCCGTGGATTCGACCAATGTCGGTGAGGACGGTTGTCGGCTTCTTTGGCCGTCCGCCTTTGCCCATGATCAAGCCGGCTTGCAGATCCTCAAGATAGCGCTCGCATAGCTCCTTGACCGTGATGGCCTTGTGATTGAGCTGGCGCTGTTCCGAGGGGTCTTCGCCTCCCGCTATCTTCCCGAGGAGAACTCTTGCCTCCTGCCGCGCAAGCTCGGGCGTCCAGAACCCATGTAGTCCGATCGTGAACCGGCGAGAGCGGCCGGCGAACCTGTAGTGAATGACATAGCTGCGCTTGCCAGAGGCATAGACCCGGAGCCCCAGGCCAGGAAGTTCGGTGTCCCAGATAAAGGGCTCTGTTGCAAACTGTGATGACGGGCGCAGTTCGTCTCATGGCTGTTCGAGCGGTGCCCATTAGGCTGCTTCAAGTTCCATCCGTTTGCCGATGAGTTGAATGGCTTCGGTGAGGGCGCAAGCGCCGAGGCCGAAGGCACGCTCGACCAGCCGCGCCTCGCCGCAAATGTCGCGGGTGAGATTGAAGGCAGCTGCCTGTCCCTTGCGCAGGGCCCGCATCACCTCGAAGCCTTTGATCGTCGCATACGCCGTCTTCAGTGTCTTGAAACCCCGCACCGGCCGGATCAGCTGCTTCAGCTTGCCATGGTCAGCCTCAACGACGTTGTTCAGATACTTCACCTGGCGATGCTGGGTATCCTTGGGACATTTGCCTTCCGCTTTCAGTTCAGCAATGGCGGCGGTGTAGGTCGGCGCCTTATCGGTATTGATGATCTCGGGTTTCTCCCAGTCCTTCAACCCGCCCAGCGCCTTGCCCAGGAAACGCTTCGCAGCCTTCGTATTCCGCGTTGGCGAGAGATAAAAATCGATCGTGTTCCCGTCCTTGTCGACCGCGCGATACAGATACGTCCAGGCACCACGAACCTTGATATAGGTCTCATCGACCCGCCAACTCGTCGAGGCAGGGCGGCGCCATTGCCAGCGCAGCCGCTTCTCGATCTCCGGGGCGTATCTCTGAACCCAGCGGTAGATCGTGGAATGGTCAACATTCACGCCACGTTCGCCCATCATCTGCTCAAGATCCCGGTAGCTGATGCCATACCGGCAGTACCATCGCACCGCCCAAAGCACGATCTCACCCTCAAAATGCCGCCCTTTGAACCCTGACATCGCGCCACCCTCACTCTCGGCAAGACAGATCACCGAAAATCGGATCAGTTTGCAACAGAGCCAGATAAAGTAGTCCTTCTTCCGCGCTTTGGCGGATTCCGCGGTGCGTTTTGTGAGTTTTGGCATGTGCTGCGATCGGTTTTCCCTTCGCGAACGCGCCAAGGAAGCGCTGCGAACGAGGAACGCCAAAGAGCAACTCGCTAGTCTGGTTTCCCCGGCGGGATTCGCATTTTAATTTCAGTGTCTTACACGGGGTAGCGCGGCTGTGCTAACCAGTGTCGCTGACTACATCCCTCCGAAGGTGGAGGCCACACGTTCGAATCGTGTCGGGCGCGCCATTTCATACCTGAACCATGAACACTTCTGCCGCTGTTCCCAAGATCGAAGTGGAACGGGGGAGTAAGGTTTTCGATCCTGACCCCGTGATCCAGTTCACCTAGCAACGCACCTCAAGCTCCGAAATAAAATCCGCTTATGCAGCTTGCGGACGGTCCCTCTCGAATTCCTATGCAGCAGCATCCTAGAAATAGCTGCGCACTGGAGCGCCGAGGGAGCGCTCATCGCAAATGGCTGGAAATGGTAGGGTCCGGAAGAATCAGAACGAGGCGCCGCGCCCTCAGAAAGAGCCAGGGAATGGTGGGCTTGGCTTGCTGCTTGTCCTGGCGATTACCGCGATCGGCGTTGGGTATGTCGGCTACCGGCTGTCCCTCGTCTTCGGCCTGATCTAACGAACGATCCAGGCGTGTTATGCGGTTAGACGAGCAGTCGCGAGAGCACATTGGGCGCTATGGCATCAAGCTGGTCGTCGCTGCGGCAATCGCCTACATTCTGAAGAGCGAAAACTTCCTTGCCACATTCGCGCTGTGGACCGGCATATACGGCGTAATGGCCGTCGCTTACGCAGTTCATCGCGGCGAACGATTCGGCAAGACCAGGTTCACCTATTGGGATGAGGCTCTATGGTTGGCGGCGACGGCGTTGGGTCTCTACATTTTCAGTGGCCATCAGTTGGCCGTCTGATCGGCCGCTTCTGTTGGTTCAAAGAAACCGTGCGGATGCGTCGCCAACGCCTGACAACTCGACCTTCAGTTCCTGACCAGGAAGGATTTGCAGCAGCATCGGGATGATCGATCCGGTTGCTACGATATCGCCGGCGCTGAGATAATTGCCTCTGGCGATCAGATCATTCACGAGCCAGAGCGCAGAGTTGATCGGATCAACCAGCCCCTCTCCCGATGCCGACTGAAACACTGGAACGTTGTTGATCGACGCTCGCATGTCGATTCTGTCCATAGCCTCCAGGCCTGTTGGCTCATGATATTTGTCGACGATCGTCGAAACATGGAACGCATAGTCAGCAATGGCGGCCAGGTGTGGTTGCCCAGTCAGGTGACCACGTCGCCCGACAAGACCGATAGCCGGTTGGTAGCTCAGGATCGCCTTCCAAAATTGATCGCGAGTGATGGGCCAATGGTCCGCCCCCAAGGGACCGCCTATCGTAAAGACGATTTCGCATTGTGCCCCGATGAAGCCTTGGGGAAGCCGGAACGGCCCGTGGGAGTCCTGAAGAACTGTTCCGACAGGGATCGGGCAGTAGATGGGACTGGCAAGGCCAAGCGTGCCGCGGATGGCGGGGCAAGTGCCTATCAGGGCGTAACCTACCGCGTCATTGGCGAAGGCCGAGATTGCTGCTGACTGCACCGCCCAGGCGTCATCCTCGCTTCGAAGCAGATCGAACGGGATATCTGAGGTAATTCCCTGCCGACGGTTTTGGCAAAGCAAGTTAGCGAGATAGTCGAGATTCTGGTCAATCATAGAAGCACACTCCCGCGCGAGAGAGGGCGCAAAGTCGTGCTCAGTCAAATAAAAATCCGACTATATAGGTACGTATATTTTTGTCAGGGCTTTTTCTTATGAAAATACTATCGCAGCGCGGCTGAGCTCCCGTCGAAATAATATGCGGCTCTATCTAGCTTGAGGGTCCCACCAAACCGGAAGGACCTGAAGGTATGAAGCCGCTTAAACCGTCCCTCGCACCCGCCGCTACGGCCACAGCCGAGGCCGGTCGTCCAACAAGACCGGGGTCGGAGCGTCGGAAGACGCTTTGCCGGAGCGCGGTTGGCGCGGTCGCGATCATGGCCGGTTCGATGATTGGTCTTGGCCAGGCAGTGGCCGAACCCCTGAGCGCGCCGAGCTTTGGTGGCCCTCTGCGCCCGAACCCCGATCCGATGAGCATGGATGCGGGCCTGTTTGGTCGCCTTCATATCACCGGCCAGCTCACAGGCATCGGGAATGCGCAGACGAACGGCATTCCCGGCGTCGATCCGCGAACGACAGATCCCCTCGTCGATATCGGCAATGCCCAAATTCAGGTGCAGACAACCGGGGCGCCTTTGACGTTCTTCGTCCAGGGCGGTGTCTACTCGCTGCCTTCTTTGGGCTCGGCCTACACCCGCGCAACCGACGTCACCGATCAGTTGTACGGGCCGGTGCCGGTTGCTTATGGCAAGCTCGAGCTGTCGCCGAATTTCTCGGTGCAGGCGGGTTTGCTGCCGACGTTGATCGGCGCGGAATCGACCTTCACCTTCCAGAATATGAATATCGCGCGCGGCCTGCTCTGGAACCAGGAGCCGGCGATCAGCCGCGGTGTTCAGGTGAATTATAGCAATGGACCGGTCAACGCCTCGGTGTCGGTCAATGATGGTTTCTACTCAGGGGATTACAACTGGGTATCCGGTCTCGTGTCTTATGCGGCGACGCCGTCGAGCACGATCACGCTTGTCGCCGCAGGCAACTTTGCAGAGTCCGGCAAGACCGGCGCCGCGACGCCACTGGCGCAGAACAACAGCAGCATCTTCAATGTGATCTACACCTATGTCGACGGCCCGCTGACGCTCCAGCCCTATCTGCAATACACAACGGCCCGCTCGAACAGGGACATCGGTATTGATCGCTCGGCCGAAACATTCGGCGGAGCGCTGCTCGCTCGCTATGCCATCAATGAGAATTTCTCGATCGCTGGACGTGCCGAGTACATCGCTTCAAGCGGAGGAGATTGCGGCGTCGCCGCAGACTGCGCCCCCACCAATCTGCTCTACGGGCCGAAAAGCAGGGCGTGGTCGCTGACGGTGACGCCGACCTACCAGCGCGGGATCTTCTACGCGCGTACCGAGCTTTCGTACACCCGCATCGATCGGGTCACCGAAGGCTACGGCTTTGGGTCCAACTTCGACAAGCGCGACCAGGTACGCGGGATGTTTGAGGCCGGGGTGCTTTTCTAGGACGGGCGCGGGCGGAAATGCGGAGCCACCGGCTCCGCAAACGCACTGCGAGCTTAGGTGAAACATGGGTTTGGAACAGATCATATCGAAATTGGAGGCTCCTCAAGCCACAGCGACTGTGTATCCGGTCCTGCCCGTTCTCTGGGTCTATCGGAACTATGATGATCGCTGGACTGTGCATCTTGAAGGTGAAGACTCCGAATGGTGCCACCCAACGCGCAATGATGCGGTCGGTGCGGCAAGGCTGATAGGCGAGAGCTACGGCTGCTACCGCCTCTATCTTCAACTGACAGACGGTCGCTTCTGCCTGGAGATGATGAACCTCAGTCGGCGGCGCGAGCCGCGTCAGATGGGGAGCGAGGGCGAAAATTGAGCCGGGCTGTACCAAGCAAGCGCCAAGTCTCCCGACACGTCTTCCGCTGCGCCGTGGAGATCATCGCTCTGGTGGTGATCGCCGGTTGCGCTGTTCTTGCTGCCGCAGGCCCCAGCATCTACCTGGTGCTCAGAAATGGCGGCTGAATGCAGATTTTTGGGCCGTCCTGCTCACCCCAGGTTGCCACGACCGAAACCGAGGTTCAGCAAACGCGAGCGACGCCGTAGATCGGAATACCTGCTTCTGATGTTTGCTGCGAGCTGTGCCGCGGTGCAGGTCGTCGCCATAGTTTTTCTGAGAGCGGCATGACACGCCCTGCGGCTCCAGATCTCCAAGCCGACGATCCAAGGCCGGGTATCGGTGAAAGCCGTCTGGCTGCGCTGCCAGGCCTGAGGACGCAGTTGGAGATGGCTCGGGTCCTCAAGGAGCACCACATCTGGCTGGCTGTGAGGATTATCGAGGAGCGCGAAGATCAGTCGCAGTTTCGACGGCACCGCCGGCTCCGTGATCTGCTCGAAGCAAATGCCTTGCTTGAAGCGGTTCTCGAACTCGGAGCGCATCTGCAACCAACGCGGCATCCTTGGTCGATGGGCCGCTCGGGAGATCGTTGGCGTTGTCGCGTGGCGTGGAGCGATCGAGGCAATTTGCGCAGGTGCGTGGGCCGACACGACGATCTGGCCGCTGCCATGCTGATCGCATTGCTGGGCTCCCTCGATCGTCGCCAGCGCCGACCAAAAGAACTCTCGAAACGTGGAGAAGAGGCAGCATGAAACCCAGTGGCGACCCTCCGTTATTCGGCGGTCTGATGACCGCACTTGTCACCCCGTACAGGGGTGAGGCTATCGCTTTCGACGCCTTGGCGGAACTCGCCAACTGGCAGATCGACCAGGGCGTACAGGGGCTTGTCGCCTGCGGCACTACGGGCGAGGCGCCGACCCTCTCTCATCCGGAATGGGCGGCGGTGATCCGCTTGTGCGTCGAGGTCTCCAATGGCCGTGTGCCGGTGATCGCCGGCTCGGGCACCAACGACACCCGGCGTACCGTGGAGTTGACCCGCGAGGCGGCTCGCCTTGGCGCGGATGGTGCTTTGGTCGTCACGCCTTACTATAGTCGGCCGAGTCAAGAGGGCCTGTTCCGGCATTTCGAGAGCGTCGCGCAAGCTGCCGAGCTGCCGATCATCATCTATAACGTGCCTTCCCGGACGGCCGTCGATATCAGGATCGAAACGCTCGACCGCCTTGCGCACCTGCCCGGTCTTGTCGGCGTCAAGGACGCAAGCGGAGATCCGACGCGGGCTAGCACGATGGCCGTCCGATTCGGCGATCGTTTCACGCAGCTTTCCGGCCATGACCGATCCATGCTGGCTTTCATGGCGACTGGCGGCGACGGCGCCATTTCGGTCGTGTCGAACGTCGCCCCGATGCTGACAGCGGCGATGATCGGCGCGGTGCGGAAGAGTGCCTATCTGGAAGCTCGGCGCATCAACGCCCATCTTTTCCCGCTGATCGAGGCGCTGGAGCTTGAAAGCAACCCATGCCCGGTCAAGTTCGCGTTGCATTGCGCGCGCGGATACTCGCCCGCCGTCCGCCTTCCGCTGGTCGAGGTCACTGAAGGCACCGCAGCAAGAATACGCGCTGCCGTGGCGGAGATCGACTCCTTGGAGATCGATACGTCTTTGGTCGCCGAGAGGTCTCTCGTCCCCCTCTCGGCCTGATCGGATCGCCCTTATAAGAACAGCATGATGCTGCTGTGTTCTCCAATGAAAATACTATGAAATCCGGCTATCCGTGAAATGGAGAACAAATCCCGACATCTTTAAATTCAATGTATCGGCAAAAGGCATCATTTGACTCGACGAGTGGAATGGCCTGCCGATACTGAGAAAGGATCTCTTCAATGCACCCTCGCGCATACTATTTCTATGCGATGCAACAACAGAACAAGGCCAACCCTGGGCGGACGGATGGCGAAGCCAAGGTTGCCGTGCGCTCGGATGAGCCGATGGCCGACGTTGGAATGTTCCTGCGGCTCGGAGTCGTGATGGCCCTCGTGATTGCGGCTGTCGCCACAGTCACCGCGTTGGCCGGCTAGCGCGCCAACGACGTCCACAGCTCACTCTTCAACGAACAATCAGGATCATCTTCCATGGCAAGCGCCATTCAGCCGAAAGAGCCTCCCCAACCTCTGAATCATTTTTTCGTCGGCCAGGACAACCGAGGATGCTGGACCGTCCGCGATGAGCGTAACCTCGTCGGCGGCTGCTTTGTCAGCAAGGATGCGGCGATTCACTTCGCCCGTCAGGAAACCAATAACGCGCCAGGGGCTGTGATCTGCATGGCCGAAAGCCAGCGCCTGAGCCTTGACCCGCTGTTTGGACGCCGGGCCGCCGCCTAGCCGGTTGCTATCGATGACTCGCTCACGCTCGCTGACGTTACCGTGACGAGCGAGATGGAGAAGTAACTCTTCTCGTTGACATAAGCAAAGCCTGCCGCCTCTACCGAGTCGGCGGGCTTTTTGCTTGCCAATGGGCGGTTTGGCAGAAATTCCTATGGAATTTTTATGCACGCCGCCAAAATAACTATTGGATTCCTATTTTTTGAGGCCCCGTTCTCTCTCGAACCTATATGCGGTTCGCGTCCATATTTCCGCCAAATTCCTCCTCCGGCACCCGTGCGTACGCAAGGGCGCGCTGGAAGAATTCAACCTGTGACCGGTCAGGACGATCCATCCTGGGCGGCCATTTGTACCAACAGCGGCGCCGGAGGCGAAAGCAATGGATGTTCTTGTACTAGCGATAGGGTTCGGATTCTTCGCCTTGATGTTTGGATACATCAAGCTTTGCGAAAAGCTCTGACCCAGGAGGCGGCAACATGATCTTGGAATATTTCCTTGGGGCAGCAGTCGCGGTGTTTATCACCGGCTACCTGCTTTACGCCCTCGCTCGTCCCGAGCGGTTCTGATCAAGGCAACAGCTCGGAAAGAAACGACCGATGACAATAAATGGATGGATACAGATCCTAGTCTTTCTCGGGATCGTCATCGCGCTGGTGAAGCCGCTCGGCGGCTACATCACGCGTGTCATGAACGGCGAGAGGACCTTCCTTTCGCCGGTTCTGGGACCCGTGGAACGCGGCCTCTATGGCATGGCCGGAACCAGTGAGAAGGAAGAGCAGCACTGGACGACCTACCTGGGCGCCATGCTGCTGTTCAACCTGGCCGGTTTCGCACTGCTTTATCTCTTGCAGCGCATCCAGGGCGGTTTGCCCTTCAATCCCGCCGGAATGGGCGCTGTAAGCGCGGATTCGTCGTTCAACACGGCGGTCAGCTTCATGACCAACACCAACTGGCAGGGCTATGGCGGCGAAACCACCATGAGCTATCTGACACAGATGGCCGGCATCACGGTGCAGAACTTCGTGTCGGCGGCTGTGGGCGTGGCCGGGGCCATGGCGATCATTCGCGGCTTCTCTCGCGCGTCCGCCAAGACCGTCGGCAATTTCTGGGTCGATCTGACGCGGGCGACGCTCTACATCCTGATGCCGATCTGCATCGTCGGCAGCCTGGTGCTGGTGTGGCAAGGCGTTCCGCAGAACCTGAACCCCTACACCGTCGCCACGACGGTTGAAGGCGCTCAGCAGACTATCGCGCAGGGCCCTGTCGCTTCGCAGATGATCATCAAGCATCTGGGAACGAATGGCGGCGGCTTCTTCAACGCCAACTCTTCCCATCCGTTCGAGAATCCGACGGCACTGACCAACTTGATCCACATTCTGGCGATCTACTCGATCTCCTTTGCGATGCTGAACGTGTTCGGCCGTATGATCGGTAACCAGAAGCAGGGTTGGGCACTGCTTGGCGCGGTCCTCACCATCGTTGTCGCCGGCATCAGCGTCATCTATTGGGCTGAATCCGCTGGAAACCCGCTGCTCCATGCGCTCGGCCTCGAGGGCGGCAACATGGAAGGCAAGGAGACGCGGTTCGGCATTGCGCTTTCCTCGCTCTTCGCCGTCGTAACGACGTCGGCCTCGACGGGCGCCGTCAACACTATGCATGACAGCCTCATGCCGCTTGGCGGCCTTGTGCCCCTGTTCAACATGCAGATCCCGCCGCTCGGTGGCATCGGCGCCGGTGTATACGGCACCTTGATCTTCGCGATCCTCGCCGTCTTCATCGCCGGTCTGATGGTCGGTCGCACGCCGGAATATATCGGCAAGAAGATCGAGGCCAAGGAAGTGAAGATGAGCATCCTCGCGATGCTTGGACCGTCGCTCGCCATCTTGGCCCTGACCGCGATCGCCGTCGTTCTTCCTGTTGGCTTGTCCAGCATCCAGGACGCTGGCCCGCATGGATTGAGCGAGGTGTTGTACGCCTTCACGTCCGGCGCCAACAACAACGGCAGCGCCTTTGCCGGTCTGAGCGCGAATACGCCCTTCTACAACATCACTATCGGTCTCGCGATGCTGATGGGGCGCTTCCTGCTCATCGTGCCGGTCCTGGCGATCGCGGGCTCGCTCGCGGCCAAGAAGAGCGTGCCGGCATCGACGGGAACACTGCCCACGACGGGACCGCTGTTCATCGGCCTTGTCGTTGGCGTGACGCTGATCGTCGGCGGCCTGACGTTCTTCCCGGTCCTGGCGCTGGGTCCGATCGTCGAGCACTTCGCCATGCTGGCGGGCCAGACGTTCTGAGGATCGCGATGACGGCCAAATGGCTGAGATCGATCCGATTTGTCGTGAACCCTCGCTCCTGGTTTCAGAAGCGAGGGGCGGCCAGACCGCCCAGGGCATCGACGATCATTCTCGGCATGACACTGACTCTGGGGGGCGTGGTGCTCCTCGCCAAACTTATCACTGAATTGCTCGCGGCGGCGTGACCGAGTGGTTGGCCCCCAAGAACAAACTCGCTGGAGTTTCTTATGAACCAGTCCAAATCCGCGAGCATGCTGGACGCTCGCATACTTGTACCGGCCATTGGCGATGCCTTCCGGAAACTGAATCCGAAGAGCCTCGCCAAAAACCCCGTAATGTTCGTCGTCGCGGTCGTCTCGGTGCTGACGACGGTGCTGCTGTTGAAGGACATCGCGACCGGGGCCGAAAATGTCGGCTTCTCGCTGCAGATCGTGCTGTGGCTCTGGTTCACAGTGCTTTTCGCCAACTTTGCCGAAGCCGTCGCCGAAGGGCGCGGCAAGGCGCAGGCGGAATCGCTTCGGCGCACGCGCAGCGAGACCCAGGCCAAGCTGCTTTCGAACGGCGGCTCCGACTACAAAATGGTGCCCGGGGCCACGCTGAAGGTTGGTGACGTTGTTCTCGTCGAGCCCGGCGACATCATCCCCTCTGACGGCGAAGTCATCGAGGGCGTCGCGTCGGTGAACGAAGCGGCTATCACCGGCGAATCGGCCCCTGTCATCCGCGAGTCTGGTGGCGACCGCTCCGCCGTCACTGGCGGCACGCAAGTGCTCTCCGACTGGATCAAGGTCCGGATCACGGCCGCGGCTGGCTCGACTTTCATCGACAAGATGATCGCTCTCGTTGAAGGCGCCGAGCGCCAGAAAACGCCGAACGAAATCGCGCTCAATATCCTGCTTGCGGGCATGACGCTGATCTTCGTTCTGGCGGTCGTGACCATTCCGAGCTTCGCGACCTATTCGGGCGGGTATGTTCCCATCATCGTTCTGGTCGCCCTGTTCGTCACGCTGATTCCGACCACCATTGGCGCACTGCTCTCGGCCATCGGCATTGCCGGTATGGACCGGCTGGTCCGCTTCAATGTTCTGGCCATGTCCGGCCGTGCCGTTGAAGCCGCTGGCGACGTCGACACGCTGCTGCTCGACAAGACCGGCACGATCACGCTCGGCAACCGTCAGGCGAGCGAGTTCCGGCCGATCCGGGGCGTCACCGAAAAGGAACTCGCCGATGCAGCGCAGCTTGCTTCGCTGGCCGACGAGACCCCCGAAGGCCGCTCGATCGTAGTGCTCGCCAAGGAAAAATACGGCATCCGCGCGCGCGACATGGCGAGCCTCAACGCCACCTTCGTCCCCTTCACGGCGCAGACCCGGATGAGCGGCGTCGACCTGGACGGTTCGACCATCCGCAAGGGCGCGGTCGATGCGGTTCTGAAGCACGTGGATCTCTCCACGGTCGCGACCGGCAGCCCGCGCGCGTCCGCCGAAAGCGTTCGTGAGCTTCAGGGCATCGCCGACCAGATCGCCAAGGCAGGCGGCACGCCGCTCGCCGTGGTGAAGGATGGCCGCCTGCTCGGCGTCATCTACCTCAAGGACATCGTCAAGGGCGGCATCAAGGAACGGTTCGCCGAGCTGCGCCGCATGGGTATCCGCACGGTGATGATCACCGGCGACAACCCGATGACCGCGGCGGCCATCGCCGCCGAAGCTGGCGTCGATGACTTCCTGGCGCAGGCGACGCCGGAGAACAAGCTGGCGCTGATCCGTGAGGAGCAGGCCAAGGGCAAGCTGGTCGCCATGTGTGGTGACGGCACCAATGACGCCCCGGCGCTCGCCCAGGCGGATGTCGGCGTCGCCATGAACACCGGCACGGTCGCCGCCCGCGAGGCCGGCAACATGGTGGATCTCGACAGCGACCCGACCAAGCTGATCGAGATCGTGGAAATCGGCAAGCAGTTGCTGATGACGCGCGGCGCGCTGACGACGTTCTCGATCGCCAACGATATCGCGAAGTATTTCGCGATCATCCCGGCGATGTTCCTCGTCTTCTATCCGCAGCTCGGCGCGCTCAACATCATGGGCCTCGCTTCGCCCGAGAGCGCGATCCTGTCGGCGATCATCTTCAACGCCCTCATCATCGTGGCGCTGATCCCGCTGTCGCTGAAAGGCGTCAAGTATCGCGCCATCGGAGCGGGTTCGCTGTTGTCCCGTAACCTCCTGATCTACGGCCTGGGCGGCATTCTCGTGCCCTTCGCCGGCATCAAACTCATCGACATGGCGATCACCGCCGTCGGTCTCGCCTAAGGCGGGACCGACGACCACGAAATCATTCCGCGTCCTTGCTGTTGTTCAGCGGCGGATCATTCGGGACAAACAAAGATGCTTAAGCAAATCCGACCTGCGATTTTCATGATCGTAGCCTTCACCATCATCACCGGGTTTCTCTATCCGCTCGGTATCACCGGGATCGCGCAGGCGATCCTTCCCTTCCAGGCCAATGGCAGCCTGATCGAGCGCAACGGCACGGTCGTCGGCTCCGAGCTGATCGGCCAGCGGTTCACCGGCGAGCGCTACTTCCACCCCCGCCCGTCGGCGGCCGGCTCCGACGGCTATGACGCGGGCGCTTCGGGTGGCTCCAACCTTGGCCCTACCAGCCAGGCGCTTCGCGACCGCGTCGCCGCCGATACAGAGGCTCTGCGCGCGGCGAACGGTGGCGATGCGACCGTTCCGATGAACCTCGTGACCGCCTCGGGCAGCGGACTTGACCCGCACATCACGCCCGAAGCCGCCTACTTCCAGGTGGGGCGTGTCGCCAAAGCGCGCGGTATCGACGAGGCTGTGGTGCGCGCATTGGTCGATCAGTATGTCGAGCCGCGCATGCTCGGCTTCATGGGTGAGCCCGTGGTCAACGTTCTCAAGCTGAACCTGGCGCTCGACGACGCCAATAGAAGCTGAATGAAGCTGTCAGGACGGCTATAATAGCCGTCCTGAACGTTGATCCGGAGTCAACTAAGTGTCTGACGACTCAATACGAGAGCAGAGCCGGCCATCGCCTGATGCATTGCTGGAAAGTGCGCAGCGGGAGACGCGGGGCCACCTCAAGATCTTTCTTGGGGCGGCGCCGGGTGTGGGCAAGACGTATGAGATGCTCATGTCGGGCCGGGCTCAGCGGGCCGATGGCGTCGACGTGGTCATCGGGGTGGTCGAGACCCACGGGCGGGCCGAGACCGAGGCTCTGGTCGACGGGTTCGAGATCGTTCCGCGCCGCACTGTGCCGTATCGAGGGCATGTGCTCGATGAGATGGATATCGACGCAATTCTGGCGCGCAAGCCGGCGCTGGTCCTGGTGGACGAGCTCGCCCATACCAACGCGCCGGGCAGTCGCCATCCGAAGCGCTATCTCGACGTCGAGGAACTGCTCGCCAACGGCATAGACGTCTACAGCACCCTTAACATCCAGCACGTCGAAAGCCTCAACGACGTGGTAGCGCAGATCACACGGATCCGGGTGCGCGAGACCGTTCCGGATTCGATCATTGACCGCGCCGACGATATCGAAATCATCGACATCACGCCGGGCGACCTGATCAAGCGCTTGAACGAGGGCAAGGTCTATCTGCCCAAAACAGCCAAGCGCGCGACGCAGAATTATTTTTCGCCCAGCAACCTGACAGCCCTTCGTGAGTTGGCGCTGCGGCGCACAGCGCAGCGGGTCGATGACCAGTTGGTCACGCATATGCAGGCGCATGCCATCGCCGGCCCCTGGTCGGCCGGCGAGCGCGTCCTGGTGTGCATCAACGAACGGCCCGGAGCGATGGCGCTTGTCCGCTACGGCCGCCGTCAGGCCGACCGGCTTCGTGCGCCATGGGCCGCGGTTCACGTCGAGACGAGCAAGGATGCCCGACTCTCAGAGCAGCAGAAGGACAAGATCGCCAGTGCATTGCGTCTTGCCGAGCAGCTCGGCGCCGAGGCTGTTACCCTTCCAGGCGAGAACGTTGCGCAAGAGATCCTGGCCTACGCATCGACCAACAACTATGCGCACGTCATCGTCGGCATGCCGACCTCGCCCAGGTGGCGGGAGATATTCGCGGGCTCCGTTTCGCATGATCTGATCCGCGCCAAGACGGATGTGAGCGTGCATGTCATCTCGCCGGGCAACGGCGAGGAAACGCGATCTCCAGCGACCGTCAGCGCGCGGCCCAAACGACGAATCGACTTCGGCCACTATCTGTGGAGTTCGCTCTACGTCGCCATGGCGCTAGGCATCGGAACGGCGCTCTCGCGCTTTCTGGACGTCCGCAACATCGCCCTCGTCTTTCTGATGGCCGTGCTGGCCTCGGCTATGGGCGGCGGCCTCTGGCCGGCGCTGTTCGCTTCCGTATTGGGCGCGCTAGTCTTCAACTTCTTTTTCCTCGAACCGCGCTACACGCTGGATATCGGCGATCCCGAGAGCGTCGTCGCCTTCGCGTTCTTTCTCGGCGTTGCGGTGATCGCCAGCAATCTTGCCGGGCGTGTTCAACGCCAGGCTGTGACAGCACGTCAGCGGGCCAAAACGACCGAGGGCCTTTATCTGTTCAGCAAGAAGCTCGCCGGCGCCGGGACCTTGGGCGACGTTCTTTGGGCGACGGTCTATCAGATCGCCTCGATGCTTCAGGTCAGGGTCGTCGCTCTACTGCCGGAGAATGGCCGCATCGCGGTCCAGGCGGGTTTCCCGCCCGACGATACGCTCGATGACGCCGACATTGCGGCGGCCCAATGGGCCTGGGAGCATGACAAGCCTGCAGGGCGTGGAGCGGACACGCTGCCGGGTGCGAAGCGCCTCTACCTTCCCCTGAAAACCGGTAGGACACGGGTGGGCGTCATTGGTCTGGACAATGACAAGCAAGGGCCGGTTCTGACGCCCTTGGAACAGCGGCTGTTCGACTCACTGGCAGATCAGGCCGCTCTGGCGATCGAGCGCATCCAGCTGGTCGCCGATGTCGACAATGCGCGTCTGGCCGCCGAGGCGGACAAGCTGCGCTCCGCGCTTTTGACGTCACTATCGCATGACCTCAAGACGCCTTTGGCGTCGATCCTCGGATCTGCGGGAGCGCTCAGAGACTATTCGACATCCCTGACCGATTCCGGTCGGGTCGAGTTGCTGACGACAATTGTCGAAGAGGCCGAGCGGCTGAACCGGTTCATCGCGAACCTTCTCGACATGACACGGCTGGAATCCGGCGCTGCGGCGGTGTCGCTGACGCCGCTGTTCATCGGCGACAGCGTCGGCAGCGCCCTGCGCCGTGCCGAGAAGATATTGGCTCTCCACAGGGTAGACCTTGCAGTGCCGCCCGATCTGCCGATGGTTCGGCTCGATCCGGTCCTGTTCGAACAGGTGCTGTTCAATCTGCTCGACAATGCCCGCAAATACGCACCGTCAGGGTCGCAGATCGCGCTTCGGGCGTGGGCGGACGAGAGCCACGTCACATTGCAGGTCGTCGATGAAGGGCCCGGCATTCCGCCCGACGATCTCACCAGGATTTTCGACAGTTTCTATCGCGTCCGGAAGAAGGACCACGTCCAGGCTGGAACCGGGCTTGGACTTTCCATCTGCAAGGGATTTGTCGAGGCGATGGGCGGAACGATTTTCGCGACCAACGGGGCCGACAGACCCGGCGCCATTTTCACGCTGCGGTTTCCGATCGGACCGGAGCCCTCGACTTTGGAAGGAAGGATATGAGTACGTCCGTAGTCAAGATTCTCGTCGTCGATGACGAACCGCCGATCAGGAAGCTCCTGCGTGTCGGGCTGACAGCAGAGGGCTATGCCATGGTCGAGGCTGCAAACGGCGAGGAGGCCGTCGCGCTCCTTACAGAGGAGAAGCCCGATCTCATTCTGCTCGATCTTGGGCTGCCCGATATCTCCGGCCATGAGCTGCTCGAAAGGTGGCGGGCCGAGCTTGTCGAGCTGCCGATCGTGATCCTCTCCAGCCGGACCGATGAAACGGGCATCGTCAAGGCGCTGGAACTGGGCGCCGACGATTATCTGACCAAACCATTCGGGATGCGCGAGCTAGCGGCGCGCATTCGGGTGGCGCTCAGGCACAAGCTCCAGCAGCAGGGCGAACGCCCGATATTCCAGGTCGGCGATCTCTCGGTCGACCTGGTGAAGCGGATCGTCAAGGTCGCAGACAAGGAGGTGAAGCTCTCACCCAAGGAATATGAAATCCTGCGCGTTCTCGTGCAGCACGCGGGCAAGGTCATTACGCACCAGCACATCCTCAAGCATGTGTGGGGCGGCGCGACCGATGTCCAATATCTGCGGGTCTATGTCCGCCAGTTGCGGCAGAAGATCGAGGCCACGCCCGATCAACCGCAATATATCCTGACTGAAACAGGTGTCGGTTACCGCCTCCGTGAGCCGGAGCAGTGACCGCGCGCGCTCGTCCACGGGCGGGCGACTTAACGTGAGTACTCTTATGAACCTGTCATCTGCAATTGCACCAGAGGACGTGATCCTTGATCTATCCATCTCGACAAAAGCCGTCCTGATCAAGAAGCTGGCCGCGCATGCGGCCGCCCGCACGGGGCTGACCGAGGAAGCGATCCACACAGCTTTGCTGGGCCGCGAACGTCTGGGTTCGACCGGCATCGGTCATGGCGTCGCCATGCCTCATGCACCGGTCCCCGGGCTGCAGACATCATTTGCGGCGCTGATGGTGCTGAAGAAGCCAATCGATTTCGAGTCGGTGGACGACCTTCCCGTCGATGTTGTCTTTCTGCTGCTGTCGTCCCCCGAAGGCAGCAACGAATACCTGAAGATTCTCGCGGCGGTCGCCCGTCGGACGCGCGATGAGCAGGTCATGAAAATGCTGCGCGGCGCGAAGACCGCGCCTGCCGCGTATTCTGTCCTGGTAGAACAGCCGGTATGAGGAGGTTCCGACGGCCGGATCGACAAGAGGTCGTCGAGGTCACCGGCGTCGCCCGAACGGCGGTGCCGGGGCTGACCGTGGTCGTCTTTTCCAAATGGGATTGTTGCTCAAGGCCGTTGGTCCTGAGGCATTTATCGCTTCCTCCGCCGATTGATTGAAGGGCGACCGGATGGAGGAGGAAAACCAGGACTCAGAGGGGCCTTCTTTTCCTCCCGTGTCCACGAAGATCCCGTTTGACCTGAGTTCGCTTCAGTATGTCGTGGCGGCGGCGGACTATCGCAGCTTTCGGCGCGCTGCGGAGGCGTTGGGGCAATATCCGGCGACGGTGAGCCGGGGCGTGCAACGCATTGAGGATGTGGTGGGCGTTTCTTTCTTCGAGCGATGCCCCTCCGGGATTCGCCTGACGCATGCCGGAGAGCAATTTGTCGCCGCCGTCCGTCCAGCGATTGAGCAGATCATGCGAGCGACCCAAACCGCCGGCGCGGCGGGCCGCGGCGAAAACGGAAGCCTTAGCATCGGCGTTCTGACGTCGCTTGCGGGCGGGTTTCTGAGGGAGCTCATCGAACAATATGCCTTGTTGCACCCGGAGGTATCCATCGAGATCAGGGATGGAGGAAGGGCCGAACACATAGCCGCACTGCGGTCCCGGCAACTGGATATCGCTTTCTTTACCGGGAATGGCGCGATCGCCGATTGTGAAACCGCCGAGCTCTGGCAAGAGCGGGTGCATGTTGCCTTCTCGGCGGATCATCATCTAGCCGAGCGTGAATCGATTGAATGGTCGTGGCTCCGCGACCAGAAATTCCTGGCGACGAAATGCGCGCCCGGACTTGAGGTCCACGATTACATCGTTCGTCGGTTGGCGGATTACAGCAACTATCCCGCCATCAAAATCATGCCATGCAACCAGGAGACCTTGATGAACATGGTCGCTATCGGCAGAGGCATAACTGTGGTGTCGGCCGGCTGGAGCTTTGTTTCCGTCCCCCGGCTCGTACTGCGACCTCTGGTCGAGGACGAAGACATAGTCCCGTTCAGCGCAGTCTGGGCGCCTGGCCGGGATAACCCGTCACTTCGGCGTTTTCTTTCGCTAGCCTCGAAACTAGCGTCCAAAGACTCTGGAGAGCGCCTGAGGCGGCTTATCTGATCTTGCCGGATCGGGGTCCGGGTCGCGATCACTCGCGATGTCGGCGCGCTTTGGCGAACCCCCGGTCCGTCGCCATAAACCGCTCAAGCATCGGAACAATGAGCTTTTTGGGGTCGATGACGGGTTGGCCGGATTCACGGCCAAGCGCGTCCGCATAGGCACTGAGGTCGCGGTGAAGAGCGCCGGGGAGATCCAGGGTTATCTTCACCGGCTTGTCCTCGGCGATCGGGCCGAGCTTCAGTTTGGTCATTGCGCTGCTCCATAGGGTTCGAGCACCAGGTCGCGGGTGACGATCACGCGGACCGGGAATCCCGGCCGGATTGTCAGGGTGGGCGCGACCTGCAACTGGCGGCGGATGATCTGCTGGCCAGCGTCATTGATGGTGTCCTGGGCGCCGTCGCGAATGGCGCGGATCAGACGGTCCTCATCGTCGACGGCGATCTCGGCGCCCACGGCGAGAAGGGTCGACAACCCGGCGGCTTTCGCAAGGTCCCACCAATGGTAGTCGACGCCGTCCTCAAGGCCGGCATAACCTTGCGTGTCGGCGCCGGGCTGGCGTTCCAGGACGATAGAGCGCCCGTTCGGCAAGATCAGCCGGTTCCAGACCAAGAGCACGCGGCGCTGTCCGAAACCGACATCGTTGCTGTATTCGCCGATGATACGGGTGCCCTGGGGGACGAGCAGGATGCGGCCGGTGGGACTGTCATAGATGTGCTCGGTCACCTGCGCGGTGATCTGGCCGGGAAGGTCGGAGCGGATGCCGGTTATGAGGGCGGCGGATATCACCGCGCCGGCCTGAAGCACATAGGGCGATGCCGGGGCCATGACGCGATCTGGCGAGACCGTGCGCCGATCGACAGCAGCGTTCAGGAAAGCGCTCTGCCGCTCCTGGGCTGTTGGTGTTCCCATCTGACCCGGCAGGCCGAGGCCCGCCAGCGACGGACTGCTCATGGCTGGGGTTGCAGGCGGTGCGCCCGTTCCAGGTCCTGTTTGGAAGAACACCCGGCTCGTTCGGGCTGCTTCCTCCTCGGCGAGACGGCGTTGCTCCTCGGGATCGACCTGGGGTGTCGCCATTGCTGGCGGCACGACGGGCTGGCCGCGGTTCTGGGCGTCGAGGATCGGACCGCCGAGATCGCCTGGCAAAGGTGGGCCGAGGACCGGTCCGGTATAGTCGCGCGGCAGTCCCGCAAGACCATCGGCAGTGGTTCTGTTCTCCGTGGAATAGAGCTCCTCGTTGCCCGGCCCGCCTTGGCGCGTCTGCAACGCATAAATCAGCGCGCTGCCGATGCCGATGCTGGCGATGAGGCCGACACCAGCCAATACCTTGCGGGACAGCCGGGTGACGCGCGGAGGCTCAGCGCGCAGCCGCATGGTCGAGGTTGACGCGACAGTGGGACCGGCGGGCGCCAGGCCGTCATCGCGGTTATCTTCCTTGTTGCTCATGACGCTGGCCTCCCGTCGGTGCGGACAATCCTGACGGTTTGCTGGCGGTCGCCGCTGCCGAGTCTCAGCTCGGCCGCGCCGAAGAGGCGATCGACGATCAGGATGTGCTGGAAAATGCGGCTGTTGACGATTTGCGCTTCGCCATCGGAGCCAATGACGAACAGCGGCGGCATCTCGCCTTGGACGATGCCGCGCGGGAACTCCACATAGACCCGCCGCCCGTCATCATAGACCGACACGGGCCGCCAGGGCGGTGAATCACCGGTCAAGCCGTAGCGATAGTTGCGCGCCGAGGCGACGGGGATGACGGGGGTCGCCGGGACGCTCTGCCTCTGACCTGCGGGCGGCTGCGGGTAGGCCCAAGCGACGGCGGGCATATAGGGCGCTTCCCCGGAGCGCAGTTCGATCATGTAAACCCGCCGATCGGTCGTGATAACGAGGTTGGTCGTGATGTCAGTGCGACTTGGTTTGACGAGGATATGGACGCGACGGGTCGCGCCGCTGCCGCTTTCGGTATCGCCGATGATCCATCGTGCCGTGTCGCCAGCGGCGATGGGGCCGGCTCCGGTCAGGCTCTCCCCTGGCTCCAGCGCGATATTGGTGATTTGGCCGGGCGCGGCATAGACCTGATAGAGCGCGCCTTCGCTCCAGGGATAGATCTGGATCGAGTTGAAATAGCCTTCGCGGCGAGGCTGAACGCGGGCGGCCGAGTTGGCGTTCTGGACGCGCCCCTCCGGGGTGTTGGCGGCTGTCCCCCCTCTTGCCGGCGTCCATGCCGGAGGGACATGCAATGGCCTCGGCGGCGCGTCCGTGACGACTGCCGGCACGGCGGGCAGCGGCGGCACGTCCGAATCGTAACTGATTTGCGGCGGCCGATTGGTCGCGCAACCGGCAAGCACGGTCGCGGAAAGCAGAACGATCGCGAGGCCAGATCTGGAAAAACCCTGAAACGCGGATTTGCTCATCGGAGGGCGGCTCATTGGCTCATCTCCCGCGACCAGTTGATGGCATTGACGTAGATGCCCAGAGGATTGGCGCGGAGGCGTTCTGCGTCGCGCGGCGTCTGGATGACGATGGTCAGGATGGCGGTCCAGCGTTCCGTTCGGGCGAGCTGGCCGTTTTCATAGTGACGCTCTGTCCAGGCGACACGGAAGCTATCGGGGGAAGCCCGGATCACACTTGAGACTTCTACGGCGACTTGCTGGCGGCCGACCCGTGTGAACGGGTCGTTGGAGCGGGCGTAGTCGTTCAGCGCTGCGGCGCCGCGATCAGTGGTCCATTCATAAGCGCGAAGCCAGTTCTGGCGCACGATGATGGCGTCAGACGGAATCGCGCGGGTCTGTTCGATGAAGCGAGCAAGGTGGAAAGCGATCTGAGGGTCGTTGGGCCGATAGTCCGCGGAGGCTGGCGCGACGGTTTGCGCCTGGCCGAGATTATCGACCTGCACGACCCAAGGCACGACGGTCCCGCGAGCTGACTGCCAGACCAGGGCTGCGGCAAACCCCGCTGTGAGAATCAGGCTGCCGAACGCCATGTAGCGCCAGTTCTTCGCCTGCACGCGGGCCGAGCCGATGCGTTCGTCCCAGACCTGAGCAGCCTTCTGATAGGGCGTTTCAGGCTCGGGTGTCTTGCCATAGTGGGTTGCGGGTCGTTTGAAGAGGCTCATGAGCGATCACTTTCAGAAAGGTTGACGGAAGAGCCGCCGCCATGGCTGTCGCCGGAGCGCACGGCGTGACCGGCCGCTGAGACGCCGTGGCTGAGGGCCTGGCTGCGTTTCATGCGCTTCGCCCAGTCAGGGGCTCCATCTCGCGGGGGGCTGGCGGAAGCGGCGGCAGCGTCGGCGCCGCCGATGGTCCCCATGGTCGAGGACCCGCCGGTGGCTCCGAAACCGGCCTTCGCGCCGTCGGCGAAGCTGGACTTGACGCTTTCGCCAGCTTTCGTTGCGGCGCGCTTGAGCGGCGATGCGGCAGCCGAACCTGCTGCGCGTGCGACGCCTCCGAGGCCCGAGGCCACGCCCGACGCGCCAGTCTGACCAAGAGAACCGAGACTGTAGGCCGAAGATGCGGCGCCGGCAGCGGCAGCGCCACCACGCACGGCGGCGGCTCCACCGGATATGGCGGCGGCGCCGCCTTTGACGGCCAGACCCGCTGCACCACCTGCGGCCAGCGCCGCGCCGCCGACGGCAAGCCCCGTGCCCACAGCGGCGCCGGCGCCGAGCTGCGGACCGCCTGAGACGAGGCCGCTGGCGATGCCAGGACCGAAGATTCCCAGGCCGAGCAGCGAAAGCGCAGCGAGGACCACTGCCATGGCCTCGTCAATCGTAGGGGTCTCGCCGCCGAAGCCAGCGGTAAACTGGGAGAAGAGGGTCGATCCGATGCCGATGATGACGGCAAGCACCAGAACCTTGATGCCGGATGACACGACATTGCCCAGCACGCGTTCGGCCATGAAGGCGGTCTTGCCGAACAGCCCGAAGGGTATCAGCACAAAGCCCGCAAGCGTCGTCAGCTTGAACTCGATCAGCGTTACGAAGAGCTGCACGGCCAGGATGAAGAAGGCGAGAAGCACCAGAGCCCATGCGAACAGCAGGCAGGCGATCTGGATGAAGTTCTCGAAGAAGGCGATCCACCCCATCAGATCGGAAATGGATTCGAGCAATGGACGGGCGGCATCGAGGCCGGTCTGCGCCACCTTGCCGGGGCGCAAAAGATCCTGAACGGTGAAGCTGGTGCCCGAACCCTTCAGACCGAGGCCGGCGAAACTGTCGAAGACGATGTTCGCCAGATTGTTCCAGTTGCCGATGATGTAGGCGAAGACGCCGACGAAAAGTGTCTTCTTTACAAGGCGCGCGATGATGTCGTCGTCGGCTCCCCAGGACCAGAAGAGCGCGGCCAGCGTCACGTCGATGACGATGAGGGTTGTGGCGATGAAGGCGACCTCGCCGCCTAGCAGGCCGAAGCCGGAATCGATGTAGCGGGTGAAGGTGCCCAGGAATGTGTCGATGACGCCGGTGCCGCCCATGGATCACTGTCCTTGATTCTGAGATGGGGCTGTGGGCGCCGGCGCACGGCCGAGGAAGCGGTCGCGGGTTTCGGCCCAGACGCGCATGCAGTCCGCATCGCTTGCGGCGCTCTGACCAAGCTGCTGGCACCGGCGTTGAGCCTCGCGCAGGGGATCTCGAACGGGCTCTGCGAGACGCGCGGGCTCCTCTGCGGGAGCTCCCTCCTTCCGGGTCATCTCGATCGCCGTCGCAGTGATCGCGATGGCGACGAAGACGACCGCGCCGAGCCGGGCCAGCAGCTTGCCATCCATGCTTGCGCCCTCAGTTGCCGTTGTTGAACATCTGGGCGTTGCCGGGCTGATAGCCGGAGCCAGGCGTCAGGAACCGGCGGCGTTGTTCGCGCCCCTGTTCGGCTGCGGCAGCCCTTTCTGCTTCGGTCAGCGCCCCGGCACGTCCATCGGCCGCGAGCAATGCGACAAGATCGGAGAGCTGCTGCGACTGGAGAGCGAGAAGCTGGTTGCCGGCCTGGGTCGCCTGGAGCGCGCCTGTCGCCCCCTGGCTTTGGCCGACCAGCGTCGAAACTTCGGCGCGGTTCGTGTCGATGTTGCCGACCACGCCGGCCTGGACGCGCATTGCGTCCTGCAGTCCGCCCACGGTGTTCTGCCAGCGTGAGCGTGCATCGGCGACGAGCTGTTGATCCGTCGTCGACAGTGAGACATTGCCGTATTGTTGCTGAAAGGCCCGATCGATGCTCTGAACATCGAACGCGATGTTCTGAGCCTGGCTCAAAAGCTGTTGCGTGCGCTGAAAGCCCTGTTGAAGCTGCTGGAGCGAGGAATGCGGCAGGCTCGCGAGATTGCGCGCCTGATTGATGAGCATCTGCGCTTCATTCTGGAGCTGTGTGATCTGGTTGTTGATCTGCTCCAGCGTGCGCGCGGCAGTGAGCACGTTCTGCGCGTAATTGGACGGATCATAGACGATCCGTCCGAAGCCAAATTGAGCATGCGCCGGAGAGATGAAGATCGGCGACAGGGCGACGGGCATCGCCAGCATTGTCGCGGCCGTGAATAGTGCGCGCGAGCGGGAACGATGGATGGTCATGACGTAGTCTCCTTGGGGGCTGGGGGAACGAGATTGGCGAGATCGGGGATAAGGTCGGCGGCCCAGTCGACGCCGCGCAGGCGCAGCCATGCGGGGAGGAACCCGTCTGGCCCATGCTCGGCGAAGATCCTGGCGATAGCCGTCTGATCGGTTTTGGAAGAAGCCGCAGTGAGCGCGAGGCCCACTTCGGAGAGGCCCAGGTCGAACAAGCGATTGCCGCGTCGCGACTGGCAGTAGTAGTCCCGCTTCGGGGTGGCCCGCGCGAGGATCTCGATCTGCCGATCATTCAATCCGAAGCGACGATAGATTGCGGTGATCTGGGGCTCGATCGCCCGCTCGTTAGGCAGCAGCAGCCGCGTCGGGCAGCTTTCGATGATGGCCGGGGCGATCGCCGAGCCATCAATGTCGCTGAGCGATTGGGTGGCGAAGATGACCGATGCGTTCTTCTTGCGAAGGGTCTTCAGCCATTCGCGGAGCTGACCTGCGAAGCCTTCGTCATCGAGGGCGAGCCAGCCTTCGTCGATGATCAGCAGTGTGGGCGATCCGTCGAGGCGGTCGCCGATGCGGTGAAAGAGATAGGCGAGAACGGCGGGCGCTGAGCCTGTGCCGACAAGGCCCTCGATCTCGAACGCCTGCACCGCTGCATGCCCGAGATGCTCGTTCTCGGCATCAAGAAGCCGACCATAAGGCCCGCCGACGCAATAGGACCGCAAGGCTTGCTTGAGATCGATCGATTGCAGCAGCACGCACAGGCCGGTGATGGTCCGTTCTTGGACAGGGGCGGAGGCGAGCGACGTTAAGGCGGACCAGAGGTGTTCCTTCACCTCTGGCGTGATCTGGATGCCTTCGCGCATGAGGATGGCGATGAGCCAGTCAGCGGCCCAGGCGCGTTCGGGCACGTCATGGACGCGCGCGAGAGGCTGAAGTGATACGGAAGACTCGGCGCCGTCCGTCAGATCACCGCCAAGGTCGTGCCAATCGCCGCCCATAGCCAATGCCGCGGCCCGAATGGAGCCGCCGAAGTCGAAGGCGAAAACCTGAGAATTTTCGTAGCGGCGGAATTGGAGCGCCATCAGCGCCAGCAGCACGGACTTGCCCGCACCAGTCGGACCGACGACGAGCGTATGGCCGACATCTCCGACATGAAGGGAAAACCGGAACGGGGTGCTTCCTTCGGTCTTGCCGAACAGCAAGGGGGGCGACCCGAAGTGCTCGTCCCGTTCCGGCCCCGCCCACACCGCTGAAAGCGGGATCATGTGGGCGAGATTGAGCGTGGAAATCGGCGGCTGCCGAACATTGGCGTAGACATTGCCCGGCAGCGAGCCGAGCCATGCGTCTACGGCGTTGATGGTCTCGGGCATGGCGGTGAAGTCGCGGCCCTGGACCACCTTCTCGACCAAACGCAGCTTTTCGTCAGCGATCCGCGGGTCTTTGTCCCAGACGGTGATGGTCGCCGTGACATAAGCCTGGCCGGCATAGTCGGCCCCTAGTTCCTGAAGTGCGAGATCGGCGTCTGCGGCCTTATTGGCTGCGTCGGTGTCAACGAGGGCGGACGCCTCGTTGGTCATGACCTCTTTCAGGATTGCGGCGATGGATTTGCGCTTGGCGAACCATTGCCGCCGGATCTTTGTCAGCAGCTTGGTGGCGTCGGTCTTGTCGAGCAGGATTGCCCGTGTCGACCAGCGATAGGGGAATGCAAGACGGTTCAGCTCGTCCAGGATTCCGGGTGTCGTCGCAGTGGGAAAGCCGACGATAGTGAGGATGCGCAGATCGGAATGTCCCAGACGCGGCTCAAGCCCGCCGGTAAGCGGCTGATCGGCGAGCAGCGCATCCAGATAGATCGGCGTTTCGGGGACCCGCACCCGATGATGGTTGGTTGAAACGCAGGAATGCAGATAGGTCAGTGTCTCGGCGTCATCGAGCCAGCCGCATTCCGGCATAAAGCCATCGAGCAGCGACAGCACCCGGTCGGTGCGATCGATGAAGCCGCGCAGAACCTCATGCGGATCGACGCCGCTTCGGTCGCGTCCCTCATAGAGCCATGCTTCAGTCCGCGCCGCATCTTCGGCCGGCGGGAGATAGGTGAAGGTGAGGAAGTAGCCGGAAATGAAATGGGCGCCGGCTTCCTCGAAGTCCGCCTTGCGCTCGGCATCGACCAAGGCCGACGCCGGATCGGGAAAACGGCTCTCGGGATAGGTCGAGGATTCGTGCCGTTGCGCTTCAACGAAGATCGCCCAGCCAGAGCCGAGCCGACGGAAGGCGTTGTTGAGGCGTCCCGCGACTGCAACCAATTCGGCCGCAACGGCACTGTCGAGGTCGGGGCCGCGGAAGCGTGCGGTACGCTGGAACGAACCGTCCTTGTTGAGGACGGCGCCCTGGCCCACCAGAGCCGCCCAAGGCAGGAAATCCGCCAGGCGGCTGGAAGTGCGGCGATATTCAGCGAGGTTCATCATGAGCGCTGCTCCTTCAGACCGACAGGTGGCCGGGGATGCGCAGATGCCTCCGGCCGACCTCGACGAAGAGCGGGTCGCGCTTGGCGGCCCAGACGGCGGCGAAGTGGCCGACAACCCAGATGGCCAGGCCGACAAGCCAGAGGCGCAGACCGAGGCCAACGGCTCCGGCCAAAGTGCCGTTCATGATGGCGATGGAGCGCGGTGCGCCGCCGAGTAGGATGTGCTCGGTTAGCGCCCGGTGGACCTGCACGGTGAAGCCCGGCACCTCGTCGAGCTGTTCCAGCCTCCCCGCCATCACACGAGCGCCCCGCCGCCGAACGAGAAGAAGGAGAGAAAGAAGCTGGATGCGGCGAACGCGATCGACAGACCGAACACGATCTGAATCAGACGGCGGAACCCGCCGGACGAGTCGCCGAAGGCCAGTGTGAGGCCGGTGACGATGATGATGATGACCGCGACGATCTTGGCGACCGGGCCCTCGATCGATTGCAGGATCGATTGAAGCGGCGCTTCCCAGGGCATGGACGAACCGGAAGCGTGAGCGGCGGGGGCGAGGATCAGGGTCGCATAGGTGACGGCTGCTACTGCCGTGACATGGCGGCGGATGCGCCGGGCGTGACGGATCATGAGGGATCTCCTGTTGGGCTTGAGGCTGAGGTTGCGGGAGTGACGCGGTAGTCGCCGTCCGGGCCGAGGCCATCGACGCACGCGAGTTCGGCGAGCCGGCGTTGCGAGCCGCGACCAGCGAGAACAGCGACGAGGTCGATGGTCTCCGCGATCAGCGCTCTTGGGACGGTGACGACGGCTTCCTGGATGAGTTGCTCGAGGCGGCGCAGCGCACCGATCCCTGTGCCGGCATGGATGGTGCCGATGCCGCCCGGATGACCCGTTCCCCAGGCCTTGAGCAGGTCGAGAGCTTCGGAGCCGCGGACCTCTCCGATCGGAATGCGGTCTGGTCGCAATCGCAGCGAGGACCGCACCAGATCCGACAAGGTGGCGACACCGTCTTTGGTGCGCATGGCGACGAGGTTGGGTGCGGAGCATTGCAGCTCGCGCGTGTCCTCGATGATGACGACGCGATCCGTGGTCTTGGAGACCTCGGCGAGCAACGCATTGGTGAGTGTGGTCTTGCCGGTCGAGGTGCCGCCGGCGACAAGGATGTTGGCCCGGGCGGCGACCGCCTCGCGCAGAGCCTCGGCCTGGTCCGCCGACATGATTCCGGCGGCCACATAGTCGTCGAGCGTGAAGACTGCGACGGCAGGTTTGCGGATCGCGAAAGCCGGCGCCGCAACAACTGGGGGCAACAGGCCCTCAAACCGCTCCCCCGTCTCGGGCAGTTCGGCCGACACCCGCGGATTGCCGGGATGGACCTCGGCGCCGACATGGTGCGCGACGAGTCGCACGATCCGTTCGCCATCTGCGGGCGCTAGCTGCTCGCCTGTGTCAGACAGGCCTTCGGACAGCCGGTCGATCCAGAGCCGGCCGTCAGGATTGAGCATCACCTCGACGATCGACGGGTCTTCCAGAAAGCGGGCGATCGCCGGCCCAAGGGCCGTGCGCAGCATGCGCGCGCCGCGCGTAATCGCTTCTGTTTTCTGGTGAGATGCCGCCATGTCGTCCCCTTGCGGCCAGGGACCGTTCAGCCGGCCCTGGATCGGGGACGATTAAAAGAGCCCGAAATTGGGCCAGTTCAACAAGTCTTTGTCGTAGTAGGGCTGTGGCGTGCAAATACAGGAAAACGGCGGCGGAACCTGGTCAGCAACACAATCTGATGGCCGGCGGTCGAAGGCGAAATTTCAAAAAACCGGACAACTGCTCCGGTTTTGCTCGCCATGCCAAGCGGCCTGAGTATGATAAGCGAATCATGGCGTGTGCTGCGTGCGCCAGGGTCTCACCCTAATACGGAGAAAAGAACAACTCTGTCCCAGAGGATGCAGCCCTATGGCCTCAACTCAGCCCGTCAGCCCTAATCAGGGCCGAATCAATTCCACGCTCCGGCAATTCCTCGACAATGAAGCCTCTGGCGGCATCCTTCTCATGGCCGTTGCAGTGCTCGCCATCCTCACAGCAAATTCGCCTGTCGCCGGGAGCTACTTCTCGGCGCTACATGCCTATATCGGCCCATTGAGCGTCCAACACTGGATAAATGACGCGCTAATGGCCTTGTTCTTTCTGTTGGTCGGGCTTGAGATCAAGCGCGAGATGTTGGACGGGCAATTGTCGAGCTGGAGTCGTCGGTTGCTACCGGGGGCCGCCGCTGCTGGCGGCATGGCCGTTCCGGCAGTGATCTACATAGCATTTAATCTCGGCGATCCTGCCGCC
This sequence comes from Ochrobactrum sp. A-1, assembly GCF_022488005.1. Lineage (NCBI taxonomy): Bacteria > Pseudomonadati > Pseudomonadota > Alphaproteobacteria > Hyphomicrobiales > Brucellaceae > Ochrobactrum > Ochrobactrum sp. A-1. Next base: position 194,219 of record NZ_JAKVQC010000003.1, read on the forward strand.
CTGCGTGGATGGGCAATTCCGTCAGCGACCGACATCGCCTTTGCGCTCGGTGTCCTGTCTTTGCTCGGGCCAAAAGTGCCGGCGTCGTTGAAAATCTTCCTCGCAGCACTGGCGATCATTGATGATCTGGGCGCGGTCATCGTGATCGCATTATTCTATACGCCCGATTTGAACTTCGTTGCTCTCGGTGGCGCGGCTCTGGTTATTAGCGCTCTGGTCGTCCTGAACAGGTCGGGTGTCATGCGCCTTTGGCTCTATCTGGTTCTCGGAGCTGTGCTTTGGGTTCTGGTGTTGCGCTCCGGCGTTCATGCCACACTGGCCGGAGTCATTCTGGCGTTGACCATTCCTATTCGCCTCACGCCCGGAACGCCGGAAGCATCGCCCTCAGTTTCGCCGTTGCATCAGCTCGAACATGCCCTCCAAAAGCCTGTCGCCTTCCTAATTGTTCCTATTTTTGGCTTTGCCAATGCTGGCGTTTCCTTTTCAGGCGTTACCCCTGCTGTCTTGATCGAGCCACTGACGCTCGGTGTGGCGGCCGGTCTCGTAGTCGGTAAGCTGGTCGGCGTGTTCGGCACCGTAGCCGCTCTGGTGCGGCTAGGACTTGCCGATCTTCCCGCCGCAGCAAGCTGGGGGCAGACACTCGGCGTTGCGCTGCTGAGCGGAATTGGCTTCACAATGAGCCTGTTTATTGGCCTGCTGGCGTTTGACGAACCTGCGATGCAGGATCGAGTCAAGTTCGGGATTTTAGCCGGATCCCTAATCGCAGGGCTGGCTGGTTATACCGTCCTTCGTGTAACAGACCGTCGGAAGGCGGCGTCGACGATAGTTTCGTAAAGGGAATATAGCCACCGTCGGGAGCGCCTCGAGTTTAGCGCTGTGATAGTTAGGGCTTGCAATCTGTCATGGCGCTCACCGATCCGGACGAAAAACTTCATCTGACGATGTTGGCGATCGCCCGTCATCAACATCGTCAGGTATTTCGCGCAGGAAGCTTTGGCCTTGCTGCAGGCGCCGCCCGACGGTTTCGATGAATCCTTCGTACCGTTCGCGGCCCTTGGCCTGTGCAGCGGCATGAGCATCGCCGGTCAGTGGCGGCGTGACGGACAGCCAGAAGCGAACGAACAGAGCAAGCGTCTCGGCTGTGATGCCGAGGTCGCGCTCGATCCGCTGGATCTGCCTCGTCATCCGGTCGAGACGACGGGTCAGCGCAGCCTCGCGTTTGTCCGCTCCATCAGGTGAGAGAAAGGAGGCGACGGCAGCCTCTACGATCGCCGAGCGCGAGATTTTCTTGCGGTCGGCAAGATCGGCGATCTGGCGCAGCATGTCGGGCGGGAAATACACATTCATCCGGTCGCGCATGGCTCAAAGCTCCATATTGTCGTTGGGGTCCATCGAGACCTGACGGGCGATGCCGCTCATCCGGCGGCGAAGGGCCTGGCGCTGACGTGCAGCGTCCTCTGGCTCATCGTCGAGCAGCACAGAGAATTCCTCGGCCGGGTTCGGGTCGGTCGTTTCCTTGACGATGGCGACGTGGTCGGGAAGTTCTGGCTCGCGACGCAGGCCGCTATTGGCGGCGTCCTGTTCTGCCTTATGGATCTCAGCCAGCAAGACAGCGTCCGGGACCTGGGGCGCCAGTTCGGTCCAGGCGTCCTTCCGCTTGGTCAGGCTCGTCTGCGTGGGATTGGGCGGAGGCAGTACGCGCTCGACGAAGCGCTTGTCCTCGAAATAGCGCGCCTTGTTGGCCCGGATCGGCGGGGTAGCGGCCAGCATGACGATTTCGTCATTTGGCGGGAGCTGCATGATCTCGCCGGGCGTCAGCAGCGGTCGCGCGGTCTCGGAGCGCGAGACCATCAGATGGCCGAGCCAGGGCGAGAGACGATGTCCGGCATAGTTCTTCATCGCCTTCATCTCGGTGGCGGTGCCGAGCGCGTCGGAGACACGTTTGGCGGTGCGCTCGTCGTTCGTGGCGAAGCTCACCCGCACATGGCAATTGTCGAGGATGGAGTTGTTGGCGCCGTAGGCCTTCTCGATCTGGTTGAGCGACTGGGCGATGAGGAAGGCCTTCATGCCGTAGCCGGCCATGAAAGCGAGCGCGCTTTCGAAGAAGTCGAGACGGCCGAGCGCGGGAAACTCGTCGAGCATCATCAGCACGCGATGTCGACGCGCCTTGGTGTGCAGATCCTCTGTAAGGCGCCGGCCGATCTGGTTGAGCACAAGCCGGATCAGCGGCTTGGTGCGCGAAATGTCCGAAGGCGGCACGACGAGGTAGAGCGTCGCCGGTTGCTGGTCCTCAATCAGGTCGGCGATGCGCCAGTCGCAGCGCCGGGTCACCTCGGCGACGACGGGATCGCGATAGAGACCGAGGAACGACATGGCGGTCGAGAGCACGCCGGAGCGCTCGTTGTCTGATTTGTTCAAGAGCTCGCGCGCGGTCGATGCGATGACCGGATGAGGACCGGCTTCGCCCAGATGCGGCGTGGTCATCATCGCCGCCAGTGTCGTCTCGATCGGGCGCTTCGGATCGGACAGGAACCCGGCGACACCGGCGAGCGTCTTGTCTTTCTCCGCATAGAGGACGTGCAGGATCGCGCCGACCAGCAGGGAATGGCTGGTCTTCTCCCAGTGATTGCGCTTCTCCAACGAACCTTCGGGATCGACGAGCACATCGGCGACGTTCTGGACGTCGCGCACTTCCCATTCGCCGCGCCGTACCTCGAGCAGCGGATTGTAGGCGGCGGAGTTCCGGTTGGTCGGATCGAAGAGCAGCACGCGGCCGTGCTTCGAGCGGAAGCCTGCGGTGAGCTGCCAGTTCTCGCCCTTGATATCGTGAACGACGACGGAGCCGGGCCAGGTCAACAATGTCGGAACGACGAGCCCAACGCCCTTGCCGGATCGGGTCGGCGCAAAGCAGAGCACATGCTCCGGCCCATCGTGGCGAAGATAGTCCTGGTCGAGCTTGCCGAGCACCACGCCATCGGGATTGAGCAGGCCCGCGGCCTTGACCTCCTGTGGCTTTGCCCAGCGGGCTGACCCATAGGTCGCGATGTTCTTCGCTTCACGAGCTCGCCAGACCGACATGCCGATGGCGACGGCAATGGCGATGAAGCCGCCGGACGCTGCGATCATGCCGCCCTTGGCGAAGATCCCCGGCGCATAGGCGTCGAAGAAGTACCACCACCAGAAGATGGCTGGGGGATAGTAGATCGGCATGCCGCCAAGCACGAACCAAGGTGTGCCGAGCTGCGCCTGAAAGCCGAGGCTCCAGGCAACATACTGGGTCGCGCCCCATGTCGTGAACAGCACGATCAGGAAGACAACCAGGATTTGGCCCCAGAGGATTTTGGTCGCGGACATTAGCGGGGTCCTTTCTTGTTGCTTGTGGTGGTCACAGGCCGAGCCCCCGCTGTCGGCCGAGGCTCCATTCGATGCCGCCGTTACCCTTGGCGACGCCGGCAATGTGCTGGCCGAGTTTCTTTTCGAGCGGCGGGGACCAGGGCACGAGTTGGAAGCCGAGGCCGTTGTCGATCATGGCGAAGCGGCCAGAGGCCAGCGAGACGCGCTGGCGGTAGAGACCGGCGACGTGCTCGCCGGCCTGAGCCTTCTGGAAGGGCAAACCAGTCTCTGCCTGAAGCTTTGCGCCGACGGCATCGAGTTCGCGCTGTCGCAGGGTGTTGAGAAGATCGCGCTGCAGGATGATGCGCTGGCCCTGCCGCCGCGCGAGACCTTCTTCAGCCAGATGTTCGGCGCGCGCCTTCATGGCGTCACGCACCTCTGCGCCGAAGCCGCCGGTCGACATGGGCATGGCTTCACGCTCGACCAGACGATGATCGAGCCATGTCGCGCCGGGTGCCGTGACCTGCCGGTTGAGATCGAAGTCGGACCGGTTGGCGAGCACGAGTGTCGGGCGCTTGTCGTCCTCACCGCCGAACCGCCGCACCTCGACGATGCCGCCGATCGGCGGGGAATGCTCGAAGGTCTCTATCCCACGGAAGCGGACATGGTGGGCACGGCCGTCCGTGCCGTCGATCACGGCATAGGCTTCGCCGGTCAGTTCGTCGTGCAGGCCGCGATCGACAAGACGGCCGATGATGGGAGAGCCTGCGCCGCCGACATCGATCACATAGTCGGAGAAGCCGCGATCCTGTCCGCGTTCTGTGAAGGCGCGGTGCATGGTCTTGATGATGTCGCCGCGCGTGCCGAGATCGCGTAGCGTGCGTTCGGCCTGGAGCCCGACGGTCCATTTGCCGGGAGCGCCTTGTGCAGCCAGCTCCATTTTTTCGAGATGCTGGAGGCGGCCAACCATCAGGCGGCGGAGTGACGGATCGGACTTGCCGTTCGCCTCGGGCCGCAGGTCGATGAAGCCGGTTTCATCGGCGGCGATGCGGATCTCGACATCAAGGCGCGTCCAGCGTTCGGCCGTGACCTCCCTCTCCAGCGCGTTGCGGATTTCATGTTCGGGTTTGGGGCCGAGTTCGAGCGAGACCAGATCCTCGGCGCGGGAGCGCAGGCCTCGGCTGATGTAGTCGCGGGAGATCACCAGATCGGCACCGGTCTGATCAACGCCGCGCACCAGCAGATGAACATGGGGATTGTCGGTGTTCCAATGATCGACGGCCACCCAATCGAGCTTCGTGTCGAGATCCGATTCCATCTGACTGACAAGGTCGCGGGTGAATTCGCGCAGGTCGGTCATGTCGCCGGCGTCTTCGGGCGAGACGATGAAGCGGAAGTGGTGCCGATCGTCCTTGCAGTGATCGGAGAAGGCGAGATCGTCGGCGCGCTCGTTCGTGGCGTCGAACATCACGCCCTTCTCTCCATCCCGGCTGACACCCTCGCGCTTGAGATAGGAGAGATGGGCCGAGAGCGGCGCTGAGCGGAACGACTTGCCCTGGTGGCGGACGACACGCGCCTTGACCACGACGCGGCGCGAGGCGCTGAAGATGCGCGAGCGGCTGAAACTGACGCGGCCGCGGCCGAAGGTCGAGTGACCACGGCTGGCGCCGCCGCGCTTGGCGGTTCGCACCTCGCCGGAGCTATGCCCTGCCTTTTTCGAGGCCCGCAGCACCTGGTTGATGAAGCTCTTCGGCTTGGGGGCGCGGGTGGATTTGATGCGGCCAGGGCGGACGCGGAATTCGCTGTCGCCCTCGCTCATCGAACTGCCCTTTCCGAAGGGGCTAACGGGCACAGTGCCGGAAACACCATTGAAATCGCTGCATAAAGTAGCAATCGCGGCACGCGACCCGACCGACCGGCACGCCAAAAGCCAAGCCATGTCAATGGTTTGTGCGAATTTGGCGCGGCCCTTTTATCTCGCCGTCCTGCTGTCGTTGCTCTCTGCCCCTCCCACCCTTCCGCACAACGCTCTCTGGAACACGCCAAGGTGCGCCATGATGCGAACCGGCTCATTGCGGGTCTCCATCGTCGGCACGGGCAACGAAAATGCTGCCGCTTTGCACAGAATTGGTGGGACCTTCGCCCGATGACGGCGCAGTCCGGGCGTCGTTTTCTTGCGGTTCGGATATCGTTTTGCGCGCATCCAGACCGTGGGCTGACGGCGTGACGAAGAGCGGAGCTCGCCGCCAAGCGTGCGGATCGGCGGCGGCAACAGTGACGGTCCCCGGTGCGGGTGGCGACAGGTTAGCCCCGCCGATCAATGGCGCGAGCGTGGCGACATAGGCGCGGGTTTCTGCCGGAAGGGGGCGGCCCGCGAGGTATTCCTCATAGCGTCCGGGTCCAGCGTTATAGGCTGCAAGAAAGCCCGGCGATCCGAAGCGATCGTACATTTCGCGCAGATAGGCCGTACCAGCGATGATGTTGTCGCGCGGGTCGAACGGATCGCGTCCAAGGCCATAACGGACGCGCAATTCCGCCCAGGTGGCGGGCATGACCTGCATCAGGCCCATTGCGCCCGCCGATGAGACGGCGCCCACGTCATCGGCGCTTTCGACGCGGCGCACCGACCTGATCCAGTGTTCGGGAATGCCGAAACTCTGCGAGGCTTCGGTCACGAAGGCGGCGTGAGGATCGTGGATTGGCTGCGCGATCGACTGAGCGCTCTGCGCCAGAACAGCGAGCGGCGGCGCGGCGGAAACAGACAGGCCGGAAAGGAGGAAGAGGATGATGCACCGGGCAGCGCGAGGCCGCCCGGTTGACATCGGCGATGCGGGGTTCGTGCGAGCGATCCGCATGCGCTATTCCCGTTCGCCGCGCTTCTGAGGGCGGCTCCAGTGCAAAGACCAGGAGGTCGTATCAGCCCCGTTCTGGAACAGGCGGGCACGGATCGGCTGCGCAAAGCTGGGGTCGTCGATCAGCAGTGACAGATATTCGCCAGCCTTTTCGCTGGACTCCGTCCAGGCCGCGCCGATCTCCGGTGCGTTATCGTCCGCGCCGTGATGGACGCGGTGGCTCGGCGCGTTCTCGACGTCCGAAGGATCGACGGGAACGATGGTGATCTCGCGAAACAGGGTGAGCGTATGAATGCGGCCGGTGAAGCCAGATTCCTCGCGGGTGAATTCGCCGATTTGCGGCATGGCGGTTTCCTTTCAAGATGCGGTGGAGAAGGATTGGGCGAGCACCACGCCCGCCTCAGGCTGGGCGATCACCGCGTTGGCGCCCGCCATTCGAAGCGGCCGTGGCCGTCCTCGTCGGTCCACAAGGGAACCGCGCGGCCGATGACGGCGCTGGCCGGGATCGGGCCGAAATAGCGGCCGTCCAGACTGTCGGGAACGTCCCAGTTCATGAGGAAGATCTCGCCGTCCGCGACGATGCGGCAGCCCTGCCAATCGGGGAGCGGTCGGTCGATGCGGTCGCGTTGGAGTGCCGTTCCCATCGCGACGCCGTCGACACTAATCAGGACGCCGGAGCGGCAGACGGTCTGCCCGGGAAGGCCAAGGACCCGTTTCAGGAGCGGCGTGTCGCCCGGCAGGTATCCGCCATCGGCGAGGAAGCTCGCAATCGGTTCCGGCGCAGCAACGGCGACCAGATCGGTGACTTCGAGCCGCTTTGCAGGTTCGACCGAATAGAAACCGATCGGGGTGCTGGCCGAGGCATTCCAGATGAGTTTGGTGGGGGCGTCGATCCACGTCGTCACGGCGATCGCGCTGGACGCTACGAACGTCGCCATGGCCCATTTGAGGTCGGTCATGGCGCGATCCTCCGACGCTTAAGCCACGCCTGGTGCTGATCGCGCGAGTAGCGGCGTGCGTCCTGGCCGGCGCTCAGTCGGTTGTGTACATGCCGCCAATAGTCTGGCGCGGCTTCGGCCGGATCGAGCGAAAGGGCCTCGATCGCGTCGATGAGCTGCAGCACGCGTTCGACCTTCGGCCAGCTTTCGATCTTGAGCAGGATGTCGCCGCCGGGGCGTACAAAGGGCAGCGTCTGATAGGCTTCGCCGGGCGTGATGGCGCGCACGATATCGATGCCCGAGATGATCGTGCCGAAGTCGTTGGACGCCCATCGTACGAAGGCGAAAGTCGTGCCGGGCCTGAAGGAGAGGACGCGGCGGCGGCGATCAAGGATCGTCTCCTGCACGTCTTGACCGAACCTGATCCAGTATTCGATCTGCTTTTCCACCCATGTCAGCTCGACGTGGGTGAGACGGTCGGTTTGGAAAGACGACGGCATCGAGCCGCCGCGCATGCGGGGGGCCGCGATGCCGGTCATGACGGGTCTCCTGGCGATTGGGGGAATTCGCGCGCGAGCAATTCGCGAAGCATGTCGGCGACGGTGACGCCGCGTTGAAAGGCGGCGATCTTGATGCGACCGCGCACCTCCGGCGTGACGTCGATGGTCAGCCTTGCGGTGAAGCCCGTGCTGGAAGCTGGACCGGGCGACCCCGGTTCAGTGGACTTGATCCAGTCGTCTGGATTGGAAGGCCGGGCGACGAAGCCGCGCCGGGCGCTGGCTTTGGTCATGGCGCCAACCTCCCGACTTCCGCAGTCAGGGCGGCGATCTCGCGCGCGGCCGCGCTATTGTCGTCGGCCTCAAAAACGAGGCGTCCGGACTGCGCCAGGTCGGCGAAGGCGACACGCTGGCCGATCGTCGCCGACATCAGGGGCGGATCGTGATCGGCCAGTGTCTCGGCGGTCTCGCGGGCGATGACGGTGCGTGCAGCGCAGCGGTTGAGTACGAAGCGGGCGAGGAGTTGCGGCCGATAGATTCGGGCCTCTGCGAGCAGCGCCAGCATTTCGGCCGAGGCCCAGCCATCGAGAGGTGACGGCTGCACAGGGATCAGGACAAGATCGGCGGCGAGCAGCGCCGAACGCATACGACCTGCAACGCGCGGTGGTCCGTCGATGACGATGTGATCGGCGTCACGCGCGAGTTCGGGCGCCTCGCGATGAAGTGTGTCGCGCGCCAAGCCGATGACGCCGAACAGGCGAGGCAGGCCCTCGCGGGTGCGTTGCTGCGACCAGTCGAGCGCCGATCCCTGCGGGTCGGCATCGATCAGGGTGATGCGCTTGCCTTCACGCGCCCATTGACCGGAAAGATGCAGCGCGAGCGTCGTTTTGCCGACGCCGCCTTTCTGATTGAGAAGTGCGACGATCATTTCGCGCCTCCAGGCTCGTCGCCGAAGGTGAGATGCGCGTGGCCGGAAGAGCGGTCCGTACAGGCGGAGCTACGAAGAGCCTGATCGGTTACATGCGCTTGAAGTGATGGCTTTTTGGCCTGGTTCGGCCGCCTTCCGGCGATGTTTTCCACATCGCGCGCGCGCTCTTCAAAGTTAGATTCTTGGTTAGACTCTAAGTTAAGGGCGCGATTTCGCTTTTTGTTTCCAGAGCTTACACCCTGTTTCGGTTCCCGATAGCACGAGCCTCCGGTTCCCGATAGCACGATAGGTCGGGTTCCTGATAGCACGAGGCCGTCCACAGGTTGTCCACAGGCCGCCGATGGTTCAAAAGCAAGCAGCAACCGGCCGCCGACTTCGACCTCAAGGAACAGCGAGTAGCCGGGCAATGGCTGGCGGCGAATGATGTCGCGCAGCTCGAACGCGAAGCGCTTGAATGGCGAAAGACTGCCGGATTTCTGATGCAGGTGGCGGAAGTCGAAGCGCCAGCCATTGCGTTGTTTGCCGCCATGCTTGCGCACAATGCGGTAGAGCCAGCGGTCGAGGCCTCCAGTGAGACCGAAATAGTCCCGGTCGATGGTCAGGACGAGCGCATCGTCGAGAACGGCGCGGTAGAACCAGTCCGGCACGATCAGCTCGATGCCGGCGGGACGCCCCTGGCGATCGGTGCGCTCCTGCCATTCATTGATCCAGGAGAAACGGTGGCGGCGGCCTTCGGCCGCTTGCCGTATCGAGGTTGCGACCGTGGTCGACTGCAGCCGGTCGAGGGCAGCCTTGAGGCGCTGATAATCGCGCATCGATACGCCGCGGCCGATGAAATTGAGGATCTCGTAGGGGGTGGCGGCCATCAGGCGCGAAGTGCGAAGACCTTTGTCGCGCGCTTCGACGATCTGGCTCGCCGCCCAGATGAGGATGTCGGCATCCCAGATTGTGGCCATGCCATGATCGGGAACCGCCTCGACGCGGATGCTCACGTCGCCGGCGACGAAATCGATCGGCGCGGTGCGGTGTGACTTGGAGAGGGAGAAGAACGGATAGGCCATGAGGTCCTGCGCGTCGCGGGGCGCGAAATCGCCAGGGAGCGCGTGGAACAGATCGAGTTGTCCGCGCTCCGGAGATGGGCGATGCCGCGTCGTCATTGAAAAGACCGCGCGGATCAGCGGGCGTGACGGCCGGCATGGGATGCCGGTGCGGGCTCATGGCGTTTCGCGGGCAGCACGCTGCCCCGCGGATCGGAGGTGGACGTCACGGCGCCGCGTTCAGCCCATGCCTCAAGCTCATTGACGGAATAGACGACGCGCCCGCCAAGCTTGCGATAGGCCGGCCCGGTGCCGTAGGTCCGGTGCTTTTCGAGGGTACGGGCCGAGAGACTGAGGAATTCGGCGGCTTCCTTGGTGCGGAGGAAGCGCGGCGGCAGGGTCGCGAGATTGGCGTTCATGGTGGCCTCCGTGGCTTTCGCGGGAGCCGCTGGCGTTCAGCGGCGAACGAAGGCCACGGTGGCGAAGAAGAATAGCGAAGGGGGAGTGCGAACTTGGGGGGGCCTAATTCGCACACCTTGCCCTAGTAGCGCAGGTTACGAACGACGGCGGTGGCGAAGAAGCTTGCGGTAACCGCCGTCGATCATCGCGAAGCCGTCCTTGACCAGATCGAGGACAGCGTCCCGGAGCGCGGACGTTTTCCAGGGGTCGCTGGCAACGCGTTCAACGCCGAAAATCGCTTCGGCGATCTCGCGATAGTCGGCGTTGTGCAAACGGCCGTCAGCGGCGCGCAGCATGTTTTTGAGACGACGGCGCTGCTGCGCCGTCATCCGACTGTCCTGTGGCACAGGCAGGCCGTGAAGGCTTCGCCAGAGTCTGATCAGTGACTGGACACGATCCAGGCTGTGGGCGTCGAGCGGAATGATGGCGGCGATGGACTGCGTCGGCTCGAGACCCGCTCTCGCGACAAGGTGCAGGCGACCGCTTCCGGTGAGAACCGATATATGCAGTCCTTCCTCTGAACTGCGGCTGATTTCCGAGCGAATATCCTCGAAAATGCGAGGGCTGACCTGCTCAATTTCCGGGGCGGGTCCGATATGGACTACGCTGGTGTCAGCTTCCGGCGTCCAGAAAACAGGTTGTTCGAGTGCATTCAGGCTGGGCCTGGCGGGGAAATCGGAGACCCCAGCGATCGCCGATCGCTTCGGTCTCAGGCCCGAGTTCGGAGGCCATGCGGATGGAGTTTGCGTAGTCGCGCTGGTAATCGAGATTGCGCCGAAGGCACTCCCACGCCAGTGCATCTACATCTGCCCGATCGAGATAGTCGTATGTAGTTGATGATCGCCATTCTCTTGTATCGGGCGTCATTTAATCCTCCCCGTTCAGCGAATACGCGTACAGAGCGAATTGATTCCGGGGATTCTATTTCTTGGGAAGGTTGCAAGGCGCAACAGGCGTTGCACTTGAGACAACACGGGATCTAATGAGGCCGGCCGCGCCTGAGCTGCCGGTAGCCATGCTTGGTCATCCAGTGTGCGCGAGCCAGATGGCTGTCGTGGACGCGGCGAGCGCGGTCCGGCTCAGTCGTTGGACAGATGCCGAAAAGAACCTCGGCCGCTTCGCGCCAGTCTGCTCCATCTGCCTCTGCGTCCAGCAGACGAGCATAGAGCTTGATGTGCTGTCGGTCATACTCGGTGAGCGACAGCATGGAAGGGGCTTCGTCGAGGAAATCAATTGTGGTCATTAGTCGGCACGTGACACTCTGGGATGGCGGTTGCTATTCTTAAGCACCATTACAGCGCGACGATGACAAGCGGGAGGCGGTAGAAGGGTGGGAATTACCGGACTCTGCTGCGTTCGGCTGCTTCGTGCACATCGACAAGCATAACCCCTTCGTTGCGGCCCGATCTGATGAAGGCGATTCCTTCGGCCTCAAGCGCTCTGCGGACTTGGTCGCTGGTGCTTTCATACACACGCAGTTCAGCGGCCGACTCCATGCGCTTGAGCGCCGTCAGCGAAACCTTGGCCTTGTCAGCGAGCATCTCCTGTGTCCAACCCAGTAATGCGCGCGCGGCCCGTGTTTGTCGGGAAGTGATCATGCATGATCACCTCCCACCGTGCGTCAACGTCACGCCAGAACTACGGCTATTATAGACGGATTTGGAGTGGAAAGCGACCCAGAATCGGTGTTCCTAGAGATTTGACGTCTGGTCAGTGGCGGGGGCGATTCGGGCAGTGCTGGGTTCTCTCTCCAAGCCAAGGCGAGCAGGAGAGATTGTTCGAGGCTTATCGTGCTGCCGGAAGACGACGACTCATGCCAGGAACGCCAGATAATTAGGAAATCCCGGCGGCTTGCGCCGCCGGGCTCCCGGTATCCCGCTCAGAACGGGATGTCATCGTCGTCGATGAACTTGCCGTCTTCGTTCTGGGTCTGCTTTGCCCGGCTGAGGAAGTCCACCGTCTCGGCGATGATCTCGCAGCCGTAGCGCTCAACGCCCTGCTGATCGGTCCACTTGGTGTAGTGGATGCGGCCGCGAACCAGAACCTTCATGCCCTTCTCGCAATGCTGCTGGATCGTCTTACCGAGGCCGTTGAAGGCGGTGATCCGGTGCCATTCGGTGTCCTGGACGCGATAGCCGTCCTTGTCTCGGACAACCTTGCCTTCCGAGTAGCGGGGGCGCGAGGTGGCCAGCGTGAAGTGGGTGATCGAGGTGCCGCTCTGGGTGTTGCGGGTTTCGGGGTCCTGGCCGATGTTGCCGGCAAGAATGACGATGTTCTGCATTGTAAGTCTCCGTTGCTTCTCGAAGGGACCATCCCTCCGACGAGACCCGGCCAAGGCCGTCGGGAGACGCCAGCAAGTGCCGCCTTGGCGGCACCTCGCCCTTAAGGCCCGGAGTGGAGCGGGCAGCCGCGCTTGCGCGGCAACACGGTCCGGAGCCGCGGGGGTTGCGGTCGGAAACCGAACGGACTTAGGGGATCAGTCAGTCGGAGGGATTGGCGCCTCGGAAAGCTGACACCGGGGACGCACAGCAGAACCGTTCGTCCTTCCCGGCAACGAGGGCGCTACAGGCCCCGATATGAAACCCGCATCAGAGCGGGGTGCGCGCCGCCGGGATCGCCGTCACGAGCCGCAGCACGCCGCCAGTCGGAAGGCGAGCCGGGACCAGGACGAAACGGCTATTGGGCTCCAGGATGTATGGCGTTGTTCCACCCCGTCGGCCGAAGGTGCGATCCAGTGAATTGCAGGGCTGGAGAGCATGAAGGTGTTCGCGGACGCCACGACACGGAGGGGAACGAAGCAGAGAGTGGCGACCTTGCTAAGGCTGGGAGGGTATCAGCCGATGACCGACTTCCACAGCGGGGCCAATCGGAGCGAAGACCTTGGCCCTTACAGCGCCGGTGGCGCCATTCCTCAGAGCAGGATGCCGGAAGCCCAACAGTGCAAACCGGCGCAGATTTTTTGTGACGAGCGGCGATTCGCGATCGCATCAGCGAGACAGGACGCCTGTACCGAGCGCATTGAGATTGAGCATCGCCGCTATGCCGATGAAGAGACCGCCGGCGCCGCCGAGCAGGTTCAGCATAATCGTCGCGTCGACGAAATTCTTCGTGACGCCATGCACGAGCGCATAACCGGCGATCATCGCCGGCACCGCGAATACGGCGAGGGCGATAAGCCGCAAGGCCGGGTTCTTGGCAAAGCCTACGACGGCGATGACCAGCGCCACGGATAGCAGCGCCGCGCCGAGGGCGGCGAGCGCCGACAGCAGGAAGCCGGCCTCCATTCCATAGACATATTGAAAGGCCGTCAGCCCGACCATGAACGGCAAGGCGTAGATGGCAAAGTTGTAGGCGATGACGCAAAGCGCGATCGTCAGGGAGATGGCAAGCAGGATGAGGGTCACGGCAGCCTCCGCATGAACGATTGAGGATCACCACAGGCTGCCGGATAATACGCTCCGCCTGCGACTATGCCAGTTCGCCGTTGCTGCAAATATTCTTCAAGAAAGCCATCAACCTCGTGTTCAGTCAAGTAGAGGCGGCTGGCAGGCCGCCGAGCGGCGGCGCTTTACGCGCCGCCGTCGAACTTCATGACTGGAATGCCGAGCTTGCGCGCCTTATCCGCAAGGTTCTCCTGAATCCCGGTGCCGGGGAAGACCAGGACGCCGACCGGCAGGACATCGAGCATGGCGTCGTTGCGCTTGAAGGGCGCGGCCTTGGCGTGCTTCGTCCAGTCGGGCTTGAAGGCGACCTGCGGCACCTTGCGACTGTCAGCCCAGCGGGAGGCGATCAGTTCGGCGCCCTTCGGCGAGCCGCCGTGCAGGAGCACCATGTCCGTGTGCTTGGCATGAACCTGATCGAGCTTCGTCCAGATCAGGTTGTGATCGTTGAAGTCCGCACCGCCCGTGATGGCGACTCTGGGACCGGCGGGCAGCAGCACATCGGTCTCGGCCCGGCGCTTAGCGGCGAGGAAATCGCGGCTGTCGATCATTGCCGAGGTGAGGTTGCGATGGTTGACCATCGAACCGCTGCGCGGCCGCCAGGGCGTGCCGGTGTGGTGCTCGAAGGCGTCCGCCGAGAGGTCGCGGAAGAGTTCCATGCTGTTGCGCCGTTCGACCAGGGTCTGTCCCTCCGCCGTGAGGCGTTCGAGTTCGACGCTCTTGACCTCGCTGCCATCCTGTTCCCGCTGAAGGCGGAGCTGCCCCTGCTCGTTGTCGTCGAGTTCGCGTTCGACCCGGTCGGCGGCGCGATGGAAGAGATTGACCGTCGACCAGAGGAGATCGTCGAGATCGGGTTCGAGGCGGGTGTCGCCGAGCGTCGAGACGAGGGCGTCGAAGATGTCTGCGACGGCTGCGGCGACGGTGTTGCCCTCCGGTAGCGGACGCGGATCGGGTTCGTCCTGGAAAGGGCGGTAGCCATAGAGCTGGAGTTCGGTGAGGACGTGATCGGTGGGGGATGAGGTGTGGAACGGCTCGAAGCCTGCGTCATCGTCTTCGTTCATCATCGGGAGCATCCTTCGTCTGGAGACCGCGCCCATCGCGGCCTTCGCAGGCGTCGAAGCTCACGGGCGGGACGGCCTGGCAGCCCTCGTGCTCCCGCGAGGGCCTTGATGGCCAAGCCGGCTATTTTGCTTCGCGATGCAAAGGCGGGGCTTGCCCCGCCGGCGGAAAATAGCCGAGAGCGCAGCGCCATTGCCCGGCTGGCCCGTTTGTGAGCCGATCGCCCCCTCAGAAGGCCGTGGGCGCCCTCTCCGACGCGGGAAGGGTGTTCCCGATGATGAGCGGAGACGGCAGGCGGAGCCATTCAGAGCTTTGCCCCATCCCCCCGCCGATCCTCTCACCCCTCCATGAACCGGCTGACGTCCACGGGATGAAGCTGATCCTTCAGGGCCGCCCGGAGGGCATCGACGCCGCGCCAGCGCAGATCCTCGTTGAAGTCCTCGCGCGCTGGCGACATCGCAACCGCTTCGATCCCGACGCTCGCAGCTCGGGCGATCAGGCTGTCTCTCGCGCCGTCCCCAGCCGGATCACGATCGCGAAGGACATAGAGCCTGCGTAGCGTCGCCGGGAACAGGATGGCGGCGAGGTGTGCGGCCGAGAGCGCCGCCAGCATCGGCATGTGCGGCAGAACCTGACGGGGCGACAGCACGGTCTCGATGCCCTCCCCGGCGACCAGCACATCGCCGGCAACGCCAAAGCGGACGCCGTGTCCGAGAAGGTCGCCCATCGCCCGCCTCGGCGTTTCGACAGGCGCCTTGCCCGAGCCGTCCGGGGCGAGCCAGGTGCGGTGCGCGCCGGTCTGTCGCCCGTCAAGGTCGGTGACGGACGCGATCATCGCCGGCCAGATCTCCGTGGGCGAATGCTCGTCGGGCCGGTAATAGCACCGGGGATGGTAGCGCAGTGCGGTGCCGCCGATGAGCGACGTGATTGCCCGCCCGCTGAGGTAGGTCGCCGCGAGCGTGCCGGGGATCGGCTGCGACATGGCGAACAGCCGCCGCGACGCTTCGGGCGAACCGACGGCAATGCTCGATGTCCTGCCGGTCGGTGTCCCTGTCTGTTCCGGCGAGGGATGCGGGAGACTGAGGAAACGGCGCGCTTCCTCGGCCACATCCTTGAAATCGACGAGGCCAAGCGCCTCGCGGATGATGTCGAGCAGATCGCCATGGTCGCCGGTGGCGGCGTCGGTCCATTTCCCGGCCGGACCTTTGGGGGTGTCCCTGAGCCGGACATAGAGGGAGCGGCCGGGGCTGTTCTGCGCGTCCCCGACCTGCCAGTAATTGCCTGCCCTCCGACCGGAGGACAGGTATTCGCGGCAGACCGCCTCGGCCTCGCGGCCGAGGCGATGCGCCAGTTCTGAGGCGTGACGCGAAGCCATTTATGCAGCCTCCCGTTCGCCGATGCGTTCGACCGGCCAGGGGTCGAAGAGCTTGCCGATGATTACCGGCCCCTGAGCATCCACCGGCACGAAGAAGCGCAGCTTCCACGAGATGATCTCGTGATAGAGGCCATAGGCCGTGAGGCGCTGGCGCATCGTGTCGGTGAAGCCGGTGAGTTCGATGCGCAGCGCGCCCATGACGCGGACCCGGCGAAGCTGAAGGCCCTCGGCGAGATCGAGGATCGTCTTTCCGTCCATAAGGGCGGTGAAGGCATCCTCCGGCGTGATCGACGTGACGCCGGTCGCGGTCGCGTGGGCGACCCAGGCAGGCGAAACGCGGCGGCCGATGATCCGCTCGCCAGCATCGGTCTGGAGCCGATAGACGCGGGTGGATTCGTTCGGCAACCGCTTCCAGATAGGCAACAGGAGACCTGTCACCATATGCAGGGTGCTGTCGGAAAACTCCGGCACCTCGGCAATCTCGGCATTCCAGGCAGAGGCGAAGGCGTCCCGGTCGGCTTCGACCCAATGGGTCTCGGGCATGGTCTTGACCGGGATGTTGTGCGCTTCCATCGGCCGGATCAGCCGGACACGGCGCTCGATCTCGCCATCGTCCAGCATGACGCTGGTGGTCGGAACCTGCACGGCGGCGCGGCCCGACCGCTCGTTGACCAACAGGACCGCGCGCGGATCGTCCAGGTTGCCTATGGCCTCCGCCAGCGTGACCGGATGGTTGCGCTTGCGCTCGGTGATGGTCAGCAGGCGGGTCTGGGCGCCGGTGCGCGGGTGCGTATAGATCGTCTGGCGGTCGGTGACGACAAAGCTCTCCGCTCGCAGCGTCTCCAGCCCGGCGTCATAGGTGCCCGACGCGATGGCGCCCTCGATGCGCGCCGTCAGAAGTTGCTCGAAGGCGGTAAACAGCACGCCCTGAAGCTCAATCGTCAAGGCCAGCAGCCGGTTCAGGAAGGTCGTGATGGCTGGGAGGTCATCCTTGATGCCGTTGGAGTCCATCAGTTTCAAGCCGGTGGCGCTCTCAAAGCGGTCGAGCGAGCATCCCTCGACCTTGCCGCGGACCAGCAGCAGGTAGAGCTGGCGCAGCGCGTCGCGGGCGTAATGCGATTCCAGATTGTCCTCGGGCCAAAACAGGCCCTGACCGCCGGTCTGGCGCTGGCCGCGCGTGATCGCGCCCAGGGTGTCGAGACGGCGGGCGATGGTCGAGAGGAAGCGCTTTTCGGCTTTGACGTTCGTGGTGATCGGCCGGAACAGGGGTGCTTGCTTCTGGTTGGTCCGGTGCGTTCGGCCAAGCCCCTGGATCGCAGTATCGGCCTTCCATCCGGCTTCGAGCAGGTAATGGACGCGCAGCCTCGTGTTCCGTGCCGACAGTTCGGCATGATAGCTGCGGCCGGTGCCGCCGGCGTCGGAGAACACCAGAACCTGCTTGCCGTCGTCCATGAACGCCTGGGTTTCGGCCAGGTTGGCCGAAGCTGCGCGGTTCTCGACGACAAGGCGATCAACAGTGACGCCCTTGCCAGCCTTGCGGATGATGCGCCGCGACCGGCCCGTCACTTCAGCCACGGTATCGGTGCCGAAATGCTGAATGAGCTGGTCCAGCGCACCGGGGACCGGCGGCAGGCTGGCGAGCTTTGCGATCAGCTCGTCGCGGCGGGCGACCGCTTCGCGGCTTTCGACGGGCTGGCCGTCGCGCATGACGGGCCGCGACGACATATTGCCCTCCGAGTCGGTGAACGGCTCGTAGA
The DNA here is from genome assembly GCF_022488005.1 of Ochrobactrum sp. A-1. Taxonomy (NCBI): domain Bacteria; kingdom Pseudomonadati; phylum Pseudomonadota; class Alphaproteobacteria; order Hyphomicrobiales; family Brucellaceae; genus Ochrobactrum; species Ochrobactrum sp. A-1. The sequence goes on from NZ_JAKVQC010000003.1 coordinate 211,894, forward strand.
GCTGCACCGGGAAGGAATGGGCAAGGTAGTCCAGGACATATTCCCTCGGGGTGATGTCCACGCGGACGTCGTTCCATTCCTCGGTCGGCAGCTCGCCCAGCCGGCGTTCCATAAGCGCCTCGCCGGTCGAGACGATCTGGATCACGGCCGAATGGCCCGCCTCCAGATCGGATGCGATGGAGCGGAGCAGCGTCGGGGTTTTCATGCTGGTCAGGAGGTGGCCGAAAAACCGCTGCTTGGCCGACTCGAAGGCCGAGCGCGCGGCGGATTTCGCCTGCCGATTCAGGGTGCCCGTGCTGCCGGTAATATTGGCCGCTTCCATCGCAGCATCCAGATTGTTGTGAATGATGGCGAAGGCCCCGGCATAGGCATCGTAGATGCGGGTCTGTTCGGGGGTCAGCTCATGCTCGACCAGCTCGTATTCGACGCCGGCGAAGGACAGCGACCGGGCGGTGTAGAGGCCGAGGGCGCGCATGTCCCGGGCCAGAACCTCCATCGCCGCGACGCCGCCGCCCTCGATAGCCTCGACGAATTCGGCCCGCGTGGCGAAGGGGAAATCCTCGCCCCCCCAAAGGCCAAGGCGCTGGGCATAGGCGAGGTTGTGGACCGTAGTGGCGCCGGTCGCGGAGACATAGACGATGCGGGCATCCGGCAGGGCGTGCTGGAGGCGAAGCCCGGCTCGGCCCTGCTGGCTGGCAGCGACATCGCCCCGTTCTCCCTTGCCGCCTGCGGCGTTCTGCATCGAATGCGCCTCGTCGAAGACGATCACTCCATCGAAATCCTCGCCCAACCATTCGACGATCTGTTTGACGCGTGAAACCCTATCGCCGCGGTCGTCTGAGCGTAGCGTGGCATAGGTCGTGAAAAGGATGCCTTCGGGCAGCGTCACGGGCTTGCCCTGCGGGAAGCGCGACAGCGGCGTAACCAGGAGGCGCTCCATGCCGAGCGCCGACCAGTCACGCTGTGCGTCTTCCAGCAATTTGTCGGATTTGGAGATCCAGACGGCCTTGCGGCGGCCCTGCATCCAGTTGTCGAGGATGATGGCGGCGGATTCCCGCCCCTTGCCGACGCCGGTGCCGTCACCGACGAAGAAGCCTTGCCGGAAGCGGACGGCGTTCTTGGCGTCCTCGGCCGCCGCGCTGACCACATCGCAGGTCTCGTCGACGGTCCAGGCCCCGGCGAGATGGTCGGCATGGGCCTGGCCGGCATAGATGACGGTCTCAAGCTGCGCGTCGGACAGAAGACCGAGAATGGTCTTTGGCAGATGCGGCCGGTAGCTGGGCTTCGGCGGGGCGACGCTCGCCATCGCCGCCGACTGGACGAGCTGGGTTGGATGAGGCTGGGCGCCGGGAATACGGATGACCTGAAGCCCGTATTCCTCATAGATGGCGTCGGTGATGTGGCCTCCCTCGGCTGGCTGCCAATCGACGATCTCATAGTCGAGCGGTGCGGCTTCCGGTTCGGTCTGCGGCGCCGGGCGGGCGGCTTTCGCGGTGGCGGCGATATAGCCGCGCACGGTGCGAGGCGCAGGCGCTGCGGCAACCGGAACAACGACTGAAGGATCGACAGGCTGCCGCGCGGGCAGGCTCGCGCCGATCCAGGCCATCAGGGTGGCGGCATCCGGTGCGGCGCCGGGAGAGGTTGGGAAGACTGCCGGATCGTCGGCGGGCAGCTTGTCGATGACGGTGATCCGGGTATCGATCGTCGTGCCATGCTTGGCATAGACAGAACCATCGACTGCGGCAGAGAAGACCACGCGACCGCGCTCCTGCAGCCGGACGAAGGCCGGGGTCCAGGCAGGATTATCGGGGGCGAAGCTCGCGCCGGTGATCGTCACCAGCCGCCCGCCGGGCGCAAGGCGCGCAAGCGCCGAAGCGACGTGGCGGAAGGCGGCATCGGCGACGCGGCCCTGGACATTCGCCAGCGCCGAGAACGGCGGGTTCATCAGCACCACGGACGGGACCAGGGCAGGATCGAGGTGATCGTCGATCTGCGCCGCGTCGAAACGCGTGACGGACAAGGCGGGAAAGAGGGAGGAAAGTAGACCGGCGCGCATCTCGGCCAGCTCGTTGAGGACGAGGGCGCCGCCGGCGATCTCGGCCAGGATGGCGAGCAATCCGGTCCCGGCCGAGGGTTCCAGAACCCGGTCGGCGGGCGTGATGGCGGCGGCGGTCGCCGCTGCCAGCCCCAGTGGGATCGGGGTGGAGAATTGCTGGAAGGTCTGCGCCTCCTCCGAGCGGCGTGTATGGGTCGGCAGCAGCCCGGCGATCCGCGTCAGCAGCGGCAGGCTATCGGCTGGCGAACCGGCTTTACGGAAAAGCGCCTTTCCGTACTTGCGCAGGAACAGGACGATCGCGGCCTCGCAGGCGTCATAGGCGGTTTTCCAGTCCCAGGCGCCAGCGGTATCGGACGCGCCGAAGGCGGTTTCCATCGCGCTGCGAAGCGTGGCGGCGTCGATGCGCTGGCCGCGCTCGAGGTGGGGCAGAAGAAGAGCTGCCGCCGAAAAGACGGACGTGGCGGCATGGCTGTCGGGGACAAGCGGAAGCGGCCCGGCGACCGATGCCGCCGCAGATGCGGAAATCATGTTCATGGAGGAGACCTCGGGAGAGCAGGACAGGATCGAGCCGCGCAGCGCTCTCTCTCGACCGCACAGGCTCAAACCCGTCCCCGGCCTCCTCTGACTCTCGAAAGGTGGGCCGTGGCTGGCATGCAAAAAGCGCCCTGCCGAATGGCAGGACGCTTGCCGGGTTCAGCCGAAGCGACGGCCGGTTGCCGTGAACGTGTATTCGTTGGCGGTGATCGCCTCGTCGACGGCCTCGTCCGAGGTGAGACACTCGTATTCGCGTTCGAGCTGCCGATAGAGCCAACGGGCCAGGTCGCGCAGCGCCTCGGCCACGGTGTCTTCCGCATCGGCCGTCATATCCTGATAGGTTGGACTGTCGCGCTCTACCGAGATCGTCATGCAGTATTCGTGGTAGTAGTGACCGCGATGGTTCGCCTCGGCGCTAAGCTGGTAGAAATTACGCCGCTGGACCGCCTGAAGTGCATCGGCGATGCAGTGCAGTTCGGCGTCTTGCGGCGCGTGTTCCCTGATGCGGCGCGGGGCGTTTTTCCGGTAGGAATAGAAGGTCTCGAAGCAGGCGCCGTCGCCCTGGCTCCAGAACCCCCGAAACCAGATGCAGGGCTTCTGCCAGGAGCCGACGCCGTTGAGCCGCATGCTGCGGGTTTTCAGCCGAAGGCCGAGGATTTCCGCGATCTGTTGGAAATCCTCGTAAACGGCATCATACCAGTCGTAGTCGAAGCCGCCTTCGCGATACCAATCGCGGGCCTTCTCCTTGGCGGCGTCAGCAAGCTCGTCGAGCTGATAGACCGTGGTTTCGATGACCTTACTCATCTGAGCCGCCTCCATCGAGAACCTGGGCGAGCCAGCCATCGGTGTAGGTCCATGCCACCGTCTCGCCGGTGGCGAGGTCGAGGACATGAGCGCCGCCGCCGAAACCGTCGAGGCGCCGCCGCGAGCAGGTGTTGGCGTATTGGAAGCCCCAGAGACCACTGAGGCGGAACTCGGTCGCGCAGATCTTCACGAACTGGAGCAGACGCTCGGGATCGCCTGTCTGGTCATCGCGCATCCAGAGCCGGCCACCCCCGTGCTCCGGCTGGATCGATAGGAGAAACCCCTCGGACGGCGGTTCTTCGGAAGCGCCTTCCTCCGAAAGCTTGTTGTAGAGGTCGAGCGCTCGGGCGGCATTATCGGGCGTGCCGACGTCAAGAAGGCACGAGAAATGGGTAAAGTAGTTGGCCATGTCAGGCTCCTGAAACGAGAAAGCCCGGCGCGATGGCCGGGCGAGGTTCAAGGGATGGACGCGGTGCGGAAGCGTCAGAGGCGGAACTGCGCCACAAGCCGCTGGGCATCGGCATGGTGGCGCAGCATGTCGCGATAGAACCGCTTTCGCGCGCCCCGCAGTGCGGGATCGCGCCGGGCCGATAAAGCCAGCTTGCAGCGCGCGGCGCGGATTACGGCGCGCTCGCTGTCCCAGACCAGGATGTCGAGGCGCAGGTAGGTCTCATACATCGCCACCACCTAGACGTTGATGCGTTCGCACAGAGCGTCGATACGAGTCGGATCGAGGCCGGTATGCGCGCCGTCATTGGTGACGATGTTTTCGAGCGCAGGTTCGAGATCGCCGCGCCCCAGGGCGAGCTGGAGGAGGCGCAGCCCCGCCAGCAAGGCGTCGCGCTCTTGGGCGGTGACGCCGATGGTCAGGAAGGCCTCTACGGCTTCACCGTCTTCGAGGAGGCGAACGCCGCTATGCTCGTCGATCTCGTAATCGTCGAACTCCTGCACATAGCCGGTGGGGAGCCATGCGCCTTCGTAATGAACGCTCCGGACGAGACTTCGCGCCTCTTCGGGCGTGTCGGCCTCTAGGACGGTTTCGTAATAGACGAAGGCGTCGTGGCCTTTGCTGACTACGAATTTCGGCATGGGAAAACTCCATAGGTGAGAACCCGGCGAAGCGAAGCGCCGGGTCGGATGGGTGGAAATCGGGGGATGGGATCAGGCGGCCTGTGGCAGCCGGAGCAGATCGGCGGCGGCCTCGCGCCAGAAGGGGTCGACCAGGCGTGCTTCGAGCAGGCCGGCCTGGTGGCGATGATTGCGGGCCGCACGCTGCTCGCCCCGGCCGGAGGCGGCGAAAGCCAGTCCGCGCAGGCGGCTGGCTTCGGTCACGATCCGGCGGGCCTCGCCGTCGCTGGCGACGGGCTGTTGCCAGAGAATGATCCCGGCGCGGATTTCGCCGGCCAGAACCAGATTCTGATCGTTGTCCTGGATGACGGCGAAGCGTGGATGAAAGCGCAGCGTCTTATCTTGGCTCACGCCAATGCCGCCGCGCCTGACCGAAACGGCCGCGAAGCTGGTGGCGTTCTCCAGCGACGGGCGGTCGCCGAGAAAGACGCTGCGGTCGAAGCTGTCGGCCTCGTCGGTGCCGACATAGCGGGCCGTGCCGATGCAGGTGATGCGCAGCGGCAGCTTCGCGGCAAGGCGCAGCCGGGGCACGATCTGATGCGCGAGGATGTCGCCGATCGGGGCGAAGGTGGTTTGAGGTGCAAGGGCCATCGCAGGATGCTCCAGGACGGGCGCCGGGAGCTCTCTCTCCGGCAACCAACCCGTCACGGAAAACCCGTCCGCACTCTCACTCTCCCTTGCCGGGGCATGAGCCGGTGCCGCTGCCGGCGATGAGCGGTAGCGCAGCGCTGAAGGCCCGGACGCGATCTTGCGCTCCGAGCCGTCGGGGTGAGGCGCTGTCGCGCCTCAGCCGAAGGGATCAAGTTCCAGCCTGACCATTTCTTCGTCGCCATCGAATTCGTTGGCGGGCATGGCGCCGTGAGTGCCGTCCCCGGCCTGGAAGACGATGATCGAAACCATCAGCGTGGTGGCTAGGCTTGCGGCGAAAGCGGTGGCATCTGCATAGGACATGGTTCCGGCTCCTGTCTTGGGAGGCGGGGGACCATCCCCCGCGCGACAGGCGCCCGAAGTGTCTGACCGGCTCTGCAATCACCCTCGGGCGTTCGGACCTTTTCCGAATCCCCGAGGGCGGCACGCGCGCGTAAGCCGACCCCTTGCGGGTTGATTGATAAGGAGACGGATCGGACCAAGGTTTGCGAATGGAAGCGGGATGGTGTCCGGCATCAGACAGCAGCCGGATCATCAATCTAAAGGGATGCCATTGCCCCGCACTTCCCGCCTAATGGTGAAGCGAAGATGTTTGAGGGTCTGAGCTGTCCGGGCACGAGCTTGGCCCGCTATGGCGTTGCATGGCGCCGAGGTCCACCGGTCGAATTGATGAGAATACTATGAGCGGCCGGTTGCGTCAGGATGGAATTCATACGCGCTCGAAGCTTTGATGCGGCCTCTTGTTGAGGTGAAACCATGAGCAGAAATGCACTTTTGCGGGCAACGATGAAGACGAAAGAGAGCAGCCGATCATCCTGGCGTATGGCGATGACGGTTATCGGAGCGGCCTTCGGGATTTGGACGAAGCCCGACACACCGAACCAACAAGGCGATCGACGCTCATGATGAGTGGCTATTTGACGGGTAAGTCCGCCAATATCGGTGGCGAGCGACGGCGTTATACGGTCATTGAGAAGCCCGATGGGTGGTGCGTAAGCCTGAACGGGATGACAACAGGGGCGTTTCCGAACCGGGCCGCGGCTGCAACGGTGGCGAGGAGCCTCCAGCACCAAGCCGATAACCTCAATCACGTCTATGAGCGGAAATCCCACTGAGAGGGGAACCGGCTACCGCCATTTGACGGCCGGCTGGTAGATAAATGTCGGAGGTGGGAGCTCCCTGAAAATGAAAAAAGGCCCGACGACGGATCGCCGGGCCTTGAAGCTGAAAATGAAGACGGCGGGGCGGCTTCGACCGCCCGCCGGGGTTTGGCGTCATTCCGCGGCGATCATCGCTGGCGCCTCGGCTTCCGGGTCTTCGGGGGTTTCCTCGTCCTCGTCCTCACCGGCAAGGAAGGCTGGGAGCGCCGTCTCGGCCTCGCCTTCCGAGGTATCGGACGTGGTCGGCTCGTCATGGTCGATCAGGCGCAGCGGCTCCGGTAGCCAGCCACTGTCGGCCAGCAGGCGTTCGGCCTCCTTGGCCATGTCGCCCTTCTTCAAGTGGTCGATGAGCTGGGCCGCGCGTTCGCCCGCGCCTTCGCGGACGGCCGCAAGAATGCGGGGCTTGGTGACGCGGCCGAGATAGTTCTCGACCGTGGGTCGGAAGCCGACGTCCACCATTTCGAGGCCGGTGGCGCGGGCCAGTCGATCGGCCTCTGCCATACGCCGGTCGAGACCCGACTGCGACACGCCGCTGCCGCTGTAGGGGTTGGGCCGTTCATAGAGGGCGTTGATCCCATAGCTGACGCAATGCGCGAGCAGCGCCATGCGGCTGGCGTCGTCGAGCACGGCGAGCCAGTCCCACAGCGCATCCTCATCGGCTGGTAGGTCAGCCTTCCAGTCCTCATGCCGCTGGATGACGGACTTGGCATAGGCCGTCTCGGCGAGATCCTTGCCCTGTTCGCGGAAGAATACGTGATTGACGGACGCCTGCAGGCTGGCGCCGGAGGTGGCCGTCCGCTGGAAGGTGTCGCGCACGAGCTTGTGCAGCAAGGCGGTAAACGCGACCTGGGGATTGGCGCCCACGGCATCGCGGAGCGCCAGGGTGCGGTGCGCAGTCAGCTCGGTAACGAGCCGTTCGGGCAGCGGCTTGATGACGTCTTCCTCGTCGTCATCCTCCGGTTCGGCCGACTGGCCGCCGATGGTGATGACGGCGCGCTGAACGGTGCCGGATGCCGCGACTTCGGTACCGGTGGCTTCGGCCTCGCCGTCGGGGTCCTCGACGCCGACCGGCGTCTCGTCCTCCGGGCGCACATAGCCGCGATCGACGACGGGCTCGCCATTGCGGTCGACGCTGATGAAGACGCCGCCACGCGCGATGTCGGCCGGATCGTAGATGACCGGGCGCTTCTCGAAGGCTTCGAGCGCCGTCTCGATCTCGCCGAGACGCTGGTCGATCTCGTCCGGCAGCTCATCGGCTTCCGAGTATTCAGCCTCGATCCGTTCGTATTCCTCACGCAGGGCTTCTCGGGCCGCGCGCTCGTCATCGTTCAGATCGACGAGGGTGAAGTCGAGCGCCCGCAGCCCCTGATCGTAGCCATAGGGCAGATCGGTATCGACGGTGATCCACTTCCAGCCCTCGGCGGCGATTTCCTCGGCGAGGGTCTTGAGCTTCTCCGCGCCCAGGCGGTCGAGAAGCGCGGGGTCCTGAAGCCAGCCGCCTCCATCGGTCTGGAAGAGATCGCGCAGCACGCTGCCGCCCGCCTGCTCATAGGTTTCGATGCCGATGAACAGGGCGCGCTTGTCGGTGGCCGGCACCGTGGTTTCAGTGAGCAACTGGCGGATATACCAGGGCTGGCGATTGTGGGAGGTCTGGACCGCCCCCCAGACCTGCTCCTGGCGGGCATGGTCGGGATTGACGGTGAAGGCCATCAGCTCTTCGAGCTTCATGCCGTCCTCGGCATAGATGTCGAGGAGCGTGGGCGAGACAGAGGCCAGACGCAGGCGCTGCTTCACCACCTGCGCGGTCGTGAAGAAGGCCGCAGCGATCTCCTCCTCGCTCATGCCCTTGCGGCGCATGTCATAGAAGGCCCGGAACTGATCGAGAGGATGCAGCGGCACGCGCTGGGTGTTTTCGGCGAGGCTGTCGTCCTCGGCGAGAATCGACGTGGAGGGATCACGCACGACGCAGGGCACAGGCGCGTTCCTCGCGAGACGCTTCTGCTTCACGAGGATGGCGAGCGCCTGATAGCGGCGACCGCCGGCGGGAACTTCATACATGTCGGTCTCATCGCCCCTGGCGTCGAGGACCGGGCGGACATTGAGGCTCTGGAGGAGCGTGCCTCGGCGGGCGATGTCCTCGGCCAGTTCCTCGACCGAGACGCCGGCCTTGACGCGTCGGACATTCGATTGGCTGAGCACGAGCTTGTTGAAGGGGATGTCGCGGGAAGGCGACAGGATGATTTTCTGGGCGGCAGTAGCCATCGTGGTAGTCTCCGCGACGGGCGCCGAGAGCCTCTCTCTCGACCCGAACCCGTCACGAAAATCCCCACCTCCCTCTCACTCTGCTGGTCGGACCCTGTCGCCTGGCCAGGGGCGAGAACGGAACGGCGATGTTCAGGACTGTCTTCCTGTGCCATAGGGATTGCATCGCCTGCGGCTTGAACACCGCATCGATCGCATCAAGCGTTTGAACACTGGGTCACCGACTATGTCGGGCGGCCCACGGAATAGAATACCCATCGGCGTCGGGCTTGCCCGGCGTGGGAAATACGTGGGGCGCGGTTCCCAGTGTTCACGCGTGTTCAACCGTCCCGGCGCCAGTCGGGGCGGCGGGGAATTGTCTATGGACGCTATGATTTCTGGCTGGAGAAATCCGCCCTGGGCGGACTTGGCGCGTGTTCTGCGCCGATGGCTGGGGGCGTCGCCAGCCCGCCATGTCCGCTTTTCCGAGGCGGACCGGGCCGTCATCACCGCACAAGGCAAGGCACTGATGCTGTTGGCGACAATGCTTCACGCACGGGGCGTGATGGATATGGAGGAGTTCGCCGGCACGCTCGCCGTGTTCAGCGTGGTTGTCGCTGAGGACAACGCGGCCGAAGGCGATATTCTCGCTGTCTGGGCAGGGTTGATGAAGGACGGCCGGTAGGCTGAGCGTCGTGGCGCAAGGCTGCAAGCTGACGAACCGGAAACGCGGGAAAACGCAGAAGCGGACACCCGGAAAGCCGGAGAAGCGGCTTTGCGCCTTTGCGGCTTTCAGGGAATCAGACCCCGCACATGCCCTCGCACTCGTTCGGCCAGAGATCGAGCTGGCCGCGGTCGGCGGCCGTCGATAGGTCGGCATGGTCGAGCGGCACGGCGGAGCGGTGCAGATAGACTTCGGCGCGGATGCCGCGGAAACCGGTGCGGATGGCGGCGTCGACCGACACGGCGTCCGCCCAGGCTTCGGGATCATGGTCGCGCATCTGTCGCCAGTGATCGTCGGAATGAAACGGGCACCCGAGGCAGGCGCTTTTGGGCGGCAGAGGATAATCGTGCCGTTCCAGCCAGCGCAGGCAGTCCTGTCGGGTCAGGCCCCGCTCGATCAGGGGCCAGCGGTTGACCTGCCAGCTCTCGTAAGAGGGTTTCATGCGAAGCGCCTCGTCGAGCGAAATCCCGATCCATTGCTCGGTGACCGGCGACGTGGGCGAGCGCCGCCCGGCGATGCCGAGCAGCTCGCGCACTTTCCGCCTGATCGGCACGATCTTGTAGTCTCCGGTGCATTGGCGGCGGATCATGCCGATGCTGGCCCGCTCGGTAGCCACGATGCGGGAGCCGACAACGACGAGATCGCCGTTTTCGTCCTCGTCATAGACGGGAAGCTCGCTCCCGGCAGGCGTCACGGTGCGGGTGAAGGCTGGAATGGAGGCCCAGCGCTCGCCCTGTGCGCCGGCGATGAGGTCGGCGCGCAGATCCCCGGCCGAGACGATATGGACGGGAAACGGCAGGACATTGGGCGACCGCAGCCAGGCGAGATGGTCATAGACGGCCTGCGGCTCCCACCCGGTATCGGCGAAGATGGCGCAATCGGGCATGGGGCCGACTTCGCCATGCGCCGCCATCAGCGCCAGCGTCGTGGACTGGACGCCGGCGCCGAGGCTGAGGACGCGCAGGCGGATGTCGGCCGACTGCGCGGGGTCGGGTACGAAACCCGGAAAGGCGAGCGCGTTCATCACGCCGCCTCCCGCTCGTCGTCGTTCTGGTCGATGCTGCCGGAATCCGGCAGGAAGCTGAGAAGCCAGTCGGCCGCCTTGCTGGCTTGGGAGGCGGCTCGGACGATGGCGCGATTGTCCTCGCGCAGGACGTCGAGTTATCCGCAGCAACCCATAATGCGAAGGAAGGCGGCCAGATTGCCTAAAGTTCGGGGTTTCGGGCCACCTTCCTCCGCATTATTTCAGAGCGTGTCGAGCCAGGCGAGAACGCTCGTATCGCGTTTCCACGAGGGCTGGCGGGTGGGTGTTTCGGGAGCACCGACCTTTTCCAATGCCTTGCGCTTTGTTTCGAGGTTGGCTCTGGCGTAGTGGTTGGTTGTGTCGAGGCTCACATGACCGAGCCAGCTACGGATGACCGTGACGTCGACGCCCGCCGATATGAGATGCACGGCGGTTGCATGCCGGAAGGCGTGGGGCGTCACATGCTTGTCGCGCAGGGTTGGTGAGGTTTCGGCCGCTGCCTTCACATAGGCGGCAAGCTTGAACCGGACCCCCGATGCGCTGAGCGGTTCGCCATAGCGGTTAACGAACAGCCTCTGGTTTGGCGCCCGTGGTTGCCGTTCGAGCAGCTTCTGCAACAATATCACGGTTTCCGGCCAGAGCGGGCAGATGCGTTCTTTTCGACCCTTTCCGGTGAGGCGCACGCAGCTCGGACTGTCGAACCGGACCGCATCGGGGCACAGATCGAGCGCTTCCTGTATTCGCGCGCCGCTGTTGTAGAGGAACGAGAGCAAGGCGTGGTCGCGCATACCTTCGAGTGTCGAACGATCAGGCTGAGCCAGGATAGCCGTCACTTCCGCCGGGTCCAGATAGCAGGGTTCCGACACCGGACCGCGCTTAATCGGGATGTTGAGGATTTCGACGCACTGGGCGATCGATCCGGGATCCTTGGTTGCAACGAAGTTGAAGAAGCTGCGTATCGCTGCAAGCCGGCAGTTTCGCGTGCCGATCTTGCCGCCGCGTTCGTGTTCGGCGTGACCGAGGAACGCAATGACCTCTCCGGCGGTTAGATCCGCCAGCGTGATCATCGCCACCTTCTTGCCTGAGCGCTTTGCGACGAACCGGAGGAAGAGTCGCCAGGCATCGCGATACGACCGGACCGTATGGATGGAGGCATTGCGCTGCTCGACCAGCCACTCGTAGAAGAACGCGCGCATCAGCCACGGGAACTGATTGTTCTTGCTCATGCCCGCACCTCCTGCCCGATATTGAGGCATGGCGCGCCCAGCACGCGGAACCGCTCATTGGCGTGATGCAGCAAGTCCTGCGTGACGGTGATGTAGACCAGGGTCGAGTTGATGTCCCGATGGCCGAGATAGGTCGCAAGGAACGGCAGACGATCCTGCGGATTGATGCCTGCCTCGTACCATTCGAGGATCCGGTTCACGACCATCGAATGCCGCAGATCGTGCAGGCGAGGTCCAGTTCGCCCCCGAGGCGGCTTCAGCCCGGCGCGGCGTATGACGTCAACCAGCAGCCAGGCGACGGCCTGCTTCGTATAGCGGTCACCACGCTGTTCGTGCCAGAACAGGCCGGAGCGCGGATCAAGGAACCCACCGGCGCGGCGTCGCGCTTCCGTATATGATCGAAGTTCTACCATCACACTGTCGGGCAGCGGCAGTATCCTGGTCTTGTAGAACTTGGTTTGGCGGATCGTGATCGTGCCGCCTTGGAAGTCCACGTCACCAAGATCGAGGCGAGCCAGTTCGCTTCGCCGCAGACCGGCGCAATAGGCGAGCAGCAGCATGGTGTAGATGCTCGACGGACGAAGCGGCGATCGAGGTGAAGGGTAAGAGCGGGCGATGTCGAGCATACGCAGCACATCGGACGGTGTGTAAATATGCGGTTTTCGCCAATGTCTGGCCACTTCCTTTTCTGGGCGCGGATCAGGTCGGCGGGGCGGGATCGATGGGTCCTGATGGCGCAGGATTTTCGTGAGGACCCGTCGGAGCTTTTCGCACTCGTTGGGATGATTGCGCGTCGTTTTCGCCGCGGACCAGTGTTCAAGCATCACCTCGAGCGGCTGGTCCTGAAGCTCCGGGTTTAGCTGAAGAAAGCGGTCGAGCCGCCATAGCCGCATCGCTTGCGCAGTGTATTTGTAACCCCGGTTGCGCATCAATGTGACGTGCTCAGCCATCATGTTGCCCAGCACACTGCCGAATGGCCTGGGTCGGTATAGTTCGGCAAGCGCGCGATCCGGATCGCTGGAGGCCAGCGCGCGCCACACCGGCTTGCACTGTTTGATATTGCAAGCCTCACGCAGACTGGCGACGGGATTGCGTTCGATCGCTCCGGTTTCTTCAAGGTGATCGAGGAAACGGTCGATAATCCGGGTGCGGTGCAGCCGTGTCGTCGAGGCCCACCGGCCAGGCGACACATGCAACCATGCCACCAGCATGTCCTTGTCGAGCTTGCCGTGGCGTTCGGCGACATCCTGGAAGATGTTGAGCGCCTGCTTGTAGTAGATGGGGCTCTGCGTGGTGCGCAGGTTGAGGCCTGCAATGTACCGCGCGATCAGCTTGCGATCAGGGTCGGGCCAGTTCGTCATGACCGCACCTCCCGTCCCGGCACGTCGAGCGCGATGGCCCGAAGGTCCTCGGTGGCGAGCTTCAGATAGGGAGCTGTGGACTCCGTAGAGCGATGCCCGAGCAGATCGCCGATCACCTTCTGCGGCACGGCGGCGCGCAGCATTTCGACGGCGCGTGCATGGCGGAAGATATGGGAGCCGCTTTTACCAGCCGGCGTGATCCCGGCAGTCGTAAGCCGCCGCCGCACCATATTGGCCAGCATGCCGAGCTTACGATAAGGCGCGCGTGTTCGGACAAAGATCTCGCGAGCATTTGTGACAGGCCGCCCCGTCTGCAGATAGGCGAGCACGGCCTCACCCACCGGCGCCATCAATGGCAGGAATGAGTTGGCCCGGGTCTTGGTGTGCCTGATGCGGATCACTTCCGCCCGCCAGTCGATATCCTCGATCCGCAGGTTGCAGATTTCGCCCGATCTCAAGCCATAGGTCGCCAGCAATTGCAGGATGGCATGATCCCGCAGGCCCGTCGGCGTCTTATCCTCCCCCGAGGACTGCAAAACCGCCGTGACCTGATCGGGCGTAAGGATCGATGGCACCCCTTCATACGCATAGAGCAAGGGGGCGATGACATGCGGCGATAAATCGATGGCGACGCGCCCTGTTCGATGGAGATAGCGCAGCATCGAGCGAAGGCGCTCCGCCACATCCTTCACAGACCGGCGCGTCTGATGAGGGCTGCGCGTGTCCATGTAACGGTCGATGTCGCTGACGGTCATTGCCATCAGGCTGTCGGGACCGTGCCGATCGAGCTGCCAGACCAGAAAGTTACGGCCCTCCCACATCAGCGCGTCGATGCTGGCCGTAGCAAGGCCTCGTTCTTCGCGCAGCCAGGTCTCGTACTCGTCGCAGATGGCAAAGCGCAGTGCGTCGGCCGCGCAGGTCGCTTTCGGCGGGGACGGCCATTGGCCCTGTGCAAGCCGCAGCAAGGCATGGATTCCGGAGCGCGGGATAGAGTGCCAGTATGGCCCCGGAGATCGACCATGGCGCTTCCGGAACAGCGCTACCGCATGATGCAGGTAATGAACCACCTGCGTCTCGGTCACCTCCACAACATCGATGTTCTGCTGTGCAAGGTATTCGACGAACCCGCGCGCATAGGCGCAGTAGTTGCCGATCACCACCGGGCTGTATCGTTGGTTGGTCAGTACAATTCTGAGCTCGGCGATGAGCTCGTAATCAGCATTCAACATTATTGATTCCTCTGCTTGTCAAAACGACAGCAAAGGTCCGGCACAAAATAATGCTGAGCAAATCCCGCTCGCGGAAGCTGGAACCCCGCGGATTTCCAGCGGTGCGGCCGCCTTCCTTCGCATTATGGGCTGCTGCGGATAACTCAAGTTATGCTCACCTCGTCATAACTTCAGCCAGGAGCCGATATAGTCGGCATGGCGGACGGTCGGAGCGATGCCGAGCGAGGCGCAGCAGAAGGCCGCGTTGATCTCGGCGATCAGCTCTTCGAAGGCGTATTTCTTGGTGCCGAAGGAGCCGGAGAAATCACGGCCGAGGCGCAAGGGATGGCCCGTCGCGTGTCCGAGCTCATGCAGGGCCGTACGGTGCCAGTTGATTGGCTCGAAATACGCCTGCGGCGGCGGAACGACGACATAGTCATGCGCCGGGACATAGAAGGCGCGGTCTCCGCCGATGCGGAAGTCGATGCCGGTCGCCCGGATCAGGGCCTCGACGCGCGGCTCGATCAGGCCCGGTTCGGGCGGCGGTGCGACGACGGCGATTTCTTCAGGCAGGCCGTCGCATTGAGCGGCGTTGAAGACCGTGAAGCGCTTCAGGAACGGAATCGCCTGAGCGTCCTCGCCGGCCTCGCGGGCGCGGCGCTTTTCGTCCTCGGGGGTGAAACGATCGGCATAGACGACGGTGGTGCCGCGCTCGCCCTTCCTGACATTGCCGCCGAGGGAAAGCGCCTGGCGGAAGGTGAGCCAGCTCTGGCCGGGGAAACCATGCTCGATGACGGCGCCCCAGAGGATGAGGACGTTTATCCCCGAATAGCGCCGGCCTGTGGCGGCGTTCTGCGGCATGGCGAGCGGCGCCTTGACCGCGGCCGAGCCCCAGGGCTGAACCCAAGGGAAGCGGCCGGCCTCCAGTTCGCCGATGATCTTGTTTGTGATATCGTCGTAAAGGCTCGCCCGATCCGAGCCGGGGCGCGCGCTGCGATCCTGTCTGGACATCGCGGTTCTCCGCGACGGGCGCCGGAGACCTCTTCTCCAGCCCTCAACCCGTCACGGCAAACCCGGTCCGCACTCTCACTCTAAAGGGGGCGTTGCGGGGTCTCCCCGCAGAAGGGGGTGCGCCGGCAACGAAGTGCCGGCCAGGGGGAAGGCTTTCCCCCGCCAAAAATGCAGACAGTCGTGGAAATGATGGTTGCGAGCCCTGCCGGGCAAACCCGATCAACCGTCCTGATGCCGTGAGGCTGTTGGAGGCGACCGCGCCGCCATAGTGCCGTCAGCCGTCGTACTGCGCGAAATTGAGATCATAGAGGAGGCTGTCGATGGTGATGCCCGTCTTTTCGCAGAACTCCAGCATCTCTATCCAGGGATTGCCGCCGGGATCGCGGTCCCACAGCCGCACGAAATATTGCTGGTAGCCATGCCCTTCGGTGATATCGCCAAGCAGGTGATGCTCCAGCAAAGTCATATGCTGACACAGCCTGGTTTTTCCAAGGTTGAACGCGCCGACCACGTCTTCGGCCGGCAGGTCATCGACGTCCCGACGTCTCATGCGTTCGGCCAGCTTGATGGCGAATGCCCGCTCTTCGAGGGGAAGCTCCTTCAGCCTGTCGATGAAGGTGGTCAGCCCGGCGACTTCCTCGTCGAGATTCATCGAGTCGGTGACATCGAAGACCTCTCCGAACCGCTTCAGCGTTTCCGGATAGGTGGGCAGCCTGGCCTGGGTCGTGTCCGTGATCTGCGCGATGAGCTGTAGCTCCGCCCGTTTGAAACGATCTTCGTGATCGGCCTTGTATTTGCGCAGCACCTCGACCGTGTAGGTCGTCACATTGGGCTGATGGTCGATGATGTCATGGTGCTTGCCGCAAACCAGAAGCAGGTTTTCAAAGGCGCGGCGGTCTTCGTGGCTCATGTCAACGTCGAAGCGCGGCCCGCCTTTCTCGGCGGCGCAGATATGGGCGACCTTGCCCAGCATGGCGCCGCTTACGTCGACAAGCTGCTCCTGACAATCGGGGACGGCACACTGGTTTCCGCTATAGGCGAAGAGCTTCTTTACGGTAGAGGGTGTCGGATTAAGTCTTTCGACCGTTTTCTTGGCCATGTTCGCGGAAACATCCCTCTGAAATGAACTACAATTATATTCTATTACGATGCTGTTGCCTGCCCACCTGGTGAGCGCAAGGGGCACTGAGGAACAGCCTCGCATCGTAAATCCGTAAACCCGCAGAGCTGGAGAACCGGGTTTCAGCAAACCCGGAAAGCCGCCCTAGAGGTCGCTGACGTGGTTCTCGATCTGCGCCGCGAGCTTGACCAGCCTCTGGTCGCGCAGGATGCCGACGAAATCGGCGGCCGACACGCGCGTCCGGCTGAGATTGCTGCGCGCATTCGCCAGCGAGGCGAGCAGCATATCGGGAGCCTGCTCGTAGAGGCTGACGAGAAAGGCGTCCGGCGATTGCCGCGCCAGACCATGCTTCCTCAACTCGGCGACGGGGAAGTCACGCAGGTTCCAGGTGACGATCATCGACGCGCCAGCCTCGATCGCCGCCGCCGCGACGTGGCGGTCATCGGGATCGGGCAGGCTCACGGTGTGGATATGCCGATCATAGCCGGTAATGGTCGCCTCCGGCACGGCGACGTTCATGAGCTGCTTGGTGGCTTGCAGGTGCTCGGGCGGAAGACCCGGCGTATTGGCCAGTAGGTTGCGTATCCACTCGTCATGGATCGCCTCCGTCCAGTGCGCATCGACCAGACCGTCGACCGCCGCCTGCACAACGACATTCCTCAGATGGAAGGGGTAGAGGATGCAGGCATAGTAGATGGCGACGGCGGACTTAAACGCCATAGCGAAGATGGAGATCCTCGGCGTCGGCGGCGAGGTCCTGCATGGCCTTGCGCCGGACGTCGAGCTTGGCCTTCAGCGTCAGCACGTCCTTGAGCGAGGCGCGGCGGTGTTTGCCGACATAACGGAAGGGCAGATCGCCCCGGTCCATGCGCAGCACGACGAGCGGGCGCGAGATGCCGAGGATTTCGGACGCCTCGGTGGGGCTCAGCTCCTGATCCTCGGAAAGAACCGCCACGCGCTCGCCGCTGAGCAAGTGCGTGATCAGGGCCTCGACGGCGCTCGCCGCCGCGGGCGGCAGGGCCAGGGTCTCATCGTGACCGTCGCGGCGCCGGACGCGCAGCTCGACGCGGTCGCCCTCCGCCAGCTTGGGCAGAGGCGAGACCTTCTTGCGGTCGCGGTCCGAGAGACCGGCGAATTTGACGACTTGGCTGGCCATGATGGGTTCTCCTGACCAGCCAATATAGTCGTTGCGGGCTCCAACTGCAATAACTGAAACCCCCTGATGGTGTCGGTTACGCCGCAAGAGGCAGCTCCTCCTGCTCGTTGGCGGCCGCCGATTGGAGGAAACGCGCCAGCGCCGCCTTCCGGGAATCCCGATCGAGGGCATAGGCGGTCTGCTTGAAGGCGACGCCATCGAGAAGGCCCTTGATGTAGCCGGAGATGGTGTCTGCGGCCATGATGAGCGCAGTGTCGAGGCTATGGATGTATTTGCTCGTCACTGACCCCTTGGAGTGGCCGACCAGCGCCGCGATTGTGACCTCGGTGAAGCCGAGATCGTTGCCGATGCTGGCGAAGCTGTGGCGCAGGACGTGCGGCGTGACATCGGCCAGCGACGTGTCCTTGAAGATCTGCTCCCAGTGGTTCGGGAAGCTGCCGAAGGCGTTGTCCTCGCCCTGGCCGGGGAAGACATAGGTGCCGGTCAGGTCCTTGCAGCGTTCCTCGAGATATTCGACGACGGGAAGCCCGATGGGGCGGACGGAGGCGCCTTCCTTGCTGTCGACGAGGCGCAGGCAACTGCCCGCCGCGTCCACCTCGGTCCGCATGAGCCGGATCATCTCGGTGCGGCGGCAGCCGGTCATGGCGATCTGGCGGATGATGTCGACGGTCATCGCGTATTTCTCGGTCTCGGCCGCGTTTCGCAGAATGTCGCCCAGGATGTGATACTCGGCCTCCGTCAGACGGCGGTTGCGCACATTGTCCTTCGGTTTCTTCAAGCCGTGGGCGGGATTGCGGTCGATGATGCCGGCCTCGACGGCATAGGTGAGGATGCCGCCGAGCAGGCCGACAGTGCGGGTCGCCGTGCCCGCGCCGCCGCGCACGATGGCCTTGCCGCGCAGCTTCTTCGTCTTGACAGAGACTCGCGTCTTGCCGGCCATGATGTCCTTGAGGACTTTGTTGATGTCGGCCTTGACAAGATCCTTCACCCGCCGCGTGCCGATCAGCGGGATGATGTGCCGCTCAATGCGGCCGGCGTCGGTGACGATGGTCGACGGCTTCTTGGGACGACCGCCCTTGCCGAGGATCAGTCCCGCATTCAGGTCGGCGACATAGAGGGCGCATAGCTCCTTGACGGTGATGGCCTGATGGTCGAGCTGGCGTTCCTCGGACGGGTTCTCGCCCTTGGCGACGCGACCAAGCTGAACCTTAGCCTCCTGCCGGGCGGTCTCTGCCGTCCAGATACCATGCAGGCCGATGGTGAAGCGTCGCGTCCGGCCGGCCGCGCGATACTGGATGAGGTAGCTACGCTTGCCCGAGGCGAAAACGCGAAGGCCGAAGCCGGGCAGCTCGTCGTCCCAGATGAAGTAGTCCTTTTCACGGACGTCGGCGGCGTCCACTATGCGCTTGGTCAGTTTTGCCATGTGGCTTCTCCTCTGCTGGAGAGGGACTGTTTCCGCGGAAGCACTACGGAAGCAGCCGGATGAAGATCGGAGCGAAATTTTGGATAGACATTTCGGCGTAGAAAACCCCATAGTCCAGTGTTTTCAATGGGTTATCGTAGCCTAGCGTGCTCTATCGTGCATTTCGGATAGGCAGCCTAAATTGCTCCGAAGGCAGAGGTCACAGGTTCGAATCCTGTCGGGTGCGCCATTTATTTTAACAGTCTTGTTACTGCTCCTTTAACCCATCACCGTCTTAGGGTCGGAACTGTCGTGAATATCCGGCACGATGCCATTACCCATTGTTGGATGGCGTGGTCGTGTTGCCGCGACTGTCGATGGCATGGTAGAGATGCACTATTCGGCTGCGGATATTAATGGATGTCTGGTCAATACGCCAATCGCCCGAAATGAAGCTCAAAGCGTGCCAGAGAATCGGGTAAGATATGCTTCTCTGCTTCAACTCCGTTGCTGTGCCAGTCTGGAGAAACATTATGTTGAGAAGTTTATCGATCGCGGCAGTCGCTGCGTTGATGTTCGCAGGCTTCGGGCATTCTGCATCCGGTGCGTCTATCGGCGCAGGTAATCCCTATCCCGTCAGCGACTACACGTGCGAGGATGGTACACGTCTGGCAGTGCGCCTTTTCGGTGATCGCGCATCGGTATCCGTCAATGGCGCTGCCGCAATCGATCTGCCCGCCATGGGCCAGGAGGGGACAACCTATTCGAACGGCAAGCAGACGCTAACCATCGTGCAAGGACGTTTATCCTGGGGCGTCGGCCGTGCCGTGCCGTCCGCTTGTACTGGCGGTTGAACATGCTGTTTCGCTGCACAGTCTGAAGCGCATTCCGAACCGTTTTCACCTTTTCAGAAAAGACATTGTGCAAGTTCAACCGAACCATCTATTGATAGCAACGGGGGAGAAATCATGACGAGTCGGCAATTTACATTGCCGACGTGAGGCCTCCCCTTGCAAGGGCTGAACCAGAAGAGCAATTCTGGAACCGCCGAGACAAAATGGGAGGAATGGGAATGCGCGTTTTAAAGCGTATGGCCGTGGCAGCTTCGATTGTGGGGATCGTGGCCACGACGGGTGGTTTGGCAATTGGCACTGCAAGTGCCGAAGAAACGCTGAAACTTGTAATCGGGACAGAAGGCGCATATCCGCCGTTCAATTTCACCAATCCGGATGGCTCACTGTCGGGCTTCGATGTCGATATCGCAAGAGCACTCTGCGAGGAAATGAAGGCCGAGTGCACTTTCATCACGCAGGAGTGGGATGGCACCATTCCGGCACTTCAGGCCGGAAAGTTCGACGCTTATGTTTCTTCCATGTCGATCACGGATGAGCGCAAGAAGCAGGTCGATTTTTCCAACAAGTATTACAACACGCCTCCCGGCATTGCAGTGCCCAAGGATAGCGACATCAAGGGCGTAACCAAGGAAGACCTTGCCGGCAAGACGATCGGCGTTCAGGTGTCCACGACGCATGCGAACTATGCCGAACACGCGTTCACCGACAGCACGATCAAGGCCTATCCGACTGCCGAAGAATATCGGCTTGATATGGCCAATGGCCGCCTTGATGCCGTCAACGACGACAGTGTAACGCTGAGCGAGTGGCTGAAGACGCCGGATGGTGCCTGCTGCAAGATGGTTGGCACCTATCCGTCGGACGATAACATCCATGGCGTCGGTGTCGGCGTAGCCTTGAAGAAGGGGCGTCCCGAACTGGTTGAAAAGTTCAACAATGCAATCAAGGCAATTCGCGCGAACGGCAAGTACAAGGAAGTCAACGACAAGTACTTTGATTTCGACGCTTACGGCGCTGAAAACTGATCGCGCAGAACGATAACGCCGGTAGGAATACCTGAATTTTACAGCGCCGCCCGAGTTGGGCGGCGTTGTTCCAAAAAGATGTGCCCACGCACGCGCCATAGATTTTCCATATAGTTACGAGGCAATTGTTGGTGTTGAGAACTTCTCCGCCTGCATGGACAATATTTTGGTCTTCCTTCCCACGGGAGTTCAAAATGTATCGAATACTTTGCTTGACGGTTCTCGCCTTCGTGCTTGTCGCAATTTATTCATTTTGCGGCCGGGGAATGCCCGCGCTATCCTATTCCGCGTCAAAGGGCTGTATCTGCGATAAAAATCGCCAACCTGTCTCGGTTTGCCTGGATGTTTGTCAGCCAGCAAACTGAGATTGCTTGAGCACTGAACCGGGAGTTCAAATGAGACCAGAAAATCTCGTCATTCGCGCGGTGGAAGCCACAGATGCCGAAGGCCTCACCCGTCTGCAGAACATGCCGGGATTTCGGTTCGGCACCTTGCGCATGCCGTTCCAGCGCCTCGAGACGACAAGGAAATGGCTGGAGTCGCTTGGCCCGGAATCGACCTTGATTGTTGCGACTATCAATGCAGAGATTGTCGGAAATGCCGGCTTGATGCGACACAGAGGACGACGGAGCCATGCCGCAGATATCATGATGGGCATAGCTGACGAGCATATCGGCAAGGGGATCGGCACGGCACTTATGACCGAGCTGATCGATATCGCCGACAATTGGCTCGATCTGAAGCGGCTTGAACTGACCGTTTATGTCGATAATGCCGCCGCTATCCGTCTCTATGAGAAGTTCGGTTTTGTGGCCGAAGGTGTTCGTCAGAAAGACGCCTTCAGAGCTGGCGAATATGTCGACTCACTCGCGATGGCGCGGCTGAATTTCTAGTTTACCCTTCGGAAACTATCGCACTGCCACGACGGCTGCCCAGTCGGTGAGGCGTTTATCGTAAGCACCGCCAGTCCAGCATTCTATCGTGATATCAGACCAGTGGACATTCTTGCCCCAGCAATGCCGAAGCTCTTCCGGTGATAGATAGTTGTAATAGCGGCCAAGTGCGTCGTGGCCTTCAGCCGTACCGGTCTTGAAGCTTGCCCAAACGATGCCGCCTTTCGCCAACGCGGCGTAGGTTTTCTCAATGATGGGGGCGAGCTCGCCTCTGGGCGCATGAGTCAGTGATGCGCAGGCATAAATACCGTCATATTCCTCGACCGCAGAAAGTTCGTCGAACATCATCGTTCTGACGGGCTGGCCCAACTGCCTCGAAGCGATTGCCGCCAGTTCGGCGGAACCGTCCGTTGCATCGAGTTGAAACCCCGCGTTCAAAATAGCGCGTGCATCGATCCCCGAGCCAGTCCCCAATTCAAGAATGCGGCCACCTGGCTTGCAACGCTTCAGGAAATCGAACAGCTTCGGATTGGGCGCATCGCCGCCGGCTGCATAGTCGATGGCATTTGAATTGTAGAATCCCAGCGTATTGTCCGGCATATACCCAAAAGCCCTCTGCACCAGTGTTTGACAGGTCCGGAAACTTTCGAACCCAACGGATTCTTATGTGATGAAATCGCATCGCATTGAAAGTCCCAAGAGTTTCGTAAATCAGCATTTTTGGTTCTTTCAGGCCTTCTGTATGGTTCATCAACAATGGCGTGCAGAATAACGTTGCATTTTCGCCACAATGCGTTGCATAGATGCAACGCTATTGGGTAACATGGTTAACATGAACACGGCGAATCTGACGGCGGACATGAACGGCGAGAAACAATCATCGCAAGGCGGCGAGGGGCGCAGGCTTCTGGCGCTGCCAGGCATTATCACTGTTGTTTCAGCGCTGATTACGGCGTCGATTTCCTTTGCCATTCTCATTGGCATCACCCCGATCACGCCTGACAGGACCGTCACGCTGGCATTGGTCATCATCAATGTCGCACTGATTCTGTTCCTCATTCTGCTGATCTGCCGCGAAGTCTATCGCATCATCATGGCCCGGCGGCTTGGAAAGGCCGCTTCGCGTCTGCATGTGCGCATCGTCGCGCTGTTTTCGCTGATCGCGGCGGTGCCCGCCATTGTGGTTGCCATTGTTGCATCCGTAACGCTCAATTTGGGGCTCGATCGCTGGTTCGATACCAATACGCGTGACATCGTGAGTTCGTCGCAGAGCCTCACCACCGCCTATATTCGCGAAACCGCGCTCAACCTGCAAAGCACGTCCTATTCGATGCTGCAGGATTTGGATGCGCAGCGCACCATTTATAGTCTCGACCGTGGCGGTTTCATCCAGCTGATGACGCTGCAAACACGTGGTCGCGGTCTGCTCGGCGCGTTTCTGGTGCGTGAAAACGGCGAAGTGGTCGTCAAAAGCGATACCGGTGTCGAGGATCGTCTGCCGCCGCCGACCGAAGACGCATTGAAGACAGCTCCGGACGGCAAGCCGGTTATCATTCCTCCGGGAAACAGCAATTTCGTTGGCGCAATCATCAAGATGCGCGAGATACCTGACGTCTATCTCTATACGGTTCGCGCCGTGGATTCGCAGATTCTCGACGCCATGCGTCTGATGGAAGCCAATACCCAGCGCTATCAGGAGATGGATGCGAACCGCATTCCGACGCAGATTGCATTTGCGCTACTCTATTTCGGCTTGACACTGATCGTGCTGCTTTCGGCTATCTGGACTGGCATTGCCGTTGCCGACAGGCTGGTTCGCCCGATCCGGCTTTTGATCGGCGCGTCGGATGATGTGGCGGCGGGCAATCTTGACGTCTCTGTGCCGGTACGGACTTCGGATGGCGACGTTGGCGCATTGTCCGGTACTTTCAACAACATGGTCGCGGAACTTAAGAGCCAGCGCAACGAGCTGCTTTCTGCCAAGGACCAGATCGATGAACGCCGCCGCTTCTCGGAGGCCGTGCTTTCCGGTGTGACGGCGGGCGTCATCGGCATCGAAACGGATGGCTGTATTTCCATTCTGAACCGTTCCGCAGAGCACATGTTTGGCGTCACATCGGACGATTCTGTCGGCAAAAACCTTACCAGCATTGCACCGGAGATCGGGCAGGCTTTCGAGGTTGCCCGTTCAACGGGGCGTGCGGTACATCGCGAGCAGGTCAGCATGACCCGTGGCGGCGTAGCGCGTACCTTCAACGTGCAGGTGACCGTCGAAGATACCGAATCCGAAGATCACTCTTATGTGGTAACTGTGGATGACATCACTGATCTGGTACAAGCGCAGCGTTCCTCGGCCTGGGCGGATGTCGCTCGCCGCATTGCGCATGAGATCAAGAACCCGCTCACACCGATCCAGCTTTCCGCAGAACGCATTCGTCGCCGTTACGGCAAGGTGATTACCGAGGATCGAGAGGTTTTCGACCAATGCACAGATACGATCATTCGCCAGGTGGGTGATATCGGGCGTATGGTCGATGAGTTCTCTGCCTTTGCCCGTATGCCGAAGCCGGAAATGCGGCTTATGGATATGCGCGAGGCATTGCGCGAAGCCTCTTTCCTGATTGAAGTCAGCCGTAGCGATATTCGCTTCCAGAACGATTTCGGCCCGGACAAGCTGGTCGGCTCCTTCGACAGTCGCCTGATCGGGCAGGCGTTTGGCAATGTCATCAAGAATGCCAGCGAAGCCATTGACGGACTTCCGAAGGAAGATCGTGAAGAAGGGCACATCCTGATCCGTTCGTATCAGGCGGATGGGCAACTGGTTGTCGATGTCATCGACAATGGCAAGGGCCTGCCGGGCGATGATCGCCAGAAGTTGCTCGAACCTTACATGACGACGCGGGAAAAGGGCACCGGCCTTGGCCTCGCGATTGTCCGCAAGATCGTCGAGGATCATGGCGGACATCTGGAATTGCATGATGCGCCTTCGGATTTCCACGGAGGACGGGGCGCAATGATACGCATGGTCTTCCCGCAAGCACCTGCCAGCGATGCTGGCACCAATGCGGATAATGACGAAAAGAACATAGCTGGACAGGTGATTTGATATGGCTGCCGATATTCTTGTAGTTGATGACGAAGCGGATATCCGGGAACTTGTTGCAGGCATTCTGAGCGATGAAGGCCATGAAACTCGCACGGCTTTCGACGCGGACAGCGCGCTCGCGGCGATCAACGATCGCGTTCCCCGGCTGGTTTTTCTGGACATCTGGCTGCAGGGCAGTCGGCTGGACGGTCTGGCGTTGCTTGATGAAATCAAGAAGCAGCACCCTGAACTGCCGATCGTGATGATTTCCGGTCACGGCAATATTGAAACGGCGGTCTCGGCGATCCGTCGCGGCGCGTACGACTTCATCGAAAAGCCGTTCAAGGCTGACCGATTGATCCTCGTCGCGGAACGGGCGCTCGAAACCTCTAAGCTGAAGCGTGAGGTGTCCAACCTTCGCAAGCGCAGCGGCGATCATCTGGAATTGATCGGCGCGTCCCTGGCGATGAACCAGCTGCGCCAGACCATCGAACGTGTGGCGCCGACCAACAGTCGCATCATGATTACGGGACCGTCGGGCGCGGGCAAGGAATTGGCCGCGCGTGCCATCCATGCACAGTCCGGCCGCGCCAGCGGACCGTTTGTGACGGTTAACGCCGCGACGATCACGCCGGAGCGCATGGAAATCGAACTCTTCGGCACGGAGATGGACGGCGGCGAGCGCAAGGTAGGCGCTCTGGAAGAAGCTCATGGCGGTATTCTTTACCTCGATGAAGTCGCGGATATGCCGCGCGAGACGCAGAACAAAATCCTGCGTGTGCTTGTCGACCAGCAGTTCGAGCGCGTTGGCGGCACCAAGCGCGTGAAGGTGGATGTGCGCATCATCTCGTCGACAGCGCAGAACCTCGAAGGCATGATTGCGGAAGGCACATTCCGCGAGGACCTGTTTCACCGTCTGTCGGTGGTTCCGGTACAGGTGCCGCCGCTTGCGGCCCGGCGCGAGGATATTCCGTCTCTGGTCGACTATTTCATGAAGCAGATTGCCGAACAGGCGGGCATCAAGCCGCGCAAGATCGGTCCCGATGCTATGGCGGTTTTGCAGGCGCATAGCTGGCCGGGCAATCTTCGCCAGCTTCGCAACAATGTCGAACGCCTGATGATTCTGGCGCGCGGCGATGATCCCGAAGCGCCAGTGACAGCCGATCTTTTGCCAGCTGAAATCGGTGACACGCTGCCGCGCGCACCGACGGAATCAGACCAGCACATCATGGCGCTTCCGTTGCGCGAGGCGCGCGAGCGTTTCGAGAAGGAATATCTGATCGCCCAGATCAACAGGTTTGGCGGCAATATTTCGCGCACGGCGGAGTTCGTTGGCATGGAGCGTTCGGCGCTGCATCGCAAACTGAAGTCTCTGGGCGTATAAGCATTCAGAGCGGCCCAGCTGAAGTGGTGCCGCTCTGAACATTGGTTCTGGCGCATTATCCAAAGCAAAACCGCGTCGGGCTTTTGCTGGAAATGCTGTAATTGTCTCGGACGGAGCAGTCATGCGGGTAATCGTTTGCGGAGCAGGGCAGGTCGGATACGGCATCGCCGAGCGGCTTGCGGCGGAAGAAAACGATGTCTCTGTTATCGACACGTCCGCGCGCCATGTCGAGATTGTGCGCGACACGCTCGACGTGCGTGGGTTCGTCGGACACGGTTCGCAGCCCGACGTGCTCGCAGCGGCCGGTGCCGACGAAGCGGACATGATTATTGCCGTCACATTGTCCGACGAGGTCAATATGGTGGCCTGTCAGGTGGCGCATTCGGTCTTCAACGTACCGACCAAGATTGCCCGTATCCGCGCCCAATCCTATCTCAAGGCCGAGTATCAGGACTTGTTCCTGCGCGAAAACCTGCCGATTGACGTGATCATCTCGCCAGAACTGGAAGTGGGTGAGGTGGTTCTGCGGCGTATCGCGTTACAGGGTGCAACGGACGTGCTGCGCTTTGCGGACGACAAGATCATCGGCCTTGCCATCGAATGTCTCGAGGAATGTCCGGTCATCAATACGCCGCTGAAGCAGCTGACCGATCTGTTTCCCGACCTTGCCGCAACTGTCGTCGGTGTGGTGCGCAATGACAGCCTGTTCATTCCGCGTTCCTCCGACGAATTGAATGCCGGCGACCTCGCTTATGTCGTGACGACGCGTGAGCAGGTTCGTCGCACGTTGGGACTGTTCGGGCACGAGAAACCGGAAGCCAGCCGCATCGTTATCGCAGGCGGCGGCAATATCGGTCTCTACGTGGCCAAGGCCATCGAGGACCGTAAATGGAATACGCGCGTCAAGATGATCGAAAGCGAGCATGACCGTGCATTCGCGATTGCCGATCAGCTCAAGCGCACCATGGTCTTGCACGGCAGCGCGCTTGATCAGAACCTGTTGCAGGAAGCCGATATTCAGGATGCCGACCTGATGGTCGCACTCACCAATCAGGATCAGGTCAATATCCTGTCGAGCATCATGGCCAAGCGTCTTGGGTGCAAATCCAACATGGCCCTGCTCAATACGGTCGCCTATCAGGACTTTACGCACATGGTGGGGATCGATGCCTATATCAATCCAAAAGCTGTCACGATCTCCAAAATCCTGCAGCATGTGCGCCGGGGCCGTATTCGCGCAGTCTATAGCGTTTATCGCGATAAGGCCGAACTGATCGAGGCCGAGGCGCTGGAAACATCTTCGCTCGTTGGCGCGCCACTGCGCGATCTCGATCTGCCGGAAGGTTTGCGAATCGGTGCGATCTATCGCGACGGGCAGGTGATCCGACCGAATGGCGATGTGCGGATCAAGCCGAAGGACCGCGTCGTCATTTTCGCCACATCCGACGCCGTAAAGCATGTGGAACAGATGTTCCGCGTCAGTCTGGAGTTCTTCTGATCACAACTTTGTGTTAGCTTCGGTCCGGGTAAGGGCTTAGGGGCTGACATGGATATCTGTACGTTCTGGTACGGGTCGCGTTTGCGCGACGTCGATTGTATTTGTCTGGCGTCAATGGTGATGACTGGTCAACGGGTAAAGCTCTTCGCTTACGCCCCGATCGAGAACGTACCGGCGGGCGTCGAACTGCATGACGCCAGCAGCATCTTGCCCGAAGCGGTCTTCAAGCGGCTTGATCCAGCCTATCCGAATTTCCGTTCCAAACGGACTATCGTTCAATTCAGCGACATTTTCCGCATTATGCTGATGAAATACCAGCAGGGTGTCTGGCTCGATACGGATGTCTATCTTCTGAAGCAGTTTCATCCCGATCCGAATAAGCCGTATCTCGCCCGGGAGAATCGCTTCCGTGTCGGCGTGTCTGCACTTTATCTTCCGCACGATCATCCGATTATTCGCGAATTTGAGGCCTACGTAGCGGCGACCTATCCGCTACCGAGCTGGCTGGGCATACGTCGAGGCAAATTGCGCCCGCTTTATTACCGCCTGATCGGCAAGGAAGTAACGCCTGCCTCGATTGGCATCACTGTCTTTGGCAATGACGGAATCTCGCGTCTCGCCCGCAAATACGGGATTTTCAAGAACGCGGCCCCCCAGGAAAACTTCTATTACTGGGTCGGCAAGGACGCCACGCGCATCTATGACCCCACCTACGGTCTTGAGCCTATCCGTCATCCGGACTTTATAGGTTTCCATATACATAAAAAGCACAAGGAAGTCGTTTCGCTCCAGCCCGGAAGTTTTTACATGTGGGCAATAGATCGGGTGCGGCCACTGCTTGAATCCCAACAAAATGAAGAGGTTGCCGTAGCAGATTCAGATGCTGAAACTGGCTCGTCTGCCGCAATTCACCAAGAGTCTAATGAAATTGACGGTTGCGCAAAGATTCCCATCCTGTTAACCGAAGCTGAATAGCGAAGCAGTTGTCTTTCCACAGCAATTGCAGTCCAGTACCGGTTTTGCACGCTCCGGTGCTTGATTTATGTGCATGCGCGTGTTCGTTTAACACATCGCGAGCTGGCTGCTGATCGATTAAAGGAATAAAAACAATGGCTGAACGATCGCAAAATCTGCAAGACCTTTTTCTGAATTCTGTACGTAAGCAGAAAATTTCGCTGACGATTTTCCTTATCAATGGCGTGAAACTGACCGGCATTGTAACGTCGTTTGATAATTTCTGCGTGCTTCTGCGCCGTGACGGTCATTCGCAGCTTGTTTACAAGCATGCGATTTCGACGATCATGCCAAGCCAGCCTGTGCAGATGTTCGAAGGCGAAGAAGCCTGACGCTTTCCGAATTCCACTGGAGCGCAATGGCTTAATGCCGTTTCGCTCCAGTTTTTGTTTCTGCCTGACGTTGACCGGACACGCTCTGCCTGTCCGGTTCGTCATGTTTAAACAATCCGGGGCGTCTTTCATTTGAAACAGCCTTAGCGGCGACTTATCTGCAGTGTCAGTTAGTGCATTGACCTGATCTTTTCAGTCAAAAATGCATCGTCGACAGTTTCCGCGTCCCGGAGTGAATATATTTGTCCAAATTCAAGGATAAAAAGCCGACGTCTGCCGATGCAGACAAGGATTTCGAGCTTTCAGAACCCGAGCCTACAAGGGCAGCCGTTATCGTTCCCGTCCTGCCTGAGCGGTATAATACGGGCACGTCGGCGGAAGATGGCGCGCGCCCTGAATTTCAGCGCTCGAATGAGGCGCGCCTGGAAGAAGCCGTCGGGCTTGCCAGGGCAATCAATCTCGACATCGAACATGCTGAAATTGCGATTGTCGCCAATCCACGGCCTGCGACCTTGCTTGGTGCGGGAAAGGTGGAGTCCATCGCCGAAACCGTCAAGGAAAAGGCCATTGGGCTGGTCATCGTCGATCACGCACTGACACCGGTGCAGCAGCGCAATCTCGAAAAGGAATGGAACGTCAAGGTCATTGACCGTACGGGTCTCATTCTCGAAATTTTCGGTGAGCGCGCGCGCACCAAGGAGGGCGCCCTGCAGGTCGAGCTGGCGCATCTGAATTATCAGAAGGGGCGTCTGGTCAGAAGCTGGACCCACTTGGAGCGCCAGCGCGGCGGTGGTGGCTTCCTCGGTGGTCCGGGTGAAACACAGATCGAAGCTGACCGCCGCTTGCTGCAGGAAAAAATTCTAAAGATCAAGCGCGAGCTTGAAACAGTGGTGCGCACCCGCACGCTGCATCGCCAGAAGCGGCGCAAGGTGCCACATCCGATCGTGGCGCTCGTCGGCTATACCAATGCTGGAAAGTCGACGCTCTTCAACCGTATGACAGGCGCGGAAGTACTGGCCGAAGACATGCTCTTCGCCACGCTCGATCCGACATTGCGCCGCATTCGCCTTCCGCATGGCGAAACGGTCATCCTGTCGGATACGGTCGGTTTCATCTCGAACCTGCCGCACCATCTCGTCGCCGCTTTCCGCGCCACGCTCGAAGAGGTGGTCGAGGCTGATCTGATCCTGCATGTCCGCGATATTTCCGATCCGGACAATGCCGCGCAGGCGGAAGATGTTGAAAGCATTCTTGCAGGGCTGGGCATCGAGCCGCAAGACCGCAAGCGCGTCGTCGAGATCTGGAACAAGATCGACAATCTCGACGAAAGCGGGCGTGAAGCCGCTATGCGCCTTGCCGCTGCCGGAAGCGAGGAGGGGCGTCCAATCCCGCTTTCAGCGATTACCGGTGAAGGTGTTGACAGGTTGCTTTCACTCATCGAAACGCGAATAGCGGGTTCGCTCGGTTCGGTCGATGTGTTGCTGTCTCCTTTCGAGCTTCATCTCCTCGACTGGATTTACCAGCATGGCAGCAATGTCGAACGCGAGGATCTGGAAGACGGCTCCGTGCGCATCAAGGCCCGACTGACCGAAGTAGCCCGCAAAACGCTGGACGAGAAGCGCGGCATTCGACCTGAAAAGCCGGAGTCGGACTGGGAGTAAAGCGCGGAGTGCTGCGCCACTTGCGGAACAGGGGCGCAACGCCCTATGTATGGAACACTCACGATTCAAAACTATTCACTTCGCCATAAATATATCCAGAGGCCCATAATGAGAGATCCGATCGAAACCGTCATGAACCTCGTCCCGATGGTGGTTGAGCAGACCAACCGTGGCGAACGGGCCTATGATATTTTCTCGCGCCTTCTCAAGGAGCGCATCATCTTCGTGAACGGACCGGTTGAAGACGGAATGTCTATGCTGGTCTGCGCACAGCTTCTCTTTCTCGAAGCGGAAAACCCGAAGAAAGAGATCAACATGTACATCAATTCACCTGGCGGCGTCGTAACCTCCGGCATGGCGATCTATGACACGATGCAGTTCATCCGTCCGCCGGTTTCCACGCTTTGCATGGGCCAGGCCGCGTCGATGGGCTCGCTGCTTCTGACTGCCGGTGCGACGGGCCAGCGTTATGCGCTGCCGAATGCCCGCATCATGGTCCACCAGCCATCCGGCGGTTTCCAGGGGCAGGCGTCGGATATCGAACGTCACGCGCAGGATATCATCAAGATGAAGCGCCGCCTGAACGAGATTTACGTCAAGCACACAGGCCGCGATTACGAGACCATCGAACGCACGCTGGACCGCGACCATTTCATGACCGCGCAGGAAGCGCTCGAATTCGGCCTTATCGACAAGGTGGTTGAATCGCGCGACGTAGGCGCGGACGAATCGAAGTAAGAGCCGGAATCTCCGGCTCGCACCTGATTTTAGCGCCCTTTGCCACAAAAGGGGCCTAATTCTTGCTCCTACGTGATGGTTAACGCGCCGCGTTAAGCATCTGTTGGGGTTCGGGGCGCTAAACTTGGTCAGATTATGCCGAATCTTTGCCGGGAACTTATTTTTCATTTGTTCGGCGGTGCAGCTTCTGCAAAAGTCGCCAAATGGCTCCTTCGGTCGGGGAGCCGCACGGTGACAGGAATCCTGAGACTACAGGCCCTAGATGACAGGCAGTGCGTATCTGCTGCCATCATGACCAGCGGGAGGCGCGTTTCTCCTCCAGCACTGGGTCCGAACCGGAAGAAACGATCGATATGAACGCCCAAGGTTCATTTCGGTCAATTGAAAGGAAACTGCGATGAGCAAAGTCAGCAACAGCGGCGGCGATTCCAAGAATACGCTTTATTGCTCGTTCTGCGGCAAAAGCCAGCATGAAGTGCGCAAGCTGATTGCAGGCCCGACCGTTTTCATCTGCGACGAGTGCGTCGAACTCTGCATGGACATCATCCGCGAGGAAAACAAATCCTCGATGGTGAAGTCGCGCGAGGGCGTGCCTACGCCGCAGGAAATCATGGCCGTTCTTGACGATTACGTCATCGGCCAGAAGGATGCCAAGCGCGTTCTGTCGGTTGCGGTACACAATCACTACAAGCGTCTCGCCCATCAGTCCAAGAGCAGCGATATCGAGCTTGCGAAGTCGAACATTCTTCTCGTCGGTCCGACGGGTTGCGGCAAGACCTATCTTGCCCAGACGCTCGCACGCATCATCGATGTGCCGTTCACCATGGCCGATGCGACGACGCTGACGGAAGCAGGCTATGTCGGTGAAGATGTCGAGAACATCATCCTGAAGCTGCTTCAGGCCGCCGATTATAACGTGGAACGCGCACAGCGCGGCATCGTCTATATCGACGAAGTCGACAAGATCAGCCGCAAGTCGGATAACCCGTCCATCACGCGCGACGTGTCGGGCGAGGGTGTCCAGCAGGCACTTCTGAAGATCATGGAAGGTACCGTCGCTTCCGTGCCGCCGCAGGGTGGCCGCAAGCATCCGCAGCAGGAATTCCTGCAGGTGGACACGACGAACATCCTCTTCATCTGCGGCGGCGCTTTTGCCGGTCTCGACAAGATCATCTCCGCACGTGGCGAGAAGACGTCCATCGGCTTTGGCGCCACCGTTCGTTCGGTTGATGAGCGCCGTATCGGTGATGTCTTCAAGGAACTGGAGCCGGAAGATCTTTTGAAGTTCGGCCTCATTCCGGAATTCGTCGGTCGTCTGCCGGTGATCGCGACACTCGAAGACCTCGATGTCGATGCTCTGGTGCAGATCCTGACCGAGCCGAAGAACGCGCTCGTGAAGCAGTATCAGCGCCTGTTCGACATGGAGAGTGTCGAGCTGAGCTTCCACGACGATGCCCTGCGGGCGATTGCCAACAAGGCGGTCGAGCGCAAGACGGGTGCACGTGGTCTGCGTTCGATCATGGAAAAGATCCTGCTCGACACGATGTTCGAGCTTCCGACGCTGGAAGGCGTACAGGAAGTGGTCATCTCCGGCGATGTGGTGGATGGCAGCGCCCGTCCGCTCTATATCTATGCCGAGCGGCAGGACGAAAAGGGTAATGTTTCTGCTTAAGCGGTAACAATTAATCCTTAAAAAGGCCGCGCAAGCGGCCTTTTTCATGTGCAGACTTGCGCCAGGCTGTTCCTGTCACTATTGCAGGCGCAGCAATCAGGGTACAGCCTAAGCTAGATATTGTACTAAATCACGGTACAGCGCAGGATAGATGACGATTCTATGAAAGCCATCCCGCTACAGGCTATTGAATTGCCGGGTTCGGCTCTCCAAGTATGGACCGAAGCACATTCGTGACCTGCCTCATGATGAAAGGGGGCGCGGAGGTGGCAGTCAGGTTGAAAGACCTGAGAAAGGACTGAGTTATGACGGGTACTGAACAGAAGACACCATTGGGTGGTTCTGAAGCGGGCGGTGCAGACGGGCTCTATGCCGTTTTGCCGTTGCGTGACATCGTCGTTTTCCCGCATATGATCGTTCCGCTTTTTGTCGGCCGCGAAAAGTCCATTCGCGCGCTGGAGGAAGTGATGGGCGTGGACAAGCAGATTCTGCTTGCCACCCAGAAAAATGCTGCCGATGACGATCCGGCACCGGATGCGATTTTTGAAATCGGCACGATTGCCAACGTATTGCAGCTCCTGAAGCTGCCGGACGGCACAGTAAAGGTGCTGGTCGAAGGTACGGCGCGCGCCAAGGTTTCCAAGTTTACCGACCGCGAAGATTATCACGAGGCCTATGCTGCGGCTTTGCCGGAGCCCGAAGAAGATGCAGTCGAGATCGAGGCGCTTGCCCGCTCGGTGGTTTCAGACTTCGAAAATTACGTCAAGCTGAACAAGAAGATTTCGCCGGAAGTGGTTGGCGCCGCCAGCCAGATCGACGACTATTCGAAGCTTGCCGACACGGTTGCCTCGCATCTCGCGATCAAGATTCCTGAAAAGCAGGAAATGCTGTCGATCCTCTCGGTGCGCGAGCGCCTTGAGAAGGCACTTTCCTTCATGGAAGCCGAAATTTCAGTTCTCCAGGTTGAGAAGCGTATCCGCAGCCGCGTCAAGCGCCAGATGGAGAAGACGCAGCGCGAATACTATCTCAACGAGCAGATGAAGGCGATCCAGAAGGAGCTTGGCGATGGCGAGGACGGTCGCGATGAAGCGGCTGAACTGGAAGAACGCATCAACAAGACCAAGCTTTCCAAGGAAGCCCGTGAAAAGGCGCAAGGCGAGCTGAAGAAGCTGCGCAGCATGAGCCCGATGTCTGCCGAAGCAACGGTCGTCCGCAACTATCTCGACTGGCTGCTGTCCATTCCATGGGGCAAGAAGTCGAAGATCAAGCAGGACCTGAACTTTGCCGAGGAAGTGCTCGATGACGAACATTTCGGCCTCGACAAGGTCAAGGAGCGCATTGTCGAATATCTCGCGGTGCAGGCTCGCTCGACCAAAATCAAGGGCCCGATCCTCTGCCTCGTCGGACCTCCCGGCGTCGGCAAGACCTCGCTTGCCCGTTCGATTGCCAAGGCTACTGGCCGTGAATATGTCCGTATGTCGCTCGGCGGCGTGCGTGACGAGGCTGAAATCCGCGGTCACCGCCGCACCTATATCGGTTCGATGCCCGGCAAGGTCATCCAGTCGATGAAGAAGGCGAAGAAGTCCAATCCGCTCTTCCTGCTCGATGAAATCGACAAGATGGGCCAGGATTTCCGCGGCGATCCGTCATCGGCCATGCTCGAGGTGCTAGACCCCGAACAGAACTCGACCTTCATGGATCACTACCTTGAGGTCGAATATGATCTGTCGAACGTCATGTTCGTGACGACGGCCAATACGCTGAACATTCCCGGTCCGCTTCTGGATCGTATGGAGATCATCCGTATTGCCGGCTACACCGAGGATGAAAAGCTCGAGATCGCCAAGCGGCACCTACTGCCGAAGGCAATCAAGGATCACGCCCTGCAGCCGAAGGAGTTTTCGGTCACGGACGACGCGCTGCGCAATGTTATCCGCCTTTACACGCGGGAAGCAGGTGTGCGTAGCCTCGAACGCGAATTGATGACTCTGGCCCGTAAGGCCGTGACCGAAATCCTGAAGTCGAAGAAGAAGTCGGTGAAAGTCACCGACAAGAACCTCTCTGACTATCTGGGTGTCGAGCGTTTCCGCTTCGGTCAGATCGACGGCGAAGATCAGGTTGGCGTCGTGACAGGCCTTGCCTGGACGGAAGTTGGCGGCGAATTGCTGACCATCGAAGGCGTCATGATGCCCGGCAAGGGCCGCATGACCGTCACGGGTAACCTCCGCGACGTGATGAAGGAATCGATCTCTGCAGCGGCTTCCTATGTCCGCTCGCGTGCTATCGATTTCGGCATCGAGCCTCCGCTGTTCGACAAGCGCGACATCCACGTGCACGTGCCGGAAGGCGCAACGCCGAAGGACGGTCCGTCCGCCGGTATCGCCATGGTCACGGCGATTGTATCCGTGCTGACCGGTATCCCGGTTCGCAAGGACATCGCAATGACAGGCGAGGTCACCCTGCGCGGTCGTGTCCTGCCAATCGGCGGCCTGAAGGAAAAGCTCCTCGCAGCTCTGCGCGGCGGCATCAAGAAGGTTCTGATCCCGGAAGAAAATGCCAAGGATCTGGCGGATATTCCGGACAATGTGAAGAACAGTCTTGAGATCGTTCCGGTGTCTCGCGTGGGTGAAGTCCTCAAGCACGCTCTGGTTCGTGAACCAGAGCCGATTGAATGGACGGAACCTGCAACGCCTGCGACCGTGCCTTCGGTCGAGGAAGAAGCAGGGGTTTCGACGGCGCATTGAAGCATTTCCAGCGAAATCGCGAAGCGGTTTGCTTTCCGGTAATGCAGTGAAATGAACTTCTGGCGGGCGATTCTGATTCAGTCGGATAATCCCGCTGGAAGGTGTCTATCAGGACCAACAATCGAAATGCCGGGCAATTTGCCCGGCATTTCTGTGTTTAACCCCGGTTTTCCGGGGTTTTTTCACGTTGACAGGCTTGGTTTGTGAAACGATTTGAATAAACTCCGACCAATCCGGTCACGTTATCCGTTCCGGTAGATAAAGAAAGGAAATGCCAATGAACAAGAACGAATTGGTTGCCGCAGTTGCGGAAAAGGGCGGTTTGACGAAGGCTGATGCCGGTACTGCTGTTGATGCTGTACTCGCTGCTGTTACCGGCGCCCTGAAGGCTGGTGAAGAAGTCCGTCTGCCTGGCTTCGGCGTTTTCTCCGTTTCGCATCGCGCTGCCTCGACCGGCCGTAACCCATCGACCGGCAAGGAAGTTGCTATTCCGGCTCGCAACGTGCCGAAGTTCTCGGCTGGCAAGGGCCTGAAGGATGCCGTAAACGGCTAATCATGATCTGGAGAGTGAAAGCTCTTCGAACGGATCGTGACAATAAATTTCCAGCTATCGCGGCATGATCGCGAATGGCTGTCGAGAAGGCCCGGCTTGTCCGG
The DNA here is from genome assembly GCF_022488005.1 of Ochrobactrum sp. A-1. Taxonomy (NCBI): domain Bacteria; kingdom Pseudomonadati; phylum Pseudomonadota; class Alphaproteobacteria; order Hyphomicrobiales; family Brucellaceae; genus Ochrobactrum; species Ochrobactrum sp. A-1. The sequence continues at coordinate 248,254 of NZ_JAKVQC010000003.1, forward strand.
GCTTTTTTCGTTATGGGGACCGTGTTTCTCTATGCATGCGATTTTCAATATTCTTCTTAACTATAGGGTTGTAGGTTGAAGTACCTGCGCGGTAGAGAATCAAACGCAGCTGGCCGGGGGCGAAAATGGTACTGACAAAAGAACTAATTGCTGAATGTACGAATGAATACCATAAATCTATTGATAGATTATCAAAACTGGTAATCATAGTTGTAGAAAAGCTCGAAAAAGAACTTGCTGAGCATAAAATAATGGCCAGAGTTTCGGGTAGAGTAAAAGGGCGAGAAAGCCTTTATAAAAAGCTGATAAAATGGTCAGAAGACGAAAGTAAAAGTAAACTATTCACAAATAAGCATGATGTATTCTCCTGTGTGGGAGATCTGGCGGCGGTTCGAGTCATGACGTACGTAGAGCAAGATCGGCATCGCGTAGCTTCTATAGCGCAAGAAATCTTCACACATCGCCCTAATAAAGAAGATTTTGAATATGAAATAAAAGAAAATAGCTCTCGTATTAAGAATAATGATGCGAATTATTACAGAGCCAGTCACATGCAGATTTGTTTGAGGCAATCTGATCTTGTAGGGAATCAGGATAATTTAAAGGAAGACCATTGTGAGCTTCAGATAACGAGCATGCTTGCTCACGTCTGGAATGAAATAGAGCATGATATTGTCTATAAAGGTGATCATTCCATTCTTAGTAGTGACGAAAAATCCGCGATCGAGTCTCTCGGGTTGTTAACGAAAACGGGAGACAATATAATTTCCAGTCTTATTAGCTCAAATTTAAAGAGGGAAACAGATCGGAAATTGAAGACGACGAAGGAAAGCGAAGAGATTAGAACGCAGGATGAGCTATCAGATTTTCTGAATTCTCACTACGGTGATAAGTTTTTTTCTCGAAGCAAAACTATTAACTATAGGAAAAATACCGAAGCGTTATTAAATGCATTGGTTCGTTTAGGATTCACGCATCCATCAGAAATTATTCGCGCAATAACGCCAAAAGATATCTATAATATGAGGAAAGAACATTGGCCACGGTTCAAGGCATTTTTAACATCGAAGGATTTTAAAAAACCGTTTCCTGATATGGATACTTGTGATTTGTTTTTGTTAACACTTATTTCACTGCATTCGGGGGATATAGCGGCTCAAACGCATACTGGGATGGGACCCAAGCCCCGACAAATCGCGTTCGCTAATCGATGGGAAGAGTTTATGGGCCCTCAAGCGTAACTCGTGTCACTTATCAGATATGCCTAAACGAAAAAAGCCGGGCACTGAACCCGGCTTCCAATAATTCTCGTTGCTGATGCTTTATTCAGCCGCCTCTGAATCGCGCTTGGGCCGGCGTTCCAACAGTTCCTTAAGGAAATGGCCGGTGTAGGAGCGCTTCTCCTTCACAATGTCTTCCGGGCGGCCCACGGCGACAATCTCGCCGCCGCCATCGCCACCTTCTGGTCCAAGATCGATCACCCAGTCCGCAGTCTTGATAACTTCCAGATTGTGCTCGATCACCACGACCGTGTTGCCCTGTTCAACCAGTTCGTGCAGCACTTCCAAAAGTTTTGCTACGTCATGGAAGTGCAGGCCGGTGGTGGGTTCGTCCAGAATATAGAGCGTACGGCCCGTCGCGCGGCGTGACAGTTCCTTGGCAAGCTTCACGCGTTGCGCTTCGCCACCGGAAAGCGTCGTCGCCTGCTGGCCGACCTTGATATAGCCGAGACCAACCTTGACGAGCGTTTCCAGCTTGTCACGCACCGCAGGCACAGCGGAGAAGAACTCCGCGCCTTCCTCAACCGTCATATCCAGCACATCGGCAATGGACTTGCCTTTGAACAGGACTTCCAGCGTTTCGCGATTGTAACGCTTGCCGTGGCAGACGTCGCAGGTCACATACACATCCGGCAGGAAGTGCATCTCGATCTTGATGACGCCGTCGCCCTGACAGGCCTCGCAGCGTCCGCCCTTCACGTTGAACGAGAAGCGGCCCGGCTGATAGCCGCGCGCCTTGGCTTCCGGCAGGCCCGCAAACCAGTCGCGGATCGGCGTGAAGGCGCCGGTATAGGTTGCCGGGTTGGAGCGCGGGGTGCGGCCAATCGGCGATTGGTCGATGTCGATCACCTTGTCGAGGAATTCCAGCCCCTCGATGCGGTCATGTTCGGCCGGATGCTCACGCGAACCCATGATGCGGCGCGAAGCAGCCTTGTACAGAGTTTCGATCAGGAAGGTGGACTTGCCTCCGCCTGAAACGCCGGTGACAGCGGTGAAGGTTCCTAGCGGGATATTCGCCGAGACATTCTTCAGGTTGTTGCCACGCGCGCCCACGACTTTGATACGCTTGGACTTTGAAATCTTGCGGCGTTCCGCCGGAACGGCAACTTCCATCGCACCGGACAGATATTTGCCGGTCAGCGAATTGGCGTTGGACATCACATCCTGCGGCGAACCTTGAGCGATGATCTTGCCGCCATGGACGCCAGCCGCCGGGCCGATATCGACCACGTAATCGGCAGTCAGGATCGCGTCTTCGTCATGCTCGACCACGATGACCGTATTGCCGAGATCGCGCAGATGGCGCAGCGTGTCGAGAAGGCGGGCATTGTCGCGCTGATGCAAACCAATAGATGGTTCGTCCAGCACGTAAAGCACGCCGGTCAGGCCGGAGCCGATCTGCGAGGCAAGACGGATACGCTGGCTTTCACCGCCCGACAGCGTGCCGGAATTGCGCGCCAGCGTCAGATAATCAAGGCCGACATCGTTGAGGAACTGCAGGCGCTCGCGAATCTCCTTGAGAATACGGGCGGCAATTTCGCGCTGCTTGTCATTGAAGCTGCCATCGACGTCGCGGAACCAGGCGTCGGCCTTGCGGATCGACATTTCCGTGATCTCACCGATGTGCTTCATGCCGACCTTGACCGCCAGCGCTTCCGGCTTCAGGCGGTAGCCGTTACAGGCAGGGCAGGGCGTAGAGGCCATGAAGCGCTCGATATCTTCACGCGACCAGGCGGAGTCGGTCTCCTTCCAGCGGCGCTCCAGATTGGGGATCACGCCTTCAAAAGGCTTCGTCGTCTGGTAGGAGCGCAGGCCGTCATCATACTGGAAGGTGATTTCCTTGCCCTTGGTGCCATAAAGAATGGCCTGCTGGGCTTCTTCCGAAAGATCGACCCATCGTGCGCCAATCTTGAAGCCATAGGCTTTGCCAAGCGCTTCCAGCGTCTGATTGTAATAGGGCGACGAAGACCGTGCCCATGGGGCAATCGCGCCGTCCTTCAACACTGCCGTTTCGTCGGGAACGATCAGGTTCGGATCGATGGCCTGCTGCGTGCCGAGACCATCACAGGTCGGGCAGGCGCCGAACGGGTTGTTGAACGAGAACAGGCGGGGCTCGATTTCAGGAATGGTGAAACCGGAAACCGGGCAGGCAAATTTTTCCGAGAAAAGAATCCGCTCATGCGTTTCGTTGGCGGACTTGTTGGCAGCACCGCCTTCCGCCGTTTCTTCGGGTGGCAGAGGCTTGTCGGCAAACTCGGCAACCGCCAGACCCTCGGCAAGCTTGAGGCAGGTTTCAAGGCTGTCGGCGAGGCGGGTCGAAAGGTCAGCGCGCACCACGACGCGATCGACCACGACATCGATATCGTGCTTGTACTTTTTGTCGAGCGCCGGAACATCGGCAATTTCATAGAAGGTGCCGTCTACCTTGACGCGCTGAAAGCCCTTCTTTTGCAGTTCCGCCAGTTCCTTCTTGTACTCGCCCTTGCGGCCGCGAACGATGGGCGCAAGGATATAGAGGCGCGTGCCTTCTTCCAGCGCCATGACGCGATCAACCATCTGGCTGACCGTCTGGCTTTCGATGGGAAGGCCGGTCGCCGGCGAATAGGGCACGCCCACGCGAGCAAAGAGCAGGCGCATATAGTCGTAAATTTCGGTGACAGTGCCGACCGTCGAACGCGGATTGCGGCTCGTCGTCTTCTGCTCGATGGAAATGGCGGGCGACAGGCCGTCGATCTGGTCGACATCCGGCTTCTGCATCATTTCGAGGAACTGGCGCGCATAGGCCGAAAGGCTTTCGACGTAGCGGCGCTGGCCTTCCGCATAGATCGTATCGAAGGCAAGCGAGGATTTGCCCGAGCCGGAAAGCCCCGTCATCACGATCAGCTTGTCGCGAGGCAGATCGAGATCGACATTTTTCAGATTGTGTTCGCGCGCGCCACGTATGGAAATGAATTTCTGATCGCTCATTCCGCGTCCTGCCTGCTCATGATGCCATGGATAAACGGGCGCCGAATGGTGAAACACGTCGCGCCGGTACCTAATATGGGGTGAAACCCTCCAATAAGAAGGGGGCTCCGGTCATTCATCGGTGCACTCTTATCATTAGAACAAATATCGAACAACCAGCCTTCTGATAGGCGATACGAAATGTGAACGCAAGAGCGTTGACTGTCACTCCTGACAGGAGCAGACTACCCTAACTCGCTGATAGCGGAGAGGTGCCGCGGTGGGATGACACGGCATCGGCAAGAGGTCCGCAGGAGGCGGGGAGACCCAGTAGGGAGGTAAAGGAGCATGAGTCCACCTGACTACAGTGCCTAGCTTTCACAGAGATGAAAGCACAATCCGTTTCGGTTGCGGCAGCATCTTTTCGCAAGGAATGATGCCTCGTTGATCGAAAGTGTGATTGCCGACAATTTGAATTTGCGCGGAATGCAAATGGCCGTGCGCCTTTGTGATCCGAAAAGACCTGCCGACGAATTAATGTCGACACATGAGCATTGCTCAACCCCCAAGCCCTGCGCGCCAAAGATACAGTGAGCGGCAGGGCTTTTCCTTGGAAGCTGATGCGGTTTGCGAAGCGCGGTCATCATGGCTTCATGAGGATGACCGGGGAGGCCGTTTTGAAATTAAGGCAGATGCAGTTTCAGGCCCTGAAATGAGCCAAACTGCATTTGCAGCACAGGAAACGGTGCAAAAACCCACGGAAATTTGTGGCGAACGTGTGACTTTTTAATGTCGGAAGGTTGCATTTTGAACAAAACAAGAACATAAACTCTGTGGACATTGACAAATTCACCGCCCTGGATTGAGCGCTCATTGAGCCAGTCCTGTAAGGTGAACATATGAGTTTCTGGTGATGGCGCATCGTTGCGCCTGATCTTTCATTTGGAACGTGCCTCTTGTCTGTGCGAAGCCGTACGGAAAGAGTGTGCAGGCAAGACCCGGAGTAATTTTTCGATGGCTGGTAGCGTCAACAAAGTCATTCTGGTCGGCAATCTTGGTGCCGATCCGGAAATTCGTCGCCTGAATTCGGGCGATGTGGTTGCCAATCTGCGTATTGCAACGTCGGAAAGCTGGCGTGATCGCCAGACCGGCGAACGCAAGGATCGCACCGAATGGCACAGCGTCGTTATTTTCAATGAGAACCTTGCCAAGGTCGCGGAACAATATCTGAAGAAGGGCGCCAAGGTTTATATCGAAGGCGCACTTCAGACCCGCAAATGGCAGGATCAGAACGGCAATGACCGTTACTCGACGGAAGTCGTGCTGCAGAAGTTCCGTGGTGAACTGCAGATGCTCGACAGCCGTGGTGAAGGCGGCGGTGAGGGCCGTTCGTTCGGCGGTGGCGGCAATCGCAACCAGATGTCTGACTATTCTGGCGGTGGCGGTGACTTCGGCTCGTCCGGCCCGTCTTCGGGCGGCGGCAGCGGCGGTGGCTTTTCACGCGATCTGGACGACGAAATTCCGTTCTGAGGACCGACGTAATCCAGTTTATAAGTTAAATGTGATAAGGCGCTGTTTTACAGCGCCTTTTCTGTTAGTTTGTATTTATATGATGCTATTTGGATCGCCAGAAAGGCTTGGTTTCGCACCTGCGAGTGACTTATCAATGTCAGATGGCCCGAATGTCAGATCGACTGTAGCGAAACGCGCTTTTCAAGCTGTGCTGCGGCTTCTTTCCGTTCGCTGTAGCGGTTTGTCAGGTGGCCTGAAATGCCACGCGTCATCACGGTAAACTTCATCAGTTCTTCCATGACATCCACCACACGATCATAGAAGGATGAGGGTTTCATACGGCCTGCATCATCGAATTCCTGCCAGGCCTTGGCAACCGATGACTGGTTGGGAATGGTAATCATCCGCATCCAGCGACCCAGAATACGCATCTGATTGACCGCATTGAAGCTTTGCGAACCACCGGAAACTTGCATCAGGGCCAGTGTCCGCCCTTGAGTTGGACGTACTGCACCGCCGGGCAGGGGAATCCAGTCGATCTGCGATTTCATAACAGCACTCATCGCGCCATGGCGTTCAGGGCTGGTCCAGACTTGTCCCTCCGACCAAAGCATGGCCTCACGCAGTTCCTGCACCTTGGGGTGGCTTGGTGCGCCGTCATCCGGCAAGGGTAGTCCATTGGCATGAAAGATACGTGTTTCCGCGCCCATCGCATCAAGCAATCGCTGGGCCTCCTGCGTCAGGAAACGGCTATAGGAGCGGTCGCGCAACGATCCGTAGAGCAGCAGAATACGAGGCTTGTGCTCTGGGAAAGATACGCGAAGAGCATCATTATCCGGTAGATGAAAGGATCTCCGGTCCAGATTCGGCAAGTCTGCGTCAGTCATGTCCTCTCCCCGAATTTGACCAACTCGCCGTCTTCTTTGGTGAATGATGCGACCGGGTTTTCCAGAATATCTAGAACCCGTTCGGATGGGCGGCAAAGCCTGGTGCCGCGCGGCGTTTCGACGATGGGCCGGTTGATCAGGACTGGATGAGCCATCATGAAATCGATCAGTTCATCATCGGTCCATTTCGTATCGGACAGGCCGAGTTCGGCATAGGGTGTGCCTTTCTCACGCAGCAGCTCGCGCGGCGTCAGATTCATTGCCGCCAGCAGGCCGACCAGACGTTCGCGCGTGGGCGGATTTTGCACATATTCGACTATAATGGGCTCTTCGCCACTGGCGCGGATCATTGCCAGCGTATTGCGCGAGGTGCCGCATTTTGGGTTGTGAAAAATAGTGACGGTCATCGGGAGTTTCCTGTCTGTGTTGCGGGCTTTTGATCAGTGCCGCGTTCATACCAGTCTCTGGAGCGGTTCACGATCCAGACAACAGAAAGCATGACTGGTACCTCCACCAGAACGCCGACCACAGTGGCAAGGGCCGCGCCGGATGAAAATCCAAAAAGGCTGATTGCGGCAGCGACGGCCAGTTCAAAGAAATTCGACGCGCCGATCAAGGCCGATGGTCCGGCAACACTATGCTTCTCGCCAGAGAGGCGGTTGAGTAGATAGGCCAGCCCCGAATTGAAATAGACCTGAATGAGGATCGGTACTGCAAGCATCGCGATAATGAGCGGCTGGGCGATGATCTGCTCGCCCTGAAAGCCGAAAAGCAGGACGAGAGTAGCCAGGAGCGCGACCAGGGAAAGCGGTTGCAAAGCTTTCAACAGCGTATTGAGCGCGCTTTGTCCGCCAGTTGCCAGAAGGCTGCGCCGAAGAACCTGCGCGAGGATAACCGGAATGACGATATAGAGGACAACGGATAGAACGAGCGTATCCCATGGAACCGTAATTGCCGAAAGCCCGAGTAAAAGCCCGACAATCGGAGCGAAGGCTACGACCATGATGGCATCATTCAATGCGACTTGGGACAGCGTGAAGTGCGGTTCTCCTTTTGTCAGGTTGGACCATATGAAGACCATGGCCGTGCAGGGTGCTGCGGCAAGGATGATGAGACCTGCAATATAAGAGTCGACCTGATCGGTGGGCAGATGCGGACGGAAAAGCCAGCCGATAAACAGCCATGCAAGAAGTGCCATCGAGAACGGCTTTACAGCCCAGTTGATAAACAGCGTAACACCAATTCCACGCCAGTGTCGCCCGACTTGCCGAAGAGCGGCGAAGTCGATTTTCAAGAGCATGGGAATAATCATCAACCAGATGAGAATGGCGACGGGAATATTGACCTTGGCAATTTCGGCAGAGCCGATGGCGTGAAATATCGTCGGGAAAAGATGCCCAAGCGTTACGCCCGCAACAATGCATAGGGCTACCCAGGCGGTCAGATATCTTTCAAAGACAGACATAGAGTCCCTCCACATGTCTTTGCATATTGCGTGTCATGGCCTTGATCTCATGTGAACGCGATTGTCCGCGCAGTCGCCTGGGCGTCTGGTGAAACCGATCCGTCATTTTACGTCCATTGGAATGAGCTGGTGTCACCAGCCCGTGATTATCGGGTTGCTGCAGTCGCCGTGGGTGCGCAGCAAGGTGTCAGGCTCTGGATAAGAGGCCCGCAGAGTTCGGCGCTGCCACCGCAACAATCCTTGATCATGAATAGCGTGAGTTCGCGAAATCGATCCAGATCAGCGCGGTATATGATCGAGCGGCTCTGTCGCTCGCTCTTCACGAGGCCAGCCCGCGATAGGGTTGCCAGATGGGCCGACATTGTATTTTGCGGTATATCCAGCATACGCGCCAATTCGCCTGCAGGTATCCCGGCAGGTTCGTGTTTGACCAGCAATCGAAAAGTATCAAGCCTTGTCGATTGGGCGAGAGCGGCCAAAGCCGTGATTGCTACTTCGCTTTCCATGTATCCAGAATAATGGATATTATATGTGAGTCAAGATGCGATCTGGAGTAGCCATCCAGCGCATACATCAAATGCTCAGCCGCCGCACTGGCTTAACCAGAGCTCAATGAGTCCAATTGACGGGCTTTGATATTAGGACGAAATTATCGGCTTCCACGAAAACTTCATCCTCGATGATTAGCTGTTCTCGTCGTTCTCGATAGAAAACTCCATCCTGTCAGCCGAAAAACGTGACAGCGAATATTGGATCGGTTTTCCATCCGTATCGACGTTCACCGCACGAGCTGTCACGACGATGGCACCCGGAGACAATTTCAAGTTTCTTAGGTCTTCCGGGTCGGCATGGCGCGCCGATATGACAGTTGACTTTCGCAGGTAATCGGCGATCCCGGCAGCTTTTAATGCAGCCGTTATCGAGCCGCTTTCCGCATAATCCTGCGCAAAAGAAGGAAAGCGCACAGCATCGATCCAGTGAGTCGCTATCGAAATTGGATAGCCATCGGCGTTGTGCATCGTTTCAAGCCGGATCACTTCATCGCCAGTATGCAGTTCAAGTGCGTCTGCGATCTCCCGAGTTGCGGGTTCGATGCCTGATGCCAATAGAATCCCCTGCATTTCCCGCACCTGCGAAGCCAGCGATTGCGAAATGCGGGTGCGGCGTCCAATCTGGTAGGTCAGACGCTTTGCATTGGCAACAAATGTGCCGCGACCTTGCTCGGCGCGCAGCACGCCTTCCTGCGTCAGCGCGGCAATGGCGCTGCGCACCGTATGGCGATTGACCCCAAACCTGTCGGCAAGTTCCATCTCGGCAGGCATGCGCGCACCGGACTGAAGCTTCCCCGCCATGATGTCGCCGCGTATCTCGTCGGCAATCTGCCGCCAGATCGCCACACCGCTGTTTCTCTCAATTCTTCTGGTCTTTGTCATCAACTGTCATCGTCCTGTCATTGGCAGGGTGTATTCATTCTGGTATTGTATAGTTGTCTATATAACTAGACAAATCCGAAGAGCAAGTCAACAAGATCTCAAAGGGCAGGGAAGCTCATGTACGGTACGGAGCAGAGCGCGAAGGGAGGCGGAGCCGGTTCCGCCACTGAAAGCAGAAAGGCGCCAGATCCAGTTCAAGCCGCAAGGCAGGCGAGCATGGCGGTTCTTGCGCGTGCAAGTGGCGAAGAGCTGCAGGCTTTCTGGCAGGCATGGTCGGACAAGCCTGAATTCGAGGTTCTGCGCGGACCGGAAACCGGCCTTGTAATGCTGCGTGGCCGCATTGGCGGCGGCGGCGCAGCCTTCAATGTCGGCGAGGCAACGGTGACGCGCGCTACGGTACGGCTCTCCGACGGCTCGGTCGGTCATTCTTATGCACTTGGTCGCGATCAGGAAAAGGCACGCCTTGCCGCTCTTTTCGATGCGCTGTGGCTGGATGAAGGCCAACGCGATGCGGTGGAGACGCGGGTGCTGAATGTCTTGCGCAAGCGGCTCGACGACGCGGACGCCACGCTGCGCGGCGAAGCTGCCGCCACCAAGGTTGATTTCTTCACAATGGTCCGGGGAGACAATTAATGCTTCCTTCTGCTGTAAACAGCACTTCCTCCGCGTTTGAGGGCGGCTTTGTCGATCCGATGACGGATGCGCAGTCGGCATTCCATGCCGTCATGCATGCCATGGCCAATCCCGGCCGCATCTATCCGCTGGCTCGCGCAGCCACCCCACCGCAGCCGCTGACGCCTGAACTGGGCGTTATTGCAGCAACTTTGCTCGATCATGATGCGACGGTCTGGTGCGATGCAGCGATAGCTGCCGATGAAAGTGCAACCGCCTGGCTTACTTTTCACACCGGTGCGCCACATGTCGATAATACAGACGCCGCGCAATTCGCTCTGGTCAGCAATCTATCGCTGCTGCCGTCCCTGGCAGAATTTTCGCAGGGTGACGCCGAGTTTCCTGATCGTTCGACAACTATTGTCCTCGCTGTTGCCTCACTGACAAGCGGGCAGGGCTTTGTGCTCAAAGGCCCCGGTATCGATGGTGAACGAGCGCTTCACGTCGAAGGTCTGCCGCAGGATTTCATCAATCAATGGCGCGAGAACGGCGCGCAATATCCGCTTGGCGTGGATCTTGTTCTGGTCTGCGACGGTGCTGTTGCAGCGCTTCCCCGCACAACGCGCGTAAGCAATCTGGAGGGCTGAAAATGTATGTTGCCGTAAAGGGTGGTGAAACAGCCATCCGCAATGCCCACCGTCTTCTCGATGATCGCCGTCGCGGTGACCGTTCGGTCCCGGCACTTCGTCTCGATCAGATTGTCGAGCAGCTTGCGCTGGCGGTCGATCGCGTCATGGCCGAAGGTTCGCTCTATGATCGCGAACTGGCCGCGCTTGCTGTGCGTCAGTCCCGTGGCGATCTGATCGAAGCAATCTTTCTGGTGCGCGCCTACCGCACCACCTTGCCGCGCTTTGGCTATTCCCGTCCGATGGAAACAGCCCAGATGCTGATCGAGCGCCGCATTTCGGCGACCTATAAGGATCTGCCCGGTGGCCAGCTTCTGGGGCCGACTTTCGATTATACACATCGACTTCTTGATCCCGATCTCGCCGGCGATGTGGCCGTGCCGGAACCGGAAACGCGGGAGGCTCAGCCGGAAGAGACACCACGTGTAACTGATATTCTCGGTGTCAACGGGATGATCGAAGATGACGGTTCCCTGCCGGAAGGTCACGAACCGGGCGACCTGACCCGCGAACCCTGGACATTTCCGATGGAACGCGACCTGCGCCTTCAGGCACTGGCGCGTGGCGACGAAGGATTCCTGCTGGCGCTCGGTTATTCCACCCAACGCGGCTATGGCAACACGCATCCTTTCGTTGGTGAAATCCGCATTGGCGAAGTGGATGTCGAGTTCGACGTGCCCGAACTTGGCTTTGCCGTTTCGCTCGGTCGTGTGCAACTGACTGAATGCCAGATGGTCAATCAGTTTAAAGGTTCGGCCAAGCAGCCACCGCAATTCACACGCGGCTATGGGCTGGTGTTCGGCCAGAGTGAGCGTAAGGCCATGTCCATGTCGCTCTGCGACCGTGCGCTGCGTGTTCGCGAGTTCGATACGGATGTGACCGCTCCCGCACAGGACGAGGAATTCGTCATCTCCCATTCCGACAATGTGCAGTCCACCGGCTTCGTTGAGCATCTGAAACTGCCGCATTACGTGGATTTTCAGGCAGAACTCGATCTCATCCGCCGTATGCGCGCGGAATATGACCAAGCGCACAACCAGATGAAAGAGGCCGCAGCATGAGCGATCTGGCCAATTACAACTTCGCCTATCTGGACGAGCAGACCAAGCGGATGATCCGCCGCGCCATCCTGAAGGCCATTGCCGTTCCCGGCTATCAGGTGCCTTTCGCCAGCCGTGAAATGCCGATGCCTTATGGCTGGGGCACCGGCGGCGTGCAGGTAACCGCCTCGATCATCGGGCCGGACGATGTGCTGAAGGTCATCGATCAGGGTGCTGACGACACGACCAATGCCGTCTCCATCCGCGCTTTCTTCCAGAAGACAGCCGATGTCGCCGTTACTACCCATACGGGCGAGGCGACCATCATCCAGACCCGTCACCGCATTCCGGAATATCCGCTGACCGAAGGGCAGGTGATCGTCTATCAGGTGCCGATCCCCGAGCCGCTGCGTTTTCTTGAACCGCGCGAAACCGAGACCCGCAAGATGCACGCGCTGGCCGAATATGGCCTCATGCATGTGAAGCTTTACGAAGATATTGCGCGTCACGGCCATATCGCCAAGACCTATGATTATCCGGTGATGATCGAGGGGCGCTATGTGATGGCACCTTCGCCGACGCCGAAATTCGACAATCCGAAAATGCATATGTCTCCGGCATTGCAATTGTTCGGTGCCGGTCGCGAAAAGCGCATCTATGCCGTCCCGCCTTACACGCAGGTAGTAAGCCTCGATTTCGAGGACCATCCGTTTGAAGTGCAGAAATTCAAGGAACCCTGTGCGCTCTGCGGCGCGAAGGGCGTCTATCTGGACGAAGTCGTGCTGGACGACCGTGGCGGCTCGATGTTCGTCTGCTCCGACACCGATTTTTGCGAAGACCGTCAGGCCAACGGCCATTTCGGTCATCTGGCAGCGAATAAGGAGGCAGCAGAATGAACAACGAACCCCTGCTGAGAGTAAACAGCCTGTCGAAGTTTTACGGCAATCGCCGTGGCTGCGCGGACATCTCCTTCAATCTGTGGCCAGGCGAAGTGCTGGCCATCGTCGGTGAATCCGGTTCCGGCAAGACGACGCTCCTGAACAGTCTGGCAACCCGTCTGGAACCGACGTCCGGCACGGTTGAATACCGGATGCGCGACGGTGAATTCCGCGATCTCTACAAAATTGGCGAGGCGGAACGCCGCTTCCTGATGCGGACCGACTGGGGTTTTGTGCATCAAAACCCGGCGGACGGATTGCGCATGACGGTTTCGGCCGGTGCCAATGTCGGCGAACGTCTGATGGCCGTTGGTGAACGCCATTATGGCAATATCCGCTCGACGGCGACGGAATGGCTAGGACGCGTCGAAATCGCTTCCGACCGTATCGACGATCAGCCGCGCGCCTTCTCTGGCGGTATGCGTCAGCGCCTGCAGATTGCCCGCAATCTGGTGACCGCTCCGCGTCTTGTCTTCATGGATGAGCCAACCGGCGGTCTCGACGTCTCGGTACAGGCGCGTCTGCTCGACCTGTTGCGCGGCCTCGTCAGCGACCTTGGCCTCTCGGTGATTATCGTTACCCACGATCTCGCCGTGGCCCGGCTTCTGTCCCATCGCATCATGGTCATGAAAGACGGCCATATTGTCGAACAGGGACTGACCGACCGCGTGCTAGACGATCCGCAGGCGCCATATACGCAGCTACTCGTGTCGTCAATTCTGCAGGTTTAGTAAACTAAAACAGATATTTGTAGCATGTTGTTCCTAAATTAGCCGAACTTCATGCGCGAGGTGAAAAATGTCTATGTTGCAAACATCAGCCCCGCTTGCCGTCACCGATGTCACGAAAACCTTCGTGATGCATCTGCAAGGCGGCATCGAACTTCCGGTCGTTCGCGGCGTGAACTTCGAACTCCATGCCGGTGAATGCGCCGTGCTTGGCGGCCCTTCGGGTGCGGGCAAAAGCTCGATCCTGAAAATGGTCTACGGTAATTATGCGGTCAATGGCGGCTCGATCCTGATCCGCCATGCCGACACGGTTGTCGATCTTGCCACCGCCGGTCCGCGTGAGGTGCTGGCGGTGCGTCGCGACACGATCGGCTATGTCAGCCAGTTTCTGCGCACGCTGCCACGCGTTGCGGCAATCGATGTGGTTGCCGAACCGCTGGTTGCGCGTGGCGTCGATCGTGAAGCGGCACTGAACCGCGCTCGCGAACTTCTGGCGCAGCTCAACCTGCCGGAAAGGCTGTGGGCCTTGCCACCTGCGACTTTCTCCGGCGGTGAGCAGCAGCGCGTGAACATCGCGCGCGGTTTCATTACGGATCATCCGGTATTGCTGCTTGATGAGCCGACCGCTTCGCTCGATGCGAAGAACCGTGCGGTCGTCGTTGATCTCATCAAGACCAAGAAAGAGCAGGGCGTCGCCATGCTCGGCATCTTCCACGATGAGGATGTGCGCACGGAGGTTGCCGACCGGATTATCGACGTGACAGCTTTTTCTCCGAGGGCGCTAGCATGACCAAACTCTCGGTGGAGCCGCTGGTGCATGGAACCGCCGTCGTTAGCGGTTGCACGCTTGGTCGCTATACGGAGATCGGCGAGCGCTCCCGCGTTTCTGAAACCGCACTGGGCGACTATTCCTATCTTGGCGTCGATTGCGAAATCTGGTGCGCGGAGATCGGCAAGTTTTCCAACATCGCCAGCCATGTGCGCATCAACGCCACCAACCATCCGACATGGCGTCCGACACTGCATCATTTCACTTACCGCGCCGGTGATTACTGGCCGGAAGAAAAGGATGAGACGGAGTTCTTCGAGTGGCGTCGCGGCAATGCCGTGAAGATCGGTCATGATACATGGCTCGGTCACGGCTCAACCATTTTGCCGGGCGTGACAGTCGGCAATGGTGCCGTTGTCGGTGCCGGTGCAGTGGTGAGCAAGGATGTGGAGCCCTATACGATTGTGGGCGGCGTACCGGCGCGTCTCATTCGCGAACGCTTCGACGCTGCGACCGGCAATCGCCTGGATCGGCTGGCATGGTGGGACTGGAGCCATGAGCGTTTGCACGAAGCACTCGATGATTTCCGCGCGCTCGATATCGAAGCTTTTCTCTCGAAATATGAAACACCCGCCAATACAAATGCGGTCATGAAAGAGCTATCCAATGGCTAATGAAATCGTTCTGAAAAATGCACAGATCGTGCTTGTTGACGAGATTGTTTCCGGTTCTATCCTGATCCGTGACGGCAAAATTGCAGCCATCGATCAGGGCAATACCAATGGCGGCGATGACATGGATGGCGATTATGTCATTCCGGGTCTGATTGAGCTGCACACGGACCAGCTCGAAAGCCATTATGCGCCGCGTCCGAAAGTTCGCTGGAATGTCGATGCAGCGGTTCAGGCACATGATGCGCAGGTTGCAGCATCCGGCATTACGACAGTTTTCGATGCGATGCGCGTTGGTTCCGACTATGACCGCGACTTCGTAGGCGAGGATAAGCGGATGCTTGCCGATGCTATCGAAAGCGGTGTTCGCGAAAATCGCTTGCGTGCAGACCACTTTCTGCACCTGCGCTGCGAGGTTTCGTCGGCGGATTGCCTGGAAACATTCGAGCTTTTCGCAGGTGACGACCGCGTCAAACTCGCTTCGCTGATGGATCATGCGCCGGGACAACGTCAATTCGTTGATCTTGAGACCTATCGCACCTATTACATGCGCAAAATGAAGCTCACGGATGAGGAGTTCCGCGTGCATTGTGAGAAGCGCATGGCGGATTCGGACGCCTATTCGGCCAAGCATCGCCGTTCCATCGCCGAACTGGCTGCGACGCGCGGCATCGTTCTGGCCAGCCATGATGATGCGACCAGCGCGCATGTCGATGAATCGCTCGACCACGGTGTGCGGATCGCCGAGTTTCCGACCACGATGGAAGCCGCAAATGCTTCAAAAGGCGCAGGGCTCTCGATTCTGATGGGGGCGCCAAACATCGTTCGCGGTGGTTCGCATTCCGGCAATATCGCTGCACGCGATCTTGTTGATAATGGTAGCCTCGACATTCTGTCTTCGGATTATATCCCGTTTAGCCTCATTCAATCGGCTTTCGGTCTTGCTTCGGGCGAACGCGCCATTGCGTTGCCTGACGCGGTCCGCCTTGTGACCAAGAATCCCGCCGACGCCATGGCCATGGATGATCGCGGCGAGATCGCTATCGGAAAACGTGCCGATATGGTTCGCGTGCGCCCGAAAGGCGCGATCCCGGTTGTCCGCACTGTCTGGCGCGAAGGCGAGCGGGTGCTCTGATGCAGATGCAATCCGATATGCCGAAAGGCTGTTTCGTCGCCGTTGTCGGCCCCAGCGGGGCCGGCAAGGATACAATCATGGATGCAGCGCGTGCGGCTCTTGCGGGCGACACGCGGTTTCATTTTGTGCGCCGCATCATAACCCGCCCGCAAATGCCGGGAACGGAAGATCACGACAGTCTGGATGAAGCGGCATTTGCAAAGTCGGCAGGTGAGGGCGCTTTCGCCCTGCACTGGCAGGCGCATGGTCTGAGCTATGGATTGCCGAAATCGCTTGATGATGAAATCGCTGACGGCATCGTTGTGGTCGCCAATGTCTCGCGACGGGTTCTGGGTGATATTCGCAGGCTCTACACGTCGCGCTCTGTGGTCGTGATAACGGCCCGACCGGACGTTCTCGCTGAACGGCTTGCATCGCGCGGTCGTGAAAGCCGGGAGGAAATCGCCTTGCGGCTGGCGCGCGAAGTGAGCTTTGATGACGGTGCCGCGGATGTTGTCACAATAGACAATTCCGGCAATGTGAATGCATCCACAGACGCCTTCCTTCGTCACTTAAATGAAATATCTGTTAAAACAATCGCTTAGATAAAATCTCTATAGCGGCGTGTAAATTTACACAAACGTCATTCTGCTTTCATCGCAGTGTCATGGAAGCAATTCAGAGTGAGCATGAATGGAGACGAATTCATGCTTCAACTGAAAAACATAACGCGCCGCTATAATGACAAGGTGGCGGTTTCGGGCGTGGACCTCGAAATCGAGCCGGGCACGTTTGTGGGAATTATCGGGCGCTCTGGCGCGGGCAAGTCGACGCTTTTGCGTATGATCAATCGCCTTGTCGAACCTTCCGAAGGGACTATCCATTGGGACGGTCGCGACGTTACGGGCCTTAAAAGTTCGGGACTGCGCGACTGGCGTGCGCAATGCGCGATGATTTTCCAGCATTTCAATCTGGTCGATCGTCTTGATGTTCTGACCAACGTTCTGATGGGCCGTCTGAACTATGTTTCGACGCCAAAATCGCTTCTGCGCATCTGGAGCGATGAGGAGCGTTTGATTGCTCTTTCCGCCTTGCAGCAGTTCGATATTGCGCATCTTGCAGCGCATCGCGCCGATGAACTTTCGGGCGGCCAGCAGCAGCGCGTGGCGATTGCCCGTGCGCTTGTCCAGCAGCCGCGCATCATTCTCGCCGACGAGCCGATTGCATCGCTCGATCCGCGCAACACCCGCAGCGTCATGGACGCCCTGCGTCGCATCAATCGCGAATATGGCATCACGGTTCTCTGCAATCTGCACTCGCTCGATATTGCGCGCAGCTATTGCGACCGTCTTGTCGGTATGTCGGCCGGCAAGATCGTATTCCGCGGCACACCGTCGATGCTGACCGAAATGGCAGCACGCGACCTTTACGGCATGGAAGCCGCTGACGTCATCGATGCCGATGAGCAGCAGGGCGAAACAATGCCAATGCCAGTTCCGCAGTCGGCTGAAGCCGTTCTGCGTCAGCTTTCCGCGTAAACGCAGGAAAATTACCTTCTAAAATCGGGGATTAACAGGAGATACCTATGCTTAACCGTAGAAACTTTCTGGCGGCTGCTGCGCTTACCGCTACGCTGACCATGCCAATGATGGCCTCCACCGCTCAGGCTGCTGACTGGAGCAAGGACTACCCGGAAATCGTTCTGGGCGTGATCCCAGCAGAAAACGCTTCGACCACTTCCGACCGTTATGCACCTCTGGCTGCCTATCTCGGCAAGGAACTCGGCACGAAGGTCACGCTGCGCGTTGCCAACGACTATGCTGCTGTAATCGAGGGCCAGCGCGCCGGTAACATCCAGATCGCATTCTATGGCCCGGCATCTTATTCCCGCGCCGTCATGACTGGCGTTGAGACCACGCCGCTTGTCAACCAGCGTCACGACACTGGCGTCAACGGCTATTATTCGGTTGTTTATGTTCGCGCTGACAGCCCGTACAAGACCATGGAAGACCTGAAGGGCAAGACCATTGCTCTCGTCGATCCAAATTCGACCTCGGGTAACAACGCTCCGCGCTTCTTCCTAAACCGTGACGGTTATAGTGTCGATACGTTCTTCGGTAAGAACTTCTTCGCGGGCAGCCATGAAAACGCCGTTCTCGCTCTCGCGCAGGGTACCGCAGACGCTGCTGCCAACTCCTGGAATTCGGAAGACGACTCCAACCTGACCCGCATGGTCAGCCGCGGCGTTCTGAAAGATGCCAACGGCAAGGCAATGACGAAGGATGATTTCCGCATCATCTTCAAGTCGGACTTCCTTCCTGAAGGTCCGTTCGCTGTTCTCAGCGCGCTGCCCGACCAGCTGAAGGCCGACATCAAGCAGGCTTTCCTCGACATGCCGAAGAAGGACAAGGCCGGCTTTGACGCTCTTTCCGACGGAAAGGACAAGGAATTCGTAGCCACCGAAGCCAAGGACTATGAACCGATCATCGAGATGCTCAAGTTCAACGACAAGGCACGCAAGTCCTAATCCGTAGAATAATTGAAGTGCCCGAAGCCGCTAAAGCTTCGGGCACTTTTATTAGGGAATCTCGCATGACGGTATCCTCACTAGACGGCAACGGAGCAAAAAGCCTGCTTGCCGATTATCGGAGAGAAGTTGGCAAACGACGTCTCTACGGTATCGCGCTCCTTCTTGCGCTTGTCGTTGTCGCCATTGCTGCCTCCGTCGTTGCCGATGTTCGGCCGGGCACGCTGGTCGAAAATCTCTTTCGCTTTACAAGCTATCTCGGTCGCATTCTGCCGGATCTGACCATCGCCAATTTCTGGGGCGATCTGGCTGCGTGGTACTGGAACCTCGGCGGTTGGCTCAAGATGCTGTTCGAGACACTGCTGATCGCCTATCTGGCGACATTGATCGGTGCGGTCGTCGCTTTTGCCGCATCATTCGCAGCATCGTCCAATATGGCTCCCAATTCGACGGTGCGTTTTATTGTGCGTCGCGGGCTGGAACTGTTGCGCACGGTTCCGGAAATCGTCTTCGCGCTGCTTTTCGTTATCGCCTTCGGGCTTGGACCGATGGCCGGTGTGCTGGCGCTGATGCTTCACACGACAGGTGCACTGGGCAAGCTGTTTTCCGAAGTCGTCGAAAACATCGACATGCGCCCGGTGGAGGGCATTCGCGCATCGGGCGGTTCCGGCTTGCAGGTCATTCGCTTTGCCGTGCTTCCGCAAGTGGCAGCGAATTTTGCTTCCTATGGCCTGCTGCGCTTTGAAATCAACGTGCGCGGCGCTTCCGTCATGGGCTTTGTGGGGGCGGGTGGTATCGGGCAGGAACTGCTCACCTCGATCCGCCAATTCTATTACAGCGATGTCAGCGCCATCCTGCTTCTGATTATCGTGACCATTGTTGTCATCGACCTCATTACACAGCACGTGCGTCACGCACTACTTGGCCGTATAGGTTGAGGAGAGAATTATGACCGACATTGCACAAACTCTCTCCCGTGAGGCACATGCACACGAAAAGGAATTGAGGACCGAATACGCCGATCTGTTCGGCAATGGCCGCACATGGCGCAATCTGGCGATTTTAACCGTAGCTATTATAGCGTCGGTCTGGTTCGCCTTCTACTGGCTTGATTTCTCGCTGCTGCGTATTCTCAACGGCCTCGGGCGCCTTGGCGATTTCGCCTTGATGATGATGCCACCATCGTCAGGCGGACGTTTCAGCCTCTATCTGTGGTCGATGATGGAAACGCTGGCAATCGCCTATCTCGGCACATTGCTGGCGGCAATCCTCGCCTTTCCGTTCGGGTTCCTGGCGGCGAAGAACATTATCCCGAATGTGTTCCTGCATTTTGGCATTCGCCGCTTCCTCGACACCATTCGCGGCGTCGATACGCTGATCTGGGCGCTGATCTGGGTTTCGGTTGTGGGGCTTGGACCGTTTGCCGGTATTCTCGCCATCGCCTGCTCGGATTTCGGGGCATTCGGCAAGCTTTTCTCCGAAGCCATTGAAGGTGCTGACAAGAAGCCGGTCGAAGGTGTGGTGTCATCGGGCGGCGGCAGACTGCACGGTTATCGCTTTGGCGTGCTGCCGCAGGTTCTGCCGCTGATCGGCAGTCAGGTGCTTTACTTCTTCGAGTCGAATACCCGTTCGGCGACAATCATCGGCATCGTCGGGGCAGGCGGGATCGGCGCGCATCTGGCCGAGCAGATCAAGGTTCTGAACCTTCAGGATGTTTCCTTCCTGATCATCATGATCCTGATCGCCGTCGCCGTGATCGACTGGTTCTCGTCCAAGCTTCGTCACGCCATGATCGGCAAGAAGGCGCAGAAATCGGCTTAACCGTTGATGAGTGTCTTGATGCCGTCGGCAACGAACTGAACGGCAAGCGCTGCCAGAATGACGCCGAGCAAGCGGGTCAGGATGGAACGACCGGTTTCGCCCAGAAACCGGTCGACGCGCTCCGCCAGCAGCAGCACGAGATAGGTAATCAACAGGCAGACGAAGATAACGCCAAGCAGAGCGGCTCGCGGTCCGATACCGTGGAACGAGTCCGAGGTCAGCACGATAGCCGAGATCGCTCCGGGACCGGCAATCAGCGGAATGGCGAGCGGGAAGGCGGCTATATTGCGGATATGGTCTTTGGTGATCGCCACCTCGGCGCTCTTTTCCTTGCGCTCCGTCCGCTTCTCGAAAATCATTTCAAAAGCGATCCAGAACAGCAACAGGCCACCGGCAACGCGGAACGCGCCAATGGTAATGCCGAACATGCCGAGGATCTGCGCGCCCGCAATGGCAAAGAGCGCCATCACGATAAAACCGATGATAGACGCGCGTAACGCCACCTGTCCGCGGTGGTGCCGCTCCATGCCCGGCGTCAGGGCCAGAAACAACGGCGCCAGTCCGGGCGGATCGATTGTAACAAGCAGGGTGACGAACGCGCTGAAAACCGTATCGTAGAACCCCATACTGCAAGCGCCCTTCTTGTTGGCATGTTATGCTCAATCGGATACATGGATTGTAGACGATCAGTGGCGCATGGTCGACGCAAAGCGCCGTGACGGGCAACATCGTTGCTCAATCTTTATGTGAATATCTTTTAAGTCATTGAATTGATATACGGAAATAGCTCGCCGAAACGGTCGCGAAATTGGCGTTTTTTGCTGGTTTCCGTTATAAAGTGACTTTATCGATTCTGTTGAGAAAGAAATCTGAATAGTGTCAGATCAAACGCCTCCACCCGGTTCCGACGATATGAATGGTGGCCCAAACGGCGGCCCTAGCGGTATCGAACCGATTTCCATTATCGAGGAGATGCAGCGCTCCTATCTCGATTACGCGATGAGCGTTATCGTGAGCCGTGCGCTGCCCGATGTGCGCGACGGCCTGAAGCCCGTGCATCGCCGCATTCTCCACGCCATGAACGAGATGAACCTCGCCTATAACCGCCCGTACCGTAAGTCGGCGGGTGTGGTCGGTGAGGTCATGGGTAAGTATCACCCGCATGGCGACGCATCTATTTATGACGCTCTCGTGCGTATGGCGCAGGATTTTTCCATGCGCGATCCGCTGGTCGACGGGCAGGGCAATTTCGGCTCCATCGACGGCGATCCTCCGGCGGCGATGCGTTACACCGAATGCCGTCTGGAAAAGCTTACCGAATCCATCCTGTCGGATATCGACAAGGATACGGTCGACTTCCAGGACAATTATGACGGCCGCGAGCAGGAACCTGTGGTTATGCCTGCACGCTTCCCGAACCTGCTTGTCAATGGTTCGGGCGGTATCGCTGTCGGCATGGCGACCAATATTCCGCCACACAATCTCGGCGAAATCATCGACGGTTGCATTGCGCTGATCGACAATCCGGCCATCGAGCTTCCCGAATTGATGGAAATCATTCCAGGTCCGGATTTCCCGACTGGCGGCATCATTCTTGGACGCGCAGGCATCAATTCCGCCTACACGACCGGACGCGGTTCGGTGGTCATGCGCGGACGCGCCACTATTGAGCCGATGCGTGGTGACCGCGAAGCCATTATCATCACCGAGATTCCGTATCAGGTGAACAAGGCTTCGATGATCGAGAAGATGGCCGAACTGGTGCGTGACAAGCGCATCGAAGGCATTTCCGATCTGCGCGACGAATCCGACCGCGAAGGCTATCGCGTCGTGGTGGAACTCAAGCGCGATGCCGTTGCCGATGTCGTACTGAACCAGCTCTATCGTTACACGCCGCTGCAGACCTCGTTCGGCTGCAACATGGTGGCGCTGAACGGCGGCAAGCCGGAACAGCTCAATCTGCTCGATATGCTGCGCGCATTCGTCGTCTTCCGCGAGGAAGTGGTGACGCGCCGTACCAAGTTCCTGCTCAACAAGGCGCGTGACCGCGCGCATGTGTTGGTCGGTCTTGCAATCGCGGTTGCCAATATCGATGAGGTGATTGCACTCATTCGCCGTGCGCCCGATCCGACGACGGCGCGCGAGCAGTTGATGGAACGTCGCTGGCCGGCAGTCGATGTAGCGCCGCTGATCCGTCTGATCGACGATCCGCGACACACCATCAATGAGGACAACACCTACAATCTCTCCGAGGAACAGGCTCGTGCCATTCTCGATCTGCGTCTGCAGCGCCTGACCGCGCTCGGTCGCGACGAAGTGGCCGACGAACTGAACAAGATCGGCGAGGAAATCCGCGATTATCTCGACATCCTGTCATCGCGCCTGCGCGTGATGACGATCGTCAAGGACGAGATGATTGCGGTTCGCGATGAGTTCGCAACGCCGCGCCGCACCGAAATCGGTTTCGGTGGCGCTGAAATGGACGATGAAGACCTGATCGCCCGCGAGGATATGGTCGTCACCGTCAGCCATGCAGGCTATATCAAGCGCGTTCCGCTGACGACCTATCGTGCACAGCGCCGTGGCGGCAAGGGTCGTTCCGGCATGGCAACGAAGGACGAGGATTTCGTCACGCGCCTGTTCGTCGCCAATACGCATACGCCGGTTCTGTTTTTCTCCTCGCGTGGCATTGTCTACAAGGAGAAGGTCTGGCGTCTGCCTGTCGGTACACCGCAGTCGCGCGGCAAGGCGCTCATCAACATGCTGCCATTGCAGCAGGGCGAGCGCATCACCACAATCATGCCGCTGCCGGAGGATGAAGAATCCTGGGCAAACCTCGACGTCATGTTCTCGACTACGCGCGGTACGGTTCGCCGTAACAAGCTGTCGGACTTCGTGCAGGTCAACCGCAACGGCAAGATCGCGATGAAGCTCGAAGACGAGGGCGATGAAATCCTCTCGGTCGATACCTGTACGGAATTCGACGACGTGCTTCTGACCTGTGCTGGCGGCCAGTGCATCCGCTTCCCGGTTACCGATGTGCGCGTCTTTGCAGGCCGCAACTCCATCGGTGTGCGTGGCATCAATCTGGCCGATGGCGACAAGGTCATCTCCATGGCTATCCTGCATCATGTCGATGCCGATGCATCGACCCGTTCCGCCTATCTCAAGCGTTCGATTGCCGAGCGCAGGGCACAGGGTGCGGACGATGCCGACGATATTGTTGTGGTCGGTGAAGAAGTCGGTGTTGATGCCGATCTCTCGGAAGAACTCTATCAGGAACTGAAAGCACGCGAAGAAACCGTGCTGACAGTCAGCGAGTACGGTTACGGCAAGCGTTCCTCGTCTTACGAGTTCCGCGTTTCCGGTCGTGGTGGCAAGGGCATTCGCGCCACCGACACGTCGAAGACCGACGAAATCGGCAAGCTTGTTGCCCTGTTCCCGGTCGAGGCAAGCGATCAGATTCTGCTCGTTTCCGATGGCGGACAGCTCATTCGTGTACCGGTTGACGGTATTCGCATTGCCGGACGTTCCACCAAGGGCGTCACGATCTTCAACACGGCGGACGGCGAGAAGGTCGTCTCGGTCGAACGCATATCCGAAGCGGATAGCGACGAAGAAAACGGCAATGATGGCGAGGCAGCTTCCGAAGGTGAAACACCAACGGCGGGCACCGAAGAATAGTCAGGAAGCTCCGGCTTTTTGTTCTGAACAATGAAAAAGGCCGATGGCGGGAACCATCGGCCTTTTTCAGATGCCAAGACTGGAGGAATTGGCGATCACACAAACTCTTTGCCAGCAAGCTCCAACGCTATTGCGTGAACTCGGCTGTTAATACTTAGCGCGAACGCATGTTGCGCAAGCTATTGATGTCAAATGCCACCTGACGCACGCGCTGACGCTTGGCTTCGTTCTCGTCGAGAAGCAATATGATTGCCGACGCAGCCATCGCGACCATCATGGATAATGCCAGAAGAAAGATCATCATCGTGTTATCCTTTCGACATACATACGCTTCAGAAGCGAAAAGGTTGCACCAAACTTGCACCTATCTTGGTAAATCGGTTGTGAACTTGTCGTGAAATGGCTGTTCATTTCGCGTTCATCTGGTTTCTTGGTTTCTGTTTTCTTATCGCAGTGGTTCTTGTTGAAAATCCCGTCAGAAAAGGCTAGCTGGAAGAAATGACGATCGCGATTTATGCGGGCTCCTTCGACCCGGTGACAAACGGCCATATGGATGTCCTCAAAGGTGCCCTGCGCCTTGCCGACGAGGTTATTGTCGCGATTGGCGTTCATCCCGGCAAAAAACCTCTCTTCACCTTCGAGGAACGCGTGGCGCTCATCGGTGAAAGCTCGAAGGCTGTATTGGGCAAGGATGCAGGCCGGGTTTCCGTCATTTCCTTCGACGGGTTGGTCATCGATGCAGCACGCAAGCATGCCGCACAATTGATGGTGCGCGGTTTGCGCGACGGAACCGATCTCGACTATGAAATGCAGATGGCGGGCATGAATGGCACGATGGCGCCGGAATTGCAGACCGTGTTCCTCCCGGCAGACCCGGCAGTGCGCACGATTACCGCCACATTGGTTCGCCAGATTGCCTCCATGGGCGGCGATATAAAGCCTTTCGTTCCTGCGGCTGTTGCTGCCGCCTTGAACGCCAAATTCAAATCCTGACCACAGGGAGTTTTTCGATCATGTCTTTCTTTCGTTCGGCGCTTGCCGCTGTTGCCTTTATCGCGCTGTCGCAAGGTGCGGTCCAGACGGCTTCCGCCGCCAAGGCCGAAAACACCGTGGTTCTCAAGCTGAAGGACGGCGACGTTGCCATCCAGCTTCGCCCCGATCTCGCACCGAAGCATGTTGCCCAGATTGAAAAGCTGGTCGGAGAAGGCGCATATAACGGTGTTGCCTTCCATCGCGTCATTCCGGGCTTCATGGCCCAGACCGGCGATGTGAAGTTTGGTAATGTGGACAAGGGCTTCGATGCTTCGCGCGTCGGCACCGGCGGTTCCGACTATCCGGATATTCCGGCAGAATTCTCCAAGGAACCCTTCGTGCGCGGCACGGTCGGCATGGCCCGCAGCCAAAACCCGAATTCGGCCAATTCGCAATTCTTCATCATGTTTGCGGACGGCGCGTTCCTCAACGGCCAGTATACCGTGGTCGGCAAGGTTGTCAGCGGTATGGATGTCGTCGACAAGATAAAGAAGGGTAGCGAATCCGATAATGGTGCCGTGGAAAACCCAGACAAGATCATCAAGGCCACGCTTCAGGCCGGTAAAAAGTAAATACAAGGAGAGGCCCAATGGCTTACAAAGACCCTGAAAACACGCTCGTTCTTGAAACCACCAAGGGCAATGTCGTTCTCGAACTCTACCCGGACCTCGCGCCGGATCATGTTGCGCGCATCAAGGAACTGGCTCGCGAAGGCGCTTATGACGGCGTTGTATTCCACCGCGTGATCGACGGCTTCATGGCCCAGACCGGCGACGTGAAGTTCGGCAAGACCGGCGGTGCTCATTTCAATGGCTCGCGGGCTGGCATGGGCGGTTCGGACAAGCCGGACCTGAAGGCTGAGTTCTCCAACACGCCGCACAAGCGCGGTACTGCTTCGATGGCACGTTCGGCCAACCCGAATTCGGCCAATTCGCAGTTCTTCATCTGCTTTGCCGACGCTCCGTGGCTCGACCGCCAGTACAGCGTCTGGGGCCAGGTCATTGAAGGCATGGATAATGTCGACAAGATCAAGCGCGGTGAGCCTGTATCCGATCCGGACACGATCGTGACGGCCCGCATCGCTGCCGACATCTGATCCTGCCAATTCCATTGAGAAATTACGGCTCCGGTTCATGCCGGGGCCGTAGTTTGTTTACCGCATTTCCGAACGCATCGAAGCGGGATCAGAAATCAGTCCAGTGGACTGATTTCCCCGCGTAGGCGCTTCGCACTTTTGCTGGAAATGCTTTAGAGGTTCATAATGCGTGTTGATCTTTTCGATTTCGATTTGCCGGAAGAGAGCATTGCTCTGCGTCCAGCGGAGCCGCGTGACCACGCGAGATTGTTGCGTGTCCGTCCCGGCCAGCCATTCGAAGATCGACAGGTATTCGAATTGCCCGATCTGTTACAGCCGGGCGATGCACTCGTGTTCAACGACACAAAAGTCATTCCAGCGCAGCTTGAAGGCATGCGCGAGCGCGACGGCAATATTTCGCAGGTCAGCGCCACGCTGCATATGCGCACCGGTCCTGATCGCTGGAAAGCATTTCTACGTCCCGGCAAGCGCGTAAAGGAAGGCGACCGCATCCGTTTCGGCCATTCCGGTTCAAGCTGCTTCCTCGGCACACTTGATGCAACCGTAGCGGAAAAGGGCGATGCAGGCGAAGCGCTTCTAGTCTTCGATTTATCTGGCGCCATGCTGGACGAGGCCGTCGCATCTGTCGGGCACGTTCCCCTGCCACCCTATATCGCGTCGAAGCGCGCTGAAGATGAGCGCGACCGCAAGGATTACCAGACGGTTTATGCCCGCGAGGAAGGGGCCGTTGCAGCTCCCACTGCCGGATTGCATTTCACGCCCGACCTTCTGGAAAAGATCAAGACCAAAGGCGTTGAAGAACATTTTGTAACGCTGCATGTGGGGGCGGGAACGTTCTTGCCGGTTAAGGCTGATGACACGACCGACCACAAGATGCATTCGGAAATCGGATATGTGTCGCAGAGGACTGCCAATGCACTCAATGCTGTGCATGAGCGGGGCGGCAGGATCGTCTGTGTCGGCACGACATCGCTGCGCCTGATCGAAAGTGCGGCAGGTGAAGACGGCATCATCCGTCCGTGGGCAGGCCCAACTGATATTTTCATTACACCCGGCTATCGCTTCCGGGCCGTAGATCTGCTGATGACCAACTTCCATCTGCCGCGCTCGACGCTGTTCATGCTGGTGTCGGCCTTCAGCGGTCTCGATACGATGCGCGCCGCCTATGAACACGCTATCGCCAACGGCTATCGCTTTTATTCCTATGGTGACGGCAGCTTGCTAGAGCGAGCCGACAAAGCTAAAGACACCGCATGACTCCGGAAAACCTAAAAACAACCGAAAACTTCGAATTCAAAGTGCTGGCAACCGACGGCGCGGCTCGGCAGGGCGAGATTTCCATGCCGCGCGGCGTGGTGCGTACGCCTGCCTTCATGCCGGTCGGTACGGCCGGCACGGTCAAGGCCATGTATATGGACCAGGTGAAAGAACTTGGCGCCGATATCATCCTTGGCAATACCTATCACCTGATGCTGCGCCCAGGTGCCGAGCGCGTGGCGCGTCTTGGGGGCTTGCACGAATTCGGGGGCTGGAAAGGCCCTATCCTTACCGATTCCGGCGGGTTTCAGGTCATGTCGCTGGCGCAGTTGCGCAAGCTCGATGAGAACGGCGTGACATTCCGCTCGCATATCGACGGCAAGGCGTATGAAATGACGCCGGAGCGGTCCATCGAGATTCAGGGATTGCTCGATTCCGATATCCAGATGCAGCTCGATGAATGTGTGGCGTTGCCGTCACCGGAAAAGAACACCGAGCGCGCAATGGAATTGTCGCTGCGCTGGGCTGAACGCTGCAAGGTTGCTTTTGGCGATCAACCGGGAAAGGCGATGTTCGGCATCGTGCAGGGCGGCGACGTGGCGCGCCTGCGCGAGAAATCGGCGGAAGCGCTGAAGGCTATGGACCTCAAGGGCTATTCGGTTGGTGGGCTTGCGGTCGGCGAACCGCAGCAGGTGATGCTCGACATGCTGGAGGTGGTCTGCCCGATCCTGCCATCGGAAAAGCCGCGTTACCTGATGGGTGTCGGCACGCCGGACGATATTTTGAAGTCGGTCGCGCGCGGGATCGATATGTTCGATTGCGTGATGCCAACACGTGCAGGTCGTCACGGCCTCGCATTTACGCGCTTCGGCAAGGTGAACCTGCGCAATGCGCGCCATGCAGACGATCATCGTCCGCTTGATCCGGAATCGGATTGCCCGGCGTCACGCGACTATAGCCGCGCCTATCTGCATCATCTGGTAAAATCCGGTGAAGCGCTTGGCGCCATGCTCCTGACTTGGAACAACCTGGCCTATTATCAGTATCTGATGAAGGGCATCCGCGCATCGATTGCCGATGGGTGCTTTGGCGAATTTTCCGCCGAAACCTCAGAAGGCTGGGCGAGGGGCGATATAGCCCCGCTCTGATTCGCGAACTGCCAAAACGAAGGGGCGCATGGCGCCCTTTTTCGCTATTACTGTCAATTTTCTGTCAGCATGTTTTCCAAACGGACGAGAACAGCGCGCTGTTCCTCATCGTTCAGGATTTCACATTCCATCAATTTGGAGCATTCGAGACCCGCGACGGCCAGATAGACAATCAGCGCTGTGTCGGAATCGGTTGTGTCCTTGATCATGCGGTCGAGAAAAGCCCTGTGATAGTGCCGAACGGGCACCATGAAACCGGGATCTTCGGCAAGCGCAGCAAGGACACCACAGGCTGGCGGCTCATCATCGGCTTGCACCCGGTAAACATCGAGAAAAGCCCGCGCCACACGATTTTTATCGCCTTTCTGGAGTGTTTCCTGAACCTCCATGGCGTGTTCGTGCTCTTTCATATATTCTTCGACCACTGCTTCGAGCAGTTTGGCCTTTGTCGGAAAAGAATAAAGCAATCCGCCTTTTGAAAGCCCGGCACGGGCTGCTACGGCATCGAGAGAGAGGTGAGCGGGTCCGATCTCGCGGGCAAGTTCGGTAGCAGCACGCAAAATACGTTCGCGCGACGAGACTTTCTTTTTTGTTAGCAACTTACTGGTGTCTCCTGACAGTTCGTGTGTTGACAATACCGTCCGGACGGTACAGTTATTCGCCACTTTCATTCAAGTAAAATACGCGCGACCTTTGCGTGAATGCGAAAGAAGGCGCCGCGGCCAATCCCCCAACCCTGATCAATCAGGGAGCCATCTGGAGTGCATCCGCAATGATCAAGCGCCTTATTCTGGCAATAATATTCCTCGTGATCGTCGTTGGAGGCCTCGTTGGCTTCAATCTGTGGAGAACACAGTTTATCAAGGACTTGTTTGCCAACATGCAGCAGCCCGCCCAGACAGTCTCTACCGTCACGGTGGAGCCGGGCGTCTGGAAGCCAGGCGTCGAAGCGATCGGTACGGCCAATGCACTCAATGGTGTCGATCTGACCGTGCAGCTCGACGGCCTTGTGCAGAAGATCAACTTCAAGGCCAATCAGGAAGTCAAGGAAGGCGATCTGCTGCTTCAGATGGAAGACAGCATTCAGAAAGCAGACCTCGCAGCCGCTGAAGCCGAAGCCGTTCTTGCCCAGCAAAACCTGAAGCGAGCTGACACGTTACGCACTCGTGGCGTTGGTGCTGTGTCGAATGTCGATACAACAGCTTCGGTCGCCGATGCCGCAAGCGCGCGCGTCGAGAAAATGCGTGCAACGCTGGCCCAGAAGTCCGTCAAGGCTCCATTCTCCGGCGTCATCGGTATTTCCAAGGTCGATTTGGGTCAGTATCTGACACCGGGTACGGTCATTGCTACCTTACAGGACACGGGAGTGATGCGTATCGATTTCACCGTCCCGGAACAGTCTCTCTCCTCCATCAAGCTCGGACAGACCGTCAAAGTCGGTTCAACTGCAGAAGCGCTTGATTTCACTGGCACGATTGTCGGTATCGATCCGAAGATCGACCCGACGACCCGTCTGGTCTCTGTGCGCGCTGAAGTGCAGAACCCAGATCACGAACTGACACCGGGCCAGTTTGTGCAGGTTCGTGTAGAGCTGCCGGAAGAAGACAACGTCATTGCACTGCCGCAGACCACGATCATCTCCA
The DNA here is from genome assembly GCF_022488005.1 of Ochrobactrum sp. A-1. NCBI lineage: Bacteria > Pseudomonadati > Pseudomonadota > Alphaproteobacteria > Hyphomicrobiales > Brucellaceae > Ochrobactrum > Ochrobactrum sp. A-1. Next base: position 278,543 of record NZ_JAKVQC010000003.1, read on the forward strand.
GTCTGTATGGTGACTATGTCTACGCGGTCCGTCCGGAACAGAAGCAGGACGATGCAAAGGCTGCTGAAGGCGACAATGCCGCTGGAGCCGCCAAGGCTCCTGCAGCCGATGCTAAGCCGGAAGAAGGCCAGAAGCAGGTCGCGCAGCAGGTCTTCATCAAGCTTGGACGTCGTTATTCCGGTCTTGTCGAAGTGACGAACGGTCTCAAGGCTGGCGATATCATCATCACCGCAGGCCAGAACCGGCTCTCGCCCGGTGTTCCGGTGAAAATCGACAACACCGTCAATCCGATTCCGGCCGGCCAACCGGCTGACAAGCAATAGGCGATCCCGATGAGCTTTTCCGATATTTTCATCCGGCGCCCCGTGCTTGCCACGGTGGTCGCCCTCATGATCATTCTGTTGGGCCTTCAGGGTATCGCGCAGCTGACGGTGCGCGAATATCCGAAGGTCGACGAAACCGTCATCACAGTCACGACGAATTATGCCGGTGCAAGTGCCGATCTCATTCAGGGCTTCATCACCGCACCGATCGCAGAAGCAGTCGCAACCACCGAAAACATTGACTATGTGACGTCTTCGAGCCGTCCATCTTCGAGCACGGTCACCGTGCAGATGAAGCTCGGTGCAAACCCGGATGCGGCGCTGACGGAAGTTATCGCCAAGGTCAATCAGGTTCGCGGCGACTTGCCGGACGAATCCGACGATCCGGTCATCGTCAAGGGAACGGGCCAGAACTTCGCTACCATGTATCTGGCAGCGCAGAACCCGAATATGACGAGCGAACAGATCACCGAATATCTGGAGCGCGTTATCCAGCCGCGTATGTCCACCATTCAGGGCGTTGCGAAGGCTGAGATTCTCGGCGGTCAGGTCTATTCGATGCGCGTCTGGCTCGATCCGATCCAGCTTGCGGCCCGCCAGATCACGGCACCGGAAGTTCTGGCGGCAATCAAGGCCTCCAACTTCCTGTCGGCTCCGGGCACGACGAAGAACGAATATGTGGCGTCTTCGATCACGCTGAAGTCGACCTTGCAGACCCCGGAAGCCTTCGGCGCCATGCCGATCAAGGCTTCGGGAGACGACGTCGTTCGTCTGCGTGATGTGGCGCGGGTCGAACTGGCGGCAAAAAGCACGGACACTATCGTTTCGTTCAACGGTTCGGCGGGTACCTTCCTCGGCGTCTTCCCGACACCGGCGGCAAACCCCATCGACATGGCGGCTGCGGTTCGCAAGGAACTGCCGTCTATTCAGGCATCGCTGCCGGAAGGCATGTCACTTGTTCTCGTCTATGATGCGACCGAGCAGATCAGCTCTTCGATCAAGGAAGTTTTCACGACCATCGGCGAAGCCGTGGCTATCGTGATTTTGGTCATCATCGTCTTCCTCGGGTCGTTCCGTTCGGTGCTCATTCCAATTGTCACGATCCCGATCTCGCTGATCGGCGTGTGCTTCTTCCTTTATGCACTCGGCTTCTCGATCAATCTGTTGTCGCTGCTTGCCATGGTTCTCGCTATCGGCCTTGTGGTCGATGACGCCATCGTGGTTCTGGAGAACATACACCGGCATATCGAAGAGGGCCTCCGGCCTATGGATGCCGCGTTCAAGGGCATGAAGGAAATCACCGGCTCGATCATCGCCATGACGATCACGCTGGCGGCGGTGTTCGCTCCGCTCGGGTTCACAGGCGGCCTGACGGGCGCTCTGTTCCGTGAATTCGCCTTCACACTGGCCGGTGCCGTTATCATTTCTGGTATTGCCGCCTTGACGGTTTCGCCGATGATGTGCGCGCGCATGCTCAAGCATGGCGACCAGACACGGTTCCAGAAGTTCATCGACCGGACCTTCTCGCGCTTCGAGAAGTGGTACCATCGCCGCGTTTCCAACTCGCTCAACTATCGCGGCATCACGCTGATGATCGTTATAGCGCTGATGGGGCTGACTGGATTCCTGTTCATGAACACGTCGAGCGAACTGGCACCGGAAGAAGATTCCGGCGCGCTGTTCTCAATGTTCCAGGCTCCACAATATGCAACCTCGGCCTATACAAACCTCTACGCCGAACAGATCGATGAACTGACCAAGGATCTTCCGGAACTGAAGACCCGCTTCCAGATCGTCGGCATGGACGGCGGCACGACATCGGGTATCGCGCTGTGGGTTCTGAAGGACTGGAACGAGCGTACCCGTTCGCAGAAGCAGATTCAGGAGGACCTGACTGCACGCATATCCAAGGTCGCAGGTGTCGAAGCCTTCATCTTCGCGCCTCCATCCCTGCCGGGAACAGGCGGCGGTCTGCCGATCTCGATTGCCCTGCAGTCGACTGGCCCGGCCGATCAGGTCTTCGCACTGGCTGAAGAAATCAAGAACGAAGCGCAGGCTTCGGGCCAGTACATCATCGTGCAGAACTCGCTCTCCTTCAACGCACCGCAGATCACGATCACAATCGACCGTGACCGCGCGGCGACGCTGGGCGTGCAGATCAGCGATATCGGTTCGACACTTGGTCTTCTGACCGGTGGCGCATCGGTCGCGAAGTTCGACCGCGATTCGAACAGCTATGACATCATCACGCAGGTGCCAGATAGCTATCGTTCGAACCCGGAAAAGCTCGGCGATTTCTATGTGCGCAGCGTATCCGGCTCGATGATACCGCTGTCTTCAGTCATCACGATCAGCCAGAACGCTTCGCCTGCGGCAATCGAGCAGTTCAATCAGCTGAATTCGGCAACGATTTCAGCATTGCCGTTGCCGGGCGTCACAACAGGGCAGGGCCTGCAAACTCTGGTCGATCTGGCCAAATCCAAGATGCCGGAAGGCTTCTTCCTGGATTATTCCGGTCAGTCACGTCTGGAAGTGGAGCAGGGCAACACGATCCTGATCGCCTTCGGCCTCGCCGTCATCGTGATCTATCTCGTGCTGGCGGCGCAGTTCGAAAGTTTCCGCGATCCGTTCATCATCATGATGTCGGTTCCACTGTCGATCTTCGGTGCTATTGTGCCGCTGAATATCGGTCTCGGTACGCTCAACATCTATACGCAGGTTGGTCTTATCACCCTTGTCGGGCTGATTACCAAGCACGGTATTCTGATGGTGGAATTCGCCAATCAGCAACGCCGTCTGCATGGTCTTTCCCGCCGGGACGCGATCATCGTCGCGGCTGAAACCCGCCTGCGCCCGATCTTGATGACCACGGCGGCAATGGCGCTTGGCGTTGTGCCGCTCATCATCGCAACGGGTGCTGGCGCAGCCGCTCGTTACTCGATGGGTCTCGTGATCTTCACCGGTATCGTGATCGGCACGATCTTCACGCTGTTCGTGGTGCCGATGTTCTACACCTTCATCGCCAAGAAGGATGTGGAAGGCGAATATGTTGCGTCGCCGGAAGAGGGCGGCGAACCGACCGAAGCGGTTTCGACCCAACATCACTGAAACTTGCGTTGAACCAATAACGAAGGGCGGCCTAGAAATGGGTCGCCCTTTATTATTTCCGACGTTGCAAACGCTGCGTTCCAACCCATATGAGCCAGTATGATACCCTTATCCGTTCTCGATCTTTCGCCCGTTCCCGAAGGTAGCGATGCAGCGCAATCGCTGCACAACACGCTGGAACTTGCGCAACATGCCGAACGGCTCGGCTTTCACCGTTACTGGCTTGCCGAACACCACAATATGCCGGGCATCGCCAGTGCCGCCACATCCGTGGTTATCGGCTACGTCGCCAACGGAACCTCGACCATTCGTGTCGGCGCTGGCGGCGTCATGCTGCCCAACCACGCCCCTCTGGTGATTGCAGAACAGTTCGGCACGCTGGCTTCCCTGTTTCCGGGGCGTATCGATCTCGGTCTTGGGCGCGCTCCAGGCACCGACCAGATTACCGCTCATGCGCTTCGTCGCAACCTCGACAGTGACGCGAATGCCTTTCCGCAGGATGTGGTCGAGTTGCTGAATTATTTCAAACCGGCGGAACCCGGCCAGCGTGTGCGCGCAGTGCCGGGCGAGGGGTTGAACGTGCCCGTCTGGATTCTCGGTTCCAGCCTGTTCGGCGCGCAGCTTGCCGCCATGCTGGGGCTGCCTTACGCATTCGCCTCGCACTTTGCGCCTGCGGAGATGGAACGCGCCATTGCGCTTTATCGCGAGCGGTTCGAGCCATCGGAATATATGCAGAAGCCTTATGTGATGCTGGGCCTCAATGTGATTGCAGCGGATACGGACGAAGAGGCGAACTATCTCTTCACGTCGCAGCTGCAGGCTTTCGTCAATCTGCGCAGCGGTCGCCCTGGCAAGCTGCCTGCGCCAGTCGAAGGCTATATGGAGCGGCTTGATCCAGCGGCACAGGCACTTGTTCGCCAGATGTTGTCATGCCGCGTGGTCGGTGGACCGGAGACTGTGGCGAAGGGCATCAGGACATTTGCAGAGAGCACTGGCGCCGATGAACTGATGTTGACCGGCATGATCCATGATCACAAGAAGCGCCTGCATTCATACGAGATTGCAAGCCGGTCAATCGGCTAGCCCGTCACCTGACCGGTTGCTCTCGCCTTTGATTTCGGTCAGCAGCCAGTCCCGGAATGCAGATACTGCCGGAGTGCTCGAACGAGCCTTCGGCGTTACAAAATAATAGCTGCTCGGACTTTTGACCGTATGCGGACAGGCAACGACAAGCTGGCCGCTTTCTATCTCAGCACGAATGAGGAACAGCGGCATCAGCGCCACACCGAGACCGGCTATGCAGGCTTGAGATACATTCGAGAACTGCTCGAAGCGCATTCCCGGAGAAACCGGGGCCGCGATGTCGAGGCTTTTGAACCAGTGATCCCATGCGCCGGGGCGTGACGCCATGTTGAACAAAGGGAGCGGCAGAAGATCGGTCGGAGCCTGAACCGGGTTTCGCTGGAGAAAAGCGGGGCTGCAGACAGGCGCAACCGTTTCATCCATCAGAAAGACGCTATCGGCGTTGGGCCAGTCCGGCTTTCCGATATGGATCGCCGCATCCAGCCCTTCGCGATCAAAATCGAACTGTCCGATACGCGTCGCAAAATTGAGAATAATATCCGGATACTTTGTCACGAAACGCGGTATGCGCGGTATCAGCCAGCGTGTCCCGAATGTCGGCAGAAACGCGAGATTGAGTGTGGTGCCGCGCATCTGCGACATGACTTGTAGCGAAGCGGCACGAATGGAAGCAAGCGCTGGCCCCACGGACTTCAGATAGGCGCGGCCAGCATCGGACAGAACCACATGACGGCTTGAGCGGTCGAACAGCGCGGTTCCAAGCTGTTCTTCCAGCGCTGCAATCTGTCGGCTCACGGCGCCTTGCGTTAGCGACAGTTCCTCGGCAGCCGCCGAAAAGCTTTCATGCCGCGCAACCGCATCGAAGGCGGCAAGCGCACTGGTGGAGGGAAGCAGGCGTCGCGATATCGAAGTCATGATCCATTACTAAATGGAATAGATCGATGAGTAAACGTCGATTGCACCGAACTTCGGCACGGTTCATATTTCCTGCAAATTTTCATTGAGGAGAATACACTGATGTCACGTGCGGCTTTTAGCTGGGAAGACCCGTTTCTGCTGGATGACCAGCTGACCGAAGACGAGCGCATGATCCGCGACTCGGCCAAGGCTTTCGCGACGGATGTTCTGCTGCCCCGTGTTGAAAAGGCCTATCTGGACGAGACGACCGATCCGGAACTGTTCCGCCTGATGGGGCAGTCTGGTCTTCTGGGCGTGACGCTTCCTGAAGAATATGGCGCGGCCAATGCGGGCTATGTTGCCTACGGTCTGGTGGCGCGTGAAGTCGAGCGCGTCGATTCCGGTTATCGTTCGATGATGAGCGTGCAGTCGTCGCTCGTGATGTATCCGATCTATGCCTATGGCTCGGACGAACAGCGCAAGAAATATCTTCCGGGCCTTGTTTCCGGCGAATTGATCGGCTGCTTCGGCCTGACCGAGCCGGATGCTGGCTCCGATCCGGCGGGCATGAAGACCCGCGCCGAAAAGATAGACGGCGGCTATCGCCTCAGCGGCTCGAAGATGTGGATTTCGAATTCGCCAATCGCGGATGTGTTCGTCGTCTGGGCAAAGTCAGCCGCGCATGACAACGCCATTCGCGGCTTCATCCTTGAAAAGGGTATGAAGGGCCTTTCTGCGCCGAAAATCGGCGGCAAGCTTTCGCTGCGCGCATCGATCACCGGCGAAATCGTCATGGATGGTGTCGAAGTTTCGGAAGATGCACTTCTGCCGAATGTCTCCGGTCTCAAGGGACCGTTCGGCTGCCTCAATCGCGCCCGTTATGGCATTTCCTGGGGCGTCCTCGGCGCTGCAGAAGATTGCTGGTTCCGTGCCCGTCAGTATGGCCTCGATCGCAAGCAGTTCGACAAGCCGCTGGCCGGTACGCAGCTTTACCAGAAGAAGCTGGCTGATATGCAGACCGAAATCGCTCTTGGCCTTCAGGCAAGCTTGCGCGTCGGCCGTCTGTTCGACGACGGCAGGATGGCTCCGGAAATGATCTCCATCGTCAAGCGCAACAATTGCGGCAAGGCGCTCGATATTGCCCGTCAAGCGCGTGATATGCACGGCGGCAACGGCATCCAGATCGAATACCATGTCATGCGCCACGCACAGAATCTGGAAACGGTAAATACCTATGAAGGCACGCATGACGTTCATGCGTTGATCTTGGGCCGTGCCCAGACCGGCATTCAGGCTTTCTTCTGATCGCTGTACCGCAAGCCTTCCATTCGGGCCCGTTCGCAGTTCGCGGGCGGGCCTCTTTATTTTTGTACGGGATTGCTGAAAATGCAGAATACACCGCTTGACGGTCTCAAGGTGGTAGAACTGGCGCGCATTCTTGCCGGGCCATGGGTAGGGCAGACGCTTTCTGATCTTGGAGCAGATGTCATCAAGGTGGAAAGCCCTGAAGGCGACGATACGCGCAAATGGGGCCCGCCATTTATCGATGTGGAAGGCGAACAATCAGCGGCCTATTTCCACGCCTGCAATCGCGGCAAGCGCTCGATCACGGCCGATTTCCGCACCGACGAGGGCAGGGAACTGGTGCGCCAGCTTGTGGCTGACGCCGATGTGGTCATCGAGAATTTCAAGCTGGGCGGTCTCGACAAATATGGCCTCGACTATGAGAGCCTGAAGGCTATCAATCCACGCCTGATCTATTGCTCGATCACCGGTTTCGGCCATACCGGGCCATATGCGGAGCGCGCAGGCTACGATTTCATGATTCAGGGCATGGGCGGCATCATGGATCTCACCGGCGAGCCTGACGGTGAGCCACAAAAGATCGGTGTGGCTTTCGCCGACATTTTTACAGGGCTTTACAGCGTGATTGCGATCCAGTCCGCACTCATCATGCGCGAGCGCACCGGCACCGGCCAGCATATCGATATGGCGCTGTTCGACTGCATGTCTGCGGTCCTTGCCAATCAGGCCATGAATTTTCTGGCATCCGGTGTTTCGCCAAAGCGAATGGGCAATGCGCATCCGAACATCGCGCCATATCAGACGCTCCCCGTTTCCGACGGCTATTTCATCATCGCCTGCGGCAATGACGGACAGTTCGGAAAACTGACATCGTTGCTTGGCATTGGTAACCTCGCCACCGACGAGCGTTTCGTTAGCAACTCGGCGCGCGTGGCCAATCGAGCTGCTCTGACAGCACTTCTGGAAGAAAAGACACGTGCTTGGAAGCGCGACGATCTTCTGGCCGAACTCGCTAGAATCGGCGTGCCAGCCGGTCCGATCAATACGGTAGCCGATGTATTCGCAGACCCGCAATTCGAGGCAAGGGCAATGAAGATTGATCCGCAAGGCGTTCCCGGCCTGAGAACGCCCATTCGTTTCTCCGATGCAGAATTGAAGCTCGACAAGCGTTCGCCGAAGCTTGGAGAACACAGCAACATCATTCTTTCAGAAATCGGTAAAAACTGATCGGGAATAGTGTCATCAGCCAGACGCGCTCTTCATCGAAGGGCGCGTTTTTTGTTTGTAATGCATCGATAGGAAGCGAATATCTCTAATCAAGAAATAGCTGTAACCCCTTGCGGGGAAAGCATTTTAAATTGTTCTTGAAAGAAGATGGTGCGGTCGAGAAGATTTGAAAAGTCGCCGCATAGCCCGGAAAAGGTGGGTTTAGGTGTCCCACGTGTAATTAATTTCACGCAATACGTTTCAATAAGATAGCATCCCGGTGTCCCACGGACGGTTGGTATTATCCACGGGTTTCTTCGGCTGTGGAAAAGCCAGAAAAGCAGACCGGTAAAACGCAAAAAATCCCCGCCACCTTTCGGCAGCGGGGCGTATCCTTGGGAGGATTAAGAGAATTGCAGTTTTCCTACGGAGGGGCGTGAAGGGCACGGCAGGCATAACCCGCCGTTTCCGTCATGGCCCTGGGCACGAGTTGTATTACAAGCTCCTCACGGGTCATGCTGATATCCTCGATCAGTCGAAACACCGGCCGGTGAACGAGAAAAGCGAGGAAGGCGATCAGCACCACCCACCCGAAGACCTTGTCGCCAATGCGTGAAGATTCCGCAGGTGTCGTCATTTTCCACCTCTGAGCGCGCGAATGAAATCGAGCATCGTATTGCCGTCAATGTTCGCGGTGAACCGTGTGAGCGCGTAGCCCATCATTGCAAAAAGTCCAGCGACGCCGTTGCGATACGTCCCCGGTTCGAGCTGCATGAAATCAATAAATGGATCCGCCAAGACCGTCGCGCAGAAGAGACCGGCAGCCACGCGCGTGATGGCGACCACGAACGAGTGACGCTCCGACGACATGACTGAGACGATCAGCCCCCCGGCAGTCGCCAGGATGAAGCCCATTTGCTCTTTGAAAAAATCGCCCATTATTCCCGCGCCCTTCTTACACCTTCGTCGAGCCGCTCCCACTCAGTCGCCAGTACATCGAGCTCCTTGGAGGGCACGGCCTTTTCAAGGTAGCTGAGTATTGCCTGTTGCCTCGGCAGCGGCGTCGGGGCAGGACACGCCCGCCCCAATGCCAATTCACCCTGCGGTCCCGATGCGGTCACGCAGCCTGCGAGCGACATCAGAAGCAGTGCCCCTATCGGCCATGTCATTTTCATGTTGCTCATCGGCTTTGCCCTGCAACTGCTTTGATATTTCGCTCACGGCGACGGCGGCGCCGAGATCCTTCAGACTTCGCTCATATCTCCAGTCCTTAAACAGATCTCGGATCAGCGAGGCGAGAGCCCCGGCCAGTACCGAAAGAACGGCCTCAAGCACCGGCAGCTCCTTCGCCCTTTGACTTCTCGTCATATGGCACCAACTCGCCGACGGCCGGGTAGACTTGCAGCTTCGCCTCAAGGAGATCACCCAGGCGCTCTGGCGTCAGCCCGAAGAACTTGACCGCATCCGGCACGGACTTGAGAACGTAGTCGATCCCGGCGGCGAGCACGGCGCTCTTAACATCGATGGACGCCTTGTCGGCTTTATCTTCGAGCTTATTGAGACCGAAGTTCACCGCATTTTTGAGCGCAGTCTGCAGGGCGTCTCGATGGCTTGCCTCGATACTCAGACCTGTAAGCTTGGTCCATTTCACGAGAAGCCAGCCCACTGCGGCCGCGATGAGAGCGTAGGCAGCTTCCATCAGATACGGCATGAAGATGTCGACGATGGAGGAGACGGGGACTGAGGTGGAAGCATCCTGCGCCAAGGCACCGGCGACGGCACCAACGAGGATAATTGCTGCCCCTGCCATCGCGATGATGACATAGGCGGACAGTGCTTTGATGGAATAGTTCAAGGGAGTTACTCCTAATTGAGCCGCCATGGCAGCTGATTGGTCAGGCGAGGTCAGCTTCCAGATCATCGAGAAGCTTGCGGATATCTGCGATTTTCTGTCGCTTCGGGTCTGGCTTTGCGCCGTTCTCGACAGCCGGGCCGTTGACAACTTGGAAGTCTGCCCGGCTTGCCCACACGAGGTATCCGGCTGGCGTCTCGATTTGGATGCTGTTGCCGTCGACAGCGATGACCTCGACGGTCGTGCCAGAAGGAAGGCTGCCGTTGGCCGCCTGTCCCTTCACGCTACTCGTCTTCGCCCCGGTCGAGGTGATGGCAATGGCTCCTACGGGGATCGGCACGAGGACCACTTCCGGGGGTGCGGACATTGCAGCCAAGACCTCAGATCGCATCTTGCTGCCTACAGCGGCAGCGCCTACGACCGACGGCTCGAACACCAGCCGGGTGACGTCCCACTTATTCTTCTGCGTAATGCCGAGATTGCCCTGCACTTCCGCATGAAACAGGATGGTCTTGTTCGTGACTGCGATCTTGTAGAAGGCAGCCAGCTCGGCGACGACCTTGATGAACGCCGCCCACTGTTCCTTCGTGATCGGATATGAGCCAGGCTTGAACGGAGACTCGACCGCACCGGCCATGGCGCACATGGAGACGCCGATGGAATCCGTATTGCAATTCAGGGTGTGCGCCGCATAGCCATCCTTGAGAGAGCCGGAGTTGTCGGCGATGGATGCATTGCCCTTGACGACGGTGCCATCGCCTTCAATCAGAAGGTGGTAGGCTTTCTTGTCGGTGGCGTTCGCCTTGTTTGTTCCAGCCGTCCAGTGACAGATGATGCGTTTCATCGAGACAGCCGGCATCCATTGCGCCGATACGAGCGACATCTTGAAATCTCCGATTATATGAAAAGGTTCCCCACCTGCTCCGGGTGGAAAGGGGAGCAGGCAGGGACACGTCAGCCCATGAGGACGACGATCAGTCCCACAGGGTCTTGAACGACTGAGCCTGTTCTTCCTGCGAGATGGTGGGGAGGATGATCCTCAGCCCGGCCGGAAGCACCGGGCCGTAAGCGAAAAGATCTGGGTTGGCTTCCAGCAAAGCCTCGGTGTTCTTACCGTGCTTGCCGTAATATTTGTAGGCGATGGCGTCGACCACATCGCCGTCGATGGTGATGTAGACCTTCTCGCCGGTGATGCTCGTCACGATACGGTTGAGCATTGCCGCCTCCTATCCAATGTTGGACCCGGTATCTCCGGTCAGGCTTGGCGCACCAGTTTCGAGACCGGATCTCGGTACTGCGCCAGCAGGGTTTGTTTTCGTGGACGACGAAGCAGACGAGGAGGAAGACTTGCCGGAGCTGGAGCCAGAGCCGCTATTGTCATTCGGCTTCGTGCAGGACAGCGACGTTGTGTATGCACCGCTGGCTGAGAAGTTGTGAGTGACTGTCTTGATCGACCAGACCCCGTCCACATTCGAGCGGCACCCGCTGACGACAGCGTTTGCTTCCGCCTGGGCGAAAGGCTCACCGTTAATCTCGAAGGTGGCGTCACCGCTGTCCCGGTTGAGCTTCTTAGCATGGGCCTTCGCAGAACGCTCAGCTTCATCCTTGTCCTGACGCGGTGTACGGATTGTGAACGTCGGCCCATCAAGCCCGGTCGATACTTCGACGGACTCTTTCTTGTTCTTCTTCCGATCGTAGTAAGATGCTTCCACCTTTGAATGCCGGGGCTCATCTTTCTCCGTGACGGAATATTTCAAGAGGTTTAAACCGCGCGCCACTACCACATTCGGAAGAGCCACACCGCTCGCTGCCTGACCCTCTCCGCGAGCAATAACCACGAGACGTCCAGCCTTAACCGAAACCGATGCATTCAGCTTGTCGCCAATGCGGGCCAAGAACTCCAGCGAGTTCTCCTCGGTCTGGGCCTCGTAGACGTTGACCGTCGCTTTGACGCTATCGGAGATCATAAGGGATAGTCCGACTCTCCCGGCCACGTCCGAGAATATATCGCCGTAGGTTGCGAAGTCTTTCTTCGGATACGCCTTCGGGTCTCGCTGTTTGGCGAGCTCTTTGGCGGCAACGGATTTCGCCTGAATCGTGATCTGCTGAGGCCAGCCAGAGAAGACGACAGAGTCCACAGAGAATTGGCCGAAGTCTCTCATCTTGCCTTCATAGCCACCGACTGGATTCAGGATCGCTCCCGTTTTCGGTGCGGCGACAGATCCGTCAACGTCTGAAATCACAATGGACAGTGTGTCCGACTTGGACCCGACGCCGTCCGTAATCGTCATGGTTACGCCAGATCCGGCGATCCGACCTGTGATATCCACGCCATTGGCGCTGATCGAGAATTTAGGAACCGGCATTAGAACCCAAGCCTCAGAGATGCGCTGAACGAACCGCTCGATCCGATGCCAAGGCTGAGTGAGATCCCGCCAGCCGCCAGAGACAGCGCCGCCATGCGCGCCGCTGACTGATCGTATCTCTTCAGCTTCAAGCTGACCGTCACGGTCTGCGGCGTGCCTGCATTGTCGAACGTCGTCTCCTCATTGCTGATCGACGTCGCCAGCCACATGCCGAAGATGTTCTGTCCAGCTCCGTTAACATGGACAAGGTGAAGAGGGAGCTGCGCATTGACAGCCTCTCTTACACCCGCGAGCTGACTCAGCCCCCGACCATTGAAATGCCGGGGGTGAAAGGTTGAGCTGAGGGTTATCTCCTCAGCGCCGGGACCAAGGCGATGCATAAGAGGAGCGGCGCCAATGATAGGCTGCTCCTCCATGCGCGGCGACAGGGACCGGCTGATCGTTTCGACCGAGTAGTTCGGTACGGTGAACCGGAACGGTCCCCATGCCATAAGCATCATGCATCTCCGTAAGCGAGGTTGCTCCAGGTCGTTTCAAGTGAGCGGGAAAGCTTTGCGTCAAGCTGAGCAAGAGCCTGTTCAACGCCTTGCTGGACTGCGGCCTTAACACTGGCAGCATCTGCACCAGCTCCCACGGTGATACCGCCGAGGTTGATCGGAGCATGAACAGTGACAGCGCCCCCACCGATCTTGTGGTTCGGGATGATCGTCCCGTCCGCACCCGGCGCGAAAAGTTCCTGCCCCTTCTCGTTGATCTGGTACAGGCCACCTGCCTTCACACGGCCGCCGCCAGCGCGCTTGCCGTCAAGCTTTGGATCAAGTGACCCACCCGACGAGGAAACCGCTGCAGAGCCACCGCGTGCCACCGTGGCGAACTGACGGGCCAGACCGAGGGCTCTTTCAAGCTGGCTCGTGTCTATCGTCAGGGCACCGTTGACGGTCAGCGCTTCCTTGATCTGCTCACCCGTGGCCTGAGCTTTCGCTTCGGCCTCGGCACCTCCGGTCATCAGCACGCCGATGTATTCCCGGATTCCTTGCTGAGCAGCAATCGGCCACTGTGCGGTCTGCTGCGAGATGTCGACCTCGAGAGCTTCCTGCGGTGTGCGCTTGCGACCAAGCTGAACGTTCGACGGGTTGATGCCAGTGTGCTTTTCCACCCATGCGTCAACGCCGCTCGTCAGTCCCCACAGGTTGCCCTCTGGGTCGGTCTGGTTAAGAGCCGTAGCCGTAAGCGCACCGGCACCAAGCGGACTGGCTATTGCCCGTCCGCCAAGTCTGAGGGCTCCTCTCAGGAGTCCGCCGCCAGCCGCTCCAGCGGCCGCGCCACCTGCCGTACCTACAGCACCTCCGCCGCCGCCAAGGATTCGAGCGAGTAACCCTCGACCCGCACTCATGGCAGCGTAGCCACCGGCAGCAAGGGCGAGGGCACCTAGTGCTTCAATAACCCGGCGCGTGGTGGTGCTTAACTGAGTGAACTCAGAAGCAAGCCAGTCAACCGACTTGAGGACGCTGCTGATCGGCTTTTCCCAATCGCTCACGATCTTGATGAGCGCCGTTTCCACGGCACCCGTCGCGCGAGTGTAGTCACCGTAGAGACCTTCGTTCGCCTTAACCCCGATCTTGTTGGTGATGCCTTCCGGCGTGTTCTGCATGAGCCCGATGGTCTGCTGAAACTCGGGGAAGCGGTCAGACAGAACGCCAGCACGAGCACCCTGCCTCTGCGTAAAGAACGCATTGAGCTGAGCGATCGTCGGGTCTGACTTCAGGATGTCCATGAGTAGGCGCTCGGAGTCGATGCTCTCGGCACTGAACTTGTGGAAATCGCCAAGCTTCTTGGCAACGTCCTTCTTGTCCTTTGCCGACATCTTTCCGAACAACGGTTCCAGGATTTCCATGATGCCGGAGGTAAACATGCCGCGGTCACTGCCGACCGGCATCTCTTCACCGAGATCTTCATTGAGGAATGTGCCCTCATCGATGTACTTGGTGATAGCATCCTGCATTTCTTTGTTGACCCGGACACCGAAGTTTTCCTGAATCATCTTTGCAATGCCGCCCACCTTGAAGGCTTCCGGCTGCGTCACGTAGTCATCGAAATTAAGGCCCATACTCTGGAGAGCGATACGGCCGGGGTTGGTTGGTGCGCCGAGCTTCGCCGCTGCGGTACGCGAGAACACACCAGCTTCATCACCCTTGTAACCTGCGCGGCGGAGGACAACGCCCATAGCGTTGGCAACAGGCTCCGACAATCCGACGCTCTTCATGGCGCCGCCGCCATAGCGAACATATTGCCGGACGTCGCTGTCGTCCATGCCGCCGTTCTTCGCCATCCATACGAGGTTGTCCACGTACTTCTGCACGGCCTTCAGGTCGTTCATCGGGATCTGGCGGATCTGCGTCGAGCTTCGGATGGTTTCCGTTGCTTCTTCCAGAGTGACATTCATCGCCAGAGCATAGTCAGTGATCGGGCCGAGCAGATTCATGATAGTATTCGCATCACGGATACCGCCCTGCAGCACACCCACCTGAGATTGAACGACGTCGGCATTCGTGAAGCGGGTTTCGTAACCGATCTTCTCGGCCTGCGCATTCATCCTTGCCTTGTCCGCGGCGCTGAAGATGTCGTAGCCAAGAGCGTCACGGTAGGCTGTCGCCTGATCGTAGGACACTGTGTCCATGAACGCATTGCGTGCCACACCGCCAGCACGGACAGCAGCATAGCCACCAGCTGCGCCAGCGATCGTGCCACCTACCGAGGGGCCAGAGCGTCCAGGTCGTGGCGGCTTGGCCGGAGGCTGCTTGCGGTTTTCCCGCTCCATCTCGCGCATCTTGCGGATGGTCTGGGCCAACTGATCGCGGATAGCGCGCTGAGACTGACCAATGCCGTTCTTGCTGTTGATGCTAAATGATCTCAGCGATTGCTCTGCCGAACGTGCGGCGGCTCGCTGTTCCTGGAATGCTGTCGTCGCTGCCTTGAGTGCAGAACGTGCCGACCGCATGTCGGCATTCAGCTTTGCCGTGGGCTTGGTCACCGACGCGAGCGCGGCTTCCAACTCCTTAACGCGGGTGCGAGCTGTCCGAAATTCGCCGAACGCTGCCGCTGTGCCGCGCCGCAGGTCCTTGAAGTTGCCGACTGCTGCAGCCTTCCGGCGCAAGTAGTCGAGCTGGCTGCCGAGGTTCTTGGCCCCGGCAACACCGTTCTTCCCAAGCTTGGCAATCGAGGACTCGAGCCCCTTGAGTGCTTCAGTTGACTTCTTGGATGGGCCGCTGACGGAATCGATCAGCTGAAGACGAAGAGTGGCTACCCGAGATGCCATGACTATCCACCTACGTTATCTGGATAGCCTCTTCCCAAAGCCCGACAAGCTGAGGAAACGTCATTTCCAGAATGGATTCAAACGTTACCCCGCCGCTGGTTTCACGCATCACCTTGAAGGAGATAGCCAGCCAAGCGTCTATTCTTGCGGGGATGGGGTCTCCGTAGCCTCCTCTCGGGGCAACGTTGACTGTGCGAAAAAACCTTCTTGCGCCGCCTCCACACGGGATGCGTCGACAAAGTCGAGGCTCTCGAGGACAACGGCCGGCGCGCTCACCCATGGCATGTCGACCTTTTCGTCGGCCCCCTTGCCATGTTCCTTCACAGCCTCGGCGCACTCCTGAAGGTAGTCTCGCCACTCCCTCATGATCGGGCGGCGGACAGTAATTTCGCGGTAGACGACACCTTCGTATTCGACAGGGAAGTCGAGAGACACGACCATCTCCCGTCGTGCGCCGTCACCGACAAAGCGAGGAGGCTGCTTTGCAACGGCCTCCTGCAATGTCTTGGCTTCTGCATTGCGAGCTTCCACCCTCGCGAGTTCCTCTCGGCTGAGAGACTTCGTGACCTGGTTCATAACCACTCTCCTGAAAAGAAAACGCCCGGCTTAGTAGCCGAGCGCCTGATTGAGTTCGGCGAGCTGGTTCACGCCGTTGATGATGCGTTTCGGAGGCCACGCCTGAAGCTCGTGGACAACGTCGATGCCGGTCTCGTAACGCATGTACTTGATGCTGTTCATCACGAACTCGACACCGCCCTTTTCGCCACGCTGCCAGCGATCACGGGAGCTGCCGTTGATCTGACCTTCGACGATGCAGACGTGCGCGTCGATCCCGCCGTCCAGCTCACGGAGCACACCGCCACGGAACGTGACACGAGTGGTCCGGCCCGGACGGAGCGCCATGCGCTTCATGATGTCGGGATTATGGCCCGCCATCTTCACGGTGACTTCGAGCGCTTCGATAGCCGACATCGCCTGAGAGACGCCAAGGTCCATACCGCCGCCGCGATAGTCCTGAGTCATCGGGCGGGGAAGAGGCAGGTCCACCTCTTCCGTGTCGATACCGAAGTCGAGGCCATCCAGGAACATGGTGAAGCCTTGCAAAATATGCCGCATTGGAATTTCTCCTTATCGCGCGGGAGGTTGTGTTACGCCGTCTGAAGGGCGGTGCCAGCCAGACGGGCGATCTCACGAGCGGCATTCTCGGCAAGGACCGTGTAGTAGCCGGTGTTGCGCGAGAACATGAACGTGATGTGCTCAATCGGAGCAGGGGCTTCAGCGTCGTAGCTGATGTAGAGGTGACCGGAGGCCCAGGTTTCCTTGGTGTTCAGGCTGGAATCCAACCACACACGACCGCCGAGCGTTGCGCCCATAGCCGCCCAACGACGCAGTGCCGAGTTCACGGTCTCCGCAATGTCGGTCAGGTTCTGGAGGCTGAACGGCTTGTCGATGAAGGCTTCCGAAGCGATCTCGACCGAGTCGATGATCGTGTCGTGTGCACGGCGCACCGACCAAAAGTTCTTCAACGAGTCCGACGAAGGCACCCGGCTACCCCACAGCTTGAAGCCACCGCTCGGTGCACGCACGATTGCGGCAATGGCGTTCTTATTGAGGAGCTGCGATTCAGCCGCCGGGTCGGTGATCGAATGGTCGATCGGCCGGGAGATACCGACGATGCCTTCCACAACGTGGTTCGACGGGGAAACCCAGAAGCCTTCGCTGTAGTCAACACGGGCTTGCAGGCCAGCCACACGGGCCGAAGCGGGCTCGTTCACAGCCGCCGCATCCTTGAACACCTTGACCATTGGTTCGACGATCAGAAGGCGGTCGGTGTCGTAATCCAGGCGATCCTGAATGGCAGCCGAAGTGTTGGTCGCCGTGGAATCCTTGATCACGCCAGCGCGGAAACGGTTCGCCAGAGTCAGTAGCTCGACCGTTACCGGGTTTGCCACAGTACCAACCGTCGCAGTTGCGGTTGAGGCTTCCGTTGCGCCGCCACCGGTCAGGGTGACCGTAGGTGCGGACGTGTAGCCGAAGCCCGGCTTGGTGATGACGATCTCGTCGACAACGCCGGTCGTCGAATTGATCGTTGCAACGGCCTCAGCGCCAGAGCCAGCGCCACCGGTGATCGTCACAGTCGGGGCCGAGGTATAACCCGTGCCGCCTTCCGTAACCGAGATGGTCGCGATGCCATCGGTCGGACGGGACGAGGTGAAGCCCGGTGCAATCAGCAGCTTCGGCTTCAGGCCGTGCTCACTCTGCGCAGTGCGCAGTGCGTGCATGCCCTTGTAAGTCGTCGAGTTGCCGATGATGTTCGACATGGTCTCGTTGATGTTCGCGCCGGGTTCAACGCGGACAACAAGGATCGTCTGCGAAACACGAGACGCCTGATCAAAGATGCCATCGATGGCATCCTTCAGCGTACCGGCAGCGCCGAGACCCTCGACTTCGCCATTTGCGCCGTAGATCGGGACGACGGTATCAAGCGGCCAGAGATCATCGGAGGCGTCAGGCGCCGTGCCAATCAGGCCGATGATGCCGGTGTCGATGGTTTCAACCGGGCGAGGGCCGTTGTTCTGCTCGACCGTTTCGACGCCGTGAAGATAGATGTCTGTCATTGGATCAGCTCCGTGGAAATGACAAAGCCCGGCGCGATGGCCGGGCTTGCGAATAATGAGGACGCCCCGCAGCGGGGTCGGTTAGGGCAAAGAAAAAGCCGCCCGGAGGCGGCTAATGCAGATGGCTAGCTTGTAGCTGTCGGGCGGCTTTAACCAGCCGTCCTTCGGGATGGGAAAGCTACCTCCAATTGCGCAGCAACCCGCTTACCAAACAAACGAGTAGGAGTTTCTACGAATTTATGAAGCAACCATGCCAACGCGAAAATTGAGGGCGTAACGATAAGGAGTGCAAGCCAAGGTTCCGCACCCAGATCGGACAATATTCGCAGCGCGACATAGCCCGTGATCCCGTGAACGACATACAGCGGGTAGGAAATACTTGCAAAAAAATCGCCGACCGCATTAGACCGGAAGACACGCGGGAACAGCATTGCAAAGCCAAATAGAGGAATTGCATAGGCATAGCTCCAGCTCACGATTGCAAACTCAGGCTTTGGCCCGAGGCGTATTCCATAAACGAAGCAAATAAATATAGCCGATATGATTACCAAGCCCACCGGGACACTCAATACCTTGCGATAAAGGAAGTTAAACACAACCCCGATAAACATATACACCAGATACGGAGCGCCCATTATTACCTCATAAGCAAGGTGATAAGTAATGTAAGCCGTATCTTTCCATTCGGCTAGTTTAAGAGACAGCAGAAAACCAAAGACAGCGAGGCATATTGGGAAGGCAAACACCCACAGCGACGACTTACGCAGCCACGGCAAGAGCAAAACACACACGACATAAAACTTAATTTCAGTCTCAAGCGTCCAGATTATCCAATCAATGTTAGGAACGCGAAAGACTTCTCTCAAGCCAGGTATAAAATGCGGTGCGATACCCCAACCAAAGGGCCAAGCCAATCCGAAATATCTCGTGGAGAGATAGATCGATGCCACAGTTATTCCAAACCCCGCGATATAGGTCGGGTAGATACGAAAAATTCTGCTGATTGCAAAAGTCAACCTGGTTTCTCGCGCCAATGAAAGCGGGATCACAAAGCCACTTATGATGAAGAAAAGCGCAACCCCGAATGAGCCGTAAATTATGGTCGGCAAAATCGACGGCAATTCGAGGTAGGCGGGGACCGGAACCTCTTGCGTTGACAGTATCGGAGCGTGGATCATTTCAGAAAGAAAGCCACGATCTCCGATATAAAATCCCGCGTAATGGTCAATCATTACGCTTAAGGCGGCAACGCCCCTCAACGTATTGGGAAAGTCAATTCTGCCTCCAGAAGTGAGGTTCTTTTCGCCCGCCATTGTGCCCCGCCAGATTTTGTTTCCGATGTAGGTTTATAGGCGAAGGCCAGAAGCAGTCTACTGAATTGATGCCGCAGCCTATTCCAACGCCGCCGCAGCTTCCCACATTGCATCAATGTCATCTGGGTTTTTCGCAATGGTAGGATCGCTGCCAATCAGATCAAACAGCGGGTCGGTGCGATAAAATTCCATCACGCTCGCCAGTTTATTTCGGCTTATTGTTCTGTTCGGTTCTGGCATTCCCTCAATGGCAGCGCCTATTTTCTCTCGAAGTCCCGGCTCTAAATCGATGACTGTGTCGACACGCCATTTTTGCAAAGGTGGCATTGCGGCACGCTTCTCGTCCGGTGTCAGGTCTGGGGCAGGGGTAGCCACCCACTCGCCTTCTTTCCATTCATGCGGGCCGTCTGGCTTTTTGGGAATTACAACAGCATCGGCAATTGTCGTGACGGATTGCTCGCTTTCGTCGACGAGTTTGAATGTCAACACGCCGTTTTCCAGCGAGACAAGCTCGGCGCCGTCTGGCGCGGTGGCTTCGAAGTAACCGGCAGTTTGACTGAAAAGTCCGATTTCCATTTTAGAACCTCTGTAGCCGAAGGCTGTAATTGGTTGTGCCGCTCGTACTCAAGAATCGGAAGAACCAGCCCGGAGGGATCATGATTGCAAAATTCGCTCTCGATCCGCCTGACGAAACTGCGCCCGCAATTTGCTCATATGCAGAGCCCTGAGCGCTGATTTCAGCTTGTGCGGCCCCGGCAGCGACAATGCTTCCGGTTATCATTACAGGTTTGCCAGTAGCGTTCTGCCATACATACCCCTGATCTGCGATTGTGGTGCTGAAGAAGCCCGCCGCCTGAAACGGAACCCAAGCTTGTGCGACGGCTTGAACGCGAGCTTCAATCATCTGTCCGCTGAACACTTTATATGAAGCATTCGAACCGGAAATATCGGCAACCGCGCCCCCTGGCAGGTTGCCAGTGTTCCACACGGTAGCCCCGTTTATAAGCAAGTCGTTGTAGCCGCCCCCCTTTATCACAAGGGAACCCCACACTGCACCGGCGAACGTATACGTCTCAATTCGCGCGAAGTTAGTGGTAGTGTCAGCGTAAAAAGTTGCTGCAATGCCGCCCGCCGCGTTTACCAAACGCATTTGCGGATAGCCGCCCCCCTTGATCTGAATCTGCGCGCCGAAATCATTCAAGCCGGTGAAATTATTGTTTGCCGTTAGACGCGGATAGATCAAGTCAAAGGCTGCTCTGAGTGCGGCCTTGAGGTTGCCCCATGTCGCTTTGAACATGGTCGAGCCGCCAGCCAGAACACCGCCGAAGAAGTCGCTATCGTCGGGAACTGCCTTGCCGTTGGCTCCGGCCATTGCCGCACCAACGGTAGCGGTGGTTGTCAGGGCTGGCAGTTGAGCGGGAGGCACTTTGCCACCGTCGTCGAGGCCAGCGATGCCATTCGGCTCTCCGACCTTGTTGTCGACTTGTTCCTTAGTGTAATAGTCAACGGCGCTCGTGGAAAGATACGCCTCGATGAAATAACGATCCCCCTCTACGGCATTGAGTACAGTGATCGTGGGACTGTCAGACGTGTAATGTGTATCTTCGTCCAACAGTGTGCCGTTGACAAAAACCAATGCAGCGGTAAAGCCGCCAGCCACATTAATCACGCCATCGGGGTTAACACCGAAGATACCTTTTTCGTACCGCCGTCCACCTATGGACACCGTGACGGTCGGAACAAAGCCAACCCCGGACTGATAAACGCGCGTGACTTCTCCGTCCCACCACAACTGCCCCTCAACAGGGTTTGTTGGAATCACTACGGGTGCCGCTACCGCTTTGCGCATATCGGCGTACACTTGCTCGGCCGACGTTTTTGCCGACACAGCACCAGACCGAGCGTTGATAGATTCATCGCGGGCTGTTTCAGTCGCGTTCTTGTCGGCGGCGGTGCCAGACTTGTCTGTCGCCACCTGGGCACGAAGCGCAACGGTTTGCTCGTAGTAATATTTTTGGAGCATCGTTGCTCCAGGCAAACTCGTGATCACCCAATCGGTGTAAGGCCCGCCCGTGCCTTCCACTTTTTCGAGGGTGACGCTGAGTAGGCCGGTGGTTCGGTTAAAGCTATTGACTTTCCCGATAGCCCAATTGTTAACGGTTGATGCACGAGATATTGCAACATAAGGGGTGGTGGCAAAAAACTCTCGGTCAGCCGGGTCCAAAACAAGCGTGGCGACCCCACCCAATACAAGATTTGATGAGCTCGTGGAAAAGGCAACGACGGTCCCGCCTGTGACCTTTTTCTCAAAACGGATAGTCTTAGCATCTAGGTCCGCCTGAGCTTGACCGAAATACTCTTCCGCATTGTTGACGATAGGCGTCAGTTCCTGTTCGATCACAGTGAGGCCGCGAGCAATAATAGCGTCGGTGACCTCACGCTGGATACCAAGATTTTCTTCGAGGGGCGCAAGTCTAGCCCCGATTGCCTCGATGAGGCCGTCCCAAAGTTGCGTGCTCCACGCATTGTTCTGGGTTGAGAGGAAGCTAGACAGGTCAGACATTTTAAACCGCCTCGTAATTCTTTACTGCGTCTTTGTCCTGATCGATCAGGACAGCCAGTGTGTCACCACGTATGCGCGTGCTGTTAGACGGGTTGATAATCAACCGGCCAATCTTCACGCTCTTCGCAAGGGCGACCTTGTAGAGCGTAGACGGATCGATCTGCGCTTTTGCCATGTTGCTCTCTCCTATATGAAAAGCCCGACGCAATGGCCGGGCTTGATGATGGTGTAGGTCGGGTGACGATTACGGGTAGGACACACTTGTCGCAGATGAGACAAGAAAGACAGCAAGTGCCGAACTTGTTCCATATGTCGTCTTGCGCTTCCATGAGGTAATCGCGGTGCCGAGAGTCCAAGTGGAAACCCGGCGGATCGAACCGTCGGCCTGTACTTCGTCGGTGACTGCCGTAGGTGGGGTCTCCGTGCCGTAACCAGCTCCTGTCAGGATCGAGCATGACAGGTCATGGTTGGTCTCATCGTAATGCTCGAGCACGAGGATCTCGATGATCTCCGTAACCGGCCCCGGCGCCACCCGTTCCTTCGTGATGTGCACGCCATTCGTCCGTGGACGAGAGACTGTGACGTTGGACTGCCCGAGGTTAATGCCCGGCATCAGCTCGGTGGTGCCCAGAAGGACCATGCGAGCGTTGATGTTGGCCGGCAGATTGAACAGCGGCGAGGCTCCACTCGCAACCGCTTCAATCGTATGCCAGACCGAGCCAATCTGGATTTCGTACGAGATCTCGCAACCATCCGGTACGACCTGCTTGGTGAGAAGGTCGATACCGCAGATGCCGCCTGACAGATTCCAAGCCGTCAGATTGACCGTCACACGAGGAGCGCTGAACTCTGCTACGAGAACCTCGAAGCAAGCGTCCAGAGAAATGCTGCCCTGTGACCAGAGGCCGTCCGTCGACACGAAGAACGAACCCTGTGCGTACTTGTTGTTTTCCGCCACTGCCAGCCAGTGGTTACCGGAGGTGATGACGAACCAGCCGTAACGCTTACCGCCTTCAAGGAAGATCGGCTCGATTGCAAACTTGGTCGCAATCGGGTGAATCTTCAGATCGGCTGCTGCGACTGTCGTAACTCCGAGACAGCTTGCGTAGTTCGGTGCACCGTTTTCGAACAGCTCGCACAGAGCCATGCGAACGTCACCGCCGCCAGCGTCTACACGACTGAAGTAAAGGTTCACACCTGTCACCCAACCTGAACGAGGCATCATGAAGGTGTTGCCTGCCACCTGACCGGTGTAAGATGCCTGAACAATTGTCGCTGCCCAATACGGCTCTTCATAACTGTCGTAGAAAATCTGCCGGGCGCGCATCATAAAGTGCGCGGGGTCCGTGCCCTGTACAAACTCGACGTTATATTGCGAGCCGTCGTTCTGGTAGAAGATTCCTTTCGTCTGGTCGTAACGGCCAGTCGCCCACCAAGCCGCATTCGTACAAACGAGAAACGGGTCACCATAACGAATGCGCGTCTTCGAGATCGTCTTCAGCGTGTACTCGATAGTCTGGGAGCCGCCGTTTGCAAGGGCGTGCTCCGTCGACTTCGACGTGATTGAGATCAGGTTGTTCTCTGCGTAGCGCGGAAGCACCATACCACCCGTCGATACCTGAATACTGGTGTCAGACGGAGTCAGAAGGCCGAGGGCGATCTGCGCCGAATTATCGTCAGCGAAGCGAATACCTTCTTCAACCTTCGTTACCGACTGCAGGTGTTCGAGGTCGCTGTCCGTTTGGTCGAGGAAGTAATCCGACTTCGAGTAGGACTTTCCGTCTGGCATGCCGGTCATTTCCGCTACGCGCGCGAGCTGCTCGAGGATGTAGACCTGCATCTGGCGCGACAGCTTGTCGGCGTTCGATGCGACCAGCTTGGATACATCGGTCTTGAGACCTTCGACGACAGGCTGAGTTTCATCCATCCATCCTTCGAGCACCTGCACGCGGGAGTCCAGCGAGCGCATCGTAGTGATGCGATTGTCTGTGCTCTGCTCGACCAGTACGATTTCCGTCGAAGAGAGAGTCACCCAGGCGATGACCGTATTGGCACTGTCGACCACCGGCTTCGACGGGGACGGCGCCTGATCGCCGAGCTGGATTGCCACGTTGACCTTGCGCCATTCAACCGTCGCTGTCGGCTGCGGGTCCACTTGAGGCGGATAGACCGAACCATTGACCACGAAATCGCGAGGCTCAGTCCCGTCATTCGCCGTCTGTGCCTGAAGCAGGATCGCAACAATGCGGCGGTTGCCGGAGGTTGGCATGTGCGCCAGGAGATTGAGAACCGTCGCGTTGTCGCCGCCCGTGAAGAGCTTCCCGTCTTTGAAAAGGATGACAGGCGTTTCAACCGTGACCTGCGTCGTTGCCGTCTTGGCGACCGTTGCGCCTGAGTAGCAAGCATCGAGTGCGCCGCTGACTGCTGCCGAGATCAAGGTATCCATCGCATCGCGAGGGAACTCAGCGAGGTTCTCAAAATCGCTGAGGGTCGCGTTCTGGTTGGCGGTAAAGCGGGCAATCTTCATAATGAAGTCCTCTCAATGGGAACCATGCCGTCCCATTTCTGGTCGGCTGTGAAACTTAGATCGGCAATACGCATGGGGCGGTAGGTCGCCGTGGTGAACCAGATTTGGTCACGCAGGGAACGCGACTTGTAGATCGCTTCCCCGACGTCCTTGATGCGCTCAGTCGCGAGACCGATATGGCACTTGCCGACGAAAGCGTGACCGACGTAACTCCACATTCCCTCTCTGCGGTAGGTAGCCTTGACCCTGAGCAGCGCGGTGTATGAAGTGAGGCCGATGTAGCTGTAGTTGATGAACGGCGAGAACAGGCCAGCCGCCTGTCCGATCCGCGCCTTGGTCTCATCCAGCAACCGCCAGCGGTCATAGATGTAAAGTGCAGATGCATCGGAATAGACATGCATGTGGTTGACGCTGGTCTTGCATCCCGACTCCAGAAAGGCTTCGAGGTAGCGAGCGCTATGCCGTTCGTAGATTCGCTCCGGCGCGATACTCAGCGGGGTCACGCTCTCGACGCCGTGCGGGATCTGTCCAGAGCCGAAGGTTCCGTCCTGACCGATGGTTATCAGCCGGCCACGGTTCTTGTCGGAGACGTAGGAAAGACCAACGTAGCAATTGTCCACGACGGTATCGATCGGGTTGTAGTCTGCCGGTATGGCAAACGTCGTGACGTCGACCGCCGCATCGCTGCCCCATGTGCCGAGCTGGTCGAATGACCGAATCTCGGTTTCCACCCCGTCCTCGACGATAGTGGCCCGACGCCCGTAGTACCGGGCAGCCTCGTTCTCCATAACGAAGAACCCGCCGACGTAACCCGGCACTGTGCGCAGTCCGTCACCGGCAGCGAAGGCCGGGCGTTCACCCGGTATGCTGTAGGGATACAGCCGAAGCTCGGCGAACTGTTCCCGCCACTTGTCGAGCGCATCAGCCGAATAGTCCGTCAGGTACATGCCGACAGGCGGGATGACCGCGTCGTAAATGCTGGCGTCCATATAGGACAGATACTTATTGATCCCCGGCAGTGTGCCCTTCAGGCCCTTCATGCCGTAGATCTCAGCCGTTATCCGGCGTTTCTTCCACTCCGGCCAGTTGTCTCTCCAGAGATCAACGCCGCGTCCCCATGCAAGGAATGGAAGGTGCGAGACCGATGTGAGATACGGGTCGCGCATTCTCTTGACGAGATAGACATCCACCCGATTGACGGAGAAGGCAGCGAGTCCTTCAAGCGCCTTCTCAAAATCAGTCGCGTTCAGTGGGAGCAAAGACTCTCCGCTATCCATCACGCCACCTCGACGATTACCTCTGGTACATAGACCGTTCCGTATTTGCCCGGATCGACATCAGCCGCTGGCTCGATGACCACCACGCTCTCCAGCGCATTGCCGTTATGAGCGGCGGCGATAATCCCATCTGCGCGCAGCACCGTGCCGATTGCAGATCGCGAGCTGGCATAATCCTGAATCGAAGCCTTGGCCTTGGCGACGGTTGTGGATACGTCTGGCCCCGTCTGCGCCGTGACCTTTACCCGGATAACCTGGCTCACAATCGTGGCTGAGCGCACGTAGACATTGTCGGTTAGCGGTCGCCGGGTCTTCGGAGACAGCGCGCCGTAGACCTTCGTGACCACGTCCTGGCTGACAGTGCCGTCGGCTTCACGCCCGAGGAGGATGACGTCGCACCGATTGTTTTCGCCCTTGATCGCCTTGACCTGCTTGATGCTGCCATCGGCGGACCATGCGTAATATCGATAGGCATCCTCTGGACCGGCTGCCGCGTATCCATCTGGCGCAAGGTTGCGGCGCTGCCGGAACTCCTCGTCGCTTTCATAGACCGGGTTGCCTGTAATGCTGTACCCGATGATGCGGCGCGTCATGCCGAAGTCAGCTGCGAAGTTATCGAGATCCGTCCCGGTCGCCGTCGCGAGCATTACAGCGCGAGCCACCTGATTGGCACGAGCGCGCCAGAGGAGTTCTCGGTATGCGAATGCTTCGATGACGATCTTGACCGGGTCCGTTTCGAGCATCTCGACGTTGTACGCCGGGAGCTCCGGTTTCATTTCCCGCACCTTGGCCCACCGCTCTTTGAAGTCGGCGACCATCTCATTCAGGATGGTTTCGTAATCGAGAGTTTCGATAACGTCCGGCAGCGGGACAAGTGTCAGGTCGATAGCCACGTTCTAATCCTCTCGAATGGGAAGGCGTCATACCGTGCCGACCAGAAGCTTCCCTTCGGATTCCGTAAGGGAGAGATAGGCCGCACGTTCGACAGGGTTGGAATAGTCACCGAGATGGCCGTTCTCGAAGAACACGCCGCTCACCTGGAGCCTAACAATGCCGGGGGTTTCAACATCGAGATTGGCGCGCAGAAGAACGAAGCCCGGTTCCCCGAGCTGTCTGCCTTCCTCGACACGGGCTTCAAGCGCCTGTGCCGTTGCGACATACAGGTCGACGATAGTGTCGACGTTCTGCGGCCTGTCGATGATGCTCGGAAGATTCGAGCCAAACCCGCGCAGCTGGACTCGTTCGCCGAGTTCCGTTGTCAGTATGGTGACTATGCTCTGCAGGCAGTGGTCCCATCCGAAGAGGCATCGACCGGTTTTAGCGTCAATGCCGACCCGAGCCATTAGCGCGTCTTCTTATCCAGAACGACCGGGGATGGCTCAGCCTTCGGAGACTCCGCCTTAACGCTGGCCTCGCCAACCAAGCCCGAAAGCACAAGGTACTTGGCTTCACGGTCGGTCAACTGGATGCGTGCGCCCTTGGTGCGGTGTGCACCGGCGATGAACCCTTCGGCATTCACGACGTAGGTTTTCTTGCTGCTCATTGATCTGCTCCTTAATTGGACGGAACGTCGGTATTGGCGCCGCCTGGAACGACCCCGCCGTGGATGTGTGAGCTGCCGACATTCTTGCCGTCATGCTCCTGCTTCCCACCGGTCTGGGTGAATCCCTCGCCAGTGAACTGATAGGTGGTGCCGCCGACCTCGATGAAGAGACCTTCGGCCGTATGGGTGATGGTCGCCCCGCCGATCACTACGCGCTTCTCAGCGCCCTTGTTGTGCGGCTGTGGCGTATCGTCGGTGAACCCGCCCTTGATGATAAAGGACTTGCTCAGCTCACCGTCCGGCGAGACCAACATGACGCGCTGACCAACCGATGGCGGTGTCCATTCATTGATGTCGCCCGCCTGTTCCGACCATGACGTTGGCGGGGAGTCGATGCCATGAGCCGTCACGATGACTGTGCCGTTCTCGTAGTCGACTTCCTTCACCACGCCTTCACGGAACATATTGTTCTGTCGGATAGACATGCGCCGGACGACCATCTCCATAGACTCGAGGCGCTCGATCAGCCTGTCGAAGAAAGTGAAAGGGGTCATGTCGAAATCCCTTGATGATGCCATACGATAGGCGTCGTCAGGAGATACTGCACACCTGTCGGGGAACCGAGTTTCTCTGCAAGGTCGCGGGTATATCCGAGCGTCTTCATTGCCCGGTCATTCGGCGTGTCCGCTGCATTGGCCGTGAGCATGGCGACAATGTCGTCAACCCGGTCGCTGTAATCGGGGAAGGTCTGCAGCCTGTCGAGAAAACGTTGGATGTCACCGGGAATAACGCCTGCGGCATTCTCCCGGATCGCCTTCATTTCCACCGTGACCTGTCGTGCTGCGAGACGCAGGCCGCCTTCAACGGACGCACCACGGCGGCTCACCACTGTCTGATAAGAAGGGCAGAGGTAGTTGAAAACGTCGCTTGCGATAGTGCCCTTGGTCAGCGCGCGGAACATCTGAAGCTCGAGAGCATCCAGCGTCGTTTCGATCTCGCTGTCCGTGGACGGGCACTCGAGGCTGTACGGCTCCATGGCTCCGTCCTCGTCCTTCTTCACTGTCTGCACCACCAGCATTTCAAAGGTGAGCGACATGAGACGGTCCTCGTGGACGCGCCCGGCCTTCGGCCATGGGTCTTTATCGTAGTCGGTGTAGACGACGACACAGGGGAAAACCCTGTCGATCTTCATGTCCTCAACCGGCTCGATCTTGGAATCGAAAATGTAAGGGCCAGCCAGCGTGGGCCACGGCTTTTCCAGATAATTGTTAAGCGCGCATACAGCGGCCATGCGGGTGAGGCTGCGATAAACACTCATGCCTGACCTCCGAGTTGCACAAGCATCAGGACAACGCGGGATAGGCCGTCACGCTGCGAGGAGATGACTTGGAAGTCCGGCAGCTCTGGCCGGGTAGGGAAGGTGACCAGATCGCCCTGCTTCGGCTCCTCAGCACCAACCGGGAAATATCGCCGGTCAATCGACAGCTGCGGATCTCTACCCGACTGGAGCGAACGCAGATCATTCGCCTCACGGTAGGATCGACGCACGCCGAGCTGCACGCCGTATTCGACTGAGATGTAGTCGAAGATGCCTTTGCCGTTGACGACCTTGCGGGCCGCGTCAGGGCCGGATCTCCCGTTCGGAGTCGACGCTTGTGGCGTAAACACGAACGGGATCGCATTGACCCGGTCGACCGTCTTGCTAATCACTTTGTCCATACGGTCGAACATTGCCATGGCGATACCTCTTTATTTCCCAGCCTTCTTGTCCGACGCGGGAGCGGTGACTGATTTTACCAGCTCAGCAACCTTGGCCTCGACGATCAGCCCGGCATCCCGGTAGCCCTTTGCATCTTCATCGGAGAGGGAGACGACGTCCTTCTCGTAGACCGGGCGGCCCTTGAGAATGGTGTCCAGCAAGACGATGTACTGCTTCATTTGAATCTCCATGCGGAGAGCGGCGGCCTGTTACCAAGCCACCGCGCGCCGGATTAGAAGTTGTTGTTCAGGCGAACGCGACCAACACCGGAAGGATTGGCAGCGGCTTCGACAGCAACACCGATCTTCGTATTGTCGGTGGAGACAGTCGTGGCGATGCCGTTGGCGTCAGCGTAAATCTCCGCACCGACTGCCCAAGCCTGAGCCGAGGTTTTCGGCAGTTCGTATACGCCGCCGAGGGCGAGCTCGAACTCTTCGCCGTTTGCTGCCGAGGTGGCGGCGATGCCGAAGATCTTACCGGCGACAACGAGCGAACCGGAGGCAACGGCGGCTGCCGCGACAATGGTGATAAAATTGCCGGGCTGAATGAAATTGCGCATGGGGATACTCCCTTGTTTCGCACAAACAGAAAAAGGCGCTGAGGGTTAGTCAGCGCCCTTTGGTGAGGTGACCGGAGCCAATTACTTGGCGGTGCCTGCGTTCTTGTACGCGAAGCGATAATCGGTCAGGCCAACACCGAAGTCGTGAGCCAGCGTGTATTCGACGCCTTCGACATCGAAGCCGAGACGCTCGTTCGTACGCGGAGCTTCCGAACCGAGAAGGTGCAGGTAGTGGATACCGCGACCCATGGTCGACACCGCATCAGCGAACAGGAACCAAGCCTTGGTGCTCAGAGAATCAATGCGATGCTCGTAAACCGGCTGGATCGAACGGATAACCTGCGGGACAACGTCATCCGTGGTTGTCGGAACGGTGATGCCGGTGATCAGCTTCTGGGCAACGGTTTCATTGTCAGCGCCGACAAAGAGGTACTTCGGCGTGACGTTGATGGATTCACCGTCGATGTTCTTCTGCTTACGGAAGTCCAGACGAGCCGCTTCAAGGGAAGCCTGATCGATCGCAGCGCCGGTGGCAGCAAGGTTCTTATGGTCCGCGTGGAACAGAGCCTTGCCGTCCTTCAGCTTCATGGCGTTGCTGAGGATCGCGCCCCAGACAATGTCACCTTCAAGCTTGGCAGCCTTGAGGCCCCAATTCGCGACGAGCTGCATGAAGGCGTTGAGCTGGTCGTTGATCAGCATTTCACGGGTGAACCCGATCTTGCGACCATACGACTGGAGCTTCATGCCTTCTTCGGATTCCTTCACCGTGCCGGATACGAACTCGCCGTGCTCGTTCTTCGGCAGCAGGTCAGGAGCCGAGCCGATGTCGAGCACCTTCGTTTCACGGAAGTCGGAGAGGACCGTCCGGGTTGCGAAGAGCTGGAAGGTGTTTTCGTACAAGCCATACGCATTGAGAAGCGTCTGGGTCGTGATGTCCTGCAGAATGATCGGGAAGTCCGACGTGCTATGCAGAGCGCGCTGTGCGACGTCGTGCATCGAACCACGAGTGGACTCACCGCGAGCACGCAGCAGTTCCTTGGCGATGTCCATGGTCGACATGGCACGCCATTCACGAGCGCCGTCTTCGAGCTTCGTGACGACGTTGTTGCGATGCAAGATCGCGTTTGCCACCATACGGCGCATGGTTTCCTGGGCATCCTGCATTCCGCGGGTCTCCACGACGGGGAAGGTTGGAGACTGGTTCTGGCGCTCGACCATCTTGTCGAACAGCGCGTTGCGGAATGCTTCCACATCCGTGCCGCCGTCAACAGCCGTGCGAACCATCTCGTCAGTGACTTCGAAGCCTGCCGTGCGGGCAAGGTCGTTGATGTCCTTGACGCGCTTGCGCTCAGCGGCAACGGCAGCGCGGGACTGCTCGGCAACTTCACTCTGACTGACACCGGCCGGCTGCGTGACCGGAGCTGGCTGCTGTGCAGTGCGGGTCTGGACGGCCTCGGCTGCAGCGCGGGCGGCCGCATCGTCAGCTTCCTTGCGCTGCTTGTCTTCCTCGTCGTAAGCGGCGATGAGGCGAGTGCGCAGAGCGTCGTCGGTCTCGCCTTCGTTGCGGGAAAGACCAGCGCCGAGGGCCAATGCGTCGAGCTTGTCACCGTTGTAGGACTTGGCTGCGTCACGCTTATTCATTGGTGTTTTCTCCGTGAGAGGTGCGGCCTCGGCCGCGTCATGATTTTCCTGGCGAACCAGAACTTTTTCGACGTCCTTGCCAGTCGGCTCGGATCGAGAGATGGCTTCGGCATCCGCCGGCACAGGGACGACGGACAGCTCCAGCGGTTCCCAATCGATGGCCCGGAGGATAGGCAACTGCCCGTCCGAACCTTCGGTCTTTTCGTAGCGGTGGATCTTGTAGCCGACCGAAATGGACAGGGGGTGCCCGTCCTTGAGATCCCGGAGGATCGTCTCGGCTTTCTCATTGCGGGAGAACTTGATCGTGGCGTAGCCTCGGCCGTTCTCGATCTTCACGCTGCCCGGAATGACTGTGCCGAGACGTGAGTCCATGGACCACTGTTCGTGGGTGTCGAGCAGGGACATGGCGTTAAAGCGGTCCATACGGATCGCCTTCTTGTCCACGGCCAGCTCTTCCATGTAGTACCCTTCATCCCAGGAATACCGCTTGACCTTGGCGCCGGTTGTCCAGCAAACCTCGACCGTGCGGTCTTCCTCGTTGAAGGAATCCGAACGCACCTCACACGCCGCGAAGGGCTTGGGGATGCGGATCTCTTTCTCAAGAGCATCTCTAATGACTTTTGGCATTGCTGCCTCCGGTATTGGAATCGCCTTCCTGGACCCATTGAGACTGGCCTTGCGATGTGACCTTGCGTGGATCACTATCGAAGACGACCTTGCTCACCGTCTTGTCCACGGCTTGGTTCCATTGATCGAATTCATTAAGGACAGTCATCGGATCGCGTCCGGTGGAGGCGATAACCTCTTGCGGTGAACGCTTACCAATGCGCATTTCAATGAGGTCTGCCCGTGCGTCATCTAGACGGGTGATGCTCGCCACTTCTGGCGGAACCCACTCGACCTCTTCATTCCACGTTTTCGGGATGGACCCGTCCAGAATTGCAGCCTGGATAAACCAGCCCCAGATCTTCTGAAGCACCATCGGAATGATGAAATGCCACTGAACGATCTCCACAAAATTCTGGTATGCCAGTAGGCCAAGCTTGCCAGAGGCGAAGTTGGCCTGACTGAAATCGCCGGTCATGATCTCATACGGCATACGAACGCCAGCTGCGATGCTGCGCTGACGTGTACGGATATAAGCTTCAACGCCTGCCGAGATGGCCGGGCTGTTGAACTTGATGTCCTTGCCGCCACGTAGCACGCCGAACATTCCCGGCTCCATTCTCTCAAATGGGAAGCCGTAAATGTCAGTGACGCCGACAGGGTCCGCCTTATCCGCTGTCTCGTCGAGGCCGATATTCGGATCGCTTTCGTCAACATCCTCGTCGCCGGGGATCACCATGCCGACCATGCAGGACTCAACCTTCTTGCGGATGTTCTCTGCAAGCTCGTAATCCTTAAGGTCGCGGATCTCGTTCATCACAGAGTGCAGCCAAGGTACACCGTGCACCTGATTGTTCTGCGGCTCGTACAGGTGAGCGATCTCGTTTTCTGGGATGAACTTGCTCACCACACTGTCGAGCCCGCCGGTCAAATATGACAGGCCCGATTTCGGGTGATCGTTGAACATCCAGTAGCCGCGGCGGTTGCCGACAGCATCGAACTCGACGCCCTGAATAATCCGGTTGCCGGGGTTGCCGGGCGGGACGCCCTGCTTGGTCCAGTCGCAATATTCAGATTCCAGGATCTGGAGCTGAAGAGGGACGGGGAACCCGTCGCCACGACTGCGGACACGACGGCGAACATAGACCTCACCGTCCTGAACCATCATCCGGGCAAGCAGATAAACACCGCCGTCGAAGTCAAGGCCAGTGCCGGAGAAGCAAACCTTCTTCCACTTATTGAACAGCGACATCACCTTCTCGTCTTTGACGCGAGGGGTAATGCCGAAGCCAACGAAGTAGTCGGCGTGCTTTCCTACGATCGTTGTCGCGAGCGGATTATTGCGGACAAGCTCTCGCGATCGATCCCGGAGAGTCTGACCTGCTTTTCGGATTTCAGCATCCGCCGTGCCCGATACAACGTTGATGCCTTTAGCAAGGCGTCCGGTTGACGCCCCCTCGTATGAACGAGCACCATCCAGGATCTCCATACGTCGTCTGTGAGCAGCGCGCGCCGCTCCAGCCCTCGGGTTAAAATACCCGATGGCCTTATCCAGAAGGTTCGCCATTAGTACCCCCTGCTGAACGTTGTCAGGATCGTGTGCTTCCTGCGCCGCTGCGGGGTTGCTTCGGCTTCGAGCTCATCGATGATGGCCTTCATGTCCGCACGACTGCGGTAGGAAACGTCACGTTCCCGGAACTTCACACGGGTGGCGCCGAGGTAATACGCTTCCTTTAGATCCCGGAGAAAAGCGAGCTTCTCTTCCGGCGTAAACGACAGTGCGTCGTTTTCAGGTTCTTCGGCCATCACCAGATGCTCCCTCTGCTACCCCAAACGCTCGATGGCCGCGCAGGCCGGTTAGGGGCTGGACGGGTCGGTGTTTCTGGCGGCTCGGTAGGTTGAACTTCACGAACGACGCGCCTCGAAGGGTTCACGTCGTCTCGTAGCTTGGACAGGTTCAGGATCATTGCGCAGGCGCCCTGCATGGATTCACAGTCGAGGAAGTGGTTTTCCTTCGACCGTTGCACCCACTTCACCTTGCCGCCGGGAGCGCGCATGCGGCTCTCGGAAACGATCTGGCGGGCGTAGTCCTCGCTGATGTCCTCGGGCAGATACCACGCCCCAGGCGCATCATCGGCCCAACGGATCTTCTGCTGCACCCACGACTTGAAGTAGTCGGTGTCCAGCCGGAGCAGATCCAAACCTTTTTTGATTTCCTTGCCGCCGATCTGGATGTCGATCTTGTTTGCCAAGAGCGGCTTGCGCATCGGGTTAGACGACCCCTTCGTCGCCCGCACAAGATGTGGGAATCGACGAGCGAAGGCGTAAACCCGGTGCTCGGGAACAAGGAACTTCTTGCCGGGCCGATAGCCGGAGTCGACCAGAGCGAGTCTGATAGGCAGGCCGTCATAGGTATCCGTCAGCACATTGGCGAACGTGTCCCAGACTTCCTCACCTTCGGTCATACCGTACAGCTCGCGGGCTTCGACCAGCCATGACGTACCGCCAGCACCCCACCCACGGATGACATAGATAAGGCGGTCCAGCTGCACGTCACAGGTCAGTGTCAGAACCTTGACGGCTCCAGGAACTTCGCCCATGACGTAGTCGTCGGTGCATTCCATGACCTCGCTCCACTCGGGAGCTGCGCCACCACCCGGCGAATAAAGCTCGCCGAAGCCTTGGTTCTTTACCGACTGAACTGCCCGAGGATTACCGGAGCGCACAGCTTCGACATACGCTGCAGCACGCTCTCCCCACGATTTGAATGGAGAGCAGAGGCCGGACACCCAATAGCTGAGGGTCCATGCGTCCGGCGGCATTCCGATAACGTTGCCTTCTAAGTCAACAGACTGACCGGGTGCGACATAGACACCGCGATCATTCATCCATTCCTTAGTGGTGCGGTTGCTTCCCCCCGGTGCCGGGTCGTTATCAAAGATGAGGCAACCATTCTTCGGGCACATAAGATGCGCCGTCCTCTGCGCCAATGCAGGAGTCGACGGCAGTTCTCGGCCAGCCTCAGACATCGGCTTGTCCCACGCAAGGCAGGCAAACCGAGGAATGAAATACTCGCCACAGTGAGGGCAGGGCCATGCCCAATGGTATCGAGTCCCTGTCAGCCACAAGCGCCACACCGTGGACTTGATCTCATCCGGGTCAACCTCAGACCAGAACTCAAGGCCGCTCTCAGGGTCGGTTTCCACTTCGGCCACCCCCTCGCTTGGCGTTGACGTGATGGCGTGGACGAAGGCCGGATAGGTATCACCGCGTGCGTCGATCAGGCCGACTGGATCGCCTTGACCATTGAGGTTTCCAGCCAACTCGTCCACTTCGTCCGTGAGCGCCAGACCGAACGGGTCCGACTTCATCGCCGTGGATGACCCACCATGCGCCAGTCTGAGCGGCACACCGTTGATCAGCTTCTTGGTTTTCTTCTGCTTGGACTTGGCAGCGACGACATCCTTGAGGCAGGTGCTGCGCATGAGTTCGTCAATGCGCGGTTCCCACTGGTTGATGATGAAGTCCTTCGACGGGCCAACATACAAGGTCGGAACCGGATGTGTATCAAGGCGCTCGCCGATCAGATCGAGAAACGTCTCCGACTTGCCAGACTGAGCAGACACCACCATGACCACACGCTTGTGCGTCCGGCCGTGAACGGCCATCGCAAAAGGGATCATGTACGGGGTCTTGTGCGGATTGCGTGGGCCCGGATGACCAGCCGTGTCGGGATACTCACGGTTGTCTTTCGCCCATTGGACAGGGTCAGTCCTCGGCCTCGGCGTCAGAAGTTTCCTCACCCGAGCGTAGATCCGCGATTTTTTTGGCAAGACGATCTGCCAATCGGAGCCTTCCCTTGTCGATGATGTCATTCAATCTCTGCCGCTCTCGCGGCGCTCCCGTGATCTCGGCTGGCAGGCCGTTGAGGTAGGAAAGGAATAGACCAGCCAGCTCGTCCGCTACGGACAAGGCTTCATCGAGCGTGATCAGCTCACGGTCTTTCCTCATGCGGTTCATGCGGAGGTCGAGCGCCTTTTCTTCCCGGACCTTGTCCAGGCTTTCGCTCCCGGTCTTCTTGACCGCGCCCTCCTTGAGATGATCGGCATATGCCCGGACGGTATCGCCTATGGCGTAGCCAACACCCGTCTTCGACAGCACACCATCCGTCGTCATGATGCGAAGGAACCGGTCGCTCACCCGAAGAATCCGGGACATCTCCTGCTGGTTCACCACCTGATCGGCGATGTACGACTTCGGAGTTGGTGCCACCGCAACCTTCTTCGGCGCTGCCGCTTTCTTTGCCGCAGGTTTCTTTTTTGCTGCCGTCGCCATCATCTCACCCTTGCAAGTTTCTTATCTCGCCGCCGTGCTCGGCGGTTTCCCTGTTCCATCCATGGGGCAGGGGCCGTCGGTACATCGGGAGATATGCGTTGCTCGCCAGACACGACGAGCAACATCAATGCGGCGACCGCGATCAGCATTAGAACCTCATGAGTTTTTCGATGCGCTTGCCTACGTGCAGCTCAAGCTGCTGCGGGCCGACCACCAAGAACGTGTTCAAGGACTCGTCCTCTGGGATTTCCTTCATCAGTGCGGGGCCGAACAGCCGGCGGATCTTGCCGTACT
Source organism: Ochrobactrum sp. A-1 (assembly GCF_022488005.1). Classification (NCBI taxonomy): domain Bacteria; kingdom Pseudomonadati; phylum Pseudomonadota; class Alphaproteobacteria; order Hyphomicrobiales; family Brucellaceae; genus Ochrobactrum; species Ochrobactrum sp. A-1. The sequence goes on from NZ_JAKVQC010000003.1 coordinate 315,034, forward strand.
TCACCCCCGAGGAGGCGAACTTGCCGCCTGCGCCTCGCGGCTGATTAGGCTTCCGGCCAAAGGTCCAAAGCGCTTTCGGTGCGCGACTTGACGTCCCGGCGCTCGGTGGCAGCATCGCGTAGAAATTTCCGTCCGCAACAAACGAGCGTTTGAAGATGCGCGGATTGTTCCACACTCCAGACCGGACGGTTCCCCGATCCAGTCCCTTGCGGCCAACATTCAATCGGCTGGATGATTTCACCGATCGAAGTCCCCGATACTTCTCAATGTCCGTGCCGCCCTTCACACCGAAGATGTCGAAGGCGAGAATTGCTTTGCGAGAGACGCCCCTCGTACCGGCCACGACGTAGCCCTGATAGTTGCCGGGCTTCAGGTTCATCTGTTTGGTGACTGCCTTCTGCACCTTCACTTTGGTGCGACGGCCAGCGTCAACAACGCCACGATGAAGCTCATCTTTGAAGGTGCCTTTAGCCAGGCGCTCCGACAATCGAGTGAAGCTCTTCAGCGAATTGATGTTTGAAGTGCCGAGCTTGATCTGCATTTCAGCCTCCAAACGATAGCTTTGTTCTAACGATGCCCCGGTGTTTCCGTGGTCGTACGCAAAATTATTTCTATCGGAGCTAGTCACACCGTAGAATTTTTTTCTCGAAACTGAGTGCCAAGATCACCCGGACCAAGAGGCCGACCGTCACGGAATCGGAACGGTAGAAACAAAATCTTCAAAACCGCTCGAATACTGCGCTGCGCCCGACCCGCGGTGCCCCACCCCCCTGCCAGAAGAACCTAACCGGCCACGTGGTCTAACCCATTGATATGCAATGACATTTGATGGCGGCTCACGTGGGCGTGCATGAGGCGTGCACGTGGGCGCATGGGTAGGCGCGTGGGTGGCGTGCACGTGGGCACGGGCATAGCGCGCCATGAGCGGGCAGGCATGGGCAGGCGCTGGCATGGCGTGGGGCATGGCAGGTGCCTTCCGGCTTCGCCTTCGCTTCGCTCTGCTAGTCCTGTTAGCGTATGTGGATTGTGGTTATGTGCACCATGCGCGGCGTCCGGCGTCTGGGCCGTACCTTATCGCCGCTGGCAATAATGGCTTATGGGCATTTGTTTGACTCGCCGATTTGAGTCCACGCAAGGGGAAAAGTGAAAAGCCTATCCGCTTTTGCACCATTGCCAGCGCCTGCCGCCTACCGGCCGCATATGCGGTTGACGGCCTATGGCGCGGCCTTCCTGCCGTCATGGCATGGCCGGGCACGTGATACCTGGGTGATGGTTTTTTTTAACTGATAACAAGTAAATTCATAAAAAAATCAACGCATTAGTATCCGTCTGGCTTCATATCGAATTTTCCGGCGGTCAAAAATCATAACAGCTCAAACGGTTTTTGAGCGCGCTAACATATTGTTTTTGTTTTGTTATTGCATCGACGATCCATTGAAAAACCGGCTTGAAAATGGCCTGTTTTTTGGGAGCTGTGGCGGAAATGTAATTCGTTTCGTATAAATTTGTTTTGTTTGTTTTCAATACGTTAGATACAAAACGTATAATTTATTAAAAATAGCGCTTGCGTTTAATACGCTCTGAATTATTCTATGTGTATCGAAGCAACGGCAACGGGGCAACGATACGCCAGACCGGCAACGGGCAGGCGGGTTCTTTGAAAACAAGACAACGGCTTTTGCCCTGTTACTTGCTAGGCGGACGTAAATCGTGACTGACTTGTCAGTGTGGATTAGCGGGGTTGAATAGGTTCTAGGGATCAACAAAGGCGCGGTTGCGAATCGGTGATTGATGCGTGTGAAGTCTTACAAGCTTTGCCAGTCAATCGGGGCCTATGTTCCGGCCTGACTTAACAATAGGACATTTGCAAATATGCGCCGCTGGAAACAGGACGGGCGATAAAGCAAAGCACAATAGGCAATATGCGGTTCGGTTGGGATAGTCCGATATGAAGCTCTGAAAAAGCGCCGCTCTATAAGGCTAGTCCCCGGCAAGCGCCGGATGTTTCGAGATAAACCATTCAAAGAATTTTCAATGTGAAAAGGCCGGAATTGCTGAAAAAGCTTTCCGGCTTTTTCCGTTGCGATAGCTTGGCAGATAAGGCCGGGCTTTTTCAACGGAAAGGCAAGGCAATGGATTTTGAAACTGCTATGGAAAGTAACGTCTCAATCAATGCGGCAATAGCCGAATTGGCACGGCACGGACACAAGGCAATCGACTTTGACGATTGCGAACTATTCGATTGTGTATCCGGCGAAACAATCGCCGTTATCAACGGCGGATGCATTGCAGGCAATGCCGTTCTGGCATGGCTTGGCTACTGAATTGCAGCATAAAGGGCAGGGAAAGCCTGCCTTTTGTGAAGCTATTCGGCTTCGACCCCCGCAATTATGCGACAAATGGAAAAGGAAATTCATCATGGCAAATTTCAAGGTTCTCAAAGGTAACGCGCTAGGTAAAGCTATCGAAGGCCGTGGCGAAGCCATTGCCACGTTCACGGAAAAAGAGCACCAACTCGCTTATTCGGCTATCGCTCATCTGGATGAGCACAACGATGCGAAGTATGTGAACGCGCTTTATGCCGTCACGCCGGTTAACTACCGTGCCGGATTGCGTGCATGGGTAGGCGCTTTTGCAAAGGCGAAGTTTGAAAAGGAATCGCAGACGTTCGTCTATGCGAAGGGCAAGGAATCGAACCTTGAAAAGGCGCTGGAAATCGCGCCGGCGAACTATGCCAAGGAAGCCAATGCCGGCGCGGGCAAGGCTGCTAAGTCGCTTATGGAACGCGTGGAGTCTGCCGCGAAAAAGGTTATCGAGGATGAATCGGCAAGCCGTGACGACAAGGCTTTCGCTCGCGCCTTGAATAACTTCCTTGCCATGCACAAGCGTGCCCTGACGCAGCCAAAGGCGGAAAAGCCTGCGAAGCCTGCCCCGCGCCTTATCAAGGCGAAGCCGGAAGCAACGGCGGAAGCGAAGGCCGCTTAATCTGAAAAATCGACAGGGCCGGGTCCGAATAGGGCCCGGCTTTTCCGTGAACCCCTGCAAGGGCGCTTTCGCGCGCCTTTTCACGGCTTCACGCCGATCACGCAATCATGCGCTCATGGAGAAAATGTCATGCTTTCACGCCCGGAATCCGTCCGGCGGCAGGCTGATTATGCGCCTTTCCGCCACCCACATTTTGAGACTGCCAAGGCCGCACAACGTGCCGCCTTCCTGCGCGAGCTCGAAGAGTCGGTCAAGCGGTCTGACGCCATGCGCGCACGCCTTTCAACCGCTCGCGTCTTGGAGTCACTGCAATGAAAACCATTCTCGCCGCACTCGCCTTCCTGCCTGTTTCGCTCCCGCATGATACGGCGCCCATTCCGCGCCCTGACATGCCTACGCAATATGTCGTGGTCGCGTTCGACAAGGGCTTCACAAAGGCAACTGTCATCGAAGAATTTCGCGACATTGACGACCTTGAAGCATGTGTCGACGTCGCGCAGTCGTCCGGTGAAGGCCAGTGGACTTCATGCGTTCCCGTAACAGGCGAGGCGGAAGCGTATGCACTCGCCGAACCCACGGACTCCATGGCCTGCCTTTTGGCCGCAATCCAGCCCACTGACGCGAACCTCGAAGCGTGCACCGGCATTCCTGTAGCGGAGTCGATCAATGAATAGCGTTTCAACCTGTCATCTCCCACTCGCCGCGCCGGGACTTATCAGCTTCCGGTGCCGGTCGCCTTTTGGCTGGATCATGATCGGCGCGCACGACCCTGACGACGCCATGAACCAAGCCCGACGCTCCAGCGATTCCGCGAGCCGCGAGACGTTGCAAGTCTGGAATGGCTCCCGCTATGTGCCGGTGTAACGCCATGCCGCGCCATTGGGAAACACACCTATACACCTACGCCGTCGCCTACCAGCAAGGCGACAAGATCAAGCCTGAAAACCTTGCCGGTATGCGCCGCAAGGCGCTTTTGCACGGCCATACAGAAGGCCAATGCCTGCGAGTCGAGCAAGATCCCGGCCTTTACATTCGCACCGGACGCCTAAGCCCGGTCTAACCCGCACCCCGCACCCTGCAACTATGCACGAAAGGAAACGCGCCATGAGCAACCCCGCTCAAGCCGCCCTGTCACGCGCCGTCAACCGCGCAATCGCCAATGGCTCGCCTGTTGTCGTGAACGTCCCGCCGCGTATTGCGCCTGGATACCGCGCCTTTACCGGCCATGTTTTCACGGCAACGCAAGCGGCGGCTTACAACGCCGCGCTTGACCGATTCGAGCGGTCGCCGAATGAGGCGAACCAGAATGGCGCGCACAATCTTTTCTATTCCATCGCCTTGACCGGAAAGGAAGCATGACCGTGCGCAAACTGAAAGCATTTCTGCTTGGGATGCGGGAGTTCCGCCTGTCCATTACATGGGCTGACCCCGCTCGCACCGACGACTGCGACTATACCGGGCTTGACGAATCCTACGACAGAGGCCGGGAATTTGCGCACCGTCTGACCCTGCGCGCCTTCGACGGCTGACTACGCCTTTCACCACCCGCAAACATGCGAAAAGAGGAGATCCGCGCCATGAAAGCGCCCGTTGCATACACATACGTCATATTGAACGAACGTCGCCGCTCGACGGCCCGCTGGTCGCTGGCAATCCAGTTCCCAAACGGAATCCTTGAGCGCCTCACGACATACAAAAGTCGTTACCGCGCCGTGTCCGCCGCAAAGACTCTCGCCGTCGGCTCCTGCCGCATAGAGGTGCGCGCGTGAAAGATGCACTCCGCGAACTGGCTGACTTCCTTTGTTACGACGTCATGCCTGCCGTGGTCGTTACGGCCTTCATGCTTGTTTTCTGGGCTGTCGCGATAGCGATCCTGCCACAATAGTTTGGCCTCTGCCCCCGAGGCTGACTTCCGATCCCTCAAAACCGGAGGTGTCCCATGCGCCGGGCTTTTAAAGCCGGCTGACTCAACTCGGCGGGAAATCCGCGTGACCGCCCGCCCTCGTAACCGGCGCGCACCCCCTCGCAATCATGCAACAGAGAAAATTATGTCTTTTGAGACCGTCTTTATCGCCATCGGCTTGATTTATATCGCCGCTTCGCTCGTCGCCTACCGCCTTTTGTTGCGGAGCAGGTAACGCTTTCACCCGCAACCATGCATATGAGGAGATCAACATGAATGCCGCCCTGCCGCTCATTGTGAGCCTGAATTGCGGGTGTTTCTTCCGTGGCCGGTTCCTGATCGAGACGCCCGAATGCGAAGAGCATCGCAAGCTCGAATGCCTCGACGACATCGACGACGAACCCGCCGAGTTCAAGTTCGACCAGTTGTCCGACCGAGCGAAAGAACGCGCTCGCGACAATTATCGCGAAGGCTACCCCGATCATGAGTGGTGGGACTCCGTCTATGACGACGCGGTCACCATCGCCGAAATGATGGGCATAGAGATAGATGGCACCGCGCGGCAACCATCAATACAGTTCTCCGGCTTCTGGTCGCAAGGTGACGGCGCGTCGTTTTCAGGGCGCTGGACCCCATTAGCCGATCCGCTCGCCTCGCTCAACAAGGTGATGGAATACGCGCCACTGGACAAGGAACTGCATTCACTCGCCTTCGATCTGGCGTTGCTCTCCGAAGGATGCCGCGATCTCATTCCCGATGCCTATGTCCGCGTCACCAACTCTGGATATTATTCACACTCCGGCAGCACGCATTTCGACATTGGCCTGCCGCTCCCCGACAACATCGACGAGGACAACGAACTGCAAGTCATGGTCTATGAAGCCTTGCTCAAGGCTCGCGATCTGGACTTCGACTCATTCGAGGACCGCATCAAGGCAAGCCTGCGCGGATTCATGGACTGGATATACGACCAGCTCGAAGCTGAACATGAATACCTCACGTCCGACCAAGTGGTCGACGAGGCGCTCGCCGACTACAACTTCGATGAAGATGGAGAATTGCTATGATAGCCGAGTTCTCAATCTATCTGCGCATCTTTGACGTGCCCACGCTTGTCACCGACGCACAAGAACGAGCCAGAAACGAAGGCGTCGACGAGAATGACGTCAAAGAAATGTACAACGAGTCCAACTTGGACAATTGCCTCATCATGTTGCTCGATCCATCCACGCTTCCCGGTTGCGAAATCCTCGAAAGTAACGCCGAGATTGCCTGACACCCCGCCAACTATGGCACCACAACGGAGACTCCCGTGAATATCATGACAAATCCTCAATCCGTTTCCTCGGTCCTCGCCAGCCGCGCGATGATCGTCTCCCTGTCCATCTCGCAATGGTCAGGCCGTCGCCTTGACCGGCAGATCACCGACGAGGTCAACCAGAACCACGGCGCTGCCGCCGACGCTGGCCGGTACAACAAGCTGCTCCTCCCGAAGGAAGCATTGGCGGAAATCGTATCCATCGTCGGCGAAACCCGCTCGGACTTCCTCAAGCGCACATTGCCATGGATGGACAACGGCAGTCGCATCATGGCGAGCGATGCATACTTGCAGCATATGTCATGGGTGCGTGGTCAGGTCGCCAAGTTCGACCGGGCCGTCGACAAATTCCTCGCCGACTACCCGCAATATGTGGCCGATGCCCGTGTCCGCCTGAACGGCATGTTCAAGGACGACGACTACCCGGACGCTCACATCTTGCGCAGCAAGTTCGGCGTTGCCTGCAAGGTTCTTCCGGTCCCCACCTCGGAAGACTTCCGCGTCCAGATGTCTGAATCCCAGGCAGACCGCATCCGCGAGGAAATCGAGCAGCAAGTCTCCGACGCCACCACGGAAGCGGTGCGCGATGTTTACCGCCGCGTGGCAGACGTCACCGGCCGCATGGTCGAGCGTCTCAACGCCTACAAGCCAGCCGGTCGTCCGGGTGACAAGACGGAAGGCGTGTTTCGCGACAGCCTTGTCGAGAATGTGCGCGATCTGATTAGCATCCTGCCAGCATTGAACATCACTGGCGACCGTGAGCTTTCCGCCATGGTCGAACGGCTCAAGCCACTGGCCGAGCACGATGCCTCGACTCTGCGCGATAGGCCAGCGATCCGCCGCGACGTGGCCGATGAGGCTCAGAAGATCCTCGACAGCGTGTCGGACTTTCTCGCATGAGTGAACGCAATCACCCATCGCCTGTTCGATTTCTCCTCATCCCGGTACTCGGCGACATCAAAGAGGAACGGTTTACGGTTGCGCGCGCCACGGTAGTTCCCCGTGCCAAACTATTGGAGCATGTGCGGACGTTCTTCGACGAACCGATAGAGCGCGTGAACGTGCTCTATCGGGGCGAGTACCGCGATATGTTCGTCGGCGAGACCAGTTCGATCAACGACCGTCACATCCGAAACATCCGGGCGACCGAGATTTACCGCAACAATGTGTTGTCCAATGGGTGGGAACCGTCATTCTCGAACCTGCCATTTATATGCGGTCCCGCCGTTCTCTTCCCGGACTATCAGGTGTGGAAATAACCACCCGCAATCATGCGAGAAAGGAAATGCCATGTTCATCGTAGCTTGGTCCATCAATCACGGCGGCAACAACATCGAAGATCATTGGATCGTCGCCGAGACACGGAAACAGGCAGACGCCGAAGCAGCAAAGCTGCAAAAGATCGGCAACCTGCATTGTTGGGCGGTATCTGAAATCAAGGCAGGCTCCGAACCACATTGGATAAAGTGAACACATGCCGACCGGCGTAATGTACGGCCCGTATGCACGACAGATCACAGAATACCACCTGAAATTCTGGTTTGTTCTTGTCCTCGATGACGGTCTGGGAACTCGCCGTTACGAGCTGACCTTCGACCGCCCGCCGAACACTAGACCAAGAGCACGGTATCGCGGCTACTTCGGTGAAGTGGCTCCGAGATACCGGTCGAACTTCAACAACTACTTACCGCCCAACGACCTGTCGCCATACAACCTCACACCTTTCCCACGCTTTGAGCGTGACACGCTCGCTGATGCGATGGCCTCACTTCTGCAAGGTGAAGATCTTGCTGATGCGGTCAGGCTGTCACGCTTCGGTGGGCTTCCCAACCTCGCCAGATATGGCAAACACGGAGACCTTCTATGAACCTCAAGTCCGCAACGACTCTGCTCAACCACTTCATTGACGCCGACATCCCGGCATTCATGTGGGGCCCTCCCGGCGTCGGCAAGTCCGCTTCGCTGCGCCAGATTGTGACCGAGCGCAAATGGGGAATGGTAGACTTCCGCGCTTCGACCCGTGACTCGGTGGCGTTGATGGGCCTGCCTGATATTTCCGGCGAGACCACCCGCTGGAAAGTGCCGGACGAGTTCCCGCAGACCGAACGTGACGGTGAGGAAGGCATCTTGTTCCTCGACGAGCTGAACGCCGCACCACCTTCGATGATGGCGGCAATGTTCGGCCTGGTCCTTGACCGCAAGGTCGGCGACTACGTACTGCCCAAGGGCTGGCGCGTGGTTGCGGCTGGCAATCGTCAGGCTGACCGTGCTGCGGCACAGCGTATGCCTACCGCTCTCGCTAACCGCTTCGCTCACATCGACGTCGATGCAGATACGAGCGCCGGACATGACAATGTCCACGTCGAATACTTCAACGAGATCGGCGTTGATCCGCAGCTCATTGCCTTCCTTCGGTTCCGTCCGGCACTGATCCATTCGATGCCGAAGAATGATGAGCGTGCGTTCCCAACGCCCCGTTCGTGGGAACAGGCGGCGAAGATCCTGAATCTTCCGACGGCACTCCGCCTGCAGGGTGTATCCGCTATCGTCGGTGAAGGCGCTGCGGCTGAACTGGAAGGATTCCTTCGTGTTTACCAGAACTTGCCTTCGCTAGATCTGGTACTCGCCAATCCGAACAGCGCGCCTATCCCGGAAGACCCGGCGGCTCGCTTTGCAATCTCCGCTGGCCTTGCCCGTAAGGTTGATGAGCGGTCTTTCGACAACGGCATGGCTTACATGCAGCGCTTGCCTCGTGAGTTCGAGATTATGATGTGCGTCGATGCGGTGCGTCGTGAGAAGAAGCTCTCTCACACCCAAGCCTTCGTCGATTGGGCGCACCGTAATCAGGACTTGACCCTTGGCTAGGGGCGGCATTCATTGGATTGCCGGGCCTGTCTCCTACAATACGACGGATACAGGGATGCATCCTGACCGCACCTTCCAGACATTAAAGTGGGGTTTCATCGGAGGCGATGCCTCTGGTGAACTTCGCCGCTGGAATCTGCTCTTCAGCCTCGAGACAAGGAAGTTCTCGAGCACATCCCTGTCGATTCCTCAGTGGGAGAAGGCGCACGCAAAAGATCTGGCGGACTTCTACCGCCCGATCGCAATCCTCCGTCACATGCTTCCGAAAGGCAGCATTGCCCTAGCCATGAAGGCGATGCTGAAACAGGAGGACATCGCCGATGCCATTGCCCTTTCAATCACGGGAGGTCAGTCTCATGGCGATCATTCGTAAGGTTTTCGGTCCTTTCAACCCAGAGCACATCCATCCGGGCACGCAGGCTGAGGAACTGCGGTGGCATTTCATCGGCATCAAGGACGACAAGACGACAGCACACTGGACATTGGTCTTCGACCCTCGCAAGCGAACTTACCGGGTCAACAACAATACCAGCAGCGGCGGCTTGATTGGCCGCAGTCGAAAGGCATTGATCGCCCAGAAGATAGATCCGGGTGTCAAGGGTGAGACTGCTCACCCCGACGCCTGGCTCGACGACTCTCCAGTCATGGAGGGCACCATCACCAGCATCCTGAAATCGAAACTCTCACCAGAGGATATTGCCAGGGCGACCGCGCTGGTAATCGCAAGGAGATGAATCGTGCTGACTACCGACGTCATCATGAACAACTTCAGGAAGAGCGACCACGCTGACAATCGCTGGAGCTTTGCTCCGCTTCCCGAAACCGTTCTCAACACCCACCTTTACTACCTTTCGTTCATCAAGCAGGAGCGGCGGTTCATGCTGTCTCGAAAGCAGATCGTGCCCTTCATCCCGATCGAAGATGACGAACTCCTGCAGGCGTTCAAGGCGACACTGCATGCAGACGAAGTGGCTGCGTGCATGAGATCCACTCTCGATCAGGGCGTCGACCCGGATGACATTCCATTCTGATACACGGAGGCCAACATGAAAACCGAAGACAAGATCCTCGCCGCTCAGACGGCGCTGCTGTGGGACCACCCATTCTTTGGCGTCCTCATGCTCCAGCTCAAGAAGGTGCAGGTGGATGACCCGAAAAAGGTCGATACGATGGCGACAGACGGCCGTCATCTCTTCTACCACCCGCCCTTCGTCGATGAGCTGAAGAAGGACGAGCTGGTTTTCGTGCTGGCCCATGAGGTCATGCACAACGCCCTGGAGCATCACATCCGACGCCAGTCCCGTAAGCCCGGCCGCTGGAACGATGCCTGCGACTACGCCATTAACGGCGAGCTGGTCGAATGCAAGGTCGGCAAGATGCCAGAGCGCGGCCTGCTCGAGGCGCGCTTCACCGGTCTTTCAGCCGAGGAGATCTACCGTATCCTCGACGACGAGAACAACGGCGACGACTCCGCTGAAGGGCAGGGCGATACCGGTGGTTGCGGTGGAACGATGGATGGCTGCGCACAGCACGACGAGGCAGCCAAGGCCGAGCTGCGTGCCGAGATGCAAACGCAGATCAGGCAGGCTGCCATGACCGCCAAGGCTGCGCAGGCTGGTAAACTTCCGGCTGGCGTGCAGCGTATCATCGACGAGCTGCTCATGCCGAAGGTCGACTGGCGGGCTGTTCTCCGCCGCTTCATCGACGAGTCCAGCACCCGTGACTTTTCCTGGGCGAAGCCGAACCGTCGTCTTCTGCCTCTCGGTCTCGTTACGCCCGGCACTGTTGCTGATGGCGTCAGTCACATTGTGATTGCGGTCGACACTTCCGGCTCGATCGATGACGAGATACTCCGTGACTTCGCCGCAGAGATTAACGGGGCCTTCGGAGAGGGCGCAGTTGACCGGCTCACCGTCATCTATGCCGACGCCACAGTGAACCACGTCGAGGAGTTTGAGACCGGCGACGAGCTGGTTCTTCACCCCAAGGGCGGTGGCGGTACTGCCTTTAGCGATACGTTCCGCCTCATCAATGCAGAGTACCCGGACGCAAAGGCCACGATTTACCTCACTGATTTGTACGTCGGTGATTTCGGTGATGAGCCTCCGCACCCTGTTCTGTGGGGCGTTTACGGTCGCAACCGTGACTTCGGTTCGCTGTCGGCTCCCTTCGGTGAAGCCATAAATATTTCGGTGTGATGAGATGCCGTTCATTGATCTCACGCACCGCCGCTTCGGCAGACTCACGGCGCTCGCCATTCAACGCGGCGGGCGCCGATCTTATTGGACGTGCCAGTGTGATTGCGGGAACACCAAAGTCGTCAGCATCAGCAAGCTCACCTCCGGCAACACCAAGTCGTGCGGTTGCCTCCGTTCCGAATTGGTCACCGCAAAGAACATGAAGCATGGGCAAAAACGGCATCCTCTTTACTCCGTCTGGAGGAGCATGAAAAACCGCTGCTACAACCCCGAGTTCAATCAGTTCAAGGATTATGGCGGTCGCGGCATAAAGGTCTGTCCCGAGTGGCTCGATGATCCCGCTGCCTTCATTGCGTGGGGTGAGGCCAACGGTTACCGCAAAGGCCTGGACATAGACCGCGAAAACAACGGTTGGAACTACTCCCCACAGAACTGCCGGTTCGTCTCCAGAAAGACGAGCAACCGGAACAGAAGGAACTGCCGATACATCGACACCCCGGCCGGGCGGATGATGATAGCCGAGGCAGTCGAGGTGTCCGGCCTAAGCCGGTCGCTAATCTATTACCGCATCGGCAAGGGCTGGCCCACCGATAGACTTTTCGAACCCGCCACCTATGGCAACAAGGAGAAGCCATTGTGTTTACCGATTATCGCTTCGTGATAGACGCGCTTGATCTGACGACAGGGCAGTCGCGATGGGTGTTCACGTCTGCCGGATTGGCAGAAGCCAACGCTGCCTTCGACAGGCTAACTGCCGTTGATAGATACCTGATGGTCGAGCTGTCTGAACTTCGTGACGGTGGCAGCACCATCGGGCAATTCGTCGTCATTAAACAAGCAGAGAAGACCGTAGACGGCGCCGTTATTATCCGGTCCGAGCCCGAGGCCATCGTCAAGACACGCGGCGATGATGCACGTCTCAAACTCCTAGAGTTCGGCTTTGCCGCAGGGCACCGTTAGCCTGAAACCAACCGCCGCGCATGGCAATAAGGAGATGAAAGATGAAGTGCCCGAAATGGATGAAGCGAGCGGACTTTGTCCGTATTCGGGAAATGGACGTTGAGGACGCCGAGGCTGCGCTTGCGAAGCTTTACGACGCGGAAAGAGAGCGCAAACGAGCGTGGCGTTTAGCCAACAAGGAAAAGGCTGCGGAAATGGCCCGCAATTGGAGGAGGAATAATCCAAAGAAGGCGCGAGCCGGTTATAAGCGACAGCGAGAGGCCATTAAAGCCGACCCGGAACGCCGCGCCCATTACGCCGAGGTCCGTCAAGCGTGGCTAAAGCGCGGCGGTCAAAAGAGCTACCCAAAGCAGAGAGAGCGAGAACGGCAATACGATGCCGATCGCTATCAACGTGGCAAGACGAAAAGGCTTGCACAAAATAAGCCGGGCGAATTGCGGAAGCTCATACAGCAACGTTTGCCGGGGTACCTCATTCCAGCGGCCCGGATGGACATCATTAATTCGGTGATGGAACTCGCGCTCGCTAATCGAGTGCGACACGACAGACTTGCGGAACACGTCAAGGCGTGTGTCACGGCCTACAACCGCCAGTTCGACCATTTCAAGAACGTTTCTATCGACGCCCCGATCGCTGGCACGGACAGCCTTACACGAGCTGACCTGATCGATAGTGAAGCGTTCCATTTTTAAACACCACCCGGCATGAAAGGATAATTCCATGCCCCACACACAAGGACCGTGGGCGGTCGACGACTTCCCGCTCGACGTCGAACACGCCTGCACCATGCTCAAGGTCGACGCCAATACGCCACGAGAATGGGTGGGTATCTGCACCCCTCGCGATGCGGACGGCAACTACGAGCACGTTGCTTACTGCCACATATCGAATGCTCCGGTGATCGCAGCCTCCACAGTGATGCTGGATCTCCTGCGCCGCAATCTCAATGCGTGGGAAGACGAAGAGGATTCCGTGCAGGAAGAGCACGAGGAACTGATCGTCGATCTGCGCCAGTTTCTGAAGGACAAGTGACATGCCTAGCTATCTCGTCACATGGGAGATCGACATCGATGCCGAGACCGCGCACGACGCGGCTCGGCAGGCACATGAGATCGTCCGCCGGCCGGATACATCGGCCAATGTCTACAAGGTCATCGAGCACGATGGCAACGGCGAGGCGGTGACCGTCGACCTCGAGGAGGAGACCAATGTCGAGTAAGTCGATCGGTGAAGCCTTGCGCGATGAAGCGCATAGAACGCTCATGTCAAACTTCGTACTGAAGGATTGGCAACTAGAAAATCCAACATCTGAACTACTTGCCTTTGTTGAACCAACACGGGCAATGCGAATCGAAGTCGAAGAGTTTTACCCGATGGTCAGCCTCCGCAGTGTCCGCCGTATGATCAAGGCCGTCGAAATAAATGAGCAGTTTTCATCATCCGCTCAGATCTACATCGACTTCCACGATCATCGAGGCCGGGCGAGGTGGTATCTATTTTACAGCATTAGAGACAGAACCTTCGGCGGCGGCCTCCTCGATGGCGACGGAATGGGGATGCAGATTCCTCTCCCCGCCAAACTGAGACGGCATCTCATCAATCTTACTCCGCCTGAAATTATCGCTCATTGCACAGCCGCCTCGCTCGGCGTTGGACAATGCATAGACCTGATGGTGAAACGAGACCCGCCCCCTTGGGGCTAACACCCGCAATTATGCGAAAGGATGTGGCCATGACGCCCGAGAGACCCGACGAACTGTTCAATTGCTGCACTGATTACAAAGAGCCGGACTGGTCGCAGTTCACACACCTCGAACTGGCCGGCTGCGTGAACGAGAACGACCCGGAGGACAACGAAACCTACATCAATGGGAACCAGTCCGGCGGAGTCGCGCAGTTCTTCACGGTCTACGGCCGCGATAAGGAAGGGCTGGCCGAAGCCATCACCGACACAGACGACGCTCTGTATGCTCTTCGGGTTGCAGCGGCGCTCGCTTACCGGTCGAAGCTGGCATGCCATGTCGCACCGTCATTGATGTGATGCCATGCCGGATTTCATCGTTCAGATCAGCCTGAAGTGTGTCGTTGAAGCCGACAACCCTGGCCGCGCTGCATCAGACATGGCGGAGAGATTGCGAAAACTTCTTGAAACTCACGACCCTATGCTGTTGAGTTACATGAAACGGGAAGTGACCGCGTATCAGGTTATCCAATCCACCACGAAGTATTAGCGGGCAAGGGAGGCTCAAATGGAAGAAGGCTTTTTCCATTCACCATTCAACATCTTCGCTGTTGGAATCATTCTCTTCTTCTATTTCATGCCGACGATCTTTGCTTTTCGCCACAGACGACCAGACTCGTGGGCTATATTGATTATCAATACAGCTTTCGGGTGGACTCTTATCGGCTGGATTGGCTCGATGTTCTGGTCGTTGGCTCCTGTCCATCGGCAGTAATACACCCCTCATAAACCCACCAAAGGCCGGGTCATTCGCCCGGCCTTTTCTTTTCTACCCCCTCGCAATCATGCGACCCCACGGAGATCTATATCATGAGCAATATCGACAACGTCACCGCCACTGTTTCGACCGCTTCTCTGGACTACTCGGTTTTCAGGAAGGCTATTGAGAACGCCTGCAAGGTCGTCGAACGTCGCAACACCATCCCCGTTCTCGATACCGTCTTCATCAAGGCGACGACGAATGGCGTCTATGTTCTCGGCACTGACCTTGACATCTGCACCACGACCTTTGTGCCGGGCAATGTATCCAAGGACTTCACCGCTCTGGTCGACGCTCACAAGCTGAAGGCCACAATGGATAAGGTGAAGGATGCTCCGGCCATCAACTTCGCCATGTCGCAGAAGAAGCTCACCGCCAACATCGGGAAGCTGAACCTGACATTGAAGCAGGACATCCCGGTCGAAGACTTCCCCGAAAGCCACGCCTTCCGGGACCGATTGAACGAGTCAAACCATACGTTCACGCTGCCGTCAGCCACGCTGCTCAAAATTCTCAACAAGGTCCAGTTCGCTATCTCTGCAGAAGAGACGCGCTACTATCTCAACGGCGTTTACATGCACGTCATCGAGAACTCGCACCACATCACCTTCGTCGCCACGGACGGCCACCGGCTGGCTCGATATGAGATGCCTGCGCCAGAAGGTGCAAACGGTATCCCCGCTGTCATCATTCCTCGCAAGACAATTGTTGAATTGATGCGGCTCCTCAAGCGTAAGGGCTGCCCAGAAGAAACGATGGTCACGGTTTGCAAGACCGGCGTTCGGTTCACAGTTGGCGAAGACGAGACCGTGGATAGCAAGGTCATCGACGGTCAGTTCCCGGATTACACCCGCGTCATCCCTATGAACAACGATCACCACGCCACGATCTATCCGGCTTCCTTCATTGATGGCGTCAAGCAGGCCAGCGCGGTTCTCCCTGCAAAGGGCGGCTCGGTCTCGGTCAACTTCCTGCCGGGGATGGCCTCTCTCACCTGTCGTGATGTCGACTTCGGTGAAGCATCCGTCGATGTCTCGATTGAAAACGAGCAGTCGCTGGAGATCGGATTCAACGCCCAATACCTGATCGACATCCTTTCTCACGTCGATGGTGAAGCGAAGTTCATGCTCATGGGCGCCGGAGATCCGGTAGTCATCCGCAACTCGGACGATGATTGCCTGACCTTCGTTCAGGTGCCGACGCGCATCTAACCATCCCGCCGAAAATGGCAACCACGGAGACAAGATATGAACGCAATCGTTCCTCGCGACACGGTCGAGCAGATCGTCAAGTACCGCAACACCGCGCTGGATATGTTCAGCGAAGCCCACAAGATCATCACGGCGGCGCACGACGCTGAGAAGGAAGCCATTGACATGGCGCGTAGAGCCTTCCCCGGCACCAATGCCTACAATGCAGCGCATGAGACGGCATCGAAGATCGCTATGCACCCGATCGCCAAGCTTCCCTTCGACGATTATATGAAGGAGAAGCGCCGGGTCATCGACCTAAATGTGTGGGCGTGGATCATCGAGCGCACCGACCTTGAGCACCTGATGGACAAGGAGGCCAAGGAGCAGCTCAAGACCCAGATGGGCCACATCATCGAGGAGCCGACCGAGCCTGGGCAGATCATCAGCGAGGAAGAGGCTGCCAAGGGTATGCCTCCCGTCACTGTCGAGAATATCGTTGCCACGCTTGAGGGCTTCATGCTCAGCGCTGAGACGATCTTCCGGCGCGGCATGGCTAACGCCTTCGCCAAGCTCGACCGGCGCTTCCGCTCCCATGACGGCTTCAAAGTTGGCTCCCGCATGATTCTGTCCCGCTGTTTCAACGAATATGGCAGCTGGAACTGGAACCGGGACGAACGCTCCACGCTGATCGACATCGAGCGCACCTTTACCATCCTCGACGGCAAACTGGACGAGGTGAAGAAGCAGGACGCCGAGATAGCGGAGGCACGCCGCACCCACCGGCCGATTGTCCACTTCACCAAGACCATCGGCGAGATTGATCTCGCACGGGCAGGCTCCAGCGGCGCACGCCAGACTGAAGTCGAGACCGAATACTTCAAGGTCCGGATATTCAAGAACGGCAATGCCCACCTCTGGTTCACCCGCAAGGATCTGGTGGCGAAGGTAAACAAGCTGCTGGCCGAATATTATGGCGAAGTTCTCGCCGACAGCCAGGTCAAGGAAGACGACCCGCTGGAGAATGTGAAGACATCTCCGGCTCGCTACTACGGCTTCTTCCCCACGCCTCCCGAGGCTGCAGAAAAGATGATCGGGCAGCTCGACCTGCGTGCTGGCAAGGATGGCTCGCGCCTTCGCATCCTCGAGCCATCGGCCGGCACTGGCAACCTCGCCCGGATGGCATTTACCAAGCCAGAGCCGGGTGTCCGTGCGGAATGGGACCGCCAGCGCTATCGCTTCGACAACATCGTCGACTGCATAGAGATCCAGCCGCACCTTGCCAATGAGCTGAAAGCTTCCGGCCTGTACGGCAAGGTGATCTGCGAGGACTTCCTGCACATCGACCCTGTCACGACGGGGCTTTACGACTTCGTGATCATGAACCCGCCGTTTGATCGGGAACGGGACATCGACCACGTCGTCCACGCCCTGAAATTCCTAAAGCCTGACGGAAAGCTGGCCGCTATTATGTCGGCCGGGACGGAGTTCCGGCAAACAGCCAAGTCGATCGCGTTTCGCAAACTAATGGAAGACATGGGTGCGGACTGGAGAGATCTGCCACCCAATTCCTTCTCCTCCGTCGGCACTCATGTGAATACTGGCTTCATTGTGGTGCAGAAGAACCGCCGCAAGAAGGACCGATATGAATGGCCGACTTGGCCGCAGGTAGGATAACAGAGTAAGTGTGAGTTAGTAACAACGAGGGATTCCCATGTCGCAGAAACCATCATCCAAGCTTATCGCCAAGGCATTACCGAAGGGTGAACGCTTCACTGGCCAGTTTTCACTGCCCGGTCTAATCCCTGATCTGGTGCGGGGTAGGGATGGTAACGTCCAGCTTTTCGATACAGAACAGCAGGCGTACGTTGCGGCAATGGAAGCGGTGATCCGTCTCTACGACAGCCGGACTATCGATACCCGCAAGGCTGGCGGCTACCGTCGCCTCACCGGCGCCGAGCTTGCTGTATTGCTCGATGAGGTTGACATCACACCTACCTACTTTGCTGAGATCGTTGGCGTTCCTCAGCACCGGGTCATGAAATGGCTGGACGGAGAGCAGGACATCCCGCACTCCGCCCATGTGTTGGTCAAGCTTATGAAATTGAACGACAACAATTTCCGTATCGCAGAAGAAATCACAGAAGAATATCGAGAGAGCTCATGAAAACGGCAATCAATCACTTCCGAGTCTGGGTCATTCGTATGGGCTTCAATCAGAAGCAGATAACGGCAGCAGCGAACACGATTGGCATCCAGAACTCGGTCACGGCGAGCCTTACTTTCAATGGTAAGCGCGAGCTCACCTTGACCGAGCGCCTTGCGATGTCAGCAAGGCGAGCTGGTTTGCAGCCCTGGACTCCCGACTACGACGCCGAACTGACGGAGGCATCTCCGGTACGTCACGATGCCAGCGCTGTTTGAAAGCAGCGTTGTTCATATAGCCGAGCTGCTTCCCTACCTTATCCAGACCGTAATGCAGGGCGAGAATCGTCTTCAGTCTCTGCTTCCGCTTGGTCCCTCGCTTGTCTGCCTTCCGGCTTTCCGGCCATAGATCAAGCCATTCATCCATAACGACAACCGCCTCGAGCATCTGGTAAACCCACTCGTCACCGATGGCACTCTTCAGTCGTTGCAGGATCTTGCGACAGTCCACTTGATAACTGACGATGTCCGTCGGGCCGAAGCCTCCGCCGCCTGTTCCTTCAAGGTTGGCTGACTTCAGCACCTTGACCTGCGCTCCCTGAACGAGATCCCTAAAGCGAATGGCGGTGTGAAACCGCACACCGCCCATTCCATCTTCGTCCGGTCCCAATTCCATTTCCCCATTCGATACTAGAAATTCGATGGGGCTGGCCTGCGCATTAAGAATCGTAACGGCGTCTCTTACATCGAGGAATGACCGGCGCTCCGGCATAGTGGCGACGACGTCATCCCCTAGCGTGTCGGATGCCATCACCCTGCCAATCATTTCATACATCCGCGAGCGCTGCTCATCGAGCTCCTCGCCTCGACCATAGAAGGCGACCAGTGGAAGGACACCTGGCTTGAGCGTTTCGCTCGCTTGTTCCTTCGCTGCCTTCAGCCGGCCCATCAGTCTCTTGCTGGCAGTCATGTCCGACTCCTTGCGCCCTTCCTCTGCGAACCACGCAGCGGGATAATCTTCATTGGTATCCGGTCGAGAAGCCCGCCATCGGTAAGCGTTCCGTCGTCTTGCTCCCGGATCTCCAGCAACTCGCTCAGTGCTTTGCTTCGCTCTGAATCTGTCATGGCTGAGCGGTTGGCGTAAGGGGAGCGGGTGACCAATCCAGATATTTGTTTCGGCCTTTTCATCAGGACGGTGGCTATGCTCCGCTCCGACATTCCGATGACCCACAGCACCCACGCCACATAAACATCGCGATCGGAGTGCTTGATAATCTTCAAGGTTTCTTCTTTGCGCATCGCTTTGCCCGTCCTTTGTAGGTTACTGAAATCGTGCGGGTCTTGCCCTTCTGCCTCACCGATTCCTTGAACGCGCCTTCCGCTTTAGCCATCTCGGCTCCGGCTATTTCACCGAACCGGTGGAGATGGCCGTTGACGTAGCGGACAAGGTGCTTGTTCAATGCTTCGAGTGCGCTCTCCCTTGTCGGGAAGATCTGCGGCTTGCCTCCGACCCCGAGAATGGGCTTGGCTTCGCCGTCCATTGATGTCCGCAGGAAGGCTTTGAACCCGCCGCTGAACTGCTTCTGCGTGTACGTTTCAAACTGGTTCATGACTGACCTCACATCCCTGCCGTGTCTTCCCACAAGGTGGTCTGTGTGACCTGATCCTTGAACAGGGTAAGCTTCCCATCCCAATCGAAGATGTGCCTGTCGCGCGGCGTCCCAAAGCGGTCCTTCAGTTTGTAGATTTCAATCTTCCCTCTCGAAACCTCGAGGTCTGAGTCCCACTTCTCCCGGCCTTTTCCGTTGGAAGAGGGTGGGTTTTTCTTCAGCCAGTCGTATCGGTTGAAGTTGGCGAGCATGATGTCCGCGTGTTCTTCGAGCGACCCACCGTAGAAGTCTTC
Source organism: Ochrobactrum sp. A-1 (assembly GCF_022488005.1). Lineage (NCBI taxonomy): Bacteria > Pseudomonadati > Pseudomonadota > Alphaproteobacteria > Hyphomicrobiales > Brucellaceae > Ochrobactrum > Ochrobactrum sp. A-1. The sequence goes on from NZ_JAKVQC010000003.1 coordinate 335,002, forward strand.
CATCTCAGGCTCCGGGTGCTCCTTCTGACGAGCTGCCTTGGTGAACTGGCAGAGGCCGATCACAACGCAGTTAAGATCCTTCGCCAATGCCTTGAGATCACGAGCGTTTTCATATGCGCGTTCGACCGGGTCCATGCGGTTCTTCGTTACACGATCGACCAGCTTCAAGTGATCGACGCAGAGAAGATCAAGGCCGAACTTACGCTTGTGAGCGAAGGCTCGGCTGCGGATCTGCTGGATGGTCATCTTCGACGGCGACACAATGGTCAGCTTGCGGTCTTGGAAAAACTTCTCCGCCTGCATGAGAGATTCCATCTGCTTCTCGTCGATGCCGCGCAGGATGTCGCGCATGGAGACGCCGGTCTGCCCGGCCACCGAGCGCGCGACCAGCGCCATGTTGTCCATCTCCAGCTCGAAGAGAGACGTTGGGTGGGAGACGGAAGAGAACAGCATTTGCTGCATCGCCGCTGCCGTCTTGCCCGAGCCGGGGTTACCGCCCCACAAAACCAGCGATCCCTGCGGGAAGAGCCCGACCATCTGTTCCAGCCCCTTGAGGCAAGGGCGCAATGCCATGCCGCTTCCGTGCTGTGTCGCAGATGTATAGATCTGTCGGATCGTGCTCGACACGCTGGCTTCATGCTCAATGGCGGCGTTGCGCGACATATCCGCAAGGCGTTCGGATGCGCGGTCGATGATCTGATCAGGGTCGAGGTTGATGTCGTTGGCCGACTTCAGGATTCCTTCGGCCAGTGCCTTGATCTTGCGGCGGCTGGCTGTCTTGCGCAGCTCATAGGCATAGTCTGAAAGAGGCAGCTCTTCTTCACGGCTGGCAACGTGCAGGAGCATGGACAGATAGGCGTCCGGGTCTTGATCGTTGCTCAGCGAGCCGAGACGGCCTGCCACGATGGGAACGCGCACGGCTCGACCATCACTTGCCAGCTCATAGATCACAGCGAAGATCTTCTGATGATCGTTCGATGCGAACATCTCCATGTTCATCAGCTCCTGGATGTTCCAGTAGTTGGCTTCGTCCAGGAGGATGGCGCCGAGGATAAGCTGCTCGATCTTGATGTTGCTATAGGTATTGGACGTTACGGATTCGTTGCTCATCGTTCTTCCTCAAGGTCCACACGTCGAGCCAGTCATCAGGCTCCGGGGACGCATAAATCACTGCTTCGAGGCCAGCCTCTCTGGCCCTCTTCTGAAGTTTCTTGGCCGCGGCTATGCCGGGTGGATCCACGATCTCTCCGGTCCTCTGGTGCAGGCGATGCCTGTCTCCATCCGCGTAGATCTCAAGGCGCTTGACGCCTTCTGGGATCTCCAACCCCATCATTCCCGAGGTGGACAACGCGGCCCACACAGAAGCTGGCTTGCTGGACAGGAGCGCTACCCCGAGACCTGTCTCGATGCCTTCCGTCAGCCGCAGCGTCTCCGTTACCGGCCCCAACCGCACGGCCCCGCCATTTGCAGGACCGAGACCGAGCTTCACCTTCCGGCCGTCCTCATTCACGAGGGCCTTGCCATTCGGCTGAAGGAAGATTCGCCAGATGGCGATCAGCTTGCGGTCCTTGTTCTGCACGCCGCCAATCAGGGCAGGGTGCTTTGATCCTTGAAGCGAAAGCCCCGGATGAAACCGGAGGCTTGGCATCCACTCTGTCCCTTCCGGGAAGTCTGCCAGCTCGATCGAACGAGACCGGAGGTATTCCTCAGCCAGTGTGCCGACTATCGGCTTTGCTTCTGCCCAGATGGAGCGAACCGTTTCCGTCTTCCTCTCCATGTCTTTCTGATCTTGTCGGGCGCGCTGCTCGTCGCGCCTTTTGCGGTCTTGTTCACGCTGGAATCGCTCGCGGCGTTCCTTCTCGGTCTCTTCCCTGCCGGGGAGATTAACCCCGGCGAGAGAGGCCACCATTTCCACCGCCCGAGGGAATGAAACGCCGTCCAATTCCATGAGGAACTTGAAATGGTTGCCGGTAACGCCGCAGCCGAAGCAATGGTAGCGGCCCTTGCGATCCTCACAGTGGAACGATGGGCGGTTTTCACCGTGGAAGGGGCAGCAGAACCAATAATCTCCACGGTTCGGCTTGCTCTTCTTGTTGTCGACGCTGGCGCGGGTCCGAATGACTTCCGATATTGGGATGCGTTCTCGCAGATCTTCGAGGAAGCTGTCGGTAAACCGGCCGCTACCTCTCTCACGCATTACCCTGTGCCCCCGCCATATACAGATCGAGATTGGCAAATATCGCTGCCACCGCAGTGGAACGACGAGCATCGGCTTCCGAGCGCACGTCCTTGCTGAGCGTGTCGTCGTACATATCGGCGAGAGCGCGGAAGTAATCCACCGCAGCAGTCGCATTAACTTCGGACAGCTCCTCGAGGAACGTGCTGACGCCGACCAGAACGAAAACCATCCCAGAGATGCCGGTCTCCGCGCAGGCGCGGTTCGTGGCGTGGACCAGATGTCGGTGAACCGCATCGCGGATCGCCTGTTCCTGCTCTGGAGTGACGCGCACCACCGGCTTGATTGGATTGCTCATAGGAAATTCTCCTGCTGGAAAGACCGTCCGCGATCAAAGGCGTGGTCCGGTTCATTCATGATGCGGAGGGCGTCGAGCATGCACAGCGCTTCCGCCTCATCCTCAGTCGAGTAAGACCAGCCGTTCTTGTCGCAGTACGTTTTCGCCTGCAGCTTGAACCACTTGGATCTTTCGGCCTGCTTGGCCTTCTTCATGGCGTCAGGCACACGGAGCTTGCCGTGTGTCTTCGAGCGCCATGTCGAGATCGCTATGAACTGCGGATCCCGCAGCCCCATCGTGTGACACAGAGTCTGTGCATGGGTAGGCCAGCCCGACGAGAAGATGACCTGCTGCGCATCGATGGCTGACTTGCCACCGGGGGTGCCGTGATCGACGATGGTCATCAGCTCTATGCCAACGAGCGGGTCGGGCAGGGCGCTCAGCGTGCGCTTCAGGTACTGAACGAAGGTGGCATATGCCTCTCCCGCGCTCTTCTGATTGAACTTCCAGGTGCCGTGGCGGATGTTCTCTCCACCGGCCAGACAATAAGCAAAGCCCATTGACCGGCCCGGATCGATAACAAGGTAGCTTCCGGGTGAATCGCTCATGCCGGTCGCTCCGCATAGAGAAGACGGGCCGGGGCAGGGAACAGAGGTTTCGGCCCCCAGACGTACCAAGCATGGTCTTCGGTCCCTGTCTGGCCGTTGCCTTCCCAGCTAATGCGATCGACGAGAACGATCTTTGCGAGGAAGCGTGGGTTGTCAGCGAACAAATGTTTGCGGGTCTTGCCGCTGTCGAACTTCGCTGTCAGGAGCAGCGCCACATTGCCAGCGCAACGCGCCAGCGCCTTCTCTGCAAACTTGACCGCAGTACGGTTCTGCTTGCCGTAAGGTGGGTTGGTGACGATGGAGTCGTAGACCTCGTAATCATCCCGGTCAGACAGGAAGTCGAAGATCTCGTCGTGTTCGCGGTAGTAAGTCTCGATGTCAGAGGTGTAGACCTCCGCCCCGTTGGCCCTCAGCACGTCAGCCATCTTGTGATTTCCGGCCGCTGATTCCCAAACGTTGTATCCGCGCACGGGAAAGTATTTGAGCAGGGCTTCTGTCGCCCACGCCTCTGTTTCGTAAAGCTCGTTCTTCTTCAGGTCATATCCAGATGCGGTGACGGTCATTCTTTCCTCCCGACGGCGCGCATCACGCGCTTTTCCATCAGTGCTATTCGTTTGTTGAGCTGTCTGGAGAACCAGACGAGGCGGTACTTGATGGGTTCGCCGGACCTCGGCTCGCTGATGAGCCGCATGAATTTTCCGTATGGCGTTGAACCCTTGAGGCGGTTGCAGGGAGCACACGCTGCCGCGATGTTGTCCTTGCTATCGAGACCTCCGGCCGACCGCGGCTTGATGTGCTCGCGGGTTACCTGTTTGACTGTCAGTGGATCGAGACAGTAGATGCACTTGCCGCCCTGCTTTTTCAGCGCCGACTCCCTGTCGGCTCGGGCAAATGCTGCGTCCAGTTTGGACTGCTGGAATTTCGAAAGACGCCCCTTAGCCATGGTCTCACCATGGAATCCGAGGTCGTCCGCGTGGTGACGAAACCATCGCGAGAACCTTTCAGTATGATTGGGTGAGGTGTCCGGTCTTGCCGGTGAGCCACGGCGCCGTAGCGCCGGGCTTATCTCTCAGGTGGCATTATTGCCGGGTTGTAGTGATGGATCAGGCAGCGCGAAGAGCGCTCTCTCCCCACCAGGATTCTACCTGACGGCCGTCGCCTGCCTTATAGCGAATGAGGTAACGCGGCTCGTCTGTGGTATATTGCGAACGGCCGATGATCTCGCCAGTCTCTCCGCTTTCAGCGAGCTTGACACGGTCACGGAGATTAAAAACCAAAGTGTTCATTTCATTTTCCTTCTGTTGGCATTATTGCCGGGTTGAATGCGGAAGGCGTTTACACTTCGCCCTTGCGGATGCTGTCGTAATGTCGGGCCATCGCCTCGTCGAAGCGTTCGCCTTCGGAACTCATGTCCGCAACTGCGCGAAGCGCCATTGCAGCAGCCTCATCCAGCCGGTTTTCACGACGGCCTTTCTTGAGGCGGTAGTCAGCAGCGATGCGTTGATCGATCGGGGTGGCGCAACAGGTGAGGATACGAACAGGCTCGGCTCGCCCTTTCTGACCAGTCGGCTTGCGATAGGCCACGGTGAGGAGAGTGCCATACATCTTCTCCACCAGTCGGAACGGGTCTTCGTCGGTAGCCTCGCGGTTCACCTTCGCCATATCGTTTACCCATCGAGCGGCTTGCTCAGCCCGTTTCGACGGGCAGTACAGAAACTGACCGGCTGGCTCCAGCACCTTCCCAGATGCCTCGATGTTTTCGATCATCGCGGCTGCGATTTGCGCGGACACATCTCGCGTAATCTGAAGACGCCTGTCGCCAATGACGCTGTGACGAGGACGTCCGACCGCAGGTCTTCCAAGATCCGCTACGATCGAGACGTTCTCCTTGAACTCATCTCTAAATTCGGAAAGCTTCATTGCCACTTTGGGTCGCAAGAAATTCATTTGGCATACTCCCTGATTAATTGTCCGAGTTTTTCATTCACGAAAATGACCGCTTCGTAGGTCCGCTTTCCGTGGGTGCTTTTCTTGCCGATCCTTTTCCAGAAATCTTCGGCACCGAAATTAAGCCCTTCCATGGCCCCGAGTGCCCCGGCAAAGGCACCCATTGCAGCCTCTGGATTTGAGTAATCGTCGTCGTCGTCCGCATTTGCGGCTGTCGCCTGTGCGAAGTCAGGGCGCACGACGTTCGTCTCGTCAGGCTTTGCAGGCTTTTCTTCGAGCTTCTTCCTGAGCTCATTCGCCTCCTTACGTGCGGCCACATTCGCTTCCGACAACTCAGCAATGCGGGCAGAGAGTCTGGCTTCGACCTCGGCTACTGCTTCGGCACGGATCGCTTCGACGTCGACCGGCTTGGCGGGCTTGGCCTTGACCTTCGTGGCGAGCTCGGTATTCCGTGTCGCCAGCGCTTCCGCCCCTTCCCGCGCAGCCTTGGCGTCAGCCTTGAGCCGCTTCACGTCCGCCGCCGTTACCTTCTGGCCGTCAACGATAAGCTCTTCGACCTGTTCGCGGACGGATTGCGGAGTGGACGGGGCGGCGAGTTCGTAAAGAGCCTTCGGTGGCAAAACTAACACCGTGTTAGCTTTCGAGCCGTAAACCTCAGCCACGTTCATGAACCGCGTGGCTGTCATATGGCTCATCTCAAACTCAGCTTCGATCCATGGCAGGAACATGCCGTGCGGCAAGCGTTCCTTCTGCCGCTTGAGCGCCAAGCCTACTGCGATGATGCTTTCGGCTGCGGATTTCATATGAGCCTTGATAATCGCGGCGTCTTCCTTGGCCGCGACTTCGTCTTCCCGGCTCAATGCCGCGTAGGAAAACAGGTCAACCGACGTGCCCGTGAAATCCTCTAGGTCTGTTTGCTGTGGCATGGCGTTCATTCCGGCGCCTCCTCGCTCACAGCTGAGGAGAGATCCTTGTTGGCAAGCTCGGTGCCGTCATTGAAACCCTTCTGCCAGTTCTGGAACTCCTGCGAGCCCGGCTGGTACGGGTTGGTCGCGCTCTTGCGACGGCGCCCGGCTGCGAAGCCTTCGTCGTAGGCCCGGTCTTCCTGCGGTGTCCGATCCTTGTCGAGGATGTCGAGCTGGCGGCCGAGCTGGTGACCGAACATGCGGGCGATACGGAGCTTGCGTTCGAAGTCGGCAATAACTTGCCCGACGTCCTTGTCCTCGAGGGACTTGGCAAAATCGTAGTCCTTCTTGGACCAGCCGAGATCCTTCAGCCGCTTGTATTCGGCGTTCATGTCGCCCTTGGTGCCGGCCATATCCGACTCCATGCTCTTCAGGTTTGCGAAGCCTTCGAGGAACTTCTGCTCTTCGTAGAGCTCCTGTTCAGTCTTGGTGTTGTGGTCTCTGGTCATCATCATGCACCTCTATTTAGGTTGCTTCTTAATTTTGAGACGCTTTCGCGCCTCGTCTATCGAGACCCCTGATTTCAGGAGGTCGTAGTAAGCCGCCTCCTGATGAGGAGGTACGTAAAATCCCCTGCGGGATGTCTTGTAACTCTGGATATGAGGAGGAGCCTCGAATACTTTTTCGCCTGCATTATCAGCAGTTAGCTCAAGCTTTTTGATGCGTCGGATAACCTGTATCCGGTGCAGACCAAGGAGGTTGGCTATAGTACGAGTAGGAGTATTTTTGCGTACGAGGGACCGAAGTTCTCGATCGAGTTCAGCGGTCCAAATCAGGTTGCCTGTGCCAACCATCGGGGCTCACTCCCCAACAGGATCACGCAAAGTCTCATCACTCGGAATGTCGAACCCGAGCTCCTCCGCTGCCGCAAGGCAGGTGAGGACAATGAGACCCGTGCAAAGTTTTCCGTCTTTTTCTTCTGCTCTGAAGACGGAAACCTGCGTGCTTCCAATACGCTTGGCGAATGCCATCTGGCTTTCACCAAGTTCATTGCGGACGAACTTTATCTGACGACCAGTCAGGGTAAGCTGCTCAACTTCCGCCATAACTTGTTTGTATCGGGTCAGGATGTCGTGAAATTTGGTAGTGTTATCTCGCATTGTTATTCACTCCGTGTTGGATATGTAATACAATGCGAATTGGCTATGGTAAATACGAAACGTATTTAATTTGTCAGGAGACTTCGTTATGCATCAAGAAGAGCCGTTCCATCGCCTCAAGGTGGCACGAGTAAACGCTGGGTATAAGTCGGCAACGGATGCCGCCCGTAGCATGGGCGTGAAGGTTGTCACATACACAGCGCATGAAAATGGCACACGCGGATTTGATAAGGACGCCCTCTTATACGCAAAGCATTACGGCGTTGACCCTGCGTGGCTGCTATTCGGGACCGCCCCATTGGCCGATCCAGCCGATGACGAAGGGCAGGCTGCTCGTTTGAAGGCGAAATCCAACGCGGCAGAACTTATCAAATCCACAAACCTCGATGAGTTTTGGGATATGCCGAAGGACTTCCTCGAAGTCGGTCTTGATATTCACAATGACTGCGCGCGCGTCATGGAGATTGTCGGCGATTATATGTACGATCCGTATAATCCGACCGCTCCTGGCTCACTCTTTCCGGGTGACCGCGTCATCATCGACACGAACGACACTCGTCCAACTCCTCCCGGAGCATTCGCTGTGTATGATGGTGATGCAGTTGCGATCAAGATGGTCGAAGTCCTTCCTTCTGAAGGAACTCCGCTCGTTCGAGTAACCGGTCGTAACCCTCGATATGAAGGCTATGAACGGAGTGCCTTGGACGTGCCGATTGTCGGACGGGTTAAGGCGAAGGTGACTATGCTGTGACGCGCCAGCTTTCGTTTTTCTTCGATTCGCCATGCATTTTTTTGGAATGACATTTTAGCAATAATATTAAAGGCTTGAGCACTCCATAGGCTCATACCCAGAAACCAATCTACTTTACGATTCTATATAGATTCACCGTCTATGCTCGATGGAGAGATCGTCGTGACTCCCACAGACCAAGAACCCCGCCATGAAGATCATGGAAGGGCTCCTGGTGTAGGAGGGGTAGTCCATGCCCGACCGAGCCGACCGCCGCTTATCCCACAGGTAACGGCGGGGTTGCTCGCCTTACCATCTTGGCCTCTTTTTCGTGAGCACTCACGCCGATCAGGGCAGACCACCAGCTTTCGCCGCCAGAAACCCTTTGAGCCAGATCGAATCCCGTTCCTTGCTCAATCATCTACTGCACGGCCGAACCGGTTTCCGTCATACCTTGCAGCAGACTGGACGGCTCATTCATTTTGTCTTGAGGAAATACGTGACGTATGATATTCAATCGTCACTGGATTTCCTCGTCGGCTAAACGAACAATCTCTCCAGTCGCGGCCCCGTGCATTTGCTAGATGCAGCGGGGCCTTTTCTTTTATGCTCCTTTTTTTTGCGCTTCGTCAATACGTTTCGTATTTTATTTGTTGACACATACGATGCGAATAGTATTATGCAATTCATAGCGTAGATTTCGAGCCGACGAAATGAACACCAACATTCTGAATGCAGCACAACGTGCGTCTGACCGACGCGCGCAGATGGAAGTCGCTATTCGCGCCTGGCATCAGGGCCTCCCGCTCACGACAGAGCAGAAGGATCTGATCCACGAGGCAGGAGTGGTTTCTCTCGCCCACGACATGCGGCTTCCCGATGAATGACGAGTGGGAAATTCAGGCTGGCTTCGAGCTCTACAAGCAGTTCATCCGCGGCGGTTACGGCTCCTGCATGGAGGTCACCGTCAAGGGGAAGAAGGTCCGGGAAACACCGGAACAGGCATGCGTCCGAAGATGGCGCCGCCTCAGAGACACCGTCCGCGAAGGGTTCATTGCGGAAGGCCGGAAGCAGCAAGAAACTTGAGGTTCATATAATGAAAGTCATCTCTTTTCAGGCCGAGAACATAAAGAAGCTCGTTGCCGTTGAGATTAAGCCAGAGGGCAACCTCGTTGAAATCACCGGGAAGAACGGGCAGGGCAAGACTTCTATCCTTGACGCCATCTGGTGGGCATTGGACGGCAACAAGGTCATCCAGTCCAAGCCAGTGCGCGAGGGATCTGAGGCTGGCTTCATTCGCCTCGACCTCGGAGACTATGTCGTCACCAAAAAATTCAAGGTGAAGGCTGACGGCGATTTAACGATCTCGCTCACCGTAGAAAACCGGGACGGAGCGAAGTTTGGCAGCCCGCAGGAGCTGCTCAACCGCTTCCTCGGCGACCTTACCTTCGACCCGCTCTCTTTTTCCCGTATGCGAGCGCAGGATCAGGTCAAGGCGCTCCGGTCTCTGGTCAAGGACTACGACTTCGATGCCGCTGACAAGGAATCCAAGGAGCTTTTCACCGAGCGCACGGACGTCAACCGTTCGATCCGCGACCTGAAGGCTCGTATCGAGTCCATCGTCATCCCTGAGTGCGGAGTCTCTGAAAAGGTCAGCGTTGAAGACCTCGTGCAGGATCTTCAGAAGGCCATGGACCACAACGCCGCCGTGACCGCCGCCGAAAGCAAGGCGCAGGCCATCAACGGCGACATCGAGCGCACCCGCAACTCCATCGCCAACAAGAAACAGGCGATCAACGACCTCCAGCATGCGCTTAATCAAGAAGAGCTGCGGATCGAGGAGCTTAACGACGAGCTTGATGGCATCGAGATCGCAGACCGCATCGATACCAACCCGATCCGCGAGAAGATTTCGGAAGCGGATGAGATCAATGGCGCTCTGACCCAAATCAAGGCCCGCGAAGAGCTCGTCGACCAGATGAAGGCTCTCCAGCAGAAGAGCGACGAGCTCACCAAGGGCATCGATGCCATCAACCAGGCATCCGCAAACGCCGTCGTCGCAGCTAACCTGCCCATTGCCGGCCTTCAGCTCACGGACGAGGCTGTCATCCTTAACGGCCAGCCGTTTGAGCAGGCAAGTGATGCCGAGCAGCTCCGCGCATCTATCGCGGTGGCGGCTGCGATGAATCCGACGCTCCGGGTTATCCGTGTACGTGACGGCTCACTGCTCGACGCGGACTCGATGGCCTTGCTGACCGAGTTTGCACAGGAAAACGACACGCAGGTGTGGATCGAGACGGTTTCGTCCGGCCGCGAGACGGCTGTGGTGATCGAAGACGGGCACGTCGCCTCTGGTTTGGAGGCAGCAGAATGAAAATCAAGATCATCGCTGGCGCAGAGCCTCACCGTGAAGGCGAGTATCCTTGGTCCTATATGGTCGGATGCGACGGGGTTACCGAGATCGTCGAGGAAGACCAAAACCTCGGCACGTACGGAATCACTTGGTTCGTCGTGAAGAGTGGCGATGCCGTTATCGCAAAGATGAACGCGCTCTACGTCGCTAATATCACGCTCTTTCCTGTGGAAGGCGGTGCGAAATGACCGACCTCAACTTCATCCCGAACGCGGACGGAACTTACACGCTACCGCCCGGCATTTACTTTGATCTGCCAGAGGCGGTTTACCATGCTGATACTTCGCTCGGCTCGACGTCCATCAAGGATCTGGCGTCCAAGCCATGCAAGTGGCAGTACGACCGGCTCCGTCCTCGTCGCGAAGTCGAGCAGGAATACCTGATCTGGGGCAGCGCATGGCACTGCCGCGTTCTGGAAGGCAAGGAAGAGTTCGATAAGCGGTATGCGAAGCCGCCGCGACCGCATGACTACCCGGAAGCGTTGAACACGACCGACCAGATCAAGGACTTCCTTCGCATGCACGGCCAAAAGCTCACCGGCACCAAGCCTGAGCTGACTGCAAGGGCGCGCGAGCTTGATGAATGCCCGCCATTCTTCGACGAGATCCTCGCACGCTGGCAGGCCGAGCATCCGAACCATGTCGAGCTGACTGACCGGCAGGTGGTCGAGATCGAGGATGCCGTCGCGAACATGGAGCGTGATCCTATCCTCACCTCCGTCATGACGGCCGGCTCTCTGGTCAATGGTGCTGCTGAAATGTCCATCTTCTGGGTGGATGACCGTGGAATCCGTCGCAAGTGCCGCCTTGACTACTCGCTTGCCCCCGCCGGTGAGCGCGTCAAGTCTCTGATCGTCGACCTGAAATCGTTCAACTCGTTCAAGGGCGGCTCGGACGAAGAGGCGGCCGTGCTCAAGGTGCATGAGATGGCCTACGACGTGCAGGTCGCCGCGTATCTGGAAGGGTATGTGGCCGCACGCAAGCTTCTCGAGCAGGGAATGATCTTCGGCACGCCACCGCGAGGGGAATACCTGCATTCGTTCCTGCACTCGCAGGGGATCGATTGGGTTTGGGTGATGATGCGCCGCGACAACGGCATGGTGCCTGTCACGCTGTCCGTCGACACCGAGGACAAGATGTTTGTCCATGCGAAGAACATCGTCGGGGACGCTCTCGATACCTACCGCTTCTATCTCGACCGCTACGGGCCGGACCAGCTGTGGACTCCGCCGCCGAAGGTTCCGCTGCGCCTGAACCACTCCGTCATGCCTACCTACAACCGAGGAATACAATATGAGCAACCTAATCACCGTTGAAGCCGGGAATGTCCTGGATAGCATGGCATCCGACATCGCGCCTTTGCTGCGTGAGAACGGGCAAAGCTTCGACCGTTTGCGTTCCGTGTTCCTGATTGCTGTCCTTCAAGAGCCGAAGATCCTGGAATGCACCCCCGACAGTCTGCGCCGCGAGATTTCAAAGTGCGCTGCGGATGGCCTCGTGCCTGACTCCAAGGAGGCCGTCCTTCTTCCTTATTGGGATAGCAAAGAGAGGGTCATGCTGGCTAACTACCAGCCGATGGTGCAGGGCATCATCAAGCGTGTGAAGGAACTCGGCGGTGTATTCTCTATCGTGTGCAAATTGGTCCACGAGAATGACGAGTTCGTGCTCAACGAAGCCGACCCGGACTCACTCGTTCACAAGTCGGACCCGTTTGCCAAGCCTGAACAGCGCGGACAAGTCACCGGCGGATACGCGGTTTTTCGAGATGATCAAAAGCGAGTGATGCACCTCGAGACCATGTCACTCGAGGACATGCAAAAAGTACGCGATGCATCCAAGGCTCCTAACAGCCCTGCTTGGAACAAGTGGACGAACGAAATGTACCGCAAGGCGGTACTGAGACGCGGCTCGAAATACGTCCCGATCAACAACGACAAGATCCGTGCGCTGCTCGAGCGTCAGGATGAAATGTTCGATTTCAGCCAGCCACGTCAGACCGAGCGTGTGAACCCATTCACTGGCGAAGTCATCGAGCATGATCAGACCAAGGCCGTCACTGACCAAAGCCAGACTGGCGTCAAGATGGACGCAGGGGCGGCTCAGGAGCGCGAGAAGGAACCGGCAAAGCAATCGCAGCCAAAGTCGGAGCAAAGCGCTGAGCGGGCCAGCCAGACCGGACAGGGCAGCAAGCCGAAGCAGGAGGCCAAGAAGGAGGAACCGTCTGGCCCTCCGTCCGCACCTGACGACATCATGATTCAGCGTAAGGACCACGACATCATCCTCGAAGGTTGCGAAAAGCTGCTCGGTATCGCGCTCGACATGGGTATCGACGCCCGCGATCGCCGAGGTGTGCTGAAGCAGGCGGCTCAACATTGGGCATCTGCAACGCCGGACTACGCGAAGCCACTCATGAAGGCATGCATCGACATGACCGATTGGGCAATCAAGCGAGACGCCGACAAGCTGGCATGGTCCGCCGAGCACGCGATGTTCGTCCACAAGGTGAAGAGTCTTCTCGGCGTCGAGAAGCTGAACGTCGGGAAATACCCGTGACCGCATAGATCGTGGCGCCGACCTCTCGGCGTCACCCACCCTTCAAGCATGAAGTACGTAGTGAAATTGAGGAACACACCATGAAGACTTTCGGTGCTGAGGCCCGTGACCTCTCATATGAAATCTCCGAACGGGAGCTTGAGCTCCAACTGCTGACCGAGTTCCAGGAGAAGGGAGGGCAGTTTCGCCTTTCCATTACCTGCGACCACCCTGACGACTACGTCAAGAACCTCATCCAGCGAAAGGCGCGCGACGAGTTCATGCTCAGGACCGTCATGAATTACATGGTCAAGCAGGCCAAGCTGGACTTGAACGAGGCCGTGCTGAAGCTTCGCGTTCATGCCTCGTCACACAACAAGGCGAACGAAAGCGAGGCTCAGCCATGAAGATCCGCTGCATCGATTTCGAAACCACAGGGAAGATTGAAGAGCGGGAGAAGGGGAAGCCAGTTGGCATCTGCGAGTTCGGGTTCGCCGACGTCGACGGCAGCACCGGCGCTGTAAGCAAGCCAGTGTCTTCGCTCATCAACTGCGGAATCGCCATGCCGCCCGAAGCGCGCGCCATCCACCATATTTCAGACGAGGATGTTTCTGAATCACCAACGCCGGACTTCGCGTTCAAGTCTTTGATGGACGGCATGGAACCGGGCGACGTCTTCTGCGCACACAACGCAGCGTTTGAGCAGGCGATCTTCACCGGCAGCACGTTCCCCTGGATCTGCACCATGCAGTCGGCAAAGCATCTGTGGGAAGACGCACCGGGCTACAGCAACCAGACGCTGCGCTACTGGCTTGGAGTGGATGCCGATTTCGAGTGGCCTCCTCTGGCGATGCCGCCACACCGCGCCGGGCCCGACGCCTACGTTACGGCTCACATCCTGTCACGGATGGTCAAGGAAAAGCATCCATCGGTCCTCATTCAGCTGACCAATACACCGGTTCTCCTGAAAACCGTGGGCTTCACAAAGGATCATTACGGCAAGCTCTGGTCCGACATGGACCGAGGATTCCTCGAGTGGTGCGTCGACCCTCGCAGGGACAACCTCAGCCCCGAGATACGGCACACCGCACGTCACTGGCTCAACAAATTGACGATGTCCGGCACTCCATTCGCATAGGCACATTCCGATGACTTACCAAGTTCTCGCCGTCTACCTGCACGGCACACATGCTGAAACCCAATATTACGTGGCAAAGGATTCCGTCACGGTGCAACAGATCCTGCGGGGCGACGATAGTGGTGTCGTCTGCCTCGTCCTTCAGCCCGAGAAGGCAGGGTTGATTGCTCACTTGCTGAACACTTCCGATGAGCAGCCCAAAGGTTCGTAAGCGGATTCCAGACCGGGTGAAGCTCGAGGCCGCGCTGCGAAGGTTCGGCCTCACGATCAAAGAAGTCGAGTTCGATCACAGCCCGGCTCTGGCGCTCAGACCAATCAATCCTCTGACCGGCGACACGATCCCGCCGGCCAACGACCCGGACCACATCGACATGCTTCTCATCGATGAACACCGGGTCAAGACATTCGGCCGAGGTGGAGAGAAGCGGATTACCACCGCCGATGGAGACATCGGAAAGATCAAGAAACTCCGCAGGCTCACGAAACAGCAAGAGGCATTCCGGCAACGCCTCATCGCGAAGGACGCTGGAGAAGAACCTGCCCCTCGCAAAAGCAAATGGCAAAGCCGCCCACTTGGGAAACGCAAAACAATTCAGAGGGATACATCCGAATGACGATGTTTCGCATTCACACCCGGTCATCTGGAACGTTCGACGTCGAAGCCAAAGACCCGAACCACGCCCGGAAGATCTTCCTGGCTGAGAACGAGAAGATGATCATCACCAAGATCAAAGTCGTGAAGGGATAATGAAATGAGACTGCCCGACTTTCTGCGCCGCTCCGACGATGCTTCCTTCGCAGAGGCAGAGCGCACTATAGCCAGCACACTCCTGACCGACCTCGACGTGCGGACACGCCTAGAACGAGAGCGTGACAATGCTGCGACCCGCCTGGACACGCTTCAGGCAGAGCGTCTGAGGATAGCCGAGCGGATCTCGTCCGCGACCACGGATCTCCGCGAGCTGGATCGCATCATCGCTGGCATGGAAGCGCACCTGCGCACCTTAGATGTACCGTCCATCGTTGAGTACGACCCTGATCAGATGGTCGCCGCGACCGCAATCTGTGCCGAGGAGGTGAGACAGTAATGTACGTTCTCGTCATTTGCGCTGGCATTTCAGCGATGGGCTGCGGGGTTTACGAGCGATCGGAACCGATGACTCAGACCGATTGTTACGGCGCTCTCGAAGCTCTGCGCTTTGATGTGGACGCCTCCGGGGACACCCGCCGCTCGGCTTACGCCCTTTGCAAGCCTGTCAATCCATCACCGGCACCGAAGGGAGAGGGCGAATGAGATCATTCACGACCTACGGCGTCACCCGCACTTTCGGCGGCACAACTTACCGCGTGGAGGGACTCTCGTCCCATGAGGAGGCCCTGATGCGCGTTCACAAGCGCGCTTTCGAGGATGGCAATTGGTCGCCTCCAAAGCTCCGGGAGAAGTGGTGGCAGTTCTGGCGACCGCGTGAGCACGACATAATCGAAGCGCACTTCGCTGCGCTGGAGGCATTGAACGGGGAGGGCGAATGATCATGAGAAGCCGTGTCCCACATTACGTGGCTCGCCGACTCCGCCAGCTCGTCAGTATCATTGAGGATGGCACCAGCCACAAAGCGGACGACCTCGCGGTCATCCTCGATACGTCACCTCGCACGATCTATCGGGACATTTCCCTTCTTCGTCGTCACGGCTGGAATATCCCCGGAGAAGCTGGCGTCGGTTACATCTTCAAAGGGAAGGGGTCTTTCGACGTCCTGTCCGCTGCGGGAGGCGTGTGACAATGGCCCAACTAGTCCCCGTCCCCACACGATAAATCTAAAGGAATCCAAGACATGAGCTCAAACAACGATGCCAGCCATACGGCCCTCGAGGTCTACGTCGTCGGAGACCGCACGATGGAGAAAGTGTTCAGACCTGCCGGGTTAACGAACGTCTCCGATCTGCAGGCAGTATTCGATGCGGTTGAGAAAGCTTTGACAGAGCCGGATCTACCGTTTCGCCACGACGATATCAAGCGCGGGCTGATCCTCTTCCGCACAAGCAACAACGCACACGGCTATACGAACTTCGTATCGTTGACGGCCAAGGTCGACGCTCTCCCGCAGATTGCAAAGGACGAACTGGCGGACCTGATGCGGAGTATTGCCAGTGGGTTGTCACCTGCGTCGGAGGGGGTGAAATGAGCAAGCTATTCAAGGTAAAAGACCCCGGACATTTTGGTGATTGTGTCGTCGGCAAATTCAAGACCATTGATGAAGCCATAAAGTGCGCCGAGGAAGTTCTCGCGGAGTACAGACAGGGTAGCCGCAACGATGGCGAATGGTCCACGGACACCGAAGAAATCAGAGTTGTTCTAGGCAAAACGGTCGTTGCTCGCGCTGTAGAATGCGATGTGATCGAGCGTCCAGACGATGTTGACGAAGACGGTTATTCGCCTTCCGAAGACCTATGGTTCAACAGCGTAGATCGGTACTGCGATTATAAGATCGAACGCGTTGCCACCCACCCATCAGGAGGCGACCGTCATGGCGAGTGAACACAGCTCGTTCGGGTGGACACCTGGAAACTATTGGTTTGTCTGTCGCGACTGTCGAAAGAAGCAATGTGTCGGTAGTAAGCACTCGTGGCGCTGTGAGGACTGCGCTAAAGTTGCTGCTGCGAAATGGAACGAACCGGACACCCGCCCCGCGCCTGCCGCTACAGATACGGGACTGGAGACGATCATCAAGAAAGCGGAGAAAGAACTCCTAGAGCGGGTTGCCGATACTTACGGGGATAGTATTGCTAATGACATAGCGGACTATCTAGGGCGTATTGGCGATGCTGCCCGCTCGCAGGCTGAGAAGCTATTGGCGGCGGAACGGGTAAAGAACGAAACGCAAGCCGAAACCATAGACAAACTGCACGGCATCATAACCAAGCTGAAAGCCGACAACGCGGCGCTGAGTGCGCGGGTGAAGGAGTTGGAGGCGCAGATACACGTACCCGGATCATGGCATTGTCCCAAATGCAAATTTACACTCCAGCAAATGGTAATGTCAGCACAAGATTGTTCGGTTGCGCCGCAGGATAAGCCCGGAGAACCCTGCCCAAACTGCCAATCACCACTATGGCGTGTGACTTGGAAACAAGACGCTATGGAAATGTCAGAGCGTTGTGAAGAACAAATAAACTACCGCAAAGCCCTCGAAACCCAACTCGCGGCGGCAAGGAAGGCGTTGGAGCCTTTTAGCAAATATTCAGGTGCTCTGTTTGAACGCAACTTCAACGACCACGATGTAGTTCATGAAGTCAGTGCAGCAGATGGCGGAGTTATTCAACTCACGGCTAATGACTTCTTTGAAGCCCGCGCCGTCTTGGAGGAAAAGCCATGACGGTCTGGTCACCTCAGCAGAATGAAGCACTGTCAACCGCCGGCGCTTGGCTGCGCATTCGGCATCAGCCAACGTTCTACCTTGCTGGTTTCGCCGGAGCCGGGAAGTCCACGCTCGCAATGCACCTCGCCAGTTATGCCAAGGGCGATGTTGCCTTTGCTGCTTTCACTGGCAAGGCGGCTCGGGTCATGCGCTCGAAAGGATGTCGTGGCGCCAAGACGATTCACGCATTGATCTATAACACAGAGGTCAACGAATCCACCGGCGAGGTTCGCGTCACCCTGAAAGATCCTGGCGCCCTCGATAAATACGGCCTCATCGTTATCGACGAGTGCTCGATGGTGAATGAGGAAATGGGCAAGGATCTTCTGTCGTTCGGCCGGCCGGTCCTCGTCCTCGGCGATCCTGCTCAGCTCCCGCCTGTCTCGGGCGGTGGTTACTTCACCGCACGCAAGCCGGACTACATGCTGACAGAGGTTCACCGACAGGCAGCTGAAAGCCCGATCCTCCGGCTTGCAACGGAAATCCGGGAAGGTCGGTACAAGGGAGACGAGATCAACGCCGACGGCTTGATTGTTACCAGCCGGAAGAACCTCGATGGTCAGCTCGTCACTGAAGCCGACGTAGTCATCGTCGGGCGCAATGATACCCGGCAGCAATACAACCGACGCCTGCGCGAGATTGCCGGGAAGACAGATCCGTTCCCGCTTACCGGCGAACCCCTGATCTGCCTGCGCAATGATCGGTTCGCCAAGATATTCAACGGCGACATCCTGACCGTCGGCAAAAAGAAGGTCGGCAAGAAGTCCGTCCAGCTCTGGATGGATGACCCGGAAGGCGAACGCCCAACCACGAAGGTTAGCGTGCGGAAGGAGTTCTTCGAGGACGATGTGGCTGCTGCCAAGCTTCCGTTCAAAGAGGTTCGAGGCACGCAGCAGTTCACCTTCGGCTACGCCATCACTTGCCACAAGAGTCAGGGCAGCCAGTGGGACAAGGTTTGCGTCTTCGACCAAAGCCACGCCTTCCGCGAGGATAGAGATCGCTGGTTATATACAGCCGCCACAAGGGCGTCAGAGCACCTGACGCTCGTCGTATGAAAGGATTAGGAAATGACGGTTTTATCAGCGCAATCAATTCGTAAGCGAAATATCTTCGAGCCGTTTCACGAGCGCACTGTGATGAACGGAATGACTTTCGGACTCGGCCCGGCAGGGTATGACGTCAGGATCGCTGAGGAGATCGTGCTTTACAATGGCAGGTCAGTTCTCGCCAGCACTGTCGAGCACTTCACCATGCCATTCGACTGCTTGGCTTACGTGAAGGACAAAAGCACATGGGCGCGGCGGTTCGTCCTCGTGCAGAACACAGTCATTGAGCCTGGCTGGCGTGGGTTTCTGACTCTTGAGATCACCTGCGACGGGGATCAGATGGTCACAATACCCGCCGGGTCACCCATCGCGCAGGTCGTTTTCCATAAACTGGATGAACCAACAGAAAGCCCATACGCAGGGAAATATCAGGACCAAGCAGCAGGGCCACAGCCGGCAAGACTTGAAGGGCTCTGACCCTTCGCTCCCTCCAAGTATGGAACCCACGGAAATGAAAACATCAAATTCAGCAACAGCGAATGAAAATCATGGCGGCTCTTCGGGCCGCCGCATCCGTCCGAGTGAGCACGCTCTTCGCATTGCCCTGCGCACAGCCAAGGCTGAAGGCATGGTTGTGGATAAGCTGTGCGTGACGGGTGGGTATATCGAAATCCATTTCGGAGGCGTTGAGGTCGAGTCGTCCGATGGAAATCATGGAGACCTCGATAAATGGTAGAGGCTGCTATGAAAGTAGAGTTCCCCGGTCTTCTGAAGGAAGCCATGGCGTCCGGGCATATCCGGTATCGCGTCCGCCCGAAAGGCGACAAGACAAAGCGCATACGAATATTCTGCGAGCCGGGTGACGACGACTTTCAACGGCAGTATCTGATCGCTCGCTCAGGGGACCAGCCCAAGCCACTGCAGAAAGCTTCCGAAGTCGCGAAGCCGAAGTCAATTGGATGGCTGGTCTCCAGCTATATGGAATATCTCGAAGCGAGGGTGGTCGCTGGAACTTCCAGCGGCAAGACCCTGAAAAAGAAACGCAATCTTCTCAACCGTCTGCTGACGAATCCTGATCGCGTGATGCTCATTCCGCAGGAAAAGTTATTCGAGATGCAGGACAAGATGGGATCGACGCCAGCCCAGGCCGACGCTTTCATTGAAGCCGTCGGTGTCATGTATGATTGGGCGAAGAAGCGGAAGCTCGTAAGCAGCAACCCGGCAAGGGGCATCGATAAGGTGTACGTCAAGGGAGACGGGGCTACTCCGTGGAAGGCGGCAGACGTGAAGGCATTCTTCGCCAAGCACAAGCCGGGCAGCAAGGCGCACGTTGCCATGTCGGTCCTACTGTGGACCGGTTGTCGCGTCGAGGATCTCACCGTTCTCGGCCGGAAGAACGAATGCGTCATCGAGGGCGTGGAGGCTGTGCGTTGGCAGCCGAGCAAGAAGGGATCTTCCGAAGTGACCGTCCCGCTTCTGCCTGCCCTGAAGACGGCCACCCGCGCGCCTACGGTTCAAGGCGGCACCTATGTTCTTGGTCGTGGCGGCAAGCCCTTTGCAAGCGGTGACAGTATGTCGGCGATGTTTAAGCGGTGGTGCAAGGATGCCGACCTGCCGACGCTGTCAGCTCACGGCGTTCGCAAGGGACTCGCTGAACTGTTGGCCGAGCAGGGCTGCAGCCAATATGAGATCATGGCTATCCTCGGCCATTCCGAAGCAAAAACATCCGAGGTTTATACCCGGAGAGTCGAGCGTTGGAAGCTGGCTCTTGGCGCCATGGAACGAGTAGATGTGTCCCACGCATGGTCTTGATGTGGGACACCTCAAAAACTAAGGTGTTGATTTCTTGGGAGAAAACCACTGCATAAGAGTGGTAAATGGTGCGGTCGAGAAGACTCGAACTTCCACGGGTTGCCCCACAGCGACCTCAACGCTGCGCGTCTACCAATTCCGCCACGACCGCCCGTGGTAGGAGCCGAACTCCGTCGGCGAGTGGGCATTTAGCAAATCACTTTGGGGTGCACAAGCCCCATCTGCATCTTCCGGCAATCTTTTTGAAAAAGAATGTGAAAAAGCTTGCGCTCAATCATCGATGACATGGTCAAAACCGCGATTTTCCGGGCTTTTTCAAAGACTTCCACAAATCGAAAAAAATTCCGAAAAACGTCATCGAGCGAGAGCGTTGCGAGGGAAGAGAGCACTGTGAGGGGCAATAAAGAGCGAATCCGGCGAATCCGATTCATTCGGATTCGCTTCCAACGACAAAAAAAATCAGCCGGCGATGCCCTGCAGGCGCTTGATATCCTCAAGGCGCTTCAATGTTTCTGCGTAACCGGCATCGATTGCCTCGGATGCGCGATGGAAATCGGCAAGCCCGATCTGTCCTACAATCGGCATGAGCGTAACATCCGGCGGATCCCCAGCCATGCGGGCGCGCGAGATTCGGTCCTGGATGATGTTGAAGGCTTCCATCATCACGCCGGTAATGCCGAGGCGTGCTTCTTTCTCGCCATGAATCGCGTCCGCAAGCCCTTCCTGGCGCGTTTGCGCATGTTTGATGACCGCAGCGCGACCATACTGGTCGTAATGCAGGTTCACGGCCAGAACCAGGCGTTGCTCATAAGCACGGCACACGGATACGGGGACGGGATTGACGAGTGCGCCATCGACCAGAACACGCTCCTGCCAGCGCACAGGCTCGAAAACGCCGGGCAGGGCATAGGAGGCGCGCATGGCATCGATAAGCGGGCCGGAAGACAGCCAGATTTCATGACCGGTGCGCAATTCCGTGCAGATGGCAACGAAGGGGCGATCCAGTTCCTCGATGCGCAAGCCGTCCAGATGCTCGCGCAGACGGCCATCCAGCTTCATCCCGCCGAACAGCCCGCTGCCGCGAAAGGTGATGTCGAGAAGATTGAACATGCGTCGCCGGGTGAGGCTACGGGCGAAATCTTCCAGTTCATCGAGTTTTCCAGCCAGATAACAGCCGCCTACAAGCGCGCCGATAGATGTCCCGGCAATCATCTCGATATCGATATTGGCTTCGTCCAGCGCCCGTAAAACGCCGATATGCGCCCAGCCGCGCGCAGCTCCACCACCCAGCGCCAAGGCTATCCGGCGCGGTTCACGCTTGATTTCAGGCTTCTCGACGATTTCTTCGGCTGGCGGTGCAAGGTCGTTATTTGCAGCCTTCCGCCTCTGCCCCCATGCAAGCATCACGATGGACACCTCTTCGTCTCGATTTGGAGCATTTCCGGCAATAGACTGAAGCGGCTTGCGTCAGGAAATGCGTAGAACAAATAGCTAAAGCGATTCCGACAGTTCCGTTTGACAAGAACCGCTTCAGATTAGCGAAACATAGTATCCAAAGAATAAATGCTGCGAATTGATGGCACGACTCATATTCGCGCCATCACATCCTTTTGACCAAGGTTAATGCTCGTGATCGCAGGCACCTTCAATGGCCAGCGATATATCGCCGTTCTCGGCAATAATCTGCCGATAAAAACAGGAGCGGCGACCCGTATGGCAGGTTGGCCCGTCGCCCGCGACACGCACTTTCAGCCAAAGCGCATCCTGATCGCAATCCGTGCGCAACTCGACAACACTTTGCAGATTGCCCGACGTCTCGCCCTTCTTCCAGAGTGTGGACCGCGAGCGTGACCAGTAATGCGCAATTCCCGTTTCGAGGGTAAGGCGCAGCGCTTCCTCGTTCATATGGGCAACCATCAGCAATGCGCCGTCACGCGCATCGGTTACGACGGCGGTGATGAGACCCGAAGCATCAAAGCGCGGCATGAATGCCGCGCCTTCTTCAATGGCCTTCTTGTCGGAAGGCTGTGCAGGAAAGAAGCTCATTGTCTGCCGTTTATCTGCGGGTCAAGGTCATGAAACGAACCTGTTCCTCCGCATTCACCTGCATTTCGCCGGTAAAGGTGGTGGTGATGGTCGTCGAACCCTGCTTGCGAATGCCGCGCATGGCCATGCACATATGTTCTGCCTCGATCATGACGGCGACGCCACGTGGCTTCAAAATGCGCTGGATGCTGTCGGCGATTTGCGCGGTGATGCTTTCCTGCGTCTGCAGGCGGCGCGCAAAAATATCCACGACGCGCGCAATCTTGGAAAGGCCCACCACTTTGTGATCAGGCAGATAGGCAACATGCGCCTTGCCAATGATCGGCACCATATGGTGCTCGCAATGCGAATGGAACGAAATGTCTTTCACCAGGACAAGATCATTATAGCCGCCGACTTCCTCGAACACCGTGCCGAGGACTTCTTCCGGGCTTTCCGTATAGCCTGCGAACAGTTCCTTATAGGCCTTGGCAACGCGCTTCGGCGTTTCCAGAAGACCTTCACGCTCCGGGTCGTCTCCGGCCCAAAGCAAAAGCGTGCGTACGGCTGCTTCTGCATCGGCCTGCGTCGGCTTGCCATGCAAAAGAGTTACATCTGCCTGCTTGTTCGGCAGGCCGGATTCGTCATCTTCTTTGAGGATGCGAGCGTCCATCAGTATTCTCCAGTAGTCTCCTTCAAGGAGGAGACGAGTTAAACGGACAATACAACGATGCGCTTTGCGAGCGGGCGATGTATTGATCCGGCGCTTGAGGCCACCGGACAGGTTTTCGTGCGACTGCCCCCGGGGTCTGTGCTAATGTTACCCATGGCGCAGACGCTACCTGCCTATTATATAGACAATAAATTGCAACTTCAAACCGCAGCCGGACGACAAATTTATGTTTTTCTCCGGCAGAGCGGAAGGTTCGCCTCCATGATCGATGATATTTATAACAAACGTATTCTGGAATTCGCCGGAAACATGGAGCGTCTGGGACGTCTTCCTGAACCAGATGCAGTTGCCAAGGTGCATTCCAAGCTGTGCGGGTCGACCGTTACCGTCTATCTTAAAATGGCTGACGGTATCGTGACGGATTTCGCGCATGAGGTGAAAGCCTGCGCGCTTGGGCAGGCTTCTTCCTCGGTCATGGCGCGCAACATCATCGGTGCTTCAGCGGAAGAACTGAAAGCGGTTCGCGATGAGATGTACAAAATGCTGAAGGAAGATGGCCCGGCGCCGGAAGGACGTTTCGCCGACCTGAAATATTTCGAGCCCGTTCGCGAATACAAAGCCCGCCACGCCTCCACATTGCTTACTTTCGACGCGGTTGTCGATTGCATCCGGCAGATCGAGGAAAAGGCCAAAGCTGCCTGATGTGTTCTTGCGGCAAGGATCACACCGGCGAGGGTGCGCGGAAGCGCTATAGCCGGAATTTCACCGCCCCCTGGCGCAAGACGCCGGGGAGGGTGATCGGCACTTCGTTCGTGCGATTCTATCAGGTGACATTGTCGTCTCTCATCGGCAATTCCTGCCGCCATCTGCCGACCTGTTCCGAATATGCCTATGAAGCCATTGCCCGCCATGGCCTTTGGAGCGGCGGATGGATGGGATTTTTTCGCGTCATGCGTTGCGGGCCTTTCGGAACCCACGGTTTCGATCCGGTGCCGCATGCACTCTCCAGCGATCTCAAATGGTATCTGCCCTGGCGGTATTGGCGCTGCTCAGCATCTTAGAGCGCAATGCGCTTTATCGAAAGCCGATTCCGGGTTTTCCGGGATATGCGCGGCTGTGAATTCTGACAGTTTTTTGTTAGCTGATTATAATTCATTAAGGATATCAACGTTTCATTGAGAATTGGAATTTAAGGCAGTGCTGTGGTCTTTTTCGGGCCGCAATTTGCCTGCATGTCCCCCCGGCGTCCTTATTCCTGTGAGCTGTTATGCTGAAATCATCGCCCCGCCTTTCGCGTCTTGTTGCATCCCTTGCGTTCGGTGCGAGTGTGCTTTGTACGTCTGCGGCGATGGCGAATACATCCTGGGTCGTTTTCGACGCCGATAGCGGGCGAATCCTTGGACAGGACGATGCCAATGTGCAGCGCGCACCGGCTTCTCTGGCCAAGATGATGACGCTCTATCTTGCATTCGAAGGCCTCAAGACCGGCACACTGCATTGGGATGATGCAATGCCTGTGTCAAAAAATGCGGCTGCAAAGGTTCGCATGAAGCTCTGGCTGAAGCCGGGGGAAACGATCACAGTCCGCGATGCGATCAATGGCATGATCATCGTTTCGGCCAATGATGCGGCGACGGTCATGGGCGAATATATCGCCGGATCGGAAGCGGCTTTTGGCCGATTGATGACGCAGCGTGCGCGCCAAATCGGCATGAAGAGCACTTTCTTTGTCAATCCGTCGGGGCTGACGGCGAAGTCAACGCAGCTTACGACTGCCCGCGACATGGCTGTGCTTGGCATGTCGTTGCGCCGTGATTTTCCGGATCAATATGCACTGTTTTCGCAACGCTCCTTCACCTTCCGTGACCGGGTTCGCAACGGCCACAACAATCTGATGTACCGCTATGGCGGCGTTGACGGCATCAAGACGGGTTATACGGATGTATCCGGTTATAACCTCGTTTCATCTGCCATCATCAACGACAAGCACCTCGTCGGCGTCGTTCTCGGCGCTGGATCGGCGCGGCAGCGCGACGACCAGATGGCGAAACTGCTCACACGGTTCGGCACGGAAGGCACTGAGGCCACGGGACAGCTCGTTGCAATGGCCAAACCACAGCCTGTCGCAAAGCAGGTAGCTCCGGCCCAGCCAAAGGCTGATGCAGTCGCCGACCTGATCGACGATTCTCGTATCGAGCAGGGCGATGGCGGCTTCCTGATTGCTTCTGTTGCCGCCGGTGCATCGGCCTGGACGATCCAGCTCGGTGCTCCTCCGACAGTTGCCGGAGCAAAGGAGCTGCTGGCCAAGTATCGTCCGGCGGTTGACAAGGTGGCGCCGGGTTTGAAGGCTGAAATTTCTCCTGCTGAAAAGCGCCGCAAGGTCTATCGCGCGCGTTTTTCCGGTTTCAAGGATTCGGCTTCCGCCGAAAAGGCATGCGCTCAGCTGAAGCAGCAGAAGATCGACTGTCTTCCGATCCGGAAATGATTCTATCCTTTTCCCGTCAACAGGCGCGACCTGACGCTGTCAGTCTGTTGCGCTTTACTGGCTGGGCAAAAAAGACTAGAACCCAACCTTCATTTTCATACGCATGAACCCACCCGCAATCGTTGGCGGGACTGGATAAGGATTATTAGAATGTCGAATACCGTTTCCATGCAATTTCCCGATGGCTCTGTGCGTGAATACGATGCGTCGATGACCGGCGCAGGCCTCGCGGAATCGATTTCCAAATCTCTCGCTAAAAAAGCTGTTGCCTATGCCGTCGATGGCACCGTGCGCGATCTTTCTGATCCTCTCGGCGCTTCCGGCAAGATTGAGATTCTGACCCGCGAAGACCCGCGCGCGCTCGAGCTCATTCGTCACGATACGGCGCACGTACTGGCAGAAGCCGTGCAGGAGCTCTTTCCGGGCACGCAGGTTACCATTGGTCCCGTCATCGAAAACGGCTTCTACTACGACTTTGCGCGCAATGAGCCATTCACGCCCGACGATCTTCCCGTGATCGAAAAGAAGATGCGCGAGATCATTCAGCGCAACAAGCCTTTTACCAAGGAAGTCTGGTCGCGTGAAAAGGCCAAGCAGGTTTTTGCTGACAAGGGCGAGAACTACAAGGTCGAGCTGGTGGAAGCTATTCCTGCCGGACAGGACCTCAAGATCTACTATCAGGGCGACTGGTTCGATTTGTGCCGTGGCCCGCACATGGCCTCAACGGGTCAGATCGGCAATTCCTTCAAGCTCATGAAGGTCGCCGGTGCTTACTGGCGCGGTGATTCCAACAATCCGATGTTGACCCGCATCTACGGCACAGCTTTCGCCAACGACAACGATCTTCAAGCCTATCTCCATATGCTTGAAGAAGCCGAAAAGCGCGATCACCGCCGCCTCGGTCGTGAAATGGATTTGTTCCATTTCCAGGAAGAGGGACCGGGCGTCGTGTTTTGGCACGCCAAGGGCTGGAAGATGTTCCAGAATCTGGTGAGCTATATGCGTCGCCGCCTCGACAGCCATGGCTATCAGGAAGTGAATGCGCCGCAGGTGCTGGACAAGTCGCTCTGGGAAACCTCGGGCCACTGGGGCTGGTATCGCGACAACATGTTCAAGGTGACTGTCGCCGGTGACGAAACCGACGATGATCGCGTGTTTGCGTTGAAGCCGATGAACTGCCCTGGCCATGTGATGATCTTCAAGCATGGCCTCAAGTCCTACCGCGATCTTCCGATCAAGCTTGCGGAATTTGGCAATGTTCACCGCTACGAGCCTTCGGGTGCATTGCATGGCTTGATGCGCGTGCGCGGCTTTACGCAGGACGATGCGCACATCTTCTGCACCGAAGAGCAGATGGCTGCGGAATGCCTGCGTATCAACGACCTGATCCTATCGGTCTACAAGGATTTCGGTTTCGAAGAGATCACCATCAAGCTATCGACCCGTCCTGAAAAGCGCGTCGGTTCGGATGAGCTCTGGGATCGTGCCGAAAGCGTGATGATGTCTGTGCTGGAAAAGATTCAGCAGCAGTCCAACAACATCAAGACCGGCATTTTGCCGGGCGAGGGTGCGTTCTACGGTCCGAAATTTGAATATACGCTGAGGGACGCTATCGGCCGTGAATGGCAGTGCGGCACCACGCAGGTGGACTTCAACCTGCCGGAACGCTTCGGCGCCTTCTATATCGACAAGGATTCGGAAAAGCGTCAGCCGGTGATGATCCACCGCGCAATCTGCGGCTCGATGGAGCGCTTCCTTGGTATCCTGATCGAAAACTTCGCCGGTCACATGCCGCTGTGGTTTGCTCCGGTGCAGGTCGTCGTTGCCACGATCACCTCGGATGCAGACGAATATGCAGCGGAGGCTGCAGCCAAGCTGAAAGCCGCTGGACTGCAGGTTGCGACCGATCTGCGCAACGAGAAGATCAACTACAAGGTTCGTGAGCATTCGTTGCAGAAGGTTCCGGTGATCCTCGTCTGCGGCAAGCGCGAAGCCGAAGAAAACACGGTCAATATGCGCCGTCTCGGTTCAAGGGATCAGGAATCCATGACGCTCGATGACGCCATCGCGCGGTTGGTGGAAGAGGCGACCCCGCCCGATCTGCTCCGCCTCAAGAATGGTGGCTAACAATAAAAAGGCCGCGCATTGCGCGGCCTTTTGCTTTTATCGCTGATTTTCAATCTTATACCAAAACTCGATGAACATGACTCATTGAGTTTTGGTCACGACCTTGCGGCGGTTGAACGTTTTCAAGGTCTGATACGTTAGAGCTTTTCGATCTGATTGGATCAGATCGAAAAGCTCTCTAACTCATTCTATTTAAAGCATAATCCCAGCACCTTGATATCACAGACAACCTAGCTGTAGCCACCAAGGCAACTTTGAATCCTTAACGCATTTGTTCAGGCAATGGAAAATGCCGTTGTCGTCCGCAAGGCATACAAATCCTGCGAAAGGAGCGGCTTCCTTAGAGTGCATATCCATAGCATTTGCAATGTTTGCACCTGAAAACATCGTGCTTGCGAGAAATAATAGACTAAACAATAATTTCATTGACACTCCTCCTCTAAGTGCCCGACTCAAAATTGCAACCTTGCGATACGGCGTGTCATACGCCTGATTGACGAGATGAACATCCATGCCTCTGACGAGGCGATAGAGGCTTCCCAATCTTTAGCCAACCGACGGCAACGATTAAGCCAGGCGAAGGTTCGCTCAACGATCCAGCGCCTGGGCAGAATTACAAAGCCTTTGGCCTGATCGGAGCGCTTAACGATTTCTATCGCCAGTGCTTCGATATGTGCCACAGCAGTTGTCAGCTTTTCGCCAGCATATCCGCCATCGGCAAAGAGTTTCCTCACCGTGGGGTGGTTTTGGCATGCGCGCTCGATCAGATCTGGCGCACCGTCGCGGTCCTGAACGTCAGCACCATGCACGATGCCTTCCAACATGTTGCCTACCATATCGGTTACGATATGGCGCTTGCGCCCTTTGATCTTTTTGCCTGCATCATAGCCGCGCGGACCACCAGCTTCTGTCGTCTTCACCGACTGGCTATCGATAATGGCTGCCGTCGGCTCCGCCTTGCGGCCTTCGGACAGCCGTGTCATCGCAACCAGAATTTCATTGATAAGATCAAGCAAGCCGCTGTCGCGCATCCGGTAGAAATGGTACTGCACTGTCGTGAACGGCGGGAATTCCTTCGGCAACTGCGCCCATTGGCAGCCCGTTGTCGCCATATACTGGATCGCATTCCACAACGTACGTGGATCATGCTCGCGCGGACGTCCGACCTTGCTCATAGGCTGCAAAAGCGGCGCGACAACAGCCCATTCATCATCAGTACAGTCGCTTGTATAGCGTAAGCCTCGTCTGGCATAGTCGCGACGGGCGGTTTCAGTCCAGGCCATGTGATCCTCCGTAGTCTTGGTAAACCACAGAGAATCATAAACTCCTGAAATCGCTCAACTTAATTTTCGGTTCGGCTCTAAGAAGGGGAAAGAGTATTATCTTTTTTATTATAACTAAATTACAACAACTGGCTGGCTAAAATAATGTTGCAGGTCATTCAATGGATTAATCCAGCGTGTCTTCGACAGATTCGGATTCGCCATTGGCAACGACTTCGACTTCCTCATTCTTGCCGGATGAAACCTTGAAATCTCGCTGATAGATGCGGTCCTTGTTCTTGGCGACAGCAACATAATCGCCTTCGATAAGTACCATCGATGAATAAGCGCCAGCGCTTTCGCGCACCACATCGCCGGAAGCATTCAGGATGGACCAGGACGTATCGGCAAGTGCTTCGCCGCCGCGCTCGCGTACAAGCTTCAACGTCACTTCCGCGGCGCGATGCTGGACAGTCGCTTCCGTCAGTTTTCCCGCTTCCACACGGATATCGGCCCGAATGGTGGCGTTCGCGGTGCCATAGTTCGAAACAACATGATAGGTGCCGCTGTTGAGGCGAATGACTGTGTTTGGCTTGACGTCGGGCACGATCAGCGAACGATCATTATTGTCTTCGTCGGCATAGATAGAAAAACGCAGGAGATCGTCATTGATCTTGCCGCCGTCCGGCAGAATCGCGCTGAGTTTCATGCCACCTGCATCGAGCATCATTATTTCATGACGGGTCGCATTGCCGACGGTAATGCGCTTGGTGGCTCCGGCGCGCCCATAGGCCACATGCACCAGATAGCTGCCCTCCGGCAGATTGAACACAGCGCTACCGCCCTGCGCGCTTGCGATCAACGGCAGTTGACCATCAGCTCCGACATCAGGCGAAAATACGCGCCATACGAGACCTGTCGGAATGTCACCGCCGCTTTCACTCAACCGCGCCTTGAGATCGAGTTCACGTGTCTGGACGAGCGGATTGTTCTCGGGGCTGGACGGGGAGGCGTAAGTGTTCAACGTGGGGAGATTGAGCGTCGGTTGCGGCAAGTCCGGCAGGCCGGTCGTGGTGGTCTGCAACTGTGGGATACTTGTCTGGGGATCAAGGCCCTGAGCCATTGAAGGCATTGCACTGACGGCGAGCAGAACCGCTGTCAAAAACGATCCTCCGCGTAGGGCATTTTTTCTCTTTGGATAAAACAGGTTCAAGCAATCCGACATGCTGTATTTTTGAGCCTATGCGGGTGGCGAATTCAAGGCCAAATCGCTTCCCGTGCTCGCATTTTTCCAACTTCCAGCATTTAATCCATTCCTGAATTTTAACTTTACAGTTCAGATGCAACGGGCGAGAAGAAGCAGCTCCGAATAAGTGGAGCAAGAGAAGCAGCATTTTAATAACGAGGTTAACCGTGGCCCATCCGGTGTTTGACTTTCTAGCGCAGCGCAGTTCCACCCCGATTTCGGTTATTTCCGAGCCAGCTCCCGAGGGTGAGGAACTTGCAGCCTTGCTGAAAGTTGCAGCACGCGTGCCTGACCACGGACGCCTGACGCCCTGGCGTTTCATCCTATATCGCGGCGATGCACGGCTGAAAGTCGGCGAGTATCTGGCTCAACGCGCCGAAGAAATTGAAGGCCCAATGCCGGAAGGACGGAAAGAAAAGGAGCTGACACGCTTTTCACGCGCGCCGCTCGTTGTCGGCGTGGTGTCATCGCCGGTTGCGCACGAACGCATTCCTGAATGGGAGCAGTTCCTTTCGGCAGGCGCTGTCGCGATGAACCTGTGCACTGCTGCCAGCGCGCTTGGATATGCCAGCAACTGGATTACAAACTGGTATTCAGATGACGCACCCGCCCGCGCTTTTCTGGGACTGGCGCCCAATGAACGTGTTGCGGGTTTCGTTCATATCGGAACGGCAGCAAACAAGATGCCGGAACGCCCAAGGGCCGATATGGACAAGATCGTGACTGAATATTCCGGCCCATGGACGCAAGCTTAGAGTCGACTCCAACAAGACTTGCTAATCAACGGATAAACATATGTTTTATGAACCAAGGGAAGGGCACCCGCTGCCCCATAATCCGTTCAAGGCAATTGTTGCCCCGCGCCCCATTGGCTGGATCGGGACGCAGTCGAAAGAGGGCGCGGTCAATCTCGCGCCCTACTCCTTCTTCAACGCGATCTGCGACACGCCGCCGATGGTTATGTTTTCATCGAGCGGCGCGAAGGACAGTGTTTCGTTCATCGAGGAAACCGGCGAGTTCACGGCAAATCTGGTGAGCGATCATTTGAGAACCCAGATGAATGCGTCATCCGTCAATGCGCCTCGCGGGATCAGCGAGTTTGAATATGCCGGGCTCACCAGGGCACCAAGCAGGCTTATAGCAGCGCCGCGCGTCAAGGAAGCTTATGCCGCGCTTGAATGTGTGGCGGTGGAAATCAAGCGATTGCAGGACAAAGAGGGCAGGCCGACCGACAATTACATGGTGATTGGTGAAGTCGTCGGTGTGCATATCGATGAACAGGTTCTGACTGATGGTCTCATCGATATTGCGAAAGCGAGACCGGTCAGCAGGCTCGGTTATATGGATTTCGCAACAACGGAAAGCGTCTATCAGATGTTCCGCCCAAAATGGGAAGATGAAAAATAAGGCGATTGAGCATTCCAGCAAAAGTGTGAAACGGTTTTGCGTCCGGAAATGCGTAAAAACAAATAGTTAGAGGCCTTTTTTCTTTGCTTCACCCCAGATTGCTTCCATTTCATCGAGGGTCGCGGCATCAAGATCGCTTCCGGTTTCATCGAGCGTCTTTTCGATGAAATGGAACCGCCGCTTGAATTTCTCATTGGCGGCGACGAGTGCAGTTTCTGCGTCGATCTCAAGATGGCGGCCAAGATTGACCATGGCAAACAGCAGGTCGCCATATTCCTCTTCGATATCCGCACGTTCCTTCGCCGCCATGGCTTCCTTAAGCTCTGCGGTTTCCTCGGCGATCTTGTCGAGGATCGGGGCTGCCTCAGACCAGTCGAAGCCAACTTTCGCGGCTTTCTGCTGGAGCTTCAGCGCACGAAGAAGGGCAGGGAAGGCCTGTGGAATATCGTCCAGAAAGCCGTTCTTTTCGATTGTTTCCAGCCCGAGTTTCGAGCGTCGTTCGGCTCTTTCGGCTTTTTCTTCGGCCTTGATGCGATTCCACGAGCCCTTGGCCATGCCTGCACTTCTGGCTTCAGCGTCGCCAAAGACATGCGGATGCCGCCTGATCATCTTATGCGTGATGGCTTCCACGACATCACCGAAAGCAAAGCTGCCCTGTTCTTCGGCCATGCGTGAATGGAACACCACTTGCAACAGCAGATCGCCAAGCTCTTCGCGCAGATCATCCATATCGTTGCGCTCTATGGCATCGAGGACTTCGTAAGTTTCCTCAAGCGTATAGGGCATGATAGATTCGAAACTCTGCTCTACATCCCACGGACAGCCAGTTTCAGGATCGCGGAGCGCTGCCATGATTTCCAGAAGGCGATCAATATTGCGGGATGGTTTCATCATCGCTCCGTCAAACTTGGCTGATCTACTGCAACCATTCAAGAGAATCGCACCGTGTGGCTTGAAGTCTGTTACTGATTTTGCATAGTCAGCCGGGGATCGCACATCGGGGCGGTATGTTCAACAAGCGGATACATAAACGATGACAATTCTTGTGACTGGCGGCGCTGGCTATATCGGCTCGCACACCTGCGTTCAGCTCATCGAGGCAGGCCACGACGTCGTTGTGGTCGATAATTTTGACAACAGCCACCCGGAAGCCCTGCATCGCATCGAAAAGATTACCGGGCGTCCGCCGCGCCGCGAAGCGGGTGACATCCGTGATCGCGCCTTTCTGGAACAGGTGATCCGGCATCATAAATGCACTGCCGTCATTCACTTTGCAGGTCTGAAAGCCGTTGGAGAATCGAGCGAAAAGCCGATGCTCTATTATGATTGCAATGTGGTGGGTACGCTCCGCCTGCTGCAAGCGATGGAAGCCACCGGCGTCAAGACACTGGTTTTCAGCTCGTCGGCCACGGTCTATGGCGATCCGCAAAAACTGCCGATTACCGAAGACCAGCCGCTAACGGCAACAAACCCCTATGGCCGTACCAAGCTGGTCATCGAAGACATGCTTCGCGATATTTATAACGGCGATAATAGCTGGAAGATTGCCATCCTGCGGTATTTCAACCCGGTTGGTGCGCATGAGAGCGGCCTGATCGGCGAAGATCCGAAAGGTATCCCGAACAATCTCATGCCGATCATCGCGCAGGTTGCCACCGGCCGTCGCGAGAAACTGAATGTCTGGGGCAATGATTATCCCACGCCTGATGGCACCGGCGTTCGCGACTATATCCATGTGGTGGATCTGGCTGCCGGTCACCTGAAAGCGCTCAAGAAGCTCGATGAGCCGCAGTGCTTCTCGGTCAATTTGGGTACGGGGCAGGGCTATAGCGTTCTCGATGTGGTCAAGGCATTCGAACATGTTTCGAATCGCGAGATCAATTACGAGATTGCACCACGCCGTCCGGGCGATGTGGCGGAATGCTACGCTGATCCGAGTTTTGCTCGCGATTTCCTGGGCTGGTCGGCAGAGAAGAACCTGCGCGAAATGTGCCAGGATATGTGGCATTGGCAATCGAAGAATCCCAACGGCTACGAGTGAACCAAATCGGGCCGAAATAACCGTATGAATGAAGCGGGCGCCGCGTTCCACGGTGCCTGCAAGATTGGACGATATGATGCGCTTCCTGCCTGATAAATTCACCAGCATGCTGATCGTGACCATTCTGATTGCGTCGGTGCTTCCCGTGCACGGTGAATTTGCAGATTGGTTCGCACTGGCGACGAAATTCGCAGTCGGGCTTTTGTTCTTCCTGCATGGCGCCCGGCTGTCTCGCGAGGCTGTAGTTGCAGGCATAACGCACTGGAGACTGCATCTGGCAGTCCTTTCGTCGACGTTCATCCTGTTTCCGATCCTCGGTCTGGTAGCAGGCTGGACCATTCCCGGCTTGTCACAGTCGGCTTTCTACACAGGAATCCTCTTTCTCTGTGTTCTGCCTTCGACGGTCCAGTCGTCCATCGCCTTCACATCAATTGCAGGCGGCAATGTCTCAGCCGCAATCGTATCGGCGTCAGCATCGAACATTTTCGGCATGTTTCTCACACCGCTCCTGGTTGGCCTGTTGTTCGCTGTCAAAGGCGGCGGCGGAATATCGATCGACGCGCTGGAATCCATTCTGTTGCAACTGCTCGCACCGTTCGTGCTCGGGCAGATTCTGCAGCCATGGATCGGCAATTTCATGCGCCGCCATAGCAAGGCGCTCGGCTTTGTTGATCGCGGCTCGATCCTGATGGTGGTTTATCTGGCTTTCAGCGAAGCCGTGGTCGAAGGGCTTTGGCGTACCGTTTCATGGGATGATCTCGGCATGATGGTCGGCGTCAATATTATCCTGCTGGTCGCTGTCCTGCTCGCCACCTGGTACGGCAGCAAATGGCTTGGGTTCAATCGTTCGGACCGCATTACGATCATGTTTTGCGGATCAAAGAAGAGCCTAGCCAGCGGTGCGCCGATGGCAAGCGCGATTTTTGCCGGCGCAAATGTTGGCAGCATTGTTCTGCCTTTGATGCTCTTTCACCAGATTCAGCTTATGGCCTGTGCCGTGATCGCGCGAAAGCTTGCGGACCATAAGGGGCATGACGAACGCGTCACGGCCGCTGCGGAATAGGCAACGTTTTTCGATATAAGCGGAACCGCTTGCGACGTTTGCCGGATAAGCGTAGGAAACGGGGAGGGATATTCTTCCTGCTCTACGCTTTCGAATGTCGTTTGAACTAAAAATTCTGATTTTACAAATAGTTACATGCCGTACCTAACAGGTGACGGACAGAAGAAGGGCCTATCTTCATGGCTGAAAACGACAAACCGGCTTTTGATCAGGAAGCGCTTGCAGAAGCCTATAATCGGGCACTCGCGTTGGAAAAAGCTGGGGATTTCGATGCGGCTGCCAAGGCCTATGAAGACGTTTTGCGTATCGATCCCGATGATCACGGAGGCGCTGCAGTGCGGCTTGCAAGCATGGGACGTGGAGCGGTTCCACTCAAGGCGCCGGATGCCTATGTGTCGACGCTTTTCGACCAGCATGCAGAGATGTTCGATACGATCCTCGTTGATCAGCTCGGTTACGACGTTCCGTTGCAGCTGCGCGAAATGCTCCTTGAGATGAATGAAGAGTTTTTCGCAGAACGTATGCTCGATCTGGGTTGCGGCACTGGTCTGTCCGCTGACGCGCTCGATGATATGGCTGAGCATAAAACCGGCGTCGATATTTCAGAGAACATGATCGAAGTGGCTTACGAGAAAGGTGATTATCAGGCACTGTTCGTTGGCGAGGCCGTGCGCTTCCTCGAAACTACCGATGAAACGGATTGGGACCTGATCATCGCCACTGATGTTCTTCCTTATATGGGCGAGCTCGACAAGTTCTTCGCAGGTGTTGCTGCGCATCTGTCGTCGGGTGGACATTTCGGATTTTCCAGCGAGACTCTCGACGATACGCGGCTGGCCGGGCGTGCATTCATGGTTGGAGACTATCAGCGCTTTGCACATGCACAATCCTATGTGCGTGCAATGCTCGACAATCACGGAATGGATTGTGTGCGTTGCGAAGATATTGTCGTGCGCAGCGAACAAGGATCACCAGTTCCAGGCCATCTCTATATCGCTCGGCGCCGCTAGGGCCTTTGGTTGACAACTCAGGGCTCGTATTGAGCCTTGAAGAAGCTCTGCTATTCACAAGGCTGCCAATTCAACGTCGGATTTATATCGGGTAGTTCCATAATCTATCTTATGTGATCAATACGTATAACAGCAACATACAGATGCGACAGATGGGCAAGATAGAGATGCGACATTTTTAGGTCGCGTGCCCTGTTCAGATCGAACGAGGAAAGGAAGACTGGGCGGCTCTTCACACGTATCCGTTTAGAGAGTTGCCATGTCTTGTTTGATTACGATGTCGCAGAAAGAACTCAATAGATTGGAAGTCATTCAGAAGATTCGAGATCGTCGTCTGACGGTTATCCAGGCGACTGCATTGCTGGATCTCAGCCGCAGCCAGATCCATCGTCTTTTACAGGCTTACGACAAGCTTGGGCATTCGGGTCTGATTTCGGGACGACGCGGACGCCCGAGCAATCGTCGTTACAGCGAGGATTTCCGGAATGCGGTGCTGGATCTGGTACGGGCTTATTATCGGGATTTTGGACCGACACTGGCCTGTGAGAAGCTTGCCGAACGCCACCGGCTTTCGGTCAGCAAGGAGACGCTGCGGCAATGGATGACGGTGGCGGGTTTGTGGACGTCACGGCGCGAACGCAAGCGACAACTGCATCAGCCGCGCGGTCGGCGTGATTGCTTTGGTGAGCTGGTACAGATCGATGGTTCGCATCATTGGTGGTTTGAGGAGCGGGGTCCCAAATGCGCCCTCCTCGTTTATATTGACGATGCCACGGGCAAGCTCCTGCATTTGCGCTTCGCTGGATCAGAGAACACGTTTGATTATTTTCATGCGACGAAGGCCTACCTGCAGCAATGGGGCAAGCCGCTGGCCTTTTACAGTGACAAACATGGTGTGTTTCGCACGACCCATGGTTCGCAGAAAGATCGCACGATCGGTCTGACCCAGTTTGGCCGGGCGCTTTATGAACTCAACATCGACATTATCTGTGCCAATACCCCGCAGGCCAAAGGCCGTGTCGAGCGGGCAAACAGAACTTTGCAGGATCGTTTGGTCAAGGAATTGCGACTGCGCGGCATTGATACGATCGAAGCAGCCAATGCTTATGCGCCGGAATATATTGCAGACTTCAATGCCCGTTTTGGAAAGGATCCGCGCAATCCCAAAGATATGCACCGACCGCTGGCCGCACATGAGAACATCGATGGTGCGATGTGCCGGAAGGAAGTGCGGACACTGTCGCAAACACTGACGCTGCGTTACGACAAGGTGCTGTTCATCCTGGAGCCGACGGAGCTTGCAAAGCGGCTGGCTCGACAAAAGGTGATTGTCTGCGACTATCCCGATGGTCGTCTGGAGATCATGCATGGTACGGACACCCTGCCCTATACAACGTTCGACAAGCTTCGTTCTGTTCACCGGTCGCCTGTTGTCGAGAACAAGCGACTGGATGACATGCTTTCGATTGTGGCCGAGATGCAGGCGGGCCGGGAATTGCAACGCAGCAAGAGCGGTCCCCGTCGCACAGGTCAGACGAACCATCTGTTTGGCGTGCCTGATGGCAGTGTCGGGAACGGGTATCAGAAGCGTGAGCGCAAATCGCGCACCGCTTACATGAACGATCCTGACGTTATCGCGCGCCGGGAGAAGGCACTGATGAGGCGGACAGCAGCCGAATAATGATCGTCAATGCACCTCAATGTCGCTTTGGGTATCCGATTCCAGCTGCAGGCAAGCTGCCCAGAGCGGCGAAGAAGCTTCAGCTGGCGGGTGATGTCGTGCATGACCCAAAGCGACGGAATGATTGTTACTAAGAAAGCTCACATGAGGATTTCGTCGTCAAGATCAATCATTGTTCCATAGCTTGTCCCCTTCGATTTTGTATCGAACCCATGGTCTGAGCCATCTTGCTTGACGCGGCACGTTTCCGTCACCGGTTCAAACTCACATACGGTCGCCGTTTTGTCCGGCAGCACCATCATCCCGCTTGCGTAGCGGCAAGGCTCAGGAGAACGGGACCAATCTAAAGCGCGGCATTTGAAGCCCGACTTTGAGGCGGTTCGCTCACCTGGATCCGCCAGGAGTGATCAGTCCTGGAAGATTTGTGTATTCGGTAATTTTTTGGTCGTCACGCAGTCTTCATGACAGCCCCCTCGATGACAACACCCGCAGTGACAAACTTCCACAGCGCGATAAGGAGTTTGCGCGCCAGGGCAACTATCGCGGCTTTCTTTAAGCGTCCACCATTCGACTGAACCCGATCCACAAACCAACGGCTGAGCGCTGATGCTGGCTGATTGCGTAGCCACAACCAAGACAGTTGAATCATCGTGGTGCGCAGCCGAGGGTTTCCTGCTTTTGAGACACCCTGTTCGTGATCGATGGTCCCGCTCATCCATGGGGTTGGTGTCAAACCGGCATAGGCGGCAATCTGCCGCCTATTATCAAAACGCCGGGACAGGGCTTCGGTCCAAAGGACGGCGGCAAACTCAGCGCCAATCCCCTTCAGGGACAGCAGCATCGCCGCGGGCGAAGTTGCCTCAACCGCTGGCTGCTCATACGTTGACAGGAGAGAATTCCGCTCGCTCTCCACTGCAGCAATCTGTTCCAGCAGCAAGTCGAGACGGTCGAGTTCGCGATTAATTTGAGCCTTCAGGTGTTTCGGTAACTCACGCCCATCTCCGGTCTGGAGCTCCTCCAGCCGCCGACGGCGATCTTTACGGAGCGGTTGATAGCCGCTGACGCCTTGAGCAAAGAGTAGCCCCTTAACGCGATTGACATGCCTGACCCGCTCAGCAATCAAAACTTTGCGTTCCCGGCATATCCGACGCCGATCTTCGTCCTTCGGATCTGGCGCTTTAACCATCGCACATACGCGTGGCTCGCCGCGCTTGAACGCAAGCAATGTGCGCGTCAGAGCCTCTCCATCAATCTTGTCGGTCTTGGCACGCCGACGTCGACGAGACGTCGCGATCGAAGCTGCGTCTACGACGTGACTCTCGATACCATTGGCCTCCAGCACCCGGTGTATCCAGAAGCCGTCCAATCCTGCCTCTTGGATTGTTACGATAGGAAACAACGTTCCTGTTCTCAACCGCGCTTTGTGCTGTAGCTGCTCAAATCGATCCAGCAGCTCTGCCACATTGCCACCGGCCACTACATGCTTCGACATCTTCTCGCCACTGCCCGGCGACAACGAAGTGATCAACCAAGTCGATCGGCTTAGTTCCAATGACACAAAAATTGCGCCAAGATCAGTGCGGACAGCGGTCGGATGAATGGATGCGGGTTCCATAAATTGCTCCTCCTGAGCGAGTGTTTTGATGCAACCTCACTCTGCCAGAGCGACGGCCGCTGTTCACTCCTCATGGGATCTAAAGCCGAAGGGCACCTATCGACCCGCCCCCATTCCTCGCTTGCAACCCTGACCAGCCACTCGGCATGGGGGCTGAACGTCAGCACCTGTCGCATCTCTAACTTGCTAAAAACGTCGCATCCCTAACTTGCCAAAACAATACGTATCATCGAGCATCAGCCGTTTATATCCTGCCCCTCATGTCAATTGGACCGTGCGGCAGCGTGCTTTGCATCGTTGATTTCAATCATTTCGAAGAATCGTACGACGTGAGAAATACACTCCGTATCAGGGCAATCTGTCTTGGTATCTAAGACCAAAGCATGCGTGTGCTGGCGGTTCATATGCGCTATTACCCGGGCGGCGGCGTATTTCGCAAATGGTCGGTAGCAGTATCTTGCTTTCGAGACGGCGAGCGCCATTTCCGGCTCAAGCCCGAATGGGAAGGACCGAATGGGAAGGCCCGATGGGAAGGAAGGTAGATTTAAAGATGTTGGAAGCACGTATTCGAAACACTTCGCTTCGAGACAAGATCATTACCGCGGAGCAAGCCGCAAGCCTTATCCAGGACGGCATGATCGTCGGCATGAGCGGGTTTACCCGCGCTGGCGACGCTAAGGCTGTGCCGGTTGCCATGGCCGCCCGTGCCGCAACTGACCCCTTCAAGATCACGCTGATTACTGGAGCATCGCTCGGTCACGATGTTGACAAGCTTCTCACCGAAGCCCACGTGCTCTCACGGCGTATGCCGTTTCAGGTCGACAGAACCCTGCGTGCCGCCATCAATCGCGGCGAAGTGATGTTCATAGACCAGCATCTTTCCGAAACTGTCGAGCAATTGCGCTCGAACCAGATCGGGCCCATCGATTACGCTGTCGTTGAGGCCCTTGCCATTACCGAAAGCGGAGGGATCATTCCCACGACATCGATCGGCAACTCGGCAAGTTTTGCCATTCTGGCTGAAAAGGTAATCGTTGAAGTAAATCTCAACCAGCCCATGGCCCTTGAAGGTCTGCACGACATCTATATTCCGACGAAGCGCCCTTCCCGCGATCCGATACCGGTCACGGCATGCGATAGCCGGGTCGGCCTGCCCTATATTCCGATCCCGCCGGAAAAGATCGCAGGCATCGTCATCACGCAAGAGAATGACAGCGCATCCACTGTGGAGCCGGCCGACGGCGAAACCATCGCAATTGCTGGCCATCTGATCGAATTTCTGATGCAGGAAGTGGCCGCCGGACGTCTCGACCTGACGCTGAACCCGCTTCAGGCCGGTATCGGCACCATTGCGAACGCCGTGTTGAATGGCTTTGGGGATAGCCCGTTCCATAATCTGCGCATGTATAGCGAAGTGCTGCAGGACAGCACTTTCGATCTCTTCGATGCCGGAAAGCTCGACTTTGCATCCGGATCGTCAATCACGCTCAGTCCCGCCTGTGGAGAGCGGGTCTTCAATAATATCGACCGTTACCGAGACAAGCTCATTCTGCGCCCGCAGGAAATCAGCAATCATCCAGAAGTCATCCGCCGTCTCGGCATTATCGGCATCAATACAGCGCTGGAATTCGACATTTACGGCAATGTGAACTCCACGCATGTCGATGGCACACATATGATGAACGGGATCGGCGGGTCCGGCGACTTTGCCCGTAACGCCTTCATTTCAATCTTCGTCACCAAGTCTGAAGCCAAGAACGGCGCCATATCCTCTGTCGTTCCCATGGTCACGCATGTCGACCATACGGAACATGACGTGGACATTCTGGTAACGGAACAGGGCCTTGCCGATCTACGCGGCCTCGCCCCGCGCGAACGCGCACGTGTCATCATCGACAATTGCGCACATCCGGATTATCGCCCGCAGCTCAACGATTATTTCGACCGTGCATGCACGCGTGGCGGGCATACACCTCATCTGATCGAAGAAGCCTTCAGCTGGCATCAGCGCCGCCGCGAGACGGGCAGTATGCGCAGCTGATTATCTGGAATGCCTTGCGTTGTTCGGCGTCAGCTTGATTTAAGTTCTTGCTTATAAAACGGAACCTTCTTTTTCTTGGGACGTTAACCGGCACATTGTTTTTGGATTGGAAACGATGTGCCGGCAGCAAGAGTCCTGCTCTTTCTTTCGGTTTGAACGGGCTCAATCAGACGGCGCGAAGGAACGGCCGTCGGTGAGCAACGCAACCCAAGTTCCGGGAAGGATCAGACCGCCTATGTCCATCCTCATCAGCCTTCTGATAACAATTCTTGTTATCTTCCTCGTGCTTTATCTCATCAACATGCTGCCTCTGGACGCCAAGGTCAAACAGATCGCTCAAGTTATCGTGATCATAATTGGTATAATTTCACTGCTGAAATATCTGGCGGTCTTCTGATTGAAGACAATAACAGTTAAGAATCCCGGAGTTTCGGGCAGCTCGCCGCTCCGGGATTTTTATAGTAGCCCGTTCAAGCTATTTCCGAGTTATATTAGAGACTTGCGATTTATGTCTCGTTGAGGCAATTCTTTTAAACATAGTTGTGCTTATTTAGGTTTTCTCGTAATATAAAACCGATATGCTACCTATGATTGTGTCATTAATGGCACGCATAAACAAAAAATTGTAGGAAGTGCATGGTGGTATCTTTCCCCTCACAGGCGTTCCTTTTATAAGGCCCGCAAAATAAAGCCCGTTCATCTGGGGTTCAGGCGGGGTCGTTGATCATCCTCACTCAGGGTTGGGAGTGCGAGGGCATGAAGAAGACTGCTCTTTTGAAAGCAGCACTGATAACGCTGTCTGTCGTGTTGTTCTCGATAGGAGCGACGTCGATTGTGGCTTATTCAGCTGGCGTAAGCCCGGGCGTCGTTGCGCTTACTCTAAGCGCAGGGATTCCTGCGGCTACAGCTTTCCCTTCCCTTGCATATATTTTTCATCAGCATGGCAAGCTGAAAGATGCCTATCTCCAGCTCGAAAAGGCGCATGTCGAACTGCAGGCGCGCTCGAGGATCGATCACATGACTGGCCTTCTCAACCGCGAAGCGCTGTTTGAATCCATGAAGATCAGCCGCTCCCGTATCGAGACCGGGACGTTGCTCGTCGTTGACGCAGATCACTTCAAGGCAATCAATGATACGTTCGGACACGGGGTGGGCGATCGCGCTTTGAAGCTGATTGCTTTCGCACTCCAGAATGTGACACGAAAAGGTGACCTCGTCGGTCGCATTGGCGGGGAAGAGTTTTGTGTTTTCCTGCCGGGGGCGAGCGGCGAAACCGGTATGCGTGTTGCACAACGTATTCGCGCGGAAGTAGAAAACACACCGTTTCATACGACCGAATATCAGGTCTATCCGTTGACGATCAGTATCGGCGTTGCCTCTGCACCGAAGAACGAGACGAATTCGCAGGTGCTCAGCCGCGCGGACCGCTGCCTCTACATGGCCAAGCAGCGCGGACGCAATTGTGTGGTCTTCGATGAGGAAAGCGGGCGCCTGGCCAGCGCGTCCGTCGTTTCTATAGCTAGTGCTCGTGAGGTGGCGCGCGGATAGCGCCACGGATCATTTCCAGGGTTCGATGACTTCTTCGGACCATCCCACAGGCACGAAACCCATTTTCTGGTAGAGCTGCAATGCACGCGGGCTGTCAAGCGTGTTGGTGTGGATCATCACCTTTTCCGGCCCATGCGCCCAGGCGGCGGAAATGGCTTCACCGAGGAAGAACTTGCCCAGTCCCCGCCCCTGAAAATCATTGATAAGGCCGAAATAGACAATCTCGGCGGCTTCCGGCAAGGCTGAGAGATCAAGCTCGACGAAACCTGCCGGGCAGCCATCCGCGTAAAGGACATGGATTTCAGTCGTATCGGCGTGAATTGCGGTTGCAACTTCCCCGTCTGTCTGTACACGCCGCATCATCCAGTGATGCTTGCGGCCGACCTGTTCATAGAGATAGCGGTAATAATGGACCGGCATGGTGCCCGCGCGCATGATCGCGAGGCGGATACCAGACGGCACTGGCACCTGAGTGGCCTGACGGGCAGACATTTCCAGATGGGTGATGCGGGCGGTCAGTTTTTCGGTCATACTTTTTCGGCTTCACCGGTGACAACGGGCGTATCCTGCCTGCTGCCCCACTCACTCCAAGAGCCATCGTAAAGACGATTATCCGTGTGACCGACCGACGCCAGCGCCAGCATGATGACCGCCGCCGTTACGCCGGAGCCACAGCTTGTAACCACCGGCTTGGAAAGATCGACCCCGGCTTCAT
Organism: Ochrobactrum sp. A-1; assembly: GCF_022488005.1. NCBI lineage: Bacteria > Pseudomonadati > Pseudomonadota > Alphaproteobacteria > Hyphomicrobiales > Brucellaceae > Ochrobactrum > Ochrobactrum sp. A-1. The sequence continues at coordinate 378,160 of NZ_JAKVQC010000003.1, forward strand.
CGAAAATCTTGCGCAGGCTCGCCAGATCCTTCAACTCACCGTTTTCAGACAAGGTGCCGACGGGAACGTTGCGCGCTCCGGGCATATGGCCGGAGCGCATGCCCGCACGTGGCTCGGCATCGCGTCCCGTGAAGCGACCGGCTGCGCGTGCATCGGCGATCTGCGAGCGTCGTTCGTCAACGATTTCTCGCATCTGTTTGAAATCAACGACTGCTGCCTCGTTGAACGATGGCGTGAACAGCGTTGGCGCAATCCTTGTCACTTCATCGGTGACCGGGTAACCGGCCTTTTTCCAGCCGTCGAAGCCGCCATCAAGCACATAGGCATTTTTCACACCCATGACACGGAACATCCACCAGACGCGCGGCGCTGAAAACATGCCAACTCCGTCATAGACCACAACGGTCTCATCAGCCGTGATTCCCATGGCTCCGACATGCTGCGCAAAAAGCTGTGGCGACGGCAGGGTGTGCGGCAGGCCGGATTCCTTGTCAGCAATCTTGTCCTGATCGAAGAATACGGCGCCCGGAATATGTCCTGCGTTGTATTCGCTCTCACCATTGCGTCCAGCAGCCGGGAGATACCAGGAGGCATCGACAATCGCGAGGCCGGGCTTGCCGAGCCGCTCTTTCAACCAGTCCCGTGAAACGACGAAGGCGCTTTTCTCTACCATGGGTCAACACTCCTCAAGCATGTTTCGCAAAACCGGAAACATGCGGAAAACAATGGGTTCAAGCCTCTGGCAGGGCGCCAAAACGAATTCGGAACCGGCGGTTTTCCTTGCCCTTTTTCTCGATCTTGCCGATGTGGATTTCACCCACTTCCTGCGTTTCGGAAACGTGCGTACCGCCGCAAGGTTGCGAATCCACCACACCGTTTTCGCCGATGAGAACAAGGCGTATCCGACCGAGCCCGACCGGCGGACGCACATTCTTCGACTTCACGATATCCGGATTTGCGAGGAATTCTTCATCGCTGATCCAGCGAATGGCAACCGCGTCATTGGCGTTCACCCGCTCCATAAGCTTTTCCGTCACGAATTCCTTGGTGTAGCTTGCGTCGGGAAGGTCGAAATCAACGCGACTTTCATCCTCGCCCACTGCAGCGCCAGTAATCGGGAACGGGCATACAACGGAAAGCAGGTGACAAGCCGTATGCATCCGCATCAGCTTGTAGCGACGCGGCCAGTCGACGTGTAGAACCAGCTTCTCACCGACTGTGGGCGAAGCTTGCCCTTCTGCTGGAACATGAATGATTTCGTTCTTGTTTTCGCCGGTAACAGTCGCGGTTATCTCGATACGAGAACCATCCGCGCGTTCAAAAAAACCGATATCCCCTGGCTGGCCACCAGAGGTCGCATAGAAATTCGTCTGGTCGAGAATGATCCCGCCGGTTTCGGTAATGGCGAGAACCGTGCCCTCCGCCGTTGAAAGATAGGAATCTTCGCGGAAAAGCGCTTCGGTCTCGTATGCCATGATTATCCCTCGAACGGTATGTCTATCTCGGTATTCTTCTCCAGCCATCCCGGTACGGGCAGTTTCTTGCCGCGCAGGAAAGCAGGATTGAACAGCTTGGACTGGTAACGATTACCATAGTCGCAAAGCACCGTCACAATTGTGTGGCCCGGCCCGAGATCTTTTGCAAGCCGGATTGCACCTGCAATATTGATACCCGAAGAACCGCCGAGGCAAAGCCCCTCATTTTCCACGAGGTCGAACACGATATCAAGCGCCTCCGCGTCCGACAGGCGATAGGAGAAATCGGGAGTGAACCCTTCAAGATTGGCAGTAATACGCCCCTGCCCTATGCCTTCTGTAATCGAGTCGCCTTCGGCTTTCAGTTCGCCTGTCGTATAGAAGGAATGAAGTGCGGCTCCATGTGGATCGGCAAGTGCTATCTTGATGTCGGGATTGTGGTCTTTCAGGCCGAATGCAGTGCCGACAAGCGTTCCACCCGATCCGACAGCGGCGACAAATCCATCGACCTTACCGTCAGTGTCGCGCCAGATTTCCTGTGCTGTCGTTTCGATATGGGCTTGCCGGTTGATCGGATTGTCGAACTGGTTAGCCCATACCGCACCGTTAGGCTCCGTCTTTGCCAGTTGTTCGGCCAAGCGTCCGGACAGGCGCACATAATTGTTCGGGTTTCGATAGGGGGCGGCTGGCACTTCGATCAGTTCCGCACCAAGCAGGCGCAGGGCGTCCTTCTTTTCCTGGCTTTGTGTTTCGGGAATAACGATCACGGTGCGATAGCCAAGCGCTTTTGCAACCATCGTGAGGCCAATGCCGGTATTGCCCGCCGTACCTTCAACGATGACCCCGCCGGGCTTCAAAAGTCCGCGTTTTTCGGCATCGCGAATAATATAGAGCGCTGCGCGGTCCTTTACCGACTGGCCGGGATTGAGAAATTCGGCCTTGCCATAAATTGCACAGCCGGTCAGTTCGGAAGCCTTCTTCAAATGGATCAATGGCGTATTGCCGATAGCGTCTAGCACTGATTGGAACATGGCTTCCGTCCTTCCTGTTTCGCAGAGGACGTTATGAGGAAGCGCCCTGCCCTTCAAGCAAGCATGGAATATTTTTCCAGCCTTTTACGCAAACTGAAACCGGTCTCGCGACCACAAATAGAAAAGCCGCCCGAAATGGGCGGCTTTTTGGAAAAATGTTTGAGGTATGTGACTTACGCTGCGCGCTGTCCGCCATTGCCGTTGGCATTGCGACGCTTGCGGCGGAACGGACGCTTCGCTTTCGGTGCAGCATCACCGCTCGCGTGAGCGCCTCCGCGATGTTCCCCAGCCTTCGGAGCGGCACGGCGCGGCTTCTGTGGCGTTCCGCCTTTACGATGCCCGGTCTTCTGCGGACGCTCGCCTGGAGTGGCAGCTCGCGGAGCTGGAGCCGGCGCAAGCTCCACAGGTGCATCCTTGATCGGAAGCTTGTTGCGCGTCACACGCTCGACCGCTCTCAGCTTGGATTCTTCCGCTGCTGGATCGTAGAGCGTGATTGACGCGCCACTGGCACCATTGCGACCCGTGCGGCCAATACGGTGGACATAGGTTTCCGGCTCATCCGGCAGATCGTAATTCACGACATGGCTGATGCCGGGCACATCGATGCCACGAGCAGCAATGTCGGTCGCGATCAAGATCCGCAACGATCCATCACGGAATCCGTTCAGCGCGCGCTGACGGGCATTCTGCGATTTGTTGCCGTGGATGGCGGCGACTTCATAGCCATCGCGTTCCAGATGACGGACCACCGCATCGGCACCGTGCTTCGTACGGGTGAAGACGATGACCGAGCGCATGGCCTTATCGCCCAGCAGCGCAGAAAGAAGACGACGCTTCTCCTTGGTGTGCACGGGATGCACGACCTGCGTGATTTCGGCAGCCGTCGTTCCCTGCGGAGCGACTTCGACACGAACCGGATCGCGCAGCAGGCTCCCGGCCAGCGATGCGATTTCCTTTGGCATTGTCGCCGAAAACAGCGCGGTCTGACGGTCGGAATGGGTTGCCTTTGCGATGCGCTTCACGTCGTTGATGAAGCCCATATCCAGCATACGGTCAGCCTCATCGAGAACGAGCCAGCGCGTCTGTGACAGGTCTACCAGACCGTCACGCATCAGGTCGGTCAGACGACCGGGCGTGGCGATCAGAACGTCGATGCCCGGCGCGATACGCTTGATCTGGGACAGCTTGGAAACGCCACCAAGAACCAGCGCTGTCGAGATATGCGCGTGTTTGGAAACATTGCGGATCGTCTGTTCAATCTGCACGGCGAGTTCCCGCGTCGGTGCGAGGATCAGTGCGCGTGCGGTCTTCGGACGGCGCTTGTCGCCGAGGCCGATGATTTTTTGCAGGATAGGCAGGCTGAAAGCCGCGGTCTTGCCGGAGCCGGTCTGGGCGATGCCCAGAATATCGCGACCTTCAAGCTGGTGCGGGATCGCCTGTAACTGGATAGGCTTCGGCTCGGTCATGCCAGCGGCTTCAACGCCCTTGAGCAAAATGCCGGTAACGCCAAGAGCGGCAAAACCGCCCGTAATTTCTTTTGTCAATTCAATCTCTTTCGGCGGCACCATGATTGTCACGGTCCGCATCCAAATGCCGGTCAAGCGCAACTTGCCGAACTCTATCTGTTCAATGATAACGACGGGACGCCGAAGCTTGTAAACTCCTGGCGACTTGCGCTGCCGTGCCCGAACATTTTCTCGGGTCTCCCCGCTTCCGGACCATTCCGGAAGACAGAGGCGAGACGCAACAAGTCCAATGCCGGGAAAGCCGACGAAAACGTCGGCCCATGCGCCTGACGCGGCATATGGGGTGTTTTCGCCGAAAAAGCAACTGATTTCGCTTAAGCCACCGAAATCAGATGATGAAATCAGCGAGCACCTGATTGTCCGTGATGTCCTGATAGGCCCAACCGGCTTCTGCAAATTTCTTTTCCAGAAGCTTGAAGTTTGATGCGTTCTTCGTTTCGATGCCGATCAGCACGGAACCGAAATTGCGCGCCGATTTCTTCAGATATTCGAAACGCGCAATATCATCTTCCGGTCCCAGAAGATCGAGGAATGAACGAAGCGCACCCGGCCTCTGCGGAAAGCGGAAGATGAAATATTTCTTCAAGCCTTCGAAGCGCAGTGCGCGCTCACGCACATCCGGCAGGCGTTCGAAATCGAAATTGCCGCCCGAGACAACAATGACGATGCGCTTGCCTTTGAGATCACTCTTCTTGAAATCCTTTAGCGCATCGATGCCGAGCGCGCCGGCAGGTTCAAGCACAACGCCCTCAATATTGAGCATTTCGATGATCGTTGCGCAAAGCCGGTTTTCCGGAACCGTTATGACAGTTTTCGGATCGAACCCTTTGAGAAGCTTAAAGTTTTCCTTGCCGATCTCAGCAACAGCCGCACCATCGACAAAATTGTCGACATGGGTGAGCTTGATACGCTTGCCTGCCTCAAGACTTCCTTTCAGGCTCGCTGCGCCCTGGGGCTCGATGAAGCGGAAATTCGTCTTCCAGCCCAGATCGGAAACATATTGCGTAACGCCACCGGATAGTCCGCCGCCGCCGACAGGCAGCAGGATGAAGTCGGGCTTCTTCCCCTCAGGCAGTTGCCGTTCGATCTCAAGCGCCACCGTAGCCTGCCCTTCGACGATACCGGGATGATCGAAAGGCGGTACCATCACGCCCTTTTGGCTTGCGGCAAATTCCTGTGAGGCAGCATAGCAAACATCGAAAATATCACCCACCAGCTTGATTTCGATGAACTCGCCACCAAAAGCGCGGGTCTTGTCGATTTTCTGCTGCGGCGTCGTAACAGGCATGAAAACCACGCCCTTGCGGCCAAAATGACGGCAGACGAATGCAAACCCTTGCGCATGATTACCTGCAGAGGCGCAAACGAACACCACATTCTTGTCTGTTGTTTCGACCGCTTTGGAAATGAAATTGAAGGCGCCGCGAATCTTGTAGGAGCGAACGGGAGTAAGGTCTTCGCGCTTGAGCCAAATCTCCGCACCGTACTTCAGGGACAAGTAATCGTTGAGCTGCAGCGGTGTTTCGGGAAACAACGCGCGCATTGCCTTTTCGGCCTCGGATACGGATTTGACGAAGGCAGTCATTATTCGACTTTCTGCATTTCCTACGGGTTTTAGCCCATCGCTACATGGGTTTGACAATGCAGACAAGGTTGAAGCTCGCCAGACCGTGAAATCAACGATTTAGAGTAAGCATATATTCGGCAATGCTAACTGTTGATGTTAGCAGGCTTTGTGGCTTGAATTCATGATATAAATCATGACATAGACAATGGCAATTGCTGCGGTCGTGGCGAAATTGGTATACGCAACGGACTTAAAATCCGTCGTCTTTTAGACTTGCGGGTTCAAGTCCCGCCGACCGCACCATTCTCCTTTTTTACTCTCTGTTTTTCCGTTATCCGTTACGGGCAACCTCGCCTTGACGGTTTGCTGCCCTATCCTCCTGTCTTCCCCTTATCGAAACAGATGCAGACGGAACAATGGAAGAGCAAGCCACACAGATTATCGCGAATACAAACGCATTCGTTCTCCAGATTTACGACCTTCTCATACGATATTCGGTCTCCACTCTCGGCGCGCTGATTATCCTTTGTGTCGGCTGGTTACTCGCCGGAATCCTTCAGAAATGGACGATACAGTCGTTATCGAAAATTCGCGGCTTCGATCAAACGCTTGTCGGCTTTTTCGGCGCTGTCGTCCGATACGGCATACTCGTCATCATTCTGGTTATGGTTCTTGGACAGTTTGGCGTCCAGACAGCTTCCATTCTCGCAGCCCTCGGTGCAATTGGTCTCGCAATTGGGCTAGCGCTTCAGGGCACGTTACAGAACATCGCTGCAGGCATCATGCTTCTGGTACTCCGACCGTTTCGCGTCGGGGAATATATCAGCGCCGGCACCATTGTCGGCACGGTACAGGACGTCGGCTTGTTCGCGACGGAGCTTAAAACCGGCGACGGGCTTTACGTACTGGCCCCCAACTCCTCGCTCTGGAATACGCCCGTCACCAATTACAGCCGCATGAAAACCCGCATGCACGATTTCAAGGTCGGGATTGGCTATGAAGACGATATCGATCAGGCATTCGCTATCATGAAAAGTGTCATTGAGGATCAGGAAGGTGTCCTATCTACACCTGTCCCAGCCTATTTCGTATCGCAGCTCGGCGACAACGCCGTCGTTCTCAGCGCCAACTACTGGGTAAACAGCGCAAAATATATACAGGTTTCCCGCCATACGATCAAAGCGGTGAAGGTCGAGTTCGACAAAGCAGGGATCAACATTCCCTACCCGCAAATGACTTATCATGTTGTTGAAAAAGACAATAAAACAGAAGGTACTAAATAAGTTTTCTAAATGATCACCTTGGGAAAAGCCGCAGACTGAATCTGCGGCCTTTCCATATCTCACATGGGCTTAGCTGTGCAGCTTGGCGGTGATTTCTGCAACACGTTTACCCTGAAACCTGGCTCCGTCCAATTCCTGATCTGAAGGCTGGCGAGAGCCGTCACCGTCCGCGGTCGTCGTCATCCCATAGGGAGCACCGCCGCGCACCACATCGTTCCCCATCTGCCCCTGATAGGCGTAGGAAAGTGGGACAATGATCATGCCATGATGCTGCATCTGCCACTGTGTGGAAATCAACGCCAGTTCCGCACCGCCATGCTGTGTGGCAGTTGAAACCATCACCGATCCGACCTTGTTAATGAGAGCGCCTTTCGCCCAAAGTCCGCCGGTCTGGTCGAGAAAATTCTTCATCTGGGCAGCCATCATGCCGTAGCGGGTAGCGGTACCGATAATGATGGCATCGTAATCGGCAAGCTCAGCCGGTGTGGCGATTGGCGCATCCTGATCGACCTTATAATGCGAGGCTTTCGCAACATCAGGTGGAACCAGTTCGGGCACCCGTTTGAGGGTAACCTCCGCACCGCCTTCCCGCGCCCCTTCTGCAGCTGCCTTGGCCATTTTTTCCATATGACCATAGGCCGAATAATACAGCACCAGCACTTTAACCATGTGACGTCTCCATATCCCGTTTTGTGAGGCCCCAACCTCGACAGGTTCAATTAGGGGAGCGGCCTTCTTTGGAAAGACGCAACTTCTCGCAAACGAAGGAAATGCTGAAATAAAGCAGTTGCAGCCTTGTCCTGCTGGCGCTTAACTGATGCCAGAAAATGGAGTCTGGATATGACCAACAATCCGCAGCAAGCCGTCAAGGCCGCCATGCTGGCAATTGGCGACGAGCTTCTCTCGGGCCGCACCAAGGACAAGAATATCGGACATCTTGCCGATGTCCTGACAGCGGCGGGCATTGATCTCAAGGAAGTACGGATTGTTCCGGACGAAGAAATAGCCATTGTAGCGGCTCTCAATGCGTTGCGACCGCATTTTGATTATATCTTTACGTCAGGCGGGATAGGCCCTACCCATGACGACATTACCGCTGATGCCGTTTCCACGGCCTTTGGCGTGCCGTGTATCTATGACGAGAAAGCCATGAAGCTGCTCGGCGACAATTATGCAAAGCGCGGACTGGAATTCACCGACTCACGCAAGCGCATGGCGCGCATGCCACAAGGTTCGGAGCATATCGCCAACCCAATCTCTGCTGCGCCGGGTTTTCATATCGGCAATGTCTATGTGATGGCGGGTGTGCCGTCTGTCTTTCAGGCGATGCTCGACAATGTTCTGCCTACCTTGAAGACGGGCCGCAAACTTCTGTCCAGATCAGTACTCTGTCCCTTTGGCGAAGGCGTAATCGGGGCTCCTCTGACGGAAATCCAGAAAGAAAACCCCGACACGATTATCGGTTCCTATCCGAAATTCGAAAATGGGCGTTTCAGTACAGAGTTGGTTGTACGTGGAAGCGATCCAGAAAAAATCGATACGGCAATCCATGCAATCGAAAAAATGATCTCGTCGCTCGAGACTGAAGGGGCAGCTTAATCCTCTGCAACCTTTTGCCCGCGCAACTCGTTGCACTATATGCTAAAATAGAAAAACAGCCGGAAGGAGTTCGGTCATGTCCTACAAGACGGTGGTTGCCTATTCTCGCAGTGAATCCGAGTTGAAACGGGTGGTGTCCGCCGTTGGACTTCTAAAGCAGAAAGTGCCTGATATTCATGTCATCGGGCTCTATTCCATTCCTTCTCCTATCGTCTATGCCGACCCGAACGGCTTCATCGATCCGGGAATGTTCGAATTGCATGATAAGCAGCACAAGGAGCTGTCCGAAAGACTGAAACATGTCTTCGAAGAGGAAATGCGCCGTCAGGGCATCAACTATGAGTATCGCATCACGCGTTCGGAAACGGGCACAGCCGCAGACGGCGTGCTGACGGCATGCCTGGGAGCGGAATTGCTGGTTGCCGGACAGCCCGACCCGGACGATCCCGCCACCAACGACGAAACCGCCGATACAATTGTTTTCAATTCGAGCTGCCCTGTTTTGCTGGTTCCCTATGCGCCGGTGCTGCAGATGGTGTCGCTCGACCGCATCGTCGTCGCCTTTAACGGCAAGCGGGAAGCTGCCAGGGCCGCATTCGACGCCCTGCCCTTGATGAAACATGCAGACAGAACGGAAATCGTTTGGGTCGATCCGCCGGAAATCGAAGGCGAGGATCAGGCTTTGGCGAGCCATGATATTGCAGAAGCATTGTCGCGGCACGGCATCAACGTAACCCCTACCGCCATTGCATCCAACGGACGCTATGCGCAGGATGCGTTGCGGGAACATATCATCGCGGAACGCGCCGATCTCCTGGTGATGGGGGCTTACAGTCATTCCCGGTTGCGAGAACTGGTCTTTGGCGGCGTAACGCGTTCCATGTTGAACGAGCTTCCCATTCTTACGCTTTTTTCCCGTTAGAAAAGCCTGTTTCAGCCATTTTTCTCGCCAACCGGCGTACAATGACACGACACGCTTGCAAGAACACCATTTTTGCGGTTATCAGCATCACCCGGCGCTGACTATGCCGGGTGGAGAGCCTTTTCCTCTCCCGCCGCCCGCCTGAAATGGGCGCGGATGAAGAAAAGCTGCAGATCCTGACAGTTACAGCGCTTGGCAATCCGTCACAGCGCATTTTTGGTTTTTAAAGGTCCGGAGAACGAACTCCGGATCGTTCCACGGAGCGTTTCGATGTCCTTGCCAGATAAAGCCTTTCCCGTTTCCTGGGATCAGTTCCACCGCGATGCCCGCGCCCTCGCCTGGCGCATTTCCGGCATGAATCGCGAATGGCACGCAATTGTCGCGATCACCCGTGGCGGTCTGGTTCCTGCTGCCATCGTTTGCCGTGAGCTGGGCATTCGGCTCATCGAAACCGTCTGCATCGCGTCCTATCATGATTACACCTCGCAGGGCGAAATGCAGATTCTCAAGGGCGTAAGCGAAACGCTTCTGGAAAATGGCGGCGAAGGCGTCATCGTCGTTGATGATCTGACCGACACCGGCAAAACCGCGGCCATCGTGCGCGAAATGATGCCGAAGGCCCATTTTGCAACGGTCTATGCCAAGCCTAAAGGCCGTCCGCTGATCGATACCTTTGTAACAGAGGTTTCTCAGGATACCTGGATCTACTTCCCCTGGGATATGGGCTTCACCTATCAGGAGCCGATCGCAGGCGACAAGCGCGGCTGACACGTTGCGCATCCGGTCAGAGAACCGGCGCGAACTCGATATCCGTTTTATAAAAACGCTATGAAACGAAAACAAATGAACGCGGTTGCGGTGATATTTCCGCCGCAATCGCACCTTATGGAAAGCGCTCCGAATAAAGCCGATTAAGGGCGGATAGCGTTTTCAAGGCTGCTATCCCTACCCCGAAGTTTAGTAATACCTTTAAAATAAAAGCTTTTTTCAAATATTTTCAAAGGTCTGTTGCCTAACTAACCAGTTGTTATTTTGGCGAATCGGATCATGCTATCAGCAAAAAGGGGATTTTCGCGGTGAAGTCGCAAGTAAAACAACTGATTGCAACCGAAAAGCGTATTCTGACGCCTTCCGGTCGTTTGCAGCAAGTTGCGGCGCTTGTTTATCGTCGCGATATGGGCTCCCTCAAAGTTCTCGTCATCACGAGCCGCGGAACAGGCCGCTGGATCATCCCCAAAGGCTGGCCGCAAGTCGGTCGCACGCTTGCGGAAACAGCACTTCGTGAAGCCTATGAAGAATCTGGCATTCGTGGTGAGGTTTCTCCCGTACCAATTGGCAGTTTCTGCTATTGCAAGACGGATCTTCCGCCTGAACGCATAAACCAGTTCACGGCAGCGGTATTCGCGGTGCAGTTTACTGGGCAGGAGAAAGACTGGCCTGAACGGGATCAACGTATATGCGAATGGGTGTCGCCGCAGGAGGCGGCCCATCGTGTCGAAGAAACCGAATTGAAGCAGATATTGAATCAGTTTGGTGATTCGGGGATCGCTGCGGCTGCCGAGTAACCAACTGGCGGCCTGCCTTGACAATATTTACTCTGGATAGCGGTCTTTCTGCGGGGATTTCCGCTTGCTTTAGCGCATTCTGCCTAAATTACCCTTCAAGTTGCCACTACAAGCGGCTTTTCTGGCTCCCAAAATCTTGTAGCCGGCTTGGTTCGCAAAAGTGTCGCTTCTCCCCGTTATCCACATTTGATCCGAGCTGTTACGCACAATATCTAGATGCTGGAGCGTTGCAGTAAACCATTGCTTGACGGTCGCAGCCGAGTCGTTTTTTATGGGGTTATCGTTGCGTAAGTAGCGTGATCGGATGTTGTAATCTGCCGGTCTTTTTTTCGGTCAAGTTGAGTATCGAACGGGCGTAGCGCTTTGAAGGTGCGATTTTCGCTCGGTGCTTTCTTGCGCCCAGAATCTGGGCGTGCCGGTCTCTGGAGAAGCAGATGCAGCGTCGAGCAGAAACAGCGTTAACACTAGATTTAGTATTTGCGCTCATGCTTCTTACAAGATAAGGTGTTTTTCGTTCCGCTGATTTTGAACTGCGATAGTGCCAGCAAGGTTGCAATTAAGCTCCCCTGAGGCGTTTTTTCGTGGCTTTAGATGAGGTGGAAGTGGATTTCCGGGAGTTTTCTCCCCAACAGCACGTTCTTCCCCGCAGAAGAGCTGTTTTGACAGAGACGCGATACAGACAGGCCGTGGCTGAAAACCGTCACTAGAGCTACTATATATAGAACGTTTGGATGGGACAGATGAAGATCGAACGCCGTTTCACGAGAGAGAATCAGTCGGCCTATGCGGACATCGCGTTCCGGACTGCGACCAGCGAGATCAAGAATCCCGATGGATCCATCGTATTCCGTCTCGAAAACATCAATGTGCCCGCGCAGTTCAGCCAGGTTGCCGCTGACATTCTCGCGCAGAAATATTTTCGCAAGGCTGGCGTTCCCGTACAGCTGAAGAAGGTCGAGGAAAACGACGTTCCTTCGTGGCTGTGGCGCTCTGTTGCCGATGAGGAAGCACTCGCCAAGCTGCCGGACAATGAACGCTATGGCTCCGAAATGGACGCCTGCCAGGTTTTTGACCGTCTCGCTGGCACCTGGACCTACTGGGGCTGGAAGGGTGGCTATTTCGCCTCCGAGGAAGATGCCCTCGCCTTCCGCGACGAGCTTGCATACATGCTCGCAACGCAGCGCGTGGCTCCAAACAGCCCGCAATGGTTCAACACTGGCCTGCATTGGGCCTATGGCATCGACGGTCCCGGTCAGGGCCATTTCTATGTTGACTGGCAAACCGGCAAGCTGACGAAGTCCAAGTCGGCCTACGAACATCCGCAGCCGCATGCCTGCTTCATCCAGTCCGTTGGCGACGACCTCGTCAATGAAGGCGGCATCATGGATCTGTGGGTCCGCGAGGCACGTCTGTTCAAGTATGGTTCCGGCACTGGTTCCAACTTTTCCTATCTGCGCGGCGAAGGTGAAAAACTGTCTGGCGGCGGCAAGTCTTCCGGCCTGATGAGCTTCCTCAAGATCGGCGATCGAGCTGCTGGCGCCATCAAGTCGGGTGGCACGACCCGCCGCGCTGCGAAGATGGTCGTGGTCGACATCGATCACCCGGATATCGAGGAGTATATTGATTGGAAGGTCAAGGAAGAGCAGAAGGTTGCTTCGCTCGTTACCGGCTCCAAGATTGTCAAGCAGCATCTAACCGCCATCATGAGGGCTTGCGTCAACTGCGAAGCCGACAATGATGATTGCTTCGATCCATCGAAGAACCCTGCCCTGAAGCGCGAAATCAAGGCTGCAAAGAAAAACCAGGTTCCGGAAAACTACGTCAAGCGCGTGATCCAGTTTGCGCGTCAGGGCTATACCGATATTCAGTTCAAGACCTATGACACGGACTGGGATTCGGAAGCTTATCTCACCGTATCAGGCCAGAACTCCAACAATTCCGTCTCGCTGAAGGACGAATTCCTGCGCGCTGTCGAAAACGACGGCGACTGGAACCTGACAGCTCGTCGCGACGGTCGCGTCATGAAGACGCTGAAGGCGCGCGATCTTTGGGAAAAGATCGGTTACGCCGCCTGGGCGTCCGCTGATCCGGGCCTGCACTACAACACGACCATGAATGACTGGCACACCTGCCCGACGGCTGGTCCGATCCGTGCTTCCAATCCTTGCTCGGAATATATGTTCCTTGACGACACGGCCTGCAATCTGGCGTCGATCAATCTGCTCACCTATCGCAACAAGGACGGTTCGTTCGATATTGCGGCTTACGAGCACACGGCACGCCTGTGGACCATCGTTCTCGAAATCTCGGTGATGATGGCGCAGTTCCCGTCGAAGGAAATCGCCCGCCTCTCCTATGAGTACCGTACGCTCGGCCTCGGCTATGCCAATATTGGTGGTCTGCTGATGACTTCCGGTATTCCTTATGACTCCGACGAAGGCCGTGCGATCTGCGGCGCGCTGACGGCGATCATGACCGGCGTGGCCTATGCCACCTCTGCTGAAATGGCAAAGGAACTCGGAACTTTCCCGAGCTATGAGCCAAATGCCGAGCACATGCTGCGCGTCATTCGCAACCACCGCCTCGCTGCCCATGGCGAGACCGAAGGTTATGAAGGCCTTGCCGTCAATCCAGTGGCGCTGATTGCCGAGGATTGCCCCGATCAGGACCTGATCACCCATGCACGCGCGGCCTGGGACAAGGCGCTGGAACTCGGCGAAAAGCACGGCTACCGCAACGCACAGTCCACTGTCATCGCGCCGACCGGCACGATCGGCCTCGTCATGGACTGCGACACGACCGGCATTGAACCGGACTTCGCATTGGTGAAGTTCAAGAAGCTGGCCGGTGGCGGTTACTTCAAGATTATCAACCGCGCCGTACCGGAAGCACTCCGCACGCTCGGTTATTCGGAAAGCCAGATCGCCGAAATCGAAGCCTATGCTGTCGGTCATGGCAATATCAATCAGGCACCGGGCGTCAATCCGTCGTCGCTGAAGTCCAAGGGCTTCACCGATGAGAAGATCGAAGCCCTGAATGCCGCTCTCAAGAGCGCCTTCGACATTAAGTTCGCTTTCAACAAGTGGACGCTGGGCGAAGACTTCTGCAAGGACGTGCTGAAACTCACCGACGAACAGCTCAACGATTTTTCGTTCGAAATGCTGCCGGCGCTGGGCTTTGCCAAGAAGGACATAGAAGCCGCCAACATCCATGTTTGCGGTGCAATGACCCTCGAAGGCGCACCTTTCCTCAAGGAAGAGCATTACGCCGTGTTCGATTGCGCCAATCCATGCGGCAAGATCGGCAAGCGCTATCTGTCAGTGGATAGCCACATCCGCATGATGGCTGCCGCGCAACCGTTCATTTCGGGTGCGATTTCCAAGACGATCAACATGCCGAACGATGCCACCGTCGAGGACTGCAAGAACGCCTATATGCTGTCCTGGAAGCTGGCCCTGAAGGCCAATGCGCTTTACCGTGACGGTTCCAAGCTTTCGCAACCGCTCAACGCTGCGCTGATCTCCGACGATGAGGACGAAGACGATGCAGTCGAGGCACTGATCGAAGCGCCAGCAGCCGCTCGTGCCGTTCAGGTGACGGAACGTATCGTCGAGAAGGTTGTCGAAAAGATCGTGCATGAGCGCGATAAGCTTCCGAACCGTCGTCAGGGATATACGCAGAAGGCGGTTGTTGGCGGACACAAGGTCTATCTGCGCACCGGCGAATTCGGTGACGGACGCCTTGGCGAAATCTTCATCGATATGCACAAGGAAGGTGCTGCCTTCCGTGCGATGATGAACAACTTCGCCATCGCGGTGTCGCTCGGCCTGCAATACGGTGTGCCGCTCGAAGAATATGTGGAAGCCTTCACTTTCACGAAGTTCGAACCGGCCGGTATGGTCATCGGTAACGATGCCATCAAGACCGCGACGTCGATCATCGACTATGTCTTCCGCGAACTGGCTGTATCCTATCTCGGTCGCAATGACCTCGCCCATGTCGACACAAGCGATTTCGGCAATACGGCGCTCGGAAAGGGCATCAAGGAAGGCAAGACCAATCTGGTTTCGACCGGCTGGACGCGCGGTTACAAGCCTACGCTGGTGACGAATTCGGGCAACGAAGCCAAGGGATCGACGAGCTCGGCACCGCAGGCTTCCAATGTCACAACCTTGAAGTCGTCGGCACCGGCGAGTAATCGCCCTGCAACTATCGGTCTGGTGACGGACGGTGCAACCGCCTTCAAGCGCGAGTTCGAGGAACAGCCTGCTCCGGCGCAACAGCAGGAAAGCTCATCGGCAACCGAACTTTTCTCGGATAAGGCTGCCGCAGATGCTGCCTCTGCCCGTGCAGAAAGTGCAAATGCTGCCAAGAAGCTGGAAGCTGATCGACGCATCAAGTCGATGATGCAGGGCTATACAGGCGATAGCTGCACCGAGTGTCAGAATTTCACCATGGTTCGCAATGGCACCTGCCTCAAATGCGATACTTGCGGAGCAACGAGCGGCTGCAGCTAAGATTAGATTGTATAAAAATAATAAGAAAAGCCCGCCTTGCGCGGGCTTTTCTGTATTCTTAACCTGTAGAAATAGAATGTGCACGCCGAATGTAATCATATAGCTACATGTAACAATTCAATTAATTTGGGAACGAACTGACTATTCCAACGTTCAGTCTAAGCAACCGAACGTATAAAGGAGATAGTTATGTTCAGAACTAAACTTCTGACGACGACGTGTGCATTGCTGATTGGCGGCGCAGCTTATGCTCAGACAACCGCGCCAGCGCCCGCCCCTGCCGAGCCCCCGGCAGCAGCAGAGGAAATGCCGGTTTCCTCCAAGGACATGTTTGGCAATCCCACATCGGGTGAGACCGACAAAGTCGGCTTTCTGGAGCCGAAAGAAGGCCAGCTTCTGGTCTCCTCTTTCATCGGGCAGAACGTTTATGAAAGTGACGCAGCTGACGCCCAGACCGTTGGTAAACTGAATGACCTTATCGCTAGCCCAGAAGGTGAGATTGAGGCCGCAGTGATCGGCGTGGGCGGCTTTCTTGGTATCGGTGAAAAGGATGTTGCCGTAAGCCCGGATCAGTTGCAGCTTGCAACCCGTAGCGACGGCAAAAAATGGCTGGTCATCAAGGCAACCAAACAACAGTTGACGGATGCACCAGCATTTGACCGCTCTAAGCTTTTTGCGGATGGCGTAGCCGACCCTTCAGCGGCAAACGAGACGAATGCTCCGGCAACTGATGCGCCAGCAAGCGACACGGCTCCCGCATCGCCACCTCCGGCACAGTAATATCGTTTCAATATTCAACACACAAGTCTACCCCGGCCTATTGGCCGGGGTTTTAATGAAAAATGGGTACTGCTCGCGGTTGAAATCTTCATACGACCGCCTTAATTCCCGGTAGAACACACTACAGTCACCGCAGCACAGCTTTTAAATCTCACCAGGTTAATCTCAGGAAAGTCTATTGTCGGAATTTTTTATTGCTCATCCTTGGGCGGAAACGCTTAGCGCGCTCGGGGGATTATTTCTTTCAGCTTTCATTGCGAACTTTCTGATCAAGGCAATTTTGCTCAAGCTACTTGATCGTATTGTCCAGAAAACATCGTTCGGGCAAGACGAAGAGCTCAAGAAACACGGTGTCATCAGCCGTCTTGCCAACATCGTTCCGGCCTTGATTATTTCATCTGGAATCATGGCGGTTCCGGGACTCCCCGAAGGCGTGATCACGGTCATCCGGAATGTGGCTATCGCCTTTATCATTCTGACGCTGGCTCTGGCGGTCAACGCCGTGTTCGGGCTTGTCGACACGCTCTATCATCGCCGTCCAGAGGCGAGATTCCGCCCCATGAAGGGCTATATTCAGGTCGCCAAGCTGGCGGTTTATATCATCGCGACCGTCCTCATCATCGCGACATTGCTGGACAAATCGCCGGTTATCCTTCTTTCGGGTGTCGGTGCCATGGCCGCCGTGCTTATCCTGGTCTTCCAAGATACGTTGCTTTCACTGGTCGCCAGTATGCAGATCGCCTCTTCCAATATGGTCCGTGTTGGCGACTGGATCGAAATGAAGAACCTCGATGCCAATGGCGATGTGACGGAAATCGCGCTCTACACCGTCAAGGTCCAGAACTTCGACAAGACGATCACTACCATTCCAATCCGCAAACTCATCACCGAGCCGATGAAGAACTATCGCGGCATGCAGGAATCAGGTGGGCGACGCATCAAGCGCGCGCTTTACATCGATCAGAACACTATTCGCTTTCTGTCGGATGAGGAACGAGCCAGACTTGGTACCGTTGACTGGCTGGCGGATTATCTACCGAAAAAGGCCAAGGAAATCGCCGAATGGAACCAGAAGTTAGGCGACCGCGCCAACAATCCGGTCAACAGGCGCCAGTTCACCAACATCGGTACGTTTCGCGTCTATGTGGACAATTATCTGCGCAATCATCCCGGTGTGCATAAAGGCATGACGTTACTGGTGCGCCAGATGGACCCTACGCCTGAAGGCCTGCCGCTTGAAATCTACTGTTTTACGAACACAACCGTCTGGGCATCCTTCGAACAGATCCAGTCGGATATTTTCGATCACCTTTATGCAGTTTTGCCAGAATTTGGCCTCAGCGCCTTCCAGAATCCGAGCGGCAATGATTTTCGCAAACTGACGATCAGTGCGCCTGTCGGACAGCCTCAATAATCTTGGCGTTTAGGTGCTGAACATTGTAGCGCGCACGTGATGGTGTCAGGCCAAGACGGACTACAGCAAGATGCATCGATGGAACGATCATCACGCTTTGCCCGTCATGCCCTGACATCCAGAAAGCATCTTCCGGAATGCCGTCCTCACCTGCCTTCACACCGCTAATCTGCAGCCAGACTTGTGCCGAACCATAGCGTCCTTCGGACTCTGGCCTGGGTTTGTGCATAAATGAAATAAAGTTCGCTGGCAGGACAGGCTTTCCGTACAGATTTCCGCCATCCGCGAGAAACGCGCCGAGCCGTGCCCAATCCCGGGCCGTAGCGTACATATAGGAAGAACCGGCAAAGACGCCCGATGCATCCGTTTCCAGAATGGCACTGCTCATGCCAAGCGGACCGAAAAGTGCCAGTCGTGGATAGGCCAGAGCCTCCTCGCGACTATTGAAACTGTCCATGAACAGCTCTGACAGAATATTGGCCGTTCCACTGGAATAATTGAATTTTGTCCCTGGCGCTGCCTCGAGCGGTAAAGACGCAGCAAAGCCAGCCATGTTCGGCTCCAGATAAAGCATGCGCGTGACATCGGTGACGGTGCCGTAATCTTCATCGAAGCGCAGGCCGCTATTCATCGCCATCAGGTTTGCGAGAGAAATCTTCGTCCGTTCATCGCTTTTCCATTCCGGCAAAAGCGCGTTACTTTCCAAACTCATGCGCCCTTCCGCAATGCGCATGCCAATCAATGTCGCAACGACGGACTTGGTCATGGACCAACCAAGCAAAGGCGTATCGGCGTTAAAACCCGGACCGTAATTCTCGGCGATCAGCTTGCCATCGCGGATGACCGCAATCGCGCGCATACCTGGACCAGCAAGTGCCTGATCCTCAATCACAGCCTGCACTCCTGGGTCGGCCTCAATCTGGATCGGCTCCGCCGGTACCTGCGGGTCTGCTGGAATTTCAACGCGCAAATCGTCTTTCAGGATATTCGCGCATCCAAGTGCAGGGCGATAGGTTGCGGTACTTGGCGCAAAAAAACCGAAAATACGCACCGTCACGCTGGTGTTATTCTTGTCGAGAGAGGCATTCAGAAATCGCAGAAGCGGGTTTCCCGGTGCCTGAACATCGTCTGCAAGGACGGCATCAGCATCCCGGTCCGTAATAAAAACATTCGAGCAGATGATCTTGGCGGCATAGCCGGTTCCGACACGCAAAAGTTCAGGCGGCTTGATGGCCAGCCAGAAAGTTACTCCAAGCACAATGGCAAGCAGAAGACCACCGACAAACTTCAAAATGCGCTTCATGCTGCCCCTCGCGAATAATCATATGTCGGATCATATCAGGCCGAGATAACTTGCCAACTCCCGCGCGGCGCTGCCGCCTGCCCTGTTTGCACCGATGGTCGAGGCAGACGGGCCATAACCAACAAGATGGATGCGAGGATCAGCGGCAACCTGTGTCGCCAAACGACCGGTCATGAGGATGCCACCTTCCGTATTACGTAATTGCAACGGGGCAAGATGGTCAAGCGAGCTACGAAATCCCGTGCACCACAGAATAACATCGAAGGATTGTTCGGTTCCGTCGTCCCACTGAACACCCGTTTCCGTGATCTCGCTGAACATTGGCAACCTGTTGAGCACACCCCGAGCACGGGCAGCTTCGATTGCCGGCGTCAACGGCAGGCCTGTCACTGAAACCACCGAGCCCGGCGGCAGGCCGCGGCGTACACGTTCTTCCACCAAAGCCACGGCAGCACGGCCAAGCTCCGGCGTAAACGGGCCTTCCCGGAAAGCAGGCTCCTTCCGCGTGACCCAAACAGTTTCCGTCACACGCGATATCTCATCCAGAAGTTGCACAGCAGAGATGCCCGCGCCGACAACCAGAACACGTTTGCCCTTGAAGACATCTGCTGTTTGATAGTCACGTGTGTGAAGCTGCAGGCCTTTGAACAGTTCTGCACCGGGATAAGGTGGAATATAGGGCGTTTCCCATGTACCAGTTGCGTTGATGATCCCGCGTGCCGAATAGTTGCCCCGATCGGTCTCCACACGAATCCGTTCTCCGCGGTCACAAACCACTTTGACCATGACGGGCCGGTGCACTGGAAGATCGAACTTTTCTTCATATGCGCGATAATATTGTGGGACAGCAACTGATGCGCGCACTTCGCCATTGGTCGTTTCGACGATATCCTCAAACTTCATGCCGGGGAGATCGTGAATCGCGTTCGCGGTTCTGAGCGTCAGCGAAGGCCAGCGGAATTGCCAGGCTCCGCCCGGCCCTGCAGCCTTGTCGAGAACCACGAATTGCCGCTCTCCTGCAAGCCCAAGCTTATTTAAATGAAAGGCCGATGAGAGCCCCGCCTGTCCGGCTCCAATGACCACGATATCGACCTTGCGGGCGACTTTCACATGGCCGTTATCGGCTGGCTGATGATCGACGGACTGTGTATCTGACATGATGCGCAACAAGCTTCCAAACATTATCGGTGTCCGTAGATAGGGATCAGACGACGGCACTGAAAGCCACGCCTATCCCACTGCCGCAGTGCCGCGCAGTCTTTTGTTGCGCCCCTCCCATACACTCACGACCAGCATGATAACCGTCGTCAATATGCCCATTTCCAACAGATTGGCCACATAACCGACCGGGATCGCAACCATCAGGGCCAGAACGCCGAAAAGGTGCGATATGGGAATGACACCATAGACGACCTTCTTGTAGATGGCGCTGCCAATCAGATAGATCGCCGGTCCTGCCACCAGAATGAGAACATAAGACGTTTTCAACGGATCGTGTGGGTGCTCCATCACCAGATCGTTTCCGACTGCCGTTGCGATAATACCTGCAACCAGAATGGCATGGACATAATGGAAATATGCGCCAATCCGCCCGGAATCGGTGGAATGGGTGATTGTTTCTGTTGCGTCCTTACTGGAAGTGCCAAAATACAGCCACCACATGGCAAGCGTACCGACAAAAGTTGCAAGCAGGGCCGACATGAGAGCCATGTTCCATTCTTCAGCACTGGAAAGGGACGCACCAGTAGCCAGCAACGTTTCGCCGAGCGCCACGATCACGAACAACTGGCATCGTTCTGCAAGATGTCCCCCCTCGATGGTCCAGTCGCTGGTATGGGAACGTCCGAGGCCCGGTAGCGCAAAGCCCAGCATCGGCGATAAGTATTCGCAAAGCACGGCAATCAACCACAAGGCCATACGAGCCTCATGCTCGACAAAACAACCGGCTATCCAGAAAACAGCTGAAATCACAAACCATCCGAGCATTCGCCGGTAATTGGCAGCAAGCGGATGGTTCTGTCCCAAAACAAACACGATATAGGCAGTCCGCCCAACCTGCATTGCCACATAAGTCAGTGCGAATATCCAGCCTTTGTCTGCAAAAGCGCCGGGGATGGACGATGCCATAATCAAACCAAGCAGCATGACGCAGAACAATAGGGTGCGTATCTGCGGCGTCTCCGGGTTGAACCAGTTTGTTACCCAGCAGGTATATTGCCAGCCGAGCCATACTGCGAACCAGAGGATCAACGTTTCCACAACGCCGGTCAGCGTCAGATTGTGCAAAAGCTCATGGCTCAATTGTGTAACTGCGAAAACATACACCAGATCGAAGAACAGTTCCTCGAAGGTAACACGGGCATGATGCCCGTCTCGTTGTCTCAAAAGCGGGTGTGCAGCGACGGTAGAAGCTGTATTCATGCGAATGTACCTTCCCCTCAGACGGCAAGCATTCAATGCTCCTGTCTGGCAGATTAGCCCGCAGTCGATCAGCCGTATATCCGAATGTGCTGATTTCCACTTAAAGAAGGTCGTGTCAGCTTATCTCTCGCGGAGCGTGTTGCCTGCCCTGAGCCATGCATCGATACCGTCCGCCGCCGCACGGCCCATCGCGAAACAGGCAGTCAGAAGATAACCGCCGGTTGGAGCCTCCCAGTCGATCATCTCTCCTGCAACAAAAATGCCAGGCAGCTTTGGCAGCATGTAGTTCTTGTCGATTTCGTGCCAACGAATACCGCCTGCCGACGAAATCACTTCATCCAGCGGGCGTGGACGGAGCAGCGGAATGGAAAGAGCCTTGATCGTGGCGGCCAGCGCTTTCGGGTTTCTGTCGCGGGTGAACTCCGTCACAAGAGCTGCCTTCACGCCGGTCAGACCTGCCGCCTTGCGCAGAAGATTGCCGAAGCTCAGCTTTGTATCGTGTCGGGAAATATCGGCTACCAGCCGTTCGAGAGTTCGTCCCGGAACAAGATCCAGCGTCAGAAATGCCGTTCCGCTTTCTTGCAGGCTGTCGCGCAGAGCAGCGGAATGCGCATAGACGAGGCTACCCTCGACCCCTCCGCGCGTAATGACAAACTCGCCCTGTGTCGTGCCTGCACCGGACGTCACAGTGACCGACTTCACCGGCTCACCGGCGAAGCGTTCGGCAAAAAAATCACTCCAGGCAACATCAAAACCGCAATTTGCAGGTTGAAACGGCACTATATCGATTAATTTGCGTCGAAACTCATCAATCCAGAGGCCATTGGAACCGAGTTTTGGCCAGCTTCCGCCACCAAAAGCAAAGAGCACAGCGTCACATGTAATCGTCTGAATACCATCCGGGTTCTCGATACGGAGACCATTGCCCTCGAAGCCAAGCCAGCGATGTCGAGTGAGAATGCGAACACCCTGATTTTCCAGACGTTTTCCCCACGCGCGCAGAAGCGGCGACGCCTTCATCGCTTCGGGAAAAACACGACCTGAGGAGCCGACAAAGGTGGCGGCACCCAGTTCATCGGCCCAAGCGCGCAACTCGCTCGAACCAAAAGCGGTCAAGGCCGGTAATATACGGTCACTGCTTGAGCCGAACCGCTTCGCGAAAGCTGTAAAATCTTCCGAATGCGTAATATTTAGACCAGACTTGCCAGCAAGCAGGAACTTGCGGCCAACCGTGGGCATCTGCTCGTAGACGGTCACACAATAGCCTCGCGCTGACAGTCTTTCGGCGGCCATCAGACCAGATGGCCCTCCTCCAAGTATAGCGATACTGCCTTCAGGCATCACGGTGTAAGCCTAGCCGAAGCATTAATCCTGCTTCTCCAGCATTTCCTTAACAGTTGTCGCCAACTGTTTGAGTGAGAATGGCTTTGGCAGGAAACCAAACTTGGCATCGGCTGGAAGATTGCGTGCAAATGCATCCTCCGCATAACCTGATACGAAGATGAACTTGATGTCGGGATAAGTCTTGCGCAGTTCGCGCAGCAGCGTCGGGCCATCCATTTCAGGCATAACTACGTCCGATACGACGATATCCACCTCACCGCCAAGTTCGGCCATGACCTCAAGCGCTTCGACACCGGACGCTGCTTCGTGAACGGTATATCCGCGCGACTGAAGTGCACGCACGCCGCCCATACGGACCGCATCCTCGTCTTCCACCAGAAGCACCGTTGCCGAACCGGAAAGATCAGTCGCTTTCTCGACCTTCTTTTCCTTCACAACGACTGGCGCATCATCAGCGCGTTTTTCTTCAATAAGACGCGGCAGGAAGATCTTGAACGTTGTGCCTTTTCCAACTTCGGAATCACAGTAGATGAAGCCACCGGTCTGCTTGATGATGCCATAGACCATCGACAGACCGAGCCCGGTGCCCTTACCCACTTCCTTCGTCGTAAAGAACGGCTCGAAAATCTTTTCAAGCACGTCCGCAGGAATACCCGTTCCGGTATCTTCCACTTCGAAGACCACATAATCCGCTTCCGGCAGATCACGATAATGAAGCTTTGCGGCTTCCTGCGTCGACACGTTACGCGTACGCAACGTGATTGCACCGCCTTCCGGCATGGCGTCGCGTGCATTGACTGCCAGATTGACGGCAACCTGCTCGAACTGTCCGAGATCGGCCTTTACAGGCCAGAGATCGCGTCCATGATCGATCTTCAGCTCGATATCCTTGCCGACGAGACGTGCCAGCAGCATCCGCAGGTCTGCCAGAACGTCGGTCAGATCGAGCACTTCCGGACGGAGCGTCTGACGACGCGAGAACGCCAGCAACTGACGCACAAGCGAGGCCGCGCGATTGGCATTCTGCTTGATGTTCATGATGTCCGGGAATGACGGATCGGATGCGCGATGGTTCGTCAGCAGCAGATCCGACGACATGATGATCGCTGTCAGAACATTGTTGAAGTCATGCGCAATGCCGCCGGCGAGCTGGCCGACGGCCTGCATCTTCTGGCTCTGTGCCATCTGGTTTTCGAGAGCTTTCTGCTCGGTCGTCTCGACGGCCGAAATAATCGCCGCCTCTTCGGCGCGTTCGCCACCAAGATCGGTTACCGGGCTCATGTAAAAGCGGATATGTCGCTCTTCATTACCCGGCAAAACCGTATCGACAGGCGAAATGCTCGCCTGCCCGGCGAAAGCGGCTGCAAGTGCCCTGTTGAAAGTCTCTCGGTCGCGCTCGTGCACGACGATCTCAAGCTTTGCATTGCCATCGATCGCATCACGATCGACAACCGGAGCGAAAATATCGAGGAAGCGCGCATTGGTGCGCAATATATGTCCAGCGGAATCAACCGCAGCGATGGCCATCGGAGCCGAGTTGAAGAAACGCGTGAAGCGTACTTCGGCGGAGCGCAGCGCCATCGATGAATCTTCACCCTCCGCACGATCCAGAACGATAGTACGGCTCGTACCGCGTGTTCCATCACGCGCGGCCTGAACACGGTGATAGAAGCGAACAGCGAGGCTCTGTCCATTCCGCTTGATAAGATCAAGATCAATGACAGTGTTACGGCTCGTGCCCGGCTCGGCTTTAACCGCCTTGATGAGCGCCATCCCGCTGCCCGCCACGATATCGTTGAGTGTCAACGATCCCGGCGTGAACTGGGTCAGATCGACGCCAAGCCATTCCGCAAGCGTCGCATTGAGATAGATGATCCGACCCGAAGGATCAGCGGAAAAGAAGCCCGCTGGTGCGTGGTCAAGGTGATTGATGGCTTCCTGCAGTTCCTGAAAGAAACGCTCCTGCTCCGCGCGCTCATCGGAAATATCGGCGATCTGCCAGGCAACGAGCGGGCTTTTGAATTCCTGCCCCGCCTCGATGGGACGTGCCTTGATGCGATACCAGACCGGAGCCAGCGAACCATGAGCTTCACGAGAAAGACCGCCGGAAAGCCGTACTTCCTCCTGTGCCGACAGACCATCGCGAACGGCATTCGTCAGGCGATAAATGGCATCGGACGCTGCCGGTTCAGCCGTCAACACATTATCAAGTGAGCGAACGCCTTCGGCATTAGCAACTCCGGTCATGGCAGCATAAGCCTGATTGGCATAAACAATCTGGCCGCGCGCATCGGAAATAACCGTTCCTTCCGGCTGGGAATCCATGAAGGAGTGCGCGAGATCCTGTTCGCCGTTCTTCTGACTGAATTGAATGAGGCCAGTTGCAGCACCGAAAAGATAGAAGACGCCGACCATCGACAGAATGCCCATGAGAACGAGGGCAAATCCGTCTCCCAACCGATCGCGAAACACAAAATAGGCAATTGCGGCGACGGTCAGCAAAATGCCAACGATCAACAGGCGAAGGGCACCACTGCGATTGCGCTTGGGCATTACGAGCGGTTTCGGGTAAGCGTTGTCCGTCTGTCGCGACATCAAGCCTGCTGCCCTTTCATGTTGCGTGGCTGGGTATCAACAGGCACCAGGATGCCATGTGCTTTTTCGATCAGCCAAGACGTCATTTCAATCATCCGCATATCCGATTTTCTCGAATGCATTTTCTGCGCAGTCTAGCCATCGCGTGGGTACGCGCAGCCAATATGTCAGGGTATATCCGATTCGCAGAATGCTTTAATCGGCGAGCAGTACAAGCATTGCTGCACTGAAACGGTGCAAATTGGACTTTTTTGCACTGTTTTGCCTGGGGATCATATATTTCCCGCATTTCCAAGAAACATTCCCAAGGCATAGAAATTCAATTACTGTACCAAACATGTGATGATGCGGAGTGTCGGGGGAAACGCAGTCTCCATTCGTCGCAGGTTTTTCGTTTATTGTATAAGAGGGTATCCGCATGAAGGAATGGCTCAGCGGCATCGTTGGAGAGAGCGCGGCTAATATTGTCGGCTTTATCCTAATATTTGCGATCATTCTTGGCGGAATTTTCGTTGTTCTCAGTATCATTCGTCGTTTCAGCGGCGGTACCTTCGTCTCCAACGGGCGCACACGGCAGCCCCGTCTTTCAGTGATGGATGCGGCGGCGGTGGACAGCCGACGCAAGCTTGTCCTTATCCGCCGTGACGATGTGGAACACCTGCTGCTCATCGGCGGACCAACCGACGTCGTGGTGGAACAGAATATAGTCATGGAATCGCGTGCCCACGCGCGCGTGCAAGCTTCACGCATAGAGCCAGAGCACATTGAACGCTTCAAACAGCACGAAGCAACACTGACCAATGAAAAGGCGGAGCGCCCTGCTCTTCCACTGCAAACACCACAGGCCGAAGAGAAGGACGAAGCGATCCAGATCACGTCCGCAATTGAAACACCGACTTATCGCAAGCCTGAGCCAGTACGAGAAGAGCCTGCTCAGCAGACTGTTGCGCCTGTACGTGTTCCGCCACAGGCTCCGACGGCCCCCATCCCGCCGCGTTCACCTGTTGAGCCGAAATCCGTTCAGCCGGTCCAGCCTCGACCGCAACAACCACGCCCGGCGCCCAACTATCCGCCACAACCCCGCACCGTATTGCCGCCCCGTCCCGCTCAAGCTCAACCGCAGTCAACCCGTGCCCACCCGGCCTATCCGTTGAGCCAGGTTTCACGCGGCGTTCTGAGTTCGACCTCTTCCGGAGCGACTGCCGCCGCCGGTGTTGCCATCGCATCGGTTGCTTCTGCAAATCTCGGCAGCATCGTTCCCGAGCGTGAAACAACGGTCACGGACAAATCTCCCTCGGTCGACGTGACCGAACCCACGGTCTCCTCGACTGCGGCACCTGCGTTCAGCACTCCTTCGGAACCGAAGCGCGTGGAGCCTGAAATCACGGTTGCCGAGCCAAAACCGGTAGAATCCGAAGCGGTTACAGCCGAAACGCCAGGCGATGATCTGGCCGACCTCGGCGACGCGTTACACAGCTCGATCACTGCGGACGTCAATTCGGAAAGCGTCGCAAGCGATGAAGCCAAGGATGCTATCTCGTTTGACGCAGAGTTCTTCGAAAATGAACTTCTGAGTTCACTTGATATTTCTGCTACGGACGATGCCGTTGAAGACAAAGCCAAGGATGATATCGAAGATGAAATGGAAAAACTTCTCGGTGAATTGACCAAGGATGAAATTCGCAGAAGCTGAGCTCCCAGCCAATGTACATCTCGATAAAAAATAGGCTGCGGAAACCGCAGCCTATAATTTTTTTAAACTGTCTTGAAACTTAGTCGTCGCGATAGACTTTTTCACGACGCTCATGACGTTCCTGCGCTTCGATAGATAGCGTAGCGATCGGACGCGCATCAAGCCGCTTCAAGCTGATAGGTTCTCCCGTTTCCTCGCAGAAGCCGTAGGTTCCTTCATCAATACGGCTCAGGGCCGCGTCGATTTTGGAGATCAGTTTGCGCTGTCTGTCGCGAGCACGTAGCTCAATTGCCCGATCCGTTTCGGAGGATGCCCTGTCCGCCAGGTCCGGGTGGTTTGCATTTTCCTGCTGTAGCGCTTCAAGCGTTTCACGCGCTTCTCGCAGAATATCATTCTTCCACGCGATCAGTTTCGCGCGGAAGTAAGACTTCTGCCGCTCATTCATGAACGGCTCGTCTTCAGTGGGCCTATAGTCAAGGTCAATCAATTCACTCATTCTGAATTACCCCACATCTAGGAGACGCGAGCGGTTATATAGTTCCATAGCAACAAGGACACAACATCAAACAACCGTATCCCACTACTTTTTAGTGCATCAATTTTGTATGATTTTGCATTAAAATTATGCAGTTTAAAAATGCATGGGAATAGTTGCTCTTTGAACTATCATAATAACTTCAATCTATTGCTAATAAAATGGGTACATTTTTCACTTACAGATACCATCAGCCTGCGGCAGCATAACGAGCCTATTAATTAGGCAGTCACCTACTGTAAATAATGCTGACAGACATCAAAAAATCGGGAGAATGGGCTTCTGGACTGCTCAATTGCGCTCCAATTATGGCCGGAAATGCTCTCTAAACACAGCTTGGAACGTTACAGATGAGTCGTTTACTTCTCCTAAGACATGCCAAAGCCGCATGGGCAAAACCCGGAATGAAGGACTTCGACCGCCCTCTAGATCAGGAAGGGAAAGCTTCGCTTGACCGGCTTGCAAGGACAATGAAGTCAATCAACCTATATCCTGATCGGGTGGTTCTTTCCGGTTCGTGTAGAACGAGAGAAACCGCGTTCGGTATTATTGAACGTTTGGGTGCAGAGGTCGAAACCATAATCGATGATACCATCTATAGCGGCGGGGCAGCTGACTATATGCGAGCCATACGTGAACATGGCGATGTGCCGACGCTGATGCTCGTGGGACACAATCCCAGCATAGAAGATCTGGCGCTGGCCTTATGTGGCGATGGTAATAGGGATGGTCTCTTGAAGCTCCGCGCAGGTTTTCCCACTGCCGCACTGGCAAATATTACGTTTCCTGCTTCACTGGGCGAAATCGAACGCGGCAGTGGTTATCTCGAAAGCTTTATGCTGCCTCAGTAGATTTTCCGTAAGTGCAGCAACATTCCTTGCCAAGACCGCAGACGCGCCCCTATCTATACCGCTGACAGATCAATGATTTCGACGAGGGTTAATTGGCTAAGCTGACAAGTATTGGCGACGAAACGAAGATCGCACTCGATACACTGGCAGATCGTGCGACCGGGCTTTTGTCTCCATCATTGCGGCTCGGCGTGACTGGTTTGTCACGTGCCGGCAAGACGGTCTTCATCACAGCCCTCGTTCACAACATGTTGCATGGCGGCAGGCTTCCGATGTTTGAAGCCTATAAATCGGGCCGCATTTCACGCGCGCTGCTTGAGCCGCAGCCCGATGATGCAGTCCCCCGCTTTCAGTATGAAGAGCACCTGTCGGCGTTGATCGATGAGCGTATCTGGCCGGACTCCACTCGCGCCATCTCGCAATTGCGCCTGACAATCGAATATGAATCCGCTTCTGCCTGGGGACGTTGGCTGTCGCCCGGCAAGCTGTCGGTTGATATCGTCGACTATCCCGGAGAATGGTTGCTGGATCTGCCTTTGCTTGGCAAATCCTATGCCGAATTCAGTGCGGATTCTTTTGCTCTGGCCCATGAACCGACGCATAGGGATTTGGCTCAGGAGTGGATCGCCGAAGCTTCTCTCGTCACACCTTCCGAGAAAGCAGACGAACTGACCGCACAGCGACTGGCAAAGAGCTTCACGGCTTATTTGCGTGCAGGAAAAGCCGATGAACGCGCTTTATCGACCTTGCCGCCGGGACGCTTTCTAATGCCGGGCGACCTCGAAGGGTCACCGGCACTGACATTCGCCCCGCTTCCCGACCTGAAACCGGACGATCTGAAGGCTGGCTCTCTGGGCGCAATGATGGAACGGCGCTACGAAGCCTATAAAACCTATGTCATCAAGCCATTCTTTCGCGAACATATTGCGCGGCTCGACCGGCAAATCGTGCTTATCGATGCCATGCAGGCAATGAATGCAGGTGGCGCAGTCGTCGCTGATTTGGAACGGGCACTCACCGATATCCTGTCCTGCTTCCGGCCGGGACGCTCAAACCTGCTGACTGGCCTGATCCAGCGCCGGATCGGGCGCATTCTTGTTGCAGCAACGAAAGCCGATCATTTGCATCATGAAAGTCATGACCGTCTGCAAGCCATCGTGCGCCGTCTCGTGGAGCGGGCTATAGAGCGCGCCGATTTTTCCGGCGCCGATATTGATGTTCTCGCAATGGCTGCAGTTCGGGCCACCCGTGAGGCAACCGTGACACAAGGTAAGGAAACTCTGCCTGTCATCGTTGGTACACCGCTGAAAGGCGAAAGGATCGACGGTGAAGTGTTCGATGGTGAAACCGAAACAGCTATATTTCCCGGTGATTTACCGAAGAATCCCAATGCGATCTTTGAAAAGTCTTTTGCGCAGGGTGATCCGGCCATCCGTTTTGTCCGTTTTCGTCCGCCCCGGCTAGAGCGTACCGCTGAAGGCATAACGCTTTCCCTGCCCCATATAAGACTGGATCGCGCCTTGCAGTTTTTGATTGGGGATCGTCTCGCATGATAGAGAAGGCACCACGCAAACCAGCATCATTTACGGTGAACCAGCCCTCAACTCGTCCTGAAACAGCGGAGGAGGCGCCGCGCCGTCCTCGTGCAGTGCGGGACCTCGACGCCGTTATCTCCCAACCGGATGTCTTCGCATTGAGCGAAGACGAGGCGGCAGAACTGGAAATCCTTGATCCGTCGTTTGAAGCGCCTGAACGCAAGGGCTGGTCGCTTAGCAGAATACTTTTCGGTGCGCTCGGCATACTTGTTTCTTTCGCCGTTGGCATCTGGACCGAAGACCTTATCCGGGCGCTATTTTCCCGTGCGGATTGGCTAGGCTGGACCGCATTGGGTGTTGCTATAATTGCGCTTACCGCCTTTATCGCCATCGTCGTTCGCGAACTTGTCGCATTGCGTCGCCTCGCGTCCGTGCAGCACCTTCGCAAAGACGCCGCAGATGCAGCAGAACGCGATGATATGGCGGCAGCCAGAAAAGCAGTGGACGCGTTGCGCTCGATTGCGGCGGGCTTGCCCGAGACAGCGCGCGGGCGGCAGCTTTTGGACGGTTTGACAAATGATATTATTGATGGGCGGAATCTGATCCAGCTTGCCGAAACGGAAATCCTTCGTCCTCTTGACCGTGAAGCGCGCGTACTCATTTTGAATGCTTCAAAACGCGTTTCGATTGTCACAGCAATCAGCCCGCGCGCGCTCGTCGATATCGGCTATGTCATTTTTGAATCAGCGCGGCTGATCCGTCGGCTTTCACAACTTTACGGCGGCCGCCCCGGAACACTTGGCTTTCTGAAGCTTGCACGCCGGGTTATCGCTCATCTGGCCGTAACCGGAACACTAGCCATGGGGGACAGCGTGATCCAGCAGTTGGTAGGACACGGTCTTGCCTCCCGGCTGTCGGCCAAGCTCGGTGAAGGTGTGGTCAACGGGCTCATGACGGCACGCATCGGGATTGCGGCCATGGATGTGGTGCGTCCATTTCCATTCAATGCGGAAAAGCGCCCCGGAATCGGAGACTTTATCGGCGACCTTGCGAGGATAAGTGGTGAACGAACCGATAAAAAGCGTCCTGGAAAATAGCGGTTTATTTCCGAAGCATTAACCATTCGCGACGATTATAAGTAGATAGAAAGCTGCGCCAGAATCGAGCGATCCGGTGTATTGGCACACTCCCCTGAAACGTGCCCTTCCCTTTTGATCGACTTCTGGCAGCGTCGGATAATCCGACGGTTTGCGAGGCGCGACCAGCTTTTGGTCGTGACATGCTTAAAAACAACAATTAGGAATGACGTCCGATCAAGGTCGTGAATCCGGGACAGAGCTGAATATGAAGAATTGCATCGCCGCCTGCCTGACGCTGCTGCCCGTGTCATTTTCTGCCGCGCCGGTTCTGGCCGCTGACAAGGACAAGCAGTTCTTTCAAACGATCGAAGGCCAATGGTCAGGTCCAGGCGAAATCGTCGCCGGAAAGTACAAAGGCACGAAATTCGTCTGTAATCTCGCCGGATCAACACCGGAAGAAGATGTTGGCATGACGCTTGACGGTACCTGCCGCGTTGGCGTCTTTTCGCAGCCTATGAAGGCTACCGTAACGCGCGTCGGCTCCGCTTATTCAGGCAAGTTCAACGACGGCGCAGCGGGCAAAGGCCTTGACGTGACGTCAGGTTCCGTCAGTGGCAACAAGGTTGTTTTCGGCCTGAACCGCAAACAGTTGAACGGTGCCATGCTGGCCCGCGTTTCCGATCCGAACACGATGAATGTGACGGTTTCCGTTCGCGTCGACAAGGAACTGGTACCGGTCATAGGCATGAGCCTGAAGCGTGTGGATAATATCGCAGTCGGCAGCATCGCGAAGAACTGACAAAAGCTCTGGAGCAGTTCTCGTTAGACTGCGTCTTCGGAACTGCTCTACTCTCGCCACCAGCTCGCATCCGTGCGGGCTTTTTCTATTCCGACTTGTTCTATCCCGGTATTCCAGTCCGCGATCGTCTTGCCTGCAATTTTGAGAGATGGCGCAATATCGTTCAAGGGCACGAGAACGAAAGCCCGCTCATGCATGCGGGGATGCGGAAGCTGGAGAGCTGTATCATTCATGACGACGGCTTTTCCCACCTCGTCCTGCATCGCCAGTAAATCGATATCGATGATACGCGGACCCCATCGCTCGATCCTCACGCGCTTCAATGAGCGCTCCACATCGAGACAGGTCGCAATCAGCTCTAATGGCTGCAACGTGGTTTCGATTTCTGCACATGCGTTGTGAAACCACGCCTGATCTGTCTTGCCCCATGGGGGCGTGCGATAGACAGCCGAGACAGCCACGATATTTGTGTCGGCCCTTTCGTCCAATAAGCGTAACGCTTTGCCCATAGACGCAACGGGATCATCGATATTTCCGCCAAGCCCCAGCCAGGCGCGATAATGGCTGCCTGCTTTCACTGCGGATAAACCACGGTCACTTCAACATGGTCCAGCACACCCGGAACAGGTGCGTTCGGCTTGCGGACCGTAATTTCTGCGCGCTTTACCTGCGGAAACCGGGCGGTCAGTGCCTTCGCCACGTCGAGAGCCAGCGTTTCGATCAGATAGCGCTGACGACCGGTGATGATGTCTTCAATGACAGCAAAGGCGATACCGTAATGCACAGTACCGTCGATATCATCATTCTCCAGCGCATTGCCCGGATCGACATCAAGAATAGCATCAACGTAGAAACGCTGACCGAGCTTGTGCTCTTCATCGAAAACGCCGTGGTGCGCGAAGAATGCGCAATTCATCATTCGGATCGTGTACACGGCTTTACTTTCTATTTTCACTGCGTCTGAATTGCAGGATATCATCTGCAACGGCAAGTGCATCTCTATTAAAAGCGACATTGTGAACACGGAAGATGTCGGCACCTGCCAAACGCAGTGCGACAGACGTTGCCGCAGTTCCTATGTCGCGGTCGAGCGGATTGTCCCTGCCCGTCATGCCGCCGATAAAACGTTTCCGCGACGTGCCGACGAGTAACGGGAATCCAAACTTCTGCAATTCATCTGCTCTGGCCAAAAGTGCAACATCCTCATCCTTATTCTTGCCGAAGCCAAAACCGGGATCGAGCACGATGCGGGATTCTTCAATGCCAGCCTTTATCGCTATATCCAGCGAAACATTCAGGAACGAGAACTGATCTTCGATGACATCGGCGAGAACGGGTCGATCCCTGCTGGTATGCATGATGACCAGTCCTGCGCCGGCTGTTTTGGCAATATCGGCGATTTCAGGCTCTCGTTGCAGCCCCCAGACATCATTGACGATATGAGCTCCGGCTTTGACCGCAGCCTGCGCAGTTACAGCACGGTAAGTGTCTATGGAGATGATGCAATCGTATTTCTTTACCAATGTTTCGATAACAGGAACAACGCGTTTGATTTCCGTTTCGGAGTCGATCGCAGCAGCTCCGGGGCGGGTCGATTCTCCGCCAACATCGATGATCGTCGCTCCATCGGCGAGCATTTGACCGGCTACTTCTATTGCCTTTTCCAGCTCATTGTGGTGGCCGCCGTCGGAAAAAGAGTCTGGCGTGATATTCAATATGCCCATGATCACGGACTTTTCCCCCAGGCGAAGGCTTCTTCCATGAGCAACGTGCCATTCTTTCGTCATAGCGAAATGTTCCTGTGCCATTTCCTGGGGGCATTTCCCTAGGCCATTTCATTGTGGCGAGGTTGCAACCAACCTCGCCTGAAGTCATTTTGTGAAGGGCGTTATAGTTCTCTTGACGATTGCATGCCATGCTCGCGGCAATAAAAAGCGAATTTCTTACTGGTTTTAGAAAGAGGTGCCAGGACATGAATTTGAGGAAGAAGGTTCTGGCTCTCAGTGCAGTTCTTGCCATCGTAGCTCCGCAAGCGGAAGCCGCCGCGATCTTTCGAGAATTCAACTATTATACCGTAAGTGGCAAAACGGCAGCAGACCTCGACAGGGCTCTTTCCCGTAATGGGCCCTTCCTCAAGAAGACTGGCCAGCACCACCCCGGCGCCGCCGAAATCCGTTTCGATGCCAAGGTACGTTATGGCCGCGCGCCTGGAAAAGCCTGCAAAGTGCAGGACGTTTACGTGAACGTTCACGCAAAGGTTTCCTTGCCTCGCTGGAAACAGCGCCGCAAGGCAACGCCGGAACTGGCGTTGATCTGGGATACGTTGTTGCAGGACATTCGCCGTCACGAAGAAAGCCACATCGTGATTGCGCGCAGCTTTGCAAGCCAGATGGAACGGGAAATACGTGGACTGCGCACCCGCACAGATTGTTCTGTGCTTCGCACTGACATCGACAAAGTCACTGCACGCCTTATGGAAGCGCATGACAAGGAACAGCAAAGGTTTGACCGGGTTGAGACGATCAATTTCGAAAACCGCTTTGCGCGCTTGCTGACCTATCGCATGGAACGCGCCCAGCAGGCTTCCAAATGAAGCAACGAGACTAGTGGTCTGATTCCGACATTTGCTCGGCGCTCATATCCGAGGGATGCAAATGTCGGAATCAGACCACTAGTGCAATTCTCGGCGTATAGCCTGCGTCATCAATGCGGCTTCATGAAACCCTGACAGAATGAGTTTCAGCTTGCCCGGATAGTGGCAGGCATCGCCGATAGCATAGACTTTCGGACTTGAAGTTCTGAAGGTCTCGGGGCTCACAGCCAGCATGTTACCCGTCTTAATGAAAGAAAGCTCGGCCAGCGAGTCTGGACGGATGACCTGTCCGTCTCCGTTGAACGCACCAAGACCGGATGCAATCACCACTGCGCGCGCTTTAAGCTTGTCACTGTTACGAATGCCAACGGCCACGCCGTCGTCATCGACTGCGATACTGGCCGCTATCTTGTTGAAATGAAAAACGGGATTATACGGCTCAATCTGCCTGAGAAGCCGTTCTACGAGTTCTCCGCCCATGATTTCGGGAAAACCGGGCACGTCGTAAATCGGCTTGTCGGCATAGAGCGCCGTACATTGGCCACCAGGCCGATCACTGGCATCAATGAGATGGCACCTGAACCCGAACAGCCCAAGCTGAAAAACGGAGAAAAGTGCGACAGGCCCGCAGCCGACAATGACAATATCATTATGCGGTTCTACGCCCATCGCATCACCATTTCTTCAACAATTTAGTTCTGGCGCTCAGGCACCTGCACGACGAGGCCTTCAAGGTCATCCGACACGCGGATCTGGCATGAAAGGCGCGAGGTAGGGCGAACTTCATAGGCGAAGTCCAGCATATCCTCTTCCATCGCGTCGGGGCCACCGACAGTGTCGCTCCAGTCTTCATCAACATAGACATGGCAGGTTGCGCAAGCGCAGGCACCGCCGCATTCCGCATCGATGCCCGGAATGCCATTGCGAATGGCTGCTTCCATCACACTTGACCCGTTATCGGCTTCGACCTCGGTCCGTGTCGCGCCATCAGCTGATACGAATACGATCTTCGTCATTTTCATTCCTTGAAACACGCAAATTCCGCGCGATCTTCATCTTTGGCGTTCGTCGCCGTCCCGGCTGAAAAACGCAAATAAACTCGGAATGGCAGATACGGCGTTCTGCAAATAGTTTCAACCTTGACCGCACCCAAGCAGGCAACTGCGCCAATATGCCGTGCATCAGTTGAGAGTTTGGGGCCCTGCCAAACCTGACAGTTGCGCCCGAAATCGGAAAACCCTTCCTTGTCGTCTGCGGAAAGTGCATCATATGATGTGATTGAGGGAGAATGAGGAATGACGGAAAGAATCCCGCGCCCAGCTCATACAACTAGTAAATGATAATTATGACTCCGGACACTCTATACGAGCGTTTTTGTTAATAAACTCGTAGAGTATTGTCGGATGATGGAAACAGCCTCGACCGATTTCCACAACTTGCTGGTAAATGTGGAAAGCCCGGAAATGTCGAATTTTCATGAATTGAGCCGCCTTCCGTTAACCTTGTATTTAAAGTTTTAGGTATCGGCAGAAGTCGCCTATTTCCTTAACAAGCCCGAGCCGATACGATGCAAAATGGCGGAGAAAGTTTTGTAACGGCCTTTTTATGGTCCGGCCGTCGCAGTAATGAGTACGAGGTAGGCAAACAATGGCTTCCAAATCCAAGGCACAGAAGCTCGACCTTGAGGTTGAAAAGGCACTGGAACAGGCACTCGATATCGATTTCGGTGACGATCTTGATATCGATATGGACTTGAGTGCATTCGATGATGGCTTCTCAGTCGACGATCTGGAAGAGCAGATTTCGCGTGCTGCTGAAGAGCTGGTTGCCGAACAGAAGACCAAAACAGTCGAACCGGCTGCCGTCTCCCCTGTTGAAACTGCTGCGAAAGTAGCCACCATCACCACTGCTTCAGTGATTGCAACGCCTGCAGCGCCTCCGGTCCCGCCGGTCGTAAAAGCTGCCGGGCCAGTTTCGCAAGCTACAGTCAGCGTTCAGCACAAGCCTGCCAACACATCGAAGGTCGCAACGCCTGCACCCGAACCAGTTGTTAGCAAGCCTGTTGCCGCTGCAACTGTTGCGACCGCCGCCAACGCTGCATCCCCTACCTTCACGCCGGCAAATGATGATTCCCGCAGTGAAAAAGCGATCATCGCCGCTCCGCGCCGCGCGACCGAAAACTCCTCGAAGCTGTTCTGGACCACAACTGCAATCAGCGTGCTGTGGGCCGCTGGCGGCGTTGCACTGAGCAAAGCCATCAATCCCGATGTCTTCTCGACCTTGCAGGCCACCAAGGACTTCTTCACTTCACCTGCCGGTCTCGGCGTCGTCGCAGGCATTGCACTGCCAGTCGCAATGTTCTGGGGTTTCGCGCAGCTCGTGAAGCGTGCGCAGGAAATGCATACGGCAGCACGCAGCATGTCGGAAGCTGCCATGCGGCTGCTCCAGCCGGAAGCTGTATCCGGTGATCGTGTTTCAACCCTTGGACAGGCTGTGCGCCGCGAAGTCGCCGCCATGAACGAAGGCATCGAACGCACTTTGGCGCGGGCCGTCGAGCTGGAAACGCTGGTTCAGTCGGAAGTCAATCAGCTTGAACGCGCCTATAGCGACAATGAAGTTCGTATCCGTTCGCTCGTCAGCGATCTCGGCAACGAACGCGAAGCTGTTGTCAGCCATGCCGAGCGTGTGCGTTCATCGATCTCTGGAGCGCATGAACAGCTTAAGGAAGAACTTTCGAGTGCTTCCAACATCATCCGCGACAACGTTCTCTCTGCATCTCAGCAGTTGAGCACCCTGCTCAGCGAATCTGGTGAGCGCCTGATCGGCAGCATTAATGATAGCGGCGGCGCTATTGCCGAAGCCATTGAAAGCCGTACGGGCGACATCGGTTCACGCATCACGACTTCGGGCGAAGCCTTCGCAAACCTGCTCGATACGCGCATTGCGACGCTCGATGAACAGTCGCGCACTGTATCGGACCGCCTGACGGAAGCTCTGGACGAACGCACAACCGGCATTGCCAATCTGCTGGGCGGCGCAACACAGTCCATGGTCAGTGAATTCGACACGCGTCTTGCCAACCTCGAAAGCACCCTTTCCGAGCGTGGCCGGTCGCTTCTATCCGAGTTCGAAGCGCGCGCGCATGCCCTCGACAGCAGCACTGAAAAGCTCAATGCAGCTCTCGAAACCCGTTCGCGCCAGATCAACGAAAACCTCATCGCTCGTACTCGTGAAATCGCGGAAACCTTCTCCAGCGGTCGTACGTCTCTGAGCACGATGATTGACGAAACCAAGACGAAGATCGGCGAAGATCTGACCTCTATCGGTGAAAGCGTTGGCAATATTCTCGGCGAAAAGGCCAATGCCTTTGCAGGCAAGCTTGCTGAAAGCCGCGACGTACTTGCTGCGTCACTGGAAGGCGAAACGGAACGCGTTTCCTCTGTCATCCGCGGCCATGCCGATACGCTTGCTGCACGCACGAGCGACATCGAAAATGCGGTCAATGCCAGTGCATCTGCCCTCAACTCGGTTGCCGACAATCATGCGGCAATTCTGGAAGAGCGGACCAACGCACTGCGCCAGACGATGGAAAGCCACTCAGCATTGCTCGATACGAGCTTTGCAGACCACGCCCGCTCTCTGGAAGAACGTGCAACCACGCTTCACGGCGTCATCGCTGGCAATCAGGCCATGCTTGCTCAACTGATGGATGAGCGCACTGCTGCAATGCGCGATAACTTCAATGAAAACCGTGAAGTTCTTGCCCGTACGTTCGATGAACGCGTGAATGCGCTGCAGGCGCTTATCGCTGATAACCAGGACACGCTCGCACGTATTCTCGACGAACGCGCAAGCAGCATGAATGAATCCATTGGTGCTGGTCGCGATGCATTCGTCGCCGCCCTTGGCGAACACGTCCGTCAGGTCGAAGAGCGTACAAGTGGCCTCCACACTGTCCTGAACGATCACAACAATGCCCTCTCCGGCATTCTGGACGGACACGAACGCACTATTGAAACCCGTGCTGCCGAAATTCGTTCGACGTTGAGCGACAGCACAGCATCACTGAGCCAGACGTTGCAGGATCACAGCGACATTCTGGAACAGCGCACAACCAACCTGCATAATGCAATCACCGACAGCAGCTCGACCATCAGCCGCGCGTTCGAAGGCCAGACCGGCATTATCGAAGAACGCACGCAGACGATGGAAAAGGCCCTCACCATCGGCGTCGACAATGTTCGTCGTGCACTTGAACAGAGCGCTGGCATCGTCGCTGGAACGCTGCGCGAGAAGATTGGCGAAGCCGCCAGCACGCTTTCGGCTGAAGCAGCCAAGGCTGGTGAAGCTCTGGACGGTTTCGGCGAAGCATTCAGTGCCCGCCTGATCGACAACCTGTCTGGTACCGAAGCTCGTCTCGGCGACCGCGCCGATGCGATTGCCGGTCGTCTTGGCGAGATCGAAAGCCGTCTCACCGGCGAACTTGGCTCGATTGAAGCCCGAATCGCGAACACGGCAAGTAGAACGAGTGAAACACTTGCTGGCCATAGCGAAGCCTTTGCTGCGAGCGTTGCCGACAATCTGGCTGGTACCGAAACCCGCCTCAATGAGCGCGCCAGCGCCATCGCCAGCGGTCTTGAAGCAATCGAAAGCCGCCTCACCGGCGAACTTAGCTCGATTGAAGCCCGGATCGCAGATACGGCATCCAAGACGAGCGAAACGCTTGCAGGTCATAGCGAGTCGTTCTCGGCCAGCGTTGCCGACAATCTCGCTGGTACCGAAACGCGTCTTGCAGAACGCGCTGATGCGATTGCAACGCGTCTGGGTGATATCGGTTCACGCATCACGATGGAACTCGGTTCTGTCGAGGCACGTATTGCACAGGTAACCGACACCACAGCCGTTACGCTGGAAGAGCGCACTCGCGAACTCAATGCCGTTCTCGCCGCCCGCTCGCAGGAAATCACCAAGATTCTCAACGATACGGCAGAACCGCTTGTACAGCGGCTGGCTGATAGCGGTCGTGGACTGGCACAGCAGCTTGAAGAAGCAACCCACGCTGCTACTGACAGACTTCGTTCGGAAAATGCCGCTCTGGTCAATGCACTTGCAAGCCGCACGGCAGAAACAATTGCCGCTGTTCAGCAGGCCAAGACCGGGCTCTCCGACAATGTTAGCGAGCTGATCGACCGCCTTGCTGCGTCGAACGGCGAACTGGGCAAGCTGATCGATGCCGCAACGCGCAATCTCACGGATATCGATGGTCGTCTCGTAGACACGACTTCCAGCTTCGTTGAGAACACCAATCGTGCGGCGCAGATGTTCCAGGCTTCCACCGGTCTGATCGACAACAATATCGGTACTTTGCGCGCACTCTCCGACAGTACGCTGTCGCAGATCGCAGACATTGCCGACCGCTTCGAAGAGCACGGAAAGGTTCTCTCCTCGGCTTCCGACATGATCAATACTGCCCAGAACGGCCTCGTCAGCACGCTTGAAGATCGCCATCAGGCGCTCGACAAACTGGCATCGGGCCTGGTCGAGAAGTCGGAAGGCGTCGAAAAGCTGATGCAGTCCTTCGAGGAGCTGGTGACTTCTGCTTTCCAGCGCGCCGAAGGCCAGACCCGTTCGTCTGCCGAGAAGATGCGCGAAAGCGTTTCGGAAATCGTCGAGCAGGCTGCACAGAAATTCTCCGCGGCAACAGACGATATCCGCCGTACCGCAAGCGAAATCCGCAACGAGCTCAACACGACCCGTGGCGAGTTGAAGCGCGGTGTTCTCGATATGCCTGCAGAAGCCAAAGAAACCACGTCTGCAATGCGCAAGGCCGTGAGCGAACAGATCAACGCGCTCAAGGAACTGGCTGAGATCGTCAACAAGTCCGGTCGTCTGGTGGATGTTGGCGAAAGCCGTGCAGATCGTCCGGTTTCGCGTCCGGCGCCGGTCGCACCTCGCCCGGCTCCAGTTCAGGCACCGGTGGCCCAGACAGATGTTGTAATACGTCAGCGCGCCTACGATGCGCCAAAGGCTCAACCTGCTCCGGCAGCCACGCAGCCGGAAAAACCGCGCGGATGGGTGTCCGATCTCCTTGCCCGCGCCTCCCGCGAGGAGGAAGAAGCAGCCCAGCCAAAGGCTCAGCCGACCGCGACGCCTCGTTCACCGAGCCACGTTGTTGAATCACTGAATTCGCTTTCGGTGGATATTGCTCGCGCTATCGACCACGAAGCTTCGGTGGAGCTTTGGGACCGTTACCGTCGCGGTGAACGGAATGTCTTTACCCGTCGTCTCTACACGCTGAAGGGTCAGCAGACCTTTGATGATATTAAGCGCAAGTATCAGACGGATGGTGAATTCCGCCGCGCTGTCGACCGCTATATGGACGACTTCCAGCGTCTGCTTGAAGATGTAGCCCGCAATGACCGTGATAACATGGTAACGCGGACTTATCTGACGTCAGATACGGGCAAGGTCTACACCATGCTTGCTCACGCAAGCGGTCGCCTTCGCTAAGACTATAATTCAAAAAACGCGGCCTGAGGGCCGCGT
This sequence comes from Ochrobactrum sp. A-1, assembly GCF_022488005.1. Classification (NCBI taxonomy): domain Bacteria; kingdom Pseudomonadati; phylum Pseudomonadota; class Alphaproteobacteria; order Hyphomicrobiales; family Brucellaceae; genus Ochrobactrum; species Ochrobactrum sp. A-1. The sequence continues at coordinate 419,133 of NZ_JAKVQC010000003.1, forward strand.
TTTTGTTCGTCCGGCAGAGATTACAACGGTTGGTTCCGTTCAAGAAAAAAGGTCGACGCAACACGCCGACCTTTTTTGTTGTTTTATCTTTGTCTCGGTTTAAAGCGCTGTCACTGTCCAGCTTACGATCTCGCTTGCAGTCCGCTCAAAAGCTGCATCGAGCGCTTTCACGTAGGCTGCATTCGTTGTCCCGTTTACCTGGATAGCCGTACGGAACACACGGGTTGCACGGACTTCACCATTCTTGTCGTTCATCAGCTTTACGGCCAGTTCAACCACGGCGAGCTTAGGCGACGCGTAAGCCTGAATTCCGAACATACGCAAATCGGTCAGTATCTGATAATTGATCGCCAGCCCATCTCCCGGACGACCAATTCCGCCAAACACGCCAGTATTTTCATAAGCCTGAACCAGACGTGACTGCACGATGTTCGTCAGCCTGTCGCCCCATTGGGCGCCCTTTAGATATTCAATGGAGCCAGGTGCGGAGCTGACGACAATATTCTCGCTATCGAGCGCCTTGAGAGCCGTTGGCGTCGGAACCAGCAACTGTGTGCTCTTACGGCTTGGCGAAGATATGCCAGGTTGCGGTGCCGACAGATTGAATGTGTCAAGCGGTGTTGTCGTCCCGCAGCCAGCAAGGAGCAGGCCAATAAGAACCGGAACTGTGCGACGAGCGGCGCGAGGTGATCTCATTTCAATATGACTGACTCTGGAAATCAATGGCGTGTCCTCCCGTCATATTTCGGTACATTCCCCTGACCGCCGAAGATCAGGCGCTGGGGATTGCGCTCAAGATCAGTAATTGCCTGTTCTATGCGCTGTATGGAACGACGGCTGTCCACGACGACGGATTGCACATCACGCAGCCCCTGTCCTGAAAAACGCTGGAGATTATCCGCAATCGGCCCCAACCGCTTGTCGAGATTGTCTGACGTTTGACGGATAGATTCTAGTGTTGCCTTCGCTTGTGCAACAACGCCATCCTTGTCGTCACTCGACAGAAGCTTGTCAGTCTTCGCCAGAATGTCATCCACACGCACGGAAGCAGCGTTCAAACGCGCCATCATATCCTTGGCGTCAGTGACGATCTGGTTGATGTTTCCGGTGTTCTCGCCAAGTTCTTCTATAATGTTGGCGTTCTTCGCCAGCGCGTCCGTGAAAGTCTTCGTGTTGTTGATTGTATCTGTCAGTGGTCCACGAGCATCCTTCACAAAGCCTTCCAGCTGACCGAGCACTGAATTTGCACGTGCGGCGATATCCTGCGCAGTAGCAAGGAGATTGTTGACGGCAGATGGATCGGCATCGATACGGGCAACCGTATCCTCCTTTGCGGCCTCGGTCAGAAGATTGGGTTCATCGAGGCGCCCACCCTTCAGTTCAATATAAGCCTGCCCCGTCAGCCCCTGAAAACCGAGAGTTGCTGCGGTTGAGCGGGTAATAGGCGTCGTCGCGTTGACGCGCGTTTTGACGATCACCATTTCCGGATTGGTCTCATCAAGATGCAGCGCCCGAACATCGCCAACCTTGATACCGTTAAACAGGACCTGACTTCCGATCGAGAGGCCGGTAACAGAACCCGGGATGCGAACATCGAGCTCCAGAGAATCGCGTGCTTCCCCGAAACGGGCGATCCAGAACACGAATGCGAAAGCCAACAGGCTGACGATCAGCGTAAACACACCCACCAGTACGTAATTGGCTTTAGTTTCCATATCTTATCCAGTCTGCAAGCGGCTGCCGGGCCGCCGTCTCGTTGGCGCTGATGGATCGATCTGGCGCGCACGCTTGCCCCGAAAATAGGATTTAACCCACGGATCGTCCACCGTCAGCATGTCTTCAATGGTGCCGCTGACGAGTACTTTCTTGTTTCCAAGAACGGCAATCCGGTCGCAAATTGCAAAAAGACTATCGAGATCATGGGTGACCATATAGACGGTCAGGCCCATCGTATCCCGCAGATTGGCAATCAGATCGTCAAACTCTGCAGCACCGATGGGATCGAGACCCGATGTCGGCTCATCCAGAAACAGAATATCTGGATCCAGGGCCAGCGCACGCGCAAGCGCGGCACGCTTGATCATGCCGCCGGACAATTCAGACGGAAATTTTTCTGCCGTGTCAGGCTTCAAACCGACAAGATCGATTTTAAGTCGCGCCAGCTCGTCCATCAGCTTCGGGGACAGATCGAGATATTCACGCATCGGAACCTGAATGTTTTCGAGAACATTCAATGCCGAGAATAATGCGCCGTGCTGGAACAGGACGCCCATACGCATGTCGATGGACATTTTTTCCAGTTCATTCAGCTGATCGATGTTGCGGCCGAGAATCTCGATCTCACCCGACTGTTTCTTGTTGAGACCGAGAATGGTCCGCATCAAAACGGATTTGCCCGATCCGGAAGGACCGATGAAGCCAAGAACCTCGCCCTGGTAAATCTCAAGCGACAGCTTGTCGAGCACTGTCTGTCGCCCGAACGAAACCGTCACGTCGCGCACCGAGATCATCGGCACGGCCGTCTGGCGATTGTCTTCGTCCTGCGGTTGCGACCGGTGGTCGATGCCGTTCTCCATAACCATTCTTTAACCGAGCTTGGCTTCGGACTGAACCGTTGAACATGATTGAAGGGTCAATTTTCTGTGCAACTGTGTCTCAAAGAACCCATTAAAAACAAAGAACATAAGTCGTTTCTAAAAATTAATTGCCGCATAGAACATCGCGAACATACCATCCACGACAATAACGACAAAAATGGCTTTAACAACAGAAGCCGTGACGCGGCGACCAAGCGATTCTGCACTGCCACCGACCTTCATGCCTTCTACTGAAGCGAGAATACCAATGATCATTGCCATGAACGGAGCTTTGATAAGTCCCGCAAAATAAGTGTTCAAAGCGACTGCATCGTGCAAACGGCTGATGAAAGCATCAGGTGAAATATTGGAATAGAACCATGCGACGCCGCCTGCCCCGATCAGCGCAGCCAGGTCGGAAATGATGGTGAGCAATGGCAGGACTATGACTAGTGCTACAAGACGGGGAAAAACCAGAACACCTACCGGATTGAGGCCGATAACCGTTAGAGCATCCGTTTCCTCACGCATTTTCATGGAGCCGATTTCGGCTGTGATCGCGCTACCTGAACGGCCGGCAATCATGATCGCTGTCAGTAGCACTCCGAGTTCGCGCAACACCAAAATACCGACCAGATCGACAACAAAGATTTCCGCACCGAAATAGCGCAACTGAAATGCACCCTGTTGGGCGATGATCGCGCCAACGATTGTCGACATCAGAATGATGATGGGAATCGCGCCGACGCCCATACGGTCCATCTGTGTAACGATGGCGGCAATGGGGATCCCGCTTCCGCGTCCGTATTTCAGCTGAGCTCCGCGGATGGTGGCACCCAGGATATGCATGGCCATCTTGAAGTCGTTACCCATCGAGATAACGCCACCGCCAAGCGCGGCCAAAAACGAAATGAAAAAGAAAGGCTTTTTCTGACGTGGAATATCCAGAGTGCGCTCTACAGCCTGCCCCACTTCCTCCATTAGAGGAAGCCAGGATTGACGCACCCCCTCAAGCTGCGCTTCCGCGTTCTTTGCAACTAGACGCTGCCGCAAGCGTTCAATTAGCCAAGCACCTGCTGTATCTAGACCGGTTATGGCAGAAACATCGATGATTGTTGCTTTGTGCTCGTCCGTTCTCTCAAGGTCGCGCATTTTGTCGTCAACAAGATTGACGCTCTGCGACACCCAACGACCGCTTAACCGGATATGGCGCGCACCGTCTTGCTCCGCCCAATCAATCTTTGGCGCAGGATTGTCGGTAACTCTTGCTTTGTCGGCAGTGTCGGTCAACATGGCCTACCTCATATACGAGTCGTTGAACGACCGAAATACTGGGTCCCAGAGGGCATCTATATGCACAATACCTTGAATATCATCATCGAACGCTATCCCATCGCCGGAAAATTCACAATCTCCAGAGGCTCCAAGACGGAAGCCGCTGTTGTTGTGTGCGTGATTGGCAACGGTCTCCATCAAGGGCGCGGCGAATGCGTTCCATATGCACGCTACGGCGAAAGCATTGAAAGCGTGAGTACCCAGATTGAAGCTGCTCGCTCTGCCATCGAAGCTGGTGCCACGCGGCAGGATATCCAGACTTTGATGCCAGCTGGCGCTGCTCGCAACGCGATTGATTGTGCTTTTTGGGATCTGGAAGCAAAGACGTCGGGCAGAAGCGTTGCTGAAATGCTCGGTATACCAACCCGTCCGCTTGAAACCGCTATCACCGTTTCGCTCGGCACGGCTACCGAAATGGCGGAATCGGCAGCGAAGGTCGCTCACTATCCACTCATCAAGGTCAAGATGGGCGGTGAAAACGATATTGAAAAAATCCACGCAGTCACCAGGGCAGCTCCGAATAGCCGCATCATCATCGATGCAAACGAAGGCTGGACGGCAGACAATATAGCAGAGAACATGCGTGCGGCAGCTGACGCAGGCGTGGTATTTATCGAACAACCGCTGCCGTCAGACAACGATCATATTCTCAGAAAAATTGAGCGTCCCGTCACCATTTGCGCCGACGAAAGCGTTCATACGGCGGTTGGCCTGGAGGAACTTGCCAGGCGTTATGACGCCATCAATGTAAAGCTTGATAAGGCTGGCGGGCTGACCGAGGGACTTGTCATGCGAGACAAAGCAATTAATCTCGGTCTTCAAATCATGGTCGGCTGTATGGTCGGCACGTCGCTCGGCATGGCACCTGCAGTTCTGCTTGCTCAGAAAGCTAATGTGGTTGACCTTGATGGCCCTTTGCTGCTCGCCCATGATCGCGAGCCAGGACTGCGCTATGACGGCGCAATGGTTTATCCACCGGAAGCCGCAGTCTGGGGCTGACCTGTACGCCGAAAGCCCTCGCTCGCAGTTTCGTGGATTGGAGCGAGAGCATCCTCAAAAATATCAGCACAAGCATCCCAGGTGAATTTTTTGAGAACTTGCCCGGGTTCAAATGGCTCCATTTGCAGAGCGGCAAGACATGCCTCCCCGAGATTTTCGGAGAGAACACCCGCACCGGTTGCGCCAACAACATCCCGCGATCCTGGGACCGGGTACGCCGCAACCGGTAAACCGGAGGCTATCGCTTCAAGCAAAACGAGACCAAAGGTGTCAGTACGGCTCGGGAAAACAAACACATCAGCCGCAGCATACGTTTTGGCCAACGCCTCGCCTTCACGTTTCCCAACAAACACTGCCTCTGGAAACCGCATCTGCAAGTCTTTGAGGGAGGGACCATCTCCGACGATCAGCTTTGTGCCGGGAAGATCAAGTTCCAAAAATGCCGGTAGGTTCTTTTCTGCGGCAACACGTCCGACGCAGATGAATACTGGTCGGGGCATATCCTTGGTTACCTCGGGTCGAGGATAAAATAATGTACGATCAACACCTCTTGTCCAGAGGTCCAGCCGTATAAAGCCTCGCGCTTTGAGATCATCGAGAATAGATTGGGTTGGTACCAGCGTGTGCTGAGCAGCATTATGAAAACGCTGCAAAAATGCATAGGTCCAGTGTGGCGGGATGGGAAAACGTTCTTCCAGATACTCTGGAAACCGCGTGTGAAAGCTTGTCGTGAAAGACCAATCCATTTTCAGGCAGGCACGTCGTGCCATGAACCCCAGCGGCCCCTCAGTTGCGATGTGCACAAAATCCGGGCTCAAAGTTGTCAAGCGCCGTCTTAAGGCACCTGGCGTCGTCAACGCGAGGCGGATCTCTGGATAAGTGGGACATGGAACCGATCTATAATCGAGCGGCGATATGACTGTGACGTCGTATCCGCGCTCAATCATCAGATCACGACATTTGGTCAGCGTGCGTACGACGCCGTTGACTTGAGGATGCCAAGCGTCGGTGACGATGACGATTTTCTTCATTAGCGGAAGGCCGCCAGTTCACGAGCTGGGCGGGGAAGCTGGATCACTCTGCCCTCGTCAGGCTCTTCGCCATCGGAGTTGACACTCCCTGTTGTCGAGCGGCGATCACGGCGTTCGGTCCACTTGATAAGTTCCATCCGACCATCGAAATGTTCGATCACGGCCGTACAGCTTTCCACCCAGTCGCCAGTATTGATGTACTCGACGCCATTCATACTTTCGATTGTAGCGTGATGGATATGGCCGCAGATTACACCATTGACCCCGATACGTTGAGCTTCTTCCGAAACCACATTTTCAAACTGACCGATGAAATTAACTGCTTTTTTGACGCGGAATTTTGCCCAAGCCGAAAATGACCAGTAGCGTAGACCGAACAGCGAGCGCACACGGCTCATAACCGTATTTATCCAGATCGCCGTATCGTAGGCCCAATCGCCCAGATAAGCGATAAAGCGTGCATTGCGCACCACCACGTCAAACTGATCGCCATGAATAACGAGAAACTTGCGGCCATCTGCTGTTTCGTGGATAGCCCGGTTCATGACTTCGATGCCGCCGAAGTGCGTCCCTTGGAAATTTCGCAGGAACTCGTCGTGATTACCCGCGATGTAGATGATATTGGCGCCCTTTCGGCTTTTGCGGAGCAGTTTCTGGACTACGTCATTGTGTTCTTGAGGCCAATGCCAGTTGCGCCGCAGACGCCAGCCATCGACAATATCCCCTACGAGATAAATCGTCTCAGCTTCATGATAACGGAGAAAATCCAAAAGTAATTCGGCCTGTGCGGCCTTGGAACCAAGATGGACATCCGAGATAAACAGGGTTCGGAGTTTTCTGGGTTGTGGAGCGTCCGTGCTCATTGGGTTGTCCCCTTCAATGGCAACCTGATCTGAGCGCAGAAAACCCGATTCATGTCACAGGGTTATGACGGTCTGTTTTGAGGCGCAGAGAGCAATGTCCGCGCCTCTCCGTGTTGTAAGCGCTAGGCAACGAGCCCTATAAGTGGACCAACATAACGTGACTGCGGGCGAATGAGCTTGTTGGCTGCCACCTGTTCACGACAATGAGCCACCCAGCCCATGGTTCTTCCCATGGCGAAAACACAGGTGAAAGCTTCGCGTGGGAAACCTAGCCGTTCAAGCAACAGAGCGGTATAAAACTCGACATTGGTTTCGAGAGAACGATCTGGCTTATGGCGTTTGAGAACCGCAATGGCGGCCTTTTCCACAGCTTCGGCCAGTTCTACGCGATGTTTTCCGCGCTCGTGTCCAACAATTTCCATGCGTTTCAATGCCCCCTTCAAAGCATCGGCGCGAGGATCGCGTACACGATAAACCCGGTGACCGAACCCCATCAATCGTTCTCCATTCGCGACAGCGGTTTCGAGCCATCGTTCGGCGTTGTCGGGACTCCCGATCGCGTCCAGCATATCGAGTACAGGTCCCGGAGCACCGCCGTGCAGCGGCCCTTTTAAGGCGCTGAGCGCAGCAAGCAGCGAAGATGTCAAACCGGCACGCGTCGATGCTACGACGCGTGCGGCAAAAGTTGATGCGTTCAATCCGTGGTCGGAAACCGTCATGAGATAAGTGTCTAGCGCGGCAACTTCTGCTTCATGGGGCATTCCAGCATTCATCATGCGGAGGATATCTGCGCTATGCGGAAGTGTCGGATCAGGACGAACAGGACGTCGTCCCTTGTGTGCACGCAGAATAGCAGTCGTGAAAACTGCCGGCGCAGCCATCAGATATAAGGCCGCAGTCAGATCGTCCACATCAGGAATGCGAGCCATCAATGCGCGGAGCGTTTCAACAGGTGATAGTTCCATCAACGTATCATCAAGCGCGTCCGTATGATTAAACATCTGCAAGCGCGCCTCACCGAGAGCTTTCTGTAATTCTGCACCTTGGGGTAGATTTTCGAAAAAACCATCCCACAAAAGCTCGATTCCGTCTTCAACGCTGCTTTGCGGAACCAGATCGTCCAGCGACCGACCGCGAATAACCAGCCGGCCTGCAAGCCCATCAACATCAGACAGCACGGTTTCAGCAGCAATCACATCTTCAAGTCCGCTATTCATGATCGTTCTCCTTGTTTGCCTTTCGACATTGAATCCAAGTATAGTTGACGTCAATCTTGATGAAATAGATCAATGTAGGGGGCAATATTGGACTGGCTAACAGCGGAAGAGGCCCTTGCCGTTCTTCAGACGAAGCCTCAGACCCTTTACGCGAATGTGAGCCGCGGCCGCATTCTGTCGAAGCCATTGCCTGATGATCCTAGACGCAGTCTCTATCGATCAGAGGATGTTCATCGTCTGGCTGGCAGACGCCCCGGTCGCAAGAGAGATAGTGTCGTTGCAGCCGACACTATTCGTTGGGGACTGCCAATCATGCGCTCGGGCATTTCAACCATCACGGATGGTCGGCTTCTCTATCGTGGGTTTGACGCTGCCGAACTATCTGAAACCGCTACATTGGAAGAAGTGGCGGCATTACTATGGCAGATGGATTTCGACAACATAACTAGCGGTGACAATGAAACGAATTTGGATGGCCACCAAATCGGCAGTACACCACTAGAACGGTTGTTTGCTGTTTTTGGCCTTCGCGCTGCAAATGATCTGCCGAGTTCAGGACGTTCAGCAGCAATTCTGCAGCAGGAAGCTTTCGATTTGCTGCGGCTGTTCCACAATACCGTTCTTGGTGTTTCTGCATCCAGTATGCCAATGCATGAGCGCATTGCGCTGGCCTGGAAAAAGCCGCAGGCAAGCGATGTTATCCGACGCATTCTTGTGCTTCTGGCGGATCATGAACTCAATGCGTCGGCATTCGCCACCCGCGTTGCCGCTTCAACAGGTGCGCCGCTTTCGGCGACAGTTCTCGCAGGATTATCAACATTGATCGGCCCTCGGCATGGCCGTGCCGCAGCCGCAGCGGCTGCGATAGTTATAAAGACCCGGCAGATCGGATCGGAAGCGGCGATCAAAGACAAACTCAGACAAGGCACGCAATTCCACTTCTTCGGTCATCCGCTCTATCGCGAAATGGGGGATGCTCGCGCCTCCGCATTGCTTGAACATCTGGAGCTACCTGCACCCTACCGCGATCTGGAACAAAGCGCAGCGAACATTCTTGGTGAGAAGCCGAATGTCGACTTCGCGCTTGCAGCCGCAACAGAAGTCTACGATCTGCCACCGGACGCGCCACTGCTTCTGTTTGCGCTTGCGCGTATCGTCGGCTGGCTGGCCCATGCCTTGGAACAGGTGGATAGCGGATCGCTGATACGACCAAGAGCGGAATTTACTCCGCCTCTTGAATAGAGAAGTTCACTAAATCTTGTTCGCAAGGCCAGTATTTTCCGCCTGTAAAAGGTGGACATATGCACCCATGAACCAGAATCCGGTTGATCGGACCGCTTGCTTGGTGGCATGTCTCTAAAACTTGAACAAAATGCGAGGATCGAGCTGTGGACTTGGGCCTGAAGGGTCGAAAAGCAATTGTGTGCGCTTCGAGCAAGGGGCTTGGACGGGCCTGCGCAGAGGCGCTTGCCGAAGCTGGATGTGATCTCGTTCTTAACGGACGAAATAAAGAAACCCTCACTACAACAGCGGAGAGAATTCGCCATATGTTTGGCGTGAAGGTTGAGGCGGTTGCTGCGGACGTATCTACTGCTGAAGGACAGGCGGAACTGCTTTCCGCCTGCCCTGCACCAGACATTCTCGTCAACAACAATGGTGGTCCGGCTTTCAAGGATTTCCGTCTTCTTGATCGCGACGCCATCCTTCAAGGTGTGACGCAAAATATGGTTACGCCCATAGAGCTGATCAAAGCGGTTATCAATGGGATGGTCGAGCGTCGTTTTGGCCGCATCGTCAACATCACATCGACATCCGTATACGCTCCTATTCCCGGACTGGATCTCTCATCGGGAGCCCGTGCTGGCTTGACGGCATTTCTTGCTGGTGTTGCCCGCACGGTCGCTGCCTCGAATGTGACGATCAACAATATCCTTCCTGGCGCCTTCGATACGGATCGTCTGCGCGGTGGTTTTGCATTCTCGGCCCAGAAAAATGGTACGACACCGGAGGCAGAGGCTGCGAAGCGGGCATCGGCGATTCCCGCAGGAAGAATCGGTCAGCCAAAAGAATTCGGTCAGGCCTGCGCTTTCCTTTGCTCGGAACATTCCGGGTTCATTACCGGGCAGAATCTCGTTATCGATGGCGGCGCGTATCAAAGTGCGTTTTAACAGCATCAAACGATAGATCTGCAAATTTGGAAAAACTCATTCTCGAAAACGGGCCTACTGAGATTTGAGCTAATGGACTAATAACAATAATGGCCCAGTGTGCGGAAGTCGTGTGCGGAACTTGTAAGCAAATACCACACCCGCCGAGTGCAAACGAGCTTTTGCCCTGCACAAAAGATTTTGGAAAGCGATGCGACCATGACCAAGAAAACACCTTCCACTTCCCGTTCGGATTTTGATGAAGCAGCTCTGTTCTTCCATCGTTATCCGAAGCCCGGGAAGCTGGAAATTCAGGCGACGAAGCCGCTTGGCAACCAGCGCGATCTGGCGCTGGCTTATTCGCCCGGCGTAGCCGCTCCCTGCCTCGCAATCCACGAAGATCCGGCAACTGCTGCTGAATACACTGCCCGCGGCAATCTCGTTGCTGTCGTATCAAACGGCACCGCGGTTCTTGGCCTTGGCAACATTGGCGCTCTCGCTTCCAAACCGGTGATGGAAGGCAAAGCCGTTCTCTTCAAGAAATTTGCTGACATCGACGTATTTGACATCGAAATCGATGCTCACGAAATCGATCGCATTGTTGACGTTGTGGCTGCTTTGGAGCCAACTTTCGGTGGGATCAATCTGGAGGATATCAAAGCGCCTGAGTGCTTCGAGGTTGAAGAACAGCTTCGCGCAAAGATGAACATTCCAGTCTTTCATGATGACCAACACGGCACGGCGATCATCGTCGCATCGGCGGTCTTGAATGGTCTCGAACTTGCCGGCAAGAAAATCAACGACGCCAAGATTGTTACGTCAGGCGCCGGCGCTGCGGCCCTTGCGTGTCTCAACCTTCTCGTCAATCTCGGCGCGAAGCGCGAAAACATCTGGGTCTGCGATCTTGAAGGCGTTGTCTACGAAGGCCGCAATACGTTGATGGATCGCTGGAAGGAAGTCTACGCACAGAAGACCGACGCGCGCGTTCTGGCCGATGTCATTGGCGGCGCTGACGTTTTCCTCGGTCTTTCGGCTGCCGGTGTGTTGAAGCCTGAACTTCTGAAGCAGATGGCTGAGAATCCGCTTATCATGGCGCTCGCCAATCCGAAGCCGGAAATCATGCCGGAAGAGGCTCGTGCGGCCCGCGCCGATGCCATGATTTGCACCGGACGTTCGGATTATCCGAACCAGGTCAACAACGTTCTCTGCTTCCCGTATATCTTCCGCGGCGCCCTCGATGTTGGTGCGACTGCAATTAACGAAGAGATGAAGCTGGCGGCTGTTCGCGCCATTGCTGCACTAGCCCGTGAGGAGCCATCTGACGTTGCAGCGCGCGCTTATTCCGGCGACACGCCAACTTTCGGGCCAGACTATATCATCCCATCGCCGTTTGATCAGCGCCTGATTCTCCGTATAGCCCCGGCAGTGGCCAAGGCGGCCATGGATACAGGCGTGGCCACACGTCCGATCGAAGACATGGAAGCCTATCTTGATCGTCTGAACCGCTTCGTCTTTCGCTCGGGCCTCATCATGAAGCCGGTTTTTGCCGCAGCCCGTGCGCAGGAAAAGCCGAAGCGTATTATTTATGCTGACGGTGAAGATGAACGCGTGCTCCGTGCTGCGCAGGTCGTGATCGAAGAGCGCATTGCGGCTCCGATTCTCGTTGGACGCCCGCAGGTCATTGAAACCCGGCTGCGTCGCTACGGCCTCAAGATTCGTCCGGGAACGGATTTTGAACTCATCAATCCTGAAGACGACCCGCGCTATCGCGATTATGTCGACCTGTACCTCTCATATACTGGCAGACAGGGCGTAACGCCGGAGGCGGCACGCACCATCGTCCGCACGAATTCCACTGCGATTGCAGCTCTTGCCGTTATGCGCGACGAGGCGGACGCCATGATCTGTGGTCTTGAAGGTCGCTTCGAACGCCATCTGCGTGTCGTGCGCCAGATTATCGGCAAGGTTCCCGGTATCCGTGACTATTCCGCTTTGAGCCTGCTCATTTCGCAACGTGGCGCCCTCTTCCTCACAGACACTTATGTAAACGTTGAACCGAGCGCAAACGAAGTGGCTGAAATGGCAATTCTCGCTGCAAAGGAAATCAGCCGCTTCGGCATCGAGCCAAAGGCAGCTTTGGTATCGCATTCGAATTTTGGGTCGAAAGAATCTGCTAGCGCAGAAAAGATGCGTGAAGCTGCGGCAATTCTCGCAGAAAAAGCGCCGGAACTCGAATCCGATGGTGAAATGCATGGTGATTCCGCTCTCTCGCAGGCGCTGCGTGATCGCGTGTTCCCGAATTCGCGATTGAAGGGCGAAGCCAATCTTCTTGTTTTCCCGAACCTTGATGCGGCAAACATCACGCTGAACGTGGTCAAGATGGTTACGGACGCCCTGCATGTGGGCCCAATTTTGCTTGGCGCGGCACGCCCCGCACACATTCTGACCCCTTCGGTCACTTCGCGTGGCGTCGTCAATATGACTGCGCTGGCGGTGGTAGAGGCCTTGCAGAAATCAGGCGAAACACTTCGGAAGAAAAGGTAACCTCAAATAAATTAAGTTAGTAATACCTAATATAAAATTCTTTCGGCGAGTATAGTTGAATATACTCGCCGTTAGCATTTAATTTACTATATTTTTCAAACATGATATCGCCAGCATCGATGTCGAGGTTATCATGTTTTTTATTTCAATTAATTCTAATAGAACGCTGTTTTATTCAACACTCTTGATATTATCTGGAGCCTTGGCTGGCTGTACGACTATACCGCCCGCAGAATTGTGCACGCCTGCAGAACAAAAACAGCTTAAGAAGCAACACCTCATCACCCAGTCAGCTCTTGATCGCAAGGAAGCGGAACTTTCTCGCTTGAAAAAGACCTCCGCACAGAATCGTTGCGTGGGCAGCTTGTTTACCCCTGCGGTCAAATCAGCGCAGTGCAAGGAATTGCTGACCAGAACAGATCGTGTGGTAACTGAATCCCAGACTTTGCGCGAGCGCCTCAATGAACTGAACATGGCGCTTGCTGGACGTCCGTCCCTATCCAAATATGTTAAATCGTGCAAAGCCTCCTGGGTCGCATCTCCTAAGAAACCTCAATCGAAAACTGTCCTCGTACGACGGCAGAAATTCAAAGCGACAGCCAGGCCGCACGATGAGATGGCCAGCACCATTGCAATGCCTGCCTATGAAACTCCTGCTTCTGCCGAAGTAGAGAAAGTGGATTACACGTCGTCTGCGACGGTGCAGACCTCGAATACTACACCGGCCTATGTTGCGCCTGTCAAATTAGCTCCACCTGTGGAACGCCCCTATACGTCGAACGCAAAAGTCAGGGTTGTCGGGTCAGAGTTCTTTCCGGACCAATCAGTACCAGCAAGTCAGCCAGTTCCGGACCATGCGCCTGCCCCGTAAGTGCCAGCCGCAAGGGCATGAAAAGGTTCTTGCCCTTGCGTCCCGTTGCAGCTTTCACTGTATCCGTCCAGAGCTTCCAGGTTTGATGGTCCCAGGGAGCAGGCGGCAGCAAGGCAAAAGCCTCTTTCAGGAAAGCACGATCCTCTTCCGGAAAATCCGGTATTTCTGGCAGGTCGTCATCAACGATAGACCACCAATGAGCCGCATCCTTGAAACGATCAAGATTTCCCCGTACCGCCAGCCAGAAGGGCTCAGCCTTGTCGCCAGAAATGCCCAATGTTGCCAAGCGTGGCTGAGCTTCTGAAAACGGCATCTCGTGCAGAAGAGCGCGATTGAGCGTATCCAGTTCGGCAGGATCGAATTTTGCCGATGATTTCGATATGGATGCTAGATCGAAGCGCTCTGCCAAGCTTTCCATATTGGATGCCGCCGATACACTTTCCGATGTGCCAATCAGGATCGCCAGTGATGCCACTGCCATGGGTTCGAAGCCAGCTTCGCGCAATGATCCGACGGACAGAGCACCGGTTCGTTTTGAAAGCCCCTCGCCCGAAATTGTCGTCAGCAGATTGTGGTGTCCGAAAATCGGAGCCTTGGCCCCCAGCGCCTCGAAAATCGCAATCTGTACGCCGGTATTGGTCACATGGTCGTCACCGCGGATGATGTGTGTAACACCAAGATCGATATCATCTACGACCGATGGCAGCGTATAGAGATAAGTGCCGTCTTCGCGCACGAGTACAGGGTCGGACATTGAGGCCAGATCCACAGTCTGCGGACCGCGAACCAGATCGTCCCAATGTATCTCTGTACGCGTAGATTTGAATGGATCGGCTTGGAAATTGGGTAACAGGAAACGCCAGTGTGGCTTGCGCCCCTCAGCCTCAAAAGCGGCCCTCTCATCTTCGGTCAGCTTCAGTCCTTCGCGGCCATATACCGGTGGCAAACGACGCGCGAGACGCAGCTTGCGACGGCGCTCCAACTCATCCGCCGTTTCATAACAGGCATAGAGCAACCCGGCCTGTTTGAGCTTCTCCACTGCCTTACTGTAAACATCGAAACGCTTCGACTGATATTCGATGCGATCAGGTTTTACACCGAGCCAGTCGAGATCGACTGCAATTGCCTGCGCATATTCTTCCCGGGAGCGTTCAACATCGGTGTCGTCATAGCGCAGAATGAACTTGCCACTATTCTTCTGAGCGAACAGCCAGTTTGAAAGTGCTGTGCGCGTATTGCCAATATGAATATAGCCCGTCGGCGACGGAGCAAAACGAACGGTTACGGTCATTTTATTGTCTTTCAGCGGTCGCGGAAGCGGTTCGTTATAGGGTAGCGGCGATCGCGTCCGAAATTCTTCTTGGTAATTTTGACACCCGGCGCCGATTGTCGGCGCTTGTATTCAGCCAGATAGAGCAGATGCTCGATCCGCTGAACGGTCTCAAGCGGATGCCCGCGTTTGGCAATCTCTGTATTGCTCATTTCATTTTCGACGAGGCATTCAAGAATATCGTCGAGAACCGGATAAGGCGGCAAGCTATCCTGATCCGTCTGATTTTCACGCAGTTCAGCGGATGGCGCCTTGGAAATGATATTATGTGGAATCACCTCAGCCGACGGGCCAAGCGCGCCGTTCGGTACATGGCTGTTACGCCACTCCGACATCGCGTAGACCTGCATCTTGTAGACATCCTTGATCGG
Organism: Ochrobactrum sp. A-1; assembly: GCF_022488005.1. Taxonomy (NCBI): domain Bacteria; kingdom Pseudomonadati; phylum Pseudomonadota; class Alphaproteobacteria; order Hyphomicrobiales; family Brucellaceae; genus Ochrobactrum; species Ochrobactrum sp. A-1. The sequence goes on from NZ_JAKVQC010000003.1 coordinate 434,417, forward strand.
ATTGAACCCGCCATTCATGTCGCCATAAAGCGTCGCATAGCCGACCGACATTTCAGACTTGTTGCCGGTGGTGACAACCATCGAACCAAACTTGTTCGAAACGGCCATCAAAATCGTGCCGCGTGCACGGCTCTGCAAGTTTTCTTCCGTAACACCGCTCTCGGTTCCTTTGAAAAGCGGATGCAGTGCTTCAAGAAAGCCTTCAACTGGCGCAGAAATAGGAACAATATCGTAACGAACGCCGAGCGCCTTCGCACAATCAGCCGCGTCTTTCAGAGATTCATCGGATGTATAGCGGTAAGGCAGCATGATGCAGCGCACGCGATCCTTGCCCAATGCATCGACACCCAGAGCCGCACAGATTGCCGAGTCGATGCCGCCCGAAAGGCCGAGCACAACATCCTTGAAGCCGTTCTTGTTCACGTAATCCCGCAAGCCCAGCATGCAAGCGGAATAATCAGCTTCAAGCCCTTCTGGAAGAATGGCCTTCTCACCTTCTTCACAGCGCCAACCGTCATTCTCTCTGTGCCAGACGGTCAGCGTGATCTGCTCCGCGAATTGCGGCATTTGCAGGCAAAGCGACCGGTCAGCGTTGAATGCGAACGATCCACCATCGAAAACCAGCTCATCCTGCCCGCCAACCTGATTGGCATAAACCATGGGCAATTCGGTTTCGATCACCTGCTTCAGGACAACCTGATGGCGCCGGTCCATCTTTGCACGGTGATAGGGAGATCCGTTCGGTACAAGTAAAATCTCCGCGCCACTCTCGGCCAGCGTTTCCGCCACACCGAGTTCACCCCAAATGTCTTCACAGATTGGAATCCCAATGCGAACACCGCGGAAATTGATTGGTCCTGGCATTGGGCCTGCCTGAAATACGCGCTTCTCGTCGAACTCGCCATAATTCGGCAAGTCGACCTTGAACCGTTCGGCAATAATCTCGCCGCCATCCAGCACTGCAATGGAGTTATGCAGTCCACTTTCACGGCTGAGCGGTGTACCTATGATGACACCGGGACCGCCATCGGCGGTATCGCTAGCAAGTTCGCGCACGGCCTGTTCGCATGCCGCAAGGAAGGAAGGTTTCAGAACCAGATCTTCCGGCGGATAACCGGAGATGAACAACTCTGTAAACAGAATGAGATCGGCCTTCATCCTGGCGGCCTCAGCGCGTGCCGCGCGTGCCTTGGTCAGGTTTCCGGCGATATCGCCCATGACGGGATTAAGCTGCGCAACGGCAATACGGAGCATGGCAAGATTCTCGTGAGAGGCTAACATGCCCAAGCTTTAGCGCGCTTGGGTAAGCAAATGCAACGGATGCAATCAATCGACCGCTTTGTTTGTCAGACCAGATATGTCTTGATGAGGATATAGCCCCAGACCGCGGCGACGAACACGATGGAAATCAGAACAGCGAGCGACCCGCAATCCTTTGCAATCTGAATTTCCTTATGAAAATCCCGCGAGACGGCATCACAAGTCGCCTCGATGCCGGTGTTCAACACTTCCACGAGGATAAGAAACAGGATCGATCCGGTCATAAAAAGGAAAGCAAGCCCGGTCGGCGCAAGGAAAAAAGCCACTGGCAGAGACAGAAGAAAAAGCACCAGCTCCTGTTGAACTGCCTTTTCATGTCCTGCGAGGTACTTCAGTGCTCGCATGGAATTAAGAAAAGCCAGGAAAATCCGCTGCATCATTACCCTCAATCAAAATGGTTACAGCTTGGCCCGAAAATCAAAGTCGATTTTCAGAAAGCATAAAGCGTTCCTCGTGCATCCATTCGGACACATGCCGCTCCAAGGCAATCAATAGGTGAGTTTCCCCGAAATGCAACAGGGCGGAGATCGAAACCTCCGCCCTGCAAGTTCTGGAATGTTGGAAATCGTCAGGCGCTCGCGACGTGCTTGTCCGTACCGGCATCGCGTTCCTTCTTGAGGAGTTCGGCCAGCAGAAACGCCAATTCCAGCGCCTGATCGGCATTGAGACGTGGATCGCAATGCGTATGGTAGCGATCGTGCAGATCTTCTGCTGAAATCGCGCGCGCGCCGCCCGTGCATTCCGTCACGTTCTTGCCGGTCATTTCAACATGGATGCCACCTGGATGCGAGCCTTCGGCGCGATGAATCGCGAAGAAGGACTCCACTTCCTTGAGGATACGATCAAACGGACGCGTCTTGTAGCCACCGGCAGTGATCGTGTTGCCATGCATCGGATCACATGACCATACGACCTTGCGACCTTCCTTCTCGACGGCACGAATGAGCTGCGGCAGGTGATCGCCAACCTTGTCGTAGCCAAAGCGTGCAATCAGCGTCAGACGTCCTGCTTCGTTTTCCGGATTCAGAAGATCAATCAGGCGAATGAGATCATCCGGCTGCAGCGACGGCCCACACTTGAGACCGAGCGGATTCTTGATGCCGCGGCAGTACTCGATATGCGCATGGTCAGCCTGACGTGTGCGGTCACCGATCCAGATCATGTGGCCGGAGGTGCCGTACCAGTCGCCGGATGTCGAGTCCACGCGGGTCAGCGCTTCTTCATATCCAAGAAGCAACGCTTCATGGCTGGTGTAGAAATCGGTTTCACGCAGCGAATGATTGCTATCAGCCGTGATTCCGATTGCCCGCATGAAATTCATGGTTTCGGAAATACGCTGCGCCAAAGCTGCATATCGTTCTGCCTGCGGGCTCTTGCCGACAAAGCCGAGCATCCACTGGTGAACGTTCTCCAGATTAGCGTAGCCGCCCTGGGCGAATGCACGCAGCAGGTTAAGCGTCGCCGCCGACTGACGGTATGCCATGTCCTGGCGCTGCGGATCAGGAATGCGCGAGGCCGCGTCAAATTCGATCCCGTTGATGATGTCACCACGGTAGGACGGCAGTTCCACGCCATTTAGCGTTTCCATGTCCGATGAGCGCGGCTTGGCGAACTGACCGGCGATACGGCCAACTTTCACCACCGGCTTCGAAGCGCCAAATGTCAGCACGACGGCCATCTGAAGAAATACGCGGAAAAAGTCGCGGATGTTGTCCGCGCCATGTTCAGCAAAGCTTTCGGCACAATCACCGCCCTGGAGCAGAAATGCCTTGCCTTCCGCCACTTCGGCCAGTTGCTGCTTGAGCTTGCGCGCCTCACCTGCAAAAACCAGCGGCGGATAGGTGCGAAGACGGGCCTCAACGTCGTTCAGAGCCTGTGCGTCCGGATAAAACGGCACTTGCTTGATCGGTTTGTTTCTCCAGGAATGTGGGGTCCAGTTCTTCGTCATTTGTGCACCTGTTTGCTTCTATCCGCTCGATTTCTCTCGGATTATATCCTCCTTACACGAAAGCCGGAATCCCTTAACGGACAGCCCACATCTGACAATGATGGCAGCCTGCCCCGGAAAACCGGCGTGCGTGGTCGCGCTGATATAATGCAGGCTGAGACTTTATGCCAGCAATATTCGTTAACCGAAGAAACCAGTTGCGAAAGATTTAGCCGTCGACTTTCTCACCGTTCACGACACGATAGGTCGGCTTGTACATGGTGACCAGTTCTTCGGCCGCGGTCGGGTGGACCGCCATGGTGCGATCGAAGTCATCCTTGGTCGCACCAGCTTTAAGTGAAATACCCAGAAGTTGAGCCATTTCACCGGCATCCGGCCCCATGATGTGAGCGCCGACGACCCGACGGCTTGCAGCATCAACGATGAGCTTCATCAACATTTTCTCATTGCGGCCGGAAAGCGTGTTCTTCATCGGACGGAACAGCGCTCTGTAAACCTCGATTTCCGGATACTTCTTTGCAGCCTCATTCTCCGGCAAACCAACCGTGCCGATCTCCGGCTGCGAAAATACGGCGGTCGCGATCAATTCATGATCCGGCTTCGTCGGATTATCCTTAAAAGCAGTTTCGAGAAAGCACATGGCTTCATGGATTGCCACCGGCGTTAGCTGGACACGGTTTGTAACATCACCCACTGCCCAGATATTCGCGATATTGGTACGCGAATATTCATCGACCGGGATGGCACCAAGTTCGTCCATCTGCACACCAGCCCTTTCCAGACCGAGACCAGTCGTGTTGGCCTTGCGCCCAATAGCCATCATTGCCTGACCGACTTCCAATGTTTCGCCGTTGGTCAGCGAAATTTTCAGATTACTGTCGGACTGCTTCTCTATTTTCTCGAAAACCGCTTCACAAATGATGCGGATACCTTTTGCTTCCATCGTTTCATGCAAAAGATGTCGCAAATCCGGGTCGAAACGGGAGAGGATTTCCTTGCCTCGATAGACAAGTGTCGTTTCTACGCCAAGGCCATGGAATATGTTTGCGAATTCAACAGCAATATATCCGCCACCCGCAATGGCAATCGCTTTAGGCAGTTCAGCAAGATGGAACGCTTCATTGGAGCTGATGCAAAATTCATGTCCGGGCATAGTTTCCGGCATGCTCGGATGACCGCCGGTGGCGATCAGTATTTGATCTGCAGTGACGCGACGACCATCGGCCTTCAGTTCGATAGTATGCTCGTCAATCAATTCGGCACGGCTCGAAAAAATTTCAACTTTGGAATTCTGGAGACCCTTGGTGTAGAGCCCCTCAAGCCGGGTTATTTCCTTGTCCTTGGCATCGATCAGCTTTTTCCAGTCGAATGTTGATGCGCCAACATCCCAGCCGTAACCGGCCGCATCTTCGAAATGCTCAGGAAACTGCGAAGCATAGACGAAAAGTTTCTTTGGCACACAACCGCGAATAACGCAGGTCCCGCCCATGCGATATTCTTCCGCAAGACCGACCTTCTTACCCATCGCTCCGGCGAGACGAGCTGCCCGCACGCCGCCGGAACCGCCGCCGATAACAAATAGATCATAGTCGAAGCCGGTCATGGGATTCTCCAATAAAACATTACGTTGGCCGATATGTAGGCAAAAGAAAAAGCCCGGCCAAGAGACCGGGCTTTCAAATTCAGCGTTACCGCAACAAATTACTGCTGTGCAGGCTGTGCTGGAGCTGCTGTTGCCCCCGCCTGAGCGGCCAGAACTTCAGCCACGCTGGTTGCCAGGTCTCGAGCGATGCCGTTCTGCCAGATATTTGCGGCTTTTACGACTTCACGCGTTACAATCGGGCCTTCCGACAGAAGCTTCTTGCCTGCAGCCGACGTATAGAATGCTGCAATGGCCTTTAGTTCGTCTTCTGAAAAAGCCTTCGCATAGGCGCGCGCGGATTCGGTTTCGAGGTCCGCGCGGCGAGAAGCGAGAGCCAAAGCCTTGTCATCGACAGTCTTGGTGATCAACGCCTCCAGATTCGGGTCCTTCTGGATCAGCTCACCCTTCAGGGAGCGTGCTGCATTCGGCAGAATTTCGTCGAATTGCTCGGTAGCGTTAATTGCAGAAATAGCAGCACGAGCAGCTTCCAGGTGAGCTTCAGTGATTTCCTGTGCCGATGCTGCATGAATGCCCGACATCAGTACGAGCGCGGAAAACGGTGCAATCAGACGGCGAAAGCCAGTTGCCGGGATCATAAGGACAGTACTCCGTTCAATCAGTTCAAGACCGGTTCATGGTGCGGATGCCGTCGTTGCCGGCAATCACTGCCGCACGCGCCAGTCCGATGAAAAGTCCGTGCTCGACAACGCCTGGTATTGCGAAGAGAGCGTCAGATAGTGTCTTTGGATCGGGAATGCGGCCAAAAGATGCATCCACGATATAATGCCCACCATCTGTTACGAAGGGTGAGCCATCTTTTAAACGCAGTGCCAGCGGGCCCGCAAGCCCACACTTTGCAGCTGCCTCTTCAATTGCGCGTATGGTTGCGCCGAGACCGAAACGGTTGACCTCCACGGGCAGTGGAAAACGTCCTAGCGTCTCGACCACCTTTGAACCGTCGGCAATAACGATCATCGCATCCGACGCGGCAGCAACGATCTTTTCGCGAAGAAGAGCACCACCGCCGCCTTTAATGAGCGAAAGATCGGTGTCGACTTCATCGGCACCATCCACAGTAAGATCAAGATGAGGCGTTTCATCAAGCGTTGTAAGCGGGACCCCGAGTTCCTCGCAAAGTTTAGCGGTGCGTTCGGAGGTAGGCACCCCAATGATCTTGAAGCCATTGCTTACCTTGTCGGCAAGCAGACGTACGAATTCCTCGGCCGTTGAACCTGTACCAATCCCCAGATGCATTCCGTCCTTGACGTGTGTGAGAGCTTCTGCGGCGGCAGCGATTTTCAGCTTGCGAGCTTCGTCCATACTTGAATTCCCGATATTCCCCTGCGGATTCTAATTGTAGTCCGGTTCGCCTCTAGCACGCGGATGCGGCACAACAAAGCGCCTATTCGAACTAGGGCGCAGAATTTCGGTTTCTGGAGCGTTTACTGATCGCAAGGTTGAGCGGGAGGCGACAATCAGATAGGAATTTCATATTCCCCATTTCACACACGAGAAACTAATGTCTGCTGCCAATCCCAAACCCATCATCGTTTTTGATCTCGACGGAACTCTTGTTGATACAGCACCAGACCTTCTCGATAGCCTTAATCACTGCCTCGCAATATCCGGCCTGAAGACAGCCGACCGTGAATCGTTGCGGAGATTCGTGGGGCAAGGTGGTCGCGTCATGATCGAACGTGCTTTTGCCGCACAGCAAAAACAGGCCAACGAAACGCAGCTCGACAATCTGGTCGAAGAGTTCCGTGAGCATTATGCCGATAATATGCCGGGGCATTCATCCTTCTTCCCGGGTGTTCTGGAGGCAATGGACCGCTTTTCGGCAAGTGGTTACGAGTTGGCGGTTTGCACGAACAAATTCGAGGCCTTGTCCGTAAAGCTCTTGACTGCCATGGGCGAAGCTGGACGATTTGCTGCAATCTGCGGAGCCGATACATTTGCTTATCGCAAGCCTGACCCGCGCCATCTCACCGAAACCATCGCACGGGCTGGCGGAAACCGCGAACGGGCCATTATGGTCGGAGACAGCCGAACCGACATCGACACCGCAAAAGCGGCTGGCATTCCCGTTGTTGCCGTAGACTTCGGTTATACCGATCTTCCAGTGCAGCACTACGATCCAAGCCGCGTGATTTCGCATTTTGATGAGTTTACTCTCGAAATGGCTGGAGAACTCATCGATGCGGTCATCGATCCCGTGTAATGGGAGAATGGCATTTGATTATGCAGCGTTTTCTTATAGTTGGCTTAGCGTATTCAGCCATCGTATCAATAGCGTCTGCAAACGACGGATCGCCGGGCTTGCCCGGCGTACAGCCACAGAAACCTATCGTGTCCGCCCCACCCCCTGCTCCCGAACCGGATCAGAAGCCCAGTGGCAACTGGAAGAATTTTCGCGTCGGCAATACTGACGTGACTATCTCAGGCAGCATCACCGTTGATGTCGGCACCAAGAACAGCAGGACGTCGGGTCGCTAATTCCGATAGGACCGTGCCAGCGCCGACAAAACCGCGGGCAGTTGAGCAGGCAGATCTTCGGCGACAAGTCCATGACCGAAGCGACGCGCGGCATCGGCATGTATCCATACGGAAGCACAAGCCGCAGCGAACACGGGCATTCCCTGCGCAAGCAAGCCGCACATAATTCCCGTCAAGACGTCGCCTGATCCCGCTGTGGCGAGCAACGGCGTTCCATTGGAATTGACGATGGCCACGCCACCCGGTTCTGCGACCACGGTATCCGGGCCTTTATATATAATGACGGCATTGGCACGCTTTGCAGCTTCACGAGCCTTTCCGATCTTCGATACGGAACTCCGCGCAATGTCCGGAAACAGCCGTCGAAACTCTCCTTCATGCGGCGTCAGCACAAGCGCAGTCTTGGCGTTCTGCCGCCTATCGAACAGCTCATTTGGTTTATGTTCAAAAGCCGTAATCCCGTCGGCATCCAGAACCAGACCGTGAAATCCTTCCAGTTCGCTGCTTGCGAGAAACAAGGCGTGGTCACGCGCGAATACCCGATTTCCATATCCCGGCCCAAGTACTGCGGCTGCGACCTTGCGTTCGGCAAAGAACTGCTCAACATCCTTCAAACCGCGAGTTTCACGGAGTATGATACTGGTCAGATGTGTAGCATTGACCGCCATTGCATCGGGTGGAGACAGAAGCGTCACCGCTCCCGCTCCGCTGCGGGCCGCAGCGAGCGCTGACAGGCGAGCGGCACCGGTCGAATGAGCATTGCCGGAAAACACAGCAACATGACCGCGGCTATATTTATAAGCGTCAACGCCAAGTACCGGCAGGCTGCTTTCCCACAGGTCTGGAGCATTCTCGAAAACATGCGGTTCGATCGCGGCAAGTATGTGATCAGGAATACCGATATCTGCGACATGAAGAACACCGCAATGCGCCCTTCCCGGCTGTAGCAGATGACCGAGCTTCTTGCGAAAGAACGTAACTGTTGCGCGTGCTCGGATCGCCGTTCCGAGGATATCGCCGCTTTCGCCTGATATACCGCTTGGAAGATCAACTGCCACAACCGGCACATCAGAATTGTTGAGGGCGTCGATCGCGATGGCTTCTGCTCCACGAATGTCACGAGCCAGCCCTGCGCCGAATAAAGCATCTATTACACCGCCGAAACTTGCGACAGAGAATTCGCTGAAATTGGTAACGGACCCCTTGTAGAAAAGCGAGGCGCGCATGGCATCTGAACCTTTTTGCGGGGGAGCCGATGCGAAACATACGACTTCTAAGCCCGCTTCCAGTAGAAACTGCGCCGCGATGTAGCCATCACCACCATTGTTGCCGGGTCCGCATAGAACAGCGACGGGTGTATTGCGCGGAAACATCCGTTGCGCGACCTCTGCGACGGCACGCCCTGCCGCAAGCATCAGCGAGAAACCGTCCCTAACTCCTGTCTCAATTGTCTGGCGATCTGCTTCTGCCATTTCCTGCGGATTCAGCAACTCGTACATCGCATACCTTTTTCAACGTCGGTTCCCGGTGTGATTAAATACGCGGCACCGAACTTTATGCAAGTATGCTCTATTTTAAGGCGTAGTGACTAATTTTTAATCAGTGAAACTGGGGCTTTAAATCCTATTTCATGGTTCGCATGCAGAGACCTGCTTGCACAAGCATCGCTATTAGTGCCACTCTGCCTGCGGACGAATGAAATCGAAGAAAATTCATACACCACTTCAAACTGGCACACTTCATGCTTCTCTATTGGTGAAGCGGGCACAATGTCCATTTCCGAAGAAAAGCGGAGACCATTCTCTGATGAAAAAGATCGAAGCCATCATTAAGCCTTTCAAGCTAGATGAAGTGAAGGAAGCCCTTCAAGAAGTCGGCTTGCAGGGGATCACTGTCATCGAAGCCAAGGGCTTTGGACGACAGAAAGGTCACACCGAGCTTTACCGCGGCGCCGAATATGTCGTCGACTTTCTTCCCAAGGTGAAAGTTGAAGTCATCGTCGCAGACGAAACCGTGGACAGCGCCATCGAAGCCATCCGCAAGGCTGCCCAGACGGGACGCATCGGCGACGGCAAGATTTTCGTCTCTAACATCGAAGAAGTTATCCGTATCCGCACCGGTGAATCCGGCGTGGATGCCATCTGATAAGACCTGCGTACAATCCATCGTCGTGCAAACAGGGAATTAAAATGACGACTGCCAACGATATTCTCAAACAAATCAAAGACAACGACATCAAGTTCGTAGACCTTCGATTCACCGATCCGAAGGGCAAGCTGCAGCACGTTACGATGGATATCGGCCTCGTTGACGAAGACATGTTTGTTGACGGCGTGATGTTCGACGGCTCCTCTATCGCCGGCTGGAAGGCCATCAACGAATCCGACATGGTTCTGATGCCTGATCCGACGACAGCCCATATAGATCCATTCTTCGCTCAGTCGACACTGGTCGTTCTTTGCGATATTCTGGACCCGATCTCCGGTGAAGCTTACAGCCGTGATCCGCGCACGACCGCGAAGAAGGCCGAAGCCTACATGAAGTCGCTCGGCATCGGCGACACGGTCTATGTCGGTCCGGAAGCCGAATTCTTCGTCTTTGACGACGTGAAGTACAAGGCCGATCCGTACAATACCGGCTTCAAGCTCGACTCGACCGAACTGCCGTCGAATGATGATACTGATTATGAAACCGGCAATCTCGGCCACCGCCCGCGCGTCAAGGGCGGCTATTTCCCTGTTCCGCCGATCGACAGCGCACAGGACATGCGTTCCGAAATGCTCACTGTTCTGACGGAAATGGGCGTAACGGTTGAAAAGCACCACCATGAAGTGGCGGCGGCACAGCATGAACTCGGCGTCAAGTTCGACTCACTCGTTCGCAACGCCGACAAGATGCAGATATTCAAGTATGTCGTGCATCAGGTTGCCAACGCCTATGGCAAAACGGCAACCTTCATGCCAAAGCCGATTTTCGGCGACAATGGCTCGGGCATGCATGTTCACTTCTCGATCTGGAAAGACGGTAAGCCGACGTTTGCCGGCAATGAATATGCTGGCCTTTCTGAAAACTGCCTGTTCTTTATCGGCGGCGTCATCAAGCACGCCAAGGCTGTAAATGCATTCACCAACCCATCGACAAATTCGTACAAGCGTCTGGTGCCGGGCTATGAAGCTCCGGTTCTGCTTGCCTATTCGGCTCGCAACCGTTCGGCCTCCTGCCGTATTCCGTTCGGCAATTCGCCGAAGTCCAAGCGCCTGGAAGTTCGCTTCCCTGATCCGGCTGCGAACCCGTATCTGTGCTTTGCTGCCCTGCTGATGGCTGGTCTTGACGGCATCAAGAACAAGATTCATCCGGGCCAAGCCATGGATAAGGACCTTTACGATCTGCCTGCCAAGGAACTGAAGAAGATTCCGACCGTCTGTGGTTCGCTGCGTGAAGCCCTACAGTCGCTCGACAAGGATCGCGAGTTCCTGAAGGCTGGCGGCGTGTTCGACGACGATCAGATCGATAGCTTCATCGAACTCAAGATGGCCGAAGTTATGCGTTATGAAACGACGCCACATCCAGTCGAGTACGATATGTACTACTCGGTCTAAGAAAACTGCGCGGACGCCAATCCGTTCGCGCGATTTCTTTTGCTTTTACCGAGGGGAACGACGCGCAACATTTGATGATTGCGCGCGCAAAGAAACCCCGGAATTTCCGGGGTTTCTTCATCAGATAAAAGCGATAGTTTTGATATTTAAAGTGCTTGGAGCACGCGAGCGGCCATCATCATTTCGATTGCCCGCTTCTCCCGTCGTTCCACGGCTTCCGCGTCCGCCCCCCAATGCTCGATAGTCCAATCTTCATCGAGATGGGCCAGATTCCAGCCTTGTTCTGCGGTGACTTCGCCTTTCGCAATAGCAAGTGCAATAATCGCTGACCCGGTCAGCGTCGTCATCGTATGCAGTGACGCCAGCGCGATTGGATCTTTGTAGCCAGCCAGATGAACGCCGAATGCGGCTATGGCTTCCCGTGGTTGTTCGATATGCATCACACCTTCTGCAAGCGAAAACCTGGCGCCGAGGCCTTCCATCCAATCGATGAGGGGATCCCATAGCTTGGTCTGCCGAGAAACGAGTTCCTGCGGACTATCCGCACGATAGCAAAGCATATCCGTACCTGCGAAACGTAGAATATCCTCGAAAACCGCTTGTGGGTCCTGCGCAATTCCGTCGATCGCTGTGTTCACCAGGCGGGTCGCAGGCATCTTTCCCGGATCGATGACCTTTTCCTGAGCCGCGAATTCGTCCGCCACGATCAGGGCAGCTGCTTCGGTCGGCAATAGCAGAAGGTTGCGCGCCGGTGTCTTGACGGGGCGACCATCCAGATGGACGGCAAAGCCGCCTTCAACTTCTGCAACGTCTGCTTTTTCGTAGAAACGTTTTGGCAGCGGTGCCAGCATCTGCTTTTGGGCTCGCACAATCGGATTTTCATCCGAAAGCTGCTTTCCGGCTTCGAGATCGCTCAATATATCACGCATAGATTTATCCAGTTCTATATCGCTGGCTTGGTGGAGGCTCAACAATTAGAGAACCTGTTCATCCATAGCTTGCAGCAATGCATGGAGTTCGGATGGCGCTTCCAGAATGTGATGCGCGCCAGCATCTATCAATCCCTGCCTGTTATGATACCCCCAGGAGACGCCCGCCGCCATAGCGCCCGCCGAGCGAGCCATCTGCATATCATAAACGGCATCGCCGATAACAATCGTTCGGCTGGGTTCTATCCCCATTTCCAAACAGGATTCAAGCACCATTGCCGGATGTGGTTTTGACGGGCAATCGTCGGCGGTACGTGTCACCACAAAATGATGTCCGATACCATGACGCTCGAAAACAGACCGCACACCGCGCTGGGATTTTCCGGTCACAATGCCAAGCAGGAGGTCATCCCTCGCCCCAAGCTCGGTCAGAAGCGGTAGAATGCCATCGTAGAGCGGCTCTGCGAAATCGGGAGCCTGTCGCAACATCACAAAGTTTTCCTTGTAGCGTTGCGTCAGCCAATGCACCTGCTCGTCCGGTTCGCGCTTCAAAAGCTTCGCAATTGCCAGATGTAGCGACAGGCCGATAATCGAATGGGTCTCCTCGATTGCAGGAGGTTCCAGACCGGCATCGGCAAAACTCGTTGTCATGCATCTGTGAATGAAGTCACCGCTGTCGACCAGCGTACCGTCGCAATCAAAAAGGACCAGTTTCATCGGGCGTTGGAAACCTTTGCCGGTTTGTTGATAATTATCAGTCCGCAACCGATCAGTGCAAGAGCTGCGAATATTTTCCAGCTCAGAGGCTCGTTCAAGATGAGACCGCTCAATAACACGCCGAACGCAGGTGTGAGGAAAGCGAAATTCGAAAGTTTCGACGCGGGATACCGGCGCACCATCCAGAACCAGAGTGGATAGGTGAAAGCCACTACGAATATAGCCTGAAAAAGGAAAGCGGATATAGACAGTACATCCGGATTGCGAAGCAACGGACCGCTCAACGTGATGAACGGTAGAGGCACGAGGGTCGCGACCACCAGCTGATAGAGAAGCGTTTTTTCCGGAGCCGTATAGGCTAGCCGGGTTCGCTTGATGACCAGCGTGGTAAGTCCCCACAGCACGCCAGACACCAGTGCAAGCATATCGCCATAGATCGCATGCGGTCCTGGTCGGCTGACATGATCGGAGAAGACGAGAAACACACCCAAAAACGCGATGCACATGCCAATGAAAGCACGCACAGACATCTTCTCGCCGAGAAGGAAATGACTGCCAATAGCGACCCAGAATGGCATGACATTCATCATAAGCGTAACACGCCCCACGCTCGTCAGCTCCATCGCCAGAAAAATCAGAACGAATTCGCTTCCGAACAGCAGCCCGGCGGCAATTCCGGCCCAGAGCGTACCATCACGTTTGAAAAGAGGGATGTGACGCCAATAGCACCAGAGAAAAACGCATATACCGCCGAGCGCAGCCCGCCCCGCCGCCATCAACATGGGATTGAATCCTCGGTTGCCTATCTTGATGGCAACCTGATTGAGCCCCCAGCTGAACATGATGAACATGACCAGCATGATGGCCAGCCCATCGAACGAAACTCGTCCTTCGGACGATCCCCCCGCTTCGCCTGACATTTTTAATCTTCCGCACTTTCCTCATCGAAGCCAAGCAGGTTCCATGACTGCACCATATGTGGCGGCAATGGCGCCGTCACATCGATAATGCCGCCCGACGGGTTTGGGATGCGAATACGCCGCGCATGAAGATGCAGTCGTTTTTGTATCCCGCCCGGAAACTCCCAATTCTGGTCAGCTTCAAAATATTTTGGATCACCGATGATGGGATGACCGATATAGGCGGCATGAACGCGCAGCTGGTGCGTCCTGCCGGTATAAGGTTCCATCTCGAGCCAGGTCAGGTTGTTCCCGGCCTTCTCGATGATGCGATAATACGAAACAGCATGATCGGAATCCGGTTCGCCGTGCTGGCAGACCCGCATCTTGTCTCCGTCCGGCGTCTGTTCCCTAACCAGCCAAGTGGAAATCTTGTCCTCGCGCTTACGTGGAACGCCTTTAACCAAAGCCCAATATGTCTTCTTGGTATCACGTTCACGGAAGGCGGCAGTCAGGGCCTGTGCTGCGCCACGCGTGCGCGCTACAACCAGTACCCCTGAAGTGTCACGGTCGATACGATGCACAAGACGCGGCTTTTCGCCCTTCTTGTTGCGCCATGCCTCCAGCATTCCATCAACATGTCGCGTTACGCCTGAACCGCCCTGCACGGCGAGACCTGCGGGCTTGTTGAAAACGTACACTTTCGGGTCTTCATAGAGAAGCATCTGCGAAAGCACGTCGCCGTCCTGCTGGCTGCGGATTGTCCGCGCCGTAACCGGTCCGGTGGCTTTTTCATCAACGCCAAGAGGTGGAATACGAACCGTCTGCCCGGCTTGCACGCGCGTATCTGCCTTGGCCCTTGAGCCGTCGATACGAACCTGCCCCGACCGCAGAAGCTTCTGCAGATGGCCGAAACCCAGCCCCGGATAATGGACCTTGAACCAGCGATCGAGCCGCATTCCCGCCTCGCCTGTATCCACAATCTTCTGTTCAACGCCTGCCATGGAGAAACCCGATCAACTCTTGCAATTGCGGTGCGTACGCGCGCGCCGGTCATTTAGTCCTGTCAATAGACGCGAGTTCCGACGATTGCTAGGCAGAATTCCCGAAAACTGCAATTTGGCTACATTCGCGGAAAACAGCTCAGCTTTCACCAAAGAGTTCGATTCCAGCTGCTGAATCTTCACACTCGGTTACATGCGTTTTTAATTTATGGTCGATCTTGACACCCAATCGCCACTTCTTCCCGCCATCAGATATTGATAGAACAACGGGCCTATACCATTTAGTCCCGTGAAATAGAACGAGCGGGAGTGCGAAAGTGTCATTGCTCAAAATCTACTGGCGAGCCATGGAATACCTTGCTGTCGAGAAGACTGCAACGATTACCATGTGTGTTGCCAGCGTGCTGGTTGCCCTGGTTACCCTTGCTGAACCAATTCTGTTCGGCCGGGTCATTCAGGCTATCTCTGACAAGGGCGATATTTTCTCGCCTCTTGCGATGTGGGCTGCACTCGGCGGCTTCAACATCGTTGCCGCAGTCTTTGTGGCACGGGGAGCGGACCGTCTCGCACACCGTCGCCGTCTGGGCGTGATGATCGATTCCTATGAGCGTCTCATCACGATGCCGCTTTCGTGGCACCAGAAGCGCGGTACGTCCAACGCACTCCATACACTGATCCGTGCAACGGACTCACTTTTCACACTCTGGCTCGAATTCATGCGCCAGCATCTGACGACAATCGTTGCTCTGGCGACGCTTATCCCGGTTGCCATGAACATGGATATGCGCATGTCGCTGGTGCTTATCGTGCTCGGCGTCATTTATGTGATGATCGGCCAGCTCGTCATGCGCAAGACCAAGGACGGCCAGATGGCTGTCGAGAAGCATCACCATAAGCTGTTCGAACATGTCAGCGATACGATCAGCAATGTCTCGGTCGTGCAGAGCTACAACCGTATCGCTTCGGAAACCCAGTCCCTGCGCGATTATGCCAAGAATCTTGAGAAGGCGCAGTTCCCTGTCCTTAACTGGTGGGCGCTGGCCAGCGGCCTGAACCGCATGGCATCGACCTTCTCAATGGTGGTGGTTCTCGTTCTCGGTGCCTATTTCGTAACCAAGGGCCAGATGCGCGTCGGTGACGTGATTGCCTTTATCGGCTTTGCGCAGTTGATGATCGGTCGTCTCGACCAGATCAGCGCTTTCATCAACCAGACGGTTACGGCACGTGCCAAGCTTGAAGAATTCTTCCAGATGGAAGACGCCACGGCTGATCGTCAGGAACCACAGAACGTTTCGGACCTTACCGACGTCAAGGGCGACATCGTTTTCGACAATGTTACCTTCGAGTTTCCGAATTCCGGTCAGGGCGTCTACGACGTGTCCTTCGAGATCAAGCCGGGACAAACGGTAGCTATCGTCGGCCCAACCGGTGCGGGCAAGACCACGTTGATCAATCTACTGCAGCGTGTTTTCGATCCCGCAGCTGGCCGCATCACGATTGATGGAACGGATACGCGTACCGTCAGCCGTCGCTCGTTGCGTCATGCTATTGCAACCGTCTTCCAGGATGCGGGCCTGTTCAATCGTTCGGTTGAAGAGAATATTCGTGTCGGTCGCGAAAGCGCTACGCATGAGGAAGTGCATGCCGCAGCGCACGCGGCTGCAGCCCATGACTTCATTCTGGCCAAGAGCGCCGGCTACGATACCGTCGTCGGTGAACGCGGCTCGCAGCTTTCGGGTGGGGAACGCCAGCGTCTGGCAATCGCTCGAGCAATCCTGAAAGATTCACCGATCCTCGTTCTTGACGAAGCCACGAGTGCGCTCGATGTCGAAACCGAAGAAAAAGTGAAGCAGGCGGTTGATGATCTCAGCCACAACCGCACGACTTTCATCATTGCGCATCGTCTTTCAACGGTTCGCTCTGCTGACCTGGTTCTGTTCATGGATAAGGGACATTTGGTCGAGAGTGGCAGCTTCGATGAACTTGCCACACGCGGTGGGCGCTTTACCGACCTTCTCCGTGCAGGTGGTCTCAAGCTGGAAGACACCGCACCCAAGGCAGCTGAGGGTAGTAATGTGATGCCCTTCCCGTCTAAAGGTGCAGTTGGTTAAACTGTAAAACTATTAAAAACCCGCGATGATTTCATCGCGGGTTTTTCGTGTTCAGTATGAGGGCGGAAACTAGAAGTATGCTCTAATATATTGTTTTATTTATATATTGTGCGTTGACGTATCGAAAAGACTATAACAATTACGGCCTTTACCCTTCGCTTCATAGAGCGCAACGTCCGCATTGCGGGCCAGCGCTTCTGGCGTCGAACCGTCGCGGGGTGCGAGTACTGCGCCAACGCTTGCCGAAATACCCAGATTGACGCCGTGAATGACAAAGGGTTCACGGAAAGCTTTAACGACCCTTCCTGCCACCACCTCAATGATTTCGACGCAATCTTCATCAGGAAGAATGACAGCAAATTCGTCACCGCCCACACGTACAGGGATGTCGCTTTCTCGCAAGGCAGAACGCAAACGTTGCGCTGCTTCAATCAGAAGCGCGTCGCCCATCAGGTGGCCATAAGTGTCGTTGACTGCCTTGAACCGATCGAGATCGATCAGCAGCGCACCAATCGGCTTTCCCTCTCCTAAGGCTTTTTCGATCAGTGGAACGGCAAGCTCGGTAAGAGCCCCGCGATTATAAAGCTTGGTCAACCGATCGGTCAGCGCAAGGCGCTTGAGAGCGGTGGAATCATCGCTTAAAAATTTGTTGGCCCTTTGCAGGCGTAGCAGCCCGCTGGCAACGCGGGCGAAGTCCTCGAGCTTGGCTCGCTCTGCATCCGAGATTTTTCGTGGCTTGCTATCGACAATACATAGCGAGCCGACCGTCAATCCGGCATCGATAGACACCGGTGCTCCGCCATAGAAACGGAAACGAGGTTCCCCGGTCACATAGGGCATCGAACAGAAGAAATCGTTCTCAACCATATCTTCGATCACGAAGAACTTGCCGCTTTCCACGACGAAGGTGCATGCGGTCAGTTCGCGCGGACAACTGCTGACCTTTTCGCCAGCGTTGGCCGCGATGCGCTGCCAGTCCTCATCGATAATGTTGAGAGCAGACGTGCTGACGCCAAAGACCTCTTTCACAAGCGATACGAGCGTATCCAGTTCTGGCAGTCCGAGGCTGGAGACGGAAATGAGGCTGCGGACGCTTTCAAGTCGCTCGACTTCATTTGCAGGAACAGAAAAAGGCTTCTTGTCTGTCATCGAACTATAGGTATCCGCATTCATCATTTTCACCGTCATCCGCGCTCCCTTCCCAAGCTATAGATAGTGATGAGCATCTCGACAGCAAGCCAAGCTTGCCCGGACAGGCAGAGTTCGAACAGGTTTTCGTCAGGCGGAAGCATGAACGTGAAACAGGTGTTTCACTATAAAACACATAAAGGCGGCGACCGGATGGGTCGCCGCCTCTGTCGCTAGAAACATGGACTGGAGGTCATCATAGTTCTACGACAATGCGTGTGCCAAAACCGGCACTATCCGCCAGAATATTAGAACGAGCGCTGGAAGCGGATCTTGCCCTGCCAGGCGTCTTTGCCGTCCATGCTCGTGTTCTTGTCCTGCCACTTGGTGTAGGAAACTTCAGGCGTGATGGTGAAGCCGGGAACCAGCTGATAGGCAACGTTTGCCGTTGCAGCGAAGGTTTCGCTGTCGTCATAAGCGGCCTGTACGTTGAAGGTCGCCTTGCTGGTTGCCTTATAGGCTGCACCGCCCCAGACTGCCCAGTCACCGCCCCAGGTGCCATAGAACGAGTCAATGATACGAACGCGATAACCGCCCGACGTGCCGTAATGATCGTCGTTGGACTTGTAAGCGCCCTGCAGCCAGACCGAGAACTGATCGGTGATGTTGACATCGCCGCGAACCTTACCGGCCCATTCTTCGTTACGGGCGTCATAGGCGACGACACCGGCGAGCTTGCCCCAGCTCTGCTCGTATTTCAGGCCACCGACCACGTGCGGCATGTAATCCTTGATGGTGACATCTACGTTGGAGTCGGAATTGCCACCTTCTTCGAACGAGACAATGGCTGAGAAGCCGTTTCCGCCCTTGAAGGTATAGCTGATGAGGTTGGTGCGGTAACCGCCAGCGAGGATCACGTCATCGCTGATGACGTTGCCGAGATAGCCAGTGAAGGTGACGAAGGCCGATTCATCAAGACCAACGCGCAGGCCGCCGAGCTGGATATAGGCATAACGCAGCGAAGTGCTGGTAGAGCCGCCATTATAGTTGTCAGCCTTGCCATTGCCGTCACCCGTCTAGTCGTAACGCAGTTCGCTATAGGTCTTCAGCGTTCCGAGATCCGTTTCGGAAGCGGTCGAGAAACGCAGGCTGACGCGGGCCAGCTTGTTCCAGGTGTCGCGCTCCAGCTGGGCCGGGGTGCGAGCGTAGTTGTTGTCGCCGCCGCTTGCGTCATAGCGAACATAGCCATGAATACGCAGGCAGGTTTCCGTTCCCGGAATGTAGAAATAGCCAGCACCATATGCGTCGCATACGCGGACATATTCAACGGCTTCTGGCTCGGGCGCCACGATAGCATCGGCTGCTTGCGCGCCAGAAATCGCTACGAGCGATGCTGCCGAACCGAGAAGAATTTTTCTGATAATCATTCATGCGTCTCCAGTAGATGAGTTAGACGCTATCGTCTATATTTCTTCACGATAATTTGATCAATGTTTATTCTATGTATATTTTGTGAATTATTTATATATGATGTATGAGTTACTTCATATATATTTTATATTTACTTCATTAATCAGAAATTTGGCAAATAAAATCCCCTGATCGTCACAACATGCAACGAATCCACAACATCGGATATTTTCCTATTCTGCCCCTTATGCCCGTCCAGCCCGCACAAAAAGCGGACGCCCTCACCTATCCAGCAACGGTGAAGGTTTTATAACAGCAACAATAAATATACGTCGCAGCGCCGATGATTGCCGATATTTTCCAGTCGGACAGCGAACGCCGCAAAGCGCGACTCGTCAATTCAAATGCATGGAATGTTGATTCGTCATTGTGGACCTGACGAAGTGGTTTTCCTCGGTCATTCTCCCGCACAATAAAGAAAACGAAGGCAGCAGGGGTAATACAATGGTTCTATTCTCTATTGTCATAGGCGTGCTGACGTCTGCGGTGGTAATCGCCGCGTGCATCATGCTTTGGAGATATGAACGTCCCTGAATTTGCCACGAAGAAAGTGCGCAACGACCGGCCAACTTCAACGGTCAAATCCATAACAGCGCGGCCTGTTTCGCTACGCTGAAACATCTTTTATCAATTCGCTTCAAAATATTTTCATTTGCCTTCAGGCGTATTGCATTGCCAAGATTAGGCTCAAATCCAGTTCGCTGATATGTTCCGTCTGTTGCCAGACCTTCAGCCACTCCCTTTGCGAACATTTGTAGCTTTGCATTTTTCAATATTGGCTTATGCCCATCACCATAAGGATACTCTATGATGAGATCAGAAGACGCTCTGTTGCTGAATGCTATTAGCGCCCAGGCCGACCGGGCTGAATTGATTATGCCCAAGCCCCTCTCGCTGAATCCGATTGCCGAACGTCTACACGACGAATTCCCGCACCGATCCACTGCCGGAATAGAAACTCAGTGCCGGGTTGTCTGGCAGGATCGTTACCTGTTCTGGAATTGATATCGCCTTTACAACAGCTTTTGGTGCAGGCGCATCGCAATCGTTACCCCGCTTCGGCGGGGTTTTTGTTAAGACAATAAGGCAATGGCTGCGCGATAACGCGGATGCCTACGCCCCGCTTACTTCGTTCTTCTTTTTCTTTTTATCTTCGTCGTAATGCCACTTGATGGCGAAGAACATGGCGGCGCCCAACACAACGACCTTGAACGCTACGAAGAATACAGGAATCCATTCCATTTTTTGAATATTTCCATACCGCTATCTATCGAGTAGAGCATTACCCTAGAACGGCTGTTTCAGCATCTTCTTTTTACTTCAATGGTGCCAGGAAAATCAGGCCGTGCGGATTTGCCGCTGGACTGACTTGGCATCTGTGGCCGGATACAAGAACGACAACACCCGCGTAGCCAAAGCAGCAAAATAGGCGCCTATTTTCGCTCGCGTTGGCGTTCAACACAGGTTTTCGAATCTTTTCCAGGCGCGCATTCATCCTCCTCTGTTTTCTTTATGCGGTCCTGCTTCTGTGACTCAGGATTTAAAGGAACATGAACCGCATCTGGGTCAGAGGGCGGCTGATTGGGAGCCGGAGGTGGATTACCTGGCACCTCTGGCTCTTGCGTGCCGGACTGGGTTGGCATGCCCGACTCCTGAGCAACAGTAAAATTCGGGGCCATAAACAGTAGCGCAAAAACGATAATGCGTTTCATTTCTCTACTCCGAATTGAAATAGTGGAATTGTCTTGAATCCTCTCTCCAAAAAGAATGAAACGAACTTCGGCCCATCATGTTCCTTCACCTTGCCTGACTGGCAGCGCTTGCAGGGTGTCGAGAGCCGATGCGTTGCACCGACCGGTCATGCGTGGAAACGGTGTGGGAACAGGCGCTTGGACAGAGATAACATAGGCTAACCGTTATGGACACGTGGTCGCAATTGACGAGGCAAAACGTTCCCATCATTGCCAGGTTCAATGATGTGATAAATACGGAATAATGCTGAATTTAGATTGTTGAATGGTGGGCGTGACAGGGATTGAACCTGTGACCCTTCGCGTGTGAAGCGAATGCTCTCCCGCTGAGCTACACGCCCGATGAGCAAAGCTCGATCAAGGTGGTGCGGATATACTGGCCAGCGGCTGCATAAGTCAAGCGTCTCGCAAGCCTGTTTCCAAAGAGATTTCTATCTTTCCCTTGATAGCTCTCGCCCCAAAAAGAAAAACGGCAACCACCCATCGATGATTGCCGTTCTGTTTCGATGTGGAAAAGACTTCAGAGCGCTGCGAGACGCGAACCTGCCGTCTTGTCGAATGCTTTCTGCAGTCCCGAATCTCGGTCGTAGACATCGCCGTAGTAATGGACTTTCCCGTCCGCTTCCGGCCATGCAGTGAAATAGGAAATAAAGACAGGCACGGGTTCCTTGACCTTGATGCCGCGCTCATTCTTTCCGAAATATTTTTCGAGATCCGTCACCGATGTTCCAAGAACAGCCGCCGCCATGTCACGTGGACGCTCCAGACGGATGCAGCCATGGCTGAGGGCGCGCATGTCGCGGCTAAAATAGGATTTGGCCGGCGTGTCATGCATGTAGATATCATGCGTGTTCGGGAACAGAATCTTGAGTTCGCCCAGTGCGTTGTCGAGGCTCGGCTTCTGGCGGATACCGACATGGGCCTTGCCTGCGGCAACCGCGCTCCAGTTGACGGTGCTTGCCGAAACCTTCTTGCCGTCTGCGTAGACTTCATAGCCATTGCGGTCGAGATAACTCGTATCGCGCATGACCTTGGGCAGCATCTCGTTCAGGATGATCGAACGTGGCACGCCCCAGGACGGATTGAAAACGACTGTCTGGACCTTGTTGTAGAAGAAGTAGGTCTGATGGGTCGGCGAGCCGATAACCACATTCATGGCCAGCTTTTCTTTTCCGTCCTCGAAATATTCGGCACGGTAAGCCGGCTGATTGACCATCACGTAGCGCGTGCCAAAATCATGCGGCAGCCAGCGCAGACGTTCCATGGAATAAAGGATGCGGTCGCGCTTGATGGATGACTGCTCGCCCTGAAGGGCTGAAACCGTATTGCGGCCAATGATACCATCGGGTGTGCCACCGGAAAGCTTCTGGTAGTCCTTGATGGCTGCAACCAGTTCCGGATCGTAGACGTCGCCGCTCGCATGGGCATCCAGCACTTGCTTGTGCTGTGCCAGATAGCTGGCGGGCGCGTGTCTCGAAATCAGCGCAACCACCTTGCTGAGCTGGTCATTGATATCGCCCGGCTTGATGATGCCATTCAGCGAGATGCGGACTGGTTCGGCAGACGGCGGCTCGGTATTCGCCAACTCGCGCTTCAATGCTGCATATTGCTCATTGCTCGGCTGGAAACCATGCAGATAGGCAGCCGGATCGTTTTCCGATGCCAGCTTCTCGAGAACAGCATTCGGATCGACGCGGTTGCGTGGCAGATCGTGGAAGCCGCTGAGGCGGTCGGCGATGACACGTCCTTCGCCTGCATCAATGGCATAGCGCAGCGCGCGGGCAGACATGCGAATTTCAAACTCGGCAAGCTTCTGCTGGCGTTCAGCTTCCGCAGTAGTGTCGAAGCTGTCAGCCGGAATCGTGACTGCATATTCATCGGGATTGAGCCCGTCCTCATCGGCGCGAGCAAAGAAGGCCGCGACATTCTTGGCGCGGTCGAGCACCTTGTCATCGGCCGACCACATGAAGGAACGCTGACTTGAGTAATAATCGACGATTGCCTGAGCGATCTCTTTCTCGGCTTTGACATTGACGGATTTTAGATAATTCGCCGCCGCATCGAATGCCCGCTCGCCCGGTGTTTCTTCCCGAAGCTGCGGGCGGATCGGCGACATACCCGATGTCAGCGGGTCGACGGTGGTGGGTTCGGTGGCTGCAGTTACCTGCATATCGAGCGCGCTGAAATCGATATTGACCAGAGAATCCGGCTTATAGTCGTAAATCTGCGGTCCCTTCACGGTCACGCGCTGGACTGGCGGGAGGCTGCGCACAGCAGCACGAGGGGCAGAGACAGCATTCGGCGCTGCAGGAGCGCGGGGAGCGACTTGCGGCTGGACCGGCTGGGCTGGTTGCACCTGCTGTTGGCGACGTTGCTGGAAAAATTCCATCAGCGAATTTGCGGCCTGAGCCTGCGCCATCGGGAGAAACACCGAAGCTGCCAGAGCTATCGCGGCTGCGCGGCGGATATTTTGTCCGCGCGCGGCGTTGCTCATCTGATCCATCTGCGAGTGTCTGGAAAACTGCATTTCAAACCGCCAAAGTTGATGCGTTCGCTCAAAAGCGAATCCGTCCGAATCTCACCCGTAGAATTTACCAATCTCGTATAGAAACTTTTAACGCTATTGTTTCCTGAAGCAATTTTCTGATTTGCGTTTATCACAATTGTTTGAGGCATCTTCTCGGGAGGCAAATCCGGAATGCCTTAATGAACAATGTGACGCAGTGGCATCCACCCCGCATCGCGCTAAAAGCCCCACAGACTATGGTTCCTAAGCTCTTCTTCGGAACTTCGATCAACATATCGCGCGAGCCGGAAACAATGACGACCTCCGGCTGGCGTAGCTGGCAAGCAAGCGAGGTACCGCGATGGCAGAAGCAAGCGCCGCCGATCTTTTCCCTCTTGGTGAAGACGACACCCCTTACCGCAAGCTGACTTCCGATCATGTCTCTGTCGATACGTTCAAGGGACAGGAAGTCCTGACCGTCGATCCGGAAGGGCTTCGACTGCTTTCGGAAGCGGCCTTTGCCGATATCAATCATCTGCTGCGCCCCGGACACCTGCAGCAGCTCGCCCATATTCTCGAAGACCCCGAAGCAACGGACAATGACCGTTTCGTCGCCTACGATCTTCTGAAGAACGCCAATATTGCCGCTGGCGGTGTTCTGCCGATGTGTCAGGATACCGGAACGGCCATCATCATGGGCAAGAAGGGCCGTCGCGTCTGGACCGAAGGTGGTGACGCCGATGCGCTGGGCGCCGGTGTGCTGGACGCCTACAACAAGAAGAACCTGCGTTATTCGCAGCTGGCGCCGCTTTCTATGTTCGAGGAAAAAAACACCAAGAACAATCTGCCTGCGCAGATCGACATCTATGAAGAAGGCGAAGACGCCTACAAGTTCCTTTTCGTTGCCAAGGGCGGCGGTTCGGCGAACAAGACATTCCTCTATCAAGGAACACCTTCTCTTCTGACGCACGACCGCATGATCGACTTCCTCAAGGACAAGATCCTGAGCCTCGGCACAGCCGCCTGCCCGCCTTACCATCTGGCAATCGTCATCGGCGGCACTTCAGCTGAAATGAACCTGAAGACGGTCAAGCTCGCCTCGACGCGTTATCTGGACAGCCTGCCGACCGAGGGTTCCGAAACCGGACACGCTTTCCGTGACCTCGAAATGGAAGCTGAAATCCATAGACTGACGCAGTCTCTCGGCGTCGGCGCCCAGTTCGGCGGCAAATATTTCTGTCATGACGTCCGAGTCATTCGCTTGCCGCGCCATGGCGCTTCGCTGCCAATCGGCATCGGTGTTTCCTGTTCGGCGGATCGTCAGGCCAAGGGCAAGATCACCAAAGACGGCATTTTTCTGGAAAAGCTGGAAACCAACCCAGCCAAGTACATGCCGGATATCGACGAGGAAAAACTGTCGTCGCATGTGGTCAAGATCGACCTCAACCAGCCGATGCAGGACATTCTCAAGGAATTGTCGAAACATCCGGTCAAGACGCGCCTGTCGCTCTCCGGTCCAATCATCGTGGCGCGCGATCTGGCCCATGCCAAAATTCGCGAGAGGCTTGAAAACGGCGAAGCCATGCCGGATTATTTCAAGAACCACCCGATCTATTATGCAGGCCCGGCCAAGACGCCTGCCGGTTACGCCTCCGGCTCATTCGGACCTACTACGGCAGGCCGCATGGATTCCTATGTGGACCAATTCCAATCCTTCGGTGGCTCCATGGTGATGCTCGCCAAGGGCAACCGTTCGCGTCAGGTGCGCGAAGCCTGCGGTCAGCATGGCGGGTTCTATCTGGGTTCCATCGGCGGTCCGGCTGCCCGTCTGGCACAGGATTGCATCAAGAAGGTCGAGGTCGTCGAATATCCGGAACTCGGCATGGAAGCGATCTGGCGTATCGAAGTGGAAGATTTCCCGGCCTTCATCGTCATCGATGACAAGGGCAATGACTTCTTCAAGGAACTCAATCTGGGTTAAAGCATTTCCAGCAAAAGTGCGAAGCGGTTTTGCGTAGGATAATGCGACGAAACAAACACTTAGAGCGCAGATCTGATTGAATCAGATCTGCGCTCTAAGCAAATAAAAGGGCGGCGCAAGCCGCCCTTTCTGTTTCAGGCATTTGTGCCGCCATCAATGGTGAGCTTAGCTCCAGATACGAAACGCCCCTCGGGGCTGGCAAGCCAGGCCACCAGACTTGCAATATCATCAGGCGAACCGAAACTGCCGGTTGCGATAAGCTCGCGTTGCTGTTCGGCATGTTCCCCAGCCGCCGGATTCATATCCGTATCGGTGGAGCCGGGTTGAACGACATTGACCGTGACGCCCTTTGGGCCGAGGTCACGCGCCAGACCTTTCGTCAAACCGATCAGCGCCGCCTTGCTTGCCGCATAAAGGCTGATGCCCGGCCACGGCACGCTTTCGGCGAGGTTTGAGCCGATGGTGATGACGCGTCCGCCGGCGCCGAGGTGTGGTGTGGCCGCTGAAACGGCGGCAAAGACAGCCCGGAAGTTGACAGCCATAACCTCGTCGAAGTCGGCAAGCGTGACCTCTTCCAGCGGTGCTGCATGCCAGATACCAGCACTGTTGACCAATATATCCAGACGACCGAAATCCTTGACCGTTTTCTCGATTGCCGCCGTAATCTGGCTCGCGTCGCGATTGTCAGCCCTCAGCGCGAGAGCCTTGCCACCATTGGCTACGATTTCGGAAACCACGGCTTCGGCTTTTTCCTTGCCGTTCACATAAGTGATGACAACTGCCGCACCATTTTTCGCGAGACGGTGTGCAATCGCAGCACCGATGCCGCGACTGCCGCCGGTGACGAAGGCAACCTTTCCGTTCAAAGCTTCCGCTGACATACCATTTCCTTTCTGTATCGATTGATACATAATTGCTGACAGGCTTGCGCATAACCGTCAAGAGATTTATTTAGTGATCGATACAGAAAGGTTCAGACGTGGCGGAAAAAGGACGACCCCGCAGCTTCAACCGTGAAACAGCGCTTCGTGCTGCCATGCTTATATTCTGGGAAAAAGGCTTCGACGGATCGTCGTTGGCCGATCTGACGACGGCTATGCGCATCAATGCGCCAAGCCTTTATGCGGCATTCGGAAGCAAGGAAGAGCTCTATCTTCAAGCCCTCACTCTCTATGCTGGTGAAATCGGCGTTGAAATCTGGTCGGCATTGGATGAAACGCCGGATGTTCACGCGGCTTTCGAGCGCTTTCTGCTTGCCACGATAGATGCCTATTGTGAGGAATCCGTGCCCCGAGGCTGCATGATTGCGCTGGATGCGCTGCATCGGACGCAGTCAAGCGACAAGGTTTGCG
The DNA here is from genome assembly GCF_022488005.1 of Ochrobactrum sp. A-1. Classification (NCBI taxonomy): domain Bacteria; kingdom Pseudomonadati; phylum Pseudomonadota; class Alphaproteobacteria; order Hyphomicrobiales; family Brucellaceae; genus Ochrobactrum; species Ochrobactrum sp. A-1. The sequence goes on from NZ_JAKVQC010000003.1 coordinate 461,270, forward strand.
GCGTGCTGCGCAATCACCGCCAAACTAATATCGAAACCCTGAAAAAGCGGCTCGAGCGCGGCATTCGTGATGGAGATATTCCCGCATCCGTCAATTGTGAAGCGGTCGCAACCTTTTACGCGACTGTCCAGAACGGCATGTCCATTCTCGCGCGTGATGGCGGAACGCGCGAAGATCTCACAGCAACGGCATTGGGCGCCATGGCTGCCTGGGAGAAACTGGTTTTCCCAAACGCATAATCACGCAACTAGCCTTAACCTCGGGGTATCATCAAGATAGTCCGCCACGAGCGATACCACTTCGGCGCTCGCGATGATGCGGCGATGCCCAAGGCCATCCGCCCAGTGCACCTTGACATGTGAGCCTGCCTTACCGGCCATTTCCGCGCAGATGGCGGGCACTTCCTTGTCATCATGGGCATGGATAACCAGCGTTGGAATGGTCATGCGCCGCAAATGAACATCGGTGTCGAAATCCGTGATCGGGCGCGCCGCCATATAACGGACTTGTTCCTTCATTGCGTTGCGCACATCACGACCGAGCCCAAGCACTTTGCCGAAACCGTCAAAGACGCCTGCCATGGAGTGCGGGGAAGCAATAGTCACCAGCTTTGCCGGGCGATGTGACTGGTAGCACCCGAGAGAACCCGCTGCGGCATTGACGATGACCGCACCGCCGAATGAGTGACCGATCATCGCATCGAACGGACCATACTGGCGCCACGCAACATCAACGGCGGCGATTGCCTGTAACATGTTGAGGGTGCGGCCTGCCGATGCGCCATGCCCCGGCAGGTCGATGGAAACAACTCGTTCGCCACGCGCAACAAGCTCGCGAATGATCGTCATCATATCCGCAGTGCGTGATCCCCAGCCATGGACGACGAGCGACGTTCTTCCCACGTAGGTGTCCGGTTCGAACAGATAGGTGGCGATAAGTCCGCGATCTATAATCAGATCGAGCCGCTTTGCCTGGTTGAGTTCATTGCTCGCCTGCTCAAGCCGCGCGGCATAGGCCTTGGTCTTCGGCTTGCGGCTTGGCGTTCGACAGAAAATCCTGAATGCTGCACGACCTGCCTTATCGGCATCAATGCGCCCGAGCACACCCAGGCCGAATCGCGTAACCTGCAAAGAAAACGACGTCATGACAGGGCCTCAATTATGTTCAATCCTGAACAAATAATTGTACAAGAATGAACAAAATGCAAGACAAGACTCAAAAATTGCCATGGGACAATCCGCGTTTCAAGAACTGGATTGCCGTTGCACGTGCCGGCAAGGCGGTGGAACGCGCCCTCGCCCAGGGGCTGTCGGCCTTCGACCTCAAGATCGCCGATCTCGATGTGCTGATGAATATTTACCGCCATCCCGGTGAATCCCAGCACGATCTTGCGCGGCGCATTCTCGTCGGGCGTTCGAACATTACCATGTTGCTGCCGAAGCTCGAAAAGCGCGGCTTGCTGGTGCGCGAGGGCGACCCGGCAGACAAGCGCGTGATGCGACTAACGCTAACCGCCAAGGGCGAAAAGCTTCTGGGACATGCGCTGACGATCTATACCGACCTGATCGACCGCGTCATGGCGCAATCGACGAACGCACAGTGCAACGCGATGGGCGATGTGATGCGACGCATATCGGAAATGCTGGAGAAAGAATGACCGGCAGGTGGGATCAACGATCCCGCTTCAGACCTTTTTCGGCAAGCTCATCGAGATAGGTTTGCCATAAGGTGTCCTTCTCCGTGCCGAGCTTGTGAAGATAGGTCCACGAAAACAGGCCGGTATCGTGCATATCGTCAAACGTTATGCGGACTGCGTAATTGCCGACTGGCTCCATCTTCATGATTTCGACATTTCGCTTGCCACCGACCGTTATGCGCTGTTCCGGCGAATGCCCCTGCACTTCTGCCGAAGGCGACAGAACACGCAACAGCTCGGCGGTCAGCTCGAATTTCTGGCCATCATCGAACACCACAGTCAGCAGTTTGCGATCGTACGAAACACGCAACTCAGTCGGCCAGACCTCACTCATCACCATTCTCCAGCTTGGTTCTTTGCCAGCTTTTGATAGGCCCCGCGTTAAAATATCGCAATAGTCGCGGGTATTATTGAAAGAGCTTCGCGCGCGTGAAACTGGACATTGAGGCTCGCAGATCCTATTTCTAGTCAGACGACGCGGATATTCCTCCGCATCCTGTGGAAACAACGGCTTAATGATGTACACAAACGAAGCCCGGCCACTTGTTTCCCCGACTGGACCCATGATTGATCCTTTCGGGCGTGCCATTACCTATCTTCGCGTTTCAGTGACGGATCGCTGTGATTTCCGCTGCACCTATTGCATGGCGGAACATATGACGTTCCTGCCCAAGAAGGACCTGCTGACGCTTGAGGAACTGGACCGGCTCTGCACCGCCTTTATCGAAAAGGGTGTCAGGAAACTGCGCCTGACCGGTGGCGAACCATTGGTGCGCAAGAATATCATGCACCTGATACGGCAGCTTTCGCGTCATCTGAAATCAGGTGCGCTGGATGAATTGACTCTCACCACGAACGGATCGCAGCTTTCGCGCTTTGCCGAAGAACTCGCGGGATGCGGGATACGGCGTATCAACGTCTCGTTGGATACGCTTGATCCTGAAAAATTTCATCAGATTACCCGCTGGGGCGACCTCGCTCGCGTTCTTGAGGGCATTGAAGCTGCGCAGCGCGCCGGTATCCACGTCAAGATCAATGCGGTCGCGTTGAAGGATTTCAATGACCGCGAAATTCCCGAGCTGATACGCTGGGCCCATGGTCGCGGCATGGACATGACCCTCATCGAGACAATGCCGATGGGTGAAATCGAGTTTGACCGCACCGATCAGTATCTGCCACTCTCGCAGGTGCGCGAGGACCTCTCGCAGCAATTCACGCTATCCGACATTCCTTACCGCACCGGTGGCCCTGCCCGCTATGTGACGATCGCCGAAACGGGTGGTCGGCTCGGTTTCATCACACCGATGACGCATAATTTCTGCGAAAGCTGCAACCGCGTCCGGCTTACCTGCACCGGCATGCTCTATATGTGCCTCGGCCAGAACGACGATGCAGATCTTCGCAAGGCCCTGCGGGAAAGCGAAAGCGATCTGCTGCTCACCCAGGCCATTGATGAAGCTATTTCGCGCAAGCCGAAAGGCCACGATTTCATCATTGACCGCGATCACAATCGCCCGGCAGTCGCTCGCCACATGAGTCTTACCGGCGGCTGAGCCGTTTATACTTAAAAAATCTAATGGACTGAAATAATTGTCGCGAGATCGACTTTAAAACGGTATGCAGTTGCAAGGCTTAGTGCCTAAACTGGATTCTGTATCGTGCCGCAGTCAGCAAATTTTCGCGCAAGTATTTTCATGCTTCTCGCCATGGGAACTTTTACCATCGGCGATACGATCACAAAATACCTCCTGACCGAGATGAACAGCGGACAGTACATGCTGATCCGAGGTATATTCGCAACGGTTCTGATCGGTTTGCTGGCCTGGCGCCATGGCGCATTGCGCAGTCTTTCGCTTGAAAAGATGACCGTCTTGCGCGTTGCTGGGGAAGTTGTGGCCACCGTCACCTATATTTATTCATTGGGCCATCTCTCACAGGCATTCTGTTCGGCTGTCTTTCAGGCAACACCGCTCGTCGTAACGCTGGGAGCTGCACTCTTCCTCAAGGAGAAAGTGGGCTGGCGCCGCTGGTCCTGTATTCTTGTCGGCCTTGTCGGGGTTCTCATCATCATCCGACCGGGAACAGATGGCGCTGCAAGCCTTGTTGCCATTGCAGTCCTTCTTGCCAGCGTAGGTTTTGCCGCCACGCGGGACATTGCCACCCGCCGGGTGCCCAAACATGTGCCTACGCTCTTTCTCTCCTCTGTGACGTCGATTGCCATAACGCTGACCGGCGGTGTACTGACGGCTCCTTTAGGCGGGTGGCAGCCTGTTGGAATAACCGTAATTGGTGCTGCAGCCGTAGCGGCAGTTCTCCTTCTCGTCGGATATCACTTCATCATTCTTGCCATGCGCGAGGGTGAGGTGTCGTTCGTGTCGCCGTTCCGCTATTCCAGCCTGCTATGGGCAATCGGCCTCAGCACGCTGGTTTTTGGCGAAGCGCCTGACATGTATACGATAGCAGGATCGATTCTGGTGGTCGGGAGCGGCGTCTATATGGTTTATCGCGAGAATGTGCTGAAGAAGCGGGAGCGCAACAAGAGTACGCTTGCGACGATCCCGACCGGCGTGGAACCATCATGATTGCAGGCACCATCATTGCTGGCGGACTTTCAAGCCGAATGCAGGAAGGCGGCGTTGCGGGTGACAAATTCCTTCAGCCGCTAGGCAGCACTGGCACCATCATTTCCCATGTCGTCAGAAGGATCAAACCGCAGGTCGACGCTCTAGTCATCAATGCGAATAGCGATGATCCCCGCTTGACTGATCTCTGCGTGCCGGTGATCAAGGACCTGCCAACGAAGCACGGCGGTCCGCTGGTCGGTATTCTGACTGCGCTGACGCAGGCGCAAGGAGCCCCGGTGCTGCTGACGACAGCTGCGGATACGCCATTCCTGCCCCATGATCTTGCTCGCCGCCTTCTTTCACGTCGGAACGAAACCGGAGCGCGCGTCGTTCTCGCCAGTTCCCGTAACCGGGTCCATCCAATTTTTGGCCTGTGGGAGACAGGGCTGGCCGACGAACTTGCAGCCTGGCTCGCTAGCACCAGCAGAGCCAGCGTCTTCGCATTTGCCGAGCAGATCGGGTTTGAGACGGTCGATTTTCCGCTTGCGTTCGTTGGCGATAGCCCGGAAACATATGATCCGTTCTTCAATATCAACCGGCCCGACGACCTCGTCGCCGCCCGAATACTGGCTGAGGTAATGGAATGAACCAGAAACTGTTCGGCATCACCGGCTGGAAAAACTCCGGCAAGACGACGATGACCGAACGTCTGGTCGCATGTCTTACGGCACGCGGATACCGCATCGCCACCATCAAGCACGCTCATCATAATTTCGATATCGACCATGAAGGCACCGATTCCTGGCGTCATAGAAAGGCCGGAGCAGCAGAGGTGGCTATCGTCTCGTCGCAACGCTACGCAATCATGCACGAAGGCTTGGGCGAGGAAGAGCCTTCCCTATGGGAGATTGCGGCCAAGCTGGCACCTTGCGATCTGATTCTTGTCGAAGGCTACAAGCGCGAGACGCACAAGAAAATCGAACTGCGTCGCGAGGGTGGCCATGCCGGACCACCTCTCTCGACCGACGATCCTGCTATTGTCGCCATTGCCAGCGACCAGCCGCAACCCGGCGAAAACGTGCCGGTGTTCGGCATTGACGATATCGAGCAAATAGTCGATTTCATCGAAGGTGAGATGGGCCTTTGAGAGACTCCCTATAATTACCCTATTTTACGACACAATTCCCCATACTCTGGCAAGTATCTGCTGAAAACGCCGAGAAATCCACCTTTGGGACACACAATTTAATTACGCAGACCATCTTGCCAATCGTCTCAAAATGGTGGGAATATCGTTGTCAGATTTGATGGTGGGGATGGAAGCGCGAAAAAATATTGCGCATGATCGGCTCAACCATCTATTGGTAGTGGCCGGGGGAAATCACTACCAAACGTGCAATTTAAAGTTTCACGGTCGTGACTACCCCTTAAGCGGCTGAACCAGAAGAAATAATCAGGGAACCAGCCAGAACAAAACGAGAGGACTAAAAATGCGCGTATTCAAGCGTATCGCCGCTGCGGCATCTGTTGCTGCGCTGGCAATCACAATCGGCAGCATGACTGCCGGTGTTGCAAATGCAGAAGAGCAACTCAAGCTCAAGATCGGCACCGAAGGCGCCTATCCTCCCTTCAACTTCATCAAGCCGGACGGCACCCTCTCGGGCTTCGACGTCGATATTGCCAAGGCGCTTTGCGATGAAATGAAGGCGCAGTGCGAATTCGTCACCCAGGAATGGGACGGCGCTATTCCCGCCCTTCAGGCCGGCAAGTTCGATGCCTTCATCGCCTCCATGTCCATCACGGACGAGCGCAAGAAGCAGGTCGACTTCTCCAACAAATATTACAACACGCCTCCCGGCATTGCCGCTCCGAAGGACACCGACATCAAGGGTGTGACCAAGGAAGACCTCGCTGGCAAGACCATTGGCGTTCAGGTTTCCACGACGCACGCCAACTACTCGGAAAAGACCTTTACCGACAGCACGATCAAGGCTTATCCGACCGCTGAGGAATACCGTCTCGATCTCGCCAATGGCCGTCTCGACGCCGTCAACGACGATAGCGTGACACTGGCCGAGTGGCTCAAGACGCCGGATGGCGCATGCTGCAAGATGGTCGGCACCTTCCCGCCAGTTATCGAAATCCATGGTCCGGGCGCTGGCGTTGCCTTCAAGAAGGGCCGCCCGGAGCTGGTTGAAAAGTTCAATGCAGCCATCAAGGCGATCCGCGCGAACGGCAAGTACAAGGAAGTCAACGACAAGTACTTTGACTTCGATGCCTACGGCGCCGAAAATTAATCAAAACTGACACCTATGCGCCGGTTTGCTTTCCCGCAAGTCGGCGCAAAACATTTGTACGGGCATGCCGCACAAAGCCTTGCCGGGCCGATCCTCGCAGGCGATAAAAACATAGGCAAATGCCTTTAGGAAAAAGAATAGGCGCATGGAACATTACGCCACTTTGTTGAGTTTCGGTCCCGACGGTTGGGGCGCAAGTATTGCGTGGGGCCTTTTGGTTACCGTCTCACTGGCTCTCGCAACACTTCCCGTCGGCCTTGCCTTGGGGTTTCTGGTCGCCATCGGCAAACAATCTAGCGAACCGTCGATACGGCTGGCCGCGAACATCTACACCACGATCTTCCGTGGCCTGCCTGAGCTTCTCACGCTCTTTCTTGTTTATTTCGGTGCTTCCCTTGGGTTGCAGCGGCTTTTGAGCCTGTTTGGCATCGAGGCCAACGTCGAAATCAATGCGTTCGGCGCAGGTATGGTTGCGCTGGGTTTCGTCTTCTCATCCTATTCGAGTGAAGTCTTCCTTTCGGCATTCCGCGCGATCCCGCGCGGGCAATATGAAGGCGGATATGCGGTTGGCCTGTCGCACTGGCAGACCATGCGCAAGGTCATCCTGCCCCAGCTGATCCGCATCGCCCTGCCCGGCCTTGCCAATCTGTGGCTGGTGCTGCTCAAGGATACGTCGCTGGTCTCGGTCATTACGTTGTCCGATATTCTGCGGCAGACCTCCATCGCGGCACGCGTAACCAAGGAGCCATTCCTATTTTTCGGCGTAGCCTGCCTGCTCTATCTGGTTCTCGCAATCATCTCCTCCTACTTCATCGATCGCATTGCCCGCTGGGCTGATGCCGGTGGCAACCGCTCGCGAGGTGCATGATATGAATCAGACGGTTTCCAATACTACAAATGACGTGATGGCTCCGCCGCCTGTGATAAAGCAATGGACGCGTATGCGCATCGCTGGCCATATCATCGTCGCTCTCTGGTTCCTTCTATTCGCTGGTCTTGCGATCTATCTCTACAATGCATGGCGTATCGATCTGTTTGAGACCTATGGGCCACGCTACTGGTCGGGGCTTCTGATAACACTGAAACTGGTTGCCGTATCGATTGTCATAGGCGCCCTGCTCTCGCTGCCGATCACGGCAGCGCGCATGTCCAACAATCGGTGGCTGCGCGGAATAGCTTTCGGCTATGTCTATTTCTTCCGCGGCACGCCGCTGCTGGCGCAGACATTCCTTATCTATTACGGCTTTGGTACTTTCCGTCCGTTTCTTGAAAGCATCGGGCTCTGGGTGTTTTTCCGCGATGCGTGGAATTGTGCCATTCTGGCGTTTTCACTCAACACGGCGGCTTATCAGGCTGAAATCCTGCGCGGCGCTATCCAAAGCGTGGCTCAGGGCCAATGGGAGGGCGCTGCGGCACTTGGTATTTCCAAGCGCGTAACCTTCTGGAAGGTTATTCTTCCGCAGGCACTTATCGTGGCATTGCGTCCTTACGGCAATGAAATCATCCTGATGATCAAGGGGTCAGCTATCGTGGCTATCATCACCGTGCTCGATCTTATGGGTGAAACACGCCGTGCTTATTCGCGGACATTCGACTTCCAGACTTATCTCTGGGCTGCGGTCATCTATTTGCTGATTGTTGAATGCCTGCGGCACATCTGGGACTTCCTTGAGCGACGCCTCACCCGGCATCTCGTTCGCTAGAAACCCCTGAACCGCAAAAACTCAAAATATCGCCCTCGGCAGCCTTGCGGCTTCCGGGGGCGATCTGTTTAGAATGCAGCTTCTAACAGTAATGTAACAGGTTGAGTCATGTTGAAAATCTGGGGTCGTATCAATTCCACAAATGTGAAAAAGGCGCTCTGGACAGCGCGCGAACTTAATCTCGACTATGAACAGATCAATCTCGGCGGCCAGTTTGGTGGATTGAAAGACCCGGCCTATCTCGCCCGCAATCCGAATGGGCTGATCCCCTTGCTGGAAGACGGCGACACGGTGCTGTGGGAATCCAACACCATCACGCGTTATCTTGCAGCGGCTTACGGTAAGGGGACGCTGTGGATCGAAAACCCGGCCAAGCGTGCGCAGGCTATAGCGCGACAATCAGAATGAGACGCTTGCGACGATCTGGATGAGATTCTTAGGTCGCGGTGGGGATCAAATTATCATGCTGATTGCCGGTGACAAGTTCTTCTTCGTTTTCTGATTGCCGCTGCGCGACAGACAGCGTTGAGGTCCTGATTGTCGCAAACGAGGCCGGTCGGCCCCGCTGGCGTTTTTCCTCAAGCGCGGTTCTGCGGCGATAACTTTCGACATTCATCTCGAAGATCGTGGCATGGTGCACAAGCCGGTCGACTGCTGCGAGTGTCATGGCAGGATCTGGAAAGACCCGGTTCCACTCTCCGAACGGCTGGTTGGCAGTGATCAAGATCGACCGGTGCTCGTATCGTGCCGAGATCAGCTCGAATAGCACGCTTGTTTCCGCCTGGTCCTTGGTGACGTAGGCGAGGTCATCGAGGATGAGCAAGTCGTACTTATTGAGTTTATCGATGGCAGACTCAAGCTGCAGTTCCCTGCGGGCGACCTGAAGCTTCTGCACAAGATCGGTAGTCCGGGTGAACAGGACCCGCCATCCGTTCTCGATCAGCGCAAGGCCGATAGCCGCAGCAAGATGGCTCTTTCCTCCGCCGGGCGGACCGAACATGAGGATGTTGGCTCCCTTGGCGAGCCAACTGTCGCCGGCGGTAATTGCCATGACCTGCGCCTTCGAGATCATGGGTACCGCGTCAAAGGCGAAGCTATCCAAGGTCTTTCCGGGCGGCAGGTGCGCTTCGGCGAGATGCCGTTCAATCCTGCGATTGGCACGCTCTGCCAGCTCGTGCTCGGCAATAGCCGACAGGAAGCGAGCTGCTGGCCATCCTTCCCGGTCCGCCTGCTCGGCAAATTGCGGCCACAGCGTTTTGATGGTCGGTAGCCGAAGTTCGTTGAGCATGATGGCGAGCCGTGCTTCGTCGATCACGTGGGCGTTCTTCATGCGGCTTCTCCTGTCCCGATCAGGGCCTCATAACCGTTGAGCGATGCGAGCTGCACATGAACGGTAGGCAGCTTGGCTGGATCCGGGCCGAAGAGCGTTCGCATGGCGGCCAGATCCGGTAAATCGCCCGCATCCAGGGTCCTGGCCAATTCTTTGGCAAGTTCGCGCTCGCAACCACGGTCATGCGCCAATGCCAGAAGCTCAACGGTGATCTTGCAAGCCTGCTTGTCGGGAAGATGCTCGATGAGGGCTTCGAAGGCCTTGCGATATTCCGGACGCGGGAAGAGTTTGTCGCGATAAACGAGGCCGCGGAGCGCCATCGGCTTCTTGCGCAGGGAATGGATGACGTGGTGGTAGTTGACGACCTGATCGTGTCGCCCGTCGGGGTGGCCGCGTCCGCGGCGCAACGTCATCAGATGCGTACCGCCGACGAAGACATCCAGCCGATCGTCGAACAGGCGAACTCGTAGCCTGTGGCCGATCAGGCGGGATGGCACGGTGTAGAAGACCTTGCGCAAGGTGAAGCCGCCCGTCCGGGACACCGTGACGACAATCTCTTCGAAGTCCGTGGTCCTGCGCTCGGGCAGCGCCTGCAGATGGGATCGCTCAGCATCGATACGCTTGCCATGGGCAGCATTGCGACGGCTGACGATCTCGTCGACAAAGGCGCGGTAAGAACCGAGATCGTCGAACTCCTTGGTCCCCCGCATCAGCAGGGCATCATGAACGGCGTTCTTGAGATGGCCATGGGAGCTTTCTATCGAGCCGTTCTCATGCGCGACGCCTTTGTTGTTGCGCGTCGGCGTCATTCTATAATGGGAGCAAAGCTGGTCGTATCGGTGCGTGAGATCGACCTTGGCATCGGCGTCGAGGTTGCGGAATGCCGCCGAAAGGCTGTCGCTTCGATGATAAAGCGGCGTACCACCCACGGACCATAGAGCATTTTGAAGCCCTTCGGCCAGCGCGACAAAGCTTTCTCCGCCGAGAATGACATGGGCATGTTCGAAGCCCGACCAGACAAGCCGGAAGTGATAGAACAGGTGATCAAGCGGCTGGCCGGCGATGGTCACACCAAGACCGCTGGCATCGGTAAAGTCCGAAAGGCCCAACCGGCCTGGCTCGTGCGTCTGGCGGAAGATAACCTCCTGCGCTTCGCCATGGACAGCACGCCACGACCGAATGCGTCGTTCAAGCGTGCGGCGGATACCTTCAGACAGTTCTGGATGTCGGCGCAGCATCTCGTTGTAGACAGCGACGGCACGGATGCCGGGTGCGGCCTTCAAGAGCGGGACGACTTCAGTCTCGAATATTGGCTCCAAGGGATCAGGGCGGCGGCGTCCACGCGGCGCTTTGCTCTGAGATGGTAGTTGCACCTCCTTGTCGAGGCGGTATGCCGTAGCTCGGCTGATCGACGCTTTTGCTGCGGCGACCTCTACGGAATGCGTTTGTCGGTACTTCATGAAGAGTCTCATCTGATGATCGGTTACATGGCAACCCGGCACAAACTGGTTCTCCAATCCAGAAAACCGCAAATGTACCGGACCGACCGCGATCTTGAGACGCCAAATTCTGCGCCGCGCCGGGGTATGACTACGATCGGGCTACGCCCTCACTCCGTCACACCCCGGCGCGAGTCTCATCCTGATTGACGCTGAATCTCACCTAGATTGCCGCTATGCACGCAGGCCGAAAAGTGGATGGATTGGGCGTCCTCATCCTTCTACACCAATTTCAGCAACGTGATGAAACACTTGATCCGGTTGCCAGAAGCCGAACGCGATCCAGTCCTTCTGGAACAAAGTCTCCAGGGCCTTGCGCAATCGATGCAGATTGCCAATGAGGGCTTGAAGGAAGCGTCGTGGTTTTCGGGCGAGAACTTCGGTATCGGTGATATTCCCACCGGATGCTACGCCTATGCCTGGTTTGCGTTTCCGATTGAGCGCCCTTCTCTTCCGCACCTTGAAGACTGGTATGGCCGTCTCAAGCAACGCCCGGCCTATCAGGCGGCCGTTATGACGCCTCTCACCTGATTTTAGAATTATCCAGAGGAATGAACGAATGACGACACCCGCTAAAGTCGCCTTTCTGGGCTTAGGTGTCATGGGTTATCCCATGGCAGCTCACCTCAAGAACAAGGGCGGTCACGATGTCACGGTTTATAACCGCACAACGGCAAAGGCCGAAAAATGGGCCAAGGAATTCGGTGGCAGCTTTGCCGCAACGCCTGCCGAAGCCGTGCGCGATGCAGACTTTGTTTTTGCCTGCGTTGGCAATGACGACGATCTCCGTTCCGTGACTATCGGCCCGGATGGCGCCTTCTCCACCATGAAGAAGGACGCAATTTTCATCGACAACACGACCGCATCTGCGGAAGTTGCTCGCGAACTGGATGCCGAAGCGCAAAAACTCGGTTTCCATTTCATCGACGCTCCCGTCTCCGGCGGGCAGGCTGGCGCTGAGAACGGTGTGCTGACCGTCATGGTCGGTGCGCCGGAGGCAGTTTTTGAGCGTGCCCGGCCAGTTATCGATGCTTATGCGCGCATGGTTGGCCTCATGGGGCCAGTCGGCTCAGGCCAGCTTTCCAAGATGGTCAACCAGATTTGCATTGCCGGTCTCGTTCAGGGTCTGGCCGAAGGTATCCACTTCGGCAAGAAGGCCGGTCTCGATATTGAAAAACTGATCTCGGTGATTTCGAAAGGCGCGGCTGGCTCGTGGCAGATGGAAAACCGGTCCGGCACCATGAATCAGGGCAAATATGATTTCGGCTTTGCCGTTGACTGGATGCGTAAGGACCTTGGTATCTGTCTTGAGGAAGCCGACCGGAATGGCGCGCTTTTGCCGGTTACGGCACTCGTGGACCAGTTCTACAAGGAAGTGCAGAAAATCGGCGGCAATCGCTGGGACACGTCTTCATTGCTTGCGCGGCTGGAACAGTCCTGAGACAGGCAGTTTCCAACAAAAAAGCCCGGCAGCGATTCCGGGCTTTTTTATTAGTATCCTGAGCTTAGAACTTCACTTTGGCAGTCAGTGAAAGCGCACCGACGAAATCGTTGCCGAATTCGCCCTTGGAACCGGTCGGGCTCGATTTACCAGCGACGACGGTGTCGTCGAGCTCACCCGAAGAAAGCCAGCCAGCAGCGCCAGCCAGACGTACCTCAAATTGATCGTTGGGCTTATAATTCGTGCCCAGACCAAAGAGCCAGATATCGGTCTGAGAAGTCAGGCCCGTGCTGGTGCCGCGATCCCAGGTAACAGTTGCAGCAGTCGACCATTGGTCATTGAACTTGTGCCCAACACCACCGCTAACTGTCCAACCATCTTGATAGTACAGGTTCAAGCTGGTGATTTTCGTCCCCTGCGGAGCGACTTTACTATCCGCGGAGACGAAGTCCACCGATTCAATGCTGGACCAATCAGTCCACTTTACCGAACCAAATGCGAGCCAGTCAGGAGCAATGCCGGTTTGAAACTTGAATTCCACCGATTGAGGTGTAGCGACGTCGCTTTCGACATTAATTGGTATTCCGCGACCCGTGAGCGGGTTGAGTGCGAGATTATCAATCGTGCCTTCGAGATCGTATTTGACCTTTGACTGATAGACGAGTGTGGCACGCATTGCATATTCAGGAATTTCATAGGCCGCACCAAGGCGCCAACCTACAGCCTCGTCTTCAACATCCAGCGACGCAATGCGAAACGAGCCGCCGAAAGCGGAGCCCGGAGGAACCATCTTGGTCTGCTCACCTTTGAGCTCCTGATAGCTCACACCGCCGAGGATGCGGAAGTAGCTCTTTTCACCGGCGGCAAAACGATACGAGCAATTCACACCGTAATCATTCGAAGAAATCTTCTGCTCGATAGCGGTGAACATACGAACGGTGCTAGTGCCAACGTCGGTTTCGATACCCCAAGGCTGACGATATTGCGCCGCGCAGGCAAGATCGTCGGTCAGGTCGAACTTTGCAGAAGCTTTAGGAACCCAGTAGCTTTTGGCCTCATCGACTTCTGTTTCATACGGCTGTCGGGTAACTGGATTAATCCCACCTGTGCCTCTGGGCGGAGGAGCATCTCCAATCGCTGAACCGTGGATGTTCTTCAGCTTGCGCTGTGGCGCTACGAAGGTACCGCCAGCTTCCACTGCATTGCCCTTTTCGAAAAGAATATCGAAGTCCTGCGAGCTACGCTCGAAGCCACCTGCATTGGCAGCAACCGCGCTTCCAAGGAGAGCTGCAACCATTCCTGCTATTTTCACGCGCTGTACACTCATTAATGTCCTCCCACACAGCAACGATATTAACGTTGACGAAAACGTAAATCAGGAAGGATTCAGGCCGCAAGTCGCATTAATTTGGATTAGCCCCATCGAATTTTCGATGCATCTGTCGAAATTGGCTAAAACATCAGTTACTTCATCGTTTCATAAGCTAAAATGGGTTGAGCACACGGCAAAATATGCGTAAATCGGCCAATTTTCGGCCGCTTTTTCGCCTTGTTGCGAAAGCGCAACATTGCTCAAAAACAATCGACACAGCAGTTCGATCAACTGTTCCGACGGTTGAAACGCTCCGAAATTCACCTATCGCGTAGAAAAACACCCGGCAGCGAAATGCACTGCCGGGTGTCTGATTCGAACGAGAATCGTTTTCTTACGTTAGGTCAATTCAGCCTGCATCACGGATGCGTGACTCTGCTGTCGCCACTCGCTGCGCGGCTTCCTTCAGCTCAACCAGCCGCTCGCGCTCTGCTTCAACGACTTCTTCGCGCGCATTCGCAACAAATTTCTCGTTGGAGAGCTTCTTCTCGATACGGTCCATTTCGGCGGCAATCTTGCCAGCTTCCTTGGCGAGGCGTGCAGCTTCAGCCTTGAGGTCGATCAGATTGCCGAGCGGAATGCAGATCGTCGCCTCGCCGAGCAGCATCTGTGCCGAACCCTTGGGCGCCTGTGCTTCAAACGAAACACTCTCGACGCGTGCAAGACGCTTGATCGCTGCGTCGTGACGAGCAAAACGATCAACGCTTGCCGCATTGGCATCCAGAACAACGACCGGGGCAATAGCGCCTGCTGGAACGTTCATTTCTGCACGAACCGAACGAATTCCGGTGACGAGATCAACCAGCCAATTGATATCCGCCGCTGCTTCCTCGTCCTCGAATGATAGTTCCGGCCAGGCTGCAAGCGCCAGCACCGTATCGCGCTTCAGCCCCTCGCCCGCGGTCAAGGTCCAGAGCTCTTCCGTCATGAAAGGCATGAAGGGATGCAGGAGCTTGTAGATCTGATCGAGGCAATAGGCTGCCGTAGCTTGAGCTTCAGCCTTCGCAGCTTCATCGTCGCCCATGAAAATCGGCTTCAAAAGTTCCAGATACCAGTCGCAGAACTGGTTCCAGACAAAGCGATAGGCAGCGCCTGCAGCTTCGTTGAAGCGATAGGCGTCGATGCCTTCCGTAACAGTGTGCGTTGCCTTGGTCAGCTCCGTCAGAATCCAGCGATTGACGGCAAGCTTGGCATTTTCCGGCTTGAAACCGGCGTCGAGCTTCACGCCGTTCATCTGGGCAAAGCGCGTCGCGTTCCAGAGCTTGGTGCCAAAATTGCGATAGCCCGCAATACGCGCCGGATCGAGCTTAACGTCACGGCCCTGAGCAGCCATGATTGCAAGGGTGAACCGTAGCGCGTCGGCACCATATTCATCCATCAGCTCCAGCGGATCGATGACATTGCCTTTCGACTTCGACATTTTCGCGCCGTGCTTGTCGCGAACCAGAGCATGCAGGTAGACCGTGTGGAACGGGATCTCCTTCATGAAATGGAGGCCCATCATCATCATGCGGGCAACCCAGAAGAACAGAATGTCGAACCCCGTAACCAGAACGCTGGTTGGATAATAGGTTGCGAGTTCCGGCGTCTTGTCCGGCCAGCCGAGCGTCGAAAACGGCCATAGTGCCGATGAGAACCATGTGTCCAGAACGTCGGTATCACGCTCCAGTACAACATCTTCGCCATAGTGAGCGCGTGCGGAAGCCTTTGCTTCCTCTTCGCTCTTCTCGACGAAGCATTTGCCGTCTGGGCCGTACCAGGCCGGAATCTGGTGTCCCCACCAGAGCTGACGCGAGACGCACCACGGCTGAATGTTTTCCATCCAGTCGAAATATGTCTTTTCCCAATTCTTCGGGACGATCTGCGTGGTGCCGTCGCGAACAGCCGCCATCGCAGGCTTGGCAAGTTCGGCAGCGTTTACGTACCACTGGTCGGTCAGATAAGGTTCGATCGGAACGCCGCCGCGATCACCATGCGGAACGGCATGCGTATGATCCTCGATCTTTTCCAAGTAGCCTCGTTCGTCCATCAATTCGACGATGCGCTTGCGAACAGCAAAGCGATCCTGACCGTCCAGCTCGGCGATAAGCGCCTTGAGCTCCGGCGTCAGCTGGAGACCTTCGAGGAAATCATTATTGTCCTTGAGGATAACTGCCGCCGCAGGCGTCAGAATATTGATGGCGCGCAGATCATTGCGCTTGCCGACCTCGAAATCGTTGAAGTCATGCGCAGGCGTGATCTTGACGGCGCCGGAACCGGCTTCCGGATCAGCATAATCGTCGGCAACAATTGGAATATGACGACCGACAAGCGGCAGCACGACGTCATTTCCAACCAGAGCGTGGTAGCGTTCATCCTTGGGATTGACCGCAACACCCGTATCGCCCAGCATGGTTTCCGGACGGGTCGTCGCAACGACGATATAGGTATGCGGGTTTTCCGGATCGAACGGCACATTCTCAAGCGGATAACGGAAATGCCAGAGATGGCCTTTCGTTTCACGCGACTCGACCTCGATGTCGGAAATCGCCGTCAGCAACTTCGGGTCCCAGTTGACCAAGCGCTTGTCGCGATAGATGAGATTCTGCTTGTAGAGCGAAACGAAAACTTCCAGAACCGCGCGCGACAGCCCTTCGTCCATGGTAAAGCGCTCGCGCGACCAGTCGCACGAGGCACCAAGACGGCGGAGCTGGTTGGAAATCATGCCGCCGGATTCGGCCTTCCACTGCCAGATCCGTTCGATGAACTTCTCGCGGCCCATGGCATGACGGTTTGGTTCCTGCCGTTCAGCCAGCTGGCGCTCGACAACCATCTGCGTTGCAATGCCCGCATGGTCCATGCCCGGCTGCCACAGCACGTTCTTGCCGCGCATGCGCTCGAAGCGAACCATGATGTCCTGAATCGTGTTGTTAAGCGCGTGGCCCATATGCAGCGATCCGGTAACGTTCGGCGGCGGAATGACCACAGCGAACGGATCAGCTCCCGGCTTCGCGCCCGCACCTGCCTTGAATGCACCCGCTTCTTCCCAGCGTTCAGCAATTTTCGGCTCTATCGCCGCGGCGTCATAGGTCTTCTCAAGCATGGAATTATCCGGTCTTTATGCGCGATGAATGGATTGAAGGCTCAATAGCAACTAACAGCTGACAAATCACTTTAAAAGTGATTGTGCCCCCTGCGGCCACTTTAAAAGTGAAAACCCGCCTGTTGCACAGACGGGTAACATTTCAACAGATCGGTTTATGCCGCTTATCGTTCGCCGCGAACCACGCGCTCGATTTCTTCCCGAACTAATCGCTCAACAAGCGTCGGCAGATTATTGTCGAGCCAGTCCTGCAACATCGGGCGCAAAAGTTCCGCTGCGATATCGTCAAACGAACGGCGCGGTTCGGCCCGAACTGCATGATTCAAGTCCTGAAATGCCGCTGCGACCTGACGTTCGGCGATCTGGGACAACATATGGGCAGCAGGCTGCATGTTTGCAACGGGCTCCGCAATCGGCGCTGCAGCCTCGGACTGAACCGAAGCCTCCGACTCGGCGGCAGCAGGTTCCAGTTCCATGTCTGCATCAAGTTCAGGTTCAAGCAGTTCGTCAACTGCTTCAGCAATCCCGGCTTCGACCGAAAGGTCGACTTCATCCAGCGATACATCCGCCTCATCTGACTGCTCCAGGAGTGAAGTAGCCTTGGCATGGGAATGATCGTCGTTCCCGGCATCCAGGATGACTTCGTCCTCGTCATCGGCTTCGATTTCCGGTTCAGGCGCTACCTGTGACGGCTCGCTGATGGGGCCGCGCAATATCGGCTCTTCCTGGAACACATTGCGCATCATTGCTGGCTTTTCAGGCTGGGCAACGGGCTGCTCGGTGACTGGGCGACGGAATTCCGCAACCTCTCCACGAACTGGAGATGCCGCCGCGACCGGTGCTGGCTGGCGGGTGACATCGCTATCTTCAATGATCCTGCGAATGGAAGCGAGAATCTCTTCCATCGACGGTTCACGTGCTGCGCTGGATGTCTGTGCCATGGCTACTATCCGCTTTCCTGTATTGCGACATTGTCTGCAAAAGACAGAGAATCAATGGATTAAGGGTAGCGGACGATCCCCCGTTTGAGAATCCCCGGCCAAGGTGCAACGGTTCAAACTCACAGCTTTATGGATTTGTTAAGAATTGGCAGTGCCAACAAGTGTCGAATCGACGGCAAAATAAAAGGCACCCGAAGGTGCCTTTTCAAGTCTCATACAACGGCGAACAATCAACGACCGTCCGGCGTGCGCAGGCCGAACCACTTGTCCTTGACGGCCTTGTAATGCTCTTCCGGCTTGTACTCGGCAACCTGCAAGCCCATCTGGCTGGCGGTCATGCGACCGGTGGCATTCAGAAGAGCGTAGCTGGCAACAACGACGTTACGTTCGGATTCGACCAGAGCGATCTGCGCCGTGATGAGATCGTTCTGTGCATTCAAGACGTCGAGTGTCGTGCGCTGTCCAACCTTGCGCTCTTCGATGACGCCATCGAGAGCAAGCTGTGCAGCGGAAATACCGTCGCGATTTGCCTTGACCGACGCGCGGGCAGCTTCGAGCTGCGACCAAGCCGATCCGATTGCCTGACGAACCTGATCGCGGACGACGTCGACTTCGATGCGGGCCTGACCGAGTTGTTCCTTGGACTGACGAACCTGAGCCGACGTGCGACCGCCAGTATAGATCGGAATGCTGACGCCAACGCCGATCGAAGCCGAGTTGCCGTCTGTCTGCGAACCGCCTTCACCGGAATAAGTATCGAGGCGGCTAGCGCTTGCTGTGAGACCGACGGACGGAAGCAATGCGCCTTCCTTGGCCTTCACGTTATATCCAGCGGCATTGACGGCGTACTGCGTGGCGAGAATGCCTGGATGCCCGGCCGTCGCAATAGAGAAGGCCTGATTAGGTGAGCTCGGCAGGTTCTTTGCTGCCGCTGCAGTTGCAAGCTTGTCCGGCTGAACGCCGATCACCTGCACATAGGTTGCTTCTGCCGATTTGACGTCAGCGCGAGCAGAATTCAGCGCAGCAACTGCGGTGGAACGGCTGGCATCTGCTTGTGCAACATCCGTACGGGTACCCTCACCCACATCGAGGCGAGCGCGAGCAGCACGAACCTGTTCATTCAGGGCTGCGAGGTTACGCTCACGCAGAACCGCGATCTGGCGAGACTGGTAGACATCCATATAAGCGGTTACCGCCTCGTAGAGTCGGTTCTGCTCTTCGTTGCGGAGGTTTTCACGCTGGGCGAAGACCTGCGTTTCTGCGGCGGCAACATTGTTCTTGGTTTGAAACCCATCGAACAACATCTGGTTCAGCTCGATGCCGAACGTGCCCGTCGTACGATACCCCCGACTTGAAGGTGTCTTGCCATGCCCTACGTTGTAAGAACCGGTAATCTGCGGACGATAACCCGACTTGGCGATGGCCACGCCTTCATCCGTAACGCGGACGCCAGCGCGGGAGTAGTTCAGGTTAGCATTGTTCTTGTAGGCCTTCACGAGAGCGCCGGTTAACGTCTCCGAGAACGCCGCCTGCCCCGTTAAAATGGTGCCAGACAACAATGCTGCGGCCGCTACCAGTCCTTTGCACGTTTTGAACACCGGGTACCTCATATTAAGAACAAACGAATCCAACTATCGAACCGATCGGTTCGGGCAAATCCTAATAACCTCTAAATTCGGTTATTTCTATTGCCCCCGCCAGAGCTTGCACAAACAAATTCCGCAGCGTTGCAGAATTGTATCATCCGCTAAAATTAAAATTCGAACTGCGCAACGCGCTCGAATCCCGGCAGCGGACGAACCGCAGTGTTGAACACACCGCGTCCCGATGCAACACCATTTTCTTTAACATAAATCCGCGCAACGCCAGCATTCCCGCGGCCCTCGACGGCGACCAAGCGTCCGCCATCCTTCAACTGGCCGAGAAGCGCGTCCGGAACGAAATCGACGGCGCCCTCAATGACGATCACATCATAGGGTGCTTCGGACGGATAGCCTGCCTGCAGTTCACCTGAAACGATCACAACATTGTCATAGCCCAATTCAGCGAGACGGGCCGTCGCAGCAGCCGACAATACGGAATCACTTTCCAGACCGATCACCGAACCAGAGAGCCTGGAAAGGATGGCTGCCGAATATCCGGTACCGCAGCCGACATCGAGAACCACGTCGGTATTCTTGATGCGCGCAAGCTGCACGAGCTTGGCGAAAGGCGAAGGTTCCATGATGTAGCGCTGCTGCTTGCCTTCGCTTTCAAGAAGCTGGTCTTCGTCGATATAGGCCAGAACCTGACGGGCGGCGGGAACGAAAGCCTCGCGCGGGACGGTCAGGAAAGCATCGATAACCGCCAGATCGGTTACGTCCGTCGTGCGGATCTGGTTGTCGACCATCTTTGTGCGAAGATCCTGGAAATCGGCTGCCATAGCCCTAAACCCTTCCTTGTCGCGGAATGCGATGTTTCATGCCATTGGAGCCCGCGCGTCTTTCTTGACGTACAAGGAGCACCATAAACGAGATTTGCCGTTGATGTGGCAAAAATCGCGGGTCCAGTCAATGAAACACAGCATTTGCGGCATTTATGCTCACTGATACCCGCTTCTTGTTACCAGCATCTGGATATGGAAATGCCGGAAAGCTTCCGCTTCCCGGCATCTCGGTGTCTGTTTTGACACAAGGCCTGCCCGAAACCGTTTTACGCTTTTCGGGATGGGCTCTATCGTTCGCAGCACTTTGAAACAAGCGCCCTTGAAATCACATTATTGAGCGTTCGATGCCGGATAACCGGCTGCAGCCAGTGCGGAAAGAACGGCGTCCTGCGAAACATTGCCGCCGAATTCGACCTCTTTCCTGTCGAGATCGATTTCGATTGGTGCCGTTGCATCAAGCTTGCGCAGCGCGACGGTGATGTTATCGGCACAACCGCCGCACTTCATCTTGGGAATGGAAAACTTCATCAACTCAGTCACTCCTTGTAGGACTGACCATAAGATGGGGCTTCCCATCGTGGTAAGGTCAAGAGCCAACCCGCCAATTCTTTTTATGGCGCTTCGCAAGTCTCCGGAACGCTCTTTTCCAGCTCCAGCGGCGACTTGGTCAACGATCCCGTCATAATCTGCATCGGCTTGAAAGGCGGTTCTTCCTGCATGCCGGGATTTGTGAGATGAATCGTGTAGCAGCCTGTAAAGACTTCCTTTTTGCCATCCGTCGTTTCAGATTCGATGGCCAGCGGCTGGCTCCAGTAGATCTGGCCAGCGCCGGGGTCCGGATCAGTCTTGCGCAGCGCGACCTTTACACTCTTGGTGTTCTCATAGCCCTTTACAAAGGTGTTGAAGTCGGGCTCCCGCCCCTCCTCGGAATAATAGCCATAGGCTCGGGTATATTCCTTGCGATTGATTGCATTGTAATAGGATTCGATCAGCGCCTGCGGTGTGGAGCGATCATCACGATAGTCCGGGACCGTCACACCTCCGGCTGCATCCTGCGTCTGCTCGGAAGGTTTCGTTTCCTCAACCGGCTTGGCAGCTTTATCGTGCTTCTCTTCAACGTTTCTGGGTGTTTCTTCGGGCGCGGCCTTCGGCGGATTTTGCGCCAGAGCAATTCCGGCCGAAAAGCCTGCCAGCCCCGTGCCCAGAATGCCGATCACAGCAGCCAGCATCAGAGGTTTCATCCGGTCATTCGACATTCGCTTCTCCTCTTCCTAGCAAACTTATTGTGGAACGCTTCAGTGGCGCTCCCGATTTGGTGTATTGCAGTAATGATGTTACAACACTAACTATAGTGAAAACGTGGCAGACGCAGAGGAAACTCAGCCTGTTGCGACATGATTGGACGATTCTTCGTCCATATTCCAGCACGATACCGGAAGAGAGAAAATGGGCCGTTTCGCAGTCATGACGCTAACTGACAAGGCAGCTGATCGCGTTCGCGAGATCATCGCATCACGGGACGGCGCTCTTGGTATCCGGGTGGGTGTAAAAAAAGGCGGTTGCGCAGGGATGGAATATACTATCGATCTCGTCACCGAAGCTAAAGCAGGCGACGATGTGATCGAAAAAGATGACGCGAAAGTCTTTATCGCGCCTGAAGCCGTTCTGTTCCTGCTCGGCACCCAGATGGATTTCGAAGTGACGACCTTACGCACGGGTTTTGTCTTCAACAATCCAAACCAGACGTCCGCATGCGGTTGCGGCGAATCCGTCGAGATCAAAGCCGCTTCGCCGGAAAGCCTTCGCCAGATGCAAGGTGCAGCCTGATCCAGGACAAGGTGTTCGCCGATGGATGACGAAGCTCTTCGCGATTTGTTGCAGGACTTCGGACCCATCAGCATCCGCCGCATGTTTGGCGGCAAGGGCATTTATCACCAGGGCCAGATCTTTGCACTCGTCGTCCGCGACGAGTTGCTCTTGAAAGCTGACGAAGTAACAATCCCGGATTTCATCGAAGCAGGCGCCACCCAATGGACCTATGAAGGTCGTAAGGGTGGCGATCCAATTGCCATGCCTTACTGGAGTGTGCCAAGCGAAGCTTTCGACGATCCGGAAGTAATGACGCACTGGGCGCGCCTTGCCTATGATGCAGCCCTGCGGAGCGAGAAAACAAAGCCAAAAAAGAAATCGGCTGCGAAGCGCTAGCCTGCAGCCGATTGATCCGTTTCCCTACTGCTTCCGTCAGATTCCCGTTGGAATCAACATGAAAGCAGGAATATCGTTGCCGAAACCTACAGGCGTCGGGCCGTCATCGTCACGATCACGGCGACGCTTCTGCTCATGCTGCGGCTTGCCGCGGCGCTCATCATTGGAAGCGCGGATCGCATCGCGGCGCTCGCTGGATTCGATGACTGGCTGCGGCTGTTCGGCAGGATCGAGAACTTCGACAGGCTTTGCCTTCGGCTTGTCTTTTGGCTTGTCCTTGCCCTTGGCATCCTTGCCTTTGCCGCGAGCATTCTTGCCCTTGCGCTGATCGTCTGCCTCGTCAACGGCAGGCAGCGTCGACAGATCACCGTCGAGCCATTCGATCTTTTCCCCGATCATATTCTCGATAGCTGCGAGATACTTCGTATCGGAGGGCGTCACGATCGTGAATGCCTTGCCGGAACGTCCAGCGCGACCGGTACGGCCAATGCGGTGAACATAATCTTCCGAATGAATCGGAATGTCGAAATTGAAAACGTGGCTCACATCGGGAATGTCGAGACCGCGTGCAGCAACATCGGACGCTACCAGCAACTGCAGCTTGCCTTCCTTGAAGTTTGCCAGCATGGTCATGCGCGCGCGCTGATCCATATCGCCATGCAAAGCACCGGCATTGAACTCGTGTCGCGTCAGCGAGCGGAACAGTTCGGATACGTCTTTCTTACGATTACAAAAAATAATCGCGTTCTTGAGCGTGTCGCCTTCCGCACGGATGAGATCGCGCAGAACCGCGCGCTTGTCCCAATCCTTCTTGCTGGATTTCACCAGACGCTGGGTCACGGTTTTGGCCGTGGAGGAAGCTTTTGCGACTTCGATGCGCGTTGGCGAATGCAGGAACTGTTCGGTCAGTTTCGTGATTTCCGGCGGCATGGTGGCCGAGAAGAAAAGCGTCTGACGCGTAAACGGAATGAGCTTGCAGATGCGCTCAATGTCGGGGATGAATCCCATGTCGAGCATACGGTCTGCCTCGTCGATGACGAGAATTTCAACACCAGTCAGGAGCAGCTTGCCGCGTTCGAAATGATCGAGCAGGCGACCGGGCGTTGCGATGAGAACATCGGCACCACGTTCCAGCTTGCGTTCCTGTTCATCGAACGACACGCCGCCAATCAAAAGGGCCACGTTCAACCGATGGTTCACACCGTACTTGACGAAATTTTCCTCGACCTGCGCTGCGAGTTCGCGGGTTGGCTCCAGAATGAGGGTACGCGGCATGCGCGCCCGCGCCCGGCCCTTTTCCAGAAGCGTGAGCATCGGAAGCACGAAAGACGCAGTCTTTCCGGTTCCCGTCTGCGCGATACCGAGAACGTCCTTGCGTTCAAGGGCTGGAGGAATGGCTCCTGCCTGAATAGGTGTGGGCGCAGAATATCCCGCCGCTTCTACAGCAGCGAGCACTTTCGGGGAAAGACCGAGTTCGGCAAATGTCGTCAATGGAGGCGCAGCTCTCTGGTTTGGAAATGATTTCCACCCATCCTGTCATTGCAGCCGCGTCATCGGGCGCAGGAACCAAGGCAGAATAAGGCGTCTGCAACGCATTATGCGTTTTCTTGCAGCATCGCGTACGTCCACAGCGTGCAAAAGTCAACTAAAATACCATCGAAAGATATCAAATTGCTTCGATTGTGCTGCAACAATCGAAATCAATGCGGAACTTGAACAAATTTATTCAAATTATCAAAAGCTAAAGAGCATTTGCGTAGCTGAACCGGTGCGCCACTTATCTGCCAAAACTAATGCCTGAACTGTTCTGTCAGGATGCGCTCGTCCCAGGAATGATTTCGGTCAAAAAGGATGGCGACCTGACTGTTCGGCGCCTCCCGCACGGTTACAGACTTCACCGACTTGACCTCGTTATTGTCAGCGACCGCATTGACCGGGCGTTTTTCGGTTTCCAGCAAATCCATGCGAACGGTCACGTGCTTTGGCAGAAGCGCACCGCCCCAGCGGCGCGGACGGAAGGGGCTTACCGGGGTCAACGCCAGAAGCGGCGCTTCAAGCGGCAGAATGGGGCCTTGCGCCGAAAGATTATAGGCAGTGGAACCCGCAGGCGTCGCGACCATAACGCCGTCGCAAACGAGTTCGTTCAACCGCACCTTGCCGTCAATCGTTATCCGGATCTTGGCGGCCTGATAGGACTGGCGGAAAAGGGAAACTTCGTTGATGGCCAAAGCCTCGAAAGATTGTCCTGATTCAGTTTCTGCGACCATGACAAGCGGGCGAATAGTTTCCATTTGGGCGGCAAGAATGCGCTTCGGCAGATCATCGACGCTGAACTCGTTCATAAGGAAGCCGACAGAGCCGCGATTCATGCCATAGATCGGAGTACCGCTGTTCATGAAGTCGCGAAGCGCCTGCAGCATGGTTCCATCGCCGCCAAGCGCGACGATGATATCGGCATCTTCGGCAGCCACATGGCCATATCGAGCGACAAGCTCTTTCTGGGCGACAAGTGATTCTTCGGTTCCCGATGACAGAAAATGAAGCGCGAGCGATTTATCTTCCATATTTACAGTCCCGAATCTGGCCCAACTCTGACAAGTTTGCCACTGTTTCCCCAACCAGCTATTGGCTATCACATGAAAAACCCGGTTGCCATGACCTGCATGCGATGAATTTTCGTTTTACACGCGCCGCATTTGTGCTAATCGGGCGCAAGTGCCCTTATAGCTCAGTTGGTAGAGCACCTGATTTGTAATCAGGGGGTCGGGAGTTCGAGTCTCTCTGGGGGCACCAAATATTCTCACTTTTTGAGACTATTTAGCGATTTAAAACAATCGCTTATTGCTTGAATGCGCTTCAACAATCCCCTCACCTAAAGACCCAAAACGCGGCATTGATTCTGTTTAACAATCCCGTTTCTGTTCCCTCACCTTTTCAGACCGATCCAACGCATCTCACCGTGATCGAATCAATATGGTTTCGAATCTCTGTTGACTCCCATTTCAGATGAGAACATTTTAGGAACATCGGAATGCGGCCCGATAACCTAACAGGCATGCTTGGTGGCGTGTGTGTCTGCTTCGCTGGAGCAGAACAATGAATGCAGTTGCGCAGGGAAATGAATATGACGACGAAATTGAATTGGTTCTCGCCTACCACAAGGGCGATGTGCGGGCTGCGATAGAATCACTGCTTAAGGACCGGGATTTTCTCGTCAAAGAGATCGAGTACGCCAGTCTGGCTATGTCGATGGGCTTTGCGCGAGGCTGGAAACCAACGGTGTTCGTGAAATGAGCGGAAGATCGCGTGGTGAACCGCCGAAGACGCTCATTAATAAGGAATACCCGTTTCAGGTCGTGCTGTTCCTGACTGATGAACTGCGCATAAGGCTTTTGGAAGTGATTGCGGACGAACACCGGCTCGGCGCTTATCCCTTGCATGGCTGCGTAAATCATAAAGGCCGTTACTTCTCGATTGTGAAATTCCCAACCAAGGAAGGCCAGCAAGAGTTCATCCAGCTATATGGCGGCGTACCCTACGACCCGACAGACAAGAAATCCAAGCCGTGGGAGACGTACTTTGACCGATGAAACAGCGTCCACCCTACCTGACCGAAATGCCGGTATCGACCCGGATCATGGACCTGTTCAAATGGTATGAGCTCTACGGGTTCTGTTGCCAATGCGGGCACATCGGCGCAGTCGATAGAGAGATGCTTCTACGCAAATACGGAACGCATACTTGGTTTGTCGACCTACACAGGCGCATGCGCTGCAAGGTCTGCACGACAAAAGGCTATGCGCAATTTGGAATTACGAAAATGCCGAGGTGATAAATGGCGGGATACAAGAACGACAACGCACACGTAGCTAAGGCTGGAAAGCTGTTCGAACACTGGTGCGATGCCGAAGGCTGCAAGGAATGGGGAACCTTTGGCTATAAATTGTCGAACGGCCAGCTTTGGCTTTGTCGTGCTCACAAGCAGGAAGGTGAGGATGCATTAGCTGGACGGCATAGATAATGACGGCCCTTCCAACCGTCGGCGCCATCCGCCATCGCGAATGGTACTTATCCCGTTTCCAGTAAGGTGTGAAACAATTGGCGCAATTCGTTCCGATGCTCAAATCCAATGCCAGGCCGATCAGACATATTGATCCGGCCATCCGCCACAACGGTATCGTCCGCAAGTCCACAAAGCGGCTGAAAGCTGGTAAGGTTCACCTCTGCGCCTCCGAGGCCTAGCGCAGCCACTACGTGCTGACAAAATTGATGCCCCCCATGCGGCCAAAATGCCTTTCTCGACCATCCTTGCTTGACGTAATGGTCGACAATTTCGAGATAGACAGGCAGGCCGTAACAGTGAACTGGATCAAACACTAAAACGTCGTGATCGGGCCTTAAACCACCGTGACGCGCCAACAGTTTGGCCTCTGGGAGAGAGAATAATGCTTCGCCAGCAGCAACCGGCGGCGCATAAATTTCGGCAACATAAGATTGGGTTTCGAAGTCCAATGGATCGCAGATATCTTCGAACCACCACAATTCT
This sequence comes from Ochrobactrum sp. A-1, assembly GCF_022488005.1. Lineage (NCBI taxonomy): Bacteria > Pseudomonadati > Pseudomonadota > Alphaproteobacteria > Hyphomicrobiales > Brucellaceae > Ochrobactrum > Ochrobactrum sp. A-1. The sequence goes on from NZ_JAKVQC010000003.1 coordinate 488,371, forward strand.
TTTTTCGAGAGCGCGGTAGCGGCCTGCATTGCACTTTCGTGGCTATAGGCATTCATTGCGTCCACAGCCAAGTTGGAATTGCCATATGGCAGTTCTCTTGCAGCTACCTCAATCCGCCGCAAGTCTTCCGATATTTCACCTTTACCGATCTTGATTTTCGCATGCGTGAAGCCTCGGTCAACAATCTTGCGCATTTCGGTACGCAATGAAAAATTGTCTTCGATCGGATAAGGATATCCGCCGGCAGCATAACATTTAATTTGAGTTTCAGTATCTGAATCATTGCCTAATGTTTTGGCGAGAAGCCTAAACAGCGGAACGTCTTCGATTTTTGCCGCGGCATCCCATATTGCCATGTCTAGTGCTCCGACCGCAACGCAGCGCTCACCATGGCCGCCTGCCTTTTCGTCAGTCATCATAAGCTTCCAAGCGCGAAACGGATCGATATTATCGTTTGCGGTATTGGAGAGTTGATCAGTATTGGCTGCAAGCAAGCGAGGAGCAAACCGTTCTCTGATCAATCCTGATTGAGCGAACCGACCGACAGAACCGAAACCATATCCGACGATAGGGATGCCGTTACGTAATACGTCAGTCACGACAGCGACAATACTCGTCGTTAGCCGAGACTGATGAATGGTCCGATCCGCGAAACGGCTGAGGTCTATTGACCTTTCTCTGATATCAACAATTCGCATAGCAAGATCCTAAATTGATCAGCCACAACATGAGATGCGTTCCGGCCTAACCACCGCAGCTTCGCATCATAGTCAGATTGAAAGCAACCAACTGGACGGCGGGAATGAAAGCCACAGCCGGAATGACTTTCGCGTTCATTTCTGCGGCCCACTGCTGACGAAACTGCCCCTTCTATCAAGTGCCTTATCTCGACAAACAGATGCGACGCGCTATCTGCGACCCAAAACAGTGAGAGGATCGCTATGTCCAATCCGGAAGAAACTGAACCAACGGCGGATGGACTAAAAGAAGTTCTCCCATCGAAATCAGCAGCAATACACGAGTTGATCCGGCGAGATGGGGAAAAGGAGATAAATCGCGAAGCAATGGCGCTGCTTTGGTCGGCCATCGCGGGCGGTATCTCAATGAGCACGTCGATGATCGCCCGAGGCATTCTGGAGACTTATCTTCCAGACGGCAATCTATTCTTTCTGGTTAGCTCAGCAGGATATACCGTCGGGTTCATCATCGTTATCATCGCTAATCAGCAACTGTTTACTGAAAATACTATCACGCCGGTTCTGCCGTTCATGGCGGAGCCAACACTATCTCACTTTCTAAAGATGATAAGGCTCTGGGCAATCGTGCTCTTTGGCAATTTAGTTGGAGGTGCCATTGCAGCTTACGTTATGGCCTCCATGCCTATTTTTTCAGCTGAAGTAACGAAAACATTTGTCGATATGGGAAAACATCTCATGGCCAACACCAGCAATGAGTTGTTTAGCAAGGGCATAATGTCAGGTTGGCTTATAGCGACATTGGTCTGGATGCTGCATAGTACCAAGCAAGGGCACATAGCGCTTATATTCCTCATCACCTACCTAATTGCGATCGGTGATTTAACGCACATCGTCGTTGGCTCAATAGAGGTGATGTTCCTTCTTATTATTGGGGAGGTTTCACCATTTGACAGCTTCTTTAAATTCGGCCTTCCAACGTTGTTCGGAAATGTTGTTGGAGGGACCTTCATCTTCGGACTAATTTCACACGCTCAGGTGCGTGCGGACGAATGATAAGCTGGTGAGGTAGAGCGCATGTGCAATTTGTATAATATCACCACGACACATGAGGCCATGCGCCGTCTATTTCCGAAGTTCGGTGATGTGACAAACCGGGTTGATCCTCAACTTGACGTGTACCCCGACTATCCAGCCCCGGTATTGCGAAATATCAAAGGCGACGAACCAGAACTGGCAATGCTCCGATGGGGCATGCCGACGCCTCCTGGTAAACTGAAATCAGAAGTCGATATTGGCGTAACGAACGTACGAAATTTGAAATCTTCACACTGGCGGCCGTGGTTTGGTGTCGAACACCGGTGCGTCGTGCCAGCCTCGTCGTTTTCCGAATACGGTGTAATCCGTGATCCCAAAACTGGTAGACTACCCATTCACTGGTTCGCTCTTAATGAAGAGAAGCCGCTGTTCGCATTCGCTGGCATCTGGACGAAATGGAGGGGTGTACGAAAGAAAAAGGAAGGTCCGGTTGAGGCCGATATCTTTGCGTTCCTCACCACCGAGGCAAACGCAGTGGTGAAGCCAATTCATCCGAAGGCAATGCCGGTCATTCTCCGCACCACGGAAGAAATCGATACCTGGCTACGCGCTCCATGGACTGAAGCCAAGGACATGCAGAAGCCTCTGCCGGATGCTGATCTGATCGACCTCACACCGAGCAATGACAATAAAGAAGAGCAGGCACGTTTGTTTTAGACGCCACTACAACCTCGTAAATAATGCCCTACCTTCAGATGATAATGAGGGAGGTTGTCATGCCCAATCGGTCCAGAAAAATTTCCGGCCCCGCATGCGAGGGAAAGTATCCTGACCGTAACATTGATTGCCAGAATGCGATCGCTTTGCGCGTCGTTGACCTCATTGAAGATGCTGAAAAATCAGGATGGTCAGCTGTTGAGGCGGCCAGAGCTATCAATGACGTGTCTCGCGGATTATTCGTGGGATATAGCGGCAAAGATCGAAATGAATAGGCGACCGGTCCAATATGGTCTCCGCATATTCTGAGAAACTTTCTGCGCTTTTATGCATTAACCATTATCAAACGAATTAACGATGCAACGGCTTTTACTTTGGTTCAGCACTGGAGGGAGGCTAGCTATGCCGTTCTTTAATGAAGCGAGCCGTATATATACGCTTGAAGAAGTCAATTTCATGAGGCGCATCTATTCAGATGCAGCGACCAAACTGGAAGAACGTGAACTGGACTATGCAGCAATGTGAGCGTCCGGTGAGTGGATTTTGCTGATGGAGGCTTTTGGGCGATGTTCTGGCATTAGAACCAGCATTAGTGCTGGCATTAATATCAGAACTTAGAGGTTGGCATGGCTCGCATGGAGATTATATCGGGCATTGAGCGAAGGCGGCGATGGTCTAAAGCAGCCAAGCTGGAGATATTGGCCGAAGCAGCTCAGCCAGGAGTGCGTATTGGGGATGTCGCCCGTCGCCATGATATCTATCCGGCCCAGATCCGCTTGTGGCGTAAATTGCTCAACCCGCTCGATACATCAGCATCGTTTCTCCCGGTGCAACTCCTCGATGAGGAAAACCCCGGACAGCCGTTTTCAGCTGTGGCAAGACCAGTTTTTATCGAGATCGTGCTACGCAACGGTCGTGGTCTGAAAGTTCCATCCGATATTGAACGAAAGATACTGGCATCGTTGATCGCCTGTGTGGAAGCATCATGATCGGGCCTTCAGGAAATGTGCGGGTCTATCTGGCTTGCGGGGTGACCGATATGCGGCGCGGAATTGATGGACTGTCTGCATTAGTCGAAGGAGTTATCAAGGAGGCACCGGGCTCTGGTGCGCTCTTCGGCTTTCGCGGAAGACGTGCCGACCGGATCAAGCTTTTATGGTGGGATGGTCAGGGCTTTTGCTTGTTCTACAAGGTCCTTGAGCGCGGATACTTCCCCTGGCCGACGGCGAAAGAAGGTGTTGCGCATCTGACGTATGCGCAGCTTTCGATGCTGGTAGAAGGGATTGACTGGCGTCGACCGGCGTGGACTTCCGCTCCTGACAGAATGGGGTAAAAGCTTCTGTTTTTACTAGGGAATCCCGCAAAGTTTCTAGTGCTTTCGACGCAAATCAGCTATGTTTGCGGGCATGGAAACAACGCCGTCGGACATTCAGGATGAGCTATTGGCATTGCGTGCGCTCGTCGCTGAACAAGCGGCGAAACTGAGTGCACAAGAAGCCGAAGTCACCAGGCGGGACACCATTATCGACCTTTTGCGTGCACAGCTGGAGCTGCTCCGGCATCGCCAGCATGGCGCTTCGTCAGAAAAGATAGACCGCAAGATCGAGCAATTCGAACTGATGCTGGAGGAGATCGAGGCTTCACGCGCTGAGGCTGAAGCCCATTCTGGAACAACGCCTTTACCGGAGCTGGATGACGCGTCCGAAAAGCCGAAGCGCAAACCATTGCCGGATGGTCTTCCAACTGAAGAGCGAATTTATCCAGCGCCCTGCAATTGTCCGGCCTGTGGCGGAACATCCTTCCTGAAGGCACCTGACAAGGTCGTACAGGTAATGGAGCACGTACCGGCATCCGTGAAGATTGTCCGGCATGTTGAAAAGCGGATGGTCTGTAAAGACTGCGATACAACAGTATCTGGCGAGATACCTTCCTTGCCGATTGAGCGCGGCAAGCCCGGACCGGGATTGCTCGCGCATATCATGGTCGCCAAGTTCGACGATCATATCCCCCTCTATCGTCTGTCCGAGATGTACGCCCGGCTGGGAATAGACATCTCGCGCTCCGTCATGGCGGATTGGGTTGGCCGCGTGTCAGTTCTGCTTACGCCGCTGATCTCGCTGATCAGAGCGCATATTGCAGCAGTCGACCGAATACATACGGATGATACCCCGGTCGATGTTCTCGACCCCGGGAGGGGAAAGACCAAAACAGGCAGGGTGTGGGTCTACGTGTTCGATGGCAGTGGCTATCAGGATGCCAATCCCGGAGCTGTCGCCTACTATTATAGTCCAGATCGCAAAGGCATACATCCGGCCGATCATCTCGCAAACTTCAGCGGGATAATGCATGCCGATGGCTATGGCGGTTATAAGAAGCTCTATGGCAATCAGATTATTGAGGCGGCCTGCATGGCGCATGTGCGCCGTAAGTTCCATGATGTGATCAAGCTGAAGCCATCACCGGTTGCCGAAGAGGCTTTGGCACGTATCGGTGCGCTCTATGATATTGAGGATCGTATCCGAGGCATGTTGCCCGCCGAGCGTCGTGCGCTGCGCCAGCAACACGCCAAACCTATCCTGGCCGATCTGAAGGTGTGGATCGAGGGCGTGCAGCAGACATTGCCGCAAAAGCAGAAACTGGCGGAAGCAATGCGTTATGCCCTGTCGCGGTGGGCGGCGCTGAGCGTTTACATTGATGACGGGCGTGTCGAGATCGACAACAATATAGCCGAGCGAGCCATGAGACCGCTCGGAATCGGAAGAAAAAACTGGTTATTCGCTGGCTCGGACAAGGGTGGTGAGCGTATCGCTAACATCCTGACCATTATCGAAACGGTCAAATTGCACGGTCATAATCCCGAAGCGTATCTCACAGATGTCCTGACCCGGATCCAGAGCCATCCAAAAGATCGACTTGAGGAACTGCTTCCGTGGCAATGGACGCCGGCGAAATACCTGCAGGAGGCTGCATGATGGCACGCTCAAGGTTCATCTATACGCTGAATGAAATCTCCGTCATGATCGGCGAGAACCTCGAATTAATCGAAGAGGTAACAGCCAATTCCGACAATATTGCCGAGGGCGAACTCGTTTATGTCCGCGACGGCAGCGAAGATGGTACAAAAGGCCTGACCGAAAATGGGATTGATGACCTTCAGAACCTCCTCGCAGATATAAGGACATGGGATGGTGGGATCCGCCAGCTCCTCCTCGATCAACTATGCGATCCCGAAATGATCGAGCGTGTCATGGCAGATGAGGCTAAGCGAAGCCCATAGATTGCATCTCTCGACCCAGCGAAAATCCTTTCGCCGGACGCTCACGCAGCAATTGATCTGTCTAGCACAATAATCATGCTCTACGAGAGCGGCCTTCGTGACCTTGGCTACATTACTGAACTAGCTGTTCGATTGGCCCACCAAAAGTTTCAGTTCCGTCATCCATACGACAATTTCCCGGCTGCTAATTCCAACATGGAGGCAGCGAACGAAGATTAGATTGCGATGGGAACAAATCTGCTTCGACGCAGTTTCACGTAATACATCGATACCACCTCGCGTCAGGACAATTCTCTCACCACTAGAAGCGTCGCTGATGCAGCCCTGCCTAGCTCGTCCCTCGGCGGGGCATCTTTTCTCTGGGAGGGAAGATGGCTTGGGGAAAACCAGTAGATGTCGAACTCTATGGAATAGGAAAATACCGCGTTGTACCGGATACATCGACGGCCGCACGCTGTCTGCTGAACGATTGGCCTAAAGATGCCCACGGTAAGGAATACGAGGAAGCCCTGCAGGCCTGCCTCGCAGATTTGAAAGGTCTGCCAAACACAGCACGAAGGTCATTTGTCAAAGCCGCCAAGGCCGCTGGAATGACAATCCGATCCAACCAATGGAATTGAGATCGTTCAGGTATTTCCGAGACTCCCTGAACGGTAGCGCATGGCAAGGACATGCACCTCATTTGCCAAGCGCGGCCCCGACGCCTGCCGAAAGCGTCGGGGCTTTACTGTTTATGAGAAAGCGCGGAGACTTTGGTTCCTCCATCGCTTTCAGATCAACTGGCTTAGTATAACGCAAGTGCTGACACTACAGACTGCAGCGAATGCCAGAAACTTCGGCAATGACATGCGTTCGATCCATCGAACTGTCCACAAACGCGGCTCATCGACTGTCTTTTTGCTGTACATTCTCCCCTCCCTTTTTTTCGCGGGGACTTTTTATCGTACAGTCAAAAAATTGTCACCTATATCTTAGGTTTATATCAATGTCTCAGCAGACCAGTTCTTGGGCCTTTACAAGCGCGAAGTCCTGAATAAAATAATTTTGTCCAGGTATATGACCTTCCTTAGCCCCGCGCCATTGAGCGGCGGGGTTCTTTTTGGTCAAACCTTTTTATCCTGTGCCAGCGCGGCCAGCACTTGATCGAGACGCTTGTTCGTCTCCTTCAGACCCTCGCGAGTTTCGTCTCGCATTTCTTTCATGCCTTCCCGCAGTTGCTTTACATGGTCATCAAGATCGACGCGGCGAACGTACTCGTCTCTGACCCGGTTCACTCGATCATGCAACTGGTCGTCGCCGTCTTTCTGTGACTTTGATAGAGAGCGAAAGGCTGCGATCAGTGCGCCGCTGAAGAAGACAATCAGCGTGACGGCTGTGCCCATGAGCCATTTCAAGTCTTCAGACATTACCAGCAGCCCCGCGATTTCCCAAAAGCATTGTGAGAAGCGATCCCCTGCCCAGCTAGGATATCGTTCTGCGCGATATAAACTGCCGTTGACGGCTCAAGGCTTATCTGCTTCCACCCGGCGCAGTTGCTCGCATTCGTCGCGCAACCCGCCAAGCTCAAGGCAGAGAGCAACAGCATCCATACCGATAATCTTTTCATCGATGTTCGCCCTTTTCTGAATTGCCTTGGCCGTCGCTTCTGCCGCCGCCACTGCTGCCCGTTGACGCTCTTTGATGGTTCCTGCAGCGTATCCGCCCGCCAGAAGTAGAAACGCCGCCACGAGGGCAGCGAGCGAGTATTTCAGCCAGTTTGGGATGAGCGCTAAGATCATGCTTCATTCCTCACCCGCTGGATGAAAAAGTAGAGACCAACACCGACAAGAGCGACCATTGCGACCGCAAGCGCCCACTGCATCGGGCCGGAGCCGGAAGCCATCGCGGATACACCGCTAATCAAGCCACCCAGAGGCCCCCAGCTTTCCGGCTTCTTCAACACCTCTTTCAGCGAAGTATCTGACTGCACGGCCTTTCCAGTCGGAATCTGCGGCACCGGAGACGGCACGGGCGCACCGTCACGCGAGAACGCCAGCGCACGCGACCGAACCCGTGATACACGAGATAACCAGCCCTTACCGAACTTTTTGAACGTGGTTAGTGTCTTCAACCACGCCGCCCGCTCATCGCAAAGAGCATTGATGACTTTATCGGCAGCCATCTTCCTAACCGCCGCCAATGTCTTAGTGCCCATCACGCCGTCGTCAGCTGTGCCTACGACACGTTGCAGGAATTTCACGGCACGTGCTGGCCCGGAGTTGATAGCGAAGTCCATCACGGCATAGTCAACGCCTACCGGTAGATCGTCACCGAATATCTTGTTCCAATAGTTCTCGTGATAGATTTCCGTTGCTTTTGCCTTGGTCAGGGCCTTCACTTCGGCTTTTGAAACACGGTGCCCTTCCCACGCTGACAGCGTCGCAATAGTGATACCCAGATTGGTTGCACCGCCCGGATCATCAACGTCATCCACATACCCGCCCTCTTCTGAGAAGACATGCGGCATCGCTTTGGCAAAGGTTCCCTTGGCCATGATAACTCCTTTCCGCAGATGGACTCTTCGCCTGTTGGAAGAGCCTTTGTCTGTTGGTGATCTTTTCCAGAAATTCGACTGTGAGGTTCTTGAAACCGCCTGTCCGGTCACTAAATCGACGTCGTCATTCCAACTTTTCGTTCGATCAGATGGAGGTTTCGATGAGCGACCGTTTGTTTGACAGTCCTGTTTTCGTTAAGGACGGCGAGTATTTAATCCAAGAGATTGCAAGCATCGAAGATGCTATTGATTTTCTTTATGAATTACCCAACGAACAGCGCGACGTCATATATGAGGTTACCTGGAAAACCTGTTGCGACGCACAGAATGGGCTTAAACCAATTCGCGTAGCGCGTGACGCCTTCGAAGGCTTCGCGAGAAAGCGCAATCTGCTTGAACAGCCGGAAGCGGCAATCCCATGGATGACTAGCAAAGTCTCGAGCGGCGGTAGAATTCCGATGTGAGGCGTGCCATGCACTGGTATTTTCTAATTGAGGGCACAATCCTCGTTGCGCTGCTCTGGGTCATATCAATGCTTTTCTGGGATACCAGACGAAAACAATGAACATAGACCCCGGCTCGTTCCGGGGTTTTTCTTGAGGATTTTGTCGTCAAAGGGTTGTCCGCAAAACTGGCAAGGGCCATTACCGCCTGATCTTCTCCAAGACAAAGGTAATTCACCAAATGTTAGTAAGATGGTCCGGTTTCGGAATGGTTTCGGTTTTCGTCCTGATCGCAGGGATGCTGGGAGCGACTTACCTATTGAGACCGTATTTCATGCAGAGCATGGCGCTTCATCCAGCGGCATATGTCGCAAACGGTATCGGTCTAGTTGTCGGCGCAGTCGCAAACCTCTTCGTGGCTGCAGTTTTCAAGAAGATTTCAGCGGACACGTATCACAGCTTTATGGGTATCAGCATGATTGGATGGTCTGTGATCGGCGCCATTGGTGGAGCTGCTCTCGCAGCTTACGGCTGGACACTGTGAATGCCGCGTCTCAACGATTGCATCTTTGCAAGTTTGTGAGATGATGAAGTGGTGCGGTTGAAGCCCCCGCTTCAACTACGCACAGCCTCGGCAAGCCCCCCGCCGAGGTTTTTTATTGGCAAAGAAAAAGCCGCCTTAGTGGGTGGCGCGGTGTGCCGAGTTATCGATATCGTTATTCGGGCCATTCAAACGCGGGCAATTCGGCAAGAAAGTCTCCCGAACTCGGTTGTTCGCGCTGTCCGCTCTTTACCTTTTCGAGTTCGCCAAGCGAGTAGGTCCATATCTGATCACGCCAGACGACGAACGCCTGTGCTTCAGCGGCCCATTCAGGAACAGTCGAGTTGACATAACTTGCGAGTGAGTTGCCGTCGTCATATTGCCGCTCGTTGGCCGTCCGGTCGATCATGGATTGGATCGCGGCGCGGTAGGAGTTAACAATCGCGGCTATCGCATCCGCCTGTTTCATTTCAGGCGTGATCACAAGTGATTTATTCAACGGCATGTTCTGCCTCCGTATTACGGGCTTCTGGCAGGGCAATGTTAGCCACAGTTTTGAATTTCAAATCACTTGCGCTTCATTTTTTGAGCGGCCACTTAGGTTCATAGAAACTGTTACAACCAAGGAGCCTGAAATGACTTACGAGACGCGAGAACAATTGTGCGAAGTTTTGAGCCTTATCCATGATATAGCCGCCGAAGCAGGTGTCCGACATCAGCGCCTTTGAGACAAAACTGGTTTAATTAAGAAGAGAGGATTTTTGGCTCATCATAGCTTTATCAAAGGACGCAAAGATGAGACAGAAACCCGTTCCCCAAACGTCTTCTGCGGAGAGGACGATCAAAGATATCCGTCGTGCCACGCGTAAACATTATTCGGCCGAGGATAAAATCCGTATTGTTCTGGAAGGTCTGCGCGGGGAAGACAGCATTGCTGCGATCTGCCGCCGTGAGGGGATCGCCGAGAGCCTTTATTATAGCTGGTCGAAAGAATTCCTCGAGGCAGGCAAGAAGCGTCTTGCAGGCGACACCGCCCGTTCTGCCACCAGCGACGAAGTAAAAGCGCTGCGTCGTGAAAGCCGTGACCTGAAGGAGGCGCTGGCCGACGTCACCCTGGAAAACCGCCTGCTCAAAAAAAGCATGATCGGGGATGGGGGCGACGACGAATGAGATATCCCGCCTCCGAAAAGCATGAGATCATCCGGCTTGTCGAGCAGTCGCATTTGTCAGCCAGGCAGACGCTGGAAAAGCTGGGCATTCCAAGGCCGACCTTCTATCGATGGTATGATCGCTTCCAGACCTACGGTGTCGAGGGGCTGGAAGACCGGACGTCCGCACCTTCGCGGGTGTGGAATCGTATCCCTGACGATATCCGGGATCGCATCATCGCACTGGCGCTCGATCATGCCGACCTGTCACCGCGTGAACTGGCGGTGAAGTTCACTGATACGGAAAGTTATTTTGTATCAGAGGCTTCGGTCTATCGCTTACTCAAGGCTCACGACCTGATCACGTCGCCAGCCTATATTGTCATCAAGGCCAATGACGAGTTCAAGGACAAGACCACGAGGCCGAACGAGATGTGGCAAACCGACTTCACCTACCTGAAGGTCATCGGCTGGGGATGGTTTTACCTATCGACCATCCTCGATGACTACTCCCGCTACATCATCGCCTGGAAGCTGTGCACCAGCATGAAGGTGGATGACGTCACCGATACACTCGATCTTGCATTGGCCGCCTCAGGCTGTGACAAGGTCAAGGTTGAGCACCGGCCGCGTCTGCTGTCGGACAACGGTTCGTGTTACGTCGCCTCCGATCTCGGCGAATGGCTGGAGAAATACAAGATCGACCAGGTTCACGGCGCTCCCGGCCACCCGCAGACGCAAGGGAAAATCGAACGCTGGCACCAGACGCTGAAGAACCGCATCCTGCTTGAAAACTACTTCTTCAAGGAGGACCTCGAAGCCCAGATTGCAGCCTTCGTTGAGCATTACAATCATCGCCGTTACCATGAGAGCCTCGACAATCTCACTCCCGCCGACGTCTACTTCGGACGCGGACAGACCATCCTGCTCGAACGCGAAAGGATCAAACGAGACACGATCAAAAAACGCCGCTTGAACCACCAAGCCAAAGCCGCTTAAATCAAACCCCAAACCGAGCCGGAAACTCCAATCTTCAAAAGCACAAATAGTCTCAAATCATTCGACGACGGACATTGACATAACTTGCGAGTGAGTTGCCGTCGTCATATTGCCGCTCGTTGGCCGTCCGGTCGATCATGGATTGGATCGCGGCGCGGTAGGAGTTAACAATCGCGGCTATCGCATCCGCCTGTTTCATTTCAGGCGTGATCACAAGTGATTTATTCAACGGCATGTTCTGCCTCCGTATTACGGGCTTCTGGCAGGGCAATGTTAGCCACAGTTTTGAATTTCAAATCACTTGCGCTTCATTTTTTGAGCGGCCACTTAGGTTCATAGAAACTGTTACAACCAAGGAGCCTGAAATGACTTACGAGACGCGAGAACAATTGTGCGAAGTTTTGAGCCTTATCCATGATATAGCCGCCGAAGCAGGGACACACGAAGGCATCCCTGCCAATGTTGACCAAGCTCTCGACAAGATCGCCTCATTGGCCCGATATGAGATGAACGTGATGAGCGAGAAATCACTGCCCACCAAATGAAAAAACCCCGCTCGATGGCGGGGCTGAATATTGATCGCTTATTTAGACAGATGCGCTATCCTGATGGAAACAGGAGGGCAGCAATGTATCAGATCAAGGTATTGGAACTTCTCGAAGACGGTACGTCACGGCCATATGAGTTCACCGAAATGGAAACCGCGCAAGAGTTCGTCCGACACGCCACCTTTGACCTGAAGGTCTGGATAGAAAGGTACGGAATATTCGACCGCGATGACTTCTTGAAGCTCCGGTCTATGCCGCAGGATGAAGCCATCCCGTTTTAGTTCCGCCGGCTCTCTCCAATGAAAAAGCCGCCACCCGAAGGCGACGGCTGAAGCATGCGCGGCACTCTCTCCACCCGTCACCAATTTACCGTAGGTTGCGGGCCGGTGGCCTTCCCTTGGCCCATGCACGGACTCGAACCGTGGGCTTCCGACTGCTCGTTGAGGCATTGCCTCGAATATTCAGGGCTGGGGCTTCCCCACTCCGCGCCGTAGACCGGTATGATGACCCGTTCCGCGCCCTGCTATCAGGCTTGTGACCCTCGGCATTCTGTAGAGGCGTCATTGCCTGCCGGCTATCGTTGTCCCTCGCACCCGATTTGCCGGAAACGGTATGGAGGTAAGCCGGGGCCGACCCCCAGCGCTGGAAACAGTCAGCTTTGATAAGGGAGATCAGGCAATTGCTCCCGGACGTATTTCGATGTTTCCATCCAGCATATCGACCCGCGCTGTTTTGGTGCCGACAGTAGGATTTGAACCCACAGCCTCCGGTTTACAAAACCATTGCCCTACCGTTGAGCTATATCGCCGTATTTGGCGCTGTGGGAGGATTTGCACCTCCCGGCAACCGGTTGGACATTCGGTCGCCTGCTACTTGCACCCGCATATTGGTGCCCATCCGCTATGCAGCGGGTTTCATTTTCTCATGAAGAGAAGGGATGTTCTTGGGCTTGGCGTCCGGCGCTCTCCAGTGTGTCGCGCACTTCTCGGACGATACCGTTTGTTGATGTGAGTTATCGTCGTTTTCGGACACGCTGTCTAGCTCGACTGTCAACCGAACTTGATACAATCGGTTGAGATTGTTCGCAATTACTTGGGTTAATTGATCAATTTTCCTTCTCATTTGTCGGTCATTCATCATATTTTCTAATGCAAATCGGCTAAGCTTCATGCCTTTTCGGGCTTTCACATATGCCCAGCCGTACAGAAGCTTGCGGTCTTCGGGATTGTAGGATTGCTTCAAGCTTGCTGTGGGAAACGGCCCCTGCATTATGCGAAGACGACAGGCTTTTAGAGCGCATCCCGAAAAGTGTGAAACCGTTTTCGGATGCGCGTTAGAACAAGTATTTAGAGCGTCGATCTGATCCAATCAGATCGAAACACGCACTAACGCGCTTCCCGTTGCGGAATCAAAAATGCGGCCCCGAAAGCCGCATTTTTGATACTTGTCAGATTTTAATACCAGCCGACGGCCACCTGAGCCTCTTCGGACATACGGTCTGGCGTCCATGGCGGATCGAATGTCATCGTGACTTCAACCATTGAAACGCCCTCAACTGCACTAACCGCGTTCTCGACCCAGCCTGGCATTTCACCTGCAACCGGGCAGCCAGGAGCTGTCAGCGTCATCTCGATCTTCACAGTGCGATCGTCTTCGATATCAATTTTGTAGACGAGGCCGAGTTCATAGATATCGGCCGGAATCTCCGGGTCATAAACCGTCTTCAAGGCCGCGATGATGTCGTCCGTCATGCGCAGGAGAACTTCCTGAGGAATGGCAGAAGCGGAGAATACCGAATTGCCTTCGGCCTTCTCGCTGCCCTCGACATGCGCGGTATCGGCTTTGTCCTGAACTTTCTGTTCCATATCGGTCATCCGAAAAATTTCCTTGCCTTTTCCAAGGCTTCCGCCAATGCATCCACTTCAGCACGGGTATTATACAGGGCGAAGGATGCACGGCATGTAGAGGTAACGCCGAAGCGTTTCAAGAGCGGCTGCGCGCAATGTGTTCCGGCTCGTACCGCAACCCCCGCCCGGTCGATCACCATCGATACGTCATGCGCGTGAATTCCTTCAAGCGCAAACGAAATGATGGCTCCCTTGTCCGGTGCATTGCCAAAAATACGCAATGAGTTGATCCGACCAAGCTGCTCATGAGCATAATCACGTAAATCCTCCTCATGAGCGAGGATCGCATGACGGCCGATCTTTTCCATATATTCAAGCGCAGCGCCAAGACCAATGGCTTGAACGATGGGCGGCGTACCCGCTTCGAAGCGATGAGGTGGGTGGTTGTAGGTGACGTTTTCTTCCGTCACTTCCTCAATCATTTCGCCGCCGCCTTGGAAAGGACGCATCTTCTCAAGCATTTCCGAACAACCATAGAGGACGCCGATGCCGGATGGTCCGTAAACCTTGTGGCCGGTAAAGACATACCAGTCGCAGCCGAGATCTTGCACGTCGACAGGCAGGTGCACAGCGCCCTGACTGCCATCAACCAAAACCGGAATGCCGCGTGCATGGGCTAGTTCCACGATCTTCTTGATCGGTGTAACGGTCCCGAGCGCATTCGACATATGCGTGATGGCGACGAGCTTGGTACGCTCAGTCAGACGTTTTTCAAATTCCTCGATATGGAAGATGCCTTCGTCATCCACCGGTGTGAAGACCAGTTTTGCACCCTGTCTTTCACGAATGAAATGCCACGGCACGATGTTGGAGTGATGCTCCATGATCGATAGCAGGATTTCATCACCCTCACCGATATTCGGCATGCCATAGCCATAGGCGACCGTGTTGATGGCTTCGGTCGCATTCTTCGTGAAGACAATTTCGTCCACCGAACCGGCATTCAGAAAGCGCCGTACCGTTTCGCGCGACTTTTCATAGGCATCCGTTGCCGCATTCGACAAAAAATGCAGGCCACGATGAACATTGGCATATTCGTTGGAATAAGCGTGCGTCACAGCGTCGATGACACTCTGAGGCTTTTGCGCCGATGCACCATTGTCGAGATAGATCAGTGGCTTGCCGTGTACTTCTCTCGAAAGGATCGGAAAGTCCCGGCGGATCGCCTCGACGTCATAGCGCGCTATAAGCGGATTCTTCTGGTCCATGATCGTTCCTCTTGCCGTTTCGGCAGGAAAAGGCAGAGCGTACACCTGCACACTCTGCCTTAATCAATCAGGCGTGGGTGGCGAGCCAGTTGGACAGCATTTCTTCCAGTGCCTCAACCAGCGTTTCGTCTTCCAGCTCTTCGATAATCTCGGCGATGAATGCCTTGATCAGCAGGCCACGTGCCTCGTTTTCCGGAATGCCGCGGGCCATCAGATAAAACAGATAGTCCCTCGACAATTCGGCAACCGTCGCACCGTGACCGCAGGCCACGTCATCGGCAAAGATTTCGAGTTCGGGCTTGGCATCGAACTCGCCATCATCCGAAAGCAGCAGCGTGTTGCAGGCCATGCGAGCGTCGGTCTTCTGGGCGATCTGCGCAACGCGGATCATGCCCTGGAAAACGCCACGCGCACGGTCCTTGACCACGTTGCGAATGATCTGGGTCGAACGCGTATTTTCCACCAGATGGCCAACCGTCATGGTGATATCGGTGTGCGTGTCGTCGGCCAGAAGATTAAGGCCGCGAAGCTCGAAGTCGGAGTCCTCACCCGTCACATTGACGTGCACTTCCTGACGAACCAGCTTGCCGCCCGCATTGACGATATAGAGCGTAAGCTTGGAGCCCTTGCCAATCGTTGCATTGAACTGCGAAAGCTGCGTTGCCTGACCAAAATCACGCAGGATGATCCAGAGGATTTCAGCGCCGTCGCCAACGGTTACGTGATTGACAGAGGTGGAGAAGGCATCGCTCTCGCCGCCATTCTGGCGCTCCACGATGGTGCCCTTGACGTTCGCACCGATGCGAACAGGGAAACGCGTGTGTCCCTGTCCGGCCCTCTGGATGTTCTGGAGCTCCAATGGCGCTTCCAGTTCGGTGTCATCGGCAATCGAAACCATCCAACCATCGCTGACATAGGCGGCATTGATCTGGCCGATCGTATCGTCGAAACCGCGCGACCGAAGCTGGGTGACGAGCGAACCGTCAGCCAACGCCTCGCGAACCGGGGTCAGCGACACGCCTTCAGGCGCTTTTGCGGTAAGAGCTACGCCATTGCTTGCGGCAGCGACGGACGACCCGGCAATGAGCGCAGGCAATGCTTGTGTTCCAGCAGCAGCGTCGAACGGCGCCACACCCTTCAGAAGCGTTCGGAAATCCGTATAATGCCAGCTTTCGACGCGGCGGGACGGAATGCCATTCTCCTTGAGTGTTTCAAGCGCCGCATCACGTGCAACGACAACATCACCATTGCCCGGCAGGTCACCCATGCGGTCGGCAAAACTGTCGATCAGCGCGCTTTCAGCGGGTGTTCTCGGCTTGGTAGCCGGGGCGGTCTGGATATTCATGATCCATTCCTCCTCAGGCTGCTTCGCCGATTACTTCGGCATAACCGTTTTCTTCCAGATGCAGTGCGAGGCTCTTGTCGCCGGACTTGATAACCTGCCCCTTGTAAAGCACGTGCACGCTATCGGGAACGATGTATTCGAGCAGACGCTGATAGTGGGTGATGACGATCACGGCACGATCTGGCGAACGCAGTGCGTTCACGCCTTCCGATACAATCTTCAGCGCGTCGATGTCGAGGCCGGAGTCGGTTTCGTCGAGCACGCAGAGACTTGGTTCCAGAAGCTGCATTTGAAGAATTTCAGCGCGCTTCTTTTCGCCGCCCGAAAAGCCGACATTGAGCGGACGTTTCAGCATGTTCATATCAATGCTGAGCTGGCCGGCGGCGTCCTTCACGCGCTTGATGAATTCCGGAATCTTCAGTTCCGGCTCGCCGCGCGCCTTGCGCTGACTGTTCATCGCAACCTTCAGGAATTCCATCGTAGCAACGCCCGGAATTTCCATCGGATACTGGAAAGCAAGGAAAATGCCCTTGGCGGCGCGTTCAGCCGGGTCGAGTTCGAGGATCGACTCGCCATTATAAAGAATGTCGCCTTCCGTCACTTCATAATCCTCGCGACCGGCGAGGATGTAGGAAAGCGTCGACTTGCCCGAACCGTTCGGACCCATGATCGCAGCAACTTCACCCTTGTTCACTGTGAGGTTCAGGCCACGGATGATCTCGGTATCCGTGTCGGCGATCTTTGCATGGAGGTTCTTGATCTCAAGCATGAATGTAAACCTTGTTCTAATGCCAGGAAAAGGCTGGCCAGAAAATCTGATGCGAGATGGAAGGAGCGCGTCGGTTAACCGACGCTGCCCTCAAGCGAAATGCCGATAAGCTTCTGGGCTTCGACGGCGAATTCCATCGGCAGTTCCTGAATGACTTCCTTCACGAAGCCATTGACGATGAGAGCAATTGCCTCCTCCTCCGGAATGCCGCGCTGCATCACATAGAACAGCTGATCTTCCGAAATCTTGGAGGTGGTTGCCTCGTGTTCGAACTGCGCCGTCGCGTTTTTCGCCTCGATATACGGCACCGTATGCGCGCCGCAATCGTTGCCGATCAGGAGCGAGTCGCACTGGGTGAAGTTACGGGCATTTTCGGCCTTGCGATGGGCAGAAACCTGTCCGCGATAGGTGTTGTTCGACTTGCCAGCCGAGATCCCCTTGGAGATGATGCGGCTCGACGTGTTCTTGCCGAGGTGCAGCATCTTGGTGCCCGAGTCGATCTGCTGATAACCGTTCGACACAGCAATCGAGTAGAACTCACCGCGTGAATTGTCGCCGCGCAGAATGCAGGACGGGTATTTCCAGGTGATGGCGGAGCCGGTTTCAACCTGTGTCCAGGAGATCTTGGAATTGTCGCCACGGCAATCGCCACGCTTGGTGACGAAGTTGTAGATACCGCCCTTGCCGCTGCTGTCGCCCGGATACCAGTTCTGGACCGTCGAGTATTTGATTTCGGCGTTTTCGAGCGCAATCAGCTCAACGACAGCCGCGTGCAGCTGATTTTCATCGCGCTGCGGTGCGGTGCAACCTTCCAGATAGGAAACATACGCGCCTTCATCAGCGATGATGAGCGTACGTTCGAACTGGCCGGTGTTCTTTTCGTTGATGCGGAAATAGGTCGAAAGCTCCATTGGGCAACGAACGCCCTTTGGAACATAGACAAACGAACCATCGGTGAAGACAGCCGAATTCAGCGTCGCGTAATAGTTGTCCGAAACAGGAACCACTGAAGCCAGATACTTCTGCACCAGTTCAGGATGTTCGCGGATCGCTTCCGAAATCGAACAGAAGATTACACCAGCTTTGGCAAGTTCTTCCTTGAAGGTCGTAACCACCGACACACTGTCGAACACGGCATCAACGGCAACGCGGCCGGACGCATAGACATTGTCGGAAGGATTTCCATCGATTTCGCTCGGCTCACCCTGCTTGCGGACGCCAGCAAGGATTTCCTGCTCGCGCAACGGAATGCCAAGCTTTTCGTATGTCTTCAGCAACTCCGGATCGACTTCATCAAGCGATTTCGGGCCGGACTGGTTTTTCGGCGCTGCATAATAATAGGCGTCCTGAAAATCGATCTTCGGATAATCGACGCGCGCCCATGTCGGCTCTTCCATGGTGAGCCAGCGTTCATAGGCTTTCAGACGCCATTCCAGCATCCATTCCGGCTCGTTCTTCTTGGCGGAAATGAAGCGAATGATATCTTCGTTGAGGCCCTTGGGAGCCTTCTCGGCTTCGATCATCGTCTCGAAGCCATACTTGTACTGGTCCACGTCAAGGCCGCGGACCTGATCAATGGTCTCCTGCACTGCAGGCATTGGCGTTCTCCATCCTCGTCGGGGTCAAGGCCCGACAGTTGCAAACGTCAAGGTGATATGTCTTGAACAATACCGCCTCAATATAGTGTGCGTGGCCCTTCTTTAAAACCTCTCTAAACTGAATTTCAAGCACCGGGTTCAAATTTGCCCTTAAAAATGCCGATTAAAACGATCAACTTAATGAAACAGCCCGGTGAAACGGCAATTGCAGGCGGCACATCCCGGCTTTGGTGCCTTGATTTCTTTTAAAAAATTGGAATTTCCGGACGAGCGATCAGAATCATACCTGCCCCTTGCCGTGTACATGTAGGAACATAGATAGCTAAAGGAAAGGGAGACCATGATGAGCACCCAAAATCTGCAGGACTATGTAAAATTTCTCGAACAGCAGGTGAATGATGAGGGCCGCACCATCGAGCAGCTGAAATTTTTTCAGGACGCCCACAACAAGTTCAATATTTCAAATGCCAGCGCTTCCGACGATATCGCAGCAGATATCGCCAAACGGGAAGAATTCAAAACGCGCTACGAGGGCTATATCGCTGCTGCAAAGCAGAAGCCCGGCCTCGATTTTTGAATTACAATCACACCTTCTTGGCGCGGCGCTCGATAATTTTGCGGAACACATTGAGAAACGCGTCGACTTGATCGGGCGTTGCTGTTGGCTCAAGCGACACGCGGATCGCTCCGAGACTGTCCCCATGTCCCATGGCTGACAGCACATGGCTGGGACCGACTTTTCCAGATGAGCAGGCCGAGCCTGCCGAGAGAGCAATTCCGCCGAGATCAAAGGCGATCTGCACGGTTTCCGCCTTTTGCTCCTCAAGGGAAAAGAACGTCGTATTGGGCAATCTGCCAACCGACTTTCCGTATATCACCGCATCCGGGGCTATGGCTTCAAGTCCGGCTTCCAACTTGTCCCGCATCGCCGGGGACCAGCCATCATCGTCCAGTCGCGCTTTGGCAATATCAGCCGCAGCACCGAAACCTGCAATCAGCGGCAGAGCCTCAGTTCCTGCTCTATGCCCCTTCTCCTGACCACCACCGCGAACAAGCGCGCGCGGCATCATGAGATCGGAAATAGCGATAATTGCACCGACACCTTTGGGCCCACCAATCTTGTGTGAGGAGATTATGAGGTAATCTCCACAATTATCTGAAATATCTAACTTAATGCGCCCTGCGGCCTGGACAGCATCGATGATATAAATGCCGCCTGCTGCCTTCACGATAGCGGCAATTTCCGCAATCGGCTGGATGATGCCGGTTTCATTATTGGCAGCCTGGATCGCCACGAGCGGCAGCCCCTGGCTTTTATCGTGACCGGCGAGAGCTGTTTTCAGGTCATCAAGTTTTATGATGCCATTTACGTCAACCGGCAAAACGGTGACATCCTGCACTGCAAACTGCCCCCCGGACAGCATGCAAGGGTGTTCCGTATCACTCACGTAAAGATGTGACAGGCGGACCGGTGAACGCCCCATCATGTAATTGGGTGTTAGCAGCGTCGATGCGGCTTCCGTTGCTCCAGATGTAAAGAAAACGTGGTCTGGCCTGGCATTGACGAGCGCTGCCACGCTGCGCCGTGCTGCTTCAACGAGGGCGCGCGCGGCGCGGCCCTCACGATGCACGGAGGATGGATTGCCAGGAATGCCAAGAGCATAGATGACTGCATCCCGTGCTTCATCAAGCAACGGAGCACTGGCATTATAATCCAGATAGAGCCTCTTGCCGCTCCCGCTCACCGTACCTATCTCCTAAACAAAATTCTGGAAGCGCAATTTTCTTGAATTTTCAATCAAGAAAAGCCTATTAAGCCCCCATAGGAACTGAAACTCGCTTTCAGTCTGTCGAAATTTCAAACCGGTTCTAGAAGCGGCGTCCAACAACGTCAAGTTTCGTCGCCCCAGTCCGGTCTTCCCGTTACGAGCGGAGTACACATGCCAGAAGTTATTTTCAACGGCCCTGCCGGACGCCTCGAAGGTCGCTATCAGCCTTCCAAAGAAAAGAATGCTCCGATCGCGCTTATCCTTCATCCCCATCCGCAGTTCGGCGGAACGATGAACAACAAGATCGTTTATGATCTTTTCTACATGTTCCAGCAGCGCGGCTTTACCACGCTGCGCTTCAATTTCCGCGGCATAGGCCGCAGCCAAGGTGAATTCGACCATGGCGCAGGTGAATTATCGGATGCTGCAAGTGCGCTCGACTGGGTGCAGGCGCTTCACCCTGACTCCAAGACGTGCTGGGTCGCCGGCTATTCGTTCGGTTCATGGATCGGGATGCAGTTGCTGATGCGTCGCCCGGAAATCGAAGGCTTCATTTCCGTTGCGCCGCAGCCGAACACCTACGATTTCTCCTTCTTGGCACCCTGCCCTTCGTCCGGTCTCATCATCCATGGCGATCAGGACAAGGTTGCTCCGCCGAAGGACGTGCAGGCTCTGGTGGACAAGCTGAAGACCCAGAAGGGTATCACAATCACCCAGACCACGATCCCCGGCGCGAACCACTTCTTCGCCGGACAGGGCGACGAACTCATTGAGGATTGCGCCGAATATCTTGATCGCCGTCTGGCTGGCGAACTGGTTGAAGCGCGTCCGAAGCGCCTGCGTTAAGCCTTTACAAGAATTTCGCAAGTCGTTTTCCAGATTTGCAGCGTCTCATCCGGCGGGCCTCCCGCCGGATTTTTCATGCGATGCTATCATCGCAATCCAATGATTCGTTTTCTTCAATCGATCTCATGAGCGTGACATGCCGGTTTATGCCATCCTCGCTATTGCCATCGTGTCCGAGGTCATCGGAACGCTCAGCCTCAAAGCATCAGAAGGTTTCACACGACTGGGGCCGTCCCTGATCGTTGTCGTCGCTTACGGTCTCGCCTTTTACTTTCTCTCCATGACACTGAAGAGCATCCCTGTCGGAATCGCCTATGCGGTCTGGTCCGGGATCGGGGTCACGCTCGTTGCGCTGATCGGCTGGCTGGTGTTCGGCCAGAAGCTTGATCTTGCCGCAGTGCTTGGCATGGGATTGATTATTGCCGGTGTCATTGTGCTCAATCTGTTTTCAAACACCGCACAACACTGAGACTAACCAACGCCGGCTGCTTCCAATCGATGAAGCCAAATTACTGGTTCGCAACCCTCCAATTCGGGAGTTTCCTTGTTATTGGCGGTTGATTGGTGCTAAAGGCGGACTTATCACAGGGATGTAAGCAACCGCTTGCGACCAGTTTCAACTTCGCCTTATCAGTCAGGGAAAAGGAATGTCCGGTTTCAAATCCGATTTTCTTCGCACGCTTTCCGAGCGTGGCTTCATTCATCAGATTTCCGATGAAAGTGGCCTCGACGAATTGTTGGCCAAGGAAACCGTGACGGCCTATATCGGCTTCGATCCTACGGCTCCGAGCCTTCACGCAGGCGGCCTGATCCAGATCATGATGCTGCACTGGCTCCAGCAGACCGGGCACAAGCCAGTTGCGCTGATGGGCGGTGGCACGGGCATGGTCGGCGATCCGTCCTTCAAGGACGAAGCCCGCAAGCTGATGACCGAAGATACGATTGCCGAAAACATTGCCGGTATCAAGCGTGTCTTCGCCAACTACCTCACCTTCGGTGACGGCGCGACCGATGCCCTCATGGTCAATAATGCCGACTGGTTGCGCAACATCAACTATCTGGAATTCCTGCGCGATGTAGGCCGTCATTTCTCGGTCAACCGTATGCTTTCGTTCGATTCGGTGAAGACGCGCCTCGATCGTGAGCAGTCGCTGTCATTCCTCGAATTCAATTACATGATCCTGCAGGCCTACGATTTCGTGGAACTGAGCAAGCTTTACGATCTGCGACTGCAGATGGGAGGCTCGGATCAGTGGGGCAACATCATCAACGGTATTGATCTCGGTCACCGTATGGGAACCCCGCAGCTTTATGCCCTCACCTCGCCGCTGCTGACGACAGCATCCGGCCAGAAGATGGGCAAGTCGCTTGGCGGTGCTATCTGGCTGAATGCGGATATGCTGAGCGCCTATGATTTCTGGCAGTACTGGCGCAACACGGAAGATGCCGATGTCGAGCGGTTCCTGAAGCTTTACACGACGCTTCCGCTGGACGAAGTCGCCAAGCTGGCCGCACTTGAAGGTGTCGAAATCAACGAAGCGAAGAAAATTCTCGCGACGGAAGTAACGGCTATGCTTCATGGTCGTGATGCAGCTGAGGAAGCCGCAGAAACGGCTCGCAAGACCTTTGAGGATGGCGAATTGTCGGAAAATCTGCCGACAATCGGCGTTCACAAGGCAACGCTGAACAGCGGCATCGGTGTGCTGGCATTGATGGTTCTGGCCGAACTTTGCACCACCAATGGCGAAGCCCGCCGTCATGTCGAAGGTGGCGCCGTGCGCATCAATGACGAACCCGTCAGCGATCCTCGTATGACCATCGATGCAACTGCGTTGAACGATCAGGGCGTCATCAAGCTGTCGCTGGGCAAGAAGCGCCACGTGCTGATCCGTCCTGCATAAGCTGGACGATAATTGAACAAACAAAGCCGGGCCTTGCGCCCGGCTTTTTTGTATCAAAATTCGAAGATTGAGCGGAATATGCCCGGCGCGATAACGGAGATTGGGTTGACGATTACCTGCGGCTGCTTGGCACTACCCGCAAGCTTGTAGGTAATTCCGATCAAGCCGCGATCACGCCCATTGCCGAGCAACGCACCGACGATGGGCAGTTCACCAAACAGCCGGTTAACGCCATATGCAGGCATGAATGTGCCGGTGATCGACATATTGCCCTGCTTGTCATAAAGCGTTCCCTGGAAGGTCGTGCCGACAGTCGGCCCGCGCACCACGCCCTTGGACAGGTTCAGATAGCCATTGCCCTTTTCAATCAGCGAAAAGCCCCGCTCGATATCAACGCGCGAAACGTCGATATCGCGCTTTACAGCCTGACTGAGACTTGTTCCGCCGTTCGATGGCGAACTGGAAACGATTTTCGCAAGACGCGGTTCGTTGATGATCGCAAAGTTACGGGCATCGATCTGGCCGCGTAACGGGCCGTTGCCCTGTGCCGCGAGACCAACCGTGATCTTGCCGCCGCGCATCTTATCGTAGAAATCGAAGAAGCGAAGAACCGCCCCCGCATCATTGGACTGCAACGAAATAGAGCGCGCATCGCCCTGATCGTTGTTCGTGGCCACAAAGGATTCACCGGACGACGTAACGGCATTGACCGAAACGCCCGAAACTTTGCTGCCCGCGCTTTCATAGGAAACAGCGACATTGCGCAGCGTTTCACTGTTAAAGCCGCTAACTTCATCAATCTGGGCACTCACCACCACGCGGGGATTGTTGGATTTACCTCCGGCACCGCCCTTCTCGCCAAGATCGGAAACCTGCTTGATCAGCGCTCGTGCATCGAACTGCGAACCACGCACATTGACCCGATAGCCGCCTCCACTTTTGGTCGCCTTGACTGCAAGATTATCGTTTCGGTTCAGACGTATCTCGCTGAAGTTCGCCGACTGGAAATCACCCTTTGCTATGGAAAGATCACCCTTCGCGCCAAAGGCGTCACCTGAAAAGACAAGATTACTGATGTCCATCTTGCTCTTGTCGTCCGCGCTCTGGGCCAGGTCGAACGTCGCTTTTGCCGGAATGCCTGCGCCCTTGCGCCAGCCGAGCCAGGGGAGATCGATCTGTGTTTTACCAAGATCGGCTGACACGTGGCGCTTGCCGCCATTCTCCATGCCGAGATCAACCGACATGGGACCGGAGAAGATGGAATTAAGACCTGGAAAGACCGCGTTGCGGGTTTTGTCGTCGATATCCAGCTTGACCTTCTGCTCGCGTTTGACCGGTCCGGAACGGTCTACCGGTTCGACCATACTGACCCTCGCAGGAACGCCATCCAGCTTCGCATCGGCAGTAATAATGGCGGCCGACTGATCCACCTTGATGCTGCCTGTCGCATCGCTGACGGACGATCCCGCTACCGGCTTTGAAATGTCCAGACCGGTGAAGCCGATATCAGCGTTCCAGCGAAGTGTGCCGGGCGGCGGGTCTTTGGAAACGGCAAAGTTCACCTTTACGCGCGATTTCACATCGCCCGTCACATCGCCCGGCAGAAACGGCACATTTTTCAGAACATCGATGGGCTTGTTTCCGGCAATTTCAGCAATAGCCGATGCCTCACCGGAGACACCCAGATCCAGTTCTGCAATCACGGGACGTTGCGGTCCCCAAGGAATTATCAGCGTACCGTCGGAAACGTCGACCTTACGATTGTTTGGCGTATAGGCCACGCCATCCAGAAGCTTGATGGTCGTATAGGCTCCACGGACCGATATTTCGCCATCGGCATCCCGCACAGGCGGCAGTTCACCAACGACATCGAAGCGCGTATCGAAAACCTTGAAATCGGCCTTGATTTCATCACCCGTTAACGGTGGAGGCAGACCCGGACCGTTGAAACGGCCACCTGCGAGCGAAATATCGATGCGGCTGTCCTTGAGGGTTCCGCCGAAAAGGTTCTTCAACACCCATTCGCGTGCACCGTCGGCAACATCGATCGGCCATAGATGCTTGGCATCAGCAACCGGCATTTTGGGAATGCGCAGCATGAAAATCATTTCCGGCGAACCGGCGCCGAATCCCATGCTTCCTTGACCGAACAACTCCCCGGTTTCCGTCTGCACATCAAGATTGGCAAACTGGATGCGTTGCTGATCCGCAAGGAAACGCCCGGCTATCCGCGTTGCGAAAGACAGTGGCGGATCGGTCGATTCCGCAGGCATACTTGTCGCCGATGTCGTCAGAACCTCGAATCGATATGTCGGTCCGCCAGTGTTGTTTTCGGTGTCCGGTTCCGGACCAAACGCACCGTTGAACTGTGCCTGCAATCCACCAAGTTGCAGCCGGGAAGACTTGATCTCGATCTTACGACTTCCCACCGTGTGTTCGAGATTGAGACGAATGCCACCCCGCACATCCTCCACTTTGCCGAGTTGCATATCTATGCCGTCAACGGCCAATTCAGTCGCGAGACGTTCGGGCTTGTCACCATCGGCAGCCGATCCCATCAGCGACAAGCGGGCTGATGCTTCCAGCTCAAAATGGGCTGGATTGACGCGATTGCCGTTTATGACAGGAGCGACTTCGGGTGGGGAACCCAATGCAACAGGAATATCGCGGATATTCAGTTCAAAGCCGGCAAGACTGTTATCACCTGCATGACGGTCGATCTTGCCGTCCAACGCAATTTTCTTGCCTTTCCAGATGACGCTACCGATAATTCCTATCTTCCCGCCATTTTCGACGAGGCGGGCTTGCTCGATGTCCAGAACCTGCTGCTCATCGCCGACCTTGAAAGCAATGGTACTGTTGAAAATACCGATGACATGCGTGTCCTGCGCGCGCAAAAGCTCCAGACTGCGACGCATGGCAGCGAAAAGCTCACCCGAAACCGCATCAAAATCGAGAATACCGTGTTCGTCGTAGGGCAAAGATTTCCAGAATCCCGGCCCTTTCGTTTCCGGCATTTCAAAGGAAACGCCGTCCACTTCAAGCTGGGCCACGCGCACCTTACCCGTCAAAAGAGGCAGTGGTGCCAGCCCCAGGCGCACGGATTTGATTCCGCTGATTTCAACGCCCTGCTTCGGATCGGCGATCGACACATCACGAGCTTCCAGCGCCACATGGCTATCCTGATCCAGCGACAGCGCCGCACTTCCGATGGAAGCGGATGCACCTTCACCGAGAATATGCGTCAGGCTTTTCTGTGCTTCATCTCGCAGAAGATTGCTGTCAACACCGCTGCGAAGGATGACAAAACCGGCACCAACGACAAGAACCAGAAGAATACAAATCGACAAAATCGCGTGGGAACAGCGCGATAGAAATGAACGGCTCGAACGTGCCGGGCCAAGCAAAAAGCCGTCCTCGCCATCGGCGGCGAGACGCTCGATTCTTTTCATCTCCCGCTTGCTAAAGCGGATCTTCTGCGGTTTCTCTGTCAACAACCCAGCCAGAAAAAGAGTGTCATTCCACACGACCCTTTAGAACTTGCTTCATTAAGTGATCGTAATTGCCTGTTTTATAATTACTTTCTACCTGTACCGCGCGCTTGAAGCGGCAGCCTTGCGCCTCTCAACTAGCATCGCAATGATGCCAGCATCAATGGTTGCACAAGCCCTGCCTGAATGCGATAGCTCAGACTGTAACAGGTGGTTTCCATCCTAATCCATAAAAGAAAGGCGCAGATATGGCTCATCCCCAAGTTGGCGATCCGGCACCGGATTTCACTCTGCCTTCGGATAACGGCGAAATCTCCCTTTCGTCTCTCAAAGGCAAGCCGGTCGTTATCTACTTTTACCCGAAAGACGATACTTCTGGCTGCACCAAGGAAGCGATTTCCTTCTCGCAACTGAAACCGGAGTTCGACAAAATCGGCGTTCGCATCATCGGCCTTTCTCCAGACAGCGCGACAAAACATGCGAAATTCCGCAAGAAGCACGACTTGACCGTCGATCTCGCTGCCGATGAAGATCGTGTAGTGCTCGAAACCTATGGCGTTTGGGTCGAGAAGAGCATGTATGGCCGCAAATATATGGGCGTGGAACGCACGACATTCCTGATCGATGCAGAAGGGCGCATTGCTCATATCTGGAACAAGGTCAAAGTCGACGGCCACGCTGAGGCAGTTCTGGAAGCTGCCCGCGCCCTTTGAACGATGACAAACAAGCCTTCATACGAGCAAACGCTGCGCGGCAATGCCATCCGCGCCATATCTGCCTGTGATCTGAACGAAAAAGTCAGTTTGACACGAGAGACCGCTCATCGCTGGTTCGGACGTACGCTTTCGGTGCGTAGCCCGCTTGATCCACCGTTGCCAGACCGTCCGGGACGCCCGGCCAAGCCGGAGCTTGTGCCGCCGCGCATGATGAAGAAGCGCTCGCTCCACACGGAACATGGGCGCATTGCGCTGATGCACGCGCTCGCCCATATCGAACTGAACGCCATCGATCTTGCACTCGACATCATTGCCCGGTTTGCCGCTAAACCCATACCGCGCAGTTTCTTCGATGGTTGGATGAAAGTCGCCGACGATGAAGCCCGCCATTTCACACTGTTGCGCGACCGTCTCAAGTCGCTCGGCGCAGACTATGGCGACATGCCTGCTCATGACGGGCTTTGGCAATCAGCGCACCAGACCCGCAACGATCTGGAGGCTCGTCTCGCTGTCGTGCCGCTTATACTTGAAGCCCGTGGGCTGGATGTCACGCCGTCGCTGCTCGAGAAGATGATCGAGACCGGCGACCGTGAGACCGCAGCAATTCTTGATGTCATCTACAATGACGAGAAAACCCATGTCGCTGTTGGCGCTAAATGGTTCCGTTTCTTCTGCGCCCGAAACAAAATCGATCCGGCAGCGAGATTTCGCGAACTGGTTCGCGCCAACTTCCGTGGCGAGCTCAAGCCACCCTTCAATGAGTTGGCGCGCGCCGAGGCTGGACTGACACCGTCCTTCTACCGCTCCTTGTCGCCGATCTCCATCTAGCCGTTTCAAAACTCTTCGGTAAAAACAAACCTCATCGTATGGCCCGCGCAAGCCTCGAATGTAAAGGTCTGTTAACCCTAATAAGTTGTAATCAAGCAAGGGAATCGAGAAGGGGCATGCGGCTGGCATGACTGGGAAGCAGGCGAAAACATCGACGAAAAAGGTGTTCGGAGAGCGCAAGGAGCCGCCCGTCCTGATTATTGCGCGTGGCGAAAAGATCAGCCATTTCACATTTCGTCCATGGATGGTCACTCTTGGAGGCGCTGCATTTCTGGCGCTTTCGGTGGGGTATCTTGGAGCAACAGCCTATCTGGTGCTTCGCGACGACCTGATGAGCGCCGGTATCGCACGCCATGCCCGTAACCAGCAGCTATATGAAGATCGCATTTCAGCCCTTCGTACGGAGGTTGACCGCATTACCAGCCGGCAGATGCTCGATCAGCAGGTGATGGAGAACAAGGTTGCCGAACTGATGCAACGCCAGCAAACGCTGAGTGCACGCGACGGGAAACTTGCACCTCTGCTGGAACGAGCTTCGCAATTGCAGCCGATGCCGGATATGCCGACGGAAAGCGCGCCGGACTTGGAACAGCATAGTCAGCTTATTCCCGATGAAGCGCTGGCGGGACGCGATTTTCCGGGTGTTGATCCAATCATTACCGGGCCTGTTCCTGGAAAATCTCCCGCAGGAAGGCCTGACCGCCGCGCCGACGCTGGTTCCATCGGGCTGCGTCTTTCGGGCGGCCTTTCGGGTGAATCGACACTTGAGACTTCCGACAAGATATTGGCCACCATCACCCAGAACCTTCATCGCATCGAAAGCGAGCAGAATGGCAAGGTGCGCGTTTTGGCTGACGCCGCCTATGAAAAGGCCGACAGCATTCTCGACACTTTGAACGCCGCCGGGCTGCGTATCGAAACGCCTCCCAACGCGGCTGTGGCCATGGGCGGACCGCTTATCCCGGTTTCGTCGCCCGGTATGGTCATCAATGATTTCGACATGCAATTGCGCAATCTCGACAGTGCGCTTGATCGGCTTGATCAGGTGCGCAAACGGGTAAACGCCCTGCCCCTTGCCAACCCGGCTCCGGGCAAGCCGGTTACGAGCCTGTTCGGCGTGCGCCGCGACCCATTCCTAGGTACGGCTGCCTTTCACTCCGGTATCGACTTTCGCGCGGCCTACGGCCAGTCGGTGAGGTCCACCGCAGCGGGTAAGGTCGTGAAAGCTGGTCGTTTCGGCGGATATGGCAACATGGTCGAAATCGATCACGGTAATGGATTCTCGACGCGGTTCGCCCATCTGAGCCGTGTGCTTGTACGCGACGGTCAACAGGTTGCCGCCGGAGCCATTGTCGGCGAGGCCGGAAGTTCGGGACGCTCGACCGGCAATCACCTGCACTATGAAGTCCGCGAAAACGGACGTGCGGTCAATCCGGTCAATTTCCTGAAAGCGGGTAAACAGATAGAGCCTTTGCTTTAAGTTCCTGAAACGGGAAAACCCGGCTGGAAGCCGGGTTTCATTCTTGGTGTCACACGTATCTGCGAATGATCAGTCGATATCGTCGATCATTTCGCCGCCACCCTGAATACGGTGGGCAAGTGCGGCTTCCATGAACGGCGTAACGGAGCCATCCAGCACTTCCTGCGGGTTGGTGCTTTCGACGCCGGTGCGCAAATCCTTGACGAGCTGATAAGGCTGCAGGACGTAGGAGCGAATCTGATGTCCCCAACCGATATCGGTCTTGGTGGCATTCGCCGCGTCCGTCGCCGCTTCGCGCTTTTTCAGTTCCTCTTCATAGAGGCGAGCGCGCAGCATCGACCATGCCTTTTCGCGGTTCTTATGCTGCGAGCGTTCCGCCTGACACTGCACCACAATCCCGGTTGCAATATGCGTGATACGCACTGCCGAATCGGTAGTGTTGACGTGCTGGCCACCGGCACCTGAAGCTCGGTAAGTATCGATGCGAACATCTGCTTCCGTCACCTGCACATCGATATTGTCGTCGATGACGGGATAGACCCAGATACTGGCAAAGGACGTATGACGGCGGGCGTTAGAATCGTAGGGCGAAATTCGCACCAGACGATGGACGCCCGATTCGGTCTTCATCATGCCATATGAGTTGTGCCCTTTGACGAGAATGGTCGCAGACTTGATGCCCGCTTCTTCGCCGTCATGCACTTCCATCACTTCGACCTTGCGGCCGCTACGTTCCGCCCAGCGCGTATACATGCGCAGGAGCATCGACGCCCAGTCTTGGCTTTCCGTACCACCTGCACCGGCATGCACTTCGACATAGGTGTCGTTCGCATCGGCTTCGCCCGACAGGAGCATATCGATCTGGCGACGGTCGATCTCTTCCTTCAGTTCGCGGATAGTTTTTTCCGCGTCCTGAATGATCGACTTGTCGTCTTCTTCTTCGCCCATGGCGATAAGTTCGATGCTGTCGTTCAGCGTCTGTGTCAGATGGTTGATGCCATTGATACTGTCTTCCAGCTGCTGGCGCTCGCGCATCAGCTTCTGGGCTTCCTGGGCATCATTCCAAAGTGTGGGATCTTCGGCTCTCTGGTTGAGATAGCCGAGACGTTTTATCGCCTGATCCCAGTCAAAGATGCCTCCTCAGCAGGCTTATGGCCTGCTGGATTTCGTCAACCAGCGTCTCGATTTCCGCGCGCATGGGCAAATCGTTCCTTCAATATTATTCTATTTAATTGAGAAGCTGAGCCGGTCGTTGAGAGGCCCAGACTTTCAGGCATGGACAGACAGTCCAAGCGCCGCGGACCATAGTGAGCACGCGGCGCGGTGTAAAGGGCAAAGCCCTGCTTTCCCGGTCAGTAAAGTCCGCCGGAACCCGAGTTGATCGCACGTGTTGCCTGAGGCGACTGCGGCGCAACCGGAGAACCTTCGCGGAAGGAATCCATACCAATAACCGAATAGCTGTCCGATGGACCCGTACCCGGCTTGAAAGCTTCCATGATGACGTTCGGATCGCCGGGATTTGCACGCATGCCGGTCTTGCGGTTGATCGCGATAACCGTCATGCCTTCCGGCACGCGGAAATCCACCTTCGGCGTACCAACCAGAGCCTGCTCCATGAAGGACTTGAACACAGGCGCTGCCAGACCACCACCGGTATTGCCGCGACCGAGCGGCGTCGGCGTATCGTATCCCATGAAGACACCGACCACGAGATCGGGGGTAAAGCCGACGAACCAGGCGTCCTTCTCATCGTTGGTCGTGCCGGTCTTACCGGCCATTGGACGGTCGAGGCTCTTCAAAATCTGCGCTGTACCGCGCTGAACGACGCCTTCCATCATCGAGGTGATCTGGTAGGCGGTCATAGGATCGAGCACCTGATCGCGATTGTCGATCAGCGTCGGCTCGTCCTGATTTGCCCAATCCTGCGCATTACAGCCCTCACACTGGCGGGCATCGTGTTTGAACACAGTCTTGCCGTAGCGATCCTGAATGCGGTCTATCATCGACGGGGTTATGCTCTGGCCGCCATTCGCCATGATGGAATATGCCGTAACCATACGCAGAACAGTGGTTTCGCCAGCGCCAAGCGCCATTGAAAGAACCGGCAGCATCTTGTCGTAGATACCGAAGCGTTCGGCATATTCAGCCACAAGCTTCATGCCCATGTCCTGCGCGAGACGCACAGTCATAACGTTACGCGATTGTTCGATACCGTAGCGCAGCGTAGAAGGGCCGGAGAACTTGCCCGAATAATTCTTCGGTGCCCAGACGCCCAAGGTGCCGCCCTGATTGACCTCCAGCGGACCATCGAGGACCACGGAAGCAGGCGTATAGCCATTATCGAGAGCCGCAGCGTAGACAAACGGCTTGAACGACGAGCCGGGCTGACGATAGGCCTGCGTTGCCCGGTTGAATTCCGATTCCGCATAGGAGAAACCGCCAACCATGGCCAGAACACGGCCTGTATGCGGGTCCATGGCAACCAATGCGCCTTCGAGCTTCGGCGGCTGCTGCAGACGGAAACGGGATTCGCCAGTCTTGGAGACGTAAACTATGTCACCAGCCTTCAGCACGCCTTCCGGCGATTTCGCACTGGTACGCTTGCCTCCGATATTCACGACGCGCATCGCCCACTTCATATCGTCGGCAGCGATGAATGCGCGCTTGCGTTCCTTGCTACGCGAGCCCGATGCCTCTAACGGCGGCTGCAGACCGATATCTGCGCCCGCGGCGGAAACGTTGAGCACGATAGCTAGCTGCCATTCCGGCACGTCCGCGTAGGATTGCATATCACCAAATGCCGTACCCCAGTCATTACCGAGTTCAACATTTTTCATCGGGCCACGCCAGCCGCGCGCCTCATCATAACGGAGCAGCGCCGCCTGCAAGGACTTGCGAGCTTCAACCTGCAGCGTCGGATTTAGCGTAGTGCGAACCGAAAGGCCGCCCTCGTAAAGTGCATCGACGCCGTATTTCTGGATGATCTGGCGGCGCACTTCCTCTGTGAAATATTCAGATGCAAACACATAATGGGCGTCCGAACGTTCCTTTACACCGAGCGGCTGCTTCTTGGCTTCCGTTGCTTCCTCGGTGGTGATGTAGCCATTTTCGCTCATCCGGTCGATCACCCAGTTGCGGCGCTCGATGGCGCGCTCAGGCTGACGGAAAGGATGATAATTGTTCGGGCCTTTCGGCAGGGCTGCGAGATATGCGCTCTCTGCGATGGACAGTTCACCGACCGACTTATCGAAATAGGTCAACGCCGCGCTGGCAATACCGTAGGAACCAAGACCGAAGAAGATTTCGTTTAGATAGAGCTCGAGAATACGGTCCTTCGAGTAGGCCTGCTCGATGCGCATCGCCAGAATGGCTTCCTTGATCTTGCGATCATAGGTCTGCTTCGACGTCAGAAGGAAGTTCTTCGCGACCTGCTGTGTGATCGTGGATGCACCAACTGGACGACGACCGGAGCCCATATTCTTGACGTTTGTTATCATGGCGCGAGCGAGACCCGCGAAATCGAGACCATGATGTTCGTAGAAGGTCTTGTCTTCAGCCGAAACGAAAGCCGCTTTCACGCGGTTCGGCACGGCCTGTATCGGCAGATACATACGGCGTTCCCGCGCGAATTCCGCCATCAGGCTACCATCCGAGGCGTGAACGCGCGTCATTACGGGCGGCTCGTATTTTGCGAGCACCTCGTAATCTGGCAAATCCTTCGTGAGACTTCCGACGTAAAGGGCGACGCCACCTGCCACGAGGAGCATCAGCACCGTTCCGATCCCGAAGAAATATCCGATAAGCCTTACCATAAATGCGGAATCCTGCCTTCAGATTATTCATATGATAAGGGTCAAAGCACAAACAGCCAACCCTTTAACCCAATTATGCCATATGGCAACCACTGGCTTAGTGACCAGCAAATGAGTCAAAGGCAAGATGGTTTACGTGTTTTTACCAATTTAACGCGGTCACTTTTGTCTGCACGACAAAAATCCGCAAAACTGTTGCATGCATGCATCTTATAAGCTGAAGCGCATGTAACTCCAAGTGGGGCATCACCACTTTTCAGGTCCCTACCCTTTGCTCATACTTGCAGGATGTTTCAATGTTTCGAATGCCTTGATCGCAATCGCCAGGCGATCAGCAAGCTTCTTGCGCCATTCGGGATTGCTTATCAGCTTTTCGTCCTCTGCGTTGGACAGATAACCGATTTCGATCAAAACAGACGGAACATCGGGCGCGCGCAGCACCTGAAAACCAGCGAAACGATGCGGATTATTGATGAGATTCACCTGCCCTTGCAGAGAATGAATCACCTTTTCGGCGAAGCTCAGCGAGAATGTATGCGTTTCGCGTCTCGTTAAATCGAGAAGAATGTCGGTGACCTCAGGCTGCTCTTCAGGTGCGGCTCCTGCTAGGCTATCCGACCTGTTTTCCCGTTCCGCCATAGCACGCGCAACAGAATCCGATGCCTTATCGGAGATCGTATAAACTGTCGCCCCGCGAATATCGTGCTGGTTGATCGTATCGGCATGGATGGAGATGAACAGGTCCGCCTCATGCTGGCGGGCAATCCGCACCCGTTCTGAAAGACGTAGGAAGGTGTCGTCGTCGCGGGTCATCAGCACTTTGATGTTCTTGTCCTGCGCCAGACGATCCCTCAGCTCCTGCCCGAAAGCGAGTGTCAGATCTTTTTCCTTGATACCACTCAGACTTTCCGCGCCGCTATCGATGCCGCCATGACCAGGATCAATCATGACTGTGAACGGACGAGCCGCTCCGTTCTGGGAGGATGCCTGAGCGGGCTTTTCACTGCGATCCGTTGAACTCGTAATTTCCTCACGGCCTTTCAGCTGCTCAGCAAATTCACGGTCCGAAGTCGCAACAATATCAGCCACGAGGCGATAGCCCGATGCGCTTTCATTTTTCAGAACACGCAAATCCGCGACCTTGAACGGGCCGCTTAGTGTCAGGATGAGGCGTGAACGCCCCTTGCCCACCAGTCCATAACGAACCCGAGATACCAGTCCCCGAGCTTCCAGACTCTTCTCATCAAAACCAAACCGTGTTTCAGGCAGGTCAACGACAAGACGATGCGGATTATCAAGAAGCAGGGTCGATAGCTTTGGCTCCCGATCGAACATCACAACGATGCGCGTTCGCAGATCGTCGCCAGCCATACGGAAAGTCAGCGCTGACAATGGTGCCGTCACCCGATCGGCAGCTGAAACGGATACAGCCTGCAACAGCAAAACCGACAAAAGAGCGAACAATGCCAGAGGACATCGCAAACTCGACAATCGTGTCATAGCGTTTTCAGCGCTTCGAAAATGCATCGGCTGCCACAATCAAGAATCTCATTGAATGACTGGTATCAAAAACCGCGATACCGGTACGCTCGCCCCTGCACCATCTCGCCCGAATACCCATTAAAACACTCGTACAGAACTATAATTAATGAAGGATTTCCAGCCGTATTTCGACCTTGAACAGGGCCTATACTCAGCTTTCGGCAAAATTGCGATGCGAATGTCAAATGATATTCGCACTTGTCATCGTTCAAACGACGCCATAAAAGCTATGAAAGGTTTTGGGTGAACTATCAGAATCGTTTGCCGGTTCTCAAAATGAACCGCAAGGAATGATAGTGAAAACAGCGGCATATTCATTCGCCGCCCCCGATAACCAGCACAGAATTCAGCGGAGATGTGGCTCCCCCGCCCTCCGTTTCTATCGGCCGACTGCGCATCATTACGCGCTGTCGCCAACGCTCGAAAAGAGCAATGAGGTCGGCCCGGCTTTTTCGGGTCATATATGAGGTCGTTTCGTTCGGAACAGCTATGGGTCAAGCAAGACTGACCACTGCAAGCCTGAAGACCGTGATCGCCACGAGGCCGTCGCGCGCGGAGGCAGCAGCTTTTATTCCGACGAACCCAGAACCATCCGGCAGATGCAGCGCAGTGAGCACGACAGCCCTCAGGGTTTCGTCCGGCGCACGCGTTTTGCGTCTTCGCGCCGGCAGGAAAGACAATAATGTCCAACAAAATGCTTATAGATGCCTCCCACCCGGAGGAGACCCGGGTTATCGTCACTCGGGGCAACAAGATTGAAGAGTTCGACTTTGAGTCGGAACACAAGAAGCAGCTGAAAGGCAATATCTATCTCGCACGCGTTACCCGCGTCGAACCTTCGCTTCAGGCTGCGTTCGTGGAATATGGCGGCAATCGCCATGGCTTCCTCGCTTTCTCGGAAATCCATCCTGACTACTACCAGATCCCGGTAGCAGATCGTCTTGCGCTGCTCGAAGCGGAAGCCAAAGCCGCACGCGCGGAAGACGAAGAAGACGAACCGCGCGCCAAGAGCGAGCGCAGCGACCGGAACGATCGTTCGCGCCGCAACCGTCGTCGCGGTCGCCGTGACGGCCAGAACGGCGACGCGCAGGCCAATGCAGCTGACAAGGGATTGCCAGCGGCTGAGCCTGTCGGCCCGGCTTTTGAAAATTACGTGCCCGGCACACCGGCCATTGCCCTTTCGCACAAAAGCGATGTGATCTCCGAAGCCGTCGACAACGGCGACGAGGACGACATCGAACATGAAGAAGACATGGTTGAATCTGTTGGTTCGGAAGATGCACTTGAAGAACTTCCGATGCCTGCACGCACCAATCGTCGCCAGTACAATATCCAGGAAGTGATCAAGCGTCGCCAGATTCTTCTGGTTCAGGTGGTCAAGGAAGAGCGCGGCAACAAGGGCGCAGCTCTTACGACCTATCTTTCGCTTGCCGGACGCTATTCGGTACTGATGCCGAACACGGCACGGGGCGGCGGCATTTCGCGCAAGATCACCAATCCGCAGGACCGCAAGCGCCTCAAGGAAATCGTCAAGGAGCTCGAAGTGCCGCAGGGCATGGGTGTGATCCTGCGCACGGCTGGCGCAAACCGCACCAAGGCGGAAGTCAAGCGCGACTATGAATATCTGATGCGTCTTTGGGAAAATGTGCGCTCGCTGACGCTACAATCGACGGCGCCTGCCCTCGTCTATGAAGAAGGCAGCCTGATCAAGCGGTCGATCCGTGACCTTTATAACAAGGACATCTCGGAGATCCTCGTTTCCGGTGAAAATGGTTACCGCGAAGCCAAAGACTTCATGCGCATGCTCATGCCGAGCCATGCGAAGGTCGTCCAGCCTTACCGCGAACAGGTCCCGATCTTCACGCGAAACGGCGTGGAAGCCCAGCTCGACCGCATGTTGCTGCCGCAGGTCACGCTCAAATCAGGTGGCTACCTGATCATCAACCAGACGGAAGCGCTTGTCGCCATCGACGTCAACTCTGGTCGTTCGACGCGCGAACATTCGATTGAGGACACGGCGCTTCAGACCAATCTGGAAGCTGCAGAAGAAGTCGCACGCCAGCTTCGCCTGCGCGACCTCGCCGGTCTGATCGTCGTCGACTTCATCGACATGGAAGAAAAGCGCAACAATCGCGCTGTCGAAAAGAAGATGAAGGACTGCCTGAAGGATGATCGCGCGCGCATTCAGGTGGGCCGAATCTCGCATTTCGGCCTTCTGGAAATGTCGCGCCAGCGTATCCGTGCATCCGTACTGGAAAGCACGATGCAGGTCTGCCCGCATTGCGGCGGCACCGGCCATATCCGCTCAGATTCCTCCATGGCGCTGCATATTATTCGCGGCATCGAGGACTATCTGCTGCGTCACTCCGGTTTCGACATTCATGTCCGCACACCGGCTGCTTCGGCGCTTTATGTTCTCAATCACAAGCGCCAGCTTCTCGCCGATCTGGAAGGACGTTTTGGTGTAGCGATCAGCATCGACGCCGACGAGAGCGTCGGTCACCAGCATTTCGTCATCGACAAGGGCGCTCCGTCGACACGGCCGATCACCCAGCCTCCGGTTCAGCCTATGGCCTATATCGAAGACGACATCGAAGATCCGGAAATCCCGGTCGATGAGGACGAAGCCGAAGAAGAAACAACGGCAGACGTTCAGGCTCGCGAAGATCGTGGTGACGAAGGTGATCGCAAGCGTCGTCGCCGTCGCCGCCGCCGCGGTGGTCGTGATCGCGAGAACCCGGAACAGGCCGCAAAGACCGATTCCGTTTCGGAAGATGCCTCCGACGAAGATGAAGACGCCGATGACGCGCAGGATTCATCTTCTAATGCTTCGCTGAGCGAAGAAGATCGCCGCAAGAAGCGTCGCCGCGGTCGCCGGGGCGGACGCAAGAACCGTCGTGACGACGAACCGCGTGCACGCAAAGTTCCTGATCCAGAGTTCGTCGGTTACACGCCGGTTCTGCCGGTTAAGGCCGAGGAAGCTGTTGTCGAAGCAGTGGCAGCGGTTGAACAAGCGGCCGAGGTCGCTGAAGCTGCGGTTCCGGTTACCGAAGCAGCAGTTGAGGAAAAGCCCGCCAAGCCTGTCCGTAAGCCCCGCGCTCGCAAGTCTGCGAAGACTGAAGAAGCGGCTGAGGACGTCGTCGCTGCTGAAGCCGAGGAAAAGCCTGCCAAGCCTGCTCGTAAGCCCCGTAGCCGCAAGAAGGCAGCCGAAGAAGTTCCTGCCGAGCCGGTAGTGGTCGCTGACGAACCTGAAGCGGAAACCGAGAAGCCGAAGCGGCGCACACGCAGAGCTGCTGCGAAACCGGTCGTTGAAGTCGAAGAGACGGTTGTAGTCGAAGCAGAAGTGGCCACGATTGCCG
The DNA here is from genome assembly GCF_022488005.1 of Ochrobactrum sp. A-1. Lineage (NCBI taxonomy): Bacteria > Pseudomonadati > Pseudomonadota > Alphaproteobacteria > Hyphomicrobiales > Brucellaceae > Ochrobactrum > Ochrobactrum sp. A-1. The sequence continues at coordinate 526,881 of NZ_JAKVQC010000003.1, forward strand.
AGCCGCAGAAAAGCGCTGAGCCCGTTGTGACTTCAAGCGAGAGCGAAGACCAGAAGCCCAAGCGCGGGGGCTGGTGGCAGAAGAAGGGTTTCTTCTGAGAGCATCATAATTGAGATCAAAAAACCGGCGGAAACGCCGGTTTTTCTTTATCTTTTAATACTGTGAATGGTTTGAAGGAGCCGGCTCAGGCTTTCTGTTGTGGCAACCAGCCTTCCAGGCGGCGGACGGCTTCTTCCATTTCCTCGATCTTCCCGGCATAGGAAAAGCGCATCGTGCGATGCCCGTCCAGCGGGTCGAAATCGCGTCCCGGCGTTGCTGCAATATCGATTTCAGCAATCATCCGGCGGGCAAATTCCATGCTGTCATTGGTAAAGCGCGAAACGTCACAATAGGCATAGAATGCACCGTCCATCGGTGCGGCCAGGCTGAGACCGATGCGTGGAAGATGATCCAGCAGGATGCGCCGGTTCTTGCGATAGCGATCCTTTACCCGCTCAAGTTCCGCCGTTGCATGGAAGGCTTCGATGGCAGAGCGCTGCGAAAGCTCCGGCGCAGATATATAAAGGCTCTGGCTCAGTCGCTCGATTGCGCGGATATCGCTTTCAGGCAAAACCATCCAGCCAATACGCCAGCCAGTCATGCAGTAATATTTGGAGAATGAGTTGATGACCGTCACATCATCGGAAATCTCCAATGCCGTGACATCGTCCGTCTCATAGGAAAGCCGGTGATAGATTTCGTCCGAAATGACCCGGATGCCCAGATCACGGGCTGTTTCGATGATCGCTTTCAGTTCCGACTTGTCGATGACCGCCCCGGTCGGGTTGGCCGGGCTTGCAAACAATACCCCTTTCAGGGGCTTTTCGGCATGTGCCGCTGCAAGCGCCTCGGCAGTCAGTGACGCCGACGTTCCATTGCCTGTCGGTATTTCCACGACCTCAAGGCCCAGCGCCGTCAATATGTTGCGGTAGGCAGGATAGCCAGGACGGGTAATAGCAACTCTGTCACCTGGATCGAAATAGACCACAAACGCCAGATTGAAGGCTGCAGACGAGCCGGTCGTAACGGCAATACGTTCCGGCGAGACCGAAATACCGTAATGATCGGCATAATGCGCAGCAATGGCCTCTCGCAGTTCAATCAGTCCCAAGGCGTCGGTGTAACCGATGCGACCGTCCTTCAAGGCGCGTTCAGCAGCTTGTCGAACGACTTCCGGTGCCGGATCGGCAGGCTGACCTACCGCCATGGAAATGATTGGATGCCCGGCTGCGCGACGACGATTAGCCTCCGCCAGAACATCCATGGCGTGGAAGGGCTCGACCGCGCTGCGGCTGGAAAGAGTGACCAACTTTACCTCCAGAAAATTGCGAGTTTCGCATTCTACATCCGCCGTATAATCGCCGGATTGGTAAAGCAACAGCACCTTTCGAGAAAATACGACCAAATTCCGAGATGGAGATTATCTCTCGCCTGCCTATCGATGATTGAATGCAAAGGCTATAAGATTCGTACCGGTTTGAAGAAGGAAGAACAACACGATGGGGACGATGACTACACCATTCCCACCCAGAAGATTTTCTTTCCCTAGTTTGGTTCGCCGTTCGGTTGCTGTGGCAGCCGCGATGTCCATAGCAGTTACCAGTGCCCTGCCCGCATTCGCGCAGTCGCGCGGCGGTGGTGTCCCCATCGTGCGGGACGCCGAGATCGAGGCACTCGTCGCCGATTACGCTGCGCCTATCCTCAAGGCTGCAGGTCTGGGTGGTCGCGGCGTTCGCGTTATTCTGGTCAATTCGCAAAGCTTCAATGCCTTTGTCGATGGACGGCGTATTTTCATCAATACAGGCGCGATCATGCAGGCGGAAACGCCCAATGAAATCATTGGCGTGATCGCACACGAATCGGGACATCTAGCCGGCGGACATCAGGAGCGATTGCGCGAACAACTCAGCCGTGCCCGCAATATGGCAATCATCGGCATGTTGCTTGGTGTCGGCGCGGGTGTTGCAGGCGCCGCAAGCGGCAGCGGCAATGCAGCGGGCGCAGGCGCAGGCATTGCGATGGGCTCAAGCGAAGTGGCCATGCGCAGTGTGCTCAATTATCAGCGCACTGAAGAAATGACCGCCGATCGCCTGGCCGTAAACTATCTCAACGCCACCGGGCAGTCGACCAAGGGAATGCTCGATACATTTGAGCGCTTCGCATCGGCCTTGTCGCTTACCGGCACCCAGATCGACCAGTATCGTATCAGCCACCCTCTCCCGCGCGAGCGAATTGCCAATCTGGAAGAACTTGCGAGAAAGAGCCCGTATTTCAACAAAACCGATTCTCCTGCTTTGCAGATGCGCCACGATATGGCGCGTGCAAAAATTGCCGCCTATTCGGGCAATATGGGCGCGCTGCAGCGGATGTTCCGCAGCAATCCCGGCGGGCTCCCTGCCCGTTATGGCAATGCCATCACAACATTCCTGAATGGTTCGGCCCGCGCTGCACTGCCGAAGTTTGACGCACTCATCAAGGAACAGCCAAAGAACCCGTATTTCCAGGAAATGCGCGGCGAAGTCCTGCTGAAAGCCAATGACGCCGCGGGAGCAGCAAAGGCTTTCCAGAAGGCCGTTTCGCTCGATCCGCGCAAGTCGCCGTTGCTTCGCATGAGCTATGGGCGCGCCCTTATGCTCACCGGCGCCAAGGCGAATATGCCGACGGCGATCAAGGAGATCAAGGCGGGCATAGCCTCCGATCCCGAGTTTCCAGGGGGCTACGGTTATCTCGCGCAGGCTTATGGACAGCAAGGTGACATGGCGCTCGCCGACCTCGCAACTGCCGATATGAACTACTATTCTGGCAAGCTTCAGCAAGCCCAGATATTCGCCATCCGTGCGCAAAAGCAGATGAAGCCCCGTTCACCCGAATGGCTTCGCGCGCAGGACATTATTAATGCCAAGAAAAGCAAGTAAGGCAGCATTTTGCGCCTGAAACCGGTATTCTAGACAGATTGGAATTTGGAATGAAGAATGCAGTTTCCATAACAGTTGCCAGCGGCGTTGCAGGCATCGCCGCCCTTGCATTAGGTTATTATGCTGGCACGGCCCGACAGGTTCCAGCGGCCGTGGAAAGCCCTGCCGCTTCTGTGGCTCCTATGGCCCCTGTGGCGATGAACCAACAGGCCATTGAAAACGTTGTGCGCAACTATCTCATCCAGAATCCTGAACTGATGCTGGAAGTGCAAAGCGCGCTTGAAACCAAGCAGGCGCATGCGGCGCAGGAACAGATCAAGCAGGTGCTGACTGCCAATCGCGCCGCCCTTTACGATCCCAAGCATGATGCGGTCTTTGGTAATCCCAACGGCGATGTGACCGTCTATGAATTCTTCGATTACAATTGCGGCTATTGCAAGCGAGCGCTGCCGGACATGGAAGCGATTCTGAAAACCGACAAGAGTGTCCGGTTTGTCATGAAGGAGTTCCCGATTCTCGGTCCGGATTCGGCAAAAGCACATGTCGTGGCACAGGCATTCAGATCGTTGATGCCGGAAAAATACGCTGAATTTCACGAAGTGCTGCTGGGCGCGCAGGAGCGTGCAACGGAAGATTCTGCCATCGCCGATGCCGTAAAGCTAGGGGCCGATGAAGCACAGCTGCGCGAGAAGATGAAAGACCCGGCCATCACCGGTGCATTCCAGCAGACCTATCAGCTGGCGCAACAGCTCAACATTACGGGCACGCCATCCTACATCATAGGAGATGAACTGGTTCCCGGCGCGATCGGTGTTGATGGTCTGGTCGAGAGAATCGCGGCAGCGCGCGCTGCAGCAAAAAATTAAGCAAATCGGCTGTGGCTTGACTGATCACTTTTGTGAAACAGTTTATGCCGTGGCATCCAATGTTTATGTTGCGAAAACAGAAATTGCCGTATTGCCTGCTAATTTTGGAAAGAATAGCGGGAAAAACTCGTACGGCAAAACATCTGCAATGATTTAGAGGGTTTCGGCTTGCGTCCAAGCCCTCTATATGAAATGCGAAGTGTACCGAAATTTCGTGGTAACACGTTATCAGTCGCGGACGGATATGGCAAAAACGGTTTTTGTTTTGAACGGCCCCAATCTCAACCTTCTCGGCAAACGAGAACCGGGGATATATGGTGTTGCAACGCTCGAGAATATCGAGGCGGACTGCAAGCGTGAGGCCGAACAACTTGGACTTAATGTCGATTTTCGTCAGTCCAATTACGAAGGCGATCTGGTGACCTGGATTCAGGAGGCTGGCGACAAAAACGCCTATGTCCTCATTAATCCTGCCGCCTATAGCCACACTTCGGTTGCTATTCATGATGCAATCCGCTCGGCCAAAGTAACGGTCGTGGAAGTGCATCTTTCAAACATTCATGCGCGTGAGGCTTTCCGGCATCACTCCTATGTATCCGCAGTCGCCAAAGGCGTTATTTGCGGCTTTGGCGCGGAAGGATATCTGCTCGGTCTGCGCGCGCTTGCGGCAATTGCCAAAGAAGAAGAAAACAACGGGCAAAGCGTTAAAGGGGCCTGATATGTCCAGCAAAAATTCCGTCATCGACAAGGAAACGATCCGCGACCTGGCGGACATCCTCAACGAAACCGACCTGACCGATATCGAAGTGGAACACGGCGATCTGCGTATCCGCGTTTCGCGCAAGGTCACGGTTCAGGCCGCAGCGACAGTTATGCCTGCCGCAGCCCCTGTTGTTAATGCTGCTGCACCAGCTGCTGCAGCCGCCGAACCGACCAAGGCTGATCTTTCGAAGAACGCCGTTCCGTCGCCGATGGTTGGCACCGCCTATCTCGCTCCGGCTCCGGGCGCACGCAACTTCATCGAGGTTGGCGCACAGGTGAAGGAAGGTCAGACGCTTCTCATCATCGAAGCCATGAAGACCATGAACCAGATTCCGGCCCCGCGTGCTGGTACGGTCAAGGCCATCCTCATCGAAGACGCTCAGCCGGTTGAATTCGGTGAGCCGCTCGTCGTAATCGAATAAGACAACAGATTACGGCTTATTCAATGAACGGGCAGCAAAGCGCAATGTTTCAAAAGATACTCATAGCCAATCGTGGCGAAATCGCTCTTCGCGTGCTCAGGGCTTGTAAGGAACTGGGCATCAAGACCGTCGCCGTTCACTCCACGGCAGACGCCGACGCGATGCATGTGCGTCTGGCGGACGAAAGTGTCTGCATCGGACCGCCGCCATCGCGCGACAGCTATCTGAACATCCATCAGATCGTTGCTGCATGCGAGATCACCGGTGCTGACGCAATCCATCCGGGTTACGGATTCCTGTCGGAGAACGCCAAGTTCGCGGAAATTCTTGAAGCGCACGGCATCACCTTCATCGGCCCGACCGCTTCGCATATCCGCATCATGGGCGACAAGATCGAAGCCAAGCGCACCGCAAAGCGCCTTGGCATTCCAGTCGTTCCTGGTTCGGATGGCGGCGTGACGGATGACGTCGAAGCTGCACGCATCGCGAAGGAAATCGGTTATCCGGTCATCATCAAGGCTTCTGCCGGTGGCGGTGGCCGCGGCATGAAGGTTGCCCGCACCGAGGACGATCTTTCGGTAGCGCTGGCGACCGCTCGCACCGAAGCCGGTGCAGCCTTTGGTGACGACGCGGTCTATATCGAGAAATATCTCGAAAAGCCGCGCCACATCGAAGTTCAGGTCATGGGCGATGGTGCAGGCAATGCCATCCATCTGGGCGAACGCGACTGCTCCCTGCAGCGCCGCCACCAGAAGGTTTGGGAAGAAGCCAATTCACCGGCGCTCAATGCCGAAGCACGCGACAAGATCGGCATGGTTTGCGCCAACGCCTGTGCGGAACTGGGTTATCGCGGTGCGGGAACGATCGAATTCCTGTACGAAGACGGCGAGTTCTATTTCATCGAAATGAACACGCGCCTTCAGGTGGAACATCCGATTACGGAAGCCATCACGGGTATCGATCTCGTTCACGAGCAGATTCGCGTTGCAGCCGGTCTCGGCCTGTCGGTAAAGCAGAAGGATATCCGCTTCTCCGGCCATGCCATCGAATGCCGTATCAACGCTGAAGATCCGCTGACATTTGCGCCTTCGCCGGGCCTGATCACGCATTATCATACGCCAGGTGGCCTCGGCATCCGCGTGGATTCGGGCGTTTATTCCGGCTATCGCATTCCGCCTTACTACGACAGCCTTATCGGCAAGCTCATCGTGCATGGTCGCAATCGCGTCGAATGCATGATGCGTCTCCGCCGCGCGCTGGACGAATTCGTGGTCGATGGTGTGAAAACCACCCTCCCGCTTTTCCAGGACCTGATTGCAAATCAGGATATTGCCAACGGCGATTACGACATTCATTGGCTGGAAAAATATCTGGCCACGAAAACCAAGGGCGAAAGCGCCTGACGAAAATGACCGCAGGAGTGCCCCCGGACGACTATTCAATCGAACCGGAGTTGCTCCTGCGGGCCTATGCCACGGGAATATTTCCCATGGCCGAAGAAGCCGACGATCCCGAAGTCTTCTGGGTGCGTCCCGAGAAGCGCGGTGTTATCCCCCTCGATGGCTTCCACATGCCCAAAAGCCTCCTGAAGACCATTCGCCAGGGCATTTTTGACATAAAACTCGACAGCGATTTTGATGGCGTGATCGAAGGTTGTGCAAGCGGAACCGGTGAACGCGCGCGCACATGGATCAACGGGCCAATCCGCCAAGCCTATAAGGAATTGTTCGGGATCGGACATTGCCACACGGTCGAAGCTTGGCATGACGGACAGCTCGTCGGTGGACTTTATGGCGTCACACTCGGACGCGCCTTCTTTGGTGAGAGCATGTTCACTCGCAAACGAGATGCTTCAAAGGTCTGCCTTGCCTATCTGGTCCAGCATCTGGTCAGCCGAGGCTTCGTACTTCTCGACACGCAGTTCACCACGCCACATCTCGAAAGATTCGGCGCCGTGGAAGTTTCGCGGAAAAAATATGAGAAACTTCTGGAAAACGCGCTGGATGGAATCGCGCAATTCTGAGTAGCTGCCGTTAATTGCGCTGATCCGGCGGAGGCACTTCCGACTTCTGCTTGCAGTCCTTTAGCCAGACGTCATAGATCGGATGCTCGACTGCGTTGAGACCCGGACTATCGGCGAACATCCAGCCGGTAAAAATACGGCGAATCTTTCGGTCAAGCGTGATCTCTTCGACTTCAACGAAACCATCAGTGCGTGGTGCTTCGTTTTCTGTGCGCGAATAACAAACTTTCGGCGTTACCTGAAGGGCTCCGAACTGAACTGTCTCATTGATATAGACGTCGAACGTCGTGATGCGTCCGGTAATTTTATCCAGACCCGAGAACTCAGCAACCGGATTAGTAATGCGTTCGGCCATGGCGGTTTGAAAGCTGCTGGTGGTCGCCATGAGCGAAATCAGGGCAACCTGAACAGCCCTTTTGATCGGGTTTTTTCCGTTGCCAGCCGCGCCGTGAGATTGCTTCGTCAAAACGGAGATCCGCATCCAAAAAGGGTTTAAATTAAGCCGGAACAATTCCTAAGCATGAAATGTGACGATTCGTTGCCCAGTCGCAAGCCGCAATGCTGCCGTTGGTCTTAAGCGAGCCGTCTATCCTCAAACCTTTTCCGCTATAGCTTCAAAAGGCGGACACATAATAAATCCGGCGCGGATGAACGCGCCGGACAAAGATCAAAACCGATTATCAGTTGCCTGGTGTCCAGGCATCGTATTCTCCGGTCACGCGCGGACGTTCCGCAGGTTCCGTGCCCGGACGAGCAATAGCGCCCTTTGGGCGATATGCCAGCGGAGATCCGGTCAAGTTCTGCAGATGCGGCTTCTGCCAGTCACGCGGCTTGTAGTCTTCCTTGGTAGGCGGCGTGTCAACGCGATGATGCATCCAGCCATGCCAGCCGGGAGGAATAGCACTTGCTTCCGCATAGCCATTGAAGATTACCCAGCGACGTGTGCGACCTTCGGAGTCCTTGCCGCCCTGATAATAGATATTGCCGAACTCGTCTTCACCGACGCGCTCGCCCTTGCGCCACGTATGAAACCGCGTGCCGAGCGTCTGGCCGTTCCACCAGGTAAAAACTTGCGTAATAAATTTCTTCATGACCTATTCCAGATCCATTATTGCCACAGGTGACCGAAACCACCGGGTTTTCTTGCTTATGGCCCTATCGACCGGCCATGGCAAGGGTCAAGTTGCCGCTGTCACAAGAGTATGATGGGCCCAAAACGCTACGCGCTTCAGGCTTTTATATGCTCGCATGTCTTGATCCCCAAACCGGTCTCCACTTTGGGGGGACATGCTTTACATATTCCAGCTCTCGAGCGACTTTTCCATCACCAGCACCGGCTCCTTGCAATTGGGATCGCCCCAATCTTCATTGCGGCCGACTTTGGCATAGCCCTTACGCTCGTAGAAATTCACCGCTTTGGCGTTTTTCTCGATCACTTCAAGCTTCATCGTTCGAACGCCGGGAAAAGCCATCTCGATTTCAGCCAAAAGCATCGTCCCGATACCCTGAACCTGGGTGTCAGGGCGAACATAAAGCTGATGCAGCGAAGCCTTGTTTTCTTCGGACTGACTGGCAAAAGCCATTCCATCAATGCCACCATTGCCGTTATCGGCGACGATGAACTCCGAATAAGGCTTCTTCAGATTGGCCTTCAGAACAGTAATGCTGTGCCACTGGGCGGTAACGGCATCCACCATTTCCCGCCCGAGGATATCATCGAAGGTCGCGTGCCAGGTTGATACAAGCAGTTCATGCACTGCCTTGAGATCAGCCTCTGTCGCGCTTCTGACCCACATCACTCTTCAATCCCGAGCTTGGCCTTGACCAGTTCATTGACAGATTGCGGGTTGGCTTTGCCGCCGGTCGCCCTCATGACCTGACCGACAAACCAGCCAGCCAGCGTCGGCTTGGCTTTCGCCTGCTCAACCTTTTCCGGGTTGGCGGCAATGACATCGTCTACAGCCTTCTCAATGGCACCGGTGTCGGTGACCTGCTTCATGCCACGTTCTTCAACGAGCTTCTTCGGATCGCCACCCTCATTCCAGACGATCTCGAAAAGATCCTTGGCGATCTTGCCGGAAATCGTGCCTTCCTTGATGAGATCGATGACTGCACCAAGCTGTTCAGGGCTGACGGGTGATTCCTCAATGTCCTTGCCAGCCTTGTTCAGCGCACCAAGGAGGTCGTTGATGACCCAGTTTGCTGCGGCCTTGCCGTCACGACCGGCAGCAACGGCTTCATAATAATCAGCAATAGCCTTCTCGGTAACGAGAATCGATGCATCATAGATCGAGATACCCTGCTTCTCGACGAGGCGCTGCTTCTTGACGTCCGGCAGTTCCGGCAGATCCACTGCCAGCGCATCCACGAATGCCTGGTCGAACTCGAGCGGCAGAAGGTCTGGATCAGGGAAATAGCGATAGTCATGTGCTTCTTCCTTGGAGCGCATGGACCGGGTTTCCCCCTTTACCGGATCGAACAGGCGTGTTTCCTGATCGATGGAGCCACCGTCCTCGAGAATGGCGATCTGGCGGCGAGCCTCATATTCAATTGCCTGACCGACGAAGCGGATCGAATTGACGTTCTTGATTTCGCAACGTGTACCGAATTCACCGCCCGGACGGCGGACGGAGACATTTACGTCGGCGCGCATCGAGCCTTCATCCATATTGCCGTCGCACGTGCCGAGATAGCGGACAATCGTGCGCAGCTTGGTCAGATAAGCGCGTGCTTCATCGGAGGAGCGCAAGTCCGGTTTCGACACGATTTCCATCAACGCTACGCCAGAACGGTTCAGGTCCACATAGGACATGGTCGGATGCTGGTCGTGCATGGACTTGCCTGCATCCTGTTCCAGATGCAGGCGCTCGATGCCGATTTCCACGTCTTCGAACTGGCCCTTATTGTCCGGGCCGACCGAAATCATGATCTTGCCTTCGCCAACGATTGGCTGCTTGAACTGCGAAATCTGATAGCCCTGTGGCAGATCGGGATAGAAATAGTTCTTGCGGTCGAAAACAGACTTCAGATTAATCTGAGCGTTGAGCCCGATGCCCGTGCGAACCGCCTGCTTGACGCATTCCAGATTGATGACCGGCAGCATGCCCGGCATGGCAGCATCAACCAGAGAAACATTCGAATTCGGCTCCGCGCCAAACGAAGTGGAAGCGCCGGAGAACAGCTTCGATTCTGACGTGACCTGCGCATGGACTTCCATGCCGATGACGACTTCCCAGTCGCCGGTCGCGCCGGAGATAAAGCGTTTGGGTTCAGGTATACGCGTATCGATTAGGGACATTACTGGCTCGACAATACTGTGATTGGGCTGAAACTGATTGTTGTATTGGCTAGAGCAAAGCCCCACCGGATGCAAGCTTTTCAGCCACCATTTCCATGATCGCAAAACGAAAAGGCCGCGCTATGCGCGGCCTTTCCGAATTCATGCTGGAAGTGAAGATCAAGCCTCTTCGGACTTGCCTTCGTCTGCCTTCTTCTTAGGAGCGGCCTTCTTCTTGGGAGCAGCCTTCTTGGCAGGCTTTGCTTCCGAAGCTGCGTCTTCGTCTTCAGCCGTCAGCTCTTCCTTCGAGACCTTCTTGTCGGTCACGTTGATGTTGGCGAGCAGATGGTCAACGACCTTTTCTTCAAAGATCGGGGCGCGAAGGTTGGCAACGGCATCCGGCGTCTTGCGCAGGAATTCGTAGATTTCCTTTTCCTGACCCGGATAGCGACGAACCTGGTCGTAAACAGCGCGCTGCAGTTCTTCTTCAGAAACTTCAACGCCAGCCTTTTCGCCGATTTCCGACAGAACCAGACCGAGGCGTACGCGACGCTCAGCAAGCTTGCGATATTCTTCGCGAGCAGCTTCTTCTGTGGTTTCTTCGTCTTCGAACGTGCGGCCAGCCTGCTGCAGGTCGAAGTTGATCTGCTGCCAGATGTTGTTGAACTCGGCGTCAACAAGCTTCTGCGGCGTTTCGAACTGATAGTCGCCGTCCAGAGCGTCGAGAATCTGACGCTTTACCTTCTGGCGAGTGATCTGGCCGTACTGGCTTTCGATCTGTTCGCGAACAACCTGACGCAGACGCTCAAGCGATTCGATGCCGAGCTTCTTTGCGGTTTCGTCATCAAGGACGAGTTCGTTCGGCTTGGCAACTTCCTTGACCTTGATGTCGAAGGTAGCTTCCTTACCAGCCAGATGAGCGGCGCCGTACTCAGCAGGGAACGTTACGTTGATAACCTTCTCGTCACCAGCCTTGACGCCTACGAGCTGCTCTTCAAAGCCCGGAATGAACTGGCCCGAACCGAGAACGAGCTGTGCATCATTATCCGCACCGCCGTCGAAAGGCTCACCGTCGAGCTTGCCCAGATAATCGATCGTGACGCGATCTTCGTTTTCGGCCTTGCCCTTCTTGGTTTCGAAGGTGCGGGTCGACGAGGCGATGCGCTTGACCTGATCGTCAACTTCCTCATCGGAAATATCGACGACTTCACGGGTAACTGCGATCTTCGAGAAGTCCTTGACTTCGATTGCCGGCAGAACTTCGTAGTTCAGCGAGAAAACGAAATCGGCCTTGCCGTCGAGAACCTGTTCAGCCTCTTTTTCGTCTTCCGACATGATGACTTCCGGCTGCGTAGCCGACTTTTCGTTGCGTTCAGCGAGAAGCGAACGCGACGAGTCGTTGAGGATTTCGTTGACGATCTCCGCCATGAAGGACTTGCCATACATCTTGCGAAGGTGAGCCGCAGGCACCTTGCCCGGACGGAAACCGTTGATCTTGGCGCGGTCACGCGCAGTTTCCAGCCGCTCTGCGAGCTTGGCTTCGAGGTCCTTGGCCGGAACCACGACTTTGATCTCGCGCTTCAGCCCTTCATTGAGCGTTTCGGTAACCTGCATGTTCAAACCTTCACTTCTTGTCATTGTCCCGCCGTCACCGGCCTGTTTGCCTTGTCGCGGGAGAGAAATTCTTTTGCCTTATGGCAGTTGGTGCGGATGGAGGGACTCGAACCCCCACGGTCTCCCGCCAGAACCTAAATCTGGTGCGTCTACCAATTTCGCCACATCCGCTTCTGAACCGAAGTACATTCCTCAGAACGCACCATAATTCGTCTCAGATATTGAACCGCCCCTCGAAAGCGCGCGTCTCTATATCATCCAATTTTCCCGGTTCAAAGGAAAAAAGCCGCCTTCCTTGCATAGATTTACAAGGTTCGATCAGGCTGAGCTCTTCCTGCCCTTTCCGTCTCTATATAGCGATCCTGTCGCGTCAGCCAACCCTTTTGAAACAGGGCGTGATGACAGGATCAATAAAGAGGCTCCTGATAGAGCTGTCGTCCGTCTTCCTGCAGGGCTTTAATGACCGGCATTCCCTTCGGATCAACCGCCACAACGGCGGTAATCCGCCGCTCCCGCTGGCTATCTTCAATCGCGCGTCCCTGCCCCTCGGGCACATAATATCGCTCAATACCGAAATTGAGACGGATATTCGATTGCGGATCATCCGAGATGGAATAGACGGCTTCGCCGCGAATCTGCACCTCACCAGACGCAAGCTCCGAAAACGGGTGGAATGAGGCGCGTGAAAAACGAGCTATCCCATTTGAATCGGGCTTCACCGCCACATAGACGGTTCGCGAACCGGCAGGACGTTCGCCCTGAATATCCTTTCGGGACAGACTGGAAATCTCGTAACCCAGAACAACATAATCGCCGCGCATCAGGTCGCGCGGATCGAACGGTTCCGTCTGAAGCGTCACTTCCGTGCCTGAACGCAAGACAGAGGCGCGTTTTCCGATACCTGCATAAAGAACGCCTGTTTGCAGCAATGCAGTGATGGTTGCCCCGACATAAAGCCATTTGAACCGAATGGTCATGGGTGAACCTCCACGCTGCTTTTCCGTCCGAAACGGTTCTCCATACGTCGCACAAATGCAGCCAGCAGCAGCACGAGGATGCCCGCGGTCAGGAAGAATCCTGACGTTCCGATCATCGTACCGACCGTCTGAAAGGCCAGATAGAGGACTTCGATCGAAAATGCGGCATAGGCGATGGAGCGCAAGCCACCATTATTTCGACCAGCCACCGCAATCGCCCCGATCGCGAGCGCCAGTATGAAGATGCTATATACTATGTCCCGATCCAAACTTGCGGTAACGCTGGAATAGGAGAACATCTGGTTGAGCTGAAGCGTGACAAGCGCCAGCAGCGCAAGAGCCAGGCCGTATGCCGCAAGCGGATGAGCGAAGCGGGTCAGTCTCTCCAGCGTGGCATGGGCAAAGCCGTCAGCCAGTATCAGGCCGATTCCCACGAGCAGCATAAGCACCAATACCGTATTGCTCTCATGCTCGGCATAGACGAGCAAAGCCCAGCCGATGGAGAACATGGCCCATAGATGAGCCGCATGCCGCGAGCGCGTGAAAAGGGCTGCCATAGCGCCAAAGAGCAGAAGCAGCGGGCCGACCCAGCGATAGGTCATATCATCATAGGACGAGCCATCGAATACATAAGTCGAAAGATAGAAACAGGCGACACCCGCACCGAAAGCAGCCAATACCGGCGCCCGCAGAAGAAAGGCTGAAATCAGGACACCAACAGACCAGTAAATTGCGGCGGAATGGATATCGCCGGACAAATGATACATTTGCCCCACGAGCGCCAGCCCTGCCCCGAACGATGCAGCCCCTACAATATAGAGTACGCCGGGGAACATCTTGTCACCGCGAGACTGCCGCCAGGCGCCGCCAAGATAGCTCGCCCATATAAGAACGAATATGAGGCCAATGCGCATAAGGCGCGGCATTTCCTGCCAGTTGGCAGCAACCAGCATGATAACGGCTGCTCCAAGAAGCAGCCCGCCAAGCGTGGCCAGAACGGAACCGAGGCTGAAGACCGAAGCACGTTTTTCAAGATCGGCATTCAGCTTCGATGCTGTTTCTACATCAATCAGACCGTCTCGCTGCCATCTCTCGATCAGGCGTTCAACAGAAATGGAAAGTGACAAATTAGCTCCTGGTCAGTCTGTCAGTTGTGCTGTCGCAACTGTAAGCGGTTGAGAACATATAGGAAACCACGCTGTCGGCAAAGGGTTGGATCAAATCGCTTTGCGGCAATTTTGTGCCCTACCAGTCTAATCGATTTAACGTGTCGTGCAGAACCCGCAAAGCAGCTATGCAAACTCGGGTCTGCAACCTGCGAAAACAATAGCTTATATCATGGACAACAAACGAGATGAATTGAACAGAACTCCAGTTCCTCAACGATGAAGGAATAGCACGATGAACCTTATCCGCTCTTACAACAACTGGCGCCGTTACCGCGACACCGTCAATGAACTCAGCCAGCTCTCTACCCGTGAGCTGAACGATCTTGGCATCTCCCGCGCGGACATTCCGTTCGTGGCTCGCCAGACCAAGACCCGTTAAAGACCAGGGCTCGCTAATTTAACAAGCCTCACAGTTTCTCCCGATATGGGTTTCTCCAAGTCTGGCTCCTCCTCCCACCAGACTTGGTTCATCGCAGAACCATCCTCCTCCCAGGTTTTGCGATAACAAGACCGGTTCTCCTCCTCCCAATACCGGTCTTACCATAATGGCATCCGTCGCTCCTCCTCCCGCGACGGATGCCATTTCTTTTTGCGGCACGATTCCCGTCCTTAGCGAGCCTTCTCCATTGAAGGCGTTCAACAAAGGCGATAAGGGAATGGCCCATGTCAAACACATCCGATCTTTCTCCCGTTCACGTCGTCGGCGGCGGTCTTGCCGGTTCTGAAGCTGCATGGCAGCTCGCACAGGCGGGCGTGCCCGTCATACTGCACGAAATGCGTCCCGTGCGCGGCACCGATGCCCACAAGACCGAGCAGCTTGCCGAGCTCGTCTGTTCCAACTCTTTCCGCTCGGATGATGCCGAAACCAATGCCGTCGGCGTTCTTCATGCCGAAATGCGCCTTGCCGGTTCTCTCATCATGGCTTGTGCCGATGCACATCAGGTTCCGGCTGGTGGCGCATTGGCTGTCGACCGCGAAGGCTTTTCGCAGGCTGTCACTGCGAAGCTTGAAGCCCATCCCCTGATTACAATCGTTCGGGAAGAAGTCACTGGCCTTCCGCCAGAGGAATGGGGAACGAGCATCGTTGCCACCGGACCTCTCACCGCGCCTTCACTGGCTGAAGCCATCCAGGCGCAGACCGGTGCTGATGCTCTGGCCTTCTTCGATGCCATTGCTCCGATTATCCATTTTGATTCGATCAATATGGATGTCTGCTGGTTCCAGTCGCGCTATGACAAGGTTGGCCCCGGCGGCACCGGAAAGGACTATATCAACTGCCCCATGGACAAGGAGCAGTATGAGGCGTTCGTGGCCGCATTGGTCGAAGGCGACAAGACCGACTTCAAGGAATGGGAAGGCACACCCTATTTCGATGGCTGCCTGCCGATCGAAGTGATGGCCGAACGCGGACCGGAAACCTTGCGTCATGGGCCGATGAAGCCGATGGGCCTCACCAATGCCCATAATCCGACGGTGAAGGCTTATGCCGTCGTGCAGCTCCGTCAGGACAATGCGCTCGGCACGCTCTACAATATGGTCGGCTTCCAGACGAAGCTGAAATACGGTTCCCAGACCGGCATCTTCAAGATGATTCCGGGTCTGGAAAATGCGGAATTCGCCCGTCTTGGTGGCCTTCATCGCAATACCTATCTGAATTCTCCGGTGCTGCTCGATGCTACCCTTCGCTTGAAATCACGCGAGACATTGCGCTTTGCCGGTCAGGTGACAGGCTGTGAAGGCTATGTCGAATCATCAGCTATCGGCCTGCTGGCAGGTCGTTTCACTGCGGCAGAAAAGTTGGGGCAAACGCTGACGCCACCGCCGGGAACAACCGCATTCGGCGCCCTGCTCGGTCATATTACAGGTGGACACATCGTTGCCGACGATGAGCCGGGCAAGCGTTCGTTCCAGCCGATGAATGTAAATTTCGGCCTGTTCCCGCCGGTCGATGTTCCAAAGCCGGAAGGCAAGCGTCTGCGCGGCAAGGAAAAGACTGTTGCCAAGAAGCAAGCCCTTTCCGCACGTGCTCTGGCTGATTGCCGTCAATGGCTGGACTTGGGGCTGGGCTCGGGGCAAGGACTGGCTGAGTGATATTGCGATGGGATTCGTTCGATTGAATTGAAGCCCATCGGCTCTGGCTGCTCAGAAGTTGGCTCTAAACATGAGCCATTGCTTTCGGATGGCAGAAATGTCCGCCACCTTTTCCGCAGCCTGCCCGCCCAGGCGCTCGATTGCTCGCAGATAGGCTGGAGCAAGCGCCAAAGGCAGAAACGCCGGAGCGAGGCTCTTCGGCAGCTCTGATTTGTTCTTCTCGAAAATTGCCAGATGTTCACGCGCGAAAGCCAGCATGATGCTGATCACGCGCTCGACAGCAGCCTTGTCTTCGCCAGCGATAAATGCCTCGCGCGTCACGCCAACCGCCTGCAACATATCAGCAGGAACATAGAGCTGCCCGCGCTGCCGGTGAATAGGCATAAGGCGGAGCAAGCCTGTCACTGCCTGCGCCACGCCAGCATGGCCAGTTGTTTCCGTCTGCGCCTGCGCGGCATCCCTGTCCAGTATAAAGCCGGCTAACTGGATGATCGCCGATGCGGTTTCACCGCAATAACCTTCCAGATCGTTTCGGCTGGGCATCGGGTCATCATAAAGATCGAAGATGCGCGCTTCGCAGTAATTATCGAAGGCAGCTCGGGGCAGCTCATATTTTTCAATGGTGCCGATCAGTGCTGCGGCCACGGGATGCGCTTCGGCACTGCCCCTCGCCTCGCCGTTGATGAGGTCGCGCCACCATTGCAGCCGAACTTCACCCGGCAGCGGTTCGTGGACCAGATCACGGATACGCGCAACTTCCGCATTAAACGCATACAATGCAGCCAGACCGCCGCGACGATCCTCCGGTGCATAAAGCACTGAAAGATAGCGATCCCGGTCAGCTTCGCGAAGCAATGCCAGGCAATGTGCCTCATTCTCGTTCATGATGTCAGTCTACAGCAATCAGTGCCGCCGCAACCGCGCGATCTTCGGCCATAAGCACATTATAGGTTCGGACGGCTGCACCCGTGCTCATGGGATCGGAAGAAATGCGGTGTTCGCGCAGGATGGCGCGCACATCTTCTGGGATACGGCGCAAATCCATGCCCGTCCCCACCAGAAGAATTTCAATATCGGATGCCTGCTCAAGGATCATCTTGAGATCGGCTTTGCCAAGTATCGGCGGTGTCGCGGGTTCCCAGCCATGAATGCCCGAAGGCAGGCAAAGAATGGAGCCGCGATGCGACATTTCGGCAAAACGGAAGCCCCCGTCGCCGTAGGCATCAATGGGAGCACGGCCCGGAAAATGGGCCTCGCGTATCTCTATCCCTTTGGCCATTTTCAGCTTTCCAAATTCAGCGATTGTGCCAGTTCGTCATCCATTTGATCGCTGGATTCATCCGGCCCGCGTGGCTTGAGGCCGAACTGAACCAGCAATGGAGCAGCAATGAAGATCGATGAATAGCTTGCAACAATAATACCGACGCTCAGTGCCAGTGCAAAGCTGCGGATGTCCGCGCCACCGAAGGCATAGAGCGGGATGTGTGCGAGAAAGGTCACAAAGGACGTCAGTAAGGTGCGTGACAGCGTCTGGTTGATCGAGGCGTCGATGATGGCAGGCAACGGCGCGCTTTTATAGACGCGCAGATTCTCTCGCACACGGTCGTAAATCACGACCGTATCATTGAGCGAATACCCGATGATCGTCAGGATCGCCGCAACGCTCCACAGATTAAACTCCATGCGGAAAACAATGAACATACCCGCGAGGATAATAACGTCGTGCAAGGTCGACAGCACCGCGCCAAGCGCGAGTTGCCAGCGGAACCGGACCCATACGTAGATGAAGATGCCGATCAGCGACAAAATAACCGCCAGAATACCGGCGCGGGAAAGCTGTTCCGAAACTGTCGGGCCAACGACTTCAACGCGCTGGAACGAATAATCTTGTTCGAACTCTCCACGCAGCTTCACGGCGACGGTTTGTTCGGCATCGTCGCCAACTTCCTGACTGCCTATAATGACAAGGGCAGAGCGCGGGGACTTTGCCGGCAGGACACGGGCGCTGTCAATGTTGAGTTCGGTAAGACGCTCGGTGATGTCTTCAAGGTTGGCGTCGCCGCTGCGGGCCTGCAGTTCAACCATCGAGCCACCACGGAAATCAATGCCGTAATTGAAGCCGATATTGACGAACAGCGCGACCACGATGGCGCAGGCCAGCACCGAGATGCCGAGCGTCACGAATTGCAGACGCATGAACGGAATGTGCGTTACAGTCGGAACCAGTTTCAGACGGCGCTTCGGCACTTCCTTCGGCTTGGCCGTGCGTACCCATTGCGCGATCAGCAGACGGGTGAAGGTAAGCGTGGTGAAAAGCGTCGTACCGATACCAACCGCCACCGTCAGCGCGAAGCCATGAACTGTTCCCGATCCGAGCAGGAACAAAACGAGCGCTGCAATAAGTGTGGTGAGGTTCGCATCAATAATGGTCGAGAGAGCGCGATAGAATCCGGATTCCATAGCCTGAACGACGGAATAGCCCTTGCGGCGATCTTCGCGCACGCGCTCGTAAATCAGGATGTGGGCGTCAACGGCCAAGCCGATAGTCAGCACCAGACCGGCAATGCTGGCGAGACTGATCGAGGCGCCGATCAGCGATAATATGGCTGTCAGGATGATGATATTGACGGCCAATGCGACCATGGCGATCACGCCGAGGATACCGTAGGACAAGACCATGAACAGGCCGACGAGCAGTGCTGCAAGCAAGGCCGCCAACGCAGCCGCACTGGCATAGTCTTCGCCCAGAGCCGATGCGATTGTGCGTTCTTCCAGAACCGTGACATTCTGCGGCAGCGCACCGGAGCGCAGTACGACCGCCATGTTGTTGGCAGCCTGAAGATCGAAAGCACCTGAAATCTGTAGCTCGTTGGTATCGAGCTTCTCATCAACGGCGGGCGCTGAAACGATCTGGTTATCGACGACGATAGCAAAGCTACCACCAACCAGATGCGATGTTGCTTCGGCAAGGTTCTTGCGGCCTGCATCGTCCAACGTCAGCGTTATGAGAGGCTCGGTATCGTCGTCCGACAGTGTCGCCTTGGCATCGGTTACATTGGCGCCAGTCAAGATCGGCTGCTTCTTAACGAGATAGCCGACCGGCGGATCGTCATAGGAATAGATGATTTCACTGTCAGCCGGTGGCGTGCCACGAATGGCATCATCAGGCGACATGGTGCTGTCTACAGCGCGGAAAGAGAAGTCACCGCGAACGCTGAGAATGTCTTTCAGAAGCTGCGCGTCATAGACGCCGGGAACTTCGACCCGAATCTGATTGCGGTTTTCCTCTTCAACAAGAGGTTTACCATAACCGAGCTCCTCCAGGCGCTGCCGCATAATATTGGCCGTGCGCTCGAGTTCCCCTCGTCCAGCATTCTGCACTTGCAGAACCAGACGAGAGCCGCCGGAGAGATCTAGCCCGAGGGCGATCTGCTGCTTCGGCAGGAAATTTGGCAGTTTTGCCAGCGTTTCACGCGAGAAAAAGTTAGGGGATGCAATGATGAAACTCACGAGAACCGCAAGCCAGATCAGGGCAGATTTCCAGCGTGAAAAATAGAGCATAGAGCAGCAATTCCGTATCAGCTTGGATAGAGCATGCCGGAGTTCACCTGTTGCGAACCGCTCTCCGGCGTCGTGGCACGCGCATCGTATATTAGCGCTTACCGAATAATGCGCAGGCCCCGGTTATGGAAATCTTACCGGGGCCTGCGTGTCGTAAAAAGAATTATTTGTTCTTGTTGTCGGCGACGGGCTCGCCCTTGACGCGAACATCCATCAGCGTGCTGCGCATGACGCGGATGCGAACGCCTTCAGCGATTTCGACTTCAAGTTCGTTGTCATCAACAACCTTCTGAACCTTGCCGACAATGCCGCCGCCGGTCACCACGGTGTCGCCGCGACGAACCTGGGTCAGCATTTCCTGACGCTTCTTCATCTGGGTCCGCTGCGGGCGGATGATAAGGAAGTACATGATCACGAAGATCAGGATGAACGGCAGAATGCTCATGAGCATATCTGGTCCAACAGCGCCGCCGGATGCCTGAGCGAAAGCCGGTGTTACGAACATTAGGAACTCCTCTGAAGTCTCGAAGACAAATTATTATCGGCATTACAATGGTTAGCGCGCCAAATGCAACCGGCGATGATCCCGCCTGCGCCAAGGTCGCACACTTTTCGCCTCCGCTGTGACATGTTAAGCCGTTACCCCTATCATCAGGGGCATGAAATGACGACCGAAGACATACTCAGCCAGAAACTGGACCGTTTGATCGCCGCTCTGGAACGCATCGCGCCGCCGGAAGCCAAAACACCCGATCTTGATGCCGCAGACTGCTTCGTCTGGGCT
Organism: Ochrobactrum sp. A-1; assembly: GCF_022488005.1. Lineage (NCBI taxonomy): Bacteria > Pseudomonadati > Pseudomonadota > Alphaproteobacteria > Hyphomicrobiales > Brucellaceae > Ochrobactrum > Ochrobactrum sp. A-1. Next base: position 547,381 of record NZ_JAKVQC010000003.1, read on the forward strand.
CCCGAACGACTGACCCTGGATCCGGTCAAGCGTGTTAACCGAGTGGATATAGCACTGATCCGTGGCGTAGATTTGGTACGTGACCAGCTCGTAGACAATACCCGCCGCTTCGCAAAGGGATTTCCAGCCAATAATGTGCTGCTCTGGGGCGCGCGCGGCATGGGCAAATCCTCGCTCGTCAAGGCTGCGCAGGCAAGCGTGAATGCAGAAATGTCGGACCGCGCTCCGCTGAAGTTGATCGAAATTCATCGCGAGGATATCGATAGTCTTCCAACATTGATGAACCTCATCAAGGAAACGGACTATCGCTTCATCCTGTTCTGCGACGACCTTTCCTTCGATCATGACGATACGTCCTACAAATCGCTCAAGGCTGCCCTTGAAGGCGGCGTGGAAGGTCGTCCCGGTAATGTGATCTTCTATGCGACGTCGAACCGGCGCCATCTGATGCCGCGCGACATGATCGACAACGAGCGTTCGACGGCAATCAACCCTTCGGAAGCCATTGAGGAAAAAGTATCGCTTTCAGACCGTTTCGGTCTTTGGCTTGGCTTCCACAAATGCAGCCAAGACGATTATCTCGCCATGGTCGATGGCTATGCGGCCTATTTTAAGCTGGCTTACGATCCGGCCAAGATGCATGCCGAAGCGCTGGAATGGTCCACGACACGCGGAAACCGTTCGGGACGTGTTGCATGGCAATATATCCAGGATCTGGCAGGTCGCCTCGGGATTGCGATGTAAAACGATGAACCAACCATAAAAGAAAGGCGGGCTTCTGGCCCGCCTTCTTTCTTTAGCTGATCATTTTTTATCAGGATTCCAGATACTTGTTAGGATTGACCGGAGACGAATTCTTGCGCACTTCGAAATGCAGCTTCGGAGACTTCGCGTTGCCGCTCATACCCGACTTTGCAACTTCTTCGCCGCGACGCACCTTCTGCCCACGTTGAACCAGTATCTGGCTGTTGTGACCGTAAACAGTGACAAGGCCATTATCGTGGCGGATCAGAACCGTCTGGCCGAACTCCTTGAGACCGTCACCGGCATAGATGACGACGCCGTTTTCAGCAGCCTTCACCGATGTGCCTTCCGGAACCATGATGTCTATGCCGTCACTCACCGATGTACCGTCACGCTGGCCGAAACTTGCGAGAATACGGCCACGTACCGGCCAGCGCATCTGGGAAATGCCGGTTGAGGAAGGCGCTGCCGCCTGATCCTTTTCGGCGTCCTCGATCACCTTGTTGCTCGCCGTTGGCGGCGTGTAAGGCTTCACATCGGCATTGGCGGCTGGTGCCGTGGCAGCCTTGGCCGGATTTTCCGGCGGCTGCGAAACTGCAGCAACCTGCGTTGCATTGCCCGCTGCGGCAGAAGGAATGACGAGCGCCTGGCCGACCCGGATAGCGCCGTTCGACAGGCCGTTTGCCTTCTTCAACTGCTCGACAGGAACGTTATGCTTCTGCGCGATGGAGAAGAGCGAATCGCCACTCTTAACCGTGTAGGTACCGTTCGGCGCTGGCGGCGTCGTAGCGTTTGCGCCTGCCGAAGCCATATCGTTTGCCGAAGGCTTCTTGCCGTTGACGGCAGGTGCCTGCGGGACGACCGCGATATTGTTATCCGTTGGTCGTGGCATGGCCGGGTTCGCCGGAAGCTGGCCGAGAACCTTTTCCTGCGCACCGTTTACGGTGTTGCGCGTGGAGGTGGCCGCGCTGGCAACTTTGGTTTCAGCGGCATTGACCGTGTTGTTCACACGGTTTGCAGCCATATCCTGCGCCCGCCCTACCTGATTCTGAATGTTATTGGATGCCGCTGCAACCGGAGCCTGAACCGACTGCCGTGCCGCCGCCACAGGCGCTGCCATCGGCGCAGAAGACACAGGAGGCAGTGAATTGCGCTGAACGGAACCGCTCGAAGCGGGAGCTACGGGAGCCGCAGATGCATAAAGATCGCCAGCCGGCTGCTGTGCGACACGCTGACTGGACGTAGAGCCCGTACTGATACCATCAGTGAAGCGCATCGTATCGGCACTGCACCCGGCACCAAAACCGGCAATCAGAACGATCGCGACATTCCGCAGGAGACGTTCAGACGTGTGCTGCAAAATTTGTAAACGCATGTTCAACTCGCCCATACTCGAAACTCAGTAAGGTGATTAAAACGCGTTAATGTTACTCTCTGGTTAAGAACGGCATATCTTCGAAAAAATATTCACCAATTAAATACCATAAGCGCACAAAGCGCCCGAAAGCCCTCCCCGGCGCGGACGGAGAGAGCCTAAGAGCCATCATTTTGACGAATCGATACGCCGCCGTTCACAGAACGGACGAGACGCCCTCGATGAAAGGCTGGTAGCGGACCGCCATCAGGTCTTCCTGCTCGAATCGGCTCCCGACTTTGGCGATGCGGGTCATAACCTGCGGGCCATCACCTGGGCCGATCGGAGCGATCAGTACGCCATGCGTTGCCAGAAGATCAACGAAATGACGCGGCACGTCCTCGAAGGCGAGCCAGATCAGGATACGGTCGAAGGGACCACCCGGCATTCCGTGGCGACCATCGGCATGCTTGACCATGATGTTTTCGCGCTTCAGCGATACGAATTGCTGCAAGGCGTGGTCACAAAGCTTGCGATAACGCTCAACCGTCGTGACACGACCGACAAGCGAAGACATGACAGCCGCTGTAAAACCGGAACCGGTCCCTATCTCGAGTACACGATGACCAGTCTCTAGCTTGAGCGCGGCTATAGCCCGAATCTGATCATCGATGCCTTCCATATATTCGCCGCAGTCAAGCGGCGCTGTACGCGGACTATAGGCAAGATGAGACCATGACGACGCGAGAAAACTTTGGCGAGGTGTAGCTTCAACGGCCGCAAAAAGACGCGGATCGTCAATCCCGTATCCGCGCATCCGCATAACGAAGGATAAAAATCCTTCTCTGTCCGAAAGCCGTGGGCGCTCAGACGCTGCCTGCCTCATGCTTCAACCCCAAGTGCTGCGCTCAACTCCGCCCGAACCTTATGCGCGGTCAGATCAAGGTGCAACGGAGTGACTGAAATGCAGTCGGAACGAATGGCAGCGATATCGCTGTCGTCAGCCACCGGAGCCTTGCCCCGACCAAAATGCAACCAGAAATACGGGAAACCACGCCCATCCCGGCGCTCGTCGAGGCGCGCATCGTGGCTAAGCTTGCCCTGCGCCGTGACGCGCACACCCCTGACTTCTTCGGGACCGCAATTCGGGAAATTCAGGTTTAGAAGCACCCCTTCCGGCCAGCCTGCCTCCATCAGCTTTTTGATAAGGTCTGGAGCGTGGGCTTCAGCCGTTTCCCACGGCACAATGCGGCGATCACCCTCATATTCATATTCTTGCGACAGCGCGATGGCTCGCACACCGAGCAAGGTTCCTTCCATTGCACCGGCGACGGTGCCCGAATAGGTTACGTCGTCGGCCATGTTCGCCCCGGAATTGACGCCGGAGAGGACGAGATCAGGCGCCCCCGGCAAAACATGGCGAACACCCATGATGACGCAATCGGTCGGCGTGCCGCGCAATGCAAAATGGCGCTCATCGATCTGGCGAAGGCGGAGTGGTTCCGACAACGTCAGCGAATGTGCGAGGCCGCTCTGATCAGTTTCCGGAGCGACAACCCATACATCATCGGAGAGCTTGCGTGCGATCCGCTCCAGAACTGCGAGGCCTTCAGCGTGGATACCATCATCGTTCGTCAGCAGAATTCGCACGTCGTCACTCCTTCATTATGGCTATCAATAGCTGTGATTCACACAGCTTTCTCTATACGCGTGAGGCCGCCCATGTATGGCTGCAATGCTTCAGGAATATGAATGCTGCCATCTTCTTCCTGATAATTTTCCATAACAGCGATCAGCGCACGACCGACGGCAACGCCCGAACCGTTCAACGTGTGTACGAAACGGGTCGACTTCTCGCCTTCTGGACGATAGCGGGCATTCATACGACGCCCCTGGAAATCACCGCAGACCGAGCAGCTGGAGATTTCGCGATAGGTGTTCTGGCCGGGCAGCCATACTTCAATATCGTAGGTCTTCTGTGCGCCGAAGCCCATGTCGCCGGTGCAAAGCACCACAGTCCGGAAAGGCAGACCAAGGCGTTTCAGCACTTCTTCTGCACAGGCGGTCATGCGCTCATGCTCTTCAACTGAACTGTCGGCATCGGTGATCGACACCATTTCCACTTTCAGGAACTGGTGCTGGCGCAGCATACCGCGCGTGTCGCGACCGGCAGAACCCGCTTCCGAACGGAAGCATGGGGTCAGCGCCGTGTAGCGCTGGGGAAGCGATTTGGTATCGACGATTTCATCGGCAACCAGATTGGTCAGCGGAACTTCGGCGGTTGGAATCAGCCAGCGGCCGTCCGTGGTGCGGAACAGGTCTTCCGAGAATTTCGGTAGCTGGCCGGTGCCGTAGACAGCTTCGTCGCGCACCATCAGCGGTGGCATCGTTTCGGTATAGCCGTGTTCCATGGTGTGCAGGTCGAGCATGAACTGGCCAAGCGCACGTTCCAGACGCGCAAGCGGCCCCTTCAACACGGTGAAGCGCGAACCTGCGAGCTTTGCAGCGCGCTCGAAATCCATGTAGCCGAGCGCCTCGCCCAGCTCGAAATGTTCCTTCGGCTGAAAGGCAAAGTTGCGCTGGTTGCCGACGCGACGAACTTCGACATTGTCGCTTTCGTCCTTGCCGAGCGGCACGTCTTCAAGCGGAATATTGGGGATGGTCGACAGGGCGTCGTTCAGTTCCTTGGTCAGGCGACGTTCTTCATCCTCGGCCTGAGCAAGAAAATCCTTCAACTCGGCAACTTCGGCCTTCAGCTTGTCAGCCGTTGCTGCGTCCTTCGCAGCCATGGCCTTGCCGATTTCCTTCGAGGCGGCGTTGCGCCGCTCCTGCGCAGCCTGAACCTTGCCGACATATTCGCGGCGTTTTTCATCCAGCGCCATCAACTCGGACGACAGCGACTGAGCCCCACGCTTGGCGAGCGCTTTGTCGAGGGTTTCAGGGTTTTCGCGAATCCATTTGATGTCGAGCATGGGAAAAGCCGTTTCGTGAAATTGAACAGAAGTGAGGCCGCACAACCTGCGACCTCACAGAATTATAGTGACAAATCAGGACGATGAAGCGTTGTCTTCAGCGTCGGAAGCTTCCTGCGCCTCATCCCGCTTCTTCTCGATCATGCGAGCCACGATGATTGAAATCTCGTAGAGAAGGATCGTCGGCAAGGCAAGGCCGATCTGGCTCGCCGGATCGGGCGGCGTCAGGACTGCAGCGACGATGAAAGCGATGACAATTGCGTATTTGCGCTTGTCCTTCAGGCCAGCCGAGGTCACCAGACCAACGCGGGCCATGAGGCTCGTGACCACCGGTAGCTGGAAGACCAAACCGAAAGCGAAGATGAGCGTCATGATGAGGCTCAGATATTCCGACACCTTCGGCAGAAGCGATATCTGCACTTCACCGTTGCCGCCCGACTGTTGCATGGCAAGGAAGAACCACATCACCATCGGCGTGAAGAAGAAATAGACGAGCGCGCCGCCCAACAGGAACAAAATGGGCGATGCAATCAGGAACGGCAGGAACGCCATACGCTCGTGCTTGTAGAGCCCCGGCGCTACGAACTTGTAGACCTGCGCCGCAATCATGGGGAAAGCCAGAACGATGCCGCCGAACATCGCAACTTTCACCTGTGTAAAGAAGAATTCCTGCGGTGCAGTATAAATTAGCTCTGCCTTGGTACGATCCATCCCGGCCCAGTCGATAGCCCATTGATACGGAACCACAAGCAGATTGAACAGCTGCTTGGCATAGATAAAACACACCACAAATGCCACGAAAAATGCCAGAATTGCCCAGATCAGGCGGCGGCGTAGCTCGATCAGGTGCTCAAGCAGAGGCGCTGCGCTCTGTTCGATTTCGTCCTCGTCGCGTTTCACGCTTTGGTTCCTGTCTTTTTCGTGGTCTTCTTGGCAGATGCGGTCGCAGCAGCCTTGGCTGTTTCCACCTTAACTGCTGCGGGCTTTTTGGAAGCAGGCTTCGCGACGGAAGCTGTCTTCGGAGTAGCTTTCGTTTTGGCTGTCTTGGCTTCAGTCGCTTTATTCTCTGCCTTCGGTGCAGTCTTTCGGGTCGCCTTCTTGGACGCGGCGGCCTGTTCGGCCACCGGCTCCACAGCAGGCGGAACCGGTACGCCGCCGGCATCAACCGGCGTCGTTACTTCAGCGACTTTATCGGGTGTTGCCGGAGACATGGAAGACGTAGACTGAAGCCCGGCGCGCAAATCCTGGCCGGCACTTCGAATCGGATCGAATACCTGCGTGATTTTTGAGCGCGGATTGAGCTTGCGGGTCTCATCGATGATGTTCTTGACGTCGTCAAGTTCAGCCTCTTTCAAGGCTTCGTCGAACTGCTGCTTGAACTCATTGGCGGTCGCGCGCATGCGCGCAGTAGCCTTGCCGAATGCACGCAGCATTTTCGGCAAATCCTTGGGACCGACCACCACGATCATCACGATCGCAATAATCAGAAGTTCAGACCAACCGATGTCGAACATATTCTTGATACCCCGCGCAATTCGCGCGCGCGTCCCGTCTTTCGGCGGAAAACCGCACTTGTAAATGGCAAAATATGCTGCGTGCGTTATTCCGCACGCAGCATGCTTTATCCGTTAGATCAGGACTTGGTGGTTTTCTTGACGTCGTTGACGGTTTCGTCAGCCTTGGCGTCGATCGTACGACCCGAATCCCTGGCTTCATCCTTGGCGTCTTCGTCGGACATGCCCTGCTTGAAGTTCTTGATGCCCTTGGCAACATCACCCATCAGCTCGGGAATCTTGCCGCGGCCAAACAGAAGAAGGACAACCGCCAGGACGATCAGCCAGTGCCAGATGGAAAAGCTACCCATTTTATTCCTCTCATTGCCGCGAACGCGCGGCATGTTCCTGCAATGCCAGTTACGATTTAAGCGCTTTCAACAAATCTTTCAAACAGAAGTGTGACGGTGAACGGCTCTGCAGCAAATAAAATTCACTAGAAAGGCCAGACTGAGACTATTCACCGCGTGGCGCGAGCAAGCCAAGGCTTTCCAGATCGATATCTTCGAGCGGTTCTTCGTCTTCCGTCAGCTCATCCGGATCGATATTGGGCACCGGAACAGCAAAACTCGATGGCATACGTGCCGAGAGCAGTCCTGCTCCGCGCAGCTCTTCCAGTCCGGGCAGATCACGGATTTCAGGCAGGCCGAAATGGTCGAGAAACGAATCCGTCGTTCCATAGGTGACCGGTCGACCAGGCGTGCGGCGGCGACCGCGCAATTTGATCCAGCCGGTCTCCATCAGAACATCCAGTGTACCCTTTGAGGTCTCTACGCCACGGATGTCTTCCAGCTCGGCACGCGTGACCGGCTGGTGATAAGCGATGATGGCCAGCACTTCCATCGCAGCGCGGGACAGCTTGCGTTGCTGCACAGCTTCGCGGCTCATGAGAAAGGCGAGATCGGGAGCGGTGCGGAACGCCCATGCGCTACCGACCTGAACGAGATGCACACCCCGCGTTTCATATATTTTCTGCAAATGCTTCAAAACTGGTGCGACGTCCACATTGGCTGGCAGGCGTTCTGCCAATGCACGTTCGGAAACCGGCTCGGATGAGGCAAAAACAATGGCCTCGACAATGCGCGCGAGGTCAGCAAGTCCCTGTGTCGAGACAGAAACTTCTGTTTCGATCTGATCGTCGTCACTATCGATTTCAGCCAGATTTCGACGTTCCGCTTCAGACATCCTCGTCCTCATCCAATTCGCTGATATCTCCTGTCGCCCGTATGTAGATCGGCTCGAAAGGAGCATTTTGCCTGACTTCCAGCTTGCCTTCGCGCACAAGTTCAAGACTGGCGGCGAAGGAACTGGCAAGCGCCGAAGCCCTCTCGCGCGGCGAAAGCGCATAATCAATCAGGAAACGGTCGAGAGAAATCCAGTCCCCCACAGACCCCATCAAACGCACAAGCGCCACCCGCGCTTCCTTCAATGACCAGACCGCCCGCTTGGCAATCTGCACTTGCGAAACAGCCTGTCGCTGCCGCTGCGAAGCATAGGCGGTGAGAAGGTCATACAATGTCGCAGAAAACTGGCTGGTCCTGTCGACCATGACCATTTCCGGCATGCCACGCGCGAAAACATCCCGCCCCAGCCGGTTGCGGTTGACGAGTTTTGCCGCCGCATCGCGCATGGCTTCAAGTCTCTTCAAACGGTAATGCAACGAAGCAGCCAGTTCTTCACCGGTCGCTCCATCATCGCCCTGTTGCTTCGGGATCAGCAGTTTCGACTTGAGATAGGCAAGCCACGCCGCCATGACGAGATAGTCGGCGGCAAGTTCAAGGCGCAAGGCGCGTGCCTGCTCCACGAAAACCAGATACTGCTCTGCGAGCGCCAGAACGGAAATACGGGCGAGATCGACGCGCTGGCTCCGCGCAAGATGCAGCAGCAGGTCAAGCGGGCCTTCAAACCCCTGCACATCGATGAGAAGCGACGGCTCGCTTTCACTGCGCTCGGAATCGCCCTGCCACAGCGCATCCATCGGCACATGCGTGCCGTCTTTGCCGTCTGTGTCTGCTCCCGATGCCGCCAAACCCGTTTCCCTGCTGATAAGGTTCACCGGCAGATCAGTCCGCCGGTGAAGTCAGTTTACCAAGTTTTGACGATTACGCTATCAGTTCGAACATGGCGTTGAATTCTGCGCGCAGTTCATCCTCATCGGAAAGATCGGGATCGCCCGCATAGACTTCCGCCAGATCGGCACGGCGCTTCGCCTTACCTTCCAGAACCGGCACACGCGCTGCAACCTGCTTCAGTTCTTCCATCACGCCTGCGCAATAGAGAACCATATCGCAACCGGCACCGATGATGCCGTCCGCAATGTCACCGAGTCCGCCCGAAAGCGCCTTCATGGAAATGTCGTCGCTCATGACAAGACCATCGAACTGGATGACATCGCGAATGATCGTGTTGATGACAGTCGGCGACAATGTCGAAGGGCGCTGCGGATCGATGCAATCGAACACGACATGCGCCGTCATTGCCATTGGCAGGTCATTGAGCGCCTTGAACGGCACGAAATCATGCGCAACCAGCTCATTCAGGGGAACCGTGACACGCGCGAGTTCCTTGTGCGTGTCTGCAAACGCACGACCGTGCCCCGGCATATGCTTGACCACAGGTAGCAAACCGCCGGCAAGCAAGCCTTCAGCAGCAGCTCGCCCCATTTCGGCAACCGCGTGCGGATTCTTGGAGTATGCGCGGGCACCGATGACATCATGTGCGCCTTCGACGGGTACGTCCAAAACCGGCAGGCAGTCCACATTGACGCCAACCTTCAGCAAATCGAATGCATGCAGGCGAGCGTGCAGCCATGCAGCGCGCAGACCGGCTTCGCGATCACGCGCATAGATCGCACCGACTTCCGAGGCCGAAGGATAGTTTGGAACGAGCGGCGGGCGAAGGCGCTGAACGCGGCCACCTTCCTGATCGATGAAAACCGGTGTCTGGTCTCGGCCTGTCAGGTCGCGCATATGCGCCGTCAGCTCGGAAACCTGCTCCAAACTTTCGACATTGCGCGCAAAAAGAATAAAGCCCCATGGTCTTTCATCGCGGAAAAACGCGATTTCGTCCTGAGTAAGTTTCGTTCCCGACACACCGGCAATCCATGCCTTGCACTCTTTCATGCGCTCGTCCTTCAAATCGTCTGGAAATGCTGTACTCAAGTATCCCTGTTTCGGTTTAGCCGAAAAAATCCGGGCTTGGTAGTGGACCATGAAAAAGGGCGACCGAAGCCGCCCTTTCGATATTCAGTGTCTGATAAATCACTGCGTCACGAAGCAGCTACCACCCGCAGACTTGAGGCGTCCGCAAAGCGCGGATGCATCTTCCTTGGAGCCGCCCTGAACGCGGACACGATAGTAGGTGCCCTTGCCCGGAATGTCGGCACGCTTTATGTCGACACTGCGGCCACCGATCACGCTGCCATATTTCTGGGCCATATTGGCATAGGACTTCTGTGCCAGTTCGGCAGAGGGCTGTGACGCAATCTGGATGAAATAACCGCCTGCACCTGCTGCCGACGCAACCTGCGGCGCTGCCGGAGCCGGAGCAGGATTCGCTGCAACCGGAGCCTGCGTACGCTGCGGAACATTGCCGACGATGTTGACTGGCTGTTCAGCAGGCCGTGACGGCACCACCGGAGCACGAACAGGAAGGCGCGGCGCTTCCGCAGTCGGCTGAGGCTGTACCTGAGGAGCCGGTGCAGGTGTTTGCGCAGCCGGTTCTGCAGGTGCATTGCCAGCGGCCAGCGCAGCGATTTCATCGCCGCCGACAGGAGCCACCGGCTCAGCAGTATTATTTGCCGGAGGCAGTTGCGAAGCGGTTTCCTCCGGTGCCGGAGAAGGCTGGACGATGGAACCATCCGGGCGAACGATCATGGTTTCCACTTCGCGCGGCTGGACCAACGGTGCATTGTGGTTCGCGTTCTGATTCTCGACAGGCGCATTGTTCACTGCTGGCTGCTCGTCAGGCGTAGTGTCCGCCATATTCTCGCTGTCATCCGTGCCGGAAATGTCTACCGGCTCTTCACCGGAAGTAATCAGGGATTTTTGCTCCGGATTGTTCGGCAAGGTGCCGGCAACGCGGTCATAAACAGCTTTGTCCTGGTTCGGCACCGTGGCTCCGCCCGGATTTTCCGGCTGCATCTTGATCGGCTGATTGTCAGCACGAATCACGACCGGCTCGCCGGAACCGCTGCCTCCGAGGAAATGATAGCCAATCCCGCCAAGAAGTACCGCCGCACCAGCCACGCTGGCCAGAATGAGACCACGACGGCCACGAACCGGACGATTGCGATAGGCCTCGGCAGCGCTGCCAAGATCATCTTCCGCCTGCATTGCAGCGCGTTCGCCATAGTCGCCGCCTTCAAGGGTCTGTGCGCCCTGGGCTGCCCAATGATTGTAGAAGTCGTCTTCATTGCCCAATGGGTTGGAGGCTTTTGACTGCGCTGGCGCCTGGGCCGTTGCCTGCGAGCGGCCATATGCTCCCGCAGCTGCGGCAGCACCAACGCCCATAGCAGCGGCGCCGACAGCAGCACCAAGGCTGGCGCCAGAGTTTGGCAGATAGCTCGAAGCGCTTTCGCGGAATATGTCCTCAAAAGCCCTGTCAGCTTCGCTTTGCGCATCTGTTTTAGCCGTTTCATCCACGCCGACCGTATTGAAGACCTCGGCAAATTCGGCTTCGAGATCGGTAAGACCGGCGTTGAGCTCTTCTTCGCCGTAATTGATTTCCGGCAAATCGAGGGAGTGCGTCTGCTCGACCTTTTCTTCGGCCACGCTCAAGGTTTCAACTTCGGGCGCAGGCGCGCTGACCGCAGCTGCATGAGCACTGCCGAACTGCGAGAACGAAACCGGGGAAGAGAGGTAATCGTCGTCGGAGCGCACCGCATGTGCGTAGACTGTGGCTTCTTCTTCAGGTTCCGCGCTCAGATCGAGATCGTCTTCCGTGAAGAAATCATCTTCGCTGAAAGCATTCTCGTCCTGAACGCTCGAAACATCGCCGGACGTTTCAAAACCAAAATCATCTTCCGAAAGGCTGATTTCATCCAGCCCCGAAAGATCGTCTTCCGTGCCTTCGGCAGCGATTGCAGCTGCTGTTTCCTCAACATCGAACGAAAAATCGTCTTCGAAAGAGAAATCGCCTTCTTCATCAAGCGAAGGTGCGGAAACCGCAACAGGTGTATGATCGGCCTGCGGTGCAGTCGCTACCGCATCCTGCCCTGCAATACCCGATGAGAAATTGCTCCGCGTGTAGTACGGATATCCCGCAGGTATGGCCTGAGGCTGAATGGCGTAGGTTTCGACAGGAGCAGCCGTCTGTGGTGCAGAATCATAAGCCGGCTCATCAAGCTGCAAATCGTCGAAACGCAGATCTTCCAGCTCCTGCTCGTCCTGATATCCGATATTCTGCACGGGCACGACGTCGTGGTGGACGTAGGGTTCCTCTGCAGGCGCGACATGGGACGCGACTTGGGACGCGGCTTGGGAAAAGTGGACCTCGTCGTGAGACACTGGCTGCGGCTCGTCGCCGAACAGGAGATTTTCCAGTTCGTCCTCAAGCGAGACCGGCGCTGTGACGGCAGCATAGGATTGTTCTGCTGGCTCGACAGCCTGAACGTTCCAGTCACGATCGCGCGCAGGCTGGTAAGCCTCTTCATGCGGCTCAATGGCTGGCTGATAGATCGTCGGATCGTAATCGGTCTGATCGATATGAAGCGGTTCGACAGTTTCCCGGCGAGTGTAGACCGACGACGATGCGGCATAGCTCTCTTCGTTCGAATCGCGCGCAGCCGAATAATCGCTGTAATCGAATTGCGGCACCGGTTCGGTACGATCAGCTTCTTCAAACTCAAGCGCTTCGAATGAGGGCGCTTCCAATTCCGGCGCTTGCTCATCCTCATCCATCTGAAGATCAAGCTCGTCTTCCAGAGCCGAAGCAAGTTCTTCTTCGTGGATCAGAGGTTCATCCAACAGATGAGAATCATCGTGTGTGGGCGTCGCTGCGAACTGTGACTGGTCCGTAGGCTGAGAATAATCATTGAAGTCACCGAGCAATTCTCGCTCCAGATCCAGCGATGGATCGAAGCCCGGCTCTGTTCGGCTATCTTCAAAGTAACTAGGTCGGCGCTCATTCCAAGCGACGTTGTCATCAGCAGGCGTGCCGAAGTCCATGATCCGCGACAGTTCCATCAGTGGATCGTCTTCGTGCAACGGACGCTCGCCGTAATTACGGGGATTTGCACTGCTGTCCGTCATGGCGTGTTCCTAACTCAAACCCTGGACGTCGCAAGACGTCTCCATACATTGCTTTTTAGCGAGGCAATGTGGGCAAAAGTTGACGGAAGTTTCCTGCGCCAGAAGGAAGACCAATGACTTGCGTTCATTATGGCCTTCCACCTGTTCGACTTGCCAACTTTTGCCTTTAATCGGTCTTTCGACCTGAAAAGCTTCGTGACAGCCGCCTGATCTCCGAAGTCATCTCGAACCGCATAGTGCGGCCCGCACACTGCGGAGACCATTCTTCGAGTATAATCCGTCTCAAACGGTATTCACCTTCGAACTATACTCTAGCGCATTTCCGTTGGAGCATCCGCACCGATTATCGTCAATCCGGAAGTCAGCACATCGGAAACAACCTGTACCAGCCCTAGCCTGGCTAATGACAAGTCTGGATCGTTAACCTTAATAAAACGTAAGTCCGGGTTCTCTGTGCCTCTATTCCACTGAGAATGGAACGCGCTGGCGAGGTCATAAAGGTAGAAAGCAAGCCGATGCGGCTCCTGATGAGTGGCCGCAGCCTCGATCAGACGCGGATATTCGGCGAGCTTGCGAACGAGTGCAATTTCACTTTCGTCGGTCAGCTTGTCGAAATGCGCGGCCATGCCGACTCGGTCGAGATCGGCGAGACCAAGCTGGTCCGCAGCCTGACGGAAAACCGAATGGCAACGTGCGGAAGCATATTGCACGTAGAAGACCGGATTATCCTTGGACTGCTCCGTCACCTTGGCAAAATCGAAGTCAAGCGGCGCATCGTTCTTCCGGTAAAGCATCATGAAGCGAACCGGGTCACGACCGACTTCATCCACCACATCGCGCAGCGTGATAAACTCGCCTGACCGCTTCGACATACGCACAGGCTCGCCATCGCGGAAAAGCTTGACCAACTGGCAGAGCAGCACCGTCAGCTTGGCCTTGCCGTCGGAAACAGCCCTTGCGACCGCTTCCAGACGCTTGACGTAGCCGCCATGGTCGGCGCCCAGCACATAGATCATCTCGTTGAAGCCGCGGTCGTACTTGTCCTTGAAGTATGCCACGTCGCCCGCAAAATAAGTGAAAGAACCGTCAGACTTCATCAGCGGACGGTCGATATCGTCGCCCACTTCCGTTGAACGGAACAATGTCTGCTCGCGATCTTCCCAGTCTTCCGGAAGCTGGCCCTTCGGAGGCGGCAGCTTGCCCTTATAGACATGGCCCTTGAGCGTCAGATCGTTGATTGCATTGCGAATCGCCCGTGCGTGATCCACATGCAGCTTGCGTTCGGAAAAGAACACATCATGGTGCACGTTGAGCGCATCCAGATCGGCGCGGATCATCGCCATCATGGCATCAATCGTCCGATCCTTTACGAGAGCAAGTGCTTCGGCTTCCGGCATTTCCAGAAGCTTCGTGCCAAACTCCTTGGCAAGTTCCTGCCCGACCGGAACGAGATAGTCGCCGGGATAAAGACCAGACGGAATTTCGCCGATATTTTCGCCGAGTGCTTCGCGGTAGCGCAGCATGACGGACCGCGCCAGCACATCGATCTGCGCACCGGCGTCGTTGATGTAGTATTCCTTGACCACATCATAGCCCGCAAACTTGAGAAGATTGGCCAGAACGTCGCCGACAACGGCGCCACGGCAATGGCCTACATGCATGGGACCGGTCGGGTTGGCCGAGACATACTCGACGTTCACCTTCAAGCCAGAGCCAAGCTTCGAGCGGCCGAAATCCGTGCCTTCGTTCAGCATCGCGGAAAGTTCGCGCTGCCAGTAGGTAGCCTTCAGACGCAGATTGATGAAGCCCGGACCGGCGACATCGACAGTCTCGACATCTTCGTCTGCGGCAAGAGCCTCGGCGATACGACCGGCGAGCTCGCGCGGGTTCTGACCGACAGCCTTGGAGAGCACCATCGCAGCATTGGTGGCAATATCACCATGGGAAGCATCTCGCGGCGGTTCGACACCGATGCGCGAAAGATCAAGTTCGCCACCGTCTTTCGGTTTCAGATCAATATCTTGCAACGTCTTTTTGATACGTGCGTCGAAATCTGCAAAGATATTCATGGTCTGTCCTGTCAGGCTTACGCCGGGCTTTGTTTTGTCGCATTGTCCAACGCAAAACCGCTTCGCACTTTTGCTGGAAATGCTCTAATTTTTTGCGGAATCTGGTCCATTCGCCGATAGATGCCGCTTCGTTTGGCCCCCGATTAAGCTAAATCGGGTGTGTGGTCAAACAATCGTCGGTGTTCTCGCACGGCATAATTGTCAGTCATCCCCGCCAGATAGTCGGCAACCCGCCGTGCCCGCGCCGCCTCATCCAGCGTGTCGCAGCCCGATTGCCATTCTGGCGGCATGATCGACGGCTTGGCGAAACAGGCATCAAAAAGGTCCTGCAATATCTTGTCGGCGGCATGCCTGCGCACCACGACACTGTCGTGGAAATAGAGGTTCTTGAAGAGAAACCGCTTCAGCACTTTTTCGTCGCTGCGCATGGAATCAGAAAACGCCACGAGTGCATGCGACTGGCCGTGCACATCTTCCACGCCGTGCGGCTTTGCCGCTGCCAGACGACGTTGGGCCTCTTCGATCACGTCTTCCACCATGATGGTGATCTGCCTGCGCACCAGTTCGTGTCCAGTTCGCACGGGATCAAGGTCGGGATAACGCGTCCGCACGAGATCGAGCAGGCGTTTCGTCAGCGGCACCTCGTCAAGCGCATCAAGGCTCAAAAGCCCTGCCCGCAGACCGTCATCGATATCATGAGCGTTATATGCAATATCGTCGGCAATGGCCGCGCACTGCGCTTCCAAGCTGGCAAACCGCGTGAGTTCCAGATCATAGCGTTCATTGAAATCGAGAATCGGCAATGGAACAACAACATCGGGATGCGTCGCAAATGTGCCCAACAGAGGCCCGTTGTGCTTGACCAACCCCTCCAGCGTTTCCCAGGAGAGATTAAGTCCGTCGAAATCTGCATATCGATGTTCGAGCTTGGTCACGATCCTGAGCGACTGCGCATTGTGATCGAACCCACCAAAATCCTTCATGCGCTCGTTGAGCGCTTCCTCTCCGGTATGACCGAAGGGTGTGTGGCCAAAATCGTGGACAAGCGCCACCGCCTCGGCCAGATCTTCATCGAGCCGCAATGCGCGAGCCAAGGCACGCGCAATCTGTGCAACTTCTATCGTGTGCGTAAGACGTGTGCGGTGATGATCGCCTTCATGAGCGATGAAAACCTGCGTCTTATGTTTCAGACGACGAAATGCCGTCGAATGGATGATACGGTCACGGTCGCGCTGAAACGGTGTGCGGGTCGGGCTTTCCGGCTCCGGTACCAGGCGGCCACGGCTTCGTGCAGGATCACAGGCATAAGGCGCGCGTTCGCGATAACCAAAGCCTATTCCTTCCAGCGACATTGCGATGCATCCTTCACTGTAATATGATTACACAAAACTGGTGCGAATATTGACTTCCGCAGTTCGCGTTCATAGCTATCAGCTAATCATGAAGGCAAGTATGCGGCTATCGGAAATCTGGAAAAATCGTCTGGTTCGATATTCGTAATTGCAAACGGAACAAGGCAAATGACAGGCATTACCGTTTCAGATTCCGCGGCAAAGCGGATAGCCAAGATACTCGGATCGGAACCGGGAAAGACTGCCCTTCGCGTTTCAGTCGAAGGCGGCGGGTGTTCCGGTTTTTCCTACAAATACGATCTGGTTGATGAGCAGACCGACGACGACATCGTTATCGAGAAGCTCGGTGCCAAGGTGCTGATCGATTCCATTTCAGTTCCCTATATGGATGGTTCAGAAATCGATTTCGTCGATGATCTGATGGGACAATCGTTCCAGATCCGCAATCCGAACGCCACTTCGGCCTGCGGCTGCGGAACCAGCTTCGCCATCTGACCGGCACACGAATAGAATATTTAAAACCGGCTGCCATGTGGCGGCCGGTTTTTTCATGGCTTCCGAAAAACAACCAACCTCAAACCTTTACCGAAGCGACCGTCGCTTCGATATGGTCCACCAGGGCATCCGGCAGGCCGAGACGGCCAGCCAGCATATCCAGATATCCACGTTCAGCCCGGTTGTCCGGGTCTATTGCAAGACGGGAAGCCGTGTAAAGCTCGACTTTCTGTTCCTCAGTCTGCGCGGCTGAAACCAGAACATTGAGATCGACAGGATCGGCAAGTTCCTTCTCAAGGAAGGCTTCCGCTTCATCGTCGAGACCAGAAATCTTCACCTTCTCCATGATGCGAGCCCGCTCCGCATCATCAATATGACCATCGGCCTTGGCGGCGGCAATCATCGCCTGCACGAGTGTCAGCGCAAAACTGTTGCTCATGGCTGGAGATTGCGGGTGGAACGGAGAATCGGCCGGCGGTGGCGGAAGCAGTTCAGGCTCTTTCGCGATCGGCTGTTCAGCTTCCTGCGGTGCCTGACCGGACTTATAGTTCTTGTAGGCGAGGTATCCCAACCCGGCGATGGCAGCGATGCCACCCACTGTCGCCACATTGCCCGCGAGCTTGCGTCCGGTTTTCGTGCCAAGAATGGCTGCAGCGATGGCACCCGTTGCAAGCGGGTTCTTCTTTGCCAGGTCTGTTACCTGCCCGGCCTTGTCGCGGACACTTCCCGATGTACCGGGTACTTGTGATCCCAGAAACTGTTCGAGAAGTTTCTTGGCGTCGAACATTCGAATATCTCCTGTTTGGCTCCTGTCCAGAGCAAATAGGAATACAAAACAGCCAATACAAATGGTCTTGAGCCGAATTTTCCTCGGATATTGAAATTGTGGCCAATGAAAAGCTGTGGCGCGCGATTGCGCCCTGCTTGCCCTCACCTCCCCAAGCGCATAATCATAGCAATATGAAAATCGCGACCTGGAACATCAACGGCGTCAAAGCCCGTATCGAAAACCTCCAGCATTGGCTGAAGGAGTCCTCGCCCGATATCGCCTGTCTGCAGGAAATCAAGTCGGTCGATGACCAGTTTCCGCGTCTGGAGATTGAAGCGCTCGGCTATCATGTGGAAACACATGGCCAGAAGGGCTTCAACGGCGTCGCTCTTCTGTCCAAGAAATCACCGGATGAGGTCAATCGCGGTCTTCCCGGCGACGATGGCGATGAGCAGGCGCGTTTTATCGAAGGCGTCTACTCGACGGACAAAGGCGTTGTCCGCGTCGTTTCGCTTTACCTGCCGAACGGCAATCCGGTAGACACCGAAAAGTTTCCCTACAAGCTTTCGTGGATGCAGCGGCTTGAGCTGTGGGCGAAAGACCGCCTTGCCCTGGAAGAACCCCTGGTGCTTGCCGGTGACTACAACGTCATCCCCGAGCCGTACGACGCCAAAAATCCCGAGCAGTGGGTTGGCGATGCGCTTTTCAAGCCGCAATCGCGCCAGGCATTCCGCAGGCTTGAAAATCTGGGCTTTACCGATGCAATCCGTGCGTCAACCGACGACACCGGGATTTACTCGTTCTGGGATTATCAGGCCGGTGCCTGGCAGAAAAACAACGGCATCCGCATCGACCATCTGATGTTGTCGCCAGAGGCGGCCAATCGTTTCATATCGAGTGATGTGGAAAAGCACGTTCGCGCCTGGGAAAAGCCGTCCGACCATGTGCCGGTGACGATAACGCTTTCAGTTTGAGAACTGATGCTAATTCAAGACCAGAGCGTTTTCAGTTAAATCAGAAATCGCCTTTGGTGGCATAGTCACTGGAGAGTGCGATAGCATTCCGACGATCTGCTTCACCGGCAATCGAGAATGCTTGTTCCTGCATATCGCGTATCCATGGGCAATCCTCGGTCGGGCAGCGCTCGAATGCCGCCGTCATCATGGCAAGGCCGCGAACGGTCTTGCCTGCCTGAAACAGCATATTGCCGAGCATAGCCTGTGCACCGGCATTGCCTTTCTTGGCGGCAAGCTGGAACCAGCGTGCGGCCTGAACGGAATTGCGTTCCCCGCCGTCGCCATCAAGCAGCATCTTGCCAAGCTCGAACTGGGCCGCTGAATCGCCGAAATTCGATGCGGCCTGCACATAGAGATTGCGTGCCATACCCGGATTTGCATTGACCGGCGAGCCGGGTATGCCGCGCTTCACATAGCCAGCAAGCGCCACAAGAGCATCGGCCACATAGGAGTCGTTTTCCGACCCCGGTTCCGAGCCTTCACGAACGATCTTTTCGAAAATCTTGTAGGCTTCGTAGTCGTTCTCCGGCACGCCATCGCCATCGGCATACATGCGGGCCAGTTTCCACTTCGCGCCCTGATGGCCGCGATCCGCAGCATAGCGCAACGCCTTGATCGCCTCGTCCTTGTGACCGTTCTTGTACGCGGAGAAGCCGAACTTGAAGAGTTCGAACGGGCTTCTCGACTTTTCGGAATCGTCATTGAGGTCGAAAGCAAAGGCGCTGTTGCAGGCAATGGCCAAGCCGAGAGCCATAGCGAGGGCGCTAAATGAAAAACTGCGGATACGCATCACAACGCTGGTCTTTCACACTCAGTGGAGGAAACATTCATCGAGGACAGAATGCACGCTATTTTCGTCAAGACTGAGACCCGATCTTGACCGAAAAAAGCCTTACCATCATTGGAAAGAATAAGGGGTGCGTGAACAGGAATGATCCTGTTCCCAATCCGTTTGCTGTGCAACAACGCGCCCTTCGTCATTCCTGCCAATCCTGTTGAAGCTTACCGGCTTCGAATACTTTGACGGCTTCTGCCTTCCCATGAAGCGGTGACGCCTGTTTGTGGCGGGAAATGGGCAAAATGTGCCTGAGCTCTTTCTAACCTAAAGCAACGGTAAAGACTGTTGCTAATTGACAACAAACTGACTGTTGTTCTGATCAACAATCTGCTCTTGTTGACGCAAACGACACGAGCTCACAGTCTGTCGCATAACGAAGGATACCGAGGAGCCGGGAAGCCACCCATGAGCAAATACCGTCGTCCTTACAGACGCCCTTATCGGCCAGCCCGCAAAAGCAATAGCATAAGTTTCCGCAGCATCTTATTGACTATATTACTCTTTTCCGCTCTCTTCGTGCTTATCGCCTATTTACCGATCCCATCCGCTCCAAAAGAATCTTTGAACGGCTCGACCTATGTAATCGACGGCGATACTGTGATCCTTGGCAAGATACATATACGTCTCAAGGGGATCGACGCACCGGAGATGCAACAGCAATGTGTCCGGGCAGGAAGCGCTTACGATTGCGGCAAGGAAGCTCGCAACATTTTGCGATCCAGAATTGGCAGGTCCTCGATTCGGTGCGAAACGGAGGGGCAAGATCAGTATAACCGCGATCTGGCGCGCTGTTATCTCGGTGAAACCGATCTTAACCGCTGGATGGTCGAGCAGGGCTGGGCCGTTTCCTATGGAGATTATCAGCGCGAGGAAAGAGACGCCCGTAGCAACCGGCGCGGCATATGGGCTGGGCAGTTCGAGCAGCCGTCCCTTTGGCGCAAGGAACATCGCAATGAGGAAACTGCACAGCAATCCGACCGTAGACCGCTGCTGGCTGTAATCGGCGATGCCCTTACCTATATAAGGGAGCATATTCGGACCTTCCTTGAAATGATCCTGCCCCGAAACTGATGGAATTCGCTGATACAATTCATGGAAAAACTAGACGAGCTCAGTCACTCGATCCGGGCCTGCCGTATCTGTCGCGACACACCACAATTTCTGCCGCCCTTACCGCATGAGCCTAATCCCGTCTGCATCGTCTCTGATACAGCGAGAATTGCCATTTGCGGTCAGGCTCCCGGCATTCGTGTGCACAACACTTCCCTACCGTTCAACGATCCGTCCGGGGAGCGCCTGCGGCAATGGCTCGGCGTGTCGCGCGAGGAGTTTTATGATCCATCACGCTTTGCCATCGTCCCGATGGGCTTTTGCTTTCCCGGCTATGACAAGCATGGCGGTGACCTTCCGCCACGCCGCGAATGTCGACAAACCTGGCATGACCGTGTTTTCGCGGCAATGCCGCAACTGGAATTCGTGCTGGTCGTCGGACAATACGCCCTGGCGTATCACCTGCCCGGCTATCGGGGCCGCAATCTTACTGAAACCGTCAGGAACTGGCGGCATTTCATCGAAACACCCAATCAGGCAGGTCGAATCGCCCTACCCCTGCCGCATCCGTCCTGGCGCAACAGTGGGTGGCTCAAGAGAAATCCTTGGTTCGATGCTGAAGTTGTGCCTGTTCTTCAGGCAAAAGTGCGAGACCTCATCCAAGACGATAAATAATTTTTACTCCATTCGTTTTCATCAGAATATTTTTCCTGTAACTTCGGATCATTGCGAACCATAAGGTATGACGTTTCACCTATTCGCAAAGTTCGGGAAACGATTTCTAAAACCGGGAACGGAAACGCATGGACAGGCTCGACAGGAAGATACTGCGCTTATTGCAGGAAGACGCGACACTTGCGGTGGCAGACGTTGCCAAGAAAGTTGGCCTTTCCACGACGCCATGCTGGCGCCGCATCCAGAAACTCGAAGAAGATGGCGTCATCAAGCGCCGTGTCGCCATTCTTGACCCCATTCGCGTCAATGCGCGGGTGACGGTGTTCGTGTCGGTGCGCACAAGCTCCCACAGCCATGAATGGCTGAAGCGCTTCTCCGAAGTGGTTCAGGAATTCCCTGAAGTCATCGAATTCTACCGCATGAGCGGTGATGTGGATTACCTGCTTCGCGTGGCTGTGCCGGACATCGGCGCTTATGACGCTTTCTATAAGCGCCTCATCAGCAAGATCGAAATTCGCGACGTGTCTTCTTCTTTTGCCATGGAGCAAATCAAATACACAACCGAATTGCCGCTCGATTACATGGTGCTCGACAAAGATAACAACTAACGCTTTTAAGCTGTTGATTTAAAAAAAAAGCCCGCTCTAGAGCGGGCTTTTTTGATTGCGCTGGCGACCGTTATTTCGAGCCGGATATTCCAGCTTGTTCGAAGGTGGCCATGCCGCTATGGCAGAGCGCCGCAGCCTTGACGATACCTGCAGCCAGCGCCGCACCGGTTCCTTCGCCAAGGCGCATTCCCATATCGAGAAGCGGCTGCTTGCCCATCTTCTCCAGAAGCTTGCGGTGACCCGGCTCGGCGGAAACATGGCCGAACAGGCAATGGTCTATGGCTTCCGGATTGGCGGCAAAGAGAACAGCAGCGGCAGCACTTGCTACGAAGCCATCGACGATGACCGGAATTTTCTCCATGCGCGCGGCAAGGATTGCACCCGCCATGGCCGCAATTTCACGACCGCCGAGACGGCTCAACACTTCCAGCGGGTCCTTCAGATGTGCCTGATGGAAGGCAACGGCCTGGCGCACGGCCGCAAGCTTGCGTTCGAGCAATTCGCCCGTCGATCCCGTACCCGGCCCGACCCAATCTTCCGCCGTACCACCGAAGAGCGCCAGCGCGATAGCCGCGGCAATCGTGGTGTTACCGATACCCATTTCGCCGATGCACAAGAGATCGGTTCCACCGGCAATCGCTTCCATGCCGAAGGCCATGGTCGCAGCGCAGGTGCGCTCATCCATGGCCGGTTCTTCCGTAATGTCCCCTGTCGGGTGTTCGAGTGCCAGATCAAAAACCTTCAACCCAAGATCATTGGCGATGCAGATCTGGTTGATTGCTGCGCCACCGGCGGCAAAATTCTCGACCATCTGTGCCGTCACGCTTGGCGGAAACGGGGTGATATTCTTGGCCGTAACGCCGTGATTGCCGGCAAACACGGCCACCAGCGGGCGATTGATCTGCGGCATGCGCTTGCCGGTCCATGCGGCAAGCCATGCCACGATCTCTTCCATGCGTCCGAGCGAACCGGCAGGCTTGGTCAATGTCACCTCACGCTCCCGAACAGCCCTCTCAGCCCCCAGATCGGGACCCGGCAGATTTCGGATCAATTCTCGGAAATCGTCAAAAGGTAGGCCGCTGGCGCTCATAAGTTTAGTCCAATCAATGATGGGAGGTGTAAATTCGTTGGGCTCGTCCTATAAGCACTGACGCGAATTTTCAAATCACCTCTTTGAGTTGAAGCAACATTGAGGCGAATTATCGCGGGAATCCGTTTCGGGAAACAAAGTGGAACAGTCACTTGCAGCGAAATAGTCTCATTGGCGACACGATCCGGAGTCTGGGCTTTCTGAGCCGCCTGCCGCTTCCACAGAGCTGGTTCGAGAACGGTGATGATTCGTTGCCCCGCAATGCCCGCGCCTTTCCGCTCGCGGGAGCGGTGCTGGGCCTGCTGGCAGGCGCTGTGCTTTTCATGACCTATAAAATGAACCTCCCGCCCCTCGCCTGCGCGCTGCTCGCAATTGGCGCCCTGGCGGCGATGACCGGCGCACTCCATGAAGATGGCCTGGGCGATACTGCTGACGGCTTCTTCGGCGCATCTTCCGTGGATCGCCGGCTGGACATCATGAAAGATTCCCGCATCGGAACTTTCGCCGCGCTGACGCTGATTGTCTTTGTCGGTTTGAAGGCCGCTCTTTTGATGGCTATCATCGACCGTGCGGGTGCAGGATATGCAGCAATTGCGCTGATCGGCTGCGAAGCGGCAAGCCGCGCTGGCATGCTGGCATTCTGGCACGCCCTGCCCTCCGCACGACCCGGCGGACTTTCCGACAGCGTTGGCCAGCCGCAATGGGAAACTGTTGTTTGCGGTGTCGGGATCGGGCTGCTCTTTCTTGTCCTCACGCTCATACCAGCAGGCGGATTTCTCTCGCTCATCAATGCGCTTGTGCTGGTAACGGTTCTGCTTCTCGGCTTTGCCAGACTTTGCATCGCAAAAATCGGCGGGCAGACAGGCGATACACTGGGCGCGGCACAGCAGATCGGGTCGGTTGCCGTTCTCGCCGGGCTTGTCATGGCCCTTTGATGCAACCACATTGCATTCATGGACACGACAACTATCGAATCCCCGTGCATATTGGTTTGCACAATCGATACCGAAACCGGCTTCTGCCTTGGCTGTGCCCGGACGCTGGATGAGATCGCACGCTGGTCCAGCATGAGTGCGGAAGAGCGATTGGCCGTCTGGGCGCTTCTCGATGACAGGCACGAGATTATTGTAGAAAAGAGAATTGGCTGATGGGGCGCTTTTTCTGGCTCATTATTGCGGCAGTCGCGATTGTTGTCCTGCTGCTGATGTCCAACAATGACAGCGGCTCAACGCTTGGCATGGACAATGACGTGTTCGCCCGCGCAGCCTATCTCGGCATATGGGGTGTCGTGCTTGCCGCCGGTCTGCTCGGCTCCGGCATCAAGCTGACCGACTTTGCGCGTAACATGGCCATGTGGGCCGTGATTATTCTCGGTCTCGTTGCAGGCTACCAGTATCGTTATGAGTTGCAGGACGTCGCGAGCCGGGTCACGGCTGGGCTGATCCCCGGAAGCCCTATTTCCGGTCGCAATGCCGATGGCACCCTGACCGTCACGCTTGCAAAGGCTGCGAATGGCCATTTCGAGGTCAACGGACGCGTGAATGGCGAACGCGTTCACTTTCTGGTCGATACCGGCGCGTCCTCGGTCGTCCTGTCACAGCAAGATGCCGAGCGTGCAGGCATAGACACCGCCTCGCTCAACTATTCCGTTCCGATCACGACCGCCAACGGCATGGCGAGTGCAGCAGTCATCAACATTGCCACATTGCAGATTGGCGACATTGAGCGCCAGAATGTGCGCGCCATGGTGACCAAGGAAGGTCTGATGACAGGCAGCCTGCTTGGCATGAACTTCCTGCAAACGCTCGGCGGATTCACCGTTCGTGGCGATCAGCTTATTCTTATAGATTAAGCAGCCTCTGCTGCCGCTTCAGTCACAACGGCATAAGCCTGACGCAGAACGTCACTCGTCGCGCCCGGCTTGGTGGCATCCGTCGAAAGGATTTGTCGCCAGCGCCGTGCGCCCGGCTGTCCGGTAAAAAGCCCTACCATATGGCGGCTCACATGCGAAAGCCTGCCGCCTGACGCAATATGGCGATCAGTATAAGCGCACATGTCATCGATGATATCAGTGATCGAGGTATCTGCCTGTCCACCATCATAAAGGCGCGCATCCACCTCTGCCAGAAGTTCGGGGTTATGGTAAGCGGCGCGACCGAGCATCACCGCATCGACCTTCCGCAAATGCGTTTCGGCTTCATCAAGCGTGTTGATCCCGCCGTTGATGCCAACGAAAACGTCGCCAAGCCGTTCCTTGAGGCGATAGACGCGATCATAGTCGAGCGGCGGAATCTCGCGGTTCTCCTTGGGCGACAATCCTTTCAGCCAGGCCTTGCGGGCATGGACCCAAAGCGCATCCGCGCCAGCGTCGAGTGTCACGTCGGCCAAAGTGTCCAGTGCAACTTCCACGTCCTGATCGTCAACGCCGATACGGCATTTGACGGTAACGGGCACGGAAACGGCCTCTTTCATTGCTGAAACGCAACGCGCCACCACATCCGGGGTCTGCATGAGACAGGCTCCGAATGTACCGGACTGCACGCGATCCGACGGGCAACCGACATTGAGATTGATTTCATCATAGCCGTAATCGGCACCGATCTTCGCAGCTTCTTTCAGCTTCACCGGATCGGAACCACCGAGCTGCAGCGCCACAGGATGTTCGGCAGCGTCGAAACCCAGCAACCGGTCACGCGGGCCGTGAATGATAGCATCCGCCACCACCATTTCGGTGTAGAGCAATGCGTGCCTGGAAAAGAGCCGGTGAAAATACCGGCAATGCCTGTCCGACCAGTCGATCATAGGCGCAACGGCAAAGCGAACATCCGGATAGTTGCGTTTTTTTGATTTTATTTCAGTCATTTATACAACAATCCTGAGAATGCGATTCAGACGCAATCGGTGCTTTCGACATCTGTTTAAATTCGGAATGATGCCAAAAGCCACAATTGATCAAAATGATCAAGTTTCGCCACTCTTGCAGTCACCAGCGCTCAATATAGTGACCCAGGCAGAATTTTAATACCCGACACGAAAACTCTGGCCGCTCCAGAGAGTAGAATGCCCTGTCTTCTCGCCAATTACGCACTATGATTGAGTGCAGAAGCATTCTCCCGATTCTCATCTGCGCAATTCAAGGAAATTCGGTGTGACCTCCTTTTCCCCTTTCGGCAAATCATTCGATGCGTTTCTTTTCGACATGGACGGCACAATACTAAGTTCCATCGAAGCGACCGAACGCGTGTGGAGCGAATGGGCCATACGCCATGGCATCGATCCGGTCACGTTTCTCCCGACCATTCACGGTGTCAGGGCAGTCGAAACCGTCCGCCGGCTTGCGCTGCCGGGTGTGGACCCGATCCGCGAGGCGGAGATATTGCTTCAGGCCGAAATGGCGGATCTGGACGGCATTGCACCTATTGACGGCGCATATGACTTCCTCAGTTCATTGCCGCAGGATCGTTGGGCAATCGTGACCTCGGCACCACTTGAACTTGCTACCCGTCGCGTTGCCGCAGCAGGACTGCCGATGCCGCAGACCATCGTTTCCGCCGAAGACGTGGAGCGCGGCAAGCCGAGCCCTGAATGTTTCCAGCTTGGCGCAAAACGGCTTGGCTTCGATCCACGCAATTGCCTTGTGTTCGAGGATGCGCCAGCCGGTATCGTTGCAGGAGAAACTGCCGGTGCGAGCGTTGTCGTGGTGACGGCGACGCACCCGCATTCCCCGAAAACATCTCATCTGAGCATTGACAGCTATCGCTCTCTGCAGCTCGATATTCTGGATGATGGCAGACTGGCGCTGGAACCGACAAGCCCGGTCCCAGTGGGCTAAATAACCCGCCGCCCTTCCCGCCAGACGGTGCGGATGATCGGAACATAATCGGCAATCTGCACCCGAACCAGATCAGCTCGCTTGCCTGCGAGAATCTCGCCGCGATCCTCCAGCCCTACCGCTTTGGCAGGGTTGGCAGAAACCAGTCGAATAGCTTGAGGCAGCGAGATATTTTCGGCGACATCTGCGAGAAAGAACGCCGATTGCATCATGCTGGCCGGAATATAGTCCGACGATATGATGTCGAGATTTCCAGCTTCCGCCAACTCGCGCGCGGACACATTTCCCGAGTGCGAACCGCCGCGCACGACGTTCGGCGCTCCCATAAGCACCGACATCCCGGATTCTTTTGACGCTTTCGCAGCTGTGTGTGTCGTGGGAAATTCCGCGACGCGTATTCCCTGTGCCTGTGCTTCTGCGACATGCTCTGTCGTTGCGTCATCGTGGCTCGCCAGAACAACGCCGCGCTGGTGGCACAATTCGGCAATCGCCTTGCGTGTCGGCGCGGAATATTGCTGGGACTGCCCGATACGCCGCTCGCAATAGAGCCGGAACTCTTCTTCCGAGAATTTCAGCTTGCGGATGAAATAAGTCTTGTAGGTTTCGATATCCGTGAACTGGCGCTGCCCCGGTGCGTGATCCATCAGCGACACCAGCCTGACCAGCGCCTGATTGCCAAACTGTTCGAAGGCCGGAAGACAGTCAGGCGCCGAAACCTCGCAACGCAAATGCAGGAAATGGTCGGCGCGCAGACGGCCCGCATCGCGGCCTTCTGCAATTGCCGACGATAGCTTGCGCATATCGTCAATGCCCGTCTCGGCGTCGTCATCAAAGCCAATGCGCAATGCGTCGAAAACCGTGGTAATCCCTGAGGCGGCAATCTGGGCATCATGCGCCTGTACGGCGGCAATCGGGTTCCAGCGCACTTTCGGGCGCGGAGCATAGTGCCCTTCGAGATGATCCGTATGCAGCTCAACCAGTCCCGGCGTCAGGAAGTCGCCTTCCATATCCTCGCCGACACCGGATGCGCCGGCGGAAATATCGACGATCTTGCCGTCAACAAGCTTCAGGGAACCGAGAACGACATCGTCGGAGAGTACGATGCGGGCATTACGCAGAACCGTTTCATTTCCCATTGCTTACGGCCTCCCAACCGCTCGTGAGGCCCGAGCAGATGCAATCTTGCCACCTGTCAGAGGATGCAGCGAATGAATCTCGAAAGGAGCCCCTTTCTCAGGTTCCACGAACAGTGCGAGATTCGCAACCTCTACGGCGTCGTCCAGCAGTGGCGTGAAGAATTCGTCCAGCGTCCGTTCCACGCGAGCGCGGTCTTTCTCCTCAACCGGGCCGGTCAGCGTCATATGAAAGCGGAACTCATCGAAAACATAAGGATAACCCCAGCGCTCGATGTTGTGCCGCTGTGTCTCGCTGAGACGTTCCGGTCGCCGCTTTGCAATTTCCGCCTCGGTGAGCGGTGCGCGAAACCGGTCGAAGGCAACCACAACATCATTGGCGAGCTGGTTAAGCTCGGCAACTGACTCTTCCGGCACGAGAGCGAAGAACGGGCCAATTGCGTGCAGCTTCAGACGCGGAATGGTAACAGGTGAAGCCGATGATGCGAAATGCATCAATGCGGCCAACAGATCATTTTCGGTGTGTCCATCATCCAGACGGAATGGAGCCTTCATCGTCGCATGAAAGCCATAACGGCGCGGCTCTTCGGTCAGCTTGGCGATTTCATCGGTCGCAAGCGAGCGAATCGCAGGCATCTTGACCGGCTCGCCACTGAACGCGCTTCGTCCGAGCCAGTTTGCGGCAACTTTCAAAAGCGCATCGTTGGATGGCGGCGTGAAATAAATCGCATAACGCATGTCAAATCCTTGGCTGAGGTTCGCTACACGACGTCAGCGGAACTCCAAAATATCAGGTAATGCATCGTGCTTTTGAAAAGCTATCCCGATTTTGAGGGCGATGCAGTCGGGGGATGCTTACACAATGAATGTGGCAAGTCGATAAAGGCTGGATGACTACCGACAAAGCAATTTTACATAGCGGCAAATTAGTATAGGCGTTAGCGCCATTGGAAGTGAGGAGACTGACATGGGCGGATTTGCGTCTATCGGCGAATGCATGATCGAGCTTTCGGGCAATGAAGGCGATCAATGGCGCATGGGTTTTGCAGGCGATACGCTGAACACTGCCTGGTACATGCGGGCGCTGACAGAGAAATCCTACCCTGTCGAATATGTAACCGCTTTCGGTGAAGACAGCTTCTCCCAGAAGCAGCGTGTATTTCTAACATCGAACGGTATCGGAATCGCCCATAGCCCCGTTATCGACGGGCTTCATCCCGGTCTTTACGCAATCACGCTTAACGGTGCCGAGCGCTCGTTCACCTATTGGCGCAGCGATGCTGCTGCCCGGCGCCTCGCCAGTGATCGCAAGGCTTTGGAAAAAAGTCTGACTGGCCGCGACATTATCTATTTTTCGGGCATTTCAATCGCCATCATCCTGCCCGAGCATCGCGAGACGTTCTTCGATGTCTTACGGGAATGCCGTGCAGCCGGTTCGCGAATCGCATTCGACCCGAATTTCCGTCACCAGCTCTGGCCTGACCGGAAGGTTGCGCAGGAGATCATCAGCGAAGCCATGCGCATTGCCGATATTGCACTGCCCACGTTCCCCGATGAACAGGCGCTCTTTGGCGACAAGGATGCAGAAGCCTGTGCAGATCGCCTCGCCGCTCTTGGCGTGAAAGAAATCGTCGTCAAGGACGGTACGGAACCGGCTCTGGTCGTCTCTGGCAAAGAAAAAACGCTGGTTCCGTCCGTCGTGGCCAAAGCCGTTGACACCACGGGCGCTGGCGACAGCTTCAACGGTGCCTATCTTGCCGCAAGATTGAAAGGACTCGTCCCAGTGGACGCGGCACAGAAAGCCCATCTGGTTGCGGCACGTGTCGTCGAGATACGCGGCGCGCTCGCTCCGATGGAAACCGCACGCGCCGCTTTTGCGGATTGATTATTTTTCCCGCGTAAAACTGAAATGGCTGGTCTGGGCATAAACCTCGCCCGGACGCAATATCGCCTGCGGAAAATACGGGTATTCCAGCGATCCCGGCCAGACCTGTGGCTCCAGACAGAAGCCAGCATGTTTTCCGTAAGGCTTGCCCATTAGGCCGATGCAATCATTGGCCATGGTATTGCCCGCATAGAACTGAACGCCCGGCTCCGTCGTCGAAACATCGAGACGAATACCGGAACGAGCGCCCTTGACCGATGCACATGGGCGTAATGGTCCCCGCGCTGCGGTCATGCAGAAGTTGCTGTCGTATTGAACCTGGCTACCATTTTCCTCGAAGCGAATCGGACGGAACTCCCGGAAATCGAAAGGCGTTCCCCTGACAGGCAGAACGCGTCCGTCCGGAATCAGGGCATCATCGACCGGCATGTAGGCATCGGCCGCGATCTTCAGTTGGTGATCGAGGATGTCGCCCTCGCCACCGTCATCGAGATTGAAGTAGCTATGGTGTAGCAGATTGCAGACGGTCGGCTTGTCGGTCACGGCCTCCAAACGAACGATCAGCGTTCCGTCCCCATTGAGCATATATGTGCAGCTCACATTCAGATTGCCGGGAAAGCCCATCTCGCCATCGGCTGCTACAGTTGCCAGCGTCACGAAATCGGGACCTGTCCCAGTTATCTTCCAGACGCGATTGCCAAGCCCCTTACTGCCGCCGTGCAGATTATGAATACCCTGAAAATTGGGCTCCACTTCGTAAGTCGTTCCGTCCAGATCAAACCGGGCATTGCGAATACGATTGGCCGAACGCCCCGCAATCGCGCCCAGATGCGGTGAATGGGCGGGATAATCGTCAAAGTCGCGATAGCCGATCACGAGAGGAGCCGAATGGCCCTCCATGCGCAAATCCTGAATGGCAGCGCCCCAATTTATGATCTTGGCCGTCAACGGCCCGTTGGAGATGGTAAGCCGGTGAACCGCCTGCCCGTCCGGTGCATGTCCAAAGATTTCCGAATTCACGTTTGCCCGCCTGTAAATGATGCAGCAATGAGAAGCTCATGAAGCCGCATCAAAGCGTAGGAAGCAAGACACATCGTGATCAAATAGTGCTTTTGAACCAATCCTGGTTGAACGTGTCAACAAGTCATTCTGGCACTATTATCCTATTTAGAAAAGTTTATATTCTACTCAACAAATTACTGTTCTTCATTTTCAAATACTAAATTAGAGGCATACAAATGAAATCAAATTTCCAGAAAGTCATTCCTTATATTTTTAATGAAGAAGGCGGCTATGTAGACAACCCGTCTGACCCTGGTGGCGCGACTAATATGGGTATCACCATCGCAACCCTGTCTGCGTGGGAGGGCCACCAAGTATCGCCGGAAGATGTAAAGAAAATGACGCAGGCGACCGCCACTCAAATCTACCAAACACAATTTTGGAACAAGATCGACGGAGACAATCTGCCTTCCGGCATCGACTACGCCGTATTCGACTTCGCGGTCAATTCGGGGCCAGGGCGCGCCGCCAAAATGCTGCAAAGCGTTCTTGGGTTGCCCGAAGACGGAGTGATTGGAGCGCAGACGGTGACGGCAGCAAACACACGCCCCGCAGAGGAGGTCATCAATGCCTTGTGCGACGCACGTGCATCGTGGCTGGAAGGCTTGTCTACAGCAGCATCATTCGGGAGAGGCTGGCTCGCCCGTGTCGGCCGGGTACGTTCTCGCGCTCTGGCGCTTGCGGCCAATCCGCCGGTTGTCCAGCCCGCCGAACCTGTGACTGAGATTTCCCCCAAAGCCCGGCAGAGTGACACGGCTTTCACATCGGCATTGAAGCACCCGGAAGCCATAGGCACGATGGGGAGTGTGGCATCTGGACTTGCGGCAATTGCATCAGGAAATGGCCCTGTGCAATACGCATTGGCAATCGTCATGATAGCATGTGCTGCCGTAGGCCTCTGGTACTTTGTCAGGCGCGTGAGGAACGAACCCTAAACCTCCAAGATATAGTCGCAATAACTCAGTTTTGAGAATGTTTCCAAAATTAGAGTTTGCCTTTATGTTGCGCTTCGCATGTTGCGCGCCTTATATGCGCTTTTGAAAAGCTTGGTGGTTGTGAAAGTAATATGACTTTCCCTCTCACCGGAAAAACGCTAGACACGCGCAAACAGTCAGATGTGTGCCAACTGTGGCACCGCCATGAATAAAGGAATCGAAACTTGTCCTCTACTTTTGACAAAGTCGCCGACATCATCGCCGAAACCAGTGAAATCGACCGTGACACCATCACGCCAGATAGCCACACCATCGACGATCTGGGCATCGACAGCCTCGACTTCCTCGACATCGTTTTCGCTATCGACAAGGCTTTCGGCATCAAGATTCCGCTTGAGCAGTGGACTCAGGAAGTCAACGAAGGCAAGGTTCCAACCGAAGAATATTTCGTTCTCAAGAACCTCTGCGCAAAAATTGACGAGCTGGTTGCGGCCAAAAAAGGCTGATCTGGCACATAATATGGCGGTATTGAGGGGTGGACAGAAATGTTCGCCCTGATTCCGTTTCTGGTATCGCGAAACCTTCGCTTGTCAGAGCAGTCTCAGCATCGACGGACAAACGGGACCCATGCAGAACAATAAAGTCGTCATCACAGGTATCGGCATCATCTCCTCGCTCGGCGAAGGGGTCGATGTGCATTGGAATGCTTTCTCGAAGGCTGGCACTGAACCGCACCTCGAAAGGCACGCCTTTGCGCCCTACACTGTTCATCCATTGGGTGAAGTGGACTGGAGCCTGCAGATTCCAAAGCGTGGCGATCAGCGCCAGATGGAAACCTGGCAGCGCCTCGGCACCTACGCCGCAGGATTGGCGCTTCAGGACGCAGGCATGAAGGACGATGAAGCGCTTTGCGCAACCATGGATATGGTCGTGGGTGCCGGTGGCGGCGAACGCGATATCGCCGTCGATATGCAGATTCTGGATGAAGGCCGCACTCGCAACGACCGCGGCGTCATGCTGAATGAAAAACTCTCGACCGAATTGCGCCCGACGCTGTTTCTGGCCCAGCTCTCCAACCTGCTCGCAGGCAATATTTCGATCGTGCATAAGGTGACCGGTTCGTCGCGTACCTTCATGGGCGAAGAAGGCTCCGGTCTTTCGGCCATCGAAACCGCAGCGGCACGCATCCGCACCGGTCAGAGCACCCATGCACTGGTCGGCGGCTCCTACAATGCCGAACATTTCGACATGATTCTCGGTCACGAGCTTGGCGGATTGCTCAAGCATGACGGCTGGGCTTCGCTCTGGCAGCGTGAAGGTTCTGCAGGTGGCGGCATGATTTCCGGCTCCGGCGGAGTATTCCTTGTTCTGGAAAGCGCCGACCATGCGGCAAAGCGCGGCGCACGTGCTTATGCGGAAGTGAGAGGCATCGAAAGCGCGCAGATTCGACGCGAAAGTGCTGACCTCGCCAACACCATCCGCGAACTCATCCTTGCAGCCAATGGCGGCAAGGAACCGTCCTATGTTGTTTCGGGTGCTTCCGGCGCTCATGAAGCGACCGGCGCCGAGAAAACCGCACTGGACAGTCTGTCTGCTGCCTATCGCGGCATTTCCGGCCTGACCGGTCATATGCGTGAAGCGCAGTTCCCGCTGGCGCTGGCACTTGCAGCCATATCCGTCTGGAAAGGCGAGGCTTTTGCACCGCTGGATACATCCGAAAAGGATGCCAGTGGTCCAATCAGCGAAGCAATTGTCACCACGGTCGGCGCTACGCGTGCCGAAGGCGCAGCAAAGCTGGTGAGAGTATAAGATGACGAAATATACAGACCATCTCGGCCGTCCCATTGTAGCCATTACTGGCGCTGGCGTGGTTTCCTCGCTCGGTCAGGGCAAGGAAGACAATTGGGCTGCTTTGACCGGCGGGAAATCAGGCATCCATGCCATCACCCGCTTTCCAACCGACAATCTCAATACGCGCTTTTCCGGTACGGTGGATTTCCTAGCCGAAAGCAATGTGGGCGCATCAGCACTCTCCGAAGCGCTGGCCCGGCTCGCCGGTGAAGAAGCCCTCGCACAATCCGGCCTTTCGTCTACCGATTTCGGCGGCCCGCTTTTTCTGGCAGCCCCCCCGGTCGAACTGGACTGGAAAAGCCGGTTTGCGCTTGATGCGACAGTGAAGAATGAAGGCCCGGCAAGCTATCAGCTTCTGCTGGAAGCCTGCCGTCGTGCGCGTCAGGACGAGCTCTTCAACACAACCCAGTTCGGCTATATCGCCGAACGCCTGTCGGAATCTTTCGGCACACGCGGCCTGCCGATCACGCTTTCAACCGCATGTGCTTCGGGTGCGACTGCGATCCAGCTTGGTGTCGAAGCCATCCGTCGTGGCGAAAGCGATCGCGTTCTTTCCATCGGAACCGACGGTTCCGTCTCTGCCGAAGCCCTGATCCGTTTCTCGCTGCTATCCGCTCTATCCACCCAGAACGACAAGCCAGAAAAGGCTTCCAAGCCCTTCTCCAAAGACCGCGATGGCTTTGCCATGTCGGAAGGTTCCGGCGCGCTGGTGATGGAATCACTCGAAAGCGCCGTTGCACGTGGCGCCAAGGTTCTGGGCATCCTGGCTGGTTGTGGCGAGAAGGCCGATGATTTCCATCGCACGCGCTCCAAGCCGGATGCCTCGCCCGCTATCGGCACGGTGCGCGCCGCATTGGCCGATGCCGGTCTGACCGAAGAGCAAATTTCCTATATCAACGCGCACGGCACTTCGACGCCGGAAAACGACAAGATGGAGTATCTGGCGCTTTCGACCGTATTCGGCGACAAGCTTGCCTCCATCCCGGTTTCGTCCAACAAGTCGATGATCGGCCATACGCTGACCGCTGCGGGCGCCATCGAGGCAGTCTTCTCGCTTTTGACGATCCAGACAGGCACGCTGCCGCCGACCATCAATTACGACAATCCGGACCCGGCTATTCCGCTTGATGTCGTGCCGAATGTGAAGCGTCAGGCGGAGGTTTCTGCCGTGCTTTCCAACTCGTTCGGTTTCGGCGGACAGAATACGAGCCTTGTTTTGGCGGCAAATCCGAATTAATCGGTCCGGCAAATACGAATTTTCCCATGATCCCGGACGGTTCGCCGTTTCCGGGATTATGTCTTGAAAAGGATTACTTCATGCGCGCCTTGCAGCTTCTCGATGATCGCCGCCTTGAAATTACCGATATCGCACCGCCACCTGCCCCCGGCATTGGCGAGGTGACCGTACGTATCAAGGCCGTTGCGCTCAACCACATCGACGTGTGGGGCTGGCGGGGCATGGCGTTTGCCAAGCGCAAGATGCCGCTGGTTATCGGTGCGGAAGCTTCAGGCGTTGTGGATGCTGTCGGCCCTGGCGTTTCCAATCTCCTGCCCGGCCAGCTCGTCTCGATCTATGGTGCGCGTACCTGTGGTCTTTGCCGCGCCTGCCGCGAAGGCCGTGACAATCTGTGCGAGCATGTCGGCGGCGTGCATGGTTTCCATCTCGACGGCTTTGCCTGCGAGGCCGTGAACCTGCCTGCCCGCCTGCTCGTTCCGGCACCTCCCGGTGTGGATGCCATAGGTGCCGCCGTCGCGCCTGTAACCTTCGGTACGGTCGAGCATATGCTGTTCGACAACGCCAAGCTGGAGCCCGGTGAAACCGTACTCGTACAGGCTGGCGGTTCCGGCATCGGTTCGGCTGCAATCCAGCTTGCCAAGAAGATGGGCTGCACGGTCATCACGACAGTCGGTTCCGACGACAAGATCGAGAAAGCCAAGGCGCTCGGTGCCGATCACGTCATCAACTACCGTGTCGATCGCTTCGAAGGCGTGGTACGCAAGCTCACCAAGAAGAAGGGCGTCGATGTCGTCTTCGAGCACGTTGGTGCCGACACATGGGCAGGCTCGATGCTCTGCATGAGGCGCGGCGCACGTCTCGTCACCTGCGGATCGACCTCGGGTGTTTCCACGAACATGAACCTGATGCAGCTCTTCCAGCAGCAGCTCAAGATCCTGGGTTCCTTCGGCTGCCGCATGGAAAACATGGCCGATGCCATGCAGAAAATGGCGCGCGGCATCGTGC
The DNA here is from genome assembly GCF_022488005.1 of Ochrobactrum sp. A-1. Taxonomy (NCBI): domain Bacteria; kingdom Pseudomonadati; phylum Pseudomonadota; class Alphaproteobacteria; order Hyphomicrobiales; family Brucellaceae; genus Ochrobactrum; species Ochrobactrum sp. A-1. Next base: position 583,157 of record NZ_JAKVQC010000003.1, read on the forward strand.
ATCCGGTCATCGACACCGTGGTCGGCTTCAACGATATCGACACGGCGCTGAAGCGCATGGAAGGCCGCGACGTCTTCGGCAAGATCATTCTCGAGATCGACTGAGTCGCCTACGTCCATGATGTTCAAGCTGAAACTTCTGCTCTTCCGCTGGACCCGCAAGCTGAAGCAGTTCAACTACTGGCTCTGGGCGCAGGCCGTCTTTCTGCTGCTTGGCCTGCTACGCCTTTTTCCGGCGAAGGCAGCGATCAGCTTTTCGGCCAAGGTGGCCCGACTGGTCGGGCCACTGACGCCGCGCCACAAGGTTGCCATCGATAACCTGCGTCAGGCTTATCCTGAGAAAAGCGATGCGGAAATCGAAGACATCGCCCGCGAAATGTGGGATTCGATGGCGCGCCTCTTCGCGGAATATATCTTCCTCGACGCTGTTTTCGACTTCGATCCCTATTCCACGAAACCGGGACTGGTCGAAGTGGAAGGCATTCCGATTTTCGAACGCCTGCGCGACGAAAAGAAGCCGCATATCTTCTTCACCGCCCATACCGGCAATTTCGAGCTTCTGCCGATTTGCGCCGCCACCTTCGGCCTGAATGTTACGGCCCTCTTTCGTCCGCCAAACAATCCGTACATTGCCAATAAGGTATTGAAGGCGCGCCATACCAATATGGGCCATCTGGTGCCCTCCAAAGCAGGCGCAGCATGGGCCCTTGCGGGCATTCTGGGCGACGGCGGCAATGTCGGCATGCTGGTGGACCAGAAATTCCGTCGCGGCGTGCCTTCCACTTTCTTTAATCGCCCGGTGAAGACCAACCCGTTGTTAGCAAAGCTTGCGCGGCAATATGATTGCGACGTCTATCCGGCGCGCTGCATCCGCCTTCCCGGCGGACGCTATCGCCTCGAACTCTACGAGCGTATGGAACTGCCGCGGGACGACACAGGCCAGATCGACATCAATGCCACCGCGCAGCTTCTGAACGATACCGTCGAGACATGGGTGCGCGAATATCCGGGCCAGTGGATGTGGTTCCACAAGCGCTGGGGATAGGATTCGCCGCGTTCATGTGATACGGGCAAGCCACGCCGCTCTATCTTTTTGTTTCTACGCATTCTCCAAGGCAAAACGCTTCCCGCTTTTGCCGGAAATGCTTCAGGAGACCATCATGCGACCCATCGCTATCGCCCCTTCCATCCTTTCAGCCGATTTCGCTCGTCTTGGAGAAGAAGTCGATGCCGTGCTGGAAGCCGGTGCCGACTGGGTGCATATCGACGTCATGGATGGCCATTTTGTACCAAACATCACTTTCGGCCCGCAGGTGGTCAAGGCGATCCGCCCGCGCACCAAGGCATTCTTCGACGCGCATCTGATGATTGCGCCGTGTGATCCCTATCTGGCGCCGTTTGCCGATGCCGGTTGCGATCTTATCACGATTCATGCGGAAGCCGGTCCGCACACGCACCGTTCGCTGCAATCGATCCGCGCTCTGGGTAAGAAGGCCGGTCTGGCGCTCAACCCGGCAACGCCCGTCGAGGCGCTGACGAACGTTATCGAAGATGTCGATCTCGTCCTCGTCATGACCGTCAATCCCGGTTTTGGCGGCCAGAAGTTCATCGCGCCGATGCTCGACAAGATCAAGCGCGTCCGCGAAATGGTTGGCGACCGCCCTATCGACATTGAAGTCGATGGCGGCATCACGCCGGAAACGGCAGGCTCGGTCGTTGCCGCTGGCGCCAACATCCTCGTGGCCGGTTCTGCGGTTTACAAGGGCAACTCCGTCGAGAGCTACCGCGCCAATATTCAGGCGATCCGCGCCGCTGCCGAGGCCGCACGCAATCACTAAACTCCGTCCGTCTATTCCATTCTATAGGATGCACCCATGATCCCGCGCTATTCCCGGCCTGAAATGGTCGCCATCTGGTCGCCCGAAACGAAGTTTCGCATCTGGTTCGAAATCGAAGCCTATGCCTGCGAGGCGCTTGCGCAACTCGGCGTCATCCCGAAGGAAGCGGCAAAGACCATCTGGGAAAAGGGTAGCGTGGCAAAGTTCGACGTCGCCCGTATCGACGAAATCGAGGCCGTCACGAAGCATGACGTCATTGCCTTCCTGACGCATCTGGCCGAATTCATCGGCCCGGACAGCCGCTTCGTGCATCAGGGCATGACCTCATCGGACGTGCTCGACACCACGCTCAACGTTCAGCTCGTACGCGCAGCCGATCTGCTCCTTGCCGACATGGACCGCGTTCTGGAAGCCCTAAAGAAGCGTGCTTTTGAACACAAGGACACGGTGCGTATCGGCCGCAGCCACGGCATCCATGCCGAACCGACGACGATGGGCCTCACCTTTGCGCGCTTCTATGCCGAGATGGCGCGTGGCCGTGCCCGCCTCGTTGCGGCGCGCGAGGAAATCGCGACCGGCGCTATTTCCGGTGCAGTTGGCACGTTCGCCAATATCGACCCACGTGTGGAAGAATATGTCTGCGCCAAGCTCGGCCTCGAAGCAGAGCCGGTTTCGACGCAGGTGATCCCGCGCGACCGCCATGCAATGTTCTTTGCAACGCTCGGCGTTATTGCCTCTTCGATGGAAAATATCGCCATCGAAATCCGCCATATGCAGCGCACGGAAGTTCTGGAAGCCGAAGAATTCTTCTCGCCGGGCCAGAAAGGCTCGTCGGCCATGCCGCACAAGCGCAACCCCGTTCTGACCGAAAACCTGACTGGCCTCGCCCGTCTGGTGCGCATGTCGGTAACGCCCGCGATGGAAAACGTGGCTCTCTGGCACGAACGTGATATTTCGCATTCCAGCGTCGAACGCGCGATTGGCCCGGACACCACCATCACGCTCGACTTTGCGCTCAACCGTCTTGCTGGCGTGATCGAAAAGCTGGTCATCTACCCGGACAACATGCTGAAAAACATGAACAAGTTCCGTGGTCTGGTGCACTCCCAGCGTGTACTTCTGGCGCTGACGCAGGCAGGCGTGTCGCGTGAAGACGCTTATCGTCTGGTGCAGCGCAATGCCATGAAGGTCTGGGAACAGGGCGCCGATTTCCTTGAGGAACTGCTGGCCGACGCCGAAGTGCGCGCGGCTCTTTCCGAAGACCAAATTCGCGAAAAGTTCGACCTCGGCTATCACACCAAGCATGTAGACACGATTTTCAAGCGTGTCTTTGGTTGAGATTTCGGCTCTGACGGCCTGCAAATCGCGTCTTACTGCGCTTCCGGTGCTCACGTACCTCAGGTACGCTGCGCTCCGGTTCTCGCAAGCCACGATTTTCGGCACGTCATAACCAAAATCTGCGCCCCCCCTTTTAATTGGTTCATAATTTGAATCCGAAAAAGCCCCATGCTTATGAAAACATGGGGCTTTTTTATATTCCGGAGATGGGCTGGTTTACGCCTTGGTCTTGATCGTGTTGACCACGTTGCCCCATGGGTCCACGAAGGTGCTATTGTTGCCGCCACGCGTGTCTTCCAGCTCAACCCAGCCAAGGCCGGTCCGGTCCTCGTCGCGCTTGCCCGCACCGGCACTCTGCCAGGCATTGGCAGCGATATGGTGATGGTAGCGCCCGGTGGACATGAACACCGCCCGGTCACCATAGGTCTGAACGGTTTCGAGGCCGAGTTCATTGTGCCAGAAGGTTTCGGCTTCATGGGCATTGCCGACGCGCAGATGGACGTGACCAACCACAGTGTTCTGCGGTGCGCCGTCCCATTCTCCACCCTCGCGCTTGATGACATCGAGCAGATTTCCGACATCGAGCGGATCAGTGCTCATGGCAACGCGGTCGCCATTCCATTGCCACTCATTGTTCGGACGGTCTGAATAGATTTCGATGCCGTTACCCTCGGGGTCGGTCAGATAGATCGCTTCACTTACCTTGTGATCCGATGCACCGCTGACCGGCAATTGCTTGTCGATGGCGCGGCGCGACCAGCGTGCGAGATCGCCACGGGTCGGCAGCAGGAATGCGGTGTGATACAGACCGGCGCTGCGCGGATCGTCCGGTTTGGCAGCCGAGAACTGCTCAATTTCCATCAATTCGCGGTCGCCGGCACCGAGTACAATCGACGCGCCACGGCGGGCCATCTCGCGCAAGCCGACGACGTCGCGATAATATTCAGCCAATGTTTCGGCATCGCGTGCCCTCAGGCCAACGCGGGCCACACGCATAGGCGTGGTCATTGCGAATGGAAGCGGAGCAACCGGGCGTTCGGTTTCGATCGTGGTTGCTCTCAAATGCTGTGTCATGTCGCCCTCCTTCGACGGCATTTCTGCACGAACAGGAAGAATGTTGGCTATTGCAGCAGTCCCGGCAGCGCCGAGGATCTTACGTCTGCTGATTGCCATGTCATTCTCCGCCGCGTTTCAAATCTTGCCTAAACATCGCCATTTGGGGCGTGTTTCACAAGATCGCGATCAGCGAACAGGCTGTTCATCATTCGCATGCCTTCTTTGCAAAGCATACAACAAGCACGGCTTGAAGAAGTTACAAAGCCTCTCTAAATGGGAAGCCATGAAAGTCAAAGACGCAGATATCCTCATCATCCCCGGCTATACCAATTCCGGCCCCGATCACTGGCAGACCCGTTGGGAGAGCAAGCTCTCGACGGCGCGGCGCGTACAGCAGGCCGAGTGGAGCAAGCCAGTTCGCGAAGACTGGATCGGTGAAGTCGTAAAGGCCGCCCATGCCGCAACCAAACCGATTGTTCTGGTCGCGCATTCGCTCGGCGTCGCAGCTGCAGTTCATGCGTTGCCGCAGTTTCAGCACAAGGTGGCTGGAGCCTTCTTCGTGGCGCCCCCGGATGTTTCAAACGACAAGATCCGTCCCAAGCACTTGATGACGTTCGGCCCCTATCCGCGCGAACGCCTGCCGTTCCCGGCAATCACCGTTGTCAGCCGCAACGATCCTTTCTCCAGCTTCGAAGCTGCAGAGGATGTGGTCAAGGATTGGGGCGCAATGCTGATTGATGCAGGTGAATCTGGTCATATCAACTCGGAATCCGGCCACGGACCATGGCCGGAAGGCTCGATGGTATTCGCCGAGTTCATGACGCAGTTGCAGGCACCCAAACATCATTAATCGGAAGGGAAACTGGAATGGTAGGACCTGTTACCATTCTTCCCATCGTACTTCCAATCGGCCGCCCAAAGCTCGCACCCCACGGCTAATGGCCTTGAAGTTTGGATAGTTGCAGCGATAACCGCGCGTTTGAAAATATCGGCCGGTGCCAGCCTCGTCATCCAAATCCCGCATAATCCAATTTATTTCGTAACACCGACTCCTACACTGATCGAGTGAGAGAACGCCGGTAACCTTGTAGGGTTTCTTCTTCCGTCGATAATTATAGTAACGCGCTGCCGATTGGATTTTAGACCAGTCTATGCCAGGAAAAGCGTTACATATTTCTTCCCGGCTTGCTTCTGGATAGAGTTTCCGCAGTCTTTGTTTTGCCGACCATCCCCAACGCAATTTCTTGGGAACAAGACCTAATTTCTGACAACGTGCCTGTATTGCTTTTCTCGATCGGGTGTCGAGAACCTGGCAAATTGCAAAATAGTCAGGATAGAAAATCTGGCACACGCGGTCTTCGTCAACAGTCCATAATCGATGCCCACTGATCGTGAACCCCGAGCGCATTATCCTTGAACGTGCACGTTCCGCCGAGGCGGCATTTCGCGATAGATACTTGAGGTCCATTGTGAAAAAACCGACAAGCTAGTTTTTCTTCACCTTCATTACGCGGAAGGAATTGAACGTGTTGGCTTTGTCAGTGAAAGCATTCGCAATAACTTTAGGGAGGGCGTTCAACTCCCTCAACTGATAAGCAAGGTTTGCGAATTCCAGTTTCTTCCGGTCTATCTCTTGGCCCCTAACTTCCAGAATACGTGCTTCGATTTCCGCTTTCTGACGGAGAAGATCATCGAGTTCAGACATTCCAACCCCTCGAGTGAGCGTTCGGATAATAGCTTGTGATGAAATCGCGTTGCTAGCAGCTGATGCCAACTTATCGTTCCGTTCATCGGGCTTCCAGCTGCAATTGCTTGGGTCCAAATATTCCGATGAACCTGTAGTAAGAAAATAAAAAGGCGGGCCACGAGCCCGCCTTTTCTTATTCGCGTTTTACGGCGGAATTAATCGCGAACCGCTTTCGTCAGCGTTTCCGCTGCAAGCCGGATATAACCACCCTCATTGCTGAGTGTCAGGAAGCGGAAACCAAGCGGAATATAGCGACGCGCAAACTCCGGCGACGGCGAATAGATGCCTGCGATTTTTCCTGCCGCAGCGGCCTTGCGGGCAATATTGCCAATAGGTTCCACAATCGCATCCGAATTCGGATTGGCCTCACGCCCATTGCTCCATGCAATGGAGAAATCCGCTGGCCCCACGAAAACGCCATCTATCCCGCGAACGTCCAGAATGGCATCCAGCGCATCATAGGCATCGCGCGTTTCGATCATCGCGAAGGCAAGCGTGTCGTGATTTGCAGTCGTCAGATAGTCGTTGGAACCCAACGTACCATAATCAGAATTTGCTCGGAACACACCCCATGAGCGTTCGCCCACCGGCGGATATTTCATGGCGGCTGCAAACTTACGGGCGTCCTCAACGGAATTGATCATCGGAGCGATGACCGCCTGCGCGCCAAAATCGAGCGCACGGCTCGCCATGTCGAAGCGACCGACAGGAACGCGCACGACCGGCGGCTTTCCAGCATTCAGGATGAGACCGAGAGAGCGAAGAACACTCGCCTCGTCATGACCGCCGTGCTGCATGTCGAGCGTTACGGCATCGAAGGCGCTATGGGCGAGAATTTCGACCGTCAGGGGCTCAGGAAGGGAAGACCATGCGGAAAGCACTGTTTCCCCGGCGCGAAGGCGCGACGACAACGACATTCGAATTTCCTTCATTTCATAAGTTCAGGGCGGAAACGCCAGCGGCACGTCCGCCCTGAATTATTCATCAATCCTGCTTCACCTGACGAACGGCTTCCTCGAGGAACGCGAACATCTTTTCGCGGATTGCTTCGTCTGCAAGGCTTACGCCTGCAGCATCGAAATCAGCGCGAATTTTGCGGAAGACGTCCTCATCGCCGGCTTCCTCGAAGTCAGCCGCAACGACTTCCTTGGCATAGGCTTCAGCGTCCGCATCCTTCTTGCCAAGCTGGTCAGCAGCCCAGAGTCCCAGAAGCTTGTTGCGGCGTGCCTCTGCCTTGAAGCGCAGTTCCGCATCAAGCGCGAATTTCTTTTCAAAAGCGTCGCGGCGATCATCCATGCCAGTGGTCATTCATAAAGCTCCCAGACCTACAAGTTAGAAGAGAACGTCATCCGTTCTCTTGCCTAAAGCTGGCAAGGGGCGCAAGATTATACAAGTGCTAAAGACTACTTTCTTGCGACTCATGCATAAACTTGCATCAGAAACAGCGAAAACGGGGGAACGGGCACAAAGCAGGATTGTTAAAAGCCCACAATTGCTATAGGTAGCCCGCGAGAATAGCGGCTTAGAGCCGATCACCATAAATATGGAAATCCGAGAAAAGCCATGAACCGTCGCCGCCGTATTTACGAGGGCAAGGCCAAGATTCTTTATGAAGGCCCTGAACCCGGTACGCTCGTCCAATTTTTCAAAGATGATGCAACCGCTTTCAATGCAAAGAAGCATGAAGTCATCGACGGAAAAGGCGTGCTGAACAACCGCATTTCCGAGCATATTTTTACCCAGCTCAACCGCATTGGCATTCCAACGCACTTTATCCGCCGCCTCAACATGCGTGAGCAGCTGATCAAGGAAGTGGAAATCATTCCGCTTGAAGTGGTTGTGCGCAATGTCGCTGCCGGTTCGCTGGCCAAGCGTCTTGGCCTTGAAGAAGGCACCGTCCTGCCGCGCTCGATCATCGAGTTCTATTACAAGGCTGACGCACTCGACGACCCTATGGTCACCGAAGAGCATATCACGGCTTTCGGTTGGGCAAGCCCGCCGGAAATCGACGACATCATGGCGCTCGCCATTCGCGTCAACGACTTCCTGACCGGCCTGTTCCTCGGCATCGGCATCCAGCTTGTCGATTTCAAGATGGAATGCGGACGCCTGTGGGAAGGAGACATGATGCGCATCGTCGTCGCCGACGAAATCTCTCCAGATTCGGCACGCCTTTGGGATCTCAACACCAATGACAAGCTTGATAAGGACCGTTTCCGCCGCGACATGGGCGGACTGGTCGAGGCCTACCAGGAAGTGGCTCGCCGTCTCGGCATCATGAACGAGAACGATACGCCCCGTCCGGCTGGCCCTACGCTTGTAAAGTAAAATGATCCGCCCAGCCCGGAAGGGCATGATCCCGAAAAGTGGGAACCGGTTTTCGGGATCATGCCAAATTAAGCCTTCCGGGCTGTTTCATTCGTTCTAAAACTGCAGGAACTACAGAGTGATCAAGGCACGCGTCACCGTTACACTGAAAAACGGCGTTCTCGACCCGCAAGGCAAGGCAATCGTCGGCGCGCTCGGAAGCCTCGGTTTCGACGGCGTCAACTCCGCACGCCAGGGCAAGGTTTTCGACCTCGAACTGAATGGCTCCGACAAGAGCAAGGCTGAAGCCGACCTTAAGGCCATGTGCGAAAAGCTGCTCGCCAATACGGTGATCGAAGACTATTCCATCGCCATCGCCTGAGCCCAGCAAAGGAAGCAGACGCCATGAAATCCGCAGTCATTCTCCTTCCCGGTCTCAATCGTGATCGCGACATGATCGCAGCACTCACCAAGATCACCGGTCAGGCGCCGGTGACCGTCTGGCAGACCGATACGAGCATTCCCGACGATGTGGACCTGATCCTGATTCCGGGCGGCTTCTCCTATGGCGACTATCTGCGCTGCGGTGCGATTGCAGCCCGTATGCCGGTGATGCAGGCCGTTCGCGAGAAGGCCGACAAAGGCGTCATGGTCATGGGCGTTTGCAACGGTTTCCAGATACTCGTCGAAGCCGGACTTCTGCCGGGCGCATTGATGCGCAATGCTTCGCTGAAGTTCGTCTGCCGCGAAGTGAAGCTCGAAGTGACCAACGCCAACACGTCGTTCACGCGCGGCTACAAACCGGGCCAGATCATCCGCTGCCCGGTCGCGCATCATGACGGCAATTATTTCGCCGATGCCGAAACGCTGAAGCGTCTCGAAGGTGAAGGCCAGGTTGTGTTCCGCTATGCCGAAGGCACCAATCCGAACGGATCGGTCAACGACATCGCCGGTATCGTCAGTGCACGCGGCAATGTGCTTGGCATGATGCCGCATCCAGAAAACCTGATCGAATCCGCACATGGCGGCGATGACGGTCGGGCGCTTTTCGCAGGCGCGCTTGGCATCGCCGCTTAAGCTGGCAAAAAGATAAACGGAAAGGGCGGCTTCAATCGAGCCGCCTTTTTTGTTGTCTTGTTTCGCCGCAAAACTGCACTGGCAAAGCATCTATTTTCATGGCAGCTTGGCTTAGGGAGGGTTCCGGCTTGGAGCGTCGTGCGTTCTTAGGGACATACAAAAGACGCTCTAATCTATTGAATCGGCGCATCGTGCTTTCCGAAAATCGATTCCGATTTTCGGGCCGATGCCGAAGAGAAACGTCGGGATCGCCCCATATTTGTTTCACGCGCTTTCCAAGCAAGAGCGTTCACATTTTTGCTGGAAATGCCTCGCACATTTTAGCGATAACGAATCAGGGGAACTTCATTCATGCAGCTTTATTCACGCCCTCTTTCCCCTTACTCGGCCTTTGTACGCGGGGTTCTTTACCTGAAGGACCTGCAATTCAAGCCGATGAACCTGCCCTACCCGTTTCCGGCCGATTTCGGCAATGTCACACCGCTCCGCCGCGTGCCGGTACTGATTACCAGTTCCGGCGAGACGCTGTTCGAGGGAGCGGTGATCGCCGAATATCTTGAAGATCATTTTCCGGAAGTATCTGTACTGCCTGGCACGCCGCGCGAGCGCGCACTCGCACGACTGCTGGCCCGTATAACAGAACTGGAAGTGCTCGGCCCTGCCATGAAGCTGTTTGTGCTGCTGAGCAAGCCCGAGCGCGACAATGCCAGCATCGAGCGCCTGTTCGAGAAGATGCATACCGGCCTGAAAGTGGTCGAAAGCCGTCTTTCGGACATGGCTTATGCCACGGGAGACGAACCAACCCTTGCGGATTGCTGGCTCCTGCCGGTGCGTTTTCTGATGGAACCGTTGAAGAAGCTCTCTGGCAAAGCGGATTTGCTGGACGAGTTCCCGAAATTCGATGCATATGCCGCCAAGGCAAAACAGCATCCGGTTTTTGAGCGCATCTGGAACGAGATGAGCGACGGACTGAAGGCTTTCATGCCACAACTCGCCTGACATTACTTACCCCCGCCCACACCTCATGCGTGCCTTTTTGAAGGCACGCACTATCGGAGCCCCTCCTTGAAGACCAAGACTTTCGCTCTTCTGGCCCTCCCGGCCATTGCATTGCTTGCAGCCTGCACTTCCAGCAAGCCCACGGGGCCCATCGCCGTCGATGCCAGCAAGGCGGCGCTGCCAACAATGGAACGCATTGCGCTGGCAGCAAATAGCTGCTGGTTCAAATCCAAGGACAAGGATTTCCGCGGTTACTCGCTTGCGCCGGAACTGAATTCCTTTACCGGACGTCCGCGCATTCTGGTCGTGCCTGCCCGCAATCCGGCATCCCGTCCGCTGCTTGTGGTGCAGGCGCAAGGCAATCCGGCTCGCGTCGAGGCCTTCGGACCCATGATGCAGGAAAGCCGTGGCGGACGCATCGCCGCCGACGTCAACCGCTGGTCTTCGGGCCAGAGCGGTTGCCAGTAAAACCAGAGCATATCGCGGAAAAGTGGAGGCCAGTTTTCCGCGATATGGTTTAACGCAGATGAAAACGCACCTTGCGTGCTTCACGCTCAGCCTCATCGCGCTGCAGCCCAATGTCGCGCAACTGATCGTCTGTCAGCTCCCCCAAGGCGATCCGGCTACGTCGCAGCATCATTCGATAAGACACCCAGTCTATAAAACGGCTTATATATCCGACTTGTGGCTGGGAGGCCGTTGTCAGATTGACCTGTAATCCTTTTGGCAAGTCCGTAATGCTATCTGCTACGGGCACAGGAAGAATTGTATCTATTGTCTCGGTCTGCGGTCTGAAGTAGAACATTGGTTCGGTCCATTTCATTGCCAGTTGGGCCAGTTGGGAGCTGGGAAGCAGTCGAGGCAAACCGTATGTTTGGCTCGATGTCTGCATTGTCACCAAGCAGCGACGAATTGACTCTATAATTGACTTGGCAATAGGTACAATTTATAAGTTGTCACCATGACAAATTGGATTCCAGACCTTGCCGGCAAATCCGGCCCGTTTTACCTGCAGCTTGCCGATGCCATCGAAGAGGCTATCGGGAATGGCGGATTGCCAGCGGGCGCCAAGCTTCCGCCACAACGCAATCTGGCGTTCGACTTGAAGGTGACAATCGGCACAATCGGCCGAGCCTATGCCCTGGCCCATGAGCGTGGCCTAGTGACAGGTGAAGTCGGTCGCGGAACCTATGTTCTGGGCGAAGAACCTGCAGACAACGCGCTTACCGCCTCCGGTATCGCTGGCACAAAGCCTGCCGATGTTCCCTCGGGAAAAATACGTTTCGACACCACGGCAGCGCCGGATGTCGGCCAGCACGAAGTTCTGGCCAAAATCAACGCCGAAATTCATCGGGATTTTCCGCAGGATATTGCGAGCTATTCGCGTTATTTTCCGCAGCACTGGCTGGAAGCAGGGCAAAAATGGCTTTCGCGCGCAGGCTGGCGGCCAGATCTCGACAACATTGTCGTCACCAATGGTGCGCAGGCTGCGAGCATAGCAATCATCACAGCCTTCACGAATCCGGGCGATCGCATCCTGTTCGAGAATCTGACCTATGCGCAGATCAGCCGCTCCGTGCGCCTTCTCGGGCGCCGTACCATTCAGGCCGGTCTGGATGAATATGGTCTGATCCCGGAAGAATTCGAACGGGCCTGCCGCCAGCAGCATCCCACCCTCGCCTTTTTGATGCCAACGCTGCACAATCCGACATTATCCGTCATGCCTGAAGAACGGCGTCGCGCAATCGCTGACATCGCAAGGCGTTACAATGTCTGGCTTATTGAAGACGATATCTATGGCGTCATGTGTGACAGCCAGATACCGCCATTGGCAAATTTTGCGCCTGAACGCACATTTGTCGTCTCCGGCCTGTCGAAAGCCGTTGCGGCAGGCATACGCAGCGGCTGGGTCGCCTGCCCCGCGCATTGCGCGCAAAGGGTGAAGGTAACGCACAAGATGGTCACGGGCGGTGCGGCATTCCTGCTCGCCGAAACCGGTGCCCAGCTTGTGTTGTCCGGCGAGGCAGACGCCATTCACAGTAAATGCCGCGAGGAAACGGTTATTCGCGAAAAAATGGCAAGGGAAATCTTCGACGGGTTCGACTTCGTATCGAAACCATCTGTTCCGTTCCTGTGGATGGGACTGCCCGAGCCCTGGCTTTCAGGCACGTTCAAGGCGGCCGCCTATGAAAGTGGAATCCTGATCGATGACGAGGACGAGTTCAAGGCTGGACGCGTCGATCAGATTTATCACAGGGTCCGCGTTGCCTTCTCGTCTCCGGCTGATCGCAGTGTCGTCGAAAACTGTTTTCTGACGCTCCGTCGCCTGCTTGAAAACGAACAGGCGGGATATGAAGGGAGTGTCTGACGGGCTTGGTCTCTTTTTATCGTTATTGATATAGGATTGAGGCCGGGAAAGCGGTATTTTCCTGTCGCACTTCCAACAGAGTTAGGTTAAAGAGGCCCCTTGAAACCTTAGATGCCCAGCCTTCGGCGGAAGGTTTTCGGGTGCCACAGCCTGCGACGGGGTTGCCCATTTCCATGACTATTTCCAATAAGCGCGACATCACGCCGGAACTCATCGAATCCCATGGCCTCAAGCCGGACGAGTATCAGCGCATTCTTGAGCTAATCGGACGCGAGCCCACCTTCACAGAGCTTGGGATTTTCTCAGCCATGTGGAACGAGCACTGCTCCTACAAGTCTTCCAAGAAATGGCTTCGCACGCTTCCGACAACCGGACCGCGTGTTATTCAGGGCCCCGGCGAAAATGCAGGCGTAGTGGACATCGGTGATGGCGATTGCGTCGTCTTCAAGATGGAAAGCCATAATCACCCATCCTACATCGAACCCTATCAGGGTGCAGCGACCGGCGTTGGCGGCATTCTGCGCGACGTGTTCACCATGGGCGCGCGTCCCGTTGCGGCGATGAATGCGCTCCGCTTTGGCGAACCCGATCATCCGAAGACCCGTCACCTTGTCTCCGGCGTCGTTTCCGGCGTCGGCGGCTATGGCAATGCCTTTGGCGTGCCGACCGTTGGCGGCGAAGTGAACTTCGACAAGCGCTATAACGGCAATATCCTCGTCAATGCATTTGCTGCCGGTCTTGCCAAGCACGACGGAATCTTCCTGTCGGAAGCCAAGGGCGTCGGCCTGCCGGTCGTCTATCTGGGTGCCAAGACGGGCCGCGACGGTGTCGGCGGCGCGACCATGGCATCCGCTGAATTCGACGAGTCGATTGAAGAAAAGCGCCCTACCGTTCAGGTCGGCGATCCATTTACCGAAAAGTGCCTGCTCGAAGCCTGTCTTGAGCTGATGGCCTCCGGTGCGGTCATTGCCATTCAGGATATGGGGGCCGCCGGTCTTACCTGTTCGGCTGTCGAAATGGGCGCCAAGGGCGACCTCGGCATTGAACTCATTCTCGACCATGTTCCCGTCCGCGAAGAGAACATGACGGCCTATGAAATGATGCTTTCGGAAAGCCAGGAGCGCATGCTCATGGTTCTGAAGCCTGAAAAGGAAGCCGAAGCGCAGGCCATTTTCCGCAAATGGGGTCTCGACTTCGCCATCGTCGGCAAGACGACCGACGATCTTCGTTTCCGCGTCATTCATCAGGGCGAAGAAGTCGCCAACCTGCCGATCAAGGATTTGGGCGACGAAGCGCCGGAATATGATCGTCCGTGGATGGAGCCAGGCAAGCACGCACCGCTCCCTGCCAGCAATGTGCCGCAGGTGGAAGACTATTCGGCAGCCCTTCTCAAGCTGATCGGTTCGCCGGACCTTTCGTCCCGTCGCTGGGTCTATGAACAGTACGACACGCTCATTCAGGGCAATTCGCTGCAGGTTCCGGGCGGCGATGCCGGTGTGATCCGCGTTGAAGGCCATGAAACCAAGGCTCTCGCCTTCTCGTCGGACGTGACGCCGCGTTATTGCGAAGCGGACCCGTTTGAAGGCGGCAAGCAGGCCGTGGCCGAATGCTGGCGCAACATCACCGCGACCGGCGCGGAGCCGCTGGCATCGACCGACAACCTGAACTTCGGCAATCCTGAAAAGCCGGAAATCATGGGCCAGCTCGTCAAGGCCATCGAAGGCATCGGTGAAGCCTGCCGTGCGCTCGATTTCCCGATCGTTTCGGGCAATGTCTCGCTTTATAACGAAACCAACGGTCAAGCCATTTTACCGACCCCGACCATTGCCGGTGTTGGCCTCATTCCGGATTGGTCGCAAACAGCCAAGATCGGCGGCATGCAGGACGGTGACACGCTGGTTCTGCTTGGCGACGACGGCACACATCTCGGCCAGTCCATTTACCTGCGCGATCTGTTCGACCGTGCCGATGGTCCTGCCCCGACAGTCGACCTTGCGCTTGAAAAGCGTAACGGCGAGTTCGTCCGTTCGGCCATCCGCAACGGCCAGGTTACGGCCTGCCATGACCTCTCCGATGGCGGTCTGGCGATTGCCGTCGCAGAAATGGCGATCAAGTCCGGCAAGGGTGCAGAACTCGATGCGGGCGACGGTCTGCCGCACGCAGTCCTTTTCGGCGAAGATCAGGCGCGCTATGTCGTCGCGGCTACGGCGGAAATGGCAAAGCTCATAGCCCTCAATGCCGAAGGCGCGGGTGTTCCGTTCCGCGTGCTCGGTACAGTTGGCGGCGACCGCCTGAAGATTGGCGATCTGGTCGACGTCAGCATTGCCGATCTGACCGACGCCTTTGAAGGCTGGTTCCCCGGCTTTATGAGCGGCGAACCGGTCAGCGATAACTGACCTCGTTTAGCATCGTTAACGTCTTTTGCCGCCCGGATGGAAACCCCGTTCGGGCGGTTTGCTTGTCAGCTATTTAAGCGTTAGACAGATGTCAGTTGACGTTCCACGATGGTGCGTTACGATTCGATAAAACGATAAGAAGATGCCGGAAACGGCGGGAGATTTTGCATGGCTATGGACGCACATGAGATCGAAAAACTGATACGCGAGGGGATTCCCGACGCAAAGGTGACGATCCGCGACCTTGCCGGAGACGGAGACCATTATGCCGCCGAGGTTGTCGCGGAAAGTTTCCGTGGCAAGTCCCGTGTGCAGCAGCACCAGATGGTCTATGATGCGCTGAAGGGCAATATGGGCGGTGTGCTTCACGCACTCGCTTTGCAGACAAGCGTACCGGAATAACGGAAGGCCAATTTAGGGGAGCAAATCCTGCTGCGGCAAGATGCAGCTCCCCTCGTTACGGATTTCTCAAGCATTTGACTTGCTTTCGCCCAAACAGGGTGGTTACCAGCATTCAAATGACTATATTGGGAAAGACCTCCCAGTTTGCGTCGAAATTTGCCTCGACGTATTTGTTTAGCGCATGATCCTGTCCGAAAAGTCAGGCAACTTTTCGGGGTTATGCTTGGAAAGGACCGCAAATGACCGGCATCAACGATTTCATCGACAATGAAGTGAAGACCAACGACGTCGTGCTTTTCATGAAGGGCACGCCGGGTTTCCCGCAGTGCGGTTTCTCCGGTCAGGTCGTCCAGATCCTCGACTATCTCGGCGTGGACTACAAAGGCGTCAACGTCCTTTCCTCGGACGACCTGCGTCAGGGCATCAAGGAATATTCCAGCTGGCCAACCATTCCTCAGCTTTATGTGAAGGGTGAATTCGTCGGCGGTTGCGATATCGTGCGCGAAATGTTCCAATCGAGTGAGCTGCAGGCACTTTTTACCGATAAGGGTATTGCCACCAAGGCTGCTTGAGGGTTAATTGCCGGTTATACGGCTTAGCCTCACCTTTTTCCAAAGGCGCCGTTCAACGGCGCCTTTTGCGTTTGCTAGATGCTTCAATGGCGGAATTCCTTCTGTGTCCGCTTCTGCTTTCTAAATTTTGTCTTTCGCATCGTGTCTTTCAGACGCGAAGCGCTATTTTGCCAGGGAATGCCAGTCATGCCGCTCGACATCAAGAACGGTTCGCCGGACCAGAAGACCTCCATGCGTGGGCGCGGCGAATTCATTGCCCTCATTGCAGCGATCATGGCCATCAATGCGCTGGCCGTCGATATCATGCTGCCCGGCTTGCCGCAGATCGGTGCAAGCCTTGGCGTTCAATCCGAAAATCACGTCCAGTTCGTCATCACCGCCTATCTGCTCGGCTTCGGCGTTTCGCAGCTGTTCTATGGACCACTGAGCGACCGTTTCGGCCGCAGGCTGCCGCTGTTCGGCGGGCTCGTCATTTACATTCTGGCAGCTTTGGGAGCGGCTATCGTTACCGACTTCACGACGCTTATCATCCTGCGCGTATTGCAGGGGCTTGGTGCGGCTGCCACACGCGTGATCGCCGTATCCGTCGTTCGCGACAAGTTTGCCGGTCGTCAGATGGCGGAAGTCATGTCGCTTGTCATGATGGTTTTCATGATCCTGCCGGTCGTTGCGCCCGCAACTGGCCAGCTCATCATGCTTTTCGGCGAATGGCACCTGATTTTCCTGTCGATGGCCCTGATGGCGCTTATCGTCGGCATATGGGCCTTCCTTCGCCTGCCCGAAACCCTGCCCGCCACAAACCGACGTCCGCTCACGGTCAAGAGCGTGATGGGCGGCTTCGGGATCGTTCTCTCGAACCGCGTCGCCCTGTTCTACATGCTCGGCACGTCGTTCATTCTCGGGGCGCTGTTCGGCTATATCAATTCCGCGCAGCAGATTTTCGTCGATATTTACAAGCTCGGCGCTTTGTTCCCCCTAGCTTTCGCTGCCGTCGCCATGACGCTGGCGCTTGCCTCATTTTTGAACTCGCGTCTGGTCGGCCGCTACGGCATGCGGCGGATTTCACAGAGCATGCTGCTGGTTTTCACCAGCTTCAGCCTGTTGTGGATGGTTCTGTCTGTCACAATGGAAGGCCCGGTTCCCTTCCCGATCCTGATGGCGATCTACATGACCATCATGTTCTCGTTCAGCCTCGTGACCGCCAATTTCAACGCGCTGGCGATGGAGCCGCTCGGCGAAGTTGCCGGAACGGCCTCCTCTGTTCTGGGCTTTGCCCAGACGGTCATCGGTGCGGCATTGGGCGCAATTATCGGCCAGGCCTTTGATGGCACGACCACGCCGGTTGCAACCGGCTATTGCGTACTTGGATTTGTCGCCCTCGGCTGCGTTCTGATAGCCGAACGCGGCCGGTTGTTCAGGGTTCAAAACCCGCCCGCCGAACACGTGATCTGATCAATTTTGCCATGCAAAACAGGAAAGGCCCGCCGATGTAGCGGGCCTTTTCATATCGGACATTACTCCAACGGCGTTATTCTTCCCAGAGCGCCGCCTGAATGGACTGCCAGCTATCCCTGCTCGGTGCGGCCAGAATACCGCCGCCAGTGTGAGACGGCAGATAATCGCTTCCATCCCAGCGAGCGAGATAACCGCCAGCTTCCTGATGGATCAGGGCGCCCGGCAGATGGTCCCACGGCATCAGCTTGTTGTAGACCACAAAATGTGCGCCGCCGGTGGCGAGGATGCGATATTCATGCGCTGCATAGCGATAGCCGATCTGCGACAGAAACTTCGTATGGTTGCGTGCCAGACGCGACCGTACCGGTTCAGCCGTGTACTGCCACGATATAGCGCCGGTCATCTGGTCGATCGAGGCCGGTTCGGCAACGTTGACCTTGCTCACATCTCCATTGGCGTGGCGGATGTAGCTTCCTCCACCCTTTGAAGCCATGATCCAGTCATTGCCGACGGGGTCGTGAATGATACCGGCAACGGTTTCGCCTTTCGAGACCACGGCAAGCATCACGCCAAAGAGCGGAACGCCGGAGGCGAAGTTGAAAGTGCCATCGACCGGGTCGATGGTGAAGGCAAGCTCCGCATCATCAAGGCCGGTCAGCAATGCTGGATTGTCCGAGCAGGCTTCCTCACCGACGATAACCGCATCGGCAAAGCGTTCTTTAAGCTTGGCGGTGATAAACCGTTCAGCATTTACATCCGCTTCCGTTACCAGATCGGCGGGCGAGGTCTTCTGTCGGATATCGCCGACATCCAGCCTGCGGAAACGGGGCATGATTTCCTGACGCGCCGCATCTGCCAGCAAATCGGCCAGCCAGTCCATCTGTCCTTCGTCAAACCGCATGTTCGCCCTCTCCCTCACCATTCACCATCAGTCCCGCAAAATCGAACAGCTTGCGATCCATCAGATGGCTTGGACGAACATTCGTCATGGCGCGGATCATCGTGTCCTTGCGCCCCGGCATACGTTTCTCGATGTCGGTCAGCATTGCCTTCATTGCATTGCGCTGAAGGCCTTCCTGACTGCCGCACAGATCGCATGGAATGATCGGAAACTGCATTGCAGTGGCAAATTTTTCGAGATCGTCTTCCGCCGCATAAGCCAGCGGACGGAATACCATCAGGTCGCCTTCATCATTCAAAAGTTTTGGCGGCATCGCAGCCAGACGCCCGCCATGGAACAGGTTCATGAAGAAGGTTTCCAGAATATCTTCCCGGTGATGGCCAAGAACGATGGCCGAGCAACCCTCTTCACGCGCGATGCGATAGAGGTTCCCGCGACGCAACCGCGAGCAGAGCGAGCAATAGGTGCTGGTCTCAGGCAGCTTGTCGGTCACAATCGAATAGGTATCCTGATATTCGATACGATGCTCGATTTCGTACCGGTTCAGGAAATCCGGCAGAATGTGCTTCGGAAAATTCGGCTGGCCCTGATCCAGATTCACTGCCAGCAGCTCAACCGGCAGCAGGCCGCGCCATTTGAGATCGAGCAGCAGCGCGAGCAGGCCATAGGAGTCCTTGCCGCCTGACAGGCAGACCATCCAGCGCTCGCCGGGTTTCACCATCGAGAAATCCTCGATAGCCTGCCGCGTCAAACGCAAGAGCCGCTTCCGCAGCTTGTTGAACTCGACTGTGGTCGGCACTTCGCGGAACAGCGGGTGGCAGCCGTCGCTGCCTGCGTCTTCTGCGATATCTGGATCGAAAGCGTTCATGATGCTTCCCGAAAAACAATTGAAGATGTTGAAGGCTTAATAGCGAAAACTGGCGGCAGGGAAAACCGCGAAACAACATTTGTTTGCGAAAGACGCAAAACCGCTTCGCACTTTTGCTGGAAAAGAAAAAGCCGCGCTGCATGAACAGCGCGGCTTTTCGATTTCGGCATATATCCAGCGCGCCAGAGCGCGCCTGAAATTAACGCGAATAGAATTCGACGACGAGGTTCGGTTCCATCTGGACGGCGTAAGGCACATCCGAAAGGGTTGGAACGCGGGAATACGTCGCAACCAGCTTGTTGTGGTCGACTTCGATATATTCTGGAACATCACGTTCTGCGAGCTGAACAGCTTCGAGAACGATAACCAGCTGCTTCGACTTTTCGCGAACTTCAACAACGTCACCGGCCTTCAGGCGGTAGGACTGAACGTTGACGCGGCGACCGTTCACATTCACGTGGCCGTGGTTGATGAACTGGCGGGCAGCGAAGATCGTCGGAACGAACTTGGCGCGGTACACAACTGCGTCGAGACGCGATTCCAGCAGACCGATCAGGTTTTCACCGGTGTCGCCCTTGCGGCGAGCGGCTTCTTCGTAGGTCTTGCGGAACTGCTTTTCGGAGATGTCGCCGTAGAAGCCCTTGAGCTTCTGCTTTGCGCGGAGCTGTACACCGAAGTCCGACAGCTTGCCCTTGCGGCGCTGGCCGTGCTGGCCCGGGCCATATTCACGACGGTTTACCGGGGACTTCGGACGGCCCCAGATGTTTTCGCCAAGACGGCGATCAATTTTGTACTTAGCGGATTCGCGCTTGCTCATCGCATTTCCTTCAAAAGGTTATAGCGCCCGGAGGCGCTGGAGGAAACGCGCCCTCCTCTGCCCTCCGTTTTAGAGGACTGACAGGATGAAGCGCGCGAGCGCAATCTTCATCCACGGGACACGTCAAATGAAACGCCGGCACGAAACGCGCCAGCGCTGGGCGGCTTTTAGTCATGCAGCTGTTATCTTGTCAAGCTCAAGCAGCCGAAAAAGCCTGAAAAACCGGTCTGCAAGACCTGTTTCCTACCATTTGCTACGACCTGCCATCAAGCGTGAAGGAACGTCATCGCCTGTTTCGACATTAGGCAAGACGGATCGCAATTCATGAGGCGTCAATGGCTTTGTCTTTTTCCCTGCCCGGCAAGGGCGCATCTACGGCTCTCATTGCGATAGGCCTTCTGGCGACTTCCTGTTTTTCGGGCATCGGCTCCGGTCAGGCACAGGCGCAAACTTTCATCGAACGCATCCTGAAGCAGGACGCCCAAAAGGCAAAGCAGCACCGCAAACGCCCTGCGGTGAAACGTACTCAGAAGAAATCGCCTCCAAAGCAACAATCCACAAAACAGGCGGAAAGCGCCCCGGCAAAGACCGAAGCAAAACCCGGTCCCGGCCTCACCATACCCGGTCCCGGCCTCACCATACCCGTTCCGACGCCCGCTCCTCGCGCGGAGGAAGCAGCAACCAAAACACCGGAACCGGAAACGCCGCCTGTTCCAAAGGAAAAGCCGGAAGCAGAACCCAGGCAGCCGCCGCAGCCAACCCCGAACGCTCAAACCGCACCAGCTCCAGCAGAGCCACCAAAACCGACTGAGAACCCGAAACCGGCGGACGAAAAACCGCAAGAGGCGAAACCCGGCCCTGATCAGCAGCCAAAGCCGCAAAAGGACGAGCGCGTCTATCAGGTGTCCTGCCCAGCTCTGAATTCCGGCGAAGTCGAGGGCAAGTTGTTGCCTCCGATCAAGGATGGAGAACAATGTGGAGTGCACTCCCCGTTGTCCCTGATCGCTATCGGTAAGGACCAACCACTGAAATTCACCAATGCCGTAACAACTAATTGCGCAATGGCCGTCACGCTGGCGCAATGGAGCAGTGAGGTAACGAAAGCCGCCAAGGATGTTTACGGTCCGGATTCGAAAATTTCGGAAATTGGCACCGGCTCGGATTACCAGTGCCGGAAAGTAAACGGCGCTTCGTCAGGACGGGTTTCCGAACATGCCTTTGCTAATGCGCTCGACATCATGTCGTTCAAGTTTTCGGATGGCAGCAAGACGGAACTGGAGAGCGGCTGGAACGGCTCGGATAAGGAAAAGGCGTTCTGGCGCGCCGTGCACAGCGCCAGCTGCAAGCTTTTCATGACAGTCATCGGTCCCGACGGCGATGCGGCACATCTCACCAACATGCACCTCGATCAAGGTTGCCACGGCAAATCCTGTCTTGCGCGCATCTGCCAGTAGGATATCGTCGTAAGCGTAGGTAATTCATAAAAAAATCAGAATCGCATTTGTAATCTACACTGCGTTATCGATTCAGTTCCGCCGCTACCACCGAGCGACGGTTTTTCCAGAAGGACGTGGGGCATGAAATCGACCAAATTCATAATTTCCGCAATTTTCGCACTTGGCTTTTCCGCGGCCGCCCATGCGGATTCCGTTCCGAAGAGAACGAAGGATTTTAGGGGCAATTACCAAACTCTGGTGAAGGATCAGCAGGCAGCTCCACAGATCGCTGATTGCATTGCCAGTGCCTATGATTATGTCAAAAAAAGCAAGAAATATGATCGCCTTGGCTTCACCAAGGATGACATCTCATCGGCTCAAACCAATGATAAGTCTTCAAAATTCAGCACCAGTGACCCGCGGAAGGTTTCTGCAGTGATTTCGGTTCCAGGCGAAGCGCGCAACAAAGGCGCTTCAACGACATGGGATAGCATCACGCTGCGCTGTGGCATTACGGATGGCAAGCTCAAAGCAATCGAACTGGCCCCAAACAAAGCGGGCAAGTAGCCATCTGACAGTTGCGGCGAGCGTCTGATAACGCTCGCCATTTTATCTTGAGCGCCAATCTGATGGATGCTCAAAACTCTCTTGGTTCAAGCAGAATCGAGCCGATCCTCATTTCCCTCCGGTCGACTGTGGTTAGGGTCAGGACCTGTTGATTTGGTGAAAATGGTGTGAGGCCATCCGTTTGGATATGAGGAGAAAAGGCGAAGGAAATGTGATTCATTTCCGAGCTTTTTCGATGAAGTAGCCGGGCGGATGGACCACATCCTCTGGACACCGAAATAACTCGCGTTCCGCTGCGTCGAACCGCTCAGCCGGGGAAACCACCCCGTTCTTCGCGTCTCTTCTAACAGCTCCCGTCATTTCAGGTGCCATTTCCATCAAATTGATCGGTCCTGACCCTAGTGCTTCTTCTTGTCGTCTACGTGTTCGGGCAAGCCCTTGCGCCTGGTTTCGGCAAACTCTTCCAGTTCCTTTTCGGTCATCGATTCGTACATTTCTTTCGACGCACCGAAGAGTTCGCTTTTCTTGATTTCACCGCGTTTGGCGGCAAGTGCGGCACCGGCTGCCTTCTGTTGGGCCTGGGATTTTGCGGGCATTGGACTTCTCCTGTTTGCAAGACAAACGCAAACGGAGTGAGACCGGTTCCTTTTTATTCAACGCTTCCGTCAAAGCGCGAGCGTGCATCGCGAAGTAAAGCCCTATTTTTGACGGCCCATTGGCCAAGAACGTCAATGGGAACGGCCAGAGAATGTCCAAGTTCGGTCAGCGAATATTCCACCTCGGGTGGAGATGTCGGGCGAACATGACGAGACACAAGGCCATCCCGCTCCAGCGACCGCAACGTAACCGTCAACATGCGCTGTGATATCCCCTCAATGGCACGTCGCAATGCATTGAAACGCATCGAACCTTCCTGAAGATTGAAAATGACGAGAATGCTCCATGTGTCGCCTACCCGGTCCAGCACTTCACGGATCGGGCAGGAACCGTCACCATCGGTTTTGAAAGCAGGTGTTGACGAGAGCAAAGGCGTCTTGCCGTCTGGGCGTGTCGGTATCGTCATCTTGTTTCTCCGGAAAACCCGGTGGCAGACCGGTGTTCTTCCTCATCATCGAAGCTGGCGCATTTCCAGCAGAATCGTGAAGCGGTTTGGGGCAAATAGCGCCTGAAAACAAACCTTTATATCGGTTTTATGATTCCGGTTTTAACACGCATCATTCTCGGCACTTGCCTTTGAGGCGGTTACTTCCATGTATCCTGACCATGTAAAAGTGCGTTCTTCACAAGCCTGTCGGCATCGCCTATGTGGTTATCAGAAATAACCTGATTATGAAACATACCTTAATTCGTTCGATAAGAGAAGGTCGAAAAGGAGACTGCCATGACTAAGATCGCACTGATCGGCGCAACGGGTTTCGTAGGCGCTGCAATCCTCAAGGAAGCTGCTGCGCGCGGCGACCAGGTTACCGCACTTGTTCGCCACCCGGAGAAAGTCGAAAAACTGCCCAATGTGACGGCGGTAAAGGCCGACGTGTTTGATACCGACGCGCTCGCAAGACAGCTTGCAGGACATGACGTCGTGATTTCCGCCTACAATCCAGGCTGGAGTGATCCAGAAATTCGCGAGAAGCATATCAAAGGCAGCCGTTCCATCACCGAAGCGACCAAGAAGGCAGGCATCAAGCGCCTTATTGCAGTCGGCGGTGCAGGCAGCCTTTCGATCAATGGCAACCAGTTGGTTGACTCGCCCGAGTTCCCAGCTGAATGGAAGGAAGGCGCGCTCGGTGCCCGTCAGGCGCTCGAAGACCTGCGCGGCGAGAAAGAATTGGAATGGTCATTCGTATCACCGGCGATCATTCTTCAGCCAGGCGAACGCACTGGCAAGTACCGGCTTGGCGGCGACGAACCGGTTTTCGACGACAAGGGTGAAAGCAAGATTTCAGTTGCCGATCTGGCGGTCGCAATTCTGGACGAAGCTGAAAAAGGCCAGCACATTCGCGAGCGTTTCACAGCCGCCTATTGATGCCAAACACAAAAACGCCATATTTTTGACAGGCGTTCGCCGCAAAATCGGTGGTGAAATTCGCACATCACCGCCGATTTTTCGCGCAAAACGAATGCAAAACAGGACCGCCCCTGTTTTGCCCAAGTTATCCTAAACCAGTTCCACGTCCACGACGCCCTGAATGGCTTTCATGGCGCTGGCGATCTGCGGACTGACACGATAGCGATGCGGCAGCTCGATTTCGACTTCCCGCTGGCCGTTATCCTTGATGACGATGAAGCTCACCTGCCCGTCGCCGCGCGTGTTCAAATGCGGCGCGATATGCCGGACCGCATCGGCTGAACGCAAATAGAGCCGCATCGCTTTTTGCATGCGGCAGGCCTCGTCTTCAAGCGACTGCACCGTCTGGATACGCAAGCCGATACCTTCGGGGCGGTTCTCCGCCTGAACCGTGATCACCACCGACTTGCCGCTCTCCAGAAGGTCGCGATACTGCGCCAACCCTTCGGAAAACAGCACCGCTTCGAACTGGCCGCTGGCATCGGACAATTGCACGATACCCATCTTGTTGCCGGTGCGGGTCTTGCGTTCCTGCCGAGCGGTCACGGTTCCTGCCAGACGACCGGCATTGGCGCCACGTTTCACGGCTGCGGAAAAATCCGCCCAGCTTTGAACACGCATGCGGTTCAGCACATCACGATACTCATCGAGGGGATGGGCTGACAGATAGAAGCCAACCGCCTGAAACTCGCGGTGCAGCATTTCCGATGGCAACCAGGGAGCTGCCTGCGGCAGGATAAGCGTTTCCTTCGGCGCACCTGACAGGCCGAAAATATCGGACTGGCCGCTTGCGGCATTTTCCTGCGTACGCTGGGCAAAGCCCATGATGCGATCCATGCCGGCACTCATGGCCGGGCGCTCGCGACCGAAACAATCCATCGCACCGGCATTGATGAGACTTTCCAGCACGCGCCGGTTGACGATGCGCGGATCGACCCGCTCGCAAAAATCCTCAAGGCTTTCAAAAGGCTTCTCGGCACGCACATCGACAATATGATCGACCGCAGCCTCGCCCACGCCCTTGATGGCAGCGAGCGAATAGAAAATCTGCTTCTCACCGACTTCGAACGGGCGGAAGGAAGTCATCACCGAAGGCGGCACGACCTCAATGCCCAGACGGTTCGCCTCGCGGCGGAAATCGTTGAGCTTGTCGGTGTTCGACATATCGTAGGTCATCGACGCGGCGAGGAACTCGACCGGATAATGCGCCTTCATATAGGCCGTCTGGTAGGAGACGATGGCATAGGCGGCGGCGTGCGACTTGTTGAAGCCGTAATCAGCGAACTTGGCCAGCAGGTCGAAGATCATGTTGGCCTGCGCCTTGTCGACACCGCCCTCGATCGCGCCATCCACGAAGCGGACACGCTGCTTGTCCATTTCCTCGCGGATCTTCTTGCCCATGGCGCGGCGCAGAAGATCAGCTTCACCGAGCGAATAGCCGGAAAGCACCTGCGCGATCTGCATCACCTGTTCCTGATAGACGATAACGCCCTGCGTTTCCTTGATCAGGTGATCGATCTTCGGGTGAATGGAGGCGATCTCCTCCTCACCATTCTTGCGCGCATTATAAGTCGGGATGTTCTCCATCGGACCGGGACGATAAAGCGCCACAAGCGCAATGATGTCTTCAATCCGGTCCGGGCGCATGCCGAGCAGCGCCTTGCGCATGCCCGCACTTTCAACCTGGAACACGCCGACGGTTTCGCCGCGCGACAGCATTTCATAGGTGAGCGGATCATCGAGCGGCACATGGGACAGATCAATCTCGATGCCCTTGCGCGCCACCAGTTTGACCGCCGTTTCAAGAACGGTCAGCGTCTTGAGACCAAGAAAGTCGAACTTGACCAGTCCTGCCTGCTCGACCCATTTCATGTTGAACTGGGTGACCGGCATGTCGGAACGCGGATCGCGATACATGGGGACCAGTTCCGACAGCGGACGATCACCGATCACGATACCGGCGGCATGGGTCGAGGCGTGACGGTAAAGCCCTTCGAGCTTGAGCGCCATATCGAGCAGTCGTCCGACCACCGGCTCCTTCTCGCGCTCCTCATTGATCTTCGGTTCGGTGTCGATGGCCTGCGCCAATGATACCGGGTTGGCCGGGTTCTGCGGCACCAGCTTGCAGAGACGATCAACCTGCCCATAAGGCATTTCCAGAACGCGACCGACATCGCGCAGCACAGCGCGCGCCTGCAGGGTTCCGAAGGTGATGATCTGGGCTACCTGATCGCGCCCGTACTTTCCCTGCACATAGCGGATCACCTCTTCACGGCGGTCCTGACAGAAATCGATATCAAAGTCGGGCATCGAAACGCGATCCGGGTTGAGGAAGCGTTCGAAAAGCAGCGAGAAACGCAACGGATCGACGTCGGTAATCGTCAGCGCATAGGCGACGAGCGAACCGGCACCCGAGCCACGGCCCGGCCCGACCGGAATGCCATGGGCTTTTGCCCATTTGATAAAGTCGGCAACGATCAGGAAGTAACCGGGGAACTTCATGCGGGTGATGATGCCGATCTCATATTCGAGGCGTTCGGCATATTGTTCTGTTGTGTAGCCTTCTGCGAGACCGATGGTCTCCAGGCGCATCTTCAGGCCGTCGCGCGCCTGCCGGGCAAGCTCATCAGCTTCTTCCTGAACGGCGGCTTCCGGATCATCGGATTCGCCGGTAAACCGTGGCAGGATCGGCGCACGGGTCTGCGTGTACCAGCTGCAGCGCTCAGCAATTTCGACCGTGTTGTCGAGCGCTTCCGGCAGATCGGCAAAGAGTGCCGCCATTTCCGCACGGCTTTTCAGATGATGGTCCGGTGTCAGACGGCGGCGGTCATCGTTTGAGAGAATCTGGCCTTCCGCAATGGCAAGAAGCGCATCGTGAGCCTCGAAATCTTCCGCCTTGAGAAAGAAAGCCTCATTGGTGGCCACCAGAGGGAGATCCATTTCATAAGCAAGGGCAACCGTCTTGGCTTCCAGCGCACGGTCGTAACCTGCCTGACGCTGCAATTCGACATAAAGCCGGTCACCAAAGACCTCCCGCAGGAAGGCAAGCCGCGCCTCTGCCCTGTCGGGGCGGTCGGCAGCAAAAGCGCGGCCGATTGGTCCCAGTGCGCCACCGGAAAGAATAATGACGTCTTTCGACAATGGTGGTAGCCAGCTGGCTTCGACATGCACCGGATCGCCCGCGGGCGTCTCCATAAAGGCGCGGCTGACGAGCCGCACGATATTCGCATAGCCCTCTTCCGTTGCCGCGAGCAGCACGATCGGAGCAAGGTCCAGCGCAACCCGACGATTGACGCTGCGGCCATTATCGTTGTGATCACCGAAGGCAATATCGACCTGACAACCGATGATGGGTTGTAGCCCGTCTTTCGATGCCTTCTGCGCAAATTCGAGCGCACCAAACAGATTGTTTGTGTCGGTGACCGCGATAGCCGGCGCCTCGTCGGCAATCGCCTGTTTGATGATCTTGCCAAGCGGCAATGCGCCTTCCAGCAACGAATAGGCCGAGTGTACCCGCAGATGCACAAAACGTGGCGTCAAAGCACCGTCTTTTGCTGCATTGCCTGCTGCTGCATCACTCATTCCATCGACCCCGATCATCTGCCGAGCCGCCCGGATGGACATACATCCGACGCTCCAAATCCATGCATCGCGCTTTCCGAAAACCGATTCCGATCTTCGGGCCGATGCACTAGCCGCCTGATAGCACATTGCTTGCAGGATGAACCACACATGGTTCAATGCGGCTGGCGACTCTGTCGCCTGATAGCATCAGTTTCGGGGAATGATATGGCGATGTCCAGTAAGACTATCACCACCTTGCAGCGGGTTCACAGGAACCAGCCAAAGCATTTCCAGTTTTTCCGGATCACCGGAAATGCCTTATCATTTTTAGGCATGTCTTTGTCCCCAAAAACTGGTTTCCACTTTTGGGAGACATGCTCTATTTCCTTCAGATCGCACTCACCCAGATGGCGAAAGTTGCAATAAACAGGCTTACCGAAATGAAAGACAGAACGTCGTGGACGAGATCGGTCATGTTGGAAACTCCTCTGTGTTCACGTATGTTTATTTTTTGTTCTATTTTTGTTCCAAAGTCAACACCCGTTCTACAACAGCATTCATTTTAGGGTTTACGAATAGTGAATACACAACCGCAGGCAGGAGCCGCGAGAGAACAGAACACAAAAAGGTGCTAAAGCGTGTTGCGTCTTACTATATTCAGGGAACACGCTTTAAGCTTTTGTTTTCAAGCATGTCTTTATCCCAAAACCGGTTCCCACTTTTGGGAGACATGCTTTAGTCGCGTCACAAGGCGACGCTACGAGGCTGGGAACGAGAGCCCCGTTCAGGCGGAACCGCACCTCGCCCTTCGGGACGCCGCCTGCGCCAACTCCTCGGGATGAGGTTCTACTGTGACTTGGGAGCTTTAGAGATCGACGACCTTGCCGTCCTTGAGCGTCACGCGACGGTCCATGCGGCGGGCAAGCTCATGATTATGGGTCGCGATCAGGGCCGCAAGCCCCGACTGACGCACGAGGGCCTCCAGAGCGCCGAAGACGTAGGACGATGTCGTCGGGTCGAGATTGCCGGTCGGTTCGTCCGCCAGAAGAACGAGCGGCGCGTTGGCAACGGCGCGGGCAATGGCGACGCGCTGTTGCTCGCCGCCGGAAAGTTCCGACGGGCGATGCGAGGCACGCTTGCCGATCTTCATATACTCAAGAAGCTGCTGCGCCCGCTCTGCCGCGGCTTTCCTGGACAGGCCGCGGATCATCTGCGGCATCATCACATTTTCCAGCGCGGAAAATTCCGGCAGGAGATGATGGAACTGATAGACGAAACCGACATCGTTGCGGCGGACCGCCGTGCGCTCGTCATCGGACAATTTGCTGCAGGAGCGCCCGTCAAGAAATACGTCCCCATTGTCGGGACGTTCCAGAAGGCCCGCCGTGTGCAGTAATGTCGACTTGCCCGCGCCGGATGGCGCAACAAGCGCAACCATTTCGCCGCGACGAAGCGTGAAATCGGCATCCTTCAGAATGACCAGTTCGCGGTCGGCTTCCTTATAGGCGCGGCCGACACGCTCCAGCCGCATGATGACTTCAGCCGCCATTTATTCGTACCTCAATGCTTCGACCGGATCGAGCTTGGCAGCGCGCCAGGCCGGGAAAATGGTGGCAATGAATGAAAGCACCAGAGCCATGACGATAACGGATATCGTTTCGCCGGGGTCCATCTTGGCTGGAAGCTGGCTCAGGAAGTAAAGTTCCGGGTTGAAGAGCGTGGTTCCCGAGAGCCACGAGAAGAACTCCCGCAGACGCTCGACATTGAGGCAGACGACAACACCCAGAACAACACCGGCTACCGTGCCGGTGACGCCGATGGCGGCACCCGTCATCAGGAATATGCGCATCACCGCGCCACGGGTTGCCCCCATGGTTCGCAGGATCGCGATATCGTGCCCCTTGTCCTTCACCAGCATGATAAGGCCGGAAATGATGTTCAGCGCCGCTACGAGCACGATCAGCGTCAGGATCATGAACATGACATTGCGCTCGACTTCCAGCGCCGAGAAGAAAGTCTGGTTGCGCTGGCGCCAGTCGACAAGCGAGAGCTGGCGTCCCGCTGCCTCTTCCACAGGCGCGCGCATCGCATCCACCTTGTCGGGATTATCGACAAAGATTTCCAGCGATTGCACCTTGCCTTCCTGATTGAAGAAGAGCTGCGCCTCGGAAAGCGGCATCATGACAATTGATGAGTCATATTCCGACATGCCGATCTCGAAGATCGCGACAATCGGATAGGCCTTCACGCGCGGATTGACGCCAAACGGGGTCACATCGCCATCCGGCGAAATCACCCGCAGCGTATCACCGATGGAAAGGCCAAGATTTTCCGCCATACGGGTTCCGATGGCGACGCCGCCACCCTGATCGAAACCTTTCAGCGTACCCTGACGAATATTGCCGGAAACAAGCTTGAGCTTGTCGAGATCCTCTTCACGAAGACCGCGCACCAATGCACCCGTTCCAGCGCCGATATTCCCCTGAACAAGCGCCTGCCCTTCCACCACGGGAATGGCGAACTTGATGCCCGAAATACCGTCGATCCGCTTGATAAGGCTGGCATAATCATCCAGCGGACGATCAATCGGCTGCATGATGAGATGGCCGTTAATGCCCAGAATTCGCGAAAGAAGCTCGGCACGGAAGCCGTTCATCACCGCCATGACGATGATGAGGGTCGCCACGCCCAGCATGATACCGGTGAAAGAAAAACCGGCAATGACCGAGATGAAAGTCTCGCGGCGGCGCGCTCGCAGATATCGCCAAGCGATCATCCGCTCATAGGCCGAAAATGGACCGGACTTCGGCGCCTTTTGGGCACCCTTTGCCTGATCCCCGGATTTTGCTGCCGCCGCGTTGCTCATGCTTCTGCCGTCAACAGGTTGATCGCCGCTTCAACGCTCAGGTTCTGGCGTTCGCCGGTCTTGCGATCCTTGATTTCGACTTCACCGGCGGCAACGCCGCGCGGGCCAACGATCACCTGCGTCGGCAGGCCGATCAGGTCCATCGTGGCAAACTTTGCACCCGGACGGTCATCCGTGTCATCGAGCAGAGGATCGACGCCTGCATTGGTCAGCGCTTCATAAATCTTCTCGCTTACAGCGTCGCAGCCTTCATCGCCCGGCTTCATGTTGACGATACCGGCACCGAACGGTGCGATGGCCTTCGGCCAGATGATGCCTGCGTCATCGTGGAAGGCTTCGATGGCTGCCGCGACAAGGCGCGACGGACCGATACCGTAGGAACCCATCGACACCAGATGTTCCTTGCCATCCGGGCCCTGCACTTTCGCGCCCATCGGTTCGGAATATTTCGTGCCGAAATGGAAGATGTGGCCCACTTCGATGCCGCGCGCCGAAACCTGATCCTCCGGCTTCACCTTGGCCCAGTCGGCCTCGTCATGCATTTCGTCGGTCGCCGCATAAGGCGTCGTCCAGCGCTTGACGATATCGGTCAGTTGCGCATCGTTGCGGAAATCTGTGTCCGCGCCCGGCACGGCGAGATCAAGATAAGCCTTGTCGCAGAAAACCTGGCTTTCACCGGTTTCGGCCAGAATGATGAATTCGTGGCTGAGGTCGCCGCCAATCGGTCCCGTATCGGCGCGCATCGGGATGGCCTGCAAGCCAACCCGCGCAAAAGTGCGCAGATAGGACACGAACATGCGGTAATACGCCATTTTCGCGCCCTCATAGTCGAGGTCGAACGAATAGGCGTCCTTCATCAGGAACTCACGCGAACGCATGACGCCGAAACGCGGGCGCACTTCGTCGCGGAACTTCCACTGGATGTGATAGAGATTGAGCGGCAGATCCTTGTAGGAGCGCACATAGGAGCGGAAAATGTCGGTGACCATTTCCTCATTGGTCGGGCCGAAGAGCATATCGCGCTCCTGACGGTCCTGAATGCGCAGCATTTCCTTGCCATAGGCATCGTAGCGACCGCTTTCGCGCCACAGATCGGCGGACTGGATGGTCGGCATCAGAATTTCATTGGCGCCCGCGCGGTTCTGCTCTTCACGAATGATAGCGCAAACCTTGTTGAGAACCTTCAGGCCGAGCGGCAGCCAGGCATAGATGCCCGCTGACTGTTGACGGATCATGCCCGAACGCAGCATCAGCCTGTGGGAGACGATTTCCGCCTCCTTGGGGTTTTCCTTCAGAATAGGCAAAAAATACCGCGACAGACGCATCGTAACCACCAATCAAGAGGGACTGCCTGAGTGCTTCAAGAATCAGGCAAAAATTAAGCATATTCGTCGGTTTCTTACCGGGTTATACACCGGTTGGAAACCCGCCTGGAAAAGCTTTCACGGCAGCGGATTTCCCCATCCACAGCCATAATGGCCCGCCGAAAGAACCAGAGGCGCGAAATACAGCCTCCAGATTCACATTCATTTTCAATATATTACAGATATATCACTCTCACTGAGGAAAATTTACGAAAGAAATATGACGCCACAGAAGATTTTTCGTGACAAAAGCTGTGCAGTTCGCTATTTTTTTCAGCATAAGAGCAACAACGGAATAAAACCGTTGGTTTCACGCGGTCAAAGTCTTGGGAGGATGGATCCAGGCGCGACTTTCGCAGCCGCCAGTCAAATGGAAACGGATCGAACGCGTATTTGATTAGCAAGGCGAAAGCCTTGCTTTTTTTTTGCACTTGCAGAACCTCCATGCTTTCCGCATTTCCTCTATTTTATAGGCTGCAATAACACATTGATTTTGTGGGATTTATCGCAGTGCCCTCTGCGCATCCAAGTATTAAATTTCGTTTAAGTATAAATCGATTTATATGAAGAACATTGCATACGCAAAGGCATCACTGTCACAAATGACGCCGGGTTGTGCCGCGTCGGAAATTCAATACGTTACGCGAATTGGCTCAATATCCGGCACAACCCATGATAGGCATGTCCACTTTTCTTTGTACAAAAGAAAGGCTGCCTATTTTTTAGGCAGCCTCAAAATTCACATTAAACGGGGTCTGAAATTTCAGGTCAGATCCGGGAAGAAATGCGGAATATCGTCGAGGCCGAAACCGCTGATCTGCGTCATATAATAATAGAGCAGGAAGATGAGTGTTGCGACGATGGTTGTCCGCAGAAATGCCCGACCGATGCGCGGCTTGGCCGGAGCGCTGGCCACTGTGCCCAAAGTCACTTCATTTTCTTCGGCCTGCGTGCGCAAGCCGACAGGCAAGAGAGCAAACAGTGTCGTCCACCAGATGATGAAATAAATCGCGATTCCTGAAACCAGCGACATGATTACACCTCTTCCAGTTCGATCAGCGTGCCGTTGAAATCCTTGGGATGCAGGAACAGAACCGGCTTGCCGTGGGCACCGGTCTTCGGCTCGCCATCCCCAAGGATACGCGCGCCTTCCGCCTTGAGGCGATCGCGAGCGGCAATAATGTCCGCAACCTCGTAGCAGAGATGATGCATCCCGCCGGAGGGGTTCTTTTCCAGAAATGCCGTGATGGGAGAACCCTCACCCAAAGGTTCCAGCAATTCGATCTTGGTGTTGCCGACGTCGATGAAAACCACGGTTACGCCATGTTCGGGCAACGCCTGTGGCTCGGTGACTTTTGCACCGAGCTTGCCGCGATAAAGCGCTGCCGCGGCATCAATATCCGGAACGGCAATCGCCACGTGGTTCAAGCGTTCGAGCATCAGCACCTCCCATGCCAGTCATTCCGCAACCTGTCTGCAATCCGTATGACTACCGTATCCTATTCACGAACACGGTCACCACGGGCTTTTTGCCCCATGCTTCATTTGCCGCAGCGCGAACGGCACGGCGAACGGATTCCCGAACAAGCTCGATGTCCTTGCGGCGAACGCGCGGAATGCTGTCGATGGCCTCGATGGCCGCATCCAGCAGAATATCTTCCAACAGGTCGCCCTGCGCGTTTTCTTCCGGTACGCCGAAAGTCACGAGATCGGGTTCATCGATGATTTTGTGTTCACGGTCCAGCAATACCGAAACGGCGACATGACCGACATAGGCAAGCTTGCGACGCTCGACCATGCCGATCTCTTCCTCGTCACCGATCAGCTTGCCGTCCTTGTAGATGCGGCCAACCGGCGCTTCGTCGATAATCTCGGCCTTGCCCGGCGCCAGACGCAGCATGTCGCCATCACGCACCTGCGCGACCTGCTCGATGCCTTCCATCGCGCCAAGCGAGCCTTGAGCAACCAGATGGGCGGCTTCGCCATGCACCGGCACCAGAATCTGCGGACGAACCCAGGAATACATGCGGCGCAATTCGCTGCGCCGTGGATGGCCCGAGACATGGACCAGTGCATCCTCATCACCGATGATCTTGATGCCGCGATCGATCAGGCGGTTCTTGATGTCGAGAATGGATTTTTCATTGCCCGGAATGGCACGCGACGAGTAGATGACCGTATCGCCCGCCGTCAGCGCGAGGCTGCGCATTTCGTCACGTGCCAGCTTGGCGAGCGCCGCGCGCGGTTCGCCCTGGCTTCCGGTGAGGATCATCACCACGTTTTCGCGTGGAATATAGCCGTAATCCTCTTCGCTGAGATATTCCGGCAAGCCTTCCATATAGCCAAGTTCAGTTGCAACCGAGATGGCGCGTTTCATCGAACGACCGACCACCAGCACCTGACGGCCAGCATCGCGTGCTGCTTCGGTAATCGACCGGATACGACCGACATTGGAAGAGAAAGTGGTGATGGCCACGCGGCCACGCGCATTTTCAATCAGTTCGCGCAGGCTTTCACCCACCTGGCGCTCCGAAGGAGATTCACCCTCGCGCAACGCATTGGTGGAGTCGCAGATCAGCGCTAGAACGCCCGCATCGCCGATTGCACGGAAACGCGCCTCGTCGATAACCGGTCCGAGCGACGGTTCAGGATCCATCTTCCAGTCGCCCGTGTGCACGACCGTGCCAAGCGGCGTCGTGATAGCCAGAGAAACCGGCTCGGGAATTGAGTGGGTTACCGCAACAGCCTCGATCTTGAAGGGGCCAACCTCGAATTTCTCGCCTGCCTTGTAGATCGTGATCGGAATTTCAGGCGCGCCATGTTCTGACTGTCGCTTCGCTTCGAGCAGACCGGCAGTGAATGGCGTCGCATAGACCGGAACCTTCAGGCGCGGCCACAGATCGAGCAATGCGCCGAAATGGTCTTCATGCGCATGCGTGATAACGATGCCGCGCAGATTATGTTTTTCAGCTTCAAGATAGCGGATATCCGGCAGGATGAGATCAGCGCCCGGCTGTTCAGGCCCCGCAAAGCTCACGCCCATATCCACGACCAGCCATTCACGGTTATCCGCAGGACCGAAGCCGTACATGGCCAAATTCATGCCGATTTCGCCCACGCCGCCAAGCGGCAGAAAGACGAGTTCAGTAGTATTGGATCGGGCCATGAAATTTCCTCTGTGATTAATCCCGCCTTGCGGCTTCAACTGGACCTAAAGTTGTCCAGTTGCAACCCTAGCAAGACAAAACAAAGCAATTATTTGCGTATTGTTGCAGCAGTTCCGAAATAGACATCGCCAGCTGTTACTGCAACCCGCGAACCGTCGTCTTCGCGAATAACAAAACGGCATGCCTCATCGATTGTCTCAAAACGACCTTCGATAATGCGACCTTCGACCTGCATGGTTACATTCTGGCCCAGACCATGCGCGCGCTGCAGCCAGCGCTTGCGAATATCGTCTAGACCGCGTCCCTCGTTCCAGACGCGGTAATTGACCGACCACGCATCCGACAAAGCTGCAAACAATGTCTCGGCATCGCATTTGCTGCCGAGAGCCTGCAGGCATGTCGCTGCATAAGGCAGGTCATCTGGAAAGGCGACCACATTGGTCCCGATACCGACGGCAACAGCGAACAAATTCTTCGCCAGAATGGAAGATTCGAGCAGGATGCCCGTCAGTTTGGCGCCGTTGACCAGTACATCGTTCGGCCATTTGAGACCGATTGTCGGCGGCACGGCAGGCCCGGTTGCCGCGAATACGGCATCGAGCGCATCGGCGAGCGACAAGCCTGCAACGAAACCAAGCGTTGCCGCCGTCTTCATTTCATAGGATTCAACAAGAAGCAGCGTGGAGGCAAGATTGCCTTCAGGCGTAGACCAGGCACGGCCCCTTCTTCCGCGGCCGCTTTCCTGTCTCTTCGTAACAAGCCAGAGCTTGCCCGGATCACCGCTAGCCGCCCTTTCCAGAGCAACCGCATTGGTGGAGCCTACCGTCTCGAAAGTTTCGAGACGGTAGCCCTCATTTGCCGCAACAGGCGAAAGCGCAAAACTCATCTCAGCTTCCGCCCTGTGCGTTGATTAAAAGAACGTCTTGGCTGCGGCTTCGGCAAATCCGCCAATCGGACCAGCAAGGAAGACATAGAAGAGCACGAAGGCACCCGTTACGCCGAGGACAAGACGAAGCTCGCCTGCGACCGGAACGAAACCACCCGTCGGCTCATCGAACCACATGATCTTGATCATGCGCAGGTAGTAGAACGCGCCCACGACCGAAGCCACGATACCGATGATGGCAAGCGGATAGAGACCCGCTTCAACGGCGGCAAGAAAGGTGTACCATTTGCCGAAGAAGCCAGCGAGCGGCGGGATGCCAGCAAGCGAGAACAGGAAGATGGTCATGATCGTTGCCAGCACCGGATTGGTGCGGGACAGACCAGCCAGATCCTCAATGCTCTCAACATTGCCGTCCTTGGTGCGCATTGCGAGAATGAACGCGAAGGTTCCGAGCGTCATGGCAAGGTAGATCGCCATGTAGATCATCACGCCCTTCACGCCGATCACCGTTCCGGCGGCCAGACCAACAAGCGCATAGCCCATATGGCTGATCGAGGAATAAGCCATCAGGCGCTTGATGTTGCGCTGGCCGATAGCGGCAAAGGCGCCGAGGACCATCGAGGCAAGCGCGATGAAGATCACGACCTGCTGCCAGTCATGGGTGACCGGAGCGAAGGCTTCCGAGACGACGCGGATGATGAGCGCCATGGCAGCCATCTTCGGGGCGGCGGCAAAGAATGCCGTTACCGGGGTCGGCGCGCCTTCATAGACGTCCGGCGTCCACATGTGGAACGGAACGGCAGAAATCTTGAATGCCAGACCGGCCAGAATGAAGACGAGACCGAACACCAGACCGAGTTCACGCTGGCCACCGGAGACGGCCTGAGCGATTTCGGTAAAGCCGATATGGCCGGTGTAACCGTAGACGAGCGAAATGCCATAAAGCAGCATGCCCGAGGAAAGCGAACCGAGAACGAAGTATTTCAGGCCAGCTTCCGTCGAACGGACGCTATCGCGGTTGAACGCTGCCAGAACGTAAAGCGCCAGCGATTGCAGTTCGAGACCGAGATAAAGCGACAGCATGTTGGATGCTGAAACCATCAGCAGCATGCCGAGCGTGGAAATCACGATCAGGACCGGGAACTCGAACTTGTCGAACTTCTCCGCCTTGGCGAAGCCAACCGACATGATCAGCGTCACGATGGAGCCGATCAGTGTCAGCACCTTCATGAAGCGGCTGAAGCTGTCAGTGACGATGGCACCACCGAATGCGGCACCGTTCGTTGGAAAAAGGACCACCAGTGCCAGCGCCGCAATAAGCACCGCAACGGATAATCCGTTGACGAGCGTGGCCGCCCGTTCGCCGGAGAACACGCCAATCATGAGCAGTGCCAAGGCGCCTACAGCAAGGAGAACCTCCGGTGCTGCAAGGGTCAGATGAGCTATGAGATCAGTCTGCATGACCTACGCCTTTATTTCTTACTGTGCCAGCACGGCGCTCGCGGTGCCCGCGAGTGCTGCGTCGTAATGTTGGACCAGGGCGTTCACGGCACCGGCGGTCACATTGAAGACCGGGGTCGGATACACACCGAAGAAGATGGTGAGCGCCACAAGCGGGTAGAGAATGATCTTCTCACGCGGGCTCAAGTCGAGGAGCGCCTTCAGGCTTTCCTTGGTCAATGCGCCGAAGACTACCTGACGGTAGAGCCAGAGCGCATAAGCCGCCGAGAGGATGACGCCCGTGGTTGCGAACAGTGCTACCCAGGTATTGACCCGGAACACACCGAACAGCGTCAGGAATTCACCGATGAAGCCCGAAGTACCCGGCAGGCCGACATTCGCCATCGTGAAGATCATGAACGCGACCGCATATTTCGGCATGTTGTTCACCAGACCGCCGAATGCCGCGATTTCACGGGTATGCATGCGGTCATAGATCACGCCGACGCAGAGGAAGAGCGCGCCCGACACGATGCCGTGCGAGAGCATCTGGAAGATAGCGCCCTGCAGGCCCTGCTCATTGGCTGCGAAAATACCCATGGTCACATAGGCCATGTGGGCAACCGACGAATAGGCGATCAGCTTCTTCATGTCTTCCTGCACCATCGCAACGAGCGAGGTGTAGATGATGGCGATGACCGACAGCGCGAAGATAAACGGAGCAAAGTCGGCAGAAGCCAGCGGGAACATCGGCAGCGAGAAGCGGATGAAACCGTAGCCGCCGAGCTTCAGGAGAATACCGGCCAGAATGACCGAGCCTGCCGTCGGTGCTTCAACGTGCGCATCCGGCAACCAGGTATGGACCGGCCACATCGGCATCTTCACCGCGAAGGACGCGAAGAAAGCGAGCCATAGCCATGTCTGCATCCCCGCCGGGAAGTCGTACTTCAGCAGCTCGACGATATTCATCGTACCAGCCTGCCAGTACATGGCCATGATGGCGATGAGCATCAGCACGGAGCCCAGAAGCGTATAAAGGAAGAACTTCAAGCTTGCATAGACGCGACGCTTGCCGCCCCACACGCCGATGATGATGAACATCGGGATAAGGCTTGCTTCGAAGAACACGTAGAACAGGAACAGGTCGAGCGCGCAGAACACGCCGATCATCAGCGTTTCCAGAATGAGGAACGCGATCATGTATTCCTTGACGCGCTTTTCCACCGACACCCAGCTTGCGAGAATGCAGAAGGGCATGAGGAAAGCGGAAAGCACCACGAACAGGACGGAGATACCGTCCACGCCCATATGATAGCTGATGCCACCGCCCATCCAGTCGACCTGCTCGACCATCTGGAAGCCAGCGTTCGAATTATCGAACCCTGCCCAGACGACGAGCGACAGGATGAAGACGAATATCGTCGTCAGCAGCGCGACGTTGCGGATATTGCGACGCGAAGCCTCGCTGTCGTCCTTGATCAGAAGGATCAGTAACGCGCCGACGAGCGGCAGAAACGTGACCGTTGAGAGAATTGGCCAGTCGGTCATCAGAAAGAGCTCCCGAGCATCATCCAAGTGACGAGCGCGGCGACGCCGATCAGCATCGCGAATGCGTAGTGATAAAGGTATCCGGACTGCATCTTGACGACGCGGTTGGTGACATCGAGCACACGAGCCGAGATGCCATCCGGGCCGAAGCCGTCAATAAGCCAGCCGTCGCCACCCTTCCAGAACAAGCGGCCAAGCCAACGAGCCGGACGTACGAAGAGGAAATCGTACAATTCGTCGAAGTACCACTTGTTGAGAAGGAACTGGTACAGGCCACGGTGACGGGCTGCCAGCGCCTTCGGCGTTTCGGGCGAGCGGATGTAGAAGATCCAGGCGACGATGAAGCCGAGAACCATCGAAATGAACGGCGACAGCTTAACCCACAGAGGAACATGGTGGTATTCCTCAAGGATCTGGTTGGCAGCCGAAGTGAACAGCGCGCCCTTCCAGAACTCGGCATATTCGTGGCCGAAGAAGAGTTCCTTGAACACGACACCGGCGAAAAGTGCACCGACGCCGAGGATCAGCAGCGGAACGAACATGACAGCCGGCGATTCATGGACGTGATGCATGACTTCGGCCGACGCACGCGGCTTGCCGTAGAAGGTCATGAAAATCAGGCGCCATGAATAGAAGCTCGTGAAGAGTGCGGCAATGATGAGAAGCGTCGAAGCGTAGCCGCTGGCAGCACTGTGCGAAGCGAAGACGGATTCGATGATCGCATCCTTGGAGAAGAAACCGGCGGTGCCGATGATCGTGCCCGGAATACCGAGGCCCGTAATGGCGACCGTACCGATGACCATCATCCAGTAGGTGATAGGGATCAGCTTGCGCAGGCCGCCCATGCGGCGCATGTCCTGCTCTTCCGAAACGGCATGGATAACCGAACCGGCGCAAAGGAACAGAAGCGCCTTGAAGAAAGCGTGCGTGAACAGGTGGAACACGGCGGCGCCATAGGCACCCACACCAAGCGCTGCGAACATATAGCCGAGCTGCGAACAGGTCGAATAGGCGATCACGCGCTTGATGTCGTTCTGCACCAGGGCGACCGTTGCCGCGAAGAAGGCAGTGGTGGCGCCGATGATTGTCACGACCAGAAGAGCGGTCTGCGACAGTTCGAAGATCGGCGACATGCGGGCGACCATGAACACGCCCGCGGTAACCATGGTAGCGGCGTGAATGAGAGCCGAAACCGGGGTCGGGCCTTCCATGGCGTCCGGAAGCCAGGTGTGCAGCAGGAACTGCGCCGACTTGCCCATCGCGCCCATGAAGAGCAGCAGGCAGGTGATCGTGATCGCGCCCTGCTTGTCGAGCTGATAGCCGAGGAAGTTCAGAACGACCTGATTGGCATCGGCAGCGCCTTCAGCCGGAAGATAATTGGCTGCGGCAGCGAAGATCGTGTTGTAGTCGACAGACTGGAACAGCGCGAACACACCGAAGATGCCGAGCAGGAAGCCGAAGTCACCGACGCGGTTGACAACGAACGCCTTCATCGCGGCGGCATTGGCCGAAGGCTTCTGGAACCAGAAACCGATCAGGAGGTACGAGGCCAGACCCACGCCTTCCCAGCCGAAGAACATCTGGACCAGATTGTCCGACGTGACCAGCATGAGCATGGCGAAGGTGAAGAGCGACAGATAGGCGAAGAAGCGCGGACGATGCGGATCATGGTGCATATATCCAATGGAATAGATGTGCACGAGAGCCGACACCGAGTTCACAACCACCAGCATGACGCCGGTGAGCGTATCAATGCGCAACGACCAGTCGAAAGAAAGCGTGCCCGACGTCACCCAGTGAAGAACCGGGATGCGGACGGTTTCCGCGTCGTGGCCAAGCGGAATCTGGAAGAACACGACCCAGGACAGGATCGCGACGACGACCATGAAACCGGAAGTGATGTATTCGCTCGCCTTGGCTCCGATCTGATTGCCGAAGAGACCGGCAATCAGGAAGCCGAGAAGCGGAAGGAAGACGATCGCGTAATAGAGCATTTGCCCGTCAACCTTTCATAACATTGACGTCTTCCACCGCGATGGAGCCGCGATTACGGAAGAAAACAACGAGAATTGCCAGACCGATGGCCGCTTCAGCAGCCGCAACAGTCAGAACGAAAAGGGCGAAGACCTGCCCGACCATGTCGCCGAGCTGGCTGGAGAACGCCACGAAATTGAGATTGACCGAAAGAAGGATCAATTCGATCGACATCAGGATAACGATGACATTCTTGCGGTTCAAAAAGATGCCGAAGACGCCAAGCGTAAACAGGATGGCCGAAACGGTGAGATAGTGGGCGATACCGATTTCCATATGCTTATCCTCAGATGCCTTTGCCCGTTTCGACCTTCTTGATCTCGATCGCCGTTTCCGGCGTGCGAGCAACCTGGGTCGGAATGGACTGGCGCTTGACATTCGGCTTGTGCCGCAGCGTCAGAACGATGGCGCCGATCATCGCGACCAGAAGGACGAGACCAGCAACCTGGAAGTAGAAGACGAAGTCGGTGTAGAGAATGTCGCCCAGAGCAGCGGTATTGCTCCGCTCGGCGATATTCGGGATCGGCACGGCACCCTGCCCCAGCTTCGGCGCAAACATGTTGCTTGCGAACACGAAGATCAGTTCGCCGAGCAAGATGAGGCCAACCAAAGCGCCGACCGGCGCATATTGCAGCGCACCGCGCTTCAGTTCCGAGAAATCCACATCCAGCATCATGACGACGAAGAGGAAGAGCACCGCCACTGCGCCGACGTAAACGACGAGCAGGATCATGGCGAGGAACTCGGCCCCCGTCAGCAGGAACAGAGCTGCCGCATTGAAGAATGTGAGGATCAGAAACAGCACCGAATGCACGGGGTTGCGTGCCGCAATCACCATGAACGCGCTGGCGATCATGATGAAAGCGAACAGATAGAAAAACGCTGCCGCAATACCTGTCAGCATGGGGATCCCCCAACACCTTTCCGTGAGCAAAGCCTTATTG
This sequence comes from Ochrobactrum sp. A-1, assembly GCF_022488005.1. Lineage (NCBI taxonomy): Bacteria > Pseudomonadati > Pseudomonadota > Alphaproteobacteria > Hyphomicrobiales > Brucellaceae > Ochrobactrum > Ochrobactrum sp. A-1. The sequence continues at coordinate 625,178 of NZ_JAKVQC010000003.1, forward strand.
CCTCGCTCGCTTTAGTCTTTGTTTGCCGCGAATATTCGCGAAACTTAATTTCCAGCAACAAGATGGGCCGCCCCTTCCTGTTGCCGCTTTTCAAACCGGATGCCGAAACGAGGTTTCAGCAAAACCAATCAGCGATATGGCGCATCCATCGCGATATTACGCGCGATTTCGCGTTCCCAACGGTCGCCATTAGCAAGGAGCTTGTCCTTGTCGTAGTAGAGTTCTTCGCGGGTTTCGGTCGCGAATTCGAAATTCGGACCTTCCACGATGGCATCCACCGGGCATGCTTCCTGGCAGAAACCGCAATAGATGCACTTCACCATATCGATGTCGTAACGCACCGTGCGGCGGGTGCCGTCATTGCGGCGCGGACCGGCCTCGATGGTGATGGCCTGCGCCGGGCAGATCGCTTCGCAAAGCTTGCAGGCGATGCAGCGTTCTTCACCATTCGGGTAACGACGCAGCGCATGCTCTCCACGGAAACGCGGAGAAACCGGACCTTTTTCATGCGGGTAGTTCAACGTCGCCTTGGGCGCGAAGAACTGGCGCATGGAAAGAAAGAACGCGCCGACGAATTCCTTGAGCAGGAGCGATTTGGCTGCTTGAGCGAATGAAGCCATTGTTATTACTCCTTACGCCAGACCGAAGACTTTGAGGAAGGTCGCGGTTGCGACAACCATGAAGAGCGAGATCGGCAGGAACACTTTCCAGCCAAGGCGCATCAGCTGGTCGTAGCGATAACGCGGAACGAAAGCCTTCACCATTGCGAAGAGGAAGAAGCAGAAGCAGAGCTTCAGCATGAACCAGATGATGCCCGGAACCCAGTTGAGGAACCACACGTCCACCGGAGGCAGCCAGCCGCCGAGGAACAGAACAGTCATCAGGGCACACATCAGCGTGATCGCCACATATTCGCCAAGGAAGAAGAGAAGGAACGGCGTGGACGAGTATTCGATCATATGACCGGCCACGAGTTCGGATTCAGCTTCGACAAGGTCGAATGGCGGACGATTTGTTTCAGCAAGTGCCGAAATGAAGAAGATCACGAACATCGGGAACAGAGCCAGCCAGTTCCAGTCAAGGAACGAGCCCGGAAGGCCAAGCATGGTGCCGAGACCGGTATTCTGCGAAAGCACGATGTCGGTGAGGTTGAGCGAGCCAACCGTCAGCAGAACCGTGACGATCACAAAACCGATGGAGACTTCGTAGGAAACCATCTGCGCAGCGGAGCGAAGCGCGCCGAGGAACGGATACTTCGAGTTCGATGCCCAACCGCCCATGATCACGCCGTATACTTCAAGCGAAGAAATGGCGAAGATATAAAGAATGCCGACATTGATGTTGGCGATGGCCCAGCCTTCGCTGACCGGAATAACCGCCCAGGTTGCCATTGCGAGAACGGCGGAGACGAAAGGCGCAAGGAGGAAGACACCCTTGTTTGCGCCAGACGGGATGATTGGTTCCTTGAAGACGAACTTCAACAAGTCGGCAAAGGCCTGGAACAGACCCCAGGGACCGACAACGTTCGGGCCGCGACGAAGCTGTACCGCTGCCCAGATCTTGCGATCTGCGTAAAGCAGGTAAGCGACGACGATCAGCAATACGACGAGCAGAACGACCGACTTCAGCGCTATGATCAGCGCGGGCAAGACGTAAGCTGCAAAAATACCTTCCATTGTTCCGTCTCTCTCTCGCTTACTCGGCAGCCTGCTGGAAGCCGCCAGCCGCGAGCGCCGAGCATTCGGCCATGACGGCGGAAGCGCGCGCAATTGGGTTCGTCAGGTAGAAGTCCTTGACCGGAGAGACGAACGCAGCGCCGCCGCCCAGGTTGGATGCTTTCGCTGCCAGCGCGACGAGATCGTCGGCGGAAGCAGGCGTGATGGTGTCGATAGCCAGCATATGCGGATAATCGGCATAGAGCTTGGCGCGAAGCTGCTGCAACGAATCGAACGGCAAACGCTTGCCAAGGCTGTCCGAAAGAGCGCGCAGGATTGCCCAGTCTTCCTTTGCCTCGCCCGGCGCGAAACCGGCGCGGCTGCCAAGCTGCACCCGACCTTCGGTGTTGAGCCAGGTGCCCGACTTTTCCGTATAGGCGGCGCCCGGCAGGATAACGTCAGCGGCATGTGCGCCGGCATCGCCGTGCGTGCCGATGTAAACGACGAAGCTCGAACCCTTTTTGGTCATGTCGAGTTCGTCTGCGCCGAGCAGGAACACGACATCGAGATTGCCCAGCATGTCGCCAGCCGCCTTGCCGCCCTCGCCCGGCACGAAGCCGAGATCCAGTGCGCCAACGCGCGAAGCGGCAGTGTGCAGAACGGAGAAGCCGTTCCACTCGTCCTTGATCGCACCGACGTCCTGAGCGAGCTTGGCGGCGGTCGACAGAACTGCAGAACCGTTTTCGCCAGTGAGCGCGCCCTGACCGATGATGATCAGCGGGCGTTCAGCCTTGGCCAGCACATCGCGGAATGCGTTCTTGCCGGCAGCAACGGCAGCGAGCGTATCTGCGCCTGCGCCCAGATATTCATAATTGTAGCGCAGCTCAGCCTGTTCGCCGATCAGGGCGACCGGGAAATGGCCCATGCGCTGACGCTTGCGGATGCGTGCATTCAGAACAGCAGCTTCAACGCGAGGATTGGAACCGATGATGAGCAAAGCATCAGCGTTTTCAATGCCTTCAATCGTTGAGTTGAAGAGATAGGTTGCGCGCCCCAGAGCCGGATCGAGAGCAGCGCCATCCTGGCGGCTGTCGATATTGGCGGTGCCGAGCGAAGCCATCAAGCCCTTCAGCGCATAGATTTCTTCAACCGAAGCCAGATCGCCAGCGACTGCGCCGATTTTGTCGGCGGAAGCTGCGGAAACCTTGGCGGCAATAGCGGCAAAAGCTTCCGGCCAGGTTGCGGCAACCAGACGGCCATCCTTGCGAACATATGGGCGGTCGAGGCGCTGAGTGCGCAGGCCATCCCAGATGAAGCGCGTCTTGTCGGAAATCCACTCTTCGTTCACCGCTTCGTTGACACGCGGCATGACGCGCATCACTTCGCGGCCACGGGTATCGACGCGGATGTTCGAACCGACCGCATCCATCACGTCGATGGTTTCAGTCTTGTTCAGCTCCCACGGACGCGCCTGGAACGCGTAAGGACGCGAGGTCAGAGCGCCAACCGGGCAAAGATCGATGACATTGCCCTGCAGTTCCGACGTCATGGCGCGTTCGAGATAGGTGGTGATCTCGGCGTCTTCGCCACGGCCGATGAGGCCGAGCTCGGAAATGCCTGCAACTTCCGTCGTAAAGCGGACGCAGCGCGTGCAGTGAATGCAACGCGTCATCACCGTCTTGACGAGTGGGCCGATATATTTGTTTTCAACCGCACGCTTGTTCTCGCGATAGCGCGAACCGTCGGTGCCGAAGGCCATTGCCTGATCCTGCAGATCGCACTCGCCGCCCTGATCGCAGATCGGGCAATCCAGCGGGTGGTTGATGAGCAGGAATTCCATCACGCCTTCGCGGGCCTTCTTGACCATCGGCGTGTTGGTGAAGATTTCAGGCGCTTCGCCATTCGGGCCGGGACGCAGATCGCGCACGCCCATGGCACAGGATGCCGCCGGCTTCGGCGGTCCACCCTTCACTTCAACCAGACACATACGGCAGTTTCCGGCGATGGAAAGCCGTTCGTGGAAACAGAAACGCGGCACTTCGGCGCCCGCGGCTTCGGCAGCCTGAAGGAGCGTATAGTGATCGGGTACTTCGATCTCTGTGCCGTCAACCTTGATCTTTGCCATCGTTTATCCAAACCTGCGGCTTAAGCCGCATTTTCCAGATCTCAAACTCGCGCCTGCCTTTGTATTGGCATGGCCTTTTTCCGAAAACCGCTAGGCACTTTTCGGGGCCATGCCCTGTCGGGCAGGCTCACACAACTTATTCAGCCGCTTCCAGACGGATATTGCGGCTCTGAACGGCGTTGCGGGTATAATCGTCAATGCGCTTTTCAATTTCCGGACGGAAATTGCGGATCAGGCCCTGAATTGGCCATGCAGCAGCATCACCAAGAGCGCAGATCGTATGACCTTCAATCTGCTTGGTGACATCGAACAGCATGTCGATCTCGCGCTTCTGCGCGTTACCCTTGACCATGCGTTCCATCACGCGCCACATCCAGCCGGTGCCTTCGCGGCAAGGCGTGCACTGGCCGCAGCTCTCATGCTTGAAGAACGCTGCCAGACGAGCAATCGCCTTGATGATGTCGGTGGACTTGTCCATGACGATCAGGCCGCCGGTGCCGAACGACGATTTCTTGTCGCGCATGCCGTCAAAGTCCATGATGGCATCCATCATGTCCTCAGCCTTGATGACAGGGCACGATGCACCGCCGGGAATGACCGCAAGCAGATTGTCCCAGCCGCCACGAATGCCGCCTGCGTGCTTTTCGATCAGATCGCGGAACGGAATGCCAAGGCCTTCCTCCACGACGCAAGGCGTGTTCACGTGACCCGAAATCTGGAACAGCTTGGTGCCGACATTGTTCGGGCGTCCGATGGACGAGAACCAGGCCGCACCACGACGCAGGATCGTCGGCGCAACGGCAATCGATTCCACGTTGTTCACGGTCGTCGGGCAGCCATAAAGGCCCATATTTGCCGGAAATGGAGGCTTGAGACGCGGCTGGCCCTTCTTGCCTTCAAGGCTTTCAAGCAGAGCCGTTTCTTCGCCGCAGATGTAAGCGCCAGCGCCGTGGGACACGAGAACATCCATATCCCAGCCGCACTTGTTGCCCTTGCCCAGCAGACCGGCTTCGTAGCACTCGTCGATTGCAGCCTGCAGGGCTTCACGCTCACGCATGAACTCGCCGCGAATATAAATATAGGCGGTGTGTGAGCCCATGGCGCAACCGGCGATCAGGCAGCCTTCGATCAGCGTATGCGGATCGTGGCGCAGAATTTCGCGGTCCTTGCAGGTGCCCGGTTCGGATTCGTCGGCATTGACGACCAGATAATGCGGGCGGCCGTCGTTCTGCTTGGGCATGAACGACCACTTGAGACCCGTCGGGAAGCCAGCGCCGCCACGGCCACGCAGTCCCGATGCCTTCATCTCGTCGATGATCCAGTCACGGCCCTTTTCGACCAAGCCCTTGGTGTTATCCCAATGGCCGCGCGCCATGGCACCCTTCAGGGACTGATCCTTGAAGCCGTAAATATTGGTGAAGATGCGATCTTTATCAGCCAGCATGTCTCACCTGTTTCCGTTCGTGTTTGCCAATATCGAAGTCATCATACCGGCTTCTTTCCGAATACCTTGATGTATTCCTCGACGCCGCCCTTGGCCAAAGCCTTAGCCTGCTTTACCCAGTCTTCGCGATCAATGCGACCGTGGAAGCTAAGGTAACCGTCGACCCATTCGCGCTCGGCCTTCTTCCAGGAAGCGACCTGCTTGAAGGTGAAGATACCCAGCTCATGCAGGGTTTCCTCGATCTTCGGGCCAACGCCGGAGATCAGCTTCAGATCGTCAACCGCTTCCGGGCGCTCGATAGCAACCGGACGATTGGTATCATCGAGCTTGAAAGCCTGCTTGCTATCGACCGATGCTGCCTTTTCCGCAGCCTTCGACACTTTGACGTCCGAAGGCGTCTTGAGCGCCGGATCGGTTTCAGGTGCGTTGGTCACAGGCTTTGCAGCGTTGGACGGAGCGACGTTCTTCGCTTCCTCGGCAGCTTTCGCAGCAGCTTCCGCCTTTGCCTTCTCCTCAGCTTCGGCCTTCGCCTTGGCTGCGGCGGCATCGGATGCCTTGCGGGTTTCAAGACCGACTTTCTTGTAGTCGAGATCTTCGGTCAGAGCGGTGAGGCCGTTGAGCGGCTCGGACGTCACACGGTCGATCTGCGGGCCCGGCTTGACGGTATCGCCCTTGCCAGCTTCGAAAGCATCGATGATCTCGGCAAGACGTTCCGGCGTCAGATCTTCATAGGCGTCCTTGAAGATCATGACCATCGGTGCGTTGGCGCAAGCGCCCTGGCATTCTACTTCTTCCCACGACAGCGTTCCGTCGGCATTGAGCTCGAACGGGTCGTGGTTGATCTTGTGACGGCAGACATCCATCAGCGCTTCCGAGCCACGCAGCATGCATGGCGTGGTGCCGCAAACCTGAATGTGAGCGCGCGTGCCAACCGGCTTCAGCTGGAACTGCGTATAGAAAGTCGCGACTTCCAGAACGCGGATCAGCGGCATTTCGAGCATGCCTGCGACATGCTCAATAGCTGCCTTCGTGACCCAGCCGTCCTGCTCCTGCGCACGCATGAGCAACGGAATAACAGCCGACTGCTGGCGGCCTTCGGGGAATTTTGCGATCGTCTTGTGCGCCCAAGCCTGATTTTCCGCGTTGAACGCGAAAGCGGCTGGCTGGACGGCATCATCTGCGAGACGGCGAACGGACATCAGCGGTCAACCTCACCAAACACGATATCGAGCGAGCCAAGAATTGCCGACACGTCAGCCAGCATATGGCCGCGGCACAGGAAATCCATGGCTTGAAGATGGGCAAAGCCCGGAGCGCGCAGCTTGCAGCGATAAGGCTTGTTGGAGCCGTCCGACACGAGGAAGACGCCAAATTCGCCCTTCGGCGCTTCGACTGCTGCGTAAACTTCACCGGCAGGCACATGGTAGCCTTCCGTGTAAAGCTTGAAGTGATGGATAAGCGCTTCCATCGAGCGCTTCATCTCGCCGCGCTTCGGCGGCACGATCTTGTTGTCGGCATTGGAAACCGGACCGACGCGCTCCTTGCCGAGCAGAAGATCGACGCACTGGCGCATGATACGTGCCGACTGGCGCATTTCTTCCATGCGGATCAGGTAGCGATCATAGCAGTCGCCGTTCTTGCCGACCGGAATGTCGAATTCCATCTCGTTGTAGCACTCGTAAGGCTGCGACTTGCGCAGATCCCATGCAGCGCCCGAACCACGAACCATGACGCCCGAGAAGCCCCATGCCCATGCGTCTTCCAGCTTCACGACGCCGATATCGACGTTACGCTGCTTGAAAATACGGTTCGGCGTAATGAGGTCATCAAGATTTTTGAGCGTCGTGAAGAACGGATCGATCCATTTGCCGATGTCTTCAACGAGCTGATCCGGCAAGTCCTGATGGACGCCGCCCGGACGGAAATAAGCTGCGTGCATACGCGCGCCACAAGCGCGCTCGTAGAACACCATCAGCTTTTCGCGCTCTTCGAAGCCCCAGAGCGGCGGCGTCAACGCGCCAACGTCCATGGCCTGCGTAGTCACGTTGAGAAGATGGTTCAGGATACGACCTATTTCCGAATAAAGAACGCGGATCAACTGGCCGCGCTTCGGCACATCGATGCCCAGAAGGCGTTCGACGGCAAGCGCATAGGCGTGCTCCTGGTTCATCGGCGCCACATAATCGAGGCGATCAAGATAAGGCAGAGCCTGAAGATAGGTCTTGGCTTCCATCAGCTTTTCGGTGCCGCGATGCAGCAGACCGATATGCGGATCGACGCGTTCGACGACTTCGCCGTCGAGCTCAAGCACCAGACGCAGCACGCCGTGCGCGGCAGGGTGCTGCGGACCGAAGTTGATATTAAAATTGCGGACCTGAGTCTCAGCCATGTTCAGCTTCCTGTTTGGCTGCAAGAGCCGCCAAGAACTCCTCGCCGGTCATCCGGTGAGTGTCATTGGCAAAATCGTAATTCGCAGGCTTGTTATCGATGAAGATTTCTTCGGCGAAATGGAACCGCTCCGGCTCGGCGAAAGCCTGCATCGAAACGACTGTCATTCCGTCGTGGATGCCGCGCCAGAACAGCGAAGAACCGCACTTCGAGCAGAAACGGCGCTCACCCCATTCCGAAGAGGAGTAGGTCGTAAGAGCAGCTTCGTCCTCAATCTCGACCGAGGTGCCGCAATTGACGGCCATGAATGCGCCGCCCGACCACTGCCGGCACATGCTGCAATGGCAAACATCCATTTCCAACTTTACCGGAGCAGCGGTGAACTTCACCGCTCCGCAAAGACATTGACCGTTCAATCTTTCGCCTGCGCCCATGAGTATATCCTCAGTTCGCCTTAGCTTTCTCGTCGCCCGGCAGAACGTAGTCCGTTCCTTCCCACGGCGAGAGGAAGTCGAAGTTGCGGAATTCCTGGCGCAGCTGCACGGGCTCGTACGCGACGCGCTTCAGCTCGTCGTTGTAACGAACTTCCACGAAACCGGTAAGCGGGAAGTCCTTGCGCAGCGGATGGCCTTCAAAACCGTAGTCGGTCAGGATGCGGCGCAAATCCGGATGGCCGGAAAACAGAACGCCGTACATGTCGTAGGTTTCACGCTCGAACCATTCGGCGCCAACGAAGACCGGCACTGCGGAAGGCACCAGCGTATCTTCGTCAGCCTGAACCTTGACGCGGATGCGCTGGTTCTGGCGCGGAGACATCAGCTGGTAAACAACATCAAAGCGCATGGCACGCTGCGGATAGTCGACACCCGAAATATCCGTCAGGTTGACGAACTGGCACTGCACATCGTCACGCAGGAAGGTCAGAACGTTGATAATGCTCGCGGCCGGAACCGAAAGCGTCAACTCGCCATAAGCAAGCTTCGCCTCTTCGATCGTATCGCCGAGGCGTTCCTTGATATAGCCGGAAAGTTCACCGAGAGCTTCTTCGCTCATTTTCCTAACTTCCTTCTTTAGAGCGCGTTTCGATCTGATTGAATCAGATCGGCGCTCCAACTGTTTGTTTTACGCATGTCTTTATCCCGAAACCGGTTCCCACTTTCGGGGGACATGCTCTAGAACCCACACCGCGCTTGCCCTTGGGAGACCCTTTTGGGGATGGCAGGCAGTCGAACCCTAACAAAACTCATCTGCACGAACCGGTCGATGACCGGATCAGCGCTCAATCGTACCCGTGCGACGGATTTTCTTTTGCAGCATAAGAATACCGTAAAGCAGGGCTTCAGCGGTTGGCGGGCAACCCGGAACATAGATGTCGACCGGGACCACGCGATCGCAGCCACGCACCACCGAATAGGAATAGTGGTAGTAGCCGCCGCCATTAGCACAGGAACCCATCGAGATAACGTAACGCGGCTCCGGCATCTGGTCATAGACCTTGCGCAGGGCGGGTGCCATCTTGTTGGTCAGCGTGCCGGCAACGATCATCACGTCGGACTGACGCGGTGATGCGCGCGGGGCGATACCGAAACGTTCTGCGTCGTAGCGCGGCATGGAAATGTGCATCATTTCCACAGCACAGCATGCCAGACCGAAGGTCATCCACATCAGCGAGCCGGTACGCGCCCAGGTAATCAGAGCATCAGCGGACGTGACGATGAATCCCTTGTCGGAAAGCTCGCTGTTCAGATCGTTGAAGAATGCATCGTCGGAACCGACAGGCTTGCCCGTGCGCGGGTCAAGAATGCCCTTCGGCTGCGGAGCCACGAGCGTTGTGTTGGCTGTGGTCAATCCCATTCCAGCGCTCCCTTCTTCCATTCATAAATGAAGCCGATGGTCAGAACGCCAAGGAACACCATCATCGATGCAAAGCCGAACCAGCCGATTTCACCAAAGGACACGGCCCATGGGAAAAGGAAGGCGACTTCCAGATCGAAGATGATGAAGAGAATCGACACCAGATAGAAACGGATGTCGAACTTCATACGGGCGTCATCGAAGGCATTGAAGCCGCACTCGTAAGCAGAAAGCTTTTCGGGGTCGGGCTGTCTGTAAGCGACAAGAAACGGCGCAACCAGAAGGGCTACACCAATTACCATCGCAATGCCGAGAAAGATGACGATCGGCAGGTAGGAACTTAAAAGCTCGTTCATGGTCCTTTATCCGGCTTGAATACGAGGCTGCGCCGCCTGTCATAAGCTTTTTGGAGCTGACGACCATGCGACACATTGCATCTGTGCAACCTCGTCGCCCCAAGCAGCTTCAAAAGGCATGCCGTGCGAACTAAGCGCTTTTCGCCGGGACGGTTATCGCAGCGCGTGCGCAAGCGCAACCCCTCCGGCACGATCTATTGGGCAAAGACGAGCCAAGATGCTTAACAAGCCATGGCATCAAGCCCGCTTATCCCACTGAAAACCCGTATAACATGAAAAGATCATAATTTCGTGAGGAAAAGTCGCACGCCGCTCTCTGCTTGGCAATCGCAGGGAGAATCAATTGCCTGCAACTTGGGAATGAAAGTTGGGGGTTTCAGCACTCGCTTTGAAATGAATTCATGGAGCAGCGGAAGCCGCTGCCCCGACCAGCCTGCCCGGCAGATAAAGTACAAGCGATGCAGCTCCCTTGATTGCAGAAGCGCCGTCTGCCAGCACCGCCTGTCCTGTCGTCTGGTTTTCCCGCCCGTTCAAAGCGCCCAGCGAAAGAGTACCATCGCTAACCAAAGCCATGAGCGATGGCGAGGACGCAAAGACATTGTGTGCACCGCCGTCCACATCGGTCGCGTCTATCACCGCGATTCCATATTTCTGGAGGGTTGAAATACTGGTGCCGTCCCCTACCCGCGCATGGCCGCCGGTGATGAATGATGAGACACCGAGCGCGCGATCGCTGCGCGATGTCAGCACCGCCGTCGGATGTGGCATGGGATCGATATCCTTGATCTGCTTTTCAAAGACATCGAGGTCTATGTCGGGCGCTGCGAGCAACAGCGCACTGATGCGGCGCAGCACGTTCTTTTCGCCACGCAGGGACAAGGTTCTCAAAGCCTCCATGGTGACGAAGCTGCCCATGGAGTGTCCTAACAGGACGATGCGTTCAGCATTGCTGCGGGCCACAAGTTCCAGCAAGCGCGCCAGACCGTCCCGTGCGAAGTCCGCGCTATCGCGATCATAGACATAAAGACCCAGATCGCCGCCTGATGGCCACGCATATTCGACAGCTACCGATTTCATCCTGTAGTCATGGACGAATTGCGCCAGACGAAATGTGCTGTCGGCAAAATTATTGTTGTAGCCGTGCACGAAGATCAGGATTTCCTTATCCTTCGGTCCCTGCTTCGCAAGGGCGGCATTCAATTGAGCGAGAAACTGTTCTGCATTGTCATACGGCTGAAATGCCGTGGCAGCGAAATTTTTGGCGGGATCAGGCTTGTAGCCAGTCGACTCGACCTGCCCTTTGACATGGGCCGCCGGAATACCGACATCGACCTGCGCAAAATTCAGCGTTTCGGAGCGCCTGGAATTGTAGGGCTGCGAAAAATTGCCCGAACGCTGACGGCTGGTCGCAACATAGATGGGAACCACCGCAGCCGGTTTCGCAGGCTTGACGATGGCGGCTTCGGCCGCAGCCACCGATTGCGGGCTTGAATTCGGTCCGTGCCACAGCACGGCGCGGGGTGAGCCACATCCGGCGAGAATCAAAAACGTTGCAAGCACACCAAGAAAAGCGTGTCGGGTCATCGTCGCAGCGATCCGTCCGTGTCATCCGATTCCACGTGATTGAAAACAGGAAATTCGCTTCATGGCAATGCATTGGCGAAGCCGCTGACTTTTGGCCATGCAAACCACCTCGGAAAACCAGTAGTCCGCAGGTGAAAAATTCCGTTCGCATTTACCGGTAAAGTTGGAACGGAAACGCTCCAAATGCCGAAAGCTTTGCGAAGCCATGCCTTCAGATCGCGTTCACCCCGGCTATCATGAAACATATTGTCGGCCAAAGCATCGCAAGGAGGTCACGCATGAGCCATTATCTGCTCGCCAGCGGCGATCTTCTCGTCATTGCAGCGATCATCCTGTCGGTCGCCTATCTGTCCTGGAAGCAATTTTCCAAATAGCAGACATACGGTTGGCGAAGCGGCTGCGCCCCGGCAATTCCCACGAAGGTTTTTTGAAGAGAAGATAGTCCCGGAAGACAGGCGGTGGCGCCACTTTCGTGTCAACGTTCAATCTATCGATTTGTTGAGAGGAAAGTGGCGCGAGTGACGGGGCTCGAACCCGCGACCTCCGGCGTGACAGGCCGGCACTCTAACCAACTGAGCTACACCCGCGCATTTCTCGGCAACCTTGCGGCTGCGTCGCACCGGCGTTTCCGTCCGGTGTGAGCGGTCGTTTAAGGGGTTCTCGAACAAGTGTCAAGCACGTGTTTGGAGAAGAATTGCGATATTGCAAAAATCATTCACAGGGCATTTCAATGCCCGTTCACGATCAGCAATTCCAGCGCATTTCCAGTTCAAATTGAATCATTGGAAACGCTCGATCCCTTTTTTGACGCATTATCCTACGCAAAACCGCTTCGCACTTTTGCTGGAAATGCTCGATCTCTTTTTTGAGGCATTATCCTGCGCAAAACCGCTTCGCACTTTTGCTGGAAATGCTCTGGCTTGAGAAAAAGTAAAAATGGCGGTGGGCGCCACTTTCGTGTCAACGTTCAATCTATCGATTTGTTGAGAGGAAAGTGGCGCGAGTGACGGGGCTCGAACCCGCGACCTCCGGCGTGACAGGCCGGCACTCTAACCAACTGAGCTACACCCGCGCATTTCTCGGCAACCTTGCGGCTGCGTCGCACCGGCGTTTCCGTCCGGTGTGAGCGGTCGTTTAAGGGGTTCTCGAACAAGTGTCAAGCAAGGGTCACGAAGAAAGAATAAGAATTTTCGATTTTGCTGTAGAACGCCTGATTTCCGGGCTTTTTCAATGACATCAAACTTATCCACAAACTCACTCAGGCCCTCGAATCCCAACCTGTTTTAAGAATCATCCCCGTCGCACTTCCCGCCAGCCCCTCCTTTCAGCAATTAACAAACTTCAATTGCCTGCTTGATTTGATACCAACCAGTTGGTATTGTTTTAATCAGGAGCAAGATCATGGCACGCAAACAAAACCCGTTGACCCGGTTCAACCTGCTTGATGCAGCGTTGAGCGTTATTCGCACCAAGGGTTACACCGCAACGACGGTCGATGACATCTGCACGAAGGCATCCCTGTCAAAAGGCGCTTTCTTTCATCATTTTTCCAGCAAGGAAGATCTGGCGGTTGCCGCCGCGAACTACTGGTCGGAAACGACAGGGGCGCTCTTTGCCGACGCCGCCTATCATGCTCCTGAAGACCCGCTTGAGCGCGTGCTGGCCTATGTCGAGTTGCGGAAGCAGTTGATTCAAGGCGACCTGCCTGACTTCACCTGCCTCGTCGGCACCATGACGCAGGAAATTTACGAGACCAATTCCGTGATCCGGGATGCCTGCTGGAACAGCATATCGAGCCATGCGGACACGCTAGTCCCGGATATCGCAGCCGCCATGGAGCGCTATCCGGTTGCGGGTGATTTCACCGCTGAAAGCCTTGCTCTTCATACACAGGCCGTTATCCAGGGCGCTTTCATCATAGCCAAGGCAAGCGGCGACCCGCTGCGTGCTGTCGAAAGCGTCGACCATCTCAAGCGATATATAAGCCTAGTCTTTCAACAACCCGCCAACATCCACTGAACAGAAAACCCACAAGGGGAGGAAACCATGCCCAGCACTATTCGTCTGCACCGTGTCTTCGCCACCAAGCCGGAGAAGGTTTATCGCGCATTCGTCGAGCCGGATGCCGTAGCCAGCTGGCTACCGCCATATGGCTTCACCTGCACCGTCCACGAGTTGGACGCAAAGGTCGGCGGTAAACACAGAATGTCGTTCCGGAATTTCACAACGGGCGAAGGCCACTCCTTTGGCGGCACATATCTCGAACTCGTTCCGGGGGAACGGCTAGTCTATACGGACAGCTTCGACGACCCGAACCTGCCAGGTGAAATGAAGGTCACGATCACGCTGAAAGCGGTTTCGGTCGGAACCGAAATCAACATCGAGCAGCAAGGCGTGCCCGATATCATTCCCACTGAGGCCTGCTATCTCGGCTGGCAGGAATCTCTGGAGAAGTTGAAGAAGCTCGTTGAGCCTGAAATCAATCAGTAATGTTGTTTTGACAATGAAGCGCGGGGCTGAGCAACGGAAGATGCCACCCCCGCGTCGTTGATTGAATGAATATCTGCCAGAAATTCCCGATCTTCTTTGAGATACAACAAATCCGGTTTGCGCCTGTCACTCTAGAATGGCTCGAATGACGATGCGGCTGTCATCGTCATGCTTCGAAGCCTGACAGCCACGGAACAATATGATGTCGGCAGAACCTGTCTCACTATCCCCCGTAATCGATGTCCGCACCATTCCGCCAATTTCGCGGCATGCGACGATCTTCTCGATGATCGATTCGCTTGAACCCGGCGAAGCGCTGGAAATCGTCAACGATCACGATCCGGTGCCGCTGCGCCACCAACTTGAAACCCGTAATCCGGGCGTATTCTCGTGGGTCTACAAGGAAACTGGTCCGCTGTGGCGGGTCGAGATCGGTCGCCGGAAAGGCCATCATGGCGCTGACCATGAGTGTACCTGCGGCAATCACTGAAGTCTTATAGGCACAACGTCCGGGACGAATTGAGATGATCGGCGCGACACTTTCCCGTTGGACCCTCTCCTACTTTGCCGCTTCGCTGGCTTTCCTCGTCTTTGGACTTGCCCTGATGGCAGGTGGTTTCGGCTTTCCGGGTCATGGAATTCGCGCGGCTGAAACACTTATAATCGTGCACGCCATCTGTATTGGATGGCTTGCACTGCTCATGAGTGGCGCACTCCTGCAATTCGTGCCGGTTCTGGTGAACAGATCCCTGTGGGGAAGCCGTGCAGGTCTTCCCGCCTTGCTTCTACTGGTGGCGGGCCTTTCTGGTCTGCTCGTTGCCTTTGCAGGCATGGCCGGGCTGACGGAAAGTCCGACATGGTTGCTCCCGGTCTCCGGCATCCTGTTGACCTGCGGATTTGCCATCATTTTCGCAATACTGGGCATGACGCTCTGGCTCGCTCGCCCGATCGCCCTGCCCGCATGGTTCGTTGCAGCAGGCATCTGCTGTCTTCTGATAACCGCTCTGCTTGGCAGTATTTTCACCTTCGCGCTTTCCGGCTTCACCGAGCAAGCCGTTCTGCTCGATATTGCGGGTGCAGCATTGCCGGTTCACGCTGCGCTTGGCCTTGGCGGCTGGATGACTTTCACGGCTATGGGCGTGAGCTACAGACTGCTGACAATGTTCATGCTGTCCCCCGATGCTGCGCGGCAGACAACCAGAATCATCTGGTGGGAAGGCGCTGCTGCCCTGACCATCCTCACTGCCGGAATAATCGTTGTCACCCTGGAAATGGGATCAATCGAGATAGCCGTGACAGCGGCCCTCATTCCCGGCATTGCGTGCATCGCACTCTATATCGTCGATATCCAGACGATCTACCGGCAGCGCAAACGCAAGACGATAGAATTGAACAGCGCCGCCAGTGTTCCAGCCTTCATTGCGCTTGGGTTTTCGCTTCTTCTGGCAATTACCCTGTTCTGGACGGGTGCTACCGATGCGATGATTGCCGGAGTTGTCTATCTGTTCACCTTCGGTTGGCTGACCGGCCTCAGTCTTGCCCAGCTCTACAAGATCGTACCGTTTCTGACCTGGCTCGAATGCTATGGCCCTGTCATGGGACGTGCACCGACCCCGCGCGTGCAGGATATGGTCAGCGAGCGCCGCGCACGACAATGGTTCGCTCTTTATTATACGGGCGTTGCAGTCGCGACGCTGGCTTTGATTGCCGAATATCCAACCGTATTTCGTTTGGCCATTATGCTGAATCTCATGGCGATCCTTGCATTGATCGTGCACTTCTTCCGCGCCCGGCGACTTCTCGATGTACCGCATGGCCTACGCCTGCCAAAAGGGGCAACCCTCCCGCATCTCATCTATGCCGGTGAACCAATTCTCAGGAGATCGAAATGACACTCTCAGTTCAGGACATCACGCACCATGTGCTGGACGTACGCCCGCTGATCAAGGGCGGCGTGGAACCGTTCAATGCCATCATGGAAGCGGTCGCCAGTCTTTCGGCGGGACAAAGCCTCCTGCTGATCGCACCATTCAAACCGGCACCGCTTTTCAGTGTCATGGAGCGAAAAGGCTTTACTGCAAAGGCAGAACCTCTGGATAATGGTGACTGGCAAGTCCTGTTCAGCCCGGCGATGGATGCCACGCCGGAACTGCGGTTCTCCGACAATGTCGTATCGCCGGATGTATGGCCTGAACCATCGCGTTATCTGGATTGTTCGGACATGCAGCCACCGGAACCGATGGTACGCATCCTTGCAGAAGTGGAAGACATGCCTGCCGGTGCGGTTCTGTTCGCCCTGCTGCACCGCGAGCCGTTGTTCCTCTTTCCCGAACTCGAAAATCGCGGTCACGAATGGGTCGGTAACTTCGACGAGACCGGCGCCGCCTATCGTATCATGATCCGCGTTGGAGACGCGAGGTAGTTGTCATGCAACACGAAACACATGCCCATATGGAAAAGCAAATTATCGAAAGTCTCCGCCTGGTTCTTGATCCTGAACTCGGATTCAACCTTGTTGATCTCGGCATGATCTACAGCATCGACATTGGTGATGGCGGGAATGTCGATATCAGCATGACGACGACAACACCCGGCTGCCCGGCCGCTGGCTATCTGACCGATGCCGTTCGTGCGAGCGCCGAATCTGTTGAAGGTGTTCGTACGGTGAATGTCGAACTGACCTACGAACCGGAGTGGATTCCAGAAATGGCGATGCCTGAAGTGCAAGCGCGGTTCGCACTCTAAGCGTCCTATACGCTAATCACCAAAGCCAGCGAACGGAACTGATCTGTTCGCTGGCTTCACTTTTGATCGAACCTCTTCGTTTCAACCTTTGTTCCAGCGCAAATAAAGCAGAACATATATCAAGAAACGACTTTAACTAATTGATATTTAACAATTAATATTACTGAACTTTCCGCATTACCTTGATCGCAGTCAAGGACCATCGAAGCGTCGCCTTCTATAGTCGGCATGACAGAGCAGGAAATGCTCGGTCCTATCGTAAAGGAGAGTATCGATGGTCGACCAGATGCAAATCAGCCGCCGTAGCATATTGGCAGGAGCCGCCCTCGCCGGGGCGCTTGCGCCGGTTCTGGCAACCACATCCGCCTGGGGACAAGGCGCGGTGAGGAAGGCAAGTGCGGCAGAAATAGCGGCACTCCCGCGCCAGAAAGTGGAGTTGGTGGACCCTCCCTTCGTTCATGCCCACAGCCAGGTTGCAGAAGGCGGACCAAAGGTGGTCGAATTCACCATGGTGATCGAGGAAAAGAAGATCGTCATTGATGATGCAGGGACCGAAGTTCACGCCATGGCATTCAATGGCACCGTTCCGGGACCGCTCATGGTCGTGCATCAGGATGATTATGTCGAACTGACACTCATCAACCCCGAAACCAACACGCTGATGCACAATATCGATTTCCATGCGGCAACGGGTGCGTTGGGCGGCGGCGGGCTGACCGAAATCAATCCGGGTGAGAAGACCATTCTGCGCTTCAAGGCGACCAAGCCCGGCGTCTTCGTCTACCACTGCGCACCTCCCGGAATGGTTCCATGGCACGTCGTATCGGGCATGAATGGCGCCATCATGGTGTTGCCACGCGAGGGATTGCATGATGGCAAGGGAAAAGCCCTGACCTATGACAAGATCTATTATGTCGGCGAGCAGGATTTCTATGTACCGCGCGACGAGGACGGGAAGTTCAAGAAATATGATGCGCCTGGTGACGCTTATGAAGACACGGTCAAGGTCATGCGCACCCTCACCCCAACCCATGTCGTGTTCAACGGCGCTGTTGGTGCACTGACCGGCGACAAGGCCATGACGGCAGCGGTCGGCGAGAAAGTCCTGATCGTCCATTCGCAGGCCAACCGCGATACGAGACCGCATCTGATCGGGGGTCACGGGGATTATGTCTGGGCAACCGGCAAGTTCAACACACCGCCGGATGTCGATCAGGAAACCTGGTTCATTCCGGGCGGCGCGGCCGGAGCAGCTTTCTATACGTTCCAGCAGCCCGGAATCTATGCCTATGTGAACCATAATCTGATCGAGGCTTTTGAACTCGGCGCCGCTGCCCATTTCAAGGTCACCGGTGAATGGAACGACGACCTGATGACATCGGTTCTCGCGCCATCCGGCACGTAAAGCAAATGCTTGAAGGCGCCTCAACTCCCAGGGTGCCTTCGGCAAACCTTCCCTGAATCGTGCTTTACGAAGAAAGGCTTGGGCTGCATCCATCTGCCTCCCGGATGGATGCACTCCCTCGATATCCGATGAACGAAGGTAGAGGAAAAAAGCGCCTGCGTGAGCTTGCCGTAGCCGTTCCGGCGGTTGTGCTGGCAGTCGTCGCGGGGTTGTTTGTCGTTGACGCCGTCGGGCGTCCGGACCACCCAATGCCGGGCGTATCGCCTGTCGGTCCCGAAACGATTGTCATCGCGCCACGCACCATGACTTATCGGGCGGATGGCGATTTTCAGAAGAACAATTATCCTGTCGATGCCCCATTGACGACCCGCAAGCTGCAGCGGGCATTCGAGATCATGAAGTATCAGGTCAGCACGACCGATTACGCGCACTGCGTCGCCGATGGCGACTGCCAGCCTGCCGAGACCTTGCCACACAATCACGATGCATCCGGTGCAGATGGCCCGATCGTCGGCGTCAGCTATGATGATGCACAGGCCTATGCCGACTGGCTTTCACGCAAAACCGGCGAAAACTGGCACCTGCCAACAGACGAGCAGTGGGCATTCGCCGCCGGCTCGCGCTTTCCCGACGATGCGCTCGGCATCGAGGACGATGCTGCAACCAATCCGGCACTGCGCTGGCTGAGGGATTATGAAAAACAAAGTGCCCGCAAGCTGGACAGGAACCCTGCCAGACGCCCTGCCGGTGCTTTCGGTGTCAACGAACTGGGTGTAGCCGACATTGCTGGCAATGTGTGGGAATGGACCCAGACCTGCCACCGCCGCGTCAATATCGATGCCTACGGCAAGCAGGTTGCCGAAACGCCATCGTGCGGCGTTTATGTCGTTAACGGCAAGCACCGCGCGGCGATGAGCTCGTTCATACGCAACCCGAAAACCGGAGGATGCAGCGTCGGTGTTCCGCCCGACAATCTCGGTTTCCGGCTGGTTCGCGACAACCGCTGGTATGCTGTGGTGTGGAAGCGCATCCAGAACATCGGCGCATGAGGGATTAGCTGTGAATGCCCGATCCCCGGCCCCGAAAACAATTCCAAGCCCGCATTGCTGTGCTAAGGTAGATGCAGGATTTTGGAGTGTGAGAAACGCAATGTCCATGATAGATCGCGGACTTGTCAGGAAACTGTCCTTGTTCGCCAAAATGAGTGATGGCGAACTCGACAAGCTTGTTTCCTATGCAACTACAAAGCGTGTTCCACCGGGAGAGGCCATCTTCGAACAAGGCGACGATGCGGTTCTTTTCTACCTCCTCCTGCACGGTCGACTGAAGGTCAATCAGGTGACACCGGACGGACAGCAGATCATTGTCCGCATGGTGCATCCCGGAGATCTTTTCGGGTTCGCCAGAGCCTTGCAGAGAAGCGATTATCCCGGCACTGCGATCGCCGTCGCTGAAAGCATTGTACTGGCCTGGCCGACAGAGCTTTGGGATTACTTTGTCGAGCAGAATCCCGGTCTGGCAATGAATGCAATCCAGACAATCGGCAAAAGGCTGGAAGAAGCCCACACGCGTATTCGTGAAATGTCGACGGAAGAAGTAGAGCGGCGTGTCGCACACACCGTTCTGCGCCTTGCGCGTCACGCAGGCCGGAAAGAAGACGACGGCATCCGAATCGATTTTCCGATTACGAAGCAGGATATTGCCGAAATGACCGGAACAACGCTGCATACAGTGTCACGCATTCTCACCGGCTGGGAAGCGCTAGGGTTTGTTCGTGGCGGACGCCAGAAACTGACCGTCCTCAATATGTCGGGTGTGAGACGGCTTGCCGACGGCGAGCAATAAAACAGCAGGAAAGCATAAAATACCGAACAGAAACGGCTCGGTATATAATAGCTAAAATACAATAAAAACAGTTAGTTGAAAAACACTCTTCTCAAAGAGATTCGCGGCACGTTTTTCGTGTCATCCGAAAACTTCCCGTTCTTCGGATTTCGCTGCCAGCAATGCTTCTATCATCAGCTTTTCCGACAGAATATGACGACGCACGCTCTCCATAAAGCCGCGGAGCATGTATGAGATCGTGTCGCGAGCGAGACTGCAACGACCTTCTGCAATCGCCATCAATGTCTGCGACAATTCCTCGGCGGCCAGCCGGTCACAACGATGTTCCGCCTTCAATCGTTCGATGATGGCAGTGGCAAAATGGGAATGAGCCTGTCGGCTGAAATCGGGGAACAGAACCTCTTCTTCCAGCGCATGGGTTTCACCCACAAGGCGGGGAATGAGCATGGCGATCCGCCGATATTCCTGCGTTGAAGCACCGGTTTCGAGATCATCGGCGATTTCCTCCAACTGCAGGCATAGTTCCAGCAGATCATGATGGTGGGCTTCAAGGCGGCTGATATCAGCGGCATGCAATACTGGTGGCACGTCCATTGCTCTCTTCCCAACCTATTGCCCCAGAAAAAGAACGGCTGCAATCACGATGGATGCAGCAACGGCGGATAGCGTGCCCGCACCCTGCAACGCCCCCATGCGATAGAGAACCAGTGAGAATCCGATAATCGCCGGTGTCGCGACCATGAGCCCGATCTGTGCATCCGTCATTGAAATTTCCTTTGCTGTTGCCACGATACAATGTCGTCGTCAGTGCATTTCTTCTTTGCCAAAACGCAAAGAAGGCCTGAACTGCGGGCGCTAGGCATGTGCCATGTCTGGAACCGAAGATTTGGCCATAACTGCATTGAATTCGGAGGATCGCGCAGAAGACGATCTTCTGCTCTGGATTCTCGTGTGGAGCGAACTCGTTGCCTTCGCGATCCTGCTGATCGCGTTCATGGTGATGTCGATCATCAATGTGGAAGGCGTTGCGCAGTTGCGTGCGCATCTGAGCCCCGGCCTCGCTGCAACCAACACCGTCGTGCTGCTAATGAGCGGCTGGCAGGCAGCAATAGCCGTGCGCAGGCGCAACGATATAAATCAGGCTCGCCGCCCGCTTTTATATGCCGCCTTTTTCGGCCTCGTGTTTGTTGCGATCAAGCTCATCGAATATTCGCATGAAATCCAGTTTGCGGGCGATGAAAGCGCAGGCTCGTTCTTCGAACTTTATTTTCTCCTGACCGGTTTTCACCTGATGCATGTGGCTTTCGGCTCTGTCGTGCTGGCACTTGTCGCATGGCGACCGACACGCTCCAATATTCTGCTGATTACGACGCTCTGGCACGCCATCGACCTCGTATGGCTGGTGATGTTCCCCGTTCTCTATCTCGCTTGAGGCCCGCAGTGTCCGATCACAACTACCCTCCGCTGACCCGCACATTTGTCATTCTGATTCTCCTCGCTCTAAGCGGTGCATTTATCGCAGGTACCAGCGACGGAATGCTTGCAGCCATCGTCATCGTATTGATTCTGGCTTTTGCAAAAGGCTGGTTCGTCATTCTCGATTTCATGGAAATGCGCGGAACCAGCGGCACATTGAAGCCAGCCCTGCTGGTCTGGCCTGCCCTTCTGCTGGCGCTTGCTCTGGCGCGTTCCATCCTCGTGCGCGTTCTCCTTTGAACAACACGCTATCTCTTTGTTTTTACGCATTATCCAACGCAAAACCGCTTCGCACTTTTGCTGGAAATGCTCCAGTATTTGCCAAATCGCAAAGAAGGCTTTCCCCTGACCGATAGAACAGTCCTGTCCCGTGATGCTGGCGAGGGGATTGACCAGCCGCATTATCGACGGGGGGATTTGTTGCCGGGGCTTTGTCCCTCGGCCGATGAAAGGACGAAGGGATGGCAGAACGCCTAACCAAGACCGGCGCACGAAACGTCTTCTACGGCGGGTCTATTTTCTTTTTCGCGATCTTCGTGGGGCTGACGGCGCACAGTCACTACTACATGAAAACGACTTCCACGGATGAATCCACGCTGACGGCCTCGGTCGCCCGCGGAAAGCACATCTGGGAGAAAAACTCCTGCATCAACTGCCACACGCTGCTTGGCGAAGGGGCTTATTTTGCACCCGAGCTTGGCAATGTCTGGAAGCGCTGGGGCGGGGAAGAAGACCCCGAAGGCGCACGCGAGACGATGAAAGCCTGGATGCAGGCACAACCTACCGGGATCGCAGGGCGTCGCCAGATGCCCCAGTTCAACCTGAGCGAACAGGAACTCAACGATCTGGCTGATTTCCTCGAATGGACCAGCCGCATCAAGACGCAGGACTGGCCGCCCAACGAGGCTGGCTGAGCGCGGGATGAACGGAGTTACACACTATGAAATATGAAAGCCAAAAGGTCGCGATGCTCTATTTCTATGGAGCGCTCGTGCTGTTCATCGCGCAGGTCGCATTCGGCGTTCTCGCTGGCACGATCTATGTTCTGCCCAATACGCTCTCCGAGCTCCTGCCCTTCAACATCGTTCGCATGATCCACACCAATGCGCTGGTCGTCTGGCTGCTGATGGGCTTCATGGGTTCGACCTATTATCTGCTGCCGGAAGAGACTGAAACCGAGCTTTACAGCACCAAACTCGCCGTCATCCAGTTCTGGCTGTTTTTCGTGGCGGCTGGTATCGCTGTTGTCGGCTATCTGTTCCATATTCACGAGGGGCGTGAATTTCTCGAACAGCCATTCATCATCAAGGTCGGCATCGTCATCGTCTGCCTGATTTTTCTGTTCAACATCACGCTGACGGCACTCAAGGGCCGCAAGACGACCGTGACCAACATCCTTCTGTTCGGTCTGTGGGGGCTGGCGCTGTTCTTCCTGTTTGCCTTCTACAATCCGATCAATCTCGCGCTCGACAAGCTTTACTGGTGGTATGTCATCCATCTGTGGGTTGAAGGCGTGTGGGAACTCATCATGGCGTCGATCCTCGCCTTCCTGATGATAAAGCTCAACGGCATCGACCGTGAAGTCGTCGAAAAATGGCTCTACGTCATCGTCGGCCTGGCGCTGTTCTCCGGCATTCTTGGAACAGGTCACCATTATTACTGGATCGGTGCGCCGGGCTACTGGCAGTGGATCGGTTCGTTGTTCTCGACACTGGAAGTCGCTCCGTTCTTCACCATGGTCATCTTTACCTTCGTGATGACATGGAAGGCCGGTCGCAAACATCCAAACCGTGCTGCCCTTCTCTGGTCCATCGGTTGTTCGGTGATGGCCTTCTTCGGTGCGGGCGTATGGGGCTTCCTGCACACGCTGTCGTCTGTCAACTACTACACCCATGGCACTCAGCTTACCGCCGCCCACGGGCACCTCGCCTTCTTCGGCGCCTATGTCATGCTTAACCTTGCCGTCATGGCCTATGCGATCCCCGAACTCCGCGGACGGGCGCCTTACAACCAGATGCTCTCCATGGTGAGCTTCTGGGCAATGTGTACGGCAATGTCCGTGATGACCTTTGCACTCACTTTCGCGGGCGTGGTGCAGACCCATCTGCAACGTGTTCTGGGTGAGAGCTTCATGGTCGTGCAGGACCAGTTGGCGCTGTTCTACTGGATACGCCTCGGCTCCGGCGTCGTGGTGGTGATTTCGGCCTTCATGTTCATCTGGGCCGTCTTGCTTCCAGGCAAGGAACGCCGCGAAAACACCTCCGGCTTCGTACAACCCGTTGAATGATCGACACCAAGCCCCGCCTCATGGCGGGGCTTCATTGCCTGATACAAAGGAAAACGGCCATGAACCCCATTCTCAGAAATGTAGAAAATGCCGATGTCTCGATCCCACCATACAGCCCGTCCGGTAATGAATGCGCGCTCTTTGAAATGGCCTGGACGCGTAAGCTGCCATTGCTTCTCAAAGGACCGACCGGTTGCGGCAAGACGCGGTTTGTAAGCCATATGGCCGCAAAACTCGGCCTGCCACTCTCGACGGTTTCCTGCCATGACGATCTGGCGGCTGCTGATCTGACCGGGCGCTATCTGCTGAAAGGTGGCGATACAATCTGGGTCGACGGTCCGCTGACCCGCGCCGTGCGCGAAGGCGGCATTTGCTATCTCGACGAGATCGTCGAGGCGCGCAAGGACGTGGCCGTGGTTCTGCATCCGCTGACCGACGACCGCCGCCTTCTGCCATTGGAACGCACTGGCGAACTGCTCGAAGCGCCAGACGGCTTCATGCTCGTCGTATCCTATAATCCGGGTTATCAGAACTTGTTGAAATCCCTGAAGCCAAGCACGCGCCAGCGCTTTGTCGCCATCGAGTTTGATTTCCTGCCCAAAGAACAGGAAATCGCAGTGGTGAGCGAAGAAAGCGGCCTCGCGGCTCAAAAGGTTGTGCCACTGGTGGCACTGGCTCACCGACTGCGCGGACTGAAAGGCCACGATCTGGAGGAAGGCGTTTCAACCCGTCTGCTGGTCTACTGTGCCACGCTGATCGACGCCGGCATGTCACAACGCGAAGCCGCACGCGCCGCTATGATCGAGCCGCTGACCGATGAGCCGGATGTCAAAGCCGCCTTGATTGAAGTTGCCGATGCAATGCTGAAATAGGCGGGCACACAATGCTGGATTTTCTGGAACTGGAGGAAACCGTTGGCCGGGCCTGGCACCGCCTGATTGGCAAGACCGGATCGTGGCCGCATTATCCCCAGCACGCCGTGCAACTTGGCGATATTCGCCAGAAGCTCGCCATTTGCTTTCGTGGTTTTGGTGGCGATGTCGCCGTGCAGATTGCCCCGGCCCGTGCCCGAACCTCCGGGCACAGGCTGGGATTGCGGCAGCGCATGGCTTTGGGCGAAGAGAAGCTTAGCCAGCCGTTGCGGGATGAAGCGACATTGATGCTGCCGCCGGAGATCGCGCTTTTTCCCGATCGCACGCTCAATTACGATCTCTATGTCTGGCTTGCGGGTTATATGGCAGTCATGCCGACCGAAGTGAACGAACTTCCCGGCGACCCTTTGCGCCGCAATCTTGCAGCCCTTGCACTGGCATCGGATACCGTTGCGAAGACTTGCCGGGTATTTCCCGGCTTTCAGAAACGTTATGCGCGCCTGTGCGATGCGATGCTGGCTGTACGTCCCAAACGTTCGCTCTATGGTCTTGAACAACAAGTGGAAGAGCGCATTCTGGCGCTTTTGAAACAGGGCGCAGGACTGCCGGATAACAGTCTTGCTACAATCTTCCCGCATTGCGCCCCCGCAGGCTATCTGCCCGCCCTGCCCGTCCCGCTTTGGCCGGAATTGATAAGGCGCGAGGAAACTGCACCACGCGACAGCGACGACCAGCCGGTACTCAACAGCAAGGCTGAAGGTGTCGAAACCGGACGGCAGATCGCAAACCGCGAGAAGCAGGACCCGAGACTGGCCGACAGAAGCCCGTTTATTCTCAATCGCTTTGAGAAAATCCTTGCCATGGCAGAAATGGTAAGCGTCGACCGGCCAACGGACGATAGCGACGAACAGAATGCAAAGTCTGCCGATGAACTTGACGATCTGACATTGGGCGAGCGCAAAGGCAGACCTGCAGCCCGTTTCCGTTTCGATCTCGACCTGCCACCCGAAGCCGTCGATCGAACGGCTCTCGCCGCCAAACTGACCTATCCGGAATGGGATTACCGGAAAGGTGTTTATCTTCCCGACCATTGCAGTGTTCTGGCAGGACCAGCACAGGGCCGTGAAGAAGCTATGGAACTGGATGACGAAGCGCAAAGCCTTGTGCGCCGGGTGCGCCGCCAGTTCGAGATCTTGCGGCCAGGGCGCGAATTGATGCGGGCACAGCTCGATGGCAACGATCTCGACCTTGATGCCGTGGTGCGTTCACGGTGCGACTTCGCCGCCGGTGGACAGGGCAGCGACCATGTGCACCTGATGAGCCGACCCAAGGCAAACGACCTCGCCGTCACAATTCTGGTCGATGTCTCGCTATCCACCGATGCATGGATCGACAATCGGCGTGTGCTGGATGTGGAAAAGGAGGCGCTTCTGGTTCTGGCCAACGGCATTGCCGCATGTGGCGACCGCTGTTCCATCCAGACATTCACCTCACGCCGCCGCTCATGGGTGCGGGTCGAAACCGTGAAGGACTTCGACGAGACCTTCGGCCCTGCCGTAGAACACCGGATTGCGGCGCTGAAGCCGGGCTTCTACACACGTATGGGAGCCGCCATTCGCCATTCAACGGCAAAGCTTGCCGAACAGCCGAACCGAAAGAAGCTTCTGCTGGTTCTGACAGACGGCAAGCCGAACGATGTCGATCATTATGAGGGCCGGTTCGCGCTTGAGGACAGCCGCAGGGCCGTCAGCGAAGCGCGCGCCACAGGCGTCAACGTCTTTGCCGTGACTGTTGATCGCGAGGCGAGCGCTTATCTCCCGGCGCTTTTCGGCCGCAGAAACTACGCTCTCGTTGCCAAGCTGTCGAAACTGCCAGTTGCTCTACCGGCGATCTATCGAATGATGACCGGGTGAGCCGGACAGGCTACAGCACCTGTCCGACCGGATTACAAACAGCGCAACGGCCTCTAAGCAATTTGAGGCTGTCGCACTGACGAGAGATGGCGAACCACAACCGGCACCAGCAACACCAGTCCCAGAAGCGACGAATAAATCTCTGGAGCAACCAGCAGGATCGCGGCGACGATCATCAGGATGTTTTCCCAGGCTTTCGTACGCACCAGGAAAAAGCCCGACAATGCAGCGCCTAGTGCTGTGATGCCGATGGCACAACCGAGGAATGCCACGAAGAAATCCGGCCAATTGAAGTCAGATGTGACCAGCAGAAGCGACGGAGAGAATACGAAGACAAATGGTACAAGCACCTTGCCGAGACCGAGCCGGAAGGCTGTATTGCCGGTCTTGAACGGATCGGCGCCCGCCATACCCGCCGCCGCATAGGCCGCGAGCGCGACAGGCGGCGTGATATCTGCCAGCACCCCGTAATAGAAGACGAAGAAGTGAGCCACGATCGGCTCAACCCCCAACAGCCCCAGCGCCGGCGCGGCGATTGTCGCCATGATGATGTAGTTGGCGGTCGTCGGAATGCCACAACCCATCAGAATGCAGACGATCCCCGTCATGATGAGCGTGAACAGCAGCGTCAGTGTTTGCGGGCCAAACCATGCGGCAGGCAGAATGGTGCCGAAATAGGTCGCGAGCTGCCCTGCTGTCGACGTCACGATATAGGAAATCTTGAAGCCGACGCCTGTGAGCGTCACCACGCCGACGATGATGCCGACAGTCGCCGCAGCAGCGCCCACGGCAAGCGCGTATTTAGCGCCATCGCGCAGTCCGTCAAAAATCTCGCCTATAGACATGCGCTTGCGCGGATTGAGCAATCCCACTGCGATACAGAGCGTAATGCCCCAGAATGCAGCCAGATAAGGCGTATAGCCCGACAGTAGAACGCCGATCAGCACAATCAATGGAATGACGGTCGGCCAGTCACGCTTGAAAGCTTCCTCCAGGTCAGGCAGTTCTTCCTTCGTCATGCCGCGCAAGCCATTGCGCTTGGCTTCGAAATGGACCTGCATAAGAACGCCAAAGAAGTGCATGAAGGCTGGCACGATAGCCGCCAGAATGATGGTTGTGTAAGGCAGGTTCAGGAATTCGATCATCAGGAACGCGGCTGCGCCCATGATCGGCGGCGTGATCTGCCCGCCTGTCGACGATGCCGATTCCACGGCGGCGGCGAAGTGGCGCTTATAACCCAGACGGATCATCGCCGGGATGGTCAGCGAACCGACGGTCACCGTATTGGCGACCGAAGAGCCTGAAATCATGCCGAACAGTGCGGAGCCGAAAATGGAGACCTTTGCCGGACCGCCTGCAAAACGGCCTGCTACCCAGGCCGCACAGTCCAGAAACAGCTGACCGAGGCCGATGCGGGTTGCAAAAACCCCAAACAACACGAAATGGAAAACATACGTTGCCACCACACCAAGAGCGATGCCGTAGATGCCTTGTGTCGTTAGATAAAGATGATCGACAAGCTGGCTGACGGTCGCACCGGGATGGACGAGAATGCCCGGCATATGCTGCCCGAAAATGGCATAGAGCATGAACAGGATGGATATGATCGGCAGTGGCCAGCCGACCGACCGTCGTGTCGCTTCCAGAAGAACCAGAATGAGAAGACCACCGAGGACAACATCTGTCGTCGTCGGGTTACCAACGCGAAAGGCCAGATCATCGAGCGGTATCATCGGGACATGGGCGACGGATACGACCGCTATGATCGCCAGCGCCCAGTCGATGATGGAAATGCCAAGCGGCCTCAGCCACGACGATGTGGTGGGCTGGTCGTAACCCTTGCGAGAGAACGGAAAAACAAGAAACACCAGGCCCAGCACGAAGGAAAGGTGAATACCGCGATGCACCATTTCCGAGAGAAGACCAAAGCCCGCGGTGTAATAGTGGAAAATGGAAAGTATGATCAGCAGCGCGCCGACGATGCGTGCCGCGAGCGGCCCTAGTGGGCGAAAGCGAATCTCGGAGTCGAACTTTTCCTCAAGCTCGCGCGCCTTGGCTTCGTCCAGTTCCATGGGCGATGTTTTCGCCTCTTGCTCGCTCACCATAGGGTTCTCTCCATTCAGAGCAAAGCTGATTCCTTTGAATCAGATAACTGCTCTAACCATTTGTTTTAACAAAGTTATATATCTGAAAGATGCTTTATGCTGGCTGGAAGCAAATGCACGGAGTTCTGGTGAAGCTCCGTGCATTTTTTCATCCGAACCGGAATGGCGACTTACTTCAGAACACCAGCTTCCTTGTAGAAGCGTTCTGCACCGGGATGCAGCGGAATGCCAAGGCTGGTCGTCGCCGTGTCAAGCTTGATGAGCTTGCCTTTTGCGTGCCCAGCGTCGAGCGCCTTCCGGCTATCCTCGTTAAACAGGGTCTTGGTGATGTTGTAGACGAGTTCATCCGGCTGCTTGGCGTTCGTCACCCACTGTGCCGCAACTGCAAGCGTTTCGGTTTCACCAACATCCTTATAGGTGTCGGCTGGCACGGCATCTTTCGAGAAGAATGAATATTTTTCGAGAATCTTCTGCGCTTCAGGACCGGAAATCGGAACCAGCGAAATACCGTTCGATGTGGCCAGCTCCGAGATCGCACCGGTCGGATAACCACCGACGAAGAAATAGGCGTCAAGTGCACCATCCTTCAGACGTTCGCCTGCCGGACCGGGCTTCAGATGTTCGGCCTTGATGTCGCCTTCGCTCAGTCCATATGCTTCCAGAACGATACGAGCGTCCACGATTGTACCTGATCCCGGCTCATCAATGGAAACGCGTTTCCCCTTGAGATCGGCAACGGATTTAATATCTGCACCCTTACGAGCGACCAGATGAATGGTTTCAGGATAAAGGGTAGCAATCAGGCGCAAATCCTCGACCTTGCCCTTGCCTTCATAAAGACCGGTGCCCGTATGTGCCCAATAGGCTACGTCCGACTGAGTGAAGCCTGATTCCAGCGATCCTGACTGGATAGCATTGATATTAGCCACCGAACCGTTCGACGAAACCGCCGTAGCTACCAGACCGGGAACGCCCTTATCCCCCGCTCCAGAAATCGCGTTGGCGATCAACCCGCCAATCGGGTAATAGGTCCCCGCTGTTCCTCCGGTACCGATGCGGAAGAAGGCTGGAGCCTGCGCAAAGGCAATGCTGGCCCCGACAGCAACAATCCCTGCAAATGCAGCGACCACACCGCGCCGGGTGAACTTTCCCATTGTCATATCTGCTCTCCGTTCCCTGAATAATTTTGTTCAAATTGTGTCGCCGAGCATGGAAAGCCCGACGCGGCTTGTCAAGCGCCTCCCCCAACATTGGGCCCATTCACTGATTTCCGATAGAAAATACAGAATATTACAAATAATAATTCAGACGATTATTGCATGGATAAATCATAGTAATTATATAATCTGATAAATCTGAATAACGTCACCATACAACAACAATGAATTGCAAATTATAATCAAACACGGGTAGTGCGACGCATTTCCATTTAGTAATCGCATTGCAATTCCATAATGTGACTTGAAACCGCAGAATTTGTCGCTATCTTGGCTGCATGGCGTGTGCTGCGTGCGCCCAGGGACTGCCCTGAATACGGAGACTGTTTTAACTGTTTCTGTCAGGGAGCTGCCATGGCTGGTCGCATTCAAAATACTATACGCAATTTTCTTGATAGCGAGTCTTCAGGCGGCTTGCTGCTTATAGCGTCAGCTATAGCGGCATTGCTGGTGGCTAATTCTCAGCTTTCAGGGGCTTATTTCGGCGCCCTTCATGCCTATCTTGGACCGCTTTCTGTCCAGCATTGGGTCAACGATGCGCTGATGGCGATATTCTTCCTGATGGTCGGACTGGAGATCAAGCGCGAAATGGTCGATGGCCATCTGTCGTCCTGGCCGCGCCGTATTTTGCCGGGCGTAGCCGCTGCAGCAGGCATGGCGGTGCCAGCTCTGGTCTATCTCTCCTTCAATCTCAATAGTGGAGCTTCGCACGGTTGGGCTATCCCGGCTGCGACCGATATCGCTTTTGCGCTTGGCGTCATCTCCTTGTTGGGGCCAAGGGTTCCGACCTCGCTGAAAGTGTTTCTCGCTGCCCTTGCCATCATTGATGACCTTGGCGCGGTGATCGTTATCGGACTGTTTTATACAACCGGTGTTTCCCTGATGGATCTGGGTCTGGCTGCGGCGGTCGTCGCTGCCCTGGTCGGCTTGAATCTTGGCCGCGTGAAACGCCTGACGCCTTATCTGCTGCTCGGTCTTGTACTGTGGTTCTTCACCTATCGCTCCGGTGTTCACGCAACCATTGCAGGTGTCCTGCTGGCGCTCACCATCCCGATCAAGCGCACCCCTGCAAAGCCTGAAGCAACCGTCTCCGACAGCCCATTGCATCTGCTTGAGCACAGCCTGATCAAGCCGGTTTCGTTCATCATCGTGCCCATATTTGGCTTTGCAAATGCAGGCGTCAGCTTTTCCGGCCTCGGCACGGAAGCCCTTTTCGCGCCGGTGACCTTGGGCGTAGCCGCCGGTCTGGCGATAGGCAAGCTTGTTGGAATCTTTGGGGCCGTATTGCTGCTGGTAAAAGGCGGAATCGTCGATTTGCCTGCTGGCGCGAGCTGGACTCAAATGCTGGGGACAACGCTTCTGTGCGGCATCGGCTTCACGATGAGCCTGTTCATTTCGCTTCTGGCTTTCGACGAGGTCCTACTGCAGAACGAAGCAAAGATCGGGATATTGATCGGCTCGCTTATTGCCGGACTAGCGGGTTTCACCGTCCTGCGCTTTGCAAAACGCGCAGACGGGCGAAACTTCAGTCGATAAACCGGATACGTAATGTGCCCGAATGTCTCGCATTTGGGCACATCAGCGCCCTACGGGGCCAGCAACATTCGCTCGCCTGAGCGTTTTTGCGCAACCACGGACATCTCCGACTGGCCGCGGATCGTTGCCTTTATCTGAGTTTCATCCATCAGACTGAATGCCGTAGCCCAGGCATCCGCTCTCGCTGCATCGCGGGCAACTACCGTCAACCGGCGATAAAGTGCCGCCGAAAACCCTGTCTTTGGATTGAGCAAATGGTTGAAGCGTCCGGATTCCTCGAACTGGAACCCGGCGAAACTGGACGTTGCTAGTGCCTGATTGCGTATATCAGCATGCTCTTCGGCTGCAGTTCCGGCTTCCAGATCGGCAATGCCAATTCGCCATGCCGTACCGTCCGGCCTTGAACCAAGCGCGCGATATTCCCCCATATCGACCAGTGCATGTTTCACCCCCTCCCTTTGCAACAATGCCGTCACACGGTCGGTAACGTAGCCCTGCGCAATACCGTTTAATGTCAGAGCCATTGACGGCTTGGAGAACGCAACGCGGTTCTCATCAAATAGAACGTGGTCGAACCCTACCTTTGCAAGCGCCTCGTCCCAAAGCAGCCGCGACGGTCCGTCGGGAGAAGGATTCTCTTGCGAAAAGTGCTTCTTCAGGCAGTTCCAAAGAGGCTGAACCGTCGGATCGAAAAGGCCACTGCTAGCCTGCCAGCATTCACGGCAGATGCGCAAGACCTCGACCAGATCAGGCGAAGGCGATGCCAGCGCCCCGTCACGATTAAGTTTGGCCAGCTCTGAATCTGCGCGATAAAGGCTGAAGATGTTCTCCAGCCTTTCTGCCTCTTGAGCAGCTTCACGTAGCAACCGTTCGGCAATCGAATGATCAGGATAATAAAGTATGATCTTGGCAGGTGCTCCCATCGCCTGACCGCGCCAGAAGGTCGGCTCGGGAAGGTCGAGCGAAGCTGCCTGTTTCGGAATAGCGCAGAGCATCACGCCAGCCGCACCTCCTGCGAGCACAAGCCTGCGACTGACACGCTGTCTGCCGTCAATGGGCATGGCTCTCGGCTCCAAGATCGGTGGTCCGTACGGACTGGTCGCCGAGAATGTAATCCTCCGGCATTTCAGAGAAAGTACTGATACGCCCGCCCTTTTGCGCGACGAACTTCTCCGCTGCTTCCCGTGTCGAAAACGGTACGGCCTCCTGTGCCCCCATTCCGCCAACTGCAGCGCTTTCGATCACGAAAAAAGCCTTGCGCGCATCGACCCAGTTTTCAGCTCCCGGCTCTTCCCAACTTGGCGCTTTCGCCATGTCCGAAACGTAGATCGCTGCGATCCCCTTCGGCTCCTCGGGCAACATCGTGAAAGCGAGCGCATCGCGAGCGGAAGAGAACCATACCGCCTCGTTTGCCGGTTCGAGAATAATCTGGCCCTTGGGGCCTGGGTGTTCCAGAACATTCATCCCGCAATAGCGGCCCATTGCGCTTTCCGTCAGCGCGAATGGCGCCATGACCGTATCTTTCTTTTCGTCCGGAGAACATCCGGCAAGCAGAACCAGAAACAGGGGGGTAAGAAACAGAGCGCGTTTCATAATTCTTTCCTCGAGAAAACCAGCATCGCAAGGGACAGCGGCAGCATGACCCAGAGACCGAGCGCCAGTGTCAGGGCTGGAGCAGACAGCGTGGCGTTACCAGCTATGCCGCCCATGCCGGTCAGAGTACCGGCCTGCCCCAGACCGAAATTGAGAAGCCGGTAGGAATCGGCAGGGTTGAGCAGAAGCAGGCCGTTGAGCATGCCACCGCCCACGATGCGGCCCTGATCGAAAACCAGCAGGGCGAGAAGCGCTGCGTCATAGATCAGCACGAAGAACAGCCAGACGCCGATGGCGATCCCTGCTGCCGTGCTCCGCTCGCGCACCAACGTGCTAGCGAGAAAACCGATGGCGATGAACACCGCGCCCAGCAGGATCGACGAGACAATGAGTTTCGATAGCGACAACCAGCTTCCCGCATCCACGCCAGATCCAGTCACGATCAGCGCCACAGCCGCCGCGCCATATCCGAACAATGTCGCGAAGGCGAGAATGGCAAGCTGACCTATAAACTTCCCGAAAACCAACTGGACCCGGCTTATCGGGTAACTCAGAAGCAGAAGCATCGTGCCGCGTTCCATTTCACCGACGATAGCGTCATGCGAAATGAGAAGTGCAATAAGAGGAATCAGGAAGATGGTCAGGCTGGAGAGGCTGACGATCACAACGTCCAGCTTGCTTGCGGCAACCGAACTGCCCGTGGGCGCGCTGCCGAGAAAAGTCATGCTCAAAGCCAGTGCCGCAAGCAGCAATGTGATCGCCAGAACCCAGCGATTACGCAAGCCTTCCTGTATTTCCTTGGAAGCGATGATGAGAATATTGTTCATTCCGCTGCCTCCGCGCGAGCCGCTTCTCCGGCATTGAGAAAATGGGCGTAAAGCTCGTCAAGCGTCGGTGGAACGAGATCGAGCTCCATGAGATTGTCGTTCATGGCCACAATATCGCGGACAAGCGCCATCTTGCCTTCCACCGGCGCTTCCGTTTCGAAGATATCCGGGCCGAGACGATGCCAGCGCAACGCAGCATTTGCGGCTGTCGAAGGCAGCCGGGAGACGTCTGGCGTCTGCACCCGTATGCGAAGTGGCAGTTGTGAAATTCGGCGCAACGCATCGATGGAGCCATCGGCAATGATCTTGCCCTTGTTCGCGATGATGACGCGCTCGACTTTGGTTTCCAGTTCGGTCAATGCATGGGACGACATGAGGATTGTCGTGCCTTTACTCCGCAGTTCTTCGAGAACTTCATAGAAGCTCTGGCGCAATGCCGGATCAAGACCGGTTGTCGGTTCATCGAGCAGTAGAACGGATGGTTGCCCGAGCAATGCCTGAGCAAGCCCCAGTCGTTGGCGCATCCCTTTCGAATAGGTGCCAACCCGCCTGTTCGCGGCATGGGCAAGGCCGACGCGTTCGAGCAGCTCCACAGTCTGGGCGACAGGTATTCTCTTGAGCCGCGCATAGAAGCCGAGCGTTTCCGCTCCCGTCAGCGCCAGATTGAAGGAGACGTGTTCAGGCAGATAGCCAAGTCTTAATCTGGCGGCAAAGGCACCCGTCGCCGGGTCCTCGCCCAGCACGCGAACTGTGCCCTTGGTCGGACGGATCAGCCCGAGCATGAGCTTTATCATCGTGGTTTTGCCGGCACCGTTATGGCCGACCAGCGCAATGCTTTCTCCGGCGCGAAGGCTGAAACTTGCCTCGCTGATGGCGTTGAAACCGCCATAGGACTTTGTGACCTGATCAAGAATGACAGTCTCAGTCATTTGGTTTTCCTTTCGCCGCATCGGCCGGATACGGCGGCTTCATAAGGGGATGGCTGTCGACAACACCGCCCGGCAGAAGCGCTGGAAACTGGGTCTGGGCCCAGCGGATTGTCTCGATTGCCGGACTATTGATGAGAATTTTTGACTGTGGCGCGGTCCACAGAACCTTGTCGATCAAATCATTGGGTCTGTAAGGGCTGTCTGCGATACCGTCGCCGTTCAGATCGAAGGCCGGATTGTCGCTCCAGTAATTGCCGCGTCCATTGACTGACCAGTCGAGGTTGCGCGTGCCGACATATTTCACCTGATTGCGGTTGTTGATGAAGGCGTTGCCGCTCATGGCGTTGCCCTCGGAACCGGCAGTGAAGTGAATGCCTATGCTGCAGTTTTCGAAACTGTTCCCGGTGAATTTGTTCTTGTTGGCGTTATAGATGAAGACGCATTTTTCCGGACCGAGCCGCGCGGTCTCGCCCGCCAGCGTCTCGGTTTTATCTTCTGTCGGCAGACCATGCTCAGCCTTCTGAACACCGGCATCCAGCCAGCGATCTATCGGTTGCATACGTCCGATCACGCGATTGCCGGAAATGACCGAGCTGTTTGCATAATTGAGCAACAAGCCATGATCCCGGTCGCCGTCGGACACGTTATCCAGCACCTTGAGACGGTTGGTGTACATAATCGCGAAGCCAACGGAATTGTTGCGCGAAACATTGCCGATGACCTGGCTGTCGTCCGTGTACATGTAATGAACGGCGAACCTGACATCCTCCATCACATTGTCGCGGAAGATATTCTTGCGGCTGGCATTGGTATAGATGCCGTCGCGTCCGTAACGGATGGCGTTGCCGACAACCTGCGCGCCAGGCGCATTCCAGACGGAAACGCCACTGCCGGTCTGTGCCATGCGCACGCCTCGACGACCAATGATCTCATTGCCGCTTGCGATGGAATTTGCAGCGCCGTGCAGGTAAATTCCATAAAGGTTATCGATAAGGCGATTGTTCTCGACACGCGCGCCCGTGGCGGTTTTGGCCACGAAAATTCCGGAATTAAGGTCCGGCATGCTTTCGCCCGAACCGCGCACTTCCAGTCCGCGCACGATAGCGTCCGGTGCGTTGACCGTTATGGCATTGCCCGAGCCCAATCCGTCCAGAACGGCACCGGACTCACCAATCAGTTCAATGGCGCGATCGATCGTAACCGCGCCATTGTGTTTGCCTTTCAGAAGCCGGACGATATCGCCCGGCTCCGCTTTGTCGATGGCCGCCTGTACGCCTTCGCCTGCCACGACATCAATCTGCCGTGCCTGCAAACCGTCGCAAAAAACGACGGTCAGCAGCATTGCGGCGCTCAAGGACTGAAACCGGCGGGGGAACATCATGGCAGTCAGGCCTTCTTCGGTTCCACGAGCATCCGGCCCTTCATTTCCATGTGCATGGCGTGGCAGAACCA
Source organism: Ochrobactrum sp. A-1 (assembly GCF_022488005.1). Classification (NCBI taxonomy): domain Bacteria; kingdom Pseudomonadati; phylum Pseudomonadota; class Alphaproteobacteria; order Hyphomicrobiales; family Brucellaceae; genus Ochrobactrum; species Ochrobactrum sp. A-1. Next base: position 661,276 of record NZ_JAKVQC010000003.1, read on the forward strand.
CGAGCAGTAATACCACCACACACCTGGCTTGTTGGCCGTGAAGGTGACGGACGCGGTCGCCTGCGGCCCCACCTCCATGTTGACGCCGTAGTTAATGATGGCGAAGCCGTGCGTAAGGTCTTCGATTTCATCGATATTGGTGACATACACTGTCACTTCATCGCCCTGCTGGACGGTGAACTCGGTGAGACCGAAGGCTGGCGCGGCGGACGTCATATAAACGCGTACCTTGTTGCCATCCCGGATCACCTCATTGGCGTCCATCAGGTCGAGGCCATCGGCTTTCGCCTGAGTGACAGCATCGGCGAAAAATGGGTCCTCTCGGCTCCAGAAATTGACAGGGTTGATCTTCGAGCGATGAACGATGGTCGCATCGTGCGGCTCGGCAAAACTTGGCCCGTCATGGACAATCGCCATCTTCTCACCGGAAATGTCGATGAGCTGGTCATTTTCAGGCTTGAGCGGCCCGACATTGAGATAGCGGTCCTTGGAGAACTTGTTGAGCGAGATCAGCCACTGACCATCGGCGTCCTTGGTCTGCCCCATGGACGTGTGGTTGTGACCGGGCTGATAATGCACGTCGAGCTTCTGCCGGATCGGATCGACTTTCTCGCCCTTGAAGGCGCGCTTGGCGTCCTCGATGTTCCATTTGCAGATCTGGCTGTCGATGAAGAGCGTCGTATAGGCATTGCCCTTGCCGTCGTAAGCCGTATGCAATGGCCCAAGTCCGAGTTCCGGTTCCGCAACCACCGCATCGCGGGGCTGGATCTTGTCGTCGAAAAGCTCGTCGAACTTGCGGACGTCGAACACCGTAACGGTCGGCGACAGCTTGCCGTTGGCGACCACATGGATACCGTCTGGTGCGGTGTTGATGCCATGCGGGCTGTTCGGCACAGGAATGTAACGGGTATATTTGGAACCATGGCGTCCATCGATAACCGGAACGCCGTTGATTTCCTTGAAATCACCCTTGGCAACGGCCTCTTCGATGCGCTTCAGGTTGAAGATGACGATCCAGTCCTGCTCACTCGACATCATTTCGGCGAGGGTCGTGCCTTCCTCCGAATTGTAGCAGGTGGCAAAAGCGTACTTGCCCTGATAATCGCAGTCGACATTGTCGAGATTGCCGTCAACCATGATCTGCCAGGCAACCTTCATGGTCTCGCCGTCAACGGCCGTGAAGATCGCGTGATATTGCTTGGTGTCGGTCAGAATACTGCCATCGTTCGGGATTGGTGCACGATCCTCACCATTACAGAAGACATAGCCGGTTTTCGGATATTTCTGCACGCGCAAGCCATGCACGGTATGCTGGTTCGGAAGCTGAATGATCTTGTCGCATTTCATCACATCCAGACGGATGCGGCAGACACGCGTATTGGCCTTGTCGTTGGCATAGAGATAACGCCCGTCATAGGTGCCTTCTGTGAAGGACGGATGCGGGTGATGTAAGTCACCATTCAGGAATATGCCGCCGCGATCTTTCAGGAACTCTTGGTCCTGCGGCAGAAGGCCTTCGGTCAGCACCTTCAGGCTTTCGTTTGTCTGGCCCCAGCCGGTCGCGCTATCGCGATTGAACACTGGGATGCGCATCAGTTCGCGCATCGATGGCAGGCCGACGATGCGGACCTCGCCGCTCTGGCCACTGGAAAAGAAGACGTAATATTCGTCCAGTTCTCCAGGCTTCACCTCTGCGCTATGACCAGCGCCTTTTGCACCACCGGCAGCCAATGCCGGTTCGGTTGAACCTGCAAGCAGAGCCCCGCCAAGACCGCTTGCACCGGCGGCAGCCACAAAGGCCGACGTACCGAGCAGCTGTCTTCGACTGAGCTGTGTTTTCTTGGTTTCTTCAGACATGCTTCTCTCCTTTAGAAAAGTCAGGCAGCAGGACCGGTATCGGCAGCGCCTTCAACCGGTTTTCCTTTGACTGAGATGACGGGTCTGGCCGGTCCACCGCCGCGTTCGGCAGCCGCTGCGATGGGGGCATTGCGGGCTGCGAATTTTTCACGCTTCACACGCACCTGGATCATGTGCGGGCAGCGCTGGTCGTCGTGATAGAGTTCCTGACAATGCATGCAGTAGATGCATTCATTGACATTGATCTGGCCTTCGGGATGGATCGCCTCAACCGGGCACTCCTTGGCGCACCGATGGCAGGGCGAGCCGCATTCCGGCCAACGCTTCAGCCATTCGAACATGCGGATGCGTCCGGGAATGGCGAGTGCGGCACCGAGCGGACACAGATAGCGGCAATAGAAGCGCTCTATGAACAGGCCGATGCTCAAAAGTGTCAGGGCGTATATGACGAACGGCCATTCACGAGCGAATTTGAGAATTATCGAAGTCTTGAACGGCTCGACCTCGGCGAAAACTTCAGCCAGCGCCACCGAGTAGAGCGACAAACCAAACAGGCCGAGGAAAATTATATATTTGAGCGGCCAGAGGCGTTCGTGCAGTCCCCATGGCAACTTGACTTGCGGTACCTTCAGCCATTGGGCAAAATTGTTGGTAAGCTCCTGCAGGGCGCCAAACGGGCACAACCAGCCGCAGAACGGTCCACGGCCCCAGAACAACAGCCCCGCCGCCACCGACGCCCACAAAATGAAGATCAGCGGCGATGTCAGGAAGAATTCCCAGTTGAAGCCGGTAATCAGGGAGTTGATGAAGGTCAGGACGTTGACGACCGACAATTGCGCATTGTTGTAGAAGCCAAGCCAGACGAGAATGAACAGAAGATAGCTACGCCGCAGCCAGGTGAAGAAGCGCGGATGCCTGACCAGACTGTTCTGGAAGAAGAAGATGCCGACGAGAACCGTGATGGCGAAAGCAGTGATGATCACATTGACACGATTCATCTCCCACATCCGAACCCAGAGCGGATTGCCCTCGCCCAGAATGTCGGCAGCATTTGCTTCGCCGACCGGCTGCGGCTGACGCGGCGCATCGGCAGTTGGTGCGGATTGCGCTGGAGCAGGTTCCGGCAGCTTCACCAGATATTTTTCCGGCAAATTGTAACCTAGATCATAGCTGATATTGGCTTTGTCCCGCGCCCCGAAGCCACGCTGCACCAAAAGCTGCAGATCCCACGGTTCCGTCACGTCGAAGGCAAACCCGTCCGGCACCTGAAACAGGGCAATCTCGCGCAGGCGCGGCGCACCGTCGGCCATGATGTCGCCGATGCGGGTATGGTTCTTGTCGCGGAAGCGTACGCCCTGCCCGTCCTGCATCAATTCGATGCGGTCAAAGATGCCACCGCGCACATAGCCGGACCCCTTGAAGGAATAGGCTCCGTCGCCCGCGACCAGGATCGCCTGATGCCCCGGCTTCAGCCGCTTTTGCAGACGCTCGAAACCATCCTTGCCAAGTAGACTGATGCCGATCGTCGGCACGGAAACCGGCGCAACGTAAAGCTCGATGAACTCATCTTCGGGATTGGCTGTTTCGGGATTCTCGGCGGCGCGATCATGCTTCGCGTCACGGAATGCCTGTGTGACATCGCCAACCGACAGTTTCAGGCTGCGAACCGAGCCGTCGCCGATCAGTGTCTGCCAGTCTTGTTCGTCACGAAGCTGTAAATCGACGGCGCGCTGCACGTTGGCTGTGACAGCCTGCACAGGCGCATTGCCGAGCCGCCCGCTACGGATAAGTCCAACGGCCGAACGAACGACGCTATCTCCCATGACGAGCACAGTAACCGTGGCACCGCTGACAATTTCCACCTGCGGAGGCTTGCTCTGGCCAGCGGCAACGGCGTTCATGTCGCTGTCGACCAGCGAGTTCAGTGCAGCCACAACCTTGGCTTCGGGAATACCGATCAGTACAATCGGCTCTTTGTGATCTACCAGCTTTATGCCGCGTATGACGCCTTTGGTATCAATGCCGACGACGATATGGATCGGCTTGCCGGAATAACCGATGGAACTGGTGAAATCTGAATTCAGGTAAGCATAACCGACCACTTCGCCATGCTTCATAAGTGGTGCGATTGGCGGCTCGCCTTGTGGCGCGCCTATAGCATCGGCGTCTTTGAAAAGCTCACTTGCCTCAACCTTGGGAAGGTATTTTTCCAGATCAGCGGCGGATGCCGTGGTCTGCCAGCAAAGAACCAGAACCATCGCTGCCAGTGCGACGGTCCTGATAATTTCGAACAAAAAGGAAAATGGCTGGCTGACGCTTGGAAAACGCTGCTCCTGAAATCGATAACCCGGAGCAACCACACGGCCCAATAATGCTATTTTCACGTCCAACCTGCGCCTGCTCAGCGAATAATTGCGAGCATATCTTTCGGTTGGAAAATAGCGGATCAGACACAGCGTTCATTGATATGGAACAAATATAATAAGAAATCACCCCACATTATCAACGTCCATCAATCGAGCGCCGCAGCTTTCTATCCGCGCTGCGCATTGTGCGTCTCGTCAGACGGCCTCCAGATTCTATAACGGATTTCGAGGCCATCTTTCGCATAGATGACAATCGGAAGCCGACTGTTGTAGCGGAGCATGAAATTCTCGCCCCGAACCGGCACGAATGCAGTCCGCTTGCTTTCCGGTGGACAAGCCATCAACGTGCCTGACATACGGTCGCTTGCCGTGAGAGTGAAATAGTCGAAACCCCAGCCCTCGATGGTACTCGGGGTTAGGCTTCCGCCGAACCAGCTGATATTGCAGTCCACGGTTGCGTTGCGGCCTGCAATAATTTCAACTTTTGCATCCTGTTCCTTTTCGAGCGGAGGAAGATGGATGACATAACGGTAAGAGCCCGATTGCGCTGCCGGGAAAGCTGCAAGGTTCTTTTCAGATTCGGTTTTGTCCTGAGCGCTCGCGCCATGTGGGACGCCGAAGCTCGCGGCGACCAGCGCCATCTGTAGGAAATGTCTGACTTTCATTTTCATGCTCTCGTTTATTGCTGGTTTCGTAGCGCTTATTCGGCCAAGCCGCCGGTTCCGGTCGCAGATGCGCTATCAAATAGGAGGAAGACGATTGGCATGCCCGGCTCGCATGTGGCATCCGTTCGCCTTGCACCGACCTTCCCTGTTACAGGCGCAGAATATTCAGCTACGACCTCACCGAATGTATTTCTCTGGGTAGCCACTTTTTGACCTGCCTGCACCTCTTCATTCAATTCCACATGAAGTTCGACGAAGCCGCCATGCGTCGTGATAACCGGCGCAGCTCCATCGGCTATGAATATACCGGAATCCTTACCGGTTCTTCCTAGATCACCCTCAATAATCTTGTGATATTTGAGAACATTCATTGTCCCTTCGACGAAAAGAGCAATCTTCGCGTGATCGAAAACACGCGGTCGGCCTATTTCCGGCGTAAAGGCCGGGATACCAGCGTCGATCAGCGCGTTCGGGAGAAGGCCGTGTTCGCCGAAATTGTCGAAAATCTGATCTATGGGATAAAGTTCAGCCATCGCCCGCACTTCCGGCTGATCCATTCGTGCCAGATGGAATGCAGTCATATCCATGCCCGTTGCCGCAGTATGAAAATCGATCGCGTAATCGAGATTGGGGCGCAACAAGCGATTGAACACCAGCCCGGCATGTCGCGCTGCCGCTTCCGGCGCGTTCTCGTTACCCGGAAACAGCCGGTTGATATCGACCAGGTCTACCCCTCGTCCCGAGCTTGGCCATCGTCTGGCCATAGCCTCGAGCGCAGGGCGCGACACATCGAAAACGGCCACCACGGAGCCGGACATTTTTTGCGGATCGAGCTGGTTCACGATAGTCTGCAAAGTGTGCACCGGGCTCATTTCGTCACCATGCACACCACTGATCAATCCAAGCCGTTTGCCTGGGGATTTGCCTTTCATCACCGTGACCGAGACATGCCAGTACTGGCCCGTCGGCATCTGCACGCCCTGGAAGTAAAAATTGTGCCTCTTGCCCGCTTCCAGATCGGAAATATCGAGGGAGGAGATCACCGGCTTACCGTCGATGACATCGCCAGTATACATCGTCCCCGAGCCCTTGTTGCCGGGCTCTGGCTTTGAATCGGCTGTTTGAGCCTGCGCCTGTCCTGTTGCGAGTGCTGCGGAACCGGCCGCAGCAATCGACGCAAGCATGAAATCGCGCCGGTCAATGCTCTGTGATTTTGTCTCGGTCATTACGGTCCCCAGCATCAGATAATGGATCGAAGGCCCTGCAGCCTTCAGTCCTGCAAAGTTTCAGAAGCCGCGTCCTTTTTTTCCTCGGTTCGTCTGCCCAGACGCTCGGTCATGCGCTGAATGACGAAATAGAGACCAGGGGTGAGAAGCAACCCAATCGTAGTCGCGGCCACCATCCCGCCGAAGATCGTCACACCAACGGCCTGACGTGCGCCGGCGCCCGCACCGGAAGACAGGATAAGAGGAAGAATGCCAAGGATGAACGATACTGCCGTCATCATGACGGCGCGGAAAAGAATGCGGCTTAAGCCGCGTTTGTGATGCCAGGGTGGAAGGTAAAGACATACCGTTCCTTGCCGGATACTTTTTGAATTCGCACTTATTGTGCGTTGTCAGGAGATATACAGAACCAGCAAAAATCATATCGTAAGGGGCAATGTCGACCTCAGTCTGTGCGCACGTGGTTCGTACGCGAACAAGTGACACTTGCGTGGCGATGTGCATGGCAAATCTATCGCATCAGCGTCTGCGAGCGTCGGAGCAAAAGACTGCGGCCTCGTTGGCCACAAGACGGCTTCACAATTACCCGACGAAGTCATCGCCTCTTAGCGTAACCGGTCTTGGTCGGAGCTGTACGACATAAAGTGGTGGTCTCTATAAATCGCGGGGAGCTTTTGCCCAGATCGATAAGGACGTAATCCGCGCCACTGACGAAGATTGAGTTTTGCCTTAAGATTAATAATATTGCTTAAAATAACAGCAAAAAGAAATAGCTTGACGGAATTGCGCTAAATTCAGTAATTTCCGGACTAAATTCGTATTTGGCATTTGGGCCCTTCTCGGAATCTGAAAATTCCGGAGGGGTTTTTGTGTTTGGCTTTTCGCATGTCTCAAAGCAACAAAAAAGACATTCCTGTCGGCGTCCTGTTTTCGCACTCTGGTCCCTATCAAAAACTGGGCTACGAGGGCTATTGCGGAGCTATGGCTGCGATCAAGGCCGTCAATGATCGGGACCTTCCGTTCAATCTCGTTCCACTAATTGCCGACCCGAGCGGCAACCCCGACCGTTATGCGCCGCTGAGTGAAGAACTGATTTCGCAACAGGGCGTTAAACACATCGTCGGCTGCACCACATCCTGGAGCCGCAAGGAAGTCATTCCCGTTGTCGAAAAGCGCGATGCACTGCTCTGGTATCCCTGCGTCTATGAAGGCTTTGAAGCGAGCGACCGCGTCGTTTATGCGGCGGCCTGCGCCAACCAGCATCTTGTCCCGCTGATCGACTTTATTGTGCCCCGCTTCGGCAATCGCGCCATATTGCTCGGTTCGAACTATATCTGGGGCTGGGAAACCAATCGCCTCGCCCGCGAAATGCTGAATGCGGCTGGCGGCGAAGTTCTCGGCGAGCGCGCCATTGCCATCGGTGACACGGATATCGACCATCTCATCCGGGAAATCGAAAGCAAGAAGCCCGACTTCATCCTCAACAATCTGATCGGTGAATCGTCTTATACGTTCCTGCGCGCCTATGCGGAACTGGGCCGCAGAAACAGCGATTTCCGCACCGATGTCAGGCCCGTTCTGAGCTGCAATCTCTATGAAAGCGAACTGGAGCATGTTGGCAATGCCGCCGAAGGCAATTACAGCGTAAGCTGCTATTTCCGTACGCTGCCGGGCGAAACCAATCGCGCCTTTCTGGAAGCCGTCAGAAATAATGGCTTCGACGGCAGCCTTTCGGCCATATTCGCCCAAGCCTATTCCAGTGTTCTGATGATCGCCGCCGGTATCGAACGGGCAGGCACCGACGATGTCGAAAAAGTGCTTTCCGCAGTCCAGACGCACGCCACAAGCACACCGCTCGGCGATGTGCTGGTCGAACCGCGGACAAACCATATCGCCCTCCCCGCCCATATCGGACGGGCCAGACAAGATTGCAGCTTTGAAATCGTGCATGAGGCCGAGGTTGCCATTGAGCCGGACCCGTTCATGGCGCGAACGCATCTTCAAACATCCGCCAATCTGGGCCAGCAGCCCGGCTTTCTGAGGCTCGTCAAATGACCATGACAGACCCGGCCTTCACCGTCGCCAGTTGGGGCGCATTCGAAAACTGGACCGCGCTGATCGTTCATCGCCGCCACACCAATGTCGATGCGATTGTGCAGCAGTTGCGCCGCATCGGCGTGGACGCCGTGGAATGCTGGCCGGATCTGCCTGAGCATGCCGACATCTCCCGGTTCAACGTCGTCTTCTTCGATGTCGATATGGGATATGACGAGCAGTTTCCGTGGCCGCCGCAGCAAGCCCCTGTGCCCACAGTCGCCCTGATCGGCTCGGAAGCACCGGGCCGGATCGGCTGGGCGCTCAATCAGGGCGCGGATGCACAGCTTTTGAAGCCAATCGGCAATGCGGGCGTTTATAGCGCTCTGGTCATCGCCATGCACAATTTCCAGCGTCGCCATGCGCTGGCAACCGAAATCGGCGAACTGCGCGAAAGCCTTGCGGGGCGCGAAGCCATTGCACAGGCAACCGCGATCCTGATGTTCGCAGACAATATTTCCGCCAAACAGGCCTATCAGAAACTGCGCCTTGCCGCGATGGCAGAGCGCATCAGTGTCGAGGCTTTTGCCCGGCGCTTTCTGAACGAAAAGCAGACAGGGAACGATCGTGAGCGCGCTTGACACTCTTCCGGTCGGCCAGAAAAAAGCCGAACGCGGCGTTCTTGGCCGCATCATCCGCCGACCGCTGGCCGCATTTGGCCTTGTGGTTATCGTCGTCACTGTCGCAGCCGCGCTCTTCGCGCCGTGGATCGTTCCCTTCGATCCGAACGAACAGTTCTTCGACGGCCTGACGCTGGAAGGCGCGCCGCTCGCGCCCAACCTGAAATTCTGGTTCGGCACCGATCTCGTCGGGCGCGATCTGTTCTCCCGCCTGATCTACGGCGCGCAGACATCGCTGATCATCGGCGTGGTAGCCAACGGTATTGCGGTGCTCATCGGCTCGACTGTCGGCATTTGCGCCGGATATTTCCGTGGCTGGGTAGAAACCGTGCTGATGCGGTTCACCGATCTGATGATGGCCTTTCCCGCCTTGCTGCTGGCGATTGTGCTCGCCGCAATCTTCAAGCCGAGCCTCTGGATTGTCGCGATGGTGATCGCCATGGTCAACTGGGTTCAGATTGCGCGCGTGCTCTATACGGAAACCCGGTCTCTTTCGGAACGCGATTTCATCGAAGCTGAGCGCGCCATGGGTGCGGGTGCGCCCCGCATCATCTTGAAGCATATCCTGCCGCATCTCTTTTCCACGATGATCGTCTGGGCCACGCTTGGCATCGCCACCACCGTTCTTCTGGAGGCGACGCTGTCCTTCCTCGGCATTGGTGTACAACCGCCGACGGCCTCCTGGGGCAATATCATCTTCGAAAACCAGACCTATTTCACGAGCGCACCCTGGCTCGTCTTCATTCCGGGCGCGGCAATCCTGTTGCTGGCGCTCGCCTTCAACCTCGTCGGTGATGCCTTGCGCGATGTGCTCGACCCAACCCAGCAGGGACACCACTAATGCTCGCCTATATCGCCCGCCGCCTCATCCAGACTGTAATGATCCTGATCGGCATCAGCTTCGTGACCTTCATTCTGCTTTATCTGGTGCCAGCCGATCCGGCGCGCCAGATTGCCGGACGCAGCGCGACAGCACAGACGGTCGAGAATATTCGCGAACAGCTTGGCCTCAACCTGCCCTTCTATGAGCAATATCTGCGCTATCTGAAGGGGCTTGTTCAGGGCGATCTCGGACGCTCCTATCTTCAGAAAACCGAAGTGGCGGCGCTGATCTGGTCGCGTCTGCCTGCCAGCCTGCTGCTGATGGCCGGAGCCATCTTCTCGGAACTCGCCATCGGTCTTACCATGGGCGTCATCGCGGCCACCCGGCGCGGCAGCCGCACCGACAATGCCTTGATGATCTTTTCATTCGTCGGCGTTTCGGCCCCGCAATTCGTCATCGGCATTCTGATGCTCTACGTGTTTGCGGTTAAGCTCGGCTGGTTCCCGATTGGCGGCTACGGAACGTTCATGCATCTCGTCCTGCCTTCGCTGACGCTCGGCCTTCTGGGCGCAGGCTGGTATTCGCGCATGATGCGCTCCTCGCTGCTCGACGTTCTTCGTCAGGATTATATCCGCACCGCGCGCGCCAAGGGGCTGGCACGCTGGAAAATCCTGCTGCGTCACGCCATGCCCAACGCCATCCTGCCGATCATCGCCATGATCGGCATCGACATCGGCCTGTTCATGTCAGGCATTGTCGTCGTTGAAAGCGTGTTTGGCTGGCCCGGCATCGGTCAGCTTGCCTGGCAGGCGATCCAGCGCGTCGACATACCCATCATCATGGGCGTCACGATTGTCTCCGCTTTCGCCATCGTTCTCGGCAATCTCATCGCCGACCTCATCACTCCACTGATCGATCCGCGCATCAAGCTGCGGTGAAACCAAAAGACTCCAGAGAAAGGGACACCAATGAAAAAGACTTTTCTATCCGGCATATCGGCGCTGGCGCTCGGCCTCGCCATCTCGTTCGGCGCGCAGGCCGCCGACATCAAGCAGGGTGGCTCGATGACCGTCACCTATAAGGATGACGTCTCGACGCTCGATCCTGCCATCGGCTATGACTGGCAGAACTGGTCGATGATCAAATCGCTGTTCGACGGCCTGATGGACTACGAGCCGGGCACCACCAATCTGCGCAAGGAAATTGCGGAAGATTACACAATCTCCGACGACGGCAAGACCTTCACCTTCAAGTTGCGCAAGGGCGTGAAGTTCCACAACGGTCGCGAACTGAACGCCGATGACGTCAAATATTCCATCGAACGCGTCGTTAATCCAAAGACCCAGAGCCCCGGCGCTGGCTTCTTCGGCTCCATCGTTGGCTTTGAAGATGCATCCGCAGGCAAGGCCGAGGCGCTTTCCGGCATCACCGTGGTTGACCCCTACACCATCAAGTTCGAACTGAGCCGTCCGGACGCGACCTTCCTGCATGTGCTGGCGCTGAATTTCGCCCATATCGTGCCCAAGGAAGAAGTCGAGAAATACGGCGCAGATTTCGGCAAGCATCCGGTCGGTTCCGGCGCTTTCAAGATGACCGAATGGACGCTCGGCCAGCGCATCGTCTTCGAGCGTTTCAAGGACTATTACAATCCGTCGCTGCCGAAGCTTGACCAGATCACCTTCGAGGTCGGTCAGGAGCCGGTCGTTGCCCTTCTGCGTTTGCAGAACGGCGAAGTCGACATTCCGGGTGACGGCATTCCGCCTGCGAAATTCATCGAAGTCACCAAGGATCCGAAGTTCAAGGAACTGATCATTCAGGGCGGCCAGTTGCACACCGGCTACGTGACCATGAACGTCAAGATCAAGCCTTTCGACAATGTGAAGGTGCGTCAGGCCGTCAACATGGCCATCAACAAGGACCGTATCGTCCGCATCATCAACGGTCGCGCTGTTCCGGCCAATCAGCCGCTGCCGCCGTCGATGCCGGGCTATGCCAAGGACTATAAGGGCTATCCTTACGATCCTGAAAAGGCAAAGGCGCTGCTGGCCGAAGCCGGTGTGGCTGATGGTTTCGAAACCGAGCTGTTCGTCGCCAATACCGATCCGCAGCCGCGCATTGCACAGGCCATCCAGCAGGATCTGGCCGCTATCGGCATCAAGGCCTCGATCAAATCGCTGGCGCAGGCCAATGTCATCGCAGCAGGCGGCGAGCCTGACGGCGCGCCGATGGTCTGGTCCGGCGGCATGGGCTGGATTGCCGACTTCCCTGATCCGTCCAATTTCTACGGCCCGATCCTGGGTTGCAGCGGCGCGGTACAGGGCGGCTGGAACTGGTCGTGGTACTGCAATGCAGAGCTGGACAAGAAGGCGCAGGAAGCTGACGCCATCGTTGACCCGGCTCGCAGGCAAGAGCGCGAAGCCATGTGGCGCGATATCTATCTGAAGATCATGGACGATGCGCCATGGGCGCCGATCTTCAACGAGGAGCGCTTCTCGGTTCGCTCCGAACGTCTGGGCGGTCCCGACGCGATCTTCGTCGATCCTGTCCACATCCCGGTCAATTACGACGAGGTTTATGCAAAAGATGTGCAATAATTGCCATTACACCATTCACGGTCGGCATCATCATTTCGGCTGGGACAACTCGTTCCAGCCGGCGGAAACGGTCGCGCCCGGCTCGACCCTGAAATTCGAATGCCTGGATAGCGGCGCAGGCCACTATCATCGCGGCAGCACGGTCGCCGATGTGTCGACGATGGACTTTTCCAAGGTCAATCCGGTTACCGGCCCCATCTTCGTCGATGGAGCCAAGCCGGGCGATGTCCTGAAAATCACCATTCACCAGTTTGAGCCTTCAGGCTTCGGCTGGACGGCAAATATTCCGGGCTTCGGTCTTCTCGCCGACGACTTCAAGGAACCGGCGCTGGCATTGTGGAACTACAATCCCACAACACTGGAGCCAGCACTTTTCGGAGAACATGCCCGTGTTCCGCTGAAGCCATTCGCCGGAACCATCGGCGTCGCACCGGCGGAAAAGGGCCTGCATTCGGTTGTGCCGCCGCGTCGTGTCGGCGGCAATCTCGACATTCGCGATCTTGCAGCCGGAACCACGCTCTATCTGCCGATCGAAGTCGAAGGCGCTTTATTCTCCATTGGTGACACCCATGCGGCACAGGGCGACGGCGAAGTTTGCGGCACAGCCATCGAAAGCGCGATGAATGTCGCTCTGACGCTGGATCTCATCAAGGATACGCCACTGAAGATGCCCCGGTTCACCACGCCGGGGCCAGTGACGCGGCATCTCGATACCAAGGGTTACGAAGTCACCACCGGTATCGGGTCCGATCTGTGGGAAGGCGCGAAAGCCGCCCTCTCCAACATGATCGACCTTCTTTGCCAGACGCAGAACCTCAACCCGGTGGATGCCTATATGCTCTGCTCGGCTTGTGGTGATCTGCGCATCAGCGAAATCGTCGATCAGCCGAACTGGGTCGTATCGTTCTACTTCCCGCGTTCCGTTTTCGAATAAGGCATAAGGGGGCGGTCTTGGCCGCCCTCTTCCATCACTCAGCGAGCACAAATATGAACACGCCTTCTCCGCTTCTGCAGGTAAGAGATCTGGTGACGCAGGTTGCGACGCCCGATGGTGCACGCACTGTCGTCGACCGACTTTCCTTCGATCTGCAATCCGGGGAAACCTTGTGTATTGCAGGCGAAAGCGGTTCAGGCAAATCCATGACCGTGCTCTCGCTGATGCAGCTTTTGCCCAAATCATTGGCACGCGTCACCGGCGGCACCGCCATGATGAACGGGCGCGACATTCTCAAGCTCAACGAAAACCAGATGCGCAGTGTGCGCGGGCGTCATATCGGGATGATCTTTCAGGAACCCATGACCTCGCTGAACCCGGTTCTGACCGTTGGGCGACAATTGGCGGAAGCTGTCGCCAATGAAGCTGGCCCGAATGGCGGCCTGTCCGGCGCGGCGCTGAAACAGCGCTGCAAAGACCTGCTCGATCAGGTTCAGATTTCCGATTCCAGCCGCCGCCTGTTGCAATATCCCTACGAACTCTCCGGCGGCATGCGCCAGCGCGTCATGATCGCCATGGCGCTTGCCCAAAAGCCCGAAATCCTCATCGCCGACGAGCCGACGACCGCGCTCGACGTGACGGTTCAGTCGCAGATACTTGCGCTCATTCGCAAGCTCCAGGCCGAGAACGGCATCTCGGTCATCCTCATCACCCATGACATGGGCGTCGTCGCCGAAATGGCAGACCATGTTCTCGTGATGAACAAGGGCAGGCAAGTCGAGCAAGGCCCACTGCGCGATGTCTTCCACCACCCTCGTGACGAATATACGCAGCGATTGCTTGCCGCTGTACCACGGCTCGGTGAAATGACTGGCACCGATAAGCCGAAGCGCGCGCCAGCGGAACCGAAGGCTGAGCCAGCGCCCGAACCTTCTCGTCCCATCCTCGAAGTTAAAAATCTTGTTGTCCGCTTCGATATAAAGGGCGGCATATTGCAGCGCCCTGTTCGGCGCGTTCATGCTGTGGAGGGCGTATCCTTTACTGTCAATCGCGGTGAGACACTGTCACTGGTTGGCGAATCCGGCTGCGGCAAGTCCACCACCGGCAAAGCTCTGCTCAATCTGGTTCCATGGAGCGGCGATATCCGCATTGACGGCAAGAGCACAAAGGATCTGAGCCGCACAGCGATGCGACCGGTGTTGCGTGACATTCAGATGATCTTTCAGGACCCCTATGCTTCGCTCGATCCGCGCATGCGGGTTGGCGACCTTGTGGGCGAACCACTGACGATCCATGGTCTGGCATCAGGCAGTGAACTGAAAGACCGTGTCGAATATCTCTTCCGTCGCGTCGGCATGTCTGCCGACCAGATGAAGCGCTATCCGCACGAATTCTCCGGCGGCCAGCGGCAGCGCATCTGCATTGCGCGTGCTTTGTCATTGTCACCGAAGCTGATTGTAGCGGACGAAAGCGTTGCAGCTTTGGACGTGTCGATACAGGCGCAGGTTCTGGATCTTTTGCAGGACATCCAGAACGAGACCGGCGTGTCCTATCTGTTCATCAGCCATGACATGGCGGTTGTTGAGCAGATCAGCCACCGTGTGGCGGTTATGTATGCGGGCCGTTTTGTTGAGACTGGAACGCGTGCGCAGGTGTTTGAGAACCCGCAGCATGCCTACACGCGTCGTTTGATGTCAGCGGTTCCCGTAGCTGATCCGGACCGCGAGCGTCGGTTGTTTGTGGCCAATGAGGGCGAGCTTCCAAGCCCGGTGAAGTCGCTAGATTATGTAGCGCCGCATCTCGAACATGTGGCGCTTGGCGACGGACATTCTGTCTGGCATGAGGCTGGTGTCTAGGCTCAGGACTTAGCTAACAGGGCAGTTTCCCATGACGTATGCCAATTTTCCCAACGTCTGGCCCAATATGCGACGGTGACGAATAATCTGTCGCTCCCTGATCAAAAGAGGGCAGCAACGCCTCGCTGGAGGCCGCGGCGGTCAGATCTCTTATTGCGTTGTCGAGATCTATGATGAGGATTACTTGTTAGTCGACGCCAATCCCGGTATGCCGACCAATGAAATACGCCGCCATTTGCGAGATTGGCTGATCGCCTTATGGCATTATCGATTGATTCGTAGCAACTAAGGGCGAACCGGGATTTTCCAGGACATCATGTCCCAAAATTCGAGCACATATCCGATATCATTCCAAATTTAATTGAATGATGCCCCAGGAACTTTAGGGAGTTTTGAGGAAGAATGCTCGCGCCGTCGCGCTAGGGGGTTGCCGTAGCTTACAGCAATAGAGTTGCTAGGCAAAAAAAACAACCGCCAATCTATTCGTTCAAAATTTACAAGCAATTTCAAGGAGATAAGTGGTGGGCGATGAGAGACTCGAACTCCCGACATCTTCGGTGTAAACGAGCGGCTTTCGTTGTAAGTTATTGTTTTGTATTGGCTTTTTTCTCTGTTGGTGCCCGTTGATTCCCGCTATTTCCCGTTCATTCGGTGGCAGATGGTGGCGGTATTAGCCTCATCTGCCTTTGTCATTCATCTATCCGAAATCCCAAAAATGAATGACAAATCACCGCTCGTATATCACGGGGGCCAGCGTCACGCCATCTGGACAATCCCCATCTTCAGATGGTCGAAATTCGGTGCCGCCGCAACCGAGACAGCGATACATATCGAGACTGGCACGCGTATGGCGAAGTTGCTCATCCGCAGGTAAGCTGTCGATCCACGCGTTAGATTCAGCAACTTGTTGCTCAGCTTCTGATCGGGTTTTTGCGCGGCTAACACGCCCACATCTGACACACGTGACGTCGAGAGGATGGGCTTCGGTCGGATTTCCAGTGAAAACTGAAAGGTGTGGTTTTCTCATAGAATCGCTTCCCATTTACCTGACCGAGCCGCCCGTTTGATTTTCTCACGAAGCATACCGAGTTCTTCATCGGAGGCTTTCTCGACAACAGGAATTAGCTCCAGCGGGCCGTCTGAGATGTCAATGATATCGATGATAGACTTGCGTCTTTCAGCCGCTAAATCGACATCCGATGACACGTCCACGGGTGCTACAGGAACTACGACTTTATTCGGATTCCTTGACTGAATTCGACCTGCTTTGCCTGAGGTAAAGCTGGCATCAATGGCCACCTGGTGATCTGGGTGATGATGCCCGTAGTGCTTTTTCAGCGTTCTCTCGTCGATGGAAAGGAAGCCAGCGATATCACTTGTGTTTTCGCCTGACATCATCAGCCAAGTCGCGGCGGTGTGCTTCGTAGAATGTCGATTCAGACCCTTGCGTTCGAGTTCATTGGGTATGACGTCTTTCAGCATGCGGAAGAATGCCGAGGCCGTACCAACTGGCTTACCATTCCATTCCACCAGATATCGAGCACCATTACGATGCCACCGGCGCATATGAGCTAGCAATCGCTGTGGAATACGGATCGGATCTGCGCGCTTGTTATCTGGCACCAGCTCGCCTTCCCAAGCGCGGTAAAAGATACCTCGTTCGAGGTCGATCCAAGGCCTGCCATCTTCTTTCACAAAACTGGCTTGCTCGATGCGCTCCGTGCGTGTGCCTGTATAGCAAGCAGTGATGAAAAATCGGGCGATATGGCGTTTAGGTCTGGCTTTCGTGAAGATAGTCTGACCGCGATGTTCAGCTTTTGCACGCTTTCCAGTGAATGAATATGTGCCCTTTTCGCGGTAAGCCGCCCAGATAATCTTGGCTGCCTGTTCTCGTGTATAAAAGCGATATCGTGCCTTCTGAGGAGCAGGAAGCTTAAAATTGATACGGGTGTCGGCCATCAGCTCGTCAGCAATAGCCAGCTCTACGGCTGCTCGCAGGTCTTCAAGATACCGTCTAGCTGTCGATTGCGCGTGCTTTTCAGCAAATTCCACGCACGAGCGCTTATTAATGTCGGAAACAAATTTGTCGCCCCAGAACGCGAGCAGCGCTTCCATGCGCTTCACGAAATCGCGTTTCTGCTTGGGCTTGGCTTCAAATCTTGGGCCAATATCAGCGATATAATGATTAATCACATCAGCCACCGGTACTTCATGCGCCTGTAGCTTTTGCGGAACACCCTTCAGGATTTCGTGCGCGTGCTTTTTCGTGAGGTAGTCGTTGAGCTGCTTTTCAGCGCCGACAAGGTCATCTCTGCCGCATCCAGTGCCAATTTTGAGGTCGCCGTCTTTGATGATGTAGACGGCGTTGTGCGTGAGTTTTCCATTCTTGTCGTACCGCTCGCGGCGGAGGAAGAGATGCGCGGATTTTCTTGGTCGAGACAACTAGCTAGCCACTCCTTCACGGCTCTACGGGTTACGTACAAGTTCTTTTCATTTGGTCGTAAAACGGCCAAATGGCCGTCTGCGATGGCTTTCCGAAGCGTCTTTATAGACAAAGATTCAGACTGTGTCCGGAACTCTGGATTGACAGAAAAATAACCCTGAAGCTCTGGCAGACAGATAGCTTGTTCAAGCTTCAAAGGAGCGCCATCGTGGATATCGGCAGGAGATCTCCCTTGCAGATAATCATCGAGTTCATCAAGTACCGCAAACGCCTGATCTTCTTGGACTTTCTGTGCTTCGAGCGTGCGAATGCCGTCTTTTAGAAGATCGAGGATGTCGACTTCCTCTTTTTCAGATTCATTGGTCATCAGTCGCCAATCATCCCATATTCGTACATATAGCTATATTTTTTACATACTTTCTTATTTAGCCGACCCTCATACAGATTTATCTGCGCAAGTTGAGGCCAGTGGCGAACGTAAACACCATCCTTGCCAATTCGGCCAGAATACTGCTGTTCGACTGCTGTCGAAGTGTCTTCTTTCTTTGCGATAATTTTCGTCGAACATAGTATTTTATTTGCATTCATCCTGTCAGCTACTACATGTCTGATTTCTAGTGCATTCTTTTTGTCTTTGACTTCGATCCAGCATTGCGTTTTTTCGCTATTTGAACACGTTCCGCTGCTTGCATAGTGTCCTGACAAATCACCAGCCTGCGCGGTTGTACTCAGTGACAACAATGCAACCGTCAATATTGCAACATTCTTCATTCTCAAGCCCCTTCTATTGCCCGTTATTCTTATCTTGCAGATGCCCAAAAATGTCATCTGCAAGAATCTGCGTCATAGTGCGCGGATCGTCCGCGAGGCTGTTGTTCATATACCAGCTGTCAGTACGTCCGCACGTAGGACACTTTTCTGGCTTCCAGCCACAACCCTCTGTTTCACACTCGACGCAAAGCCATCGCCAATTTTGATCAAGCGCACTCATAGTAAACCTCTTGAAATTCAAATAATTCTTCCGGTTTCTGCATGCTTTTGAGCAGTCGAAGTCGAACTTTTGGCTTCAGAAGCTGGGAGATTTCATCACCCGTTAGCCGACCTTTTTCAATAAGTGAGTTCGCAAGTTTCCGCACATCATCGCGACGTCGCTCGATGATGGTTTTGACTTCCGACATGCACTCTTGAAGCAATGTTTCGACCTTTTTCTGAATGTCGGGGCGTGCCTTAAGCGCCGAAATAACTGGCTCGACTTCAGTTTCAGCTAGGAAAATCAATTGGTCTTGCTGACCAGTCGACAGCCACATTCTAGCACACCAAAAAGTTGCTTCTTTCAAGTCAGACCAGCCGCCATCACCTTTGTCGCCGAACACGATTTCTTCAGCCGCGAGACCGCCGAGTAGATGACGAACCATCGTCAAAACTTGGCTTTTTGTCCGAAGATAAATCTCTGATGGTGGTCTGATGATTGCTACGCAACCACCGTTAAATTCACCTGAATCTGACAATACTTCGCGGCAAACTTCCGCGTAATCGATCTCTTTCTCATACTCAATTGCAATTATTGCGTGTCCGGCTTCGTGAACTGCGGATCTTGCAAGCGCTTCAGCAGGCATTTGCGCGCGAGCTGGAAGTGCTGCCATCAGATCCTCGATTTTCAGTTCTCGACGCGCACGTCGAGCTGTCCGTCGAGCATTTCGCACAAGCGCTTCAAGCCAAGCGCCTGCCATGCCCTGACTTCGTGAAACAATAGGTTCTAGATCAACGCCATCGAGATCATTTTTCAGATGATATCGCAGGATGCCAGTACGCGCTTCGGCGTCTGGAAGCGGGATTTCAATGGCTTTGTCTAGACGACCTGGACGTCGAAGTGCAGCATCAACCTTGTCGACATTGTTTGTAGCGCCGACGACGACAACACCATTTCTCCCAGCCGCCCCATCTAAGCATTCGAGAAGCCCGTTAATTGCTTTCGTATCGTAGCTCTCATTGCCCGACGCGCCTGAATCTCGATCTCCAGCGCTGTCAAATTCATCGATAAATAAGATGCAAGGCGCTTTTTTTCGGGCTTCGTCAAAGCTTGCACGCATAGCTTTCAATAAATCTCCGAGGTGGCCTTTTGACTGCCATTGAGCATACGAAGCGACGACAAGTTCGACGCCGCATGTGCGTGCAAGAGCGGCCGCAAACGTGGTTTTTCCGGTGCCAGGAGCGCCATGTAATAGAATACCTCTGTCGACTTCTGACCATGAAATTTCTCCAGCTTTCCAATCTGAAAGGTCGATTGCAAGGTCGCGACCCCAATCGCCCGCAGCGCCTAAACCAAACAGGTCATCGAGCGTTGGGCCATCGTTTTTAGGACGATAATCACCCTTGGTTCTCGCGATTTTACCCTTATTCTTGTCGTCGGCTTGCAAGTATGCGCGCGCCATCAAAATGCTCTGACCAGTGCTCCGACCTTTAACAAAAATCGACAACAGCTGAAAAATCGGCATTTGCATAAGCTCGATGCCGAGCTGTGCAGGCAAGAAAAAAGTCGGGTCGACGTACTTCTTTACAGCGCGTTCAAGAGCCGCTGTCGAAAGTCTGAGATAGATGTTTGCATCGATAAAGCCGTGGATTTCTTCATAAATCTTGTGTTCTAGCGTCGAAAAAATGAAGGTACGCTTATTGTCGAACAGTCTCGACAAGAGATCTGTGATAGTCTTGTTGCTGTCACTAGCATACACTTCATAGTTAATTGTTGCCGAGTTTTCAGGTCTATTCCCGTGAAATCGCTGAGAGAGATGTCCTTCTAAAATTTCTTCGAGCGCAATAGCGAAGAGATCGAGTTCATCATTATTATTACAGCGCAGAACAAACGTACAAGCTTGTCCGACGTTGAAAAAACTTTTACGAGCTTCTGCTGAATGCGAGCGAACACATTCGACAAAACATTCGTAAATTAGGCCGTCTTTGAAATTATCAATGACTGGATCAAAAAAGTTGCTCGGTTTCTTCTTTTCATAATCCGCGTCACCGCCGTTCATCCATTCAAGTTCATCGAGGCCTTGGATGTCATGATGTTGGTCTTTCGCGTCCAATTCACGTGCTACTTCTGCTCCGTAGCGCGGCTTATCATTATTATTGTTGCTCATGTTCATCTCCTTGTTTGAGCGCTCGACCTGAAAAAATCAGGGAGCTGGCATGCGCATGCGTAGTCCGTGGAATTGTTTCGACGGCCGAACTCAGGCCGTGACGTAGGTCTTCAAACCGGGAAGACTGGCTTTCAAATGCTGGAAAGTACGGGGTGTAAAAGCGACATCAGGAAGGTCGCATCCGACATCACGAGACATACCTGCGGCGTCGAGTTTGCCATGGCTGTGTCCGTAGAAATGCACAGAACCACGATTGCTCGATGGCCACACTCGATGAGCATAGTGAGACAAGAAAACTCGTTCTCCGCCGTCTGTCGTCGTGAGCGCGTGAACAGGTTCCTGATCCCATTCTAGGTCTTTTAGATGCTGAAGGGCATTGCCATCGCGATCAACATCGTGATTACCCAAAACAAGGATCTTGCGGCCATTTAGACGTCGAAAAATGGCCTTTGCGTGCGCAGAGCCGCCGAAGCTGAAGTCGCCCAAATGATAGACAATATCGTTTGACCGGACGACGCTATTCCAAGCGTCAACGAGGAAGTCGTCCATATCTCGAATGTTGTTGAAAGGCCGATTGCAGAGTCCGATGATTGCTTCGTGTCCGAAGTGGGTATCAGCCATATAAAACTTTTGAACGTAACTCATGTTAGGTTCCTTTCGAATACGTTTATGCAATGAAAACAGGAGGTTAGCCTGTGGTCGTTCATGCAGATATACGTATTGAGAGAAGGAACCTCATTTGCTTACGCCTCGGACTGTGACACCAATGCCTGCATTGCGCAGACAACGATGTCGTGATGTTGGTCGCGTATACTAGGATCTCATTCCTATTTCAAGATCAATAATTCATTGTGCTTGAATCGTTGTCGCTTTCAGTTTCGATAAAGACGTTTTTATTTCCCTCATAGTTAAGGACACGCTGGCAGCTATCTATTACTCCCTGAGGATTTCCGCGCATCAGACACACGCCGAAGGACTTCCACCACGTCGGAAAATGGGGATTTTCAGATACGACGGACATCACATTTTTTATCAAACCGCCGATGGATTCATCCGCACGAGCAATGTGTGACCAGGAATCTAGCTTTTCAACATAGTATTTTCGAACCCACTCTCTATCTGATGAAGGAAAAATACGGTTCAAAGCTTCGTAAAACTGCTTGGCTTGATCCTTAAAGCCTTCGGTACACATAAAACGCAGGTGTTCGTGTACTGTATTGATATCGACTGGATTTATACCGGGGTCTTTTTCACCGATGCGTGGCTTTGAAGGTGGTGTTGGCTTCGACACTGATATGCAATCGAAATCGTGTTTTAAAAGCCAGCCAGAATAGTCTTCTCCATGCAATTCCTTGAAATGTTTATTAATTTCTGTAATCAGTCGAATGTCGGCAGGAATTTTGATATTAGTCGGACAATTAAATGGAAATTGCTTGTTCTTGCTCGCGAAGACGATTTCATACAAATCGCCTGACGCAACATGCATATCATTAAAATCCTTTATGATCTGGCGAATATCATTTTTTTGTAAATCACACCAGTCGTGCAAAACTGCGCAATTGTATTCAAGAACAAGCGCTTTTTCGACGATGTATTTTGGCTGCTCTAAAGCTTCTTTTTGAGAGTCAGCCGATTTATAAGTCGTCATTCTGTAAAGCAATCTTCCGTCGAGTGCGCTCTTCTCTACTGTCGAACCATCTTCATCAATATATGTGATACGTGGTTCTGAAAATTCATTGGTCATCGTATATACTCCACCTCTTTTAAAGTCTCATGCAATACACGTTCGTTATCAAGTCTTTGGGTAATCTCATCAATATCTCTCTCAGACATCGGAAGAACACCGAATGTTGATTCAACTACGGAACCCCAGTTCCACCATCGAATCGTCAACTTTATACGATGTGTGTGATCATGTTCATCATAATAATAATTCTGCAGGATTGGAAAAACCTGATCTTTGACTTCTTCTTCATTAAGCTCGTCATCCGCCGTCCAAATAATTTCTTTTACGCCGTCGAGCTTTGAAACAGTTGCTTTTTCTTCTTCATCGGCGATTAGCTCACTCAAAAATTGTGCAGCGGTGTCATCTATGCCGAAATCGTCTTCCTGATCTTCAATTACGGTTTCGATTACATCATCAACAGGGGCTTCGATTACTGACTTTTTGAAAACCTGTGGTTCATCATCGGATATCAAATCGTTGAGCAACTCGGCATCCGTGTCGCTTATGTCGATGTCTCCCGTTGTTTCGATAAATGAAACCTGTTCAGCTGGCTTGCTGAATGCTGGTCGTGAGAAGCCGCTTGTAGTGAATGGAACTGCCGTTTTCTGGGCGTTACGTTCACTTTCAGATTCATCCGCTGCTGGCTCTTTAGATGTATGAGAAGACACCTGGACGTGTTTTGATGCTTCGATGCGGGATTTACGTGCATCTTCGGCGTCTTCATGAGCGACCGTTAACAACGGCGAGTTGTGTTCAAGAATGTCTGGATTTGCGACTTCTTCGGCGCAAAACTTAAACGCTGCTTCATCAGCTCCGAGTTTTTCAATAGCATTGAGCAAGCGCTGGCCTCGATATTCTCTTCTCGTATATCCTGGCGACACAGAAGCCTCATCCAATGCTTCCAGAAGCGCTACCTGCCAAGCCTTGAAATAGACATCGTGCTGGCGCTTCTGGATACGCCAGAATTCGTTTTGGACTTTGACCCAGATGTTTGAATTCACTCGAAATTCTGGCTTATCGACGCCGCCGATGCCGCGTTTGTTATGTTCACCAGGTTCAAAAGTCGCACGCGTCATGTGATGACTTGGTGCACGCAAATTCAAATGGAAATCGACGCGTTCAAGCGGACGGCCACGGCCTTCTTTTCTGATTTCTTCAATACGCAGGCCGAAGCGGCGAACCGTTGCCAGTTCTTTGTCCAAATCAGCAAGCACACGCTGCCGAAATTTGCCGAAGCTCATTGCGCCGTCTTTATCAGCTGGAAATCCAGTCCATTGAAACAGGTCTTCAAGGCTGGCCGAGACGGTTACTCGGTTATCGCCGTTAGGTGTCCACTTCTCACGAGCAGCGGCAGCGGCGAGTACTCTGTATAAGCGCACAGAATATTTGGATTTCATCTGTGAGATTGGTGCAAGTTCGAGATACGCATAAGCTGGCATCTCACGCATGAGTATGCGGATCGGCTCTGGAAGGCTGTAGCGGATGATGTCTTCTTTTTCCGTGCTTTCGAGCCAGCTAAACAAAAGAGGCACGTTTTCAAAGCGTCGTGTCTTCTTTGTGCCGTAACTGACGGTTGTCGACATCAAACGTCTCATAGAGATTTTCAGAGCGTCACGACGAGCGTGATCTCCGATGAATTTAAGAGCCGTTGATACTGGTAGAGATGTGAATTCAGAAGACATGCCTTTATCGGCTTCATAAGCTGCCGATATCAGCAGTTCATGAAGTGCGGCGTCGTCGGCGGTTAGTATGTCTGCAGAAGTTATTTCTACGGCATCCAGCATTTCGAGCGGACGTGGGCTTTCGGGTGCTATCTTTGTCAGTGATCTCGTAGAGACTGCTTCTAATATATTGCCGCGTGTAGCTGGCTGAATTGATTTCGTAGTCATTTTATTGTTCTCAGGGCTTATGTATTAAGTATGATTTCGTCGGCGCAAATAAGTCAATATGTTTAAATGACATGATTTGAAAACGTGTCATCTAGACGATTTTGTTTAAATGACATACTTGAGAATCGTGTCATATAGACATGGGTTTTGTTTAGATGACGTGATTTTGAATTGTGTCATTTAAACATATTTTGCGTTTACCTGTGTTTAAATGACACATTTTTGAAGTATGTCATTTAGTCGTGTCGTTGTTTAGATGACGAGGTTGGGAATCATGTCATTTAAACATTTTTGGCGTCTATATGACGTGTTTTTCAGTCGTGTCATTTAAACGCAATCCGGGATTCTTGTCATAAAAACAATGTTGACGAGAGTAGGCCGTCCAATGGTTTTGGGTCGAAAGTGTCAACACTGATTTTGACGATTCTAAATAGAGAGTTTCGAGGTCGATTTTTTCAGTTTTTGAATCTTAACCGTGCATGCTCCGCATGGGGTGCTTCGCACGGGTCTGGTAGAGCCTTTTTCTTCGTCCGTAGATAGTGTGATTGAGCGGAGCATGCTCCCGCCGAGATCGGCCGTTTGACGTCTTACGGGTTCACTCCCGTTTCACAGTTTCATCGGCGGATTATCGTCCGTTAGTTTCTTGCAAGCGGTCACGCGACACTCATCTCGTAGAGACAGAAGGAGATTGTGATGCCGAGACCAGAGAACACGAGTGCTGCGGGTATTGCTAAGGCGATGCGTCAAGCGAAGTATCGTTCTAAGCTACAACAGCTTGGAGAGCCTGAGGCCGACCGCGTCGACACGGCTATTGCTCAAGCGTGCGTTGGGCTTTTAGCTCACGTAGATGCCGAGCGCATAGAACCCCTTAAACCTGCGCTGCATGCGCTTATAAAGGGTGTTCTTGATCTTTTAGAGAGTGATGGGTTTGAACGTGGTGCTGCGGGCAAAGTTTTACGCAGAAGAATGTCGTCGCTTGCTCGTCCAGAAATCTCGCAGTTTGTCGAAAAAGGTCAGTTTCATAAGCGTCTCAAAAATTACAAATAATAAGTAGTCCCCCCATTACTCCGCATTTAAACAACAAGATTCTAGTGATGCTCAACGAGACGTACGGAATAGAAATATAGATAGATTCTTGCAGAGTTAATGCGGACGCTGTTCTTCAAATAAGGAGAATAGAAATGGAAAAATCGGCACATCCTGCACATATAGCAGCGCGGTTGAATAATCTTGAACAAAAGTTTGATGAAGTTCAAAGCGCGGATTTCCTTGAAGCTTTAAATTTTTTGTATAATCGCGCGTTACTCGGATCAGAGAAAAACTCTGGTTCGGGATTGAGCGATAAATTTTGGAAAAATCCGAGTCTCTTTGATGATTTTTCTCTTTCAATGGCCGTTTTTGGTTTAGGATTAGAAAATTTTCAGATTTACGAAGCGCAGAAAACGCTGAACTTTTACAATAGAGTATTTGGCAGCGCTGTTAATTTTGAAAATGCTGGTAGTGTACTTCCTTTATCTCACGCTCTTTTTCTAAATGTTGGAAAATCCTTCACTTATGAATGGAACGATAAATCATTAACGGAAACGATATTTGGAAGTGACGTTAATATTTCATACTTGCATGAGACCGGTAGTCTTTTTGATAAATTGATCGGCAATGGTAGTGAGTATTTACGAAATGAAGTAAGTCTTTTTGATTTTGTGTTTGGAGAAGGAGCAGAATATTTGAACGGTGAAGCAAGTTTTTTTTATAAAGTTTTCGGAACTAGATTTACAATTGATGAAAAAATGGATGAAATTAGCGGTGATGACAATCCACAAAGCTTTTTAGATGCTGTAAGACAATTCCGAAGGGATTTCGACTACTTTGAAATGCTCTTTGAGATATACAAAGAAAATGTCGAACAGCGATTAGTCAGCCTTTCACAGAGAGTATCGAATTTAGAGAGTAAAATATAATCCAAAATAATTAATTTTATCTCTTGCAACTTACATTTCACGCGAGCACTATTAAATACACAGCAGATGTTTCCTTTCCGTCTGCTGTACATTGGTAGTAGTAGTTGAAGCACCGCCCACAAAGAGTTTCAGGGTTTCTCTTTGTGGGCATTATTTTAAGTCGAGACATTTAAATGAGGCTAGATTTTCAATTCGACGAACGCGCATTGCAAAAATCCCTGAACCAGATTCAAAAAGACGTCTTCCCGAAAGCCGCTGCTGGATTCCTGAATTCTTTGGCGTTCGAAGCCCAAAAGGTGCTTAAGTCGCACGTGAAAGAAGCATTTGATGGCAGCGTGCCATTCACCGAACGCGGCTTCAAAGTCGAAAAAGCGAAGCCACAGGCGAACCTTTCAAACATGTTTTCTGAGGTACGTATCCAGCCTGCGCAAGCAGCCTATCTGAAATTCCAAATTGACGGCGGCGTTCGGAAAACCGGAGATGCAGGTTCTGGGCCATTCGACCTCTTTGTTTTCGGTGCCAAGAAAAATCGAGCAGGCAACATCCGTTGGGGCTATCCTAAGCAGCTCTCTAAACAATACCGCGAAGAGAAATCAAAGCGAGCATCCCTACGCGCACAGAGAGAATCCGCACGTGCGCAAGGTCAAGACACTTCACCATATGCATACTTCAGAGCTGTACGAAATCGGCCTGGAATTTTCTTCGGCGAAGTCGGCGGCGTGAAGGGCTATTGGCAAAGACCGAAGCGTTCAAAAGCGGCACGCAAACGCATTCCAGGTGTGATTTCCGTGCGTCCGACTGAGCAATTGAAGCCGCTGCTATCCGTCGCTGATCAGGCTCGCTACAAGCCGAGATATCAATACCAAGCGCAGATCGCTAAAGCTTTGCGTGTGAAAGCGACACAGCAGTCTTTCGCACACGAGCTGAATCGCGAGATGTCTAAAATACGTAGATAATTCAACGGATTAATTATTTTTCAGAAAAATCGCAGATAGGTATTGCCGCCGATAAAAATTTCGGTCACGCTATTTTGGTAAGCAGCATACTGAAAGGAAATATTATGACTGTAAACGCTGAATATTTTGACGATATCGTAGCGACGTTCGGCCAGTTTTACCGTGAAAACGGCGACAACTGGGGTGCTTTCTCGAATCTTTTTAAAGAAGCAAAATTCGATGACGAAGCTATCAGCAATTTGGTGAAAAAAGGCCGTGACGAAGGCAACCCAAACTTGATTGGTCTCGCAAGCATCATCACGAAGCTTTCAAAAGCTCAGAAATCGCAACTCGAAGCGAAGGCTCTCGAATACGTAAAAGCGACAGTGAAAGCGTAAGTAGAACATCACATTGAAAACCAAAGCCTCCTTTCGGGGGCTTTTTTTATGGATTTGCCGCCGGCAACATCACGACCAATAATTGATATCAAACCAATTTTTAGGAGCAAAAATATGATCCCTTCAGTATCCGAACAGCCAAAAGTCGACCTCACGCTTTGGCATATTCTGAAGATCGCAGGCAGTTATCATATCGTCGGCGAACCGCTGAATTCGGCAGACGGAAGGCCACGTATTACGTCACCAGTTGCCGAATTTGACGCGACCGCAGGCTGGGCAAGGACATCGTCAGGTCGCGAGTATCGGCTATTCGAAGGTGCTACGGTGCCGTTTGAGCAATTAAAATCGGGCTTTCTGCGCGGATATTGTGCGCGGTATTGGCTTGATCTTGATGATGTCGAAGTCGTGGATGTTCAGGAAGTCGAGTTGGCG
Source organism: Ochrobactrum sp. A-1 (assembly GCF_022488005.1). Lineage (NCBI taxonomy): Bacteria > Pseudomonadati > Pseudomonadota > Alphaproteobacteria > Hyphomicrobiales > Brucellaceae > Ochrobactrum > Ochrobactrum sp. A-1. Next base: position 689,229 of record NZ_JAKVQC010000003.1, read on the forward strand.
TTGACTCCGGCTGTAAACAAGATGGGGGCATGAAATGTTTACGTTGATTCATCAATCTAAAAACGGCTGCGTCGTCAATCCATTTGAAATCGAGGGCATGACTGTCGCAGACTGGAAGGAATGGGTTGGGTTTGCAGAGACAATACTCATTGCAGACGGTAAACTTGGTTTATCATTAGAGACATACGAAGAATTCAATGAGAAACCTGAAGTCTAAGCTAGACCGCCGACAAAACCTGACATCTCATAGAGGCGTACCATCGCCAGACGCATGTGTCCGTTGCATCCACGTGCTTTGCATCTGGCCTTCTTCTATATCTCATCGAGATACAGTTGATGACGTTCCTGAGGGATTTCGCATTTCGGCACCACTCGCACACGACCGCACTTTTTGCACGTCATTTCCAATTTCTGATGGTCGCCCAGGTCAGAGACTTTGATGCTTTCCTTCCAACTGGGCATCACCAAAAATCCTCCGCAGATGGAATGCGCGTATAGGAAATCTTTCCACCCGCATGGCCTCCAGCAGGTGGCTTCCAGTCTCCTAGAGACACCACGGTGCCGCTGTATCGTGTATTCAGAGCGTCGACGGCGTTATTCGCCCGCTCCCATTTCTGCCGAACGACGTCGTCATTGTTCAGCATATCTAGCTGGCGCTCGGTCGCCGAGCTGAGGTCGTAAAGGGTCACTCCAACCCGAAAAATGGTTAGGCCTCGTGGATATGTGCGCAGCACTTCACCCCACAGCTCAGTCAACGCCGACAAAATGGCGTGGTCGTCTTGCACAACGGGAAGATGCCGTTTTCCGAGCCACGAGCCATCTCGTATAGATAACCAGAGCCACAGACCTCCAGCATAATAGCCTTCGCGCCTGAGCCGTCGAGCGGCCTTCACGAGCAGTAATCGGCTGATGTCGCGGGCACCAGCAACCGTGCGCATGTCTGGCGGCAAAACGCGGCCGTGGCCGAACATACCCCTTTGTTGCTCCGGTGCTTGGATGTCGTATCCGTGGAGAGCGTACCATAGACGTTCGCCATTTACCGAGTTCCAGAGCTTACGCATGTGTTTCGGCTGAAGTCGATAAAGCTGTTCAGTCGAGAAAACACCAACACGGTATAGCCGTTTGGCCATGCTAGACCCGATGCCTGGAATATCTTCCAGCTCGACCTTCAGGAGCGGCTCCGGCATCTCTATAGGCCACCAAATCGCCAACCCATCCCCGTATCGTCCCTGCGATTTCTTGCCTGCCTTGCATGCCATTTTCGCCAATTGGCGGTTTGCCGCATAGCCGATAGAACAGGTGATGTAAGAGCCAATATTTTCCGAAAGCGCACGTTTGATGCGTTGTGTCAGAAGCTCGGGATCGCGACGTCCATTTTCATCAAGTTTGCACGTCAGCTCGTCGATGCTCTTTGCTGTATCGATGGGGATGACACTTTCGATCTCACACAGGAGCGCATTGTGCGCACGGCGATAAAGATCTGGTTTTTGCGGCACCAGCACGATGTCCGGGCAGAGTTTCCGAGCCTCGGCGACATCCATAACATTCTTCACGCCATAAATCTTAGCTTCGCGAGAACACGCAATAACGCAAGTCCTGTCGGTGCCTTCGAACGGAACGACACCGACAGGCCGTCCCCTCAGGCGACGGTCTGCTTGCTGTTCGACGCTTGCGAAAAAGCCATCGAAATCCAAATATAAACGTTCAATAGTCTCGGGACGGCGCACGTCGTCGTTCTCCCAACACAGGAGTTAAAGGAACAGATTGTCAGAAGGTCGCCGCCGCCAAGCGGCCTACATGTTCTCTATCTGTTCTCTTTTCGCGCAGCCGTCAAGTAGGAATGATTTCCTCCCCGCTATTCACATTAATTCACAGCTATCCCCAGCCCATATCCTTCTCGTATCCAGCCGCGTCCATAGGCTGGAAAGCGGCTCTTTGTTTTAAAAGAGACGCATAGCAAATAGGAAATCTTTCCGGAGCCCCAAAAATTCCATGTAATCTCATTTGCGGCCGACAGTTTTATACTGCAAGATATGTGTAAACAAATATGAGAAATAAATATGGACTTTTCAGCTTACGAACAACCTTACATCGATTTAAAGCTATGGTATTTCATTAAGATTGATGGATATTATCATATCATCGGAGAGCCAATTAACGTTTACAATTTTCCGGACGCTACTATACAAGAAGATAACAAAGTAGACTATAAGCCTAGAATTTCGTCCTACATTTTGGATTTCTGCACTGATAAAGGGGTAGCTATTACAAAAACTGGAAGAGTGTATCGATTGTTTGAGTGTAAACTTGATGAGAAACCAACATTTGATAAGGTAAAAGAATTATTGTTAAATGATTACTGTAAAAAGTTTAATATTGATATGTCGGATGTTTCACTTGTCGGGAAATTTGAAATACCGACAATTTTGTATCGAGTTTGTAAGACTTAACTTTGTTAACAACATCATTTGAGGTCTCATCAAAAAAACATCGATGGGACCCTGAGATTCCTCAACGCAATGCGGGTAATTGGCGACCGCACCCCATCTCTCTTTCCAAAAATATTTTTTAGCATTCATCATCACCACCCCATCGCCATTTCAAATCTCACCTAGAATCTTGCAGGCGCGTGAAGTCCAATATTTCCAAGGAGTTTTGGAAAACTTGGAGCAGAAATGGCGAGAAAAAAAGTAGCTGACGCGGTGCTGAAATCCGCCGATGAGAATTCTGAAAGCGTCAGCACGGATGACAATTTTAGAAATATTTCAGCATCGAGCCGTGACGCCGTCAAAGACAGACTCGTATCTCTCAAAGAGCTTTCAACATTATTGCATCGCGACCGAAATACAGTTTCGGGCTGGCTCAGTCACGGGCTTCCATACGTCGAAAAAGCCGACCGCGATCTCGGAAAAGCGTGGTCTTTCGATACAGCTGAGGTTGTCAGATGGCTAGAAAAGCGCGCAGCAGATTCAGCAGTTGAGAAACTTGGTGTTCTTGGTAGCGACGGCAAAACTTCAGAAGAAGAAGCAAAGCGTAGGCGCGCAGTGGCCGCTGCCATAATCACGGAGCTAGAAGCGGCCGAAGCCGTCAAAACAGTGGTGCGTGTTTCGCATGTCGTAGACCGAATTTCATCAGATTACTCAGAAATACGAAGCCGCCTCATGTCTCTTCCAGACGCAATTTCGGGGCGCGTAGAGACAAAAGTCGCACAGAAAGTCCGAGAAATCGCCGACGAGCAGGTTCGGTCTACACTCAAGGCTCTCCGTGTAGATCGGGATTATCAGCAAGCTGAAGGATAATCGGCATGTTGGATGAAGCCTTATTTGATCAGCTAGATTTGTCGGAAGGTGCCATCATTTTTGATGATGCGCTCGACGGCTTGCGCAATGACGTCTTGCAAGTGCCGCCGTTCAAAGATCCCGTTGAGTGGATTTACGACAGCATAGAGCTGCCAAAACAAGCCACTTTTCGACCAGGTAACATGCGCCTGAATGGCTTTCAACGCCCCGTTGCGCTCGATGCCCTAGACCCAGAAGTTGATCAGATAACTGTACTCAAGGGCGTTCAGGTGGGTTGGTCAAGCTTCCTGAAGGCAATGCTGTTCTATGGCATAAGCTACCTTGCGCTGAAAGCCATCTTGACCCAGCCCACAGATGACGACGCAAAAGGGTATTACAAAGATCAAATCGAACCCCATTTTTCGGATGTCCTATCCGGTATCCGACGCACACCTGGACGTGGCGAGGTGCAGGATACTTGGGATGAGCATCGCTTCAACAATGGCGCACAATTATATTTTAGAGGCGCTGCGAGTGACGATGCCTTCCGCCGCATCAGCGCCCAATGGCAAATGGCCGACGAAGTGGACGCTGAAGCATGGCAATCGAAGGGCGAGAAATCTCAGGCCGATAAGCTTGCCCTTTACCGCGACCGTGGTACCGCCTTCATCGATTCAAAACTTTGGGTCGGTTCGACACCGCTATCGAGAGAAACATCGCTAGTCTGGCGCGAATGGCTCTTATCTGATCAACGACGTCTGCATGTTGCTTGCCCGCACTGCGGAGCCAGTCAATATCTGAAGTGGGGCACAGCGAAGACTGACTACGGCTTCCGCTGGAAAACGAACGGGCATGGCCATGTCGTTGAATCGTGGTACCAGTGCGAGGCTGAAGGCTGTCGCATCGATGAGCATCACAAAGAAGACATGGTGGAAGGAGGTGAATTCGTTCCGACCGCCATTCCTAACCGTCCTGGACATAGAGGATATCATTGGCCAGCATGGCATTCGTCGGCTCCGAAGGCACGGTGGACGATTCTTGCACAGCAATGGCTAGATGCTCAAGGCGACACCGAGCTTTTAAAGCGCTTCATAAACAACGTTTTAGCCGAGCCTTGGGACGACCTCGGTGGTGAAGCAATCGACACCGACAGCCTCAAATCTCTGCGCATTCCATATCGGGCCGAAGTTCCAGACGACGTGGTCGCTCTGACCCTTGGCAGTGATACCCAGACAAATAAAGAAGGGCTGAAGGGCGGCGACCACGACCAGATCGCATCGCGAGAGGTGTCTGTTGTAGGGTGGAATAAGAAGCGCATGCCTCGTCTAATCCTGCACAAAGTGATCGTCGGGGAGCCTGGCGATGCGGATGCCGACGCCGAACTGGACGAGATTATCAACCGTCGTTTCAGAAAAGCAGACGGCACCGAGATAAAGATTTCTGCATCCGCCATCGACCTCGGCGGATCTTATGGCGACCAGGTCAAGGCCTTTGCGAAATCGCGGTCTGCAAAACGTGTCTGGGCAATCAAGGGCAATAATATCGCAAAGGGGAAGCGCTCGTCGTCCGTTTGGCCGAGAAAAGTTTCCCGCTCTACGCGAAATGGTAGCTCTTGGTACATGATCGACACCCAGCTCGCTAAGGATGCAATTGGTCGAATGCTCGCGATCCGTGGCCCCGGCGCGGCGACATTTCCTTCCAGCTTTCCAGATACATATTTCGACGGCCTGACTGCCGAAAAATTGCATATCGACAAGAATGGGTTGCGACATTGGCAACGCAAAAAGTCGAGTCAGACTGGCGAAGAATGGGACTGCCTTGTCTACGCCTACGCCGCGCTCTGCGGCCTCCAAGCATCTGTAAAAGAATATCGCGACTTGAATCTTGCAGCGCGTCGCCTCGGAATTGAGGATACGTTACCTCCACACGATCCGGAAACCGGAGAGATTTTGGATGACGTGCCTGCGGACTTATCCACAAGCTCTAAATTATTGAGAACAAAGGATAATCAGAAGGAGAACGAACCGCCTCGGCATGGTGCCGAAATGAAACAGGAAGAGGTGCCAGTGGTGGCTCCAAAGCCTGTTCTAAAGCGGAAAAAGCAAGGTGGACGAGTTGTCAGCTCGACCGCCAGACGTTGGTAATTTTGGATATATTTTGGAGATTTTGGAAAATGAGATTGTTTAAATTATGGACGCGACAGCAATGCACGGATGCGATCCTCGCACTTGAAGAAGGTTTGGCATCTGGCGCGCAGTCGATTTCTTATCCCGCAGGCGGCTCCCTTTCTTACACAAATTTTGAAAATGCTGAGAAGCTTCTCGCACACTTATATGCGCGACTAGATGATCTCGACGGCAAGCGTCGGAAGCCAGCAGTCAAACTGATCCCCTTCGTCGTAAAAAGGGGGTACTAAGACATGTCTCAGCAAGCACAAACACGCACTTCCGCACCGAAATCCAGACGCATCAGCACACATGCTCGGTCTGTAAGGTCATCCATTTTTTCCAATATTTTTAATTCCGCTAAACACTTCTTCGAAGCCGCTTCAAATTCGAAAACCATAGAACAGTCGGTCGACGTCGGCCCGAATGGTTACAACTCCGAGATTGAAAAAGTCAGACGTCGAAGCCGTTGGATGTATGCCAATGATTCATTTTATAGGCAGGCCTGCAGACAGGTCGCAAACAACTGCGTACACTACGGTATAAAGCCCATCGTAAAAGACGAGGCGCTCTTGAAGCTTTGGAATCGATGGCAGAAAGAAGCCGACGTACGCGGCCGAATGGACTTTTACGGACTTCAGTATATCTCAGGTTTTGTCATACCTCGTGACGGCGAAGCCCTGTTACGCTTTAGAGAACGCCGTCCAGGCGACATGCGCAGCGGCATCAATTTTCAGCTCCAGATGCTGGAAGCCGACCATCTGCCACTCGACTACACACAGCAGGCCCCGAACGGAAACTGGATTGTTTCTGGTGTCGAGCGCGACGGCATCGAGCGGCCATCAGGCTATTGGCTCTACGACCACCATCCCAAAGATTGGCAGGGCACGGGTCAGCAGTCGCTCATTCCGAAACGAGTGCCTGCCGAAGATGTCCTTCACATCTATATGCCCGAGCGGCTCTCGGATTCACGTGGGTATCCATGGGGGGCATCGGCGCTCAACATCACCGAGCGCATCCGAACTAGCGATGAAGCCCAGGTCGAGAAGCAGCTCACGCAAGCGGGATTTGCTGGCGCATTCAAGAAGCCCCGCCTGTCAACCGATGAACCCTCTGAGAAATTTGAGGCTGAAACTGACGAGAGTGGCAACGACTTCGTAGCTGTCGAACGCGGGTCATTTGCCGTGGTGCCCGAGGATTGGGATGTCGAATTCGCGCCCCAAACACAGTCAGACGCAAACTATGGCGTCTTCAGACGTGAACATTTGAGTGGCCTTGCGGTAGCTATGGGATTGGCCGTCGAACATATTACCATGAATTTTGAAAAGCTAAATGACCGCACCTACAGAGCTGTCATGCTTGAATGCCAGCGTTTTATTGAATCCATTCAATACCATCTGTTAGTCAACCAATTCTGCAAACCTGTCTGGTGCAGATTTGTTGACAGGGTCATTTTAGATGACCTCTGGAAACTTCCGGAAGGTATGGAAGTTGAAGATCTTTATGAGATCGAATGGATGCCTCCTGCACGCGGCCACATAAATCCAGTTCAAGAAATCGAAGCATTTGTTAAAGCTGTCGAAAATGGCTTCACCAGTCGTAAGAGAGTGGCGGCAAGCTTCGGTGAAGATGCCGAGGATATCGATGCAGAAAATGCCGAAGACATGAGGCGTGCTCGCGATGTGGATATCGCTTATCCACTGTATCCAGCTGTCGTGAAAGACGATCTGACCTCATCCGTCGAACAATACGGCGTTGCCGTTCGTGCTGGCGCGATCACTCCGCAGAGCGAAGATGAAGCCGCATTCCGTGAAGCGTTCGGCTTGCCTGGAATGTCCACTGCTGTTGATGAATTCTGGAAATCGACGGGCGGTATTAAACAGCCTATTACTCTGGCGTCGGAAACTGCCGCGACGTCTTCGGACGACATGCCGACGCAAGTTCAATGATCTGCCGAAAAACTAATTCGGCTGCCGAAAAACTCATAATTCGGCAGCCGTAATGTCGAGCAATTAATAATTTATATCGTCTCAACAACCAGATAATCAGCATCAAAAAGAACTACTTCAGCTTCCTGACGATCATTGAATGCCATGGCGATATCTCTCTTATATACCGTAGCTTTCAACACATATGGAGTTCCAACCGTATGACCTCGTATACCGTTGCTTGCGAATTTTTTAGCTACGTCAAGATCAGTAGTCCAAGCAAGACCTGATACTCTATCTCGTCCTACATACTCATCATTCTGACCCCGATAAATTACAATAGGTTCATCATCTGGCAACGCCTTCAATGCTTGTTTGCATTCTTTTGAAAGACACTTTTCGAAGTACGGCATATCACTCATCATCGTCTGAATAGCATAGTGATCAATGCAATCGAATGACGACCAAAATGTCGACAAGTCCATCCAGAAATTTTTTGGAATGAAGTTTTCAGACTCATTGTAATATTCTATAAATCTAGAGCATCTATTTTCGCTATCGCAATTGTATAGATTTAGTTTGTCGGCCATTTTTTAATTCTCTGTATTGATTATTAATACAATTATTATTATCGGCGATTAAATAAACAATAGGTTTTTAGAAAATTTAAAAATATCGAAGTAGAATCTTGCAGAAGCGGCATTCATCATCATCTCAGATAACAATTTCTGGGACGATGAATGCCGAAGAAACTTCAGCAAAATCAGGGACAACTGCGCACACGAGCCTTTGCTCGCGTGCCAGCTTCCGTTGATGTCGACAAGAAATCTTTTGGCATCGTCATCAGCACGGAGACGCCTGTCAGGACAAGCATCAGAAATCCAGGTCAGCCGAAAATCGATGCAGCTGATGCATATATAGAAGTCGACGAGATCCTTCTCGCTTCAGGTCTGGATTTCAGCCGCACAGTCGGCATGCCACTGGTAGATTGTCACGACACATTTTCGGGCGTGAATACGATCCTGGGCAAAGTTGACGACGTTCGTTCGGTCGGCACCGAAGTCCACGGAACGGCCATCCTGAATTCCCGCAACGCTGATCTCATCGGCGATATTGTTGACGGCCATTACAATCAAATTTCGGCCGGATATGGCGTTAACAGCTACGAAATCGAACACCGCGAAGGCGACGTACCCGTTGCTTATGCGACCTCGTGGACACTGTATGAGGCATCGCTCGTAGCTGTTGGCGCTGATCCGAATGCGAGCGTCAGGTCAGCAGGTCGAACCATTCCGACACCCCAAATTACCTTCCGCAACAAGCCCATTTCAAAGGCAAAGCCGAAGGCCAATTCCACCCGAAAACATAGAAAATTGGAGAAAAGAAAAATGGACGAATCCACATTAGAAGACCTGATCACGACTGCAGAAGACGCAGTTGCGGCAGTAGAAGAAGCCGTTGTTGCTGTTGAGGACGCTGTAGCCGAACTCGGCGATGAAGCTCCTGAAGAACTTGTTGAACGCGCTCGCAAACTTCGTGCAGATGATGACGAAGACCAAGAACAGCGCAAGCGTAAGAAGCGCAATGACGACGACGAGGATGAGCCGAAGGACGAGCGCAAGAAGCGTGCTGATGACGACGAAGACGAAGAGCAAGAAGAACAGGAAATCCGTTCTATCAGATCCGTCGCGAAGTCTTACGGCCTCGGCCAGCTTGTCACCGATTTAGCAAAGCTCGGAACGCGATCCTCGAAGATCCGTAAAGCGGTCGGCGATGCCATCGCGGCTCGTTCTGCGACTTCGGATTTTGGCACTAAGACGTCCGACATCGAGCCGCGCAAGCGTTCGGTTGCTCCGACACTCGACACATCAGCAATCTACGCACGCAGGAACGGCCTCTCTAAGTAAGGGGCCTTTCCTGATCATTTAACGCAATCAATTTGGAGAAATTATAATGCCTGAATTAATTATGACGCCGAGAGATGAGGCTTTTCTTCTCACCGAAGCCAACGGTTTTCGTAGCCGCGATGCCATCACTTTGAAGCAGTCCACCGCCGTCTATCAGCCAGGTTCTGTAGTTGTCCTGCTCGCTGGAAAATATGAGCTAGCGACCGCGACGAACCTCGATGATGGATCCGATGGATTGGCTGGCGACCTCGCAATCGTGGCTCGTTTCACCGATGCAACCCTCGGCGATGCCGACGCTGCTGCCATCACTGGCGATGCCGAGGTCAAGGATTCCGAACTAGTGTTCGACGCTTCAATCGACGTCGATGACGTTGTTCCGCTTTTGGCAGCCAAAGGCATTAAGGTTCGCGGCACCATTTAATAATTAAACAAAAACAGATACTTGGAGAAATTTTATGAGTAATCTCGCAAACATTTTTAACAGCGACCTCTTCAGCTTCACGTCTTTGACGTCTGCTGTGAACATGATCCCTGAAAAGCCGCACCAGCTCGGACAGTGGTTCAACTGGAATGGTCAGGGTGTGAATACGACTTCGATCATTGTCGAAGAACTTGAAGGCAGACTTGCTGTTATTCCCTCTGCTCCACGAGGTACCATCGGTAAAGCGCAGGCAAATCCAAAGCGTAAGGCCAGATCTTTCGTGATCCCTCACTATCCTCATTACGATATGATCAAAGCGACAGAAGTCCAAGGCGTGCGCGCTTTCGGTTCTTCGTCTGAATTCGAGACCGTCGAAGCGAAGCTTGCTGAAAAGTACGCCAGCATGCGTGACAATCACGACGTGACCGAGGAATTCGCTAAAGCTGGTGCAATCTCGGGTATCCTGCGCGACTATGATGGCTCAGTCATTTACGATTGGCATCAGGAATTTAAGGTATCGCGCAATACTCACGATATCGATTTCACTGATGTGTCTATCAATCTTCGTGATGAACTCATTGCGGCAAAACGCAAGGGTGAAAAAGCCATCGGCGGAACGCTACTTTATAGCGGATGGAAGCTGGTCTGCACGCCGACCATTTTCTCTGCAATCACCAGCCATCCAAGCATTGTAGCAGCCTATGAACGTTGGCAGGATGGGGCATTCTTGCGCGCTGATAATCGCAAAGGCTTCATGATCGCCGACGATATTGAGGTCGTCAGCTATCATAATAATACGGTGGGCGATGTTGAATTTATCGCAGAAGGCGAAAGCTATCTTGTACCGAATTCGCAGAATTTATTCCAGAGCCGTTTTGCTCCCGCAGACACTATGGAAGCCGCAAATACGATTGGTCTTCCTCTCTATATGATGTCCGAGCCAATGCCTTACGGCCGTGGTGTCGATCTGGCTACCGAGCAGAACGCGATCTATTACGCTGTTCTTCCGAAGGCCATCGTACGCATCAAGCAGAAGTAATCTGCCATTCCCTGCGCTTTCTACTCCTTCAGCGCGGGCATCAGCCGGGGATGGATGGCTCCTTTCCATCCTCGGCTTCGTCATTTTCGGAGCCGATATTTTTAGGAGATTTTTTGATGACGATCCCAGTTGTAAAGACCGCTATTGCGCCGAAAGATGGTATGCCAGCTCATCCTGCGCCGAATGCTAAATATTTCAAATATACGCATTCGAGCGGCGATACTGTCATGCCGAACACCCAGAAAATTACGGTTATGGCGGATATCGTTAACTCTTCACCAGTGTCGATGAACACTTCGCTGATCCAAATTTTCACGCCTGAGGATGTTCTGTTCTTGGCCAACCTAGATTGGCAGCTTCCGCAGGAACAATTGAACAACTACATCACCTGGAACGGCATGCCGCTGCGCGCTGGCGGATACTATAGTTTTAGCGTTGATCCCGGTACCATGTTGTTCTTCAAGTCCGTAACCACCGACACCGAAATCACTGTGCTGGAGGGCTAATCGATGATGAATCCTATACTTCCTCAAGCCTCTGGTGGCGGAGCTGATCCCTTGCTCGAAGGCCGTGTCGCGCTTTTGGAAACCGATGTTGGCAATCTTCAGAATGTAAAGCAGGCACTCGTCGAAGAAAATAAATCAGGTTTTTCGACCGTCACGGCAATAGGTGCGACATACGATGTCTACCTCATGCCGTACACAACGATGTCAAAGCTCGGCGTTCTTGATGGGGCTTACGATTTTACCATCAATGACCAAGCGGTTTCTGTTGACGTACTCGCGACAGACACAGTCGATGATGTATTGGTAAAAGCCTACAATATTGGCTTCCCAATGAATGTGTATTTCTCGATGCAAGTGTTTGGCGGACAAATACAAATACAGGTTATGAATGGGGATAAAATCGAATTTCCTAACAATACCCTATGGAACAGACTGGGATTGACCTATGTTGCTGCACAGTCAAGCCCGATATCTGCTGCTTATGCACTTTCAGCTTTCGATGTGTACGATTCTTTAGGAAATAAAATTGCCGATTCTAATATGGAGTTTCAGCAACAGCTTGGTGTGCTTGCATCGGGAGTTGCTCGCGCAAACGGCTTGGAACTACGGCAGCAACAGATCAGTCGAAATATCGCGTCTATTTTTGGCGACCGATACGATCTTTTGGAAACAACAGATTTGTCGCCATATGTGTCCGAAACGGACGTTATTGAATTCACGTTGAACGGCAGTTCAATCCTTGTTGAAGCGGGCGCGGACAGGACTGTATCTGGACTGCTCAATGCCATAAATGTCGGGCTTCAAGCTCATACTTTCGGCATCTATGCCCGGCTGTTCGCCGGTGCAATTCGGTTCGATTTTTATGATCAAGATGCTGAATTTTCTATCGTCGGTGGCTCGTTCGCGACAACTCTAGGTTTTTATTTTGGAGCCTCACTATCATTTAAAGCGGCGACGACTTTTCCAGTATCTCTGGATGCTTCGGGCATAATAGATGCTTTCAACGGCATGAGCACCGTCAGCGATCTGATCTACGTCCTGAGAACCGAAAATAATGTTCTCAGCAATCGACTACAGCACCTCACGAGCGAGGTCGAGCAACTGAAAGCGGGTGTCTGATGTCTAAACACCCCGCTTTTCGCACGCTCGCACGCACAGCTAACCGCATTTTTCGCGAACGCGGAAACCACTTTTGGCATCAGCACGATGCGGAAAATCCGCAGCCGATTCAGCTAATTTTCAATGACACATATGCGCCAATTGATGCCGCAGGTGTGCAGGTTGAGGAAGCTCAGCCCACGGCTTTTATACTCATTGATGATGCAAAAAAGTTGGCTCCTGAACGTGCATCTGGGCCGCTGGATTTGATGTTTTCCAACCGCGACGAATTGGAGATCAACGGTCGTAGATACGAAGTAGAATCTTGCAAATCAGACGGTTACGCTCAGTTAGAGATCAAGTTAATCGCTGAGAAAAATCGCTAATGACGCATGTGAAAACGCAGATAAGAAATGGGGTTATCGAAGCGCTGAAGGCGCTTCCTGACTTCGCGTCTGCTCATTCTGCCAGCCGCATGCTTCGCAAATTTCAAAGTACAGATTTTCCCCTCGCAATCGTGTCAGTCTCTGAAAATGTTGCTTTATCTGGCGCAAACGGAACACCGGGACATCGCCAGCTCCAGCGCGACATGCAGATTTCGGTGACCCTTGGCATTCACGAAGAAACTTCTGACGCCGAGGACACGCTTGATGAGCTGTCGGTGTTGGTCGAGAAGACGCTTACAAAGCCTTCATCTCTCGGCGTCGGAAAGCTCCTGTTCTGGAGATATAACGGCAGTGCGGAGCCGACTGGTCAGCCGACCGAAGACGGACTCATGCTTATCCAGACGCTCAATTTTTCATGCTCTGTCAGAACGACTGACACAGATCCGACAACCATTATTTGATTTATTTGGAGAACAAAATGGCAACAATGGCATTCCAACCTATCCTTTCTAAGCAGCGAGTAAGTGGCGGACAGCTCGTATTCCGTAAGCAAGGCACGCAGAAATATGTGAACCTCGGCGCTTTAGCGTCCATGGAATTCACCCCAAATCTGACCGAGATCGAGTCATACACTCAGGAATTTGGCGACCGTCGTCTCATCAAAAAGTATGTCACGACCAAAGATGGCCAGATTTCTTTCACCTGCGAGAGCTGGACTGATATCGGATATGAAATCCTGTTCATGGCAAATAGACGTCTGCTTACTCAGGCAGCAGTGACAAATGGAGCTTTTACGATTCCAGATGCCAAAGTCGGCGATGCGATTAAGATTCCTGGCTTTAAACCTGTTGTAACTGGTGTTTCTGACGGCGACGCGAATGAGCTAATTGAAGATGTGCACTACACCGTTCATCGGGCTGGATATTTGCAGATAGTCGCACTTCCTGAAGGATTCACAGGCGATTTAATCGGCGAGTATACACAGCCAGCTATCACAGAATCTGAAGGCCTTTTGGATCTCGATTTGATGTCGACCGCAGGCGTGCGTGGAGAACTAGTGTTCATCGGCGTAACCAGTGAAAGCGGCGACGGCGAAGAATTCGAACAGACGTACCACGACGTCGAACTTCGTCCGTCTGGTGCAGTACCAGCTTTTGCGACGGAACAGCTGAGTCAGTTTACTGTTCAAGGGTCAGTTTATGCGACTTCAAACAAGAATTCATACGGTACGATCCGTTCAATTCCGAAAGACTAAATCATTGAAAAGACGGCAGTTAATTAGACTTCCGTCTAAAAGTTAATAATAATTAAATATTACAAGGAGTTATATTTATGAATGCACTAGTAAAACAAGATATAAAGTCAATAGATGATTTGTTGACAGCAGTAGACCATTCTTATCAAGAAGTTGAAATTCTAGGAATGACTACGAGACTACGCCCTGTCACCATTTTGGAATGCCTTCGGCTTATTAAACGTTTTCCAAAACTCATCGATATTTTTGAGATGAAGGTCGACAAAGATGGCAATCTTCTGCCCGAAGAAATGCAGCCCTCTCTCATCAGTGTTGTTATGGATTCAGGTATAGCGGCGGCGGCGGCTTTTATAGCATGTGCTGCGGATCGTGAGGGCAACACTGAATTTGAAAACACTGTTGTGAAAAAGCCAGACGAATTCACTCTCGCACTCTTTTCTGAATCCGTAAAAGTGACATTGGGCGACGGCGACCTAAACGATTTTTTTATGAAGATAACGGCGGCGTTGAACGGAATATTTCCGAAAAAGCAAGCCCCTTACGTCCCAGACGAAAAGGCGGCCTGAACTTAAACGGGCCGTTCGTGAACCTCGTTAAGAACGCCATAAGTTACGAAAATCAGACTGGAATTTCGGGCTTAAATCTTTCACCGCGAGCGTTGATAATGAGATTAAAGGTTCTTCGAAGAGACCAAAAACGTCAGCAAATACAAATGGCTGAAGCGTTTTTGGTAGCTCAAAGCGGAGATAAGAAAATTTGGGATGAGTTTGTGAAGTGAGCAGTGTAGCGCCGGAAATCAAGACAAGATTCAGTCTCGGAGGAATGTCCGAGACGGTTTCTGGCTTTCGAAAATTTCAGCAGTCTGCACGTGATTCAATTAATAATATTCGTCAGTCAGGTGCACGCGCTCTTGAGCCATTTCAAAAAGACATTGAGAAGAGCAAGCGCTCTCTGGCGACATTAAAATCAGCCAGCTTGTCTGTCGGAAAGGTTGGCTTTGGCGGCCTGAAAACTGGAGCTGAAACAGCTTTCAAAACCATTTCCATCGGTGCCGCCAGTGCTGTCGCGGCGCTCGCATCTGTCAGTGTCGCTGCCATAAAAATGAGTAAAGATACGGCTGGCGAATGGGATAAGATTTCCAAGCAATCTCGCTCTCTCGGTGTGTCGCCAGAAGACTTATCGGTACTGGGCTTTGCTGGTGCAGGTGAAGGCGTGCCAGGCGATGAGATCGTGAAAGGCCTTGCTAAAATCGGCAATGAATTTCTGGGAATTCGACAGAAGATTTCGGAAGCAAATGATGAATTTTCGGCGTTCAAAACTAACGCTCGCAAAGATGCAATTTTCTCACTTCGCGCAGGCGATATCGGCGGTCTAACGTCGGCAGGTGATGCCGTGGGACAAGCCAGAATGTCGTCTTTGGCGGGCATACAAGAACGCAAAGTCCAGCTTGAAAATTACATCGCCAGAGCCGCACCGTATGAGAATAGCAACCTTCAGACGCAGACGTTTGTACATGGTTTGCGCCAACAGCTGGCAGAGCTAGAAAAAGCCGAGCGCACTCTGAAGAAATCCTTTGGGCCAGTCGGTGAAGCGCTTTTTGGCCTCGAAAAATATGGCCTCGATGTCGAAAAGGCGAGCAAGGGCGGCATGGAAGGCTTGCTTGCGCTGTCTGATGCGATGAAAAAAGTCGACGATCCGACACAGCGTCTGCGTTTCGCTATCCAGCTCTTCGGTGAAGACGCGGGTGCAAAAATGGTTCCGCTCTTAGAAGGCGGTCGGACAGCTATTGAAAATTATCGCAATGAATTGGAGCGCCTCGGCGGCGTAGTCAGCAAGAAAGACACGCAAATAGGCGAAGCGTACGAAGCTTCTGCTGAGAATTTCCGCAGGTCTATAAGCGGCGTGAAGATGGCAGTCGCTCGTGAAGTCCTGCCACTTCTCACGGAATCCACAGATGCGATGACTGAATTTATGGTGAGCTACCGTCAGCGAATTGCTGGGATTTTGAAGGATGGTTTTGTCTACGCGAGGAACCTCGTTTCAGACATCATTGGCGTTTTTCAAGGACAACGCACGGGCTTCAAAACGCCGTGGCTTGATACGCTTTTTGAGAAGCTTGAGACGGCCAGAGCCTTTATCTCGGACATGTATAAAGAACTCAGAAAGCTCTGGGACGGTGAAAATTCGCGTTTTGAATGGCTGAATAAGATCCGTGATGGCATCCAAGTCGCTATTAGATTTGTGAAGGATTTATATGCCGTTTTAACAGGTCAGGATGCGTCTGAATTTAAATGGTTGAACGACCTTCGAGATCAGGCGAAGGCCTTCGGTCAAGATTTCATGCAGGCATTGGAAATGGTGAAAACCGTCCTGACTGCGATACATTCTTTGATTCAGCCTATTGCCGATATGTTCGGAATTGACGTGACAACCATGTTGTTATTCGTCGGCATGCTTAAATTTATAGGTCTTTTTGGACTTGCAAAAACTGCCGCTGGACAGCTCATGAAAGCCCTCGGAACTCTCTTTGCGATGGGCGGCGGTGGCGCTTTGGCAAAGAGTATCGCAGGAATTGCAACAGCGGCAACTGGAGCTTCGGCGGTAGGTGGCGTGGGTTCAGTTGCCGGAGCTGGCGCTGCTGGTGCTTTGGGTATTGGAGCAAAAGCAGGCATCCTTGGTGCGGCCGCAGTCGGAGGCGGCTTGATAGGTTGGTACGGCGGCAAAAAAGCTTACGAGTGGTCTGGGATGAAGGCCTCTGATGAAGCTCGTCAGTCTGAAGTGCAGAAGAATCTGACTAAAAAATACGACGCCGATTTTTATAAAGAATATGTGAAATATGACCCCAAACGACAAGGCGATATTCTGCGGTCGATGGGCATCAATACGCAGATGGGCCTTCCGAATCCCAACATGTTGCCCGGCGGCGTGCTCGATGTTTGGCAAAATCCAATTTCGGATTCAGATCGCGATTTCATTAAATATCTGAAAGAAGAGAATGATAAATCAAAGGGTTCTACCGAAACGGTAAACGTAAATCTCACTCTGAACGACCGCAGTCTCGGCACGCTTCAAGCAGACCCCTTAACAGCAAGAAAGATGAATCAAACCCTTTATTCTATGCAACAGAAAGGAGGGTATTGATGACCGATTTTCCAATAACTACGACACTTATATCTGATGATTTGGCGGTCGGCTGGCAAACAGCTTTTGGCCTTACTATCGATTTTTCACCCATCGAAGATTCAGGACACATCGTCAGATCATGGAACGGCCAAGCCAGAAACCTTGCAGCTGACGAATTCAAGCTTTTCAAATGCACGATATCCTCAACTGACGATATGCGACCGCCTGCGCTTTCTCACATGTGGCCTGGTGCAACTTTCACCATCATTCCACCTTGCGAATTTTCGGATGCAATTCAGCCAGGTGCGCAGTCACGCACGCTGATCAGGTATCCCTATAAAGTCGATGAAACTGGCTATACGTCGATCCGCTGTCTGACTAAAAATTTCGAACCCGTGGCTTTTACGGTTTGGAATAAGGTGATCACTCTCGCCGCGCCAGCAACCGAGACTGTAAGAATATTTTACAGACCCTGGATCGACCTATTTGTAACGGAACCTTGGTCATCGAGCTCACATGAGCAGAACGCAACTGTTCAATGGAGCCTGACGGCCGAGGAAATAGGTGGCCCCGATTGGCAGGGAGATAACTAATGTTATTCTTGTCCTGGCTCCCTTCATACGACACACCTTTTGATCCCGTCGCTCACGCTCGCGAAGACGAATTCTGCATACGCGGGTCGATATATGAGCAAGAAGAAGGCGACATCATCAACAGCGGCTTCGAAGTCGAGATCCCGAATCCGGGGCTTGGATTGCTTGGCATCGGTCGTAGTGAAAGGTATGCTGTACTAAGCGAAAAGCTAGCTTCCGATAATATGCCCGTGGAACTCGCACGTGGCCGAGTTATCGCAGTGCCGTCCGAACTTGGTCAACAGACTTTGACTCTCCGATTCCAGTGCGTTCCACCCGACGAAGACGTTGTTTTAAAAGCTGCGGCTAATGCTTTGCGCACTGGTGAGCTTTCTGGATACGACCCTTATGGCTCAATAGCAGAACGCATTCCTTTCGAATCTTATGATGCACTTTTTCACAGCCGAGATGCTTCCGATGACCCAATGAGTGCGTTGGCTGGAAGATTGGAATTCTGGCGGTGGGACAGAAAAACGTTAGCAATTGAACGTGTGAGCATGATCAACGGAAGCACTTGGTTTGCTGTTGACCAGGATGGTTTTGAGAAATCTTTGACGGTAAATTTGCGGAATCCACCGCGTGCGAAAACACGCCTGCGTGTCGTAGCAAGCTGGACGCAGGAAGCTAAAGGTGTTCAGAGCTTACCTGCTGTCTGGGAACCTGTAGAAACCTATAGCTGGCAAGACCTGATCCAATCCCTGCCTCAGCCCGGCACGCCTGTCGGCGAAAGTACAGGATGGCATGTCGCAGAATCCACTATTCAGTATCTCGTGCCGAACAGCATATTAGATACCTTCGATGTCGGCTTGGAAAAATATGCGTTGAATGATGAAAAAGTCATTGGTTGCCAAGTTCTTATGCAGTCTGCGACAGTCGGCGTGCAGATACGGCTTGGTTACGATTTTCAGCAACAGCGCGAAGAGCATTTGACGATTTCAATGCCTGTGGCTCAGCAAGAAATTTTGGGTGATGACAAAGCCGAGGTCGCGGATGTCATCCATTTAGCTCCTCTAAATCTCGATCCAAGCACGCCGCTCTGGACATCCGAGAATCCAGATACGCTTGAGCCGAAGCAGTATGCTGTTGGTGATGAAGTGATCTACAATAGTCATAAATGGCGGTGCATCACTGCGCATACGGCTAGCTCGCTCTTCGCATTTTCAAATTTCGTGCAAGTTGCGAAAAGTGCACCCATCACGGCTACTGCTGCGCGATATTTCGATTCAACGCGCGGCACCCGGAGCGTCAGATACGCCGCGAGAATGCTTCAGCGTCGTGTCGTGGCACGCGCTCGGTGCCTCGAAATTTCCTTCCAATGTGAATGGGCGATGGCACGTGAGATGACAACAAGAGATTCATGTCGCGTCGAAAATCGTAAAATCGGTAGCGTGCTAGCCAAAATCTCCAGTATCAAACTGGTTGCGGATGGCGCAAAACGGTATGCCGAAATCACGCTTCTCGCGTGTCTTGGCGACGGTTCTCCTCCTCCTTTTCCGACGAGGGACGAAGAGCAAACAGGCGACAATGGGGAAATCGTTTATTCAATTTCAAAGCCAGCTCCCTCTCAGCCGACGAATGCCGATGGCCTGCGCAGTCGGGTGCATTTTGTTGACGTCATCAATGATTACGCTGATCAGAAATCAGCAGCACTCTACGAAGCCGATCCTGTCGCTATCATTGAGGGCATGCCGACACGCATAGAACTCGACGTCGATCCGATACGTGAAGAAGACCTTTTAACACGTAATCTTACAGTGACTTGTAAACCGATTTGGCTGCAGAGAAATGCAGTTATCGGAAGTTAGAGGAGGATGACTATGGACATAGAAATCGAAAATTCGAGCGAACTTTTCACCGTGATGAATTCCATGAGGTTTCAAGCTCAAGAGCAAGCGCGTCGAGATCGTATGTATCAGCCTACGCGTGGCTCTATACGCGATAGCAGCGCGCGTAGGCGCGATAGTTATTCGACGACAATGGTCATCGGCTCGACAGAAAAATGTGATCTGTCGAGCGCTATAATTGCGACAAATGTCGTGAGAACGAGTTAAAGATTAAAGTGGGCTTGGATGAGCCGTTTCGTAGATTGCATCTCTTACATCATTTTTTATAATATACATATTGCAATTACGAATTAGAATATCTATGTATTTTCTGTTCTTTATGTTCTTCTCTATAAGTGATCTTGATTTACCGAAAACATCTTCATCCCAGCTATCATTATCATTCCATAATATTCTAGACGCAATAATGAGTTCTCTATTGATATCAGGCAAATTACGTACTACTTTGCGTGGTATATTATTTGTGCTTACACGTCCGTATATATAAGAACACTCGAAAAGTCGCCTTCCGATTCCTTTATAGTAATTATTGTCGGAGTTATAATATTTATCGATAATATTCTCTACATTAGATGCAAGTTGTTTTCCGCTGACTTCCGCTGATAAGCTACTTGTCACAGACAACAACAATACAGAAATAGAAATTGTTGCGATCTTCTTCATTCTTCCCTCGTTTTTTTATTTTATGGAATCTCGATAGGTACAAGTCTCGTCGTCGCGTAATCAGACATCAGACGAATTTTATCAATAAGATTCGCAACGACTTCAGGATTGTCACCTTCGTTTTCAAGCTTTTCGGCGATTGCAATCAGCATGTCTTGTCCGGAAATCATGTCATTTGCATTTACGGTTCCGAGACGGACGGCTTGCTCGATTGCAGAAAGAAGATAAAGACCGTCTTCAGGCAACGATGTGATTTCTGACTGCTCTTTTAGTGCTGCAGATTCTTCGGCACTGATGTTCACTTTTACGATGTCAATGTTGCTCATATGCGGCTTCCTTTTTTCTGAAGCCGCATATACAAGGATCTTGCAGTTTTGTCCGGATAAAAATTGATTTAAATATAGAATCTTGCACTTCGCCGTGGTCTCGTAAAGCCAGTAAACATTTTCACGAGATTATATTTTATGACGACCGATTTTCCATCAAAAGAGCTTCTAGAAGTCATCCGAGGCCAAGCCAGGATGGAAGAAAAATTAGACGCATTTATTAAAAGTACGACATCCATGCAGGCCGAAATAGCTACTATAAAAGCCGATGTCGCGGAGCTAAAAGCAAAGCGCCGTGAAGACAAAGCTTATATAGCAGCTCTGTCGGCGGTTTTCTCCGTAGCATTTGCCATTATTTTACCTGCCGCCAAAAAATTTTTTGGAATTTAATTTCTCTATTTTCCGCTCATGCCATATAGAAATGTCAACATAGTTTGCGACAAGTTATTGATTTAATTGAAAAAAGTGTTTGTATTGATCATGAATACGCCGAATAATTTACTTGTCAACTTGAGCGAAAGGAAATCAAAATGACAAGTAGAAAAGAAATAAAGCATCATGTAAACCGTGAACTCGACAATCAAATAGACATTGAAAAATACATAGAGAAGCAAGTTAACTCTGGCAATAAAGAAGACAAAGCTAAGAAACTATTTAATTTAGGCGCATCTATACGAGATGTTGCTGAACAATGTGAACTTACTTTCTACGCATCTCGCAAAATCTGGTTGTCCATAAACAAACCTTCCTCACCAAAATCCGGCACAGAAGCCGTCGAAAAACTTTGGCCTTCGGAAGCACCTGAAGCCCCTTCAGAAGACGAAAAACCAGCCAAAAAGCATAAGCCCCGCATCAGTGAATTGCCGACCATTGATGCCAATCTAGAACCTGGCATCGTGCATCGTTTCCTGATTTCTGCGGCGCAGGATGACACCCCAGTGCATCAGGAATTCCTCCGAAATATGGAAGCCTATGCGCAATATATTGGCGCTCATATTGTCATCGGGGGTCACACGTATCAGCTCGGTCTGTTCGAAGATCATTCAGCGCAGGCTAATGTTTATGACCCGCTACTGCTTCCGTATCTGTGTCACGACCGAGTGCAATTGACGCCGGATGTGCTCTATTTGGGCAGTGCAAATGTCTTGCCGACGACAGCAAATCCATTAAACGGCTGGCTTACTCAGAACCATGGTGGTCATGTCATTGTTCCACATAGCCGTATAGCTCTTCAGTCGATTCCGCGTTTGCAGGGACAAGATCCAAGGTTCGCAGTGTCTACGGGTACCGTCACAATGCCTAACTACACGGCTCGCGCTGCGGGTCAAAAGTCGATTTTTCATCATACTTTCGGATTTACCGTTGTTGAGATCGACGTCGATGGAGAAGTGTTTTTACGGCCTATTTCAGCTTCCGACGACGGTACTTTTCAAGATCTGAATACTTTTGTCATGGACGGCGAATGTTTCGGAGATCAGCGCGTGAGGGCAATAAGCTGGGGAGATATCCATCATGAGCAACTCGATGACACAATAGCGGCCACAAGCTTCGGATATGACAGGAAAACCAAACAGCGGCTTGATAATATAAACATTCTTGATGGCCTCCAACCAGAGGTTCAATTTTTCCACGATACGCTTGATTTCCGACGTCGAAATCATCACAACTTGCATGACCCACATGTGATGGCTCTCGTGTCTGCAGGCGGTTCTGAAAATGTTGAGGCCGAGGTTCAGGAAGCCAGCAATTTCATAGCAGCTTGCACACGTGATTTCTGTAAAACCGTTGTTGTTGAATCAAATCATGACAATGCCTTGGCTAGATGGCTCAAGAATGTGGACGGGGCTGGAGACGTCAAAAATGCTTATTATTGGCATGATCTCAATGCGGCCTGGCATAAAGCAATTCGAGCTGGCAACGACAGCTTTAATGTTGTCGAATACGGTCTACGTCGCGCAAACCTGCCGGATTCCGTAGAATTTGTGGGAGCTGGGCAGGGATATCAGGTAGACGGCATCGAGTGTGGTCTACACGGAGATCTCGGCATAAGCGGATCACGAGGTTCCCCAAATCAATTTAAACGCTTTGGCGTCCGCACGAGCACCGGACACACGCACACGCCTTCTATTTCCGAAGGTGCATATGTTTCCGGTGTCTCTGCGAAACTAGACCAGGGATATAACAGGGGTCCAACGACGTGGGCACATGCGCATATTGTTCAATATCACAATGGAAAACGGACAATATTGTTGATGAGCGCAGACGGCCGCTGTCAAGCAATGGGCGACCGCGCGCAACTGCAGATGGCTGCGTAATATAATATCTTGCAACTTACATTGCCAAAGAACATAATGGGAACATTAATCTAGAGTTCCCATTTTAATGCGAAATATCAATACTTTAGTAGTTCACTGCACAGCGACACCAGAAGGCAGAGACGTCGATGTAAAAACCATTCGTATGTGGCATACACGCGATAACGGATGGAAAGACATCGGATATCATTTCGTCGTCTACCGCGACGGCTCGGTACACACTGGTCGTCCAATTGATCAGGTCGGTGCTCACGTAGCTGGACACAATTCGGGTTCTATTGGCGTTGTTTATGTCGGCGGTGTCGACGCAAATATGAAGCCCAAGGACACACGCACAGATGCGCAAAAAGTTGCGCTGCGCAAACTCCTCGGAGAGCTCGTCCAGAAATATAAGATCACGACACTTTGCGGCCATCGCGATTTCGATAAAGGCAAGGCTTGTCCGTCATTCAATGCAAAATCTGAATACGCTGACATTCTAAAAGGAGGGTCGAAATAATGGCTCGACCTATCTCTCCATTCTCATACAGATGTGCAAGTTTCAGGAATCTTCAGGACGATCTGGTCGTCGCACTAGAAAACCATATCAGGACAAATAATTTATCGGCTGCGGAAATTGCTCAACGATATCCGTCCGTACGCGACGGACACATACGCAAAATTCGCACAGGAAATGGCCATGAGCTGGGCATGAAGATGCTACTGTCGATAGCCGAGGCATCTGGTCTGCAAGCAAGACTGCAGGTGTCCGCATGAACACCGAAAAAGAGATCACTCGCCGATTTAGCAAGAAGATCACTATCGCATCGTTGACGGCGTTCTTCGGCATAGCGGCGGTTGGCCTGCTCATTCGCAATCCAGATACCGCTGCCATAGTTGACGCCCTCGGCCCCTGGGTTGTTGCTCTTCTGGCCATATACATGGGCGTGGGCCACATGGATTTCCGAACAAGCAAGGGCTTTCCAAGTTTCTTTACGGACATACTTGGGCTGGCTTTCAAGAGACGTCGAGATGACAAGTCGGAAAACAAGGGAGAGAATTAATGCCAATCCTCTCTAACCTCCGCCTCATCCTCGGCCTTGCGCTCGCAGCCATCCTGGTCGCTGGCTGGCTCTATATTGGCCACCTGAAATCCAGACTGGCCGAATCCGACGCCCAACTCGCCCTTGCGAATGCTCAGCTTAAGCTCACCGTTGACGTCGCAAATGCCAACGCGGAGGCCATCCGTCAGGCCGATGCCGAGCATAAGAGAACGCTTGATCTGCTAAATGAAGTCCAGACATCGCTTAACGAGACCAGCATTTTGAATCGAGAATTGGAGCGCGAAATCGCATCGACGGCACCCGAAAACGATGGGCCAGTTGCACCTGTTCTTGAAAACCTTCGGAAGCGAAAATTCGCTGGAGGTGTCCAGTGATCAGGATGTTTGTCGCCGGTGGCATTCTATTGATGATTTCTGGGTGCGCTCATAAGCCGACACCGCAGGTCGTGACTAAGATCGAGACACGCCAGGTTGCGGTGCCTGAAGCGCTGCTCACTTGCATGCCTGAGCCGCTAGCACGCGAAGTCTGGAAGAGCCAGAAAGACGTCGCTTTGTATTTGATGCATGTCTCTGAAGCTGGAGAAGATTGCAGGCAGAAATTGGACGGCGTGAGGAAAATATTGGATCAGAAATGACAAAACCCTCGGAAATCCGAGGGTTGGTGGCTTGTAATTGATGAGAATTCAGTAGCTGAAGCACCGTTCTTCTTCTTCCAAAAGCTCATCTTTATGACGTTCGATATATTGAATGGCTTCAGATGGAGAATCCAGATACCGCTGCGGGTTCAACGTTGGAATTTTAATGCTTTGCTCTTCGCGGTAATCATTCATCCAGTCAATTATGATATTGTTTTTATTGACATAAATTTCAAAGTAGCTCGCGATATCGAGCATGCATCTGCCGTGTCCGGTAAGCCAAACAATTGCTCTGCGGTCAC
Source organism: Ochrobactrum sp. A-1 (assembly GCF_022488005.1). Classification (NCBI taxonomy): domain Bacteria; kingdom Pseudomonadati; phylum Pseudomonadota; class Alphaproteobacteria; order Hyphomicrobiales; family Brucellaceae; genus Ochrobactrum; species Ochrobactrum sp. A-1. The sequence continues at coordinate 714,094 of NZ_JAKVQC010000003.1, forward strand.
CGTCGAAGTCAACAGATTTTACCAAAGGTGAATATTTATTGCTCATTTTCAGGGTTCCTCTCATTATTGTTGTTTTTTGTAAAAAGGCCCCGTTTTCCAAGGCCTTTTTTCTTTTAATGGTTTCCGTTATGCGGCTTCTTCTCTGAGATCTTCAAGTCTGTTCTCGATGGCCTCAATCACATTTTCTGGATTCCCAAGTATGTATTCGATACTGCTCTCATCGTCCGAATTTTCGAATGCTATTCCCACATACTGCTGTCCGAAGCTTTTATCAGTCCATTCAACATCTACGCTTCCGCGACTTATGCTAATTTCATAAGAGGATGTGTTTAAAGCTTGTTGACCAGCTTTATTAAGCCAGACAATAACGCTAAAGCTTTCAGGAAAGTGTGCTGTGTCATCGATATATTTGTGTGTATTATTCATTTTATTTTCCTTCTATGAGCTAGACCGGGTTGTTTGTTTGATGCTCATATAAAAAGGATGGTGCGTATTTACGATCAATACAAGCTATTATTTTAATTATTTTTACTTCCTCAGCAAAATTCGTTGTCCGACATTGATTAATACAGGTAAAATAATTGAAATTATTTATTGACAACTTCGATTTTCGTCGGCCGTTTTTCTTAAATTATATCCGCCGATAGATTTTTATATGAGAAATCCTTTGCGATAAATTTCAAGGAACGGCGGATTTTGTCACAATTTTCGCCGTCAATTTCTACAAGTGTGCAATCTAAGTCGAGTTCGAGCGCAGCTAAAGCCGTAGTTCCTGATCCGGCAAATGGATCTACAACGGATTCTATGTCGAAACTGCCGAGCAAATCCGTCCAAGACGCCAGATTTTTGGCCATTCCATGCTCATCATTTCGATTTCGTGGAGCTCGCAAAACGGTCGGCCAAAAGCCGTTGTTGTCGAAAGTATCGGATCTCTGTCGGCGCCTTCTGTCGAACGCCGATTTCACTCCGCTTTTTAGCATGTAGACCCCGGTTTGGTGCGTGAAATTTGGTTGATGAATACTTTTGGATTTCTTCGGCATGACGGCATCAAGGACGAAGTCAAAGGAAAACTTCCAGTCGCTATTCGCCGAAAATTCGAGCAGCTGTTTCATAGTCGTGATGAGTAATAGGTGTTGAGCGTCTAAGCTTTCCAAAATGTATGCCAGCTGCTTTCCGGGCATGTCATATGGAGGATCAGTCATTATGAGATCGGCCGCCCCTTGGTATGCTCGCGCATCTCCATGAATTAGTTCAATTTTTGCCATTGCCGCATCTCCTTAATGCATTTGTTTGAGCGCTGTGCGGCGACATCTGCGAGCGTGAACCGATCTACCCAGAAGTCGAGTTTGGAAGCATCTCCGCGTAAAAATTCGTTGATTTGTGAAATTGAATATTTCGGCTGAACCGAATTCGAAAACCATTGAATTATTTCACCAGCAGCTTGTCCTAAAGCCCCAGTGCCGACCACAAAATTCGGCAAGATGATTTCATTTTCCTCCCGCCATTGTTTTTCGACGCGTAGGCGTTCGCGTTCGACAAGATTGACATCCAGATATTGCAAGGCATCGCGGTCTGCATGCGTGCCAAGTCTTTCAGGCGTTGGATGTCCACATTCTGGGCATTTCCGTAACCAGGCTTTGTAAGTCGCGTTGCACTCTTCGCACGCTATAAGATTACTTTTCTTCGGCTGAATCTGGTGTTCAAGAGACCAGTCCACGTGTTCGTCTGGCATGCCATGCGACAAAACATTAGCAACATGATCTATTAAAATAGCTCGATTTTTGCCCGGTTCCGGTCGCATAGATCGGCCAACCCATTGCCTGAAATTTCCAAAAGACGCCGTTTTTCGAAGCATGATGATGGCCTCAATAGCGGGAACATCGACGCCTTCACCAATCATGTCGACGTGACATAGAATCTGGATAACCTTCATTCTGAAGAGATAAAGTATGCGCGCTTGTTCAACCGGAGACATATCCGACGAAATACAAGCAGCCGTGTATCCGGCTTCTCTGAAGCGTTTGGCAGTCAGCTCGGCAATTTTGATGCTTATGCAGAAAACTACTGTTTGCAGGCCTTCTGCTAGTCGACGATAGTGCTCGATGGCGCTGCCAGCAAAAGTGTATGCAGATCCGTCATATACGCCGAGAAGCGATTTGTGCGTATATTCTCCGTCGCGTCCGACGACCAGTTTTGATGTGTCGACATCGGTGGGTTCAGGGATAGAGTAGACGACAAAATCGCTTAGATATCCCCACGAGATGAGCTTGCGGACACTGTTCTCACGAAGCTCCTCGGCTTGAATCAGGATATCAAAAACGCCGCCTTGTCCTCGTTTGAGGCTCTTTCCATCACCACGACATGGCGTAGCTGTGAAGCCGACGATCTGCGCATTCGGGAATATTCTTTGTAAAGTTCCCCATTTGTTCTCATCAATCATGTGATGCGCTTCGTCGACGATAATCCTCCAAGGTAACATAACGTCGATTTTCAGAAGCCCGCGACGATGAAGTGAGAGAAGTCGGTCAATGGATGAGACATACCGCTTAGACCGCTGCTTCAGGTATTCCTTGCCAACAATCTTGCGGTGTTCGAGCAGGCTCATGCGCCTAGTATGCTCAGAACATATAGAAGAATGAGAAATCGCATGTTTCGCGAGTACGAGAGATGCCTGTCTAATGAGAATATTGCGATGAGCTACGACGAGAACTAACTCGGAGCTTTTGATCACATCCGCAATAATATGCGTTTTGCCTGCTCCGGTATCAGCCTGAGCGAGAATATTTAGGCTAGCGTCAGCAGACAAAATCTGCTGACTTATATCGCTCTGATATGATCTGAGCTTGCTCATCACATCACACTCAGAAAATTGCCTGAGTTAATAGCCTTGCGATTTTCAATCCAAAACTTTGAGTGCTGATATTTCGGATCTGTTAGCAGCTTCTGAGCAATTTCTGGAGTTGCACGTTTAATCGCTTGTGCGCGGATTTCTTCAGCCCAGGCTTTCTGCGATGCAGTACCCTTCAAAGCTTTACCGCCCAAAACTCCAGCAGCCTTTCTCTTCTCTGCCGTCTCCTTGGCTTTTTTCGCTTTAGCTGCTTTTTCGAGTGCTTTTTGCTCTTTCAGATATTCGTCGTGGCTTTCACGGAAATCCTCAGGCTTTACAACGGTCACATAGTGACCACCGTCATTGAAATATTTCTGTACTTTTCCAACGAATTTCGTCTTGTAGTATCCAGCAACAACGATCACATCATCGCCAACATCGAGCGGCATTGGCTTATCATTTGGTACATAAAGCTGCTGTCCGAATTCAAAGCTCGATACAACAATTTTATATACTTCTCCCGTTTCTTTAAGCTCTTCTTTTATTTTAACGGTCTCACGCTCGGCCTTCTCTTCAGCTGTTTCTACCACTAAACGACCACCATAAATTACATCGTCAATGTCAAATTGGTATAAAGTGACACCCGTTTTAGCTACTTTAAAGACACTTACCGAGTATTCTTTTCCATCAATTTCATAAAGAGATACACCAGCAAAATTCTTATTCCCGCTATACGCAGGGAAGAAAGAGCCTTCCTGAAATTCGATATCATTTGATTCAGAAGCTTTAATCCTTGAAATGAGTTCGTTTAATATAGACATTTTATTTCCTCTCATGAGACAGTCAGGTTGTTTGTTTGCTGCTCATATAAAAATGATGATGTGTATTTATAATCAATACAAGTGTCTTTTTTAATTATTTTTACATAAACTGCAAAATTTGTTGTCCAACATTGATGAATACAGGTGAATTATTTGTAATTATTTATTGACATCTACCATTTTCATCGGCCGATTTCCTTAAATGCATTTCCGCCGACGAAAAAATCGGCGCTTTTTAGACGCCGATTGCTCTTTCCAGATTGTCTACCCACGCCGCAGTCGGCGGAATTCCCCATTTGCAGGCATGAAGACCAACTCGGCCTACATCGTACTTCGATAGACCCGTTGCTGACATGAGCTGCTCTCGGGATGCCTGTTTCGCGGCCTGAAACCATCTCATCATCAGGGCTTCATCATTCGTGAGTTCGTCCGCGTGCTTATTGTGAACGCCGGGTACCACTGCTTCACCCGTCAGAGCCGCTCTATACAACGCACGAGTACGCGATTTCGTCGTCAAATCGCCGACTGTCCAGGTGTCTCGCTCGCGGCCGAAAGGATCATGATATCCGTCGACTAAAGCGACGATTTCCTGAGCGGCTTCTTGACGAAGTACGTCCAATGAATCGGCGGGTATCTGTCGATATCCTGCGCTTTCGAGCTTATGTCCATACTGATACCAGGATTGACGAGGGATTCCGAGAAGACCTGTGAAATCCTCGGTTTTCCAACCTTTTCGTACGAGCATCCATTTCACATGCATGAAAGCATCACGGACTTGCTCGGCCGTCGTGTGTGATGTGTGGATCGGATGCGGATTCAATTTCTTTGCGCTTACATAAACCATTGTTTTTCTGCCTTTTTCTCTGCTCGAATGATAAGCCTTTCTTCGATGTCTTCGTCTGTCAGTTGCTCGACAAATTCGCCGAACGAATTTTCAATGAATGACGGTGCATAAATTCCGTATTCTGCTAGCGCTTTTACATGCTCGACGGCATCAAGCGTTTCATCGACATACAGCGTCATCCGATGCCCATTCATTGTATCGACCGTCACCAGATCGAAACCGTGGTTCCATTCCGTCACGTCGACGATTCTTGCAAATCGAGCGATTGCGTTTTCAAATTCTCGTAGTGACATAGCTACTCCTGTTTATTATGTATAACTACCGTATAAAAATGATGGGGCGTATTGATGTATAATACAAGAGTGAATTACGCCGACAGAAATACGAATCTATATTTCCACAATACACTCAATGAAACGATGTATTGAGTGCATTGTGGAAAATTACGATTATTCAGCATGTTGAAGAGTTTTTTGTAACTTGCGTGATGCGACGCGAGAATGGTTTTCTACGATGAACTAAGGAGAAAACCCATGTTTACAAGACACATTGCCGCACCATTTCATATGACAGCTAAAGCTCTGATATGGCTTGAAAAAATGATAGTTGCAGTGCTAAATTCTATATTGAAAATCTTCGGTATGAAGCCGATGCCAATGCCTGCGCGAGAAATTCCGCAGCTATCGATAAAGCCGGAAGATATATTATCGGAAGCTAGAAAACATAATGCAGAGGTAGGCAGTATAGCGTCTGAAAAGCTTCTAAAGCCGACTACAGACGCAGGACACACTCTTTACAGATACGCATGCGCACAGTCGCCGAATGAGCGTTCCACAATCGACCTCTCGGCACTCTCCGATGATCAGCAATATTGGTTGTACCAGCTATCCGATGCTGATCTCGCGAGGCTTTCGAAAGCTGGGATAGACGCGTGTACTAGAGCGATGGACGGCAAGAAATGTGGCGTGGGTGGACTGCCGAAATTCGAAAGCAAGCAGACGGCTGAAGCGACCAAAATGACGTCGCCGTTGGCAGAGCGTATTTATGCTTACAGAGGAACTCCAGCGTTCGCTTAAGCTTTACGCATACGCTCTAACAAAGCCTGACGCTGTTCCAAAAGACGCGTTAGGCTTTCATTTTTTTCGCGTTCAGCTGCCAGCTCCTGAGCCAATCGCATAGCAAGCTTACCCATCTCCTCGGCATCGCGAACGATCTCATTCACAGCCGCATCATAGCGAGCATCGTCTTCAGCTTGTCGAGCAGCGCGAACAGCAGCCATACCACGCTGATGAGCATCGTAAGCTCCCGACGCTAGAAAAGCGATAGTAGCGGCCGATCCGTATACAATGTTGTTGCCTTCGCTGGACATGTTGATCTCCTGAGTTGAGGCGCTTGTATCAGGATCTCAGTAGCTTGTCCGGGCATTTTTTGAATTATTTTCAAGCAACATCGGTTAACTAGATAAGATTTTATCTAGTTTCGTCAACATATTGTATTGATTACGCGATTTGCGCCGATGAATATTCGGGTGCACGATTCCTTTCTAGTCAGCTGGAAAGGAAATCACGATGACTTATACCGGGAAAATAGGACTATTTAAATTTAGACAGAAGTACTCAAATTCTGATCGATACACATCGGTGTCGAAAGGCTGCTTACATCTACAGCCAGAAGCTATTAATGCTATCGCACTAAAAGTAGGTGACAAATATACAGTAGAAAAAGGCGATGAAGACGGAACAATTATTATCCGCCATTCAAAATCGCCGACCGCACCAGTCCTCAAAGAACCTGAAAACATCCGATTTCAAGAGACATACGTCTTGGAATTCCTCGGAAATAACGCACGCATAAGCGCCCAGGATTTACCGCTCACAGATATCACTTTTGAAGTGGCTGGCGACAGGCTTATCGGACGACTTCCAGATACAGTGCAGACATCAGCACTCCAAGCACGAAAACAGCAAGTTGTTGAAGGTGGTGACTTCCGTGAGATCATACGCGGATATCGCGGCGCGGCGGCGGCTATAGTACTTGAAGCTCATCGGTACGGAATGAAAGATATCCCCGTTGCAATTGATCAGATGGTATTCCTGCTCAGAGAAGAAGGGCATCGTATTTCGCAGGTCAATGAACGCCTTTGGCGTCTGGATGATTGCACGGCGACATTGGGCGACTTGATTCAGCTAGCGAGAAAATACGAAGACGGATTAGTGCTGGTGGCGGCGTAAGCAGAAAAGCATTGCATTCGCACAGCAGGATTCCATTGTAATCCGACATTATAAAACAGGCTTCTTCGGAGGCCTTTTTGTTGTCTGCCGTTGTAACCTAAAGGTTACAAACTCAAATCATCTGAAATTGAAATGGATTGCCGTCGATGCGTATTCCCGCTCGGTAATTTGGAGGCATTTCGACGTCGGATATTACCGAGAAGGAATATGGGCCATGACCGATATTCCTGATGAATTATGTCTTTTACGACATAAAGCCAAATATGTTGTCAGGAACATAAACCGTCTGTGTTAATCATTTTGGTGGCGGTTTTGGTGGCGGTAAAAATAAAGGCCGCCGTGGCGACCATCTAAGTAATTGATATTATTATGAAAAACTGGTGGGCGATGAGAGACTCGAACTCCCGACATCTTCGGTGTAAACGAAGCGCTCTACCAACTGAGCTAATCGCCCGACTGTTACGCCAAATGTCTGGCCAGCCGCTGTGAGAGCCGTTTAGGCAATTCGCGCGACAAGCGCAAGTGCAAAAATCAGCATTCAGCTTCTTTCTTGTATTTTTCTACAGTCTCCATCATTGCTTCTGCCGATAGAGCAGCCACAGGAAGAAAGGTCCCCCAAAAAGCGCTGCCAGAAGGCCTGGCGACATCGGCCACGGATAAGCCAGATTGCGCCCCGCCCAGTCGGCGAAGACCAGTAGCGAAGCGCCGACAATCGCCGAAGAAGCTATACGCATCAATGCGTTACGAAACCCCAGCATCGTCACAAGATGCGGCACCATGAGCCCTATGAAGCTGATCGGGCCAATGGTCAGGGTCGCTGCTGTGGTGGCCACACCGGCAACGGCAAGAAGCACCGCGCGGCTGCCCGAAACCTTGATGCCGATGGAACGCGCCGTCGTATCGCCCAGCGGAAAAATATCGAGCGGACGTTTGAGAAATATAGCCGCGACAAGAACAGCCAAGGCGCAGGAACAGACAAGCACCGCATCATTCCAGCCGATATTGCCCATTGACCCTGAGAACCAGTTCAAAAGCCCAGCGACGCGGGGATTTCCGCTGGCGAGCAACAGGATCATCAAAGCGTGAAACATGCTTCCCAGCCCAATCCCGACCAGCAGAACGCGCTCCGGCTGGAAGGCCATGCGCCAGCCGATCAGGGAGATTGCGGTCAGGACGACGAACGCACCGATGGAAGCGACGACGAGTTTCGACATGCCGCCGGCATCGGGCAAAAACAGCACCGCAATGGCGAGGCCGAAGCCCGCGCCATAGCCGATTCCAAGCAGATCGGGGCTTGCCATCGGGTTGCGCAGCGTGCCCTGGAGGATCAATCCGGCAACCGCCAGGCATATGCCAGCGCCCGCCGCCGCAAAAATGCGCGGAAATCGCCATGTCGTCGCCACAAAGTCCGGGACGTTTAACGACATGAAAGGGGTGTTTTTTGCCACTAAAACCGACAACACCACGCAAATCACGAAAATGCCTAAAAGTTTGCAGAGCGCCAGACCGGGTTTTTTGATGCTTCTCGTTTCAGGTGTCGGTTCGTGAGCCGAAGGGGTGCTCGGCAGCCGTACCCGGCTCGCCAGAATGACGAGAATCGGACCGGTGAAAAGTCCAGCGGCGGCACCGGATGGAATATTGCCGATGAATGGGGTGACCGCCCGCAGGATCTGATCGATGCCGACAAGAAGCAACGCCCCGAGGACAGTTGACCAGACGAGACGGCGCCCATCCTGTCCCGGTGCAAACGCGCGGGCGAGATTTGGCGCAGCCAATCCGATCATGCCGATCAGCCCGAGACTGCTGGTGATGACGGCGGCCATGGCAGCGCCGGCGGCAAGAAGCACCAGCCGCATGAAGGCGGGAGAAACACCGAGCCCCCTCGCCTGATTGTCGCCCAGCGACAGGAGATTGAGCGGTCGTTGCAAAAGGAATATGAGGATCGCCAGCGGCAACAGGCGCGGCAGGAGATAGAGGAAAACCTCCCACCCGCCCTGCTGAAGCGAACCGGCCTGCCAGGTCAGAAGATTGATGAGATAGTCATGGTTGAAAAGAACCAGCAGGCTGAAGATCGCGTTACAGTATAGGCCGACCATCAGACCGGCCAGCACAACCGTCGTCGATGAGAACCGCCCGGCGGAAGCAATCAGCAGCGAAAGCCCGAGCGCAACGGCAGCGCCGGCAAGCGCGATGGCCTCGCTGCCGCCAGTCCACAGGCCCGGCGCGAGGATCAAAGCCAGAGCGAGCGCAATCTGCGCGCCGGAGGCGACGCCGAGCAGGCCGGGTTCTGCCAGCGGATTGCGCAGGACGGTCTGGAACACCGCGCCGCCCAGACCGAGCGCAGCGCCGACCAGCACGGCAACGGCGAGACGCGGCAGAAAACTGTAATAGCCGATGACATGCCGCGGATCGGCCAGATCGGGCGCCGTAACAATCCGGAGCCATTCGCCCGGAGCGGCAATGGTCAGGAAGCCCTGAACCACCAGCAACAGGACCAGCGCGACCGAGACGCCAAGCACAAGCCAGCGCAGTGAGAAGCGGCGATCTCCACGCTCTTTTCCAGATGAAACCGAACCGATGCTCATCGGGCCTCCCTCACGCCATGGTTTTCAGCGCCGACGCAACCAGATCAGCCAGATGCGCTGCAGAAGGCACGCCCCCGAAAGGATGGAACTGGTTCAGCCATGCAACCCGCCCGTTGCGGACAGGACCGAGAAGTTTCCACATGGTGTTCTGTTGTAGCGAACGCTCCGTCTGGAGTTTTTGCGACGGGATTTCCACCACCAGAAACGCAGCATCGTGGTTGGCCATCAACTGGTCGAGCCCGGCACGTGCCATGCCGGTTCCGTTCACCGGCCCGGTCCATAGATTGTCGAGACCGAGCTTGCGCAGGACTGCATCGGGAAGTGTACCCTTCCCGTACATGGTCATTTCCCGCCCGCCAATATCGGGCAGCATGATGCCGACGGGATATCGATGCCCTTTTATAGCTGACCTTGCCGCAGCAAACCGCTGTTCAGCCGCTTCGGCAACCGATGCCGCCAACGCGCGCGGCTGGCCGCACAGATCCGCCACCCGGTTCAGGATATCGACCGCCAGTTGATAGCGCTCTACATTGGGCGTCGTGATGCTGGGAACAAGTTCTATACGCGCCACATCCGCTATGCGCGGTGTCATCACCAGATTGTAATCGGTTGCGATGACGAAGTCGGGCTTCAGCGCCGCAAGCGCCTCCAGATTGATTTCCCAGAACGGCCCGACATCGGCAACGCCGTCCGGCAGAACGGGTGAAGCCATGCGCTGGCGGTAGAAGCCGGTATCTGAAAGACCGACCGGAACGATGCCGAAGGAAAGCATGGCCTCGGCAGCCGCCCAATCGATGGCGACGACACGCGGCATGGATGCGGCGCGCACCGGAAAGCCGGAAAGCCCCGCGCCAAGCGCGAGGCCCGGACCGGCTGACAAGCCAAGCAATATGTGGCGACGCGTCAGCAAACCCGTTCGCCCGTCAGAAACTGACTTTCACGCGGCCAATGACCGACCGGCGGTCGCCCTCATAGCAGCTGAAAGTGTCTTCGCAGGTCGTGAAATACTTCTTGTCGAAGAGATTGGTCGCGTTGAGCTGGAAGGTCATATCCTTGTATTTGTAGCTCATGCCCGCATCGACCAGCGTGCGGCCATCGACCTTGACCGTATTGGCCTTGTCGCCATAGCTGGACCCGACATATCGCACGCCGCTGCCAAGGCTGAGACCTTCTAGAACGCCGCTGCCGACGGTATAGTTGAGCCATGCCGAAGCCTGATGATCCGGCACCATGGTCGACTGGTTGCCGATGAACTGCGGCGCGTCCTCGGTCACTTCCGTCTTGGTATAGGTGTAGGAACCGATGAAGTCCCAGCCATAGGTCAGATTGACCTTGCCTTCGAGTTCGAGACCGCGCGAGCGCACCTCGCCTGTCGCCTGTGGCCCATCGACATAGCTGTAGGAAGCCACATTCGATTTCACGATGTCGAACCAGGCGAGCGTGAACAGGCCGTCGAAATCCTTCGGCTGATACTTTACGCCGACTTCCCACTGGCGTCCTTCGGACGGATCGAAAGTGTTGCCGCTGTTATCCGTGCCCAGATTGGGAACGAAGGATTCCGAATAGCTGACATAGGGCGCAATGCCCCATGGCGTGACATAGGTAAGACCGGCGCGGCCGCTGAACTTGCCGATATCCTGATCCGTGTCGCTATTATCCAGCCGATTGCGATTATCGAGACTCAGCCAGTCATAACGACCGCCGAGCGTCACGATCCAGCTCTCATTCAGCTTGATCTGGTCCTGCGCGTAAACACCCGTCTGATTGTATTTCTGACGATAGCTCTGCGTCATCGTGGTCGGCACCGTGATCGGAATGCCATAGGACGGATTGAAAGGATTGAGGCTTGGAGCCGGATCACGATACTGCGTCACGTCGGAATCCGAATAGGAATAATCGAGGCCGAACAGCGCCTGATGCGCAATGTTTCCGGTTTCAAATTCTGCAATCGCCTGATTGTCGACGACGAAACCGCTCATGTTTTCATCGAAACGGCGCGCCTGACGGGTGATGCCCGTCGGCCCAAGGCCAAGCGCAAGCACATTGTCCAGCAGGAAACTGACCTGACCGTAGCGCAGGTTCTGCTTCAACGTCCATGTGTCGTTGACGTGATGTTCGAACTCATAGCCGATGCTGCCCTGCTTCTGGACGCTGCGGTTGAAATCCGGGTCGCCCACCAGAATATCCGGCAGTCCCGGATAGAGATTGCTGATGGTGGCGGGCAGCACGCTGCCGCCGCTGTCGTCACGCAGGAGCTGGCCGGAAACCGTCAGTGTCGTGTCGGCATCGGGCGCCCAGGTCAGCGACGGGGCGATCATGTAGCGATCGTCCTTCACCTTGTCGCCATTGGAATATTCGAACTGCGTATCGCTTTTCCGCACCACACCGATCAGGCGATAAAGCAGGGTCTTGTCTTCATTGACGGGACCGGTCAGATCGACGCCGAACTGCTTGCGGTTGAAGCTGCCATATTCAACGGAGGCTTCGTGGAATGCCTCGGCCTGCGGTTTCTTGGTGATGCGATTGACGAGGCCACCAGCATCGCTCTGGCCATAAAGCGACGATACGGGACCGCGCAGGACCTCGACGGAATCCAGTTCATAGGGATCGTTGCGGAAGAAGGTGTAGCTGTTGGAGAGTTGGCGCAACCCGTCCTGATAGGAACTGGTAGACTGCGCGTTGAAGCCGCGCATGAGAATCCAGTCATAACCCTTCGGATCGGGGCCATAGGTTTCGATGGTGACCCCCAGCACATAGCGCAGCATTTCCGTCACGCTCTGGGCATTCTGGGTTTCAATCTGCTTGCGGCTGACCACCGATACCGACTGCGGCACCTCGATCAGGGGTGTGTCGGTCTTGGTGCCACCGCTGGACCTGTCGACCACGACGCTCGCCGACGTATCCCCGCTATTGTTACCCTGAAATGTGATCGTATCCAGCAGCAGCGAACCGTCGGCGGCGACCGTGCCGCCCTCACCCGCCTGCTGCGCCGCGATGGTGACGGTGTTGCCGCGGATGCGATAGGACAGGCCCGAGCCGGACAGGATGCGGCCCAGCGCTTCCGACCGCGTCAGGCTACCCTGCGCACCGTCAGAATTCTTGCCGCGCACGATGTTCGCATCGTAGAAAAGCTGAACGCCGGTCTTGCTGGAATATTGCACCAGAGCTTTTGAAAGCGGCTGTGCCGCAATATCGAATGAAACGCGCTGGACCTGCGCAGCCCCTGCCGTCTGGGCCAGAACCGGGTTTGGCGCAAGCGCTGCCACGGCAATGAGCGCACTGGCAGCGAGCAATTTTACGGGCAATCCGGATTTGAGAAGAGCTACGCGTTTCTGATTGTTTCCGGTCTGAATTTCGCTCTTCCTATCGACGCGCATGCTCTAATCCCCGATATCTGACACCCCTGCCATAAGCAGGATTTTCCCGTTCTATGCTGGCTGCAAAACAGCCCTTCAGAGAGTCAGACACCTCGGAAACGCAAACTAATGATCGGTCAGAAAAAATTTTTGACTTTTTTTATCCACTTATGGTCTGCACATGAAAAGATCCAACTATTGGATGCTTATCTGCGCGTCACGACAGTCATCCATCCGGAAGCATTCAGAACTTTGACTGGAAGGGTTTCGGCAATGGTGGTGAGTGCGGCTTCCGCATCGCGCGTGTCGAAAATTGCCGTCACCGGCATGTTGCCGATTTCGGCATCGGTCAGGAAAATACGGCCACGCCGGTAGCGCTCCAGCTCGCTCAGGACACGGCGCAGCGGAACATCCTCAAAGATGACGCGGTCATTGCGCCAAGCTTCCACGATCTGCGTATCGGCACGATGCGGCATGGCGATCTCGTCCCCGCCATAGGTAACCTGCCATCCTTCATCGAGACGGATTGGATCAGCAACACCGAAAGCCACAGAGACGGCATGCTCGACCACCGAGACCGTCACGGCATCGTCCACCAGCTTGATGTCAAACGCCGTTCCAAGTGCGGTAATCGTGCCGCCGCTGGCATTGACGACAAAGGGGCGCGCCGGATCGGCTGCGACCTGAAAGAACCCCTGCCCTTGATGAAGCACGAGATTGCGCCGACTGTCCGAAAAATCGACCGAAAGCGCTGAATAGCTGCCAAGTTCCACCGTGCTGCCGTCGGCAAGGGTGAAACTGCGACGCTCGCCGACATCGGTTCGGTATGTGGCGAACAATCCCGGACGCGACAGCATGTAAGCGCCGGGCGCAAGGATCGCAGCGGCAAGCACTCCCAGTACAACGCCCCGACGATTGACGCGGCTGGACCGGCGGTAACGATCATATTCCGGCTTCACCGCATCAAAACGCTGCCAGAGCGTCTGCGCGCGTTCATAAGCCACACGATGCGCCGGATCGGAGGCCATCCAGACCGAAAAGGCGCGCCGGTCCTCGGCGCTGGCGGTTTTGTCCTGCAAGAGAACAAACCATTCCAGCGCTTTCATGAAAACCGGATCGGTCTCGAAATCCTTCATGCGTGTTCGAACGTTCCCATTATCGGCTTTGGTTAGAGTGCGTTTCGATCCGGCTAAATCAGATCGGCGCGCCAGGTAATTGTTTCTTCTGCATTATCCTACACAAAACCGCTTCGCACTTTTCGGGATGCGCTCTATTCCGCAAGCCGCCTGTCTAGTTCGGCAAGTGCAGCCACGATCTGCGTTATAACCGTATTGCGGGAAATTCCCATACGCTCCGCGACCTCGTCATAGGTCAGCCCCTCGATCCTGTTGAGAACGAAGGCCTCGCGACGGCGCGGTGGCAGAAGCGCAATGGCCTGCAGAAGCTGGCGCAGTTCGCTACGATAAAGCGCCGTCATTTCCGGCGACGGACGGCTATCGGCAAAACGCTCCGGTGCATCGTCCTGAACTTCGACGTCGCTGCGGCGGCGCGTATCGCGCAAATGATTGAGCGCGAGGTTGCGCGCGGCGCGTTTCACATAAGCAGGCCCCGGCGCTTGCATCCCATCGTCGGGTCTGGCCAGCAGGTTGAGAAAGGCTTGTTGCACGACATCTTCCGCCGTGGTCGAGTTTCCGACGATACGCCGCACGAAAGCGCGCAGGCTCGAGCGCTCGCTTTCATAGAGTTCTGTCAGATCCCACAACCGGGAAGTCATTCGCGTCCGCTCTCCAGGCTTGCATATGTACAGGCCTGCGCAAACCGTGCGAGCCCTGCATCATGCCATAACCGCCTGAAAAATATCGCGCAATCACAGTGATTTAGAAGGATTCCAAGTGCTGCATATAAACATGCGTATTATACTCATGTTTTATCCAGTCAAAACATGAGCTTCGGTGTATTCTTATCGGAAAACCCAGTGAAACCGTGCGGGCAATTTCTGCACAACATATTGCAAAAATACAACAAACTTATAGAGGGGGCGACCAATGCCGCCCCTCGTCTTCATCCAGCCAGTCGTTCGGGCGAACGCAGGATGGAGGCGCCACCAGCCGCCTGTACGGCGAGGCTTCCATATTCGATACCGGCTGCAAGTGCCAGGTGCGCGTCGTGACCTTCGAGCCATGCATCGATAAAGCCCGCATTAAAAGCGTCACCCGCTCCGGTCGTATCGATGACCGGTACGTCCTTTGCCGCCATGTGAAGGTCCGCTTCGGCTGTACGCAGCCAGGCCCCTTCGCCGCCGCCCTTGAGAGCCACGACCGGGAAGTGCCCGGCAAGTGCGTCGAGCGCCGCAGCCGGATCGTCATGGCCGGTTATGGCCTGCGCTTCCTCGCGATTGGGAAGGAAGATGTCGACGCCTTCGCAGGCAGCCAGCAGGCAGGGGTCGTAGATCAGGGTTTCATCCCAGCTCGGATCGAGCGAGACGGAAAGACCTGCTGCCTTTGCCTGCTGCACGAGATCAGGGATTTCGTGCAGCGTGGCGAATTCTGCAATATGCAGATGCCCCGCATCTTTCCATTGCAATGCGGCTTCCAGCGTCGAGGGAAGTGCCGAACCGGCGCGACGCGACAGGAATGCGCGGTCATTGCCGATCACGCTTGCCACTGTCACCTGCGGCCCGGCATCGTCGGCCCGTTCCAGAAAGCGCAGATCGACACCGTCGATCTTCAGGTCCGGCTCCAGCCCGCGTGACAGGCCATCGAAGCCGAGCCGTGCGACCAGCGCGACCGCCCTTCCCGCATGAGCCAAATGCGCAGCCGAAATGAACGCCCCGCCACCTGCCGCCATCTTCATGTTCTCGGCAAAGACCTCGCGTCCGGGCTGCGGCAGCGATTGCAGCCCGGTGAAGATGAGGTCGCAATAGATCCGCCCTATGCTGAGAACTGCCGGACGCCTGAATTGTTGCGGCATCATAGGCGGCCCAGACTTTTCTCGGTCTTGGCGTCGAAGAGATAGAGGCTTCCCGCCGGTGCGGACACGGAAAGCGTGCCACCCGTTGCGGGAATGACCTTGCCCGGAGCCGTTGCAATCACCGAAACGCCGTTGACGTCGAGATGCACCAGCGTCTCCGCGCCAAGCGGCTCTACCGCCGTCACTGTACCGGTGAGCGATAAGCCGCTGGCTGTCCCGTCCTCGACTTTCAGGTCATGCGGGCGAACTCCAACCAGAATGTCCCCATCCGGCGCAAGTTCCACACCAGATCCATTGCGGCGCCCCGCAATCAGGTTCATCGACGGACTGCCGATGAAGCGCGCCGTAAACACGTCGGTCGGATTTTCATAAAGCTCGGTCGGCGTACCGGTCTGGAGAATACGACCGTCTCGCATGACAACGATGCGGTCGGCCATGGTCATGGCTTCAACCTGGTCATGGGTCACGTAAACGGTCGTCGTCTTGAGACGCTGATGCAGGCGCTTGATTTCGATGCGCATCTGCGCGCGGAGCTGGGCGTCGAGGTTCGACAGCGGCTCATCGAAAAGGAAGGCTGACGGATTGCGCACCATGGCGCGACCGATGGCGACGCGCTGGCGCTGGCCACCGGACAGTGCCGCCGGGCGACGGTCGAGATAGGGTTCCAGCCCGAGCGCCTTGCCGGTTTCCTCGATGCGCTTGTCCTTCTCGGCCTTGGACAGTTTCGACGTATAAAGCCCGAAGCCGATATTCTGGCGCACGGTCATATGCGGATAGATCGCATAATTCTGGAACACCATGGCGATGTTGCGCTGCTTCGGATCGCGTTCGTTGACAACTTCGCCGCCGATCTTCAGATGACCGCCGGAAATGTCTTCAAGCCCGGCGATCATGCGCAAGGTCGTGGACTTGCCACAGCCCGAAGGGCCGACAAAAACGACGAACTCGCCATCCTTGATCTGGAGATCGATTGCCCGGACCGCCTCGACCTTGCCATAACGCTTGACCAGCTTTTCAAGTTCGATGGTTGCCATCAGCGTGCCTCCACAAGTGCACTGAATTTTTCATTAAGTTCGCGAGCAGCCTTTGCTTCGGCGGCCGCATGGTCGAAAGCGATTGCCTTGAAGCGGTCCGCTTCCGCCTTGTGCCGCGCGAGTGCCGCGTTCATCGCGGTTGGTGCCGGACCGCCAAGACGGTCGCGCACGGCTACGAAATGCTGCGGCGAAACCAGTTCCTCGAACTTCTCGCGCCCGAAGGATGGCTCGCGCCCGGCGGACTCGCGGAAGGCTTCAAGGAAAGGTTCAAAACCGTCCTTCTCCAGACCGCCGCCCATCGCGACAACAGCGCGCGCAACCTTGGCCGCAATTTCATGCGCCTGACGGAACGAAAGACCTTCGATGCGCACCAGCGAATCCGCCAGTTCGGTGATCGTGATGCAGGAGCGGCGGATATTTTCCGCCACGCGGGCCGGGTCGATCCGGATCGCGCCGATGAATGCGGCCAGAAGATCGAGCACGCGACCAGCGGAGGCGAATGCCTCATAGCCCATCGCTTGGGTCTCGCCCTCACTGTCATTCATGTCGGTGAAAGGTGTGTTGTGCATCACGTCGAGGACGGTGCGGGCGCGGCCCATGGTCTGGCTTGCCAGGTGGCGCATATGTTCGATTGGAACGGGATTGCGCTTCTGCGGCATGATCGACGAAATCTGCACGAAGGCGTTCGGCACGTAAATCTGGCCGACCTCGAAACTGGTCCAGAACTGGAAGTCCTGAATGAGGCGCCCCAGATGCACGAACATCAGCTCCAGAGCCGAATAGGTGGAGGTTATGTAGTCTACCGCCGCAATGCAGCTATAGGAATTGGATAAGGGGGCAGCAAAGCCCAACAGGCTCGCTACTCGTGCGCGATCGATCGGGAAGCCCGAGGTGGTGATGGCCGCCGCCCCCATGGGTGACAGGTTGACGATGGCACGTGCGGCTTCCATCCGTTCCATATCCCGGATGAGAACCTCGATTGCCGCCGAAAGATAGTGACCGAAGGTCGATGGCTGTGCAGGCTGGCCATGCGTATAGGCGACGATCAGCGTCTCCTTTTCACGCTCGGCAGCCGCTATCATGACATCGAGTACATTGCGCGCCTGCGTCATCAGCGTATCGATATGATCCTTGAGGCCAAGCTTGAACAGCGTGTGGTCAATATCGTTGCGCGAGCGCGCCGTGTGAAGGCGACCGGCAGTATCGGCACCAATGCGCGCCTTCAGCTCCTTCTCGATGAGGAAGAAGAAGTCCTCCACTTCACCCGTATAGGTGAGCTTCGCAGGATCGATTTCCTTGTCGATGGCTTCCAGTGCACCCGCAATGGCTGCGGCCTGTTCGCGGTCGAGAATGCCGGTTTCGGTCAGCATGACGAGATGAGCGCGGTCGATGCGGCGAAAGCCGTCGACGTGATGGGTCTTGGCGCCGTCAAAAAGCGGGCGAAGCACGGTTTCCTTGTAAACCGGATCGGGGAAGACGCTTTTATCGGACAGCCGTGGATCGAGATCGGACATGGTTCAACCCTTGAGGCCAGCAAGCATGACACCGCGCACGATGTAACGCTGGAGAAGAAGAAAGACGACGAGCGTGGGAAGCGTGGCGATTGCCGCGCCGGTCATGATCATTTCCCACTGGATGGATTGCTCGACGGCGAAGCTCGAAAGCCCGACCGGCAGCGTATAAAGCTCCGGGCTGGTTGCAACGATCAGCGGCCAGAAGAAAGCGGTCCAGTTGCCGAGGAAGGTGAAGATCGCAAGCGCCGAGAGCGCAGGCGTCACCAGCGGCATGGCAACTTTCCACCAGATCTGGAATTCGTTGAGGCCGTCGACGCGGGCCGCCTCCAGAAAGTCGTTGGGAACGCCTTCGAAGAACTGCTTCATGAGAAACGTGCCAAAGGCCGTCATCATGCCGGGGAACATGATGCCCCAGTAGCTGTCCAGCCAGCCGAGCTTGCTCGACATCAGATACCACGGGATCACCAGCATTTCGGTGGGGATCATCAGCGTGGACAGGATGGCGAGGAAAATGAAATAGCGCCCGCGGAACTGGAATTTCGCCAGCGTATAACCGACGAGGCTGTCGAAGAAGACATTTGACAGCGTAACCACGACCGCGACGATCATGGAATTCAGGAACCAGCGCAGGAAGCGGCCATCGGCAAGAATGGTGACATAGTTCTGCAGTGTCGGCTCTGCCGGGATCAGGCGCAGGTCATAGACCTGTCCTGCCGTCTTGAGCGAGGTGGAGAACATGAAGGCCAACGGCGTGACCATGATGAGGCCACCGATGAGCAGCAGCGTCCATGTCAGGATGCGACCGGGCCGCAGATTCTGGAAAGGGAGCGGTTTGTTTTGAGCGGACGCTGTCATTTCTTTTCCCTCAGGATCCAGAGCTGCAACAGCGAGACGCAAAGCAGGATGGTGAACAGAACGACGGTTTGCGCAGCCGCATAACCCATCGCATAGGAGGAGAAGGCCGTCTGATAGATCATCAGCACCAGCGGCTTGGTGGAGCCGAGCGGTCCGCCGGGATCGTTCGTGGTCATGTTGTAGACCTGATCGAAGATGCGCAGGAAACCGATGGACGAGAAGACGACGAGGAACACCGTGGTGGGCTTCAGAAGCGGGATCGTGATCTTGCGCAGGATCGCCCACTCACCGAGGCCATCGATGCGTGCGGCTTCATAGAAAGTGTTGGGAACAGCGCGCAGGCCTGCCATGAAGATAATGATCTGGAAGCCGAGACCGGCCCAGATGGACGTCGCCATGATCGCATAGAGACCCTGATCGACCGAGCGCAGAAAGCCCTGCTGCGGAAGCCCCACCGCATTGAGAATATTATTGATGAAGCCTATGGGAGCGGGCTGATAGAACCAGCGCCAGACCCATGCCATGGCGGCAGCCGTGGTGAGATAGGGCAGGAAATAGAGCGCGCGGATAAAGCCGTGCATGATGCGCACGCGATCCAGAAAATAGGCGATCGTGAACGCCACCACGAGGCTGATCGGCGTGCCGACCAGCAGATAGGTGAAAGTGTTCTTGAACACTTTCCAGAATTCCGGATCGGCAAAGAGCTTCTGGTAATTGGCAAAGCCGATGAACTTTGGCGGGTTCATCAGGTCCCAGTCCGTGAGTGACAGCCAGAAGGCCTCTATCGTCGGGTAAAAGCGGATGACCGAATAGAACAGGATCGGGAGAGCGAGGAAGCTCCACACCCAGATCAACCGTCTTGTGCGCATGGAAAGGCGATCCGCCAGGCGATTGCCCGAAGGCCCGTTCGCTCTGCCGCCTGTTTCTGCAGTCATTGTCATGTTTCAAGATCCTTCGGCTACGGATGAGCCGTGCCGCGAGAAGAGCGGCGAGGCCCTGCCCCGCCGCATTTCAAGCCTGTTACTTGGCCGCGTCGAGCACATCCTGCTCGGCCTTGGCTGCCTGGTCGAGAGATTCCTTGACCGGCTGCTTTTCGAGAATGACGCGGTTAGCCATATCGACAGCGATCTGACGCTGCTTCAGCTCATCCACGAACATGGTCGTGTGCGCATATTCCAGACCTTTGAGGAACGGGCCGTAGATCGGATCGGCAAGGTTCGCTTCCGTCAGGGCTGCCGAACGGCGCGCAGGCAGTTCACCCACATCCTTCAACCAGATTTCCATGGCTTCCGGCGAGGAGATGTAGTTCAGGAACTTCTTGGCGGCTTCGAGTTTCTCGCCGCTTGCCTTGGCGCTGATGCCGTTGGCGAAGTAGCTCGCATAGTTGGAGCGCACGCCTTCCGCATTGGCGGGCAGCTCTGTCACGCCCCATTCGAAGTCCTTGATGGTGCGGAACGAACCGAGGCGGAAGGTGCCGTCGATGGTCATGGCAGCCATGCCAGCGCGGAAAGCAGCCTGGCCTTCATCCATGAACTTGACTTCGCCGACCTTATGTTCGGTCTGGAGACCGGTATAGAAGGCAAGCGCCTTTTCACCGGCAGCGTCGTTATAGGCGACCTTGCGGTCATTGTCGGTATAGGGCTGACCGCCGAACTGGCGCACCAGAACCTCACGCCACCAATGCTGGTCCTGTCCCGGCATGTCGAGCGTGATGCCTTCGGCCAGAAGATTGCCGGAAGCGTCGCGCTTCGTCGTCTTCTTGGCGGCTTCGACCATTTCATCCAGCGTCTTTGGCGGATTGTTCGGATCAAGGCCGGCGTCGGTGAACAGCTTCTTGTTGTAGAACAGGGCCAGCGAACGCACAGCGGTCGGCAGACCGTAATATTCATCGCCGCGCTTCATCGCCGAAACAATCGGGAAGAATTCGCTCTCGATCTTGTCATGCGGGAACGTGTCCTGCGGCAGCGGCTGCAGAATGCCGCCAGCGACGAACTTGTCCAGCCAGCCATAGAAAAGCTGCATCACGTCCGGGCTCTTGCCCGCCATCTTCGCTGCGATCACGCGCGTCTGATAGTCGTCGTAAGGGAACGTGACCTGCTTGACCTTGATGTCCGGATTGGCCTTCTCGAAATTCTCGATCAGCTTGTCCATCGCCTTGACACGTGTCTCGAAGACATATTGCCAATATTCGATTTCGACAGCCTGAGCGGCATTGATCGCAAAGGTGCTGAGCCCTGCAACCAGACCTGCCAATAACAGCTTACGCATTTAAACCTCCCTAATGCCCCGCCCACCGGTTCGAATGCGGTCGCCAGGCACGGCTGCGGCAGTGCCTCGCACAATCCGCATATTCCACCACATGCCGCGCAGATCGTGCGCGGCGCCCATTTTCACTCATGCGGAAACCCACTTCCCCGTCATGAGGCCGGACGGTCTTCACCACCCTGCCTTTACGGTTCAACGTTGCGGGCATTTTGTCAATAAGATAATTTAGTTGAATTAATATATTGCTGTTAAAAGCGCCTCGCGTTATCTCTTTTGACGGGAGACAGGAGGGACCATGACATCGAAATCAGACGGACACTCTGAAGACGGATCGCTCATCGCGCCTGCTAGTGCACAGGGCGGCTCGCTTGCGGTCACCCTTGGCAAGAATCCCGAGCGAATTCGCGATCATAACCGGCGCGTGGTGCTTGATGTCGTTCGCCGCCACGGTCCTCTGGGCCGGATGCATATCGCCCGCCTCACCCATCTGACCGCACAGGCCATCGCCAATATCGTCGATGAGCTGGTTTCAGAGAATCTGCTCATGCAGCTTGGACGGCTGAAAACGGGACGCGGCCAGCCGCCGATCCAGTTTGCCGTCAATCCCGACGGTGCGATGACCATCGGTGTCGAAATGGGTTCGACGCATATGGTGACGACAGTGCTTGATCTGTCCGGCAAGCCGCGCATGCAGCATGTGCGCCCCATTCAGGATGTCAGCCCCGACAAGCTCTCCGCACAATTGCGAAAAGAAGTCGATGCCATGAAGGCTTCGTTTCCCGCGCGCCTGCTCGGCATAGGTGTCGTGATGCCGGGCCCGTTCGACATTGAAGGCATGAGTTCGGTCGGCCCGACCACTCTGCCCGGCTGGTCCGGGATCGATGCAGCAGCGGTCCTGAGTGAAGCCTGCGGCGAATCCGTTCTGGTCGAAAACGACGCCAACGCCGCCGCCGTCGGCGAACGCCTGTTTGGTGCAGGACATGCGATTTCCAATTTCGCCATGATTTATTTCGGTGCCGGTATCGGGCTTGGCATGATTCAGGACGGCGCGCCGTTTCGCGGCGCTTTCGGCAATGCCGGTGAAATCGGCCATATCGTCATCACGCCCAATGGACGCAGTTGCGCCTGCGGCCAGAAAGGCTGTCTTGAAACCTATGCCTCACTTCATACCTTGCGCGAAAAGCTTCACGCCGCGGGGGTCAAGGACACCGATTTCGATGCGCTGGAAAAGCTGCATGAAGACCGCAACCCGGTTCTGATGGGCTGGGTGCAGGAAGCCGCCGACCATCTGGCGCCAATGATTGCCATGATCGAAAACATTCTCGATCCCGAGACAATCATTCTGGGCGGCATGGTGCCCGATGCGATCATCGACGACCTGATCTGGCATATGGGTGGCCTGCCGATTTCGGTTGCGAGCCGACGCGCCCGCGCATTGCCGCGCGTCATTCGTGGGCAGACGGGGCAGTTCACCGCTGCTTTGGGCGCCGCATCCCTGCCGATGTTCGAGGCCATGACGCCGAAACTCGATACTAATTCGGAAATCTGACCATGCTCACCGCCCTTCAGCGCATCGAGCGCCAGAAGTCATCCCCGGCCCTTGTCCGGCTGCACCGGGCACTGAGCAGGCTGCGCTCGACAGTCACGCTGATGCATACGGGTGCGCATCCTGACGACGAGCAAAGCGGCCTGATGGCCTATATGCGCTTCGGGCTTGGCATGCGGGTGGTGATTGCCTGTTCGACACGCGGCGAAGGCGGGCAAAATGCACTCGGCCCCGAACGTGGCGGTGCGCTTGGCGTCATCCGCAGCCGCGAGATGGAGGAAGCAGCGCGCATTCTGGATTGCGACGTGCATTGGCTTGGGCATGGTCCCGACGATTCGGTCCACGATTTCGGCTTCTCCAAGGATGGTGACGGCACATTCGCCCATTGGGGCGAGGAGAAAACCGTCGAGCGGCTGGTCCGCGCTTATCGCACCGAGCGTCCGGATATTGTGCTGCCGACCTTTCTCGATGTTCCCGGCCAACATGGCCACCACCGCGCCATGACACGGGCGGCGGAAACGGCCATACGGCTCGCTGCCGACCCCACCGCCTTTCCAGAACATTTTTCCGAAGGGCTAATGCCGTGGCAGGTGGCGAAATTCTATCTCCCCGCCTGGTCGGGCGGCGGCGATACCTATGATGACGAGCTTCCGCCACCCGACACAACATTGACGGTTCATGCGGCGGGGCGCGATGCGGCAACCGGCGCCGATTACGATCGTCTCGGTGAGTGGTCGCGTGCCTGCCATGCCACACAGGGCATGGGGCGCTGGCCGGAAATGCCGAAGGTTGAGTGGCCGCTGCATCTGAAACTGCCAGAAAGCCATTCGGAAACGACAATCCTTGACGCGCTTCCCGAAACTCTTGCCACACTGGCTGAAGTCAACGGACTGGCGCTTGAAAGCCAAAAGCAGCTTCTCAATGTCCATTCTTCTATTGAGCAGGCAATAGCCGTTTTTCCCAATAGAGAAGCCATTATCAAAAATCTTGTCGAGGCCGCAAAACGCCTGAAAGCTGTTCTGGCCAGCGCGCAGGAAGGTTTCCTTTTGCAAGACGGGCACAGGCTGGAACGCAAGCTGCGGGAAATCGATGCCGCGCTGATCGAAGCCGCCTCGCTGTTTGAGCGCGCTTATCTGGATGAGCCGATATTGCCGACAGGCGGCGAGACGCGTCTTGTTGTCGAATACGGCCCCGGTGCGGCAGAGATTGCAGCAACGGCGGAAGCCATATTGCCGCAAGGCTGTTCGATCACCGGCGAGCACCGCACGCCGGAACGAGAAATCCTGACCATTTCCCTGGCGAAAGATGCAGCACCTTCCCCGCTTTTCGAACCTGTATGGCGGTCAGTCGGCGGCAATGGACAAGCCTATATCCGGCTGAAAGCGCAGTTTGACGGGCATCTGGCGGAATCTTGTTGCGATCTCGAAGAGCCGCTCGCCATTGTGCCGCCTGTCTCGTTGAAGATCGACCCGCCAGCCGTCATCATATCGGGCGAACACGCCCCATTGCCGATCCAGCTTCAGGCCAATGGCCCGGCAAAACAGATTACCTTCGCCTCGTCGAACGGCTGGGAAGTCAACGTAAACGGATCGAATGCCGTCTTGCACGGGCCATCCGATCCGGCACCCGGATTGACCTGCCTGCAGGCATTGGTTGATGGAACTCCCGCGTGGCAAACGCACGCCGCCAGCTATCCGCATATCGGCAGAACCGTCTGGTGCGAGCCTGCCGTACTGCCTGTGCTGACCCTCGACGTGAAGCTGCCCGACGCTCGCATCGGCTATATCGGCAACGGCGCTGACAATGTCGGCCTTTGGTTGAAACGCATGGGATTTGATGTCACCGACATCGAACCGCATCATCTTGCCGGTGATCTATCAGAGTTCACGACCATCGTGATCGGCATATTTGCCTTTGGCGTGCTCGACGATCTTGCTGCGGCAACGGAAAAGCTGCACCGCTTCGTTGAAGATGGCGGACATCTGGTAACGCTTTATCACCGGCCGTCGGACGGCTGGCATCCAGATCAAACACCACCGCGAAGACTGATCATCGGTTCCCCGTCATTGCGCTGGCGCGTTACGAACCCACATGCGGCGGTTACGGTCCTTGCGCCCGACCATCCTCTGCTGCTCGCCCCCAACATTATCGATCGGGATGATTGGGAAGGCTGGCAAAAGGAACGCGGGCTTTACTTCGCCTCTGCATGGGATGACGCCTATCAGCCGCTGCTGGCCATGCACGATGAAGGCGAACAGCCGCTTTTCGGTGCGCTTGTTTCAGCGCAGATCAGCAAGGGCCGTCATACGCATACAAGCCTCATCCTGCATCATCAGCTCGACAAGCTGGTCCCCGGTGCATTCCGGCTGATTGCCAATCTGGTACAACCTGCGGGATAATTTCGTGATGTCGTTTTCGTGAAATATTCATGACATTCACATCCTCTCGAGAAGAATGTATTTCCCTTATATTTCATTTCACTAATTAATTTTTCTTGAGTTTCCTTCGCTGGAAATTTCGCTCTATCACAGCGTGTATTCGACTCATGGAGATAAATTGTCATGCGCAATCTGGTACGTGTTTCTTTGACCGGCCTGTTCCTTGGAGCAGGTCTTGCTGGCGCTTTCGCACAGGCCACGCCGGAACAGATGGAAATGGCCTATAATGCCGCCCGCAACCAGCTTGGCGTGCTCCAGTACTGCCAGGAAAAGGGTTATACCGATGGCGGCGCCATCGAGATCCAGACGAAGATGATTGCGCTTATCCCTGCTCCTTCCGACACCGCCAAAGCCGATGCTGCAGAAGCTACAGGCAAGCAGGGTAAGGTTTCGGCTATGGGCATGGAGCAAGATCTTGCAACCAGCGCAAAGGCCCAAAACGTTTCGGAAGAAAAGCTCTGCCAGAGCATGGCCGATATCGTAAAACAGGCTGGTGCCCAGCTTCCAAAGTAAGACGGATCACGCCATTCCAGAAAAAGAGCCTCGCGTTAGCGGGGCTTTTTGCTGTCTGAGGTTTTATATTCGATATCACTTAAATAACGCGCATGGCGAGATTGCAGTTTTCGTTTTAAATTCAGCACTTTATTAATCATATGAAATACTCATTTTCCGTTTACCATGCAACTTAAGAGGGTACACATAATTGGCGGATAGTTTGCTCCCAGGTCACAGCGACCACTAAACAAGCAAGAATGATCTCAGGAGCAACACATGACCAAGTTTTTCGCACGCTTCCGTAAGGACGAATCCGGCGCAACCGCCATCGAATACGGCCTCATCGCGGCTTTGATTTCGGTTGCTATCATCGGCGGGGCCTCCACCCTCGGCAAAGATATCGGCAAGAAATTTACGGACATTAGTACAGCCGTTACAGGTGCAAAGTCGCCTACGGAATAATCAGATACCGTAGGTACTAGCTTATAAAGGCCCCTTCATCGAAGGGGCCTTTATAATTGCTGCACATCACCAATGAGCATGTATCATCACAGCTAACCAAGCTAACGTTCTGCAATCTTTATTGATTATGGGTGCTCGACAGAAACGCGCATAATCCCTCTAAATAGTGGTTCGCCGCGTGGTTTTTGCGTATTCCAGCGCTGACCCCGGCCTTTCGGGAGTAGCGAACATGTCATTGAAATCCATTTTACTGGCGCTCGGCATCGGCGCTGCCGGTTTGACACTTAGCGGTTGTGTTTCCGAGGGATATTATGGCTCCGGCTATTATGATCCGTATTATGTGCGCGGCGGCTATGTCGGTACGGGCGTGATCTATAATAACGGCGGCTATTATCGGAACTATCCGCGTTATTACCGAAACTCGCGCTACTATCGTGACCGCGATTATTACCGCTATCGTGACCGGGATCGTCCTGGCCGTCCATCGCACAGCAGACCGGACCGCCCACGCCCACCGCGGCCGGATCGTCCGCCGTCTGACAATGCAGGCCGTCCAAATCCGGGAAATCTGCCGGTTATCCAGCCGATCAAGCGTGGTCCGCATAACTGAAACAAAAACACCCGCCGAAATCCGGCGGGTGTTTTGCATAAAAGGAACCGATGTCAGAGCTTGATGACATATTCCTTGCGGGTGGTCTCGATGACTTCCCAGCTTCCCTTGAAACCGGGCCGGATGACGAAACTGTCTCCGGCTTCGACTTCACGGGTTTGACCGCCCTCTTCGCTGACGACGGACCGGCCTGACAGAATGTGGCAAAACTCCCATTCGTCATATTCGATACGCCATTTTCCAGGCGTGCTCTCCCAAATTCCTGCGAAAAGCGTGCCATCGGCATTCTCGTCCAGATTCCACGTGCGGAATTTTGGAGCACCTGAAAGAAGGCGCTCCGGTGACGGTGCGCCTTCCTCCGGTTCAATGCCGGTCAGGTCGAAATCGAGAAACCGGGTCATAAATTAGACCTTTGCCAGCGCCTGCTCGATATCGGCGATGATATCGTCCGCATCCTCGATGCCGATAGACAGGCGCACGACATCCGGACCAGCACCCGCCGCCACCTTCTGCTCGTCGCTGAGCTGGCGATGCGTCGTCGATGCCGGATGGATGACCAGCGAGCGCGTGTCGCCAATATTGGCCAGCAGCGAAAACAGTTCGAGGCTATCCACAAACTTGACGCCAGCTTCATAACCACTCTTGAGACCGAAGGTGAAAACAGAGCCCGCACCCTTCGGCGCATATTTCTGCTGGAGTGCATGGAATTTATCATGCGGCAGCCCGGCGTAATTCACCCATGACACTTTCTCATGGCCATGCAGCCAGGTGGCAACCTTCAGAGCGTTGTCGCTGTGGCGCTGCATGCGCAGCGGCAAGGTTTCCGCGCCGGTCAATATCTGGAACGCATTGAACGGTGAAATGGCCGGACCAAAATCGCGCAACCCCAGTACACGGGCCGCAATGGCGAAAGAAATATTGCCAAAGGTCTTGTGCAGTTCCAGACCGGCATAATCCGGGCGCGGTTCCGTCAGAAGCGGATAATTGCCGGATTTCGCCCAGTCGAACGTGCCGCCGTCGACCAGAATACCGCCCATCGAATTGCCATGACCGCCGATGAACTTGGTCAGCGAGTGAACGACGATATCCGCGCCGTGCTCGATCGGACGCACCAAGTAGGGTGATGCCAGCGTATTGTCCACGATGAGCGGGAGGCCGTTTCTGTGCGCGATTTCGGCAATAGCCTCGATATCCACCACGATGCCGCCGGGATTGGCAAAGCTTTCGATGAAGATAGCGCGCGTCTTGCTGTCGATCTGCTTTGCAAAATCGGTCGGGTTGGTGGCATCGGCCCAGCGCACCTGCCAGCCGAAGGATTTGAACGACTGACCGAACTGGTTGATCGAACCGCCGTAAAGCTGGCGCGCTGCTACGAAATTATCACCCGGCTGAAGCAGCGTATGGAACACGAGCAACTGCGCTGCATGACCGGATGCAGTTGCAACGGCTGCCGTACCGCCTTCGAGTGCCGCAATACGCTCTTCCAGAACAGCGGTCGTCGGATTTGTGATGCGCGTATAGATATTGCCGAACGCCTGCAAACCAAACAGCGAAGCGGCGTGGTCAGCATCATCGAACACAAATGAAGTCGTCTGATAGATTGGCGTTGCGCGGGCACCGGTTGTCGGATCGGGCTTTGCCCCTGCATGAACAGCAAGCGTTTCAATTCCGGGAGAGCGTTTCGACATCATTTCCTCCTGTGTCCCAAACCCTAATCAGGTCCGGACGTTAGGCGTTGCCGCCAGGAAAGCAAAGGAGGTTTTTCCGCCAAATGCCAGATTCGCAGAAATTAAATCCGAAAGCTCTTATTCAGCGACCAGACGTAGATATTCGATAGCCGGGCAGCGGTCCATGACGACGGTGACGCCTGCTTCTCTGGCCCTGTTTCCAGCGTCTTCGTGCACGACGCCAAGCTGCGTCCACAAGACCTTCGGGCGATGCTTCATTGCAAGAACTTCGTCCACGATGCCCGGCAGCGAATAAGGTTCACGGAAGACATCCACCATATCCACCGGTTCTTCGATATCTGCCAGACGCGCAACGACACGCTGACCGTGTATATCCTTTCCCGCCTGCCCCGGATTGACCGGAATCACGCGGTATCCCTTGGAAAGCAGGAATTCCATCACGCCATTGCTCGGCCGCTCCGGTTTCGGCGATGCGCCGAGAAGCGCGATTGTTTTGACGCAAAGAAGGATATCTCGGATCTGGTCGTCGGAAGGATTTTGCATCTTGTCCTCTTCAGTCGCTAGGGCCAGCGCTTGCATCAAGGCTGCCGCAGCCTCTATTGATAAATAAATTTGGGAGGAATGCATGAATATCAATACCGCGCATCGCACAAGCGTCAGCCCCGTCATGGCTATCGATGAACTGCGGGCTTTCATGAGGCGCGAATTTCCACAGCTTGGCGATGCTTTTGAGGTCGTGGCAGTGGATGAGGGTTCCGCGACAATGCGGCTTCACGCCGATGAGCAACATCTGCGCCCCGGTGGCACGGTTTCCGGCCCCTCGCTTTTCGCGCTCGCCGATGTGACGGCCTATGCAGCCATATTGGCCCATATCGGCCCGGTGGCGCTGGCCGTAACGACAAACCTCAATATCAATTTCCTGCGCAAGCCCTCCCCTGGCACCGTTGAGGCCGTTGCTCATCTGCTGAAGCTCGGCAAGCGCCTGGCGGTGCTCGATATCAGCCTGACCGACGGCACAAGCGGCGAGCTTGTGGCCCACGCCACTGCCACCTATTCGATCCCGCCGCGATAAAAATGCGCAAAAAGATAAGGTATTATAATACCAATTACATAACTAACTGATTTTACTATGTTTTTAAAACTATACTCCGAATATAAGACTTGACGGCCACCCGGACATTGTGTATCGACCCGCCAGTGAGCCGAGCAGAAGTGACCTTTTGCCCGCTCGTTCGGGTTGGACACGATCCAACACAAGCAACAAAAAAAGCCCTGATTTTCAAGATCGGGGATTAAGTCAAGGAAGACTTCAATGGCAACTTTCTCTCAGAAGCCGGCCGAAGTGGTGAAGAAGTGGGTGCTGATCGACGCCGAAGGCCTCGTGCTCGGCCGTCTCGCCACCATCGTCGCCAATCGCCTGCGCGGCAAGCATAAAGCAACCTTCACTCCGCATGTTGACGATGGCGACAATGTCGTAATCATCAATGCCGACAAGATCGTGCTGACCGGCAAGAAGTACACCGACAAGAAGTATTACTGGCACACCGGTCATCCGGGCGGCATCAAGGAGCGCACTGCTCGCCAGATTCTCGAAGGCCGTTTCCCGGAACGCGTCGTCGAAAAGGCAATTGAGCGTATGATCCCGCGCGGTCCGCTCGGCCGTCGCCAGATGAAGAACCTGCGCGTCTATGCAGGCCCGAACCATCAGCAGGAAGCTCAGCAGCCGGAAGTCCTCGACGTCGCCGCGCTGAACCGCAAGAACAAAGGGAATGCATAATCATGGCTGAGCAGCTCAACTCGCTCGAAGAACTCGGCACTGTTGCCAAGACCGAAGCTGCCGCTCCGGTTCATGTCCAGAAGCTGGACGCACAGGGCCGCGCTTATGCCACCGGCAAGCGTAAGGACGCCGTTGCACGCGTATGGGTCAAGCCGGGCACCGGCAAGATCACCGTCAACGACAAGGAATTCGAAAAGTATTTCGCACGTCCGGTCCTGCAGATGATCCTGCAGCAGCCGATCGTTGCATCGAATCGCGCTGGTCAGTTCGACATCGTTGCCACCGTTGCCGGTGGCGGCCTCTCCGGTCAGGCCGGTGCTGTTCGTCACGGCATCTCCAAAGCCCTCACCTACTACGAACCGGGCCTGCGCACGGTTCTCAAGAAGGGTGGCTTCCTGACCCGCGACAGCCGCGTCGTTGAACGTAAGAAGTACGGTAAGGCCAAGGCTCGCCGTTCGTTCCAGTTCTCCAAGCGCTAACGCGCTTAGGGCCAGTTCTCAAAGCGCTAATATTCTTATCGCTTTGGACTTACAGAAAAGCGGGCCTTTGGGTCCGCTTTTTTGTTTATTTAAACGATGCCTTATATGCATTGAAGTAAATCAATAAAAGATGCCACAATAACAGCTACCTATTATATGCAATATTCGGAATATTGAATAATATATATAGGCACTCCGTCTTAATTGGAGTGTCGTATGTCTATCAAAAAATACTACGGAATAAATTTCACATTATTAATTGCAGCTGCATTACCATTTTACCTGCCATCGATTTCGCAGGCGCAAGAGCTAATCCGCCACGACAAGAACATGCCTTTCAACAGAGCCGTCATCTTTGGCGACAGTCTGAGCGATAATGGTTACTTCCCTGATTTGCTTATGAGGCTTACCGGCAAGAATACGACAAACGGCCGTTTCAGCAACGGAAATATCTGGGATGAATATCTCTTTCCCATTCAGGCCAGAGGTGTAAAACTCTTTCTCTTTGGAGCCTACCGTAATGGGGATTATGGAAACCATACGGAAAACGGGGACAGTAATGTCAATTATGCCATAGGCGGCAGCACATACACGCCAGGCAATTCATTTTTTGGTCATTTAAAAGATAGATATATACTTCCAATTGACAAGCAAATCGGAAAATTTACACAAAACAACAATACCTTCTCTCGTGATAACCTCATATCTCTGTGGGCCGGCGCCAACGATGCACTGAACGCGATAGATGAAGGCCTTCCAGCCGATGAGCAGGCGGCGCTGGTGGCAGGTAAGTTTTCAGATGCGCTTGAACAGCTTTATCGTGCAGGGGCACGTCAGTTCCTGCTCCCCGACATGCCTGATTTTTCCAAAGTGCCACGCTTCAATGGTAACAACACTTCTATACCACACCAGACCGCAGAAGCCTTCAACAAGGCGATTGCGGACAGCATAGCTGCCTTTCACAACAAGCACCGTGACACAACGGTGTTCGCGCCGGAAATGAACGGACTGCTAGACACTGTGATAAATCATCCAGATCTGTTCGGATTCAAGAATGCGACAGATGCTTGCACCAGCATCGCCGAGTGCAAGAACGCTCCAGCGGGAGCGACTTTGCAAAATGAGTATCTTTTCTGGGACGACGTACATCCCACAACCATGACGCATCACTACATCGCCAATTACATGGAGGAATATTGGCAGAACCCGAACCTGGCTGGCTTCTATGTCCGATCACCTGAAGGGCGGTTCGAAACGGAGCGCAACTATTTCTTTCCAACTACCGATAAAGCCGTCACCGGATATCTGACCGGCAACAGAGCACTTTATAAGCTCAATGCCGGCAAACTCACCCTGACCGGAGATCACAGTTATACAGGAGGAACATTTGTAATAGAGGGCGAGCTGGAACTGGGCAATGGCGGTAGAACCGGTTCCGTGACCGGAGATGTCAACCTTAAACAGAAAACAACTTTTGCATTCAATCACAGCAATCTACTAGGCCATGTTGACAAAGTGCGGCATCCATATTTTGACGGCGGCGATGGCTAGGAATGCCTCGAAAGATTTTCTGGTTTTGTCGTATCGAGTGGCAATGCGACGAAATTGCTTTAACCTATTGAACATACGCTCGATGCGGTTGCGATCCTTGTAGGCCTGAAAGTCGCAAGCGGGAGGGTTTTTCCGGTTCGCTTTGGGCGGAATAACGGGCGTTATGCCACTCCACAGCAGGGCGTTCCGAATGTTGTCGCCATCATAGCCTTTATCGGCGAGCAACAGTCTGGGCTTTTTCACAGGAATGGACATCAAGTCTTCAACTGCATTGTAATCTGAAGCCTCTCCGCCTGTCAGAACGAAGCCAAGAGGGCGTCCCTGACCGTCTGTACGGGCGTGGACTTTTGGCGTAAAGCCGCCGCGTGATCGACCAAAAGCCTCCTTATAAGTCCCCCTTTTGCGTCGGCTGCCTGAGAATGACCACGAACAGTCGTGCTGTCGATCATATGTTGCCAGTCGTCAGTTAAGCCCAGTTCGACGAGGGTTTCCAAAAGCGCATCCCATACGCCTTGTTCCGCCCAGCGTCGAAACCGAACATAAACCGAATTCCATTTGCCGTAGCGTTCATGCATGTCGCGCCAGGGGCAGCCAACCCGCAGAACATGAAGCATACCGTTGAGGTAACGTCGGTTATCCAAAGAAGGCCGAGACTTTCGGCCCCGCTCAGCGGGCAACAAGCCCTCAATCAGAACCCATTCCTGCTCGCTAAGAT
Source organism: Ochrobactrum sp. A-1 (assembly GCF_022488005.1). NCBI lineage: Bacteria > Pseudomonadati > Pseudomonadota > Alphaproteobacteria > Hyphomicrobiales > Brucellaceae > Ochrobactrum > Ochrobactrum sp. A-1. The sequence continues at coordinate 747,157 of NZ_JAKVQC010000003.1, forward strand.
CGCCGCGCGCCATAACCGCCTCCTAAAAAGCAGTTTTGAATCACGCTTTAGCTGATTTGTGAATCCACTTTGTCAACACGACCTAGCTGTTTGGTTGCGGAACATCATTGGGATGAGGTAGGATGGGCTATTGCTGAAAATGCCTGGCGTTTCGAAACCATGATTAATGAGGCCCTGTGATGATGCAAATCCATCCTCAAGCGCGAACGACCCCTGCAGTACGAGCAGAGATCGCCCGATCAACGGAGCCGACAAGTGTCATCGCCAGACGCTATGGCATCAGCGATGAAACAGTGCGCAAATGGCGCAAACGGGGAGAGCATGCTGTCCAGGATCGCTCGAGCCGTCCAAAGCGTTTGCCATGGCGCGTCACGGAGGAAGAGCGTGCCATCATCTGCGCGGTGCGACGCGCAACGGGCTTTCCACTGGATGATCTGACTTTCGTCCTTCGCCACTTTCTGCCGCATCTCAACCGCGACAACATCTATCGTGTCCTGAAGGCTGAAGGTCTGAACAGGCGTCCCGCAAAACCATCAACCCTTCCGACCAAAGGACAGGGCCGCTTTCGCGAATATGATCTGGGCTACGTCCATATTGACGTCAAACATTTACCGAAGCTGCGGACCGCAGATGGAGAGATACGCAAGCGTTATCTTTATGTTGCAATCGATCGCTGTTCGCGCTTCGTACATCTGGCCGTTTACGATGCTGAAAATGCAGCCAATGCAGTTGCCTTCTTGAGCCAGACACGAAAGGCGTTTCCCTTCCGCATCACGCATGTGCTCACTGATCGCGGATCATGCTTCACCGCCGATGCCTTCGAAGAAGCCTGCGCAAAACTCAAAGTCATCCGCCGTACGACAAAGCCATATACGCCCCAGACTAACGGCATGGTGGAACGCTTTAACGGTCGTGTCGCGAGCGAAGTTCTCGGTATCAATGTCGCCGGCCATGCAGATCTCGAAACACTGCTCATCGGCTTCAACCATGCCTACAATCGACGAAGACAGCGGGTTCTTTCGGGAATGTCGCCCGTCGACAAAGTAAAGCAACATATTGAGAAGAACGCTCGCCTCGCCAACCCTGTTTACAAACCCGCAATTGACGACGAACTCATGGCCAAAGTAGATGATGTGCTTTATTATGCCAATGAGGTCTCACAACCAGACACCTAGCACTACTTTGGCAGAATAGAATTTGGGGTCATTTGGAACCTGATACGGCAATGAGGACATCGTTGTGGTGGATGGTGGCTTGAGAGCGCGGCTATGACAGCGCGTCGGATGGCTGGCAGTGTCGGCTTAGGCGGGCCGTACCTCTTCCTTTTTTTCCCGCTTTGCCTTGTTGAGGCGCTGATGTTGCAAGAAGGCGTAAGCGATCATCGTCATCAACGCGTGTCGGTGGAGGCCCTGCCATGATCGGCCTTCGAAGTGATCGAGGCCGAGTTCTTCCTTCATCTGCTGATGGGCCTGCTCGCAGACCCATCGCGCCTTGATGGCCGCCGCGAGCGCTTTCAAGGTCGCCTCGGCCGGCAGATTGGAGAGATAATATTTGCGCTCGTCGTTTGAGCGCCATTCACCAACGAGCCACGCCTCTTCGCCCGGCATATGCTGCTGTCCCTTGTCCAGGATGCGTTGCGGGTTGCCATCAGCAATCCGAATGCGTAGGGCAGCGAAGCGTGCGGTCAATCGACCTTTCGTGCCATGACGCCAACTGACCTTCTTCCAGGTGGTTCCTTCCAGGATCGTTTCGGCTGCGGTCGAAAGGGTGTCGGGGATTGAATGCTTGCGCGGCCTTCCATGGCCGGCGACAGGAAAGATCAATGCAACATCATGAGGATAAACCTTCTGATGCTTGGGAATACCGACAGCCCAGGTGAGATTGCGTGCACTGAGCCCCTGGCGAAACGCAGCCGACAGACCATAGCCGGCATCCGCAAGCACGGTGCCAAACCGCACGCCTGCGGCCATCAGTCGATCGATCTCGCCGAGCGCGATCTCCGGTTTGGTGCGGGATCGGCGCATCTCCTCGGGAACACCAGCCTTCGCCATCCGATCCTGATCACTCGTCCAACTGTCGGGCAAGAACAATCGTAAGCCCACTGGGACGGGGACCTCGTCGCGGGCCAGCGTCAACGACACCAGCGTCTGGCAATTGGCACGCTTGCCCAGCACCGACGCATACTGCGGCGCGACCCCAACAGAATGGTCGCCTTTCTTCGGTAGACCTGTGTCGTCGATCACCAGAAAAGCATCTGAAGCCCCGACAATCCTGTCGGCCTGCACCGCCAGTTCCGCCTCAAGAGGACCAGCATCCCAAATCCCATCCGAGATGAAATGATGCAGGCGGTCGTAGCGATCGGGTGCCAGACGTTCCGCCATCGGCTCGATACTCTTGCGATCGCCAGGTCCGATGAGGCCCGAAATATAGACCGGGCACATCTGCCGCCGCTTCTTGTGACCAAGCTTCTCGACGAACGGCTTCAGCCAATCTGCCAGCGCAACATCCAGTTCCGACATCTCGCACACCCCTGTGAAAGTGCCCAAGATGGCCCATTATCGCAAATGGTCGGTTAATCTGCCAAAGTAGTGCTAGGTGTCTGGTTGTGAGACCTCATTGGCATAATAAAGCACATCATCTACTTTGGCCATGAGTTCGTCGTCAATTGCGGGTTTGTAAACAGGGTTGGCGAGGCGAGCGTTCTTCTCAATATGTTGCTTTACTTTGTCGACGGGCGACATTCCCGAAAGAACCCGCTGTCTTCGTCGATTGTAGGCATGGTTGAAGCCGATGAGCAGTGTTTCGAGATCTGCATGGCCGGCGACATTGATACCGAGAACTTCGCTCGCGACACGACCGTTAAAGCGTTCCACCATGCCGTTAGTCTGGGGCGTATATGGCTTTGTCGTACGGCGGATGACTTTGAGTTTTGCGCAGGCTTCTTCGAAGGCATCGGCGGTGAAGCATGATCCGCGATCAGTGAGCACATGCGTGATGCGGAAGGGAAACGCCTTTCGTGTCTGGCTCAGGAAGGCAACTGCATTGGCTGCATTTTCAGCATCGTAAACGGCCAGATGTACGAAGCGCGAACAGCGATCGATTGCAACATAAAGATAACGCTTGCGTATCTCTCCATCTGCGGTCCGCAGCTTCGGTAAATGTTTGACGTCAATATGGACGTAGCCCAGATCATATTCGCGAAAGCGGCCCTGTCCTTTGGTCGGAAGGGTTGATGGTTTTGCGGGACGCCTGTTCAGACCTTCAGCCTTCAGGACACGATAGATGTTGTCGCGGTTGAGATGCGGCAGAAAGTGGCGAAGGACGAAAGTCAGATCATCCAGTGGAAAGCCCGTTGCGCGTCGCACCGCGCAGATGATGGCACGCTCTTCCTCCGTGACGCGCCATGGCAAACGCTTTGGACGGCTCGAGCGATCCTGGACAGCATGCTCTCCCCGTTTGCGCCATTTGCGCACTGTTTCATCGCTGATGCCATAGCGTCTGGCGATGACACTTGTCGGCTCCGTTGATCGGGCGATCTCTGCTCGTACTGCAGGGGTCGTTCGCGCTTGAGGATGGATTTGCATCATCACAGGGCCTCATTAATCATGGTTTCGAAACGCCAGGCATTTTCAGCAATAGCCCATCCTACCTCATCCCAATGATGTTCCGCAACCAAACAGCTAGAACTGAACGGCATTGTGTCCGGTCAGGGCGCCGTCGTGCAACGGGGTAGCGGGATAACGGTCCTGAATGCTGCCAACAGCTATAGTGGACCGACCGATATCACCAACGGCGAGCTGATGGTAAACGGCTCGATCATTTCTCCGGTAGCCGTTCACACCGGAGGCGCTCTCAGTGGCATGGGATACATTGGCAATTTGACAGCAGAGAACGGTTCCGTCGTCTCTCCTGGTGATTTCCGGTCAACACAGAACGGATCGCTAACCGTAAGCGGGGATGCCCGATTTCAAGAAGGAAGTACACTTGCCATCGCATCCAACATCGATGGTTCCACTTCCGCGCTCAATGTTACCGGTTCTGCATATCTAGCCGGAACTGTTGTTTTCGGCGACGGACGAAGGGGCATTCCACTCAGCGTGGCCGATACGCTTGCGATGCTGGGCAAGGAAATGACATTTATTACAGCGGATAGCGGCGTTCAGGGTCAATTTGAAAGGGTAAGGCCCGAGTATCGTTTCATCGGAGCAACACTGGATTATCAGCCAAAGAACGTTCAGGTCTCCTTCGCCGAAACCGGACGGCGTTTTGCAGAAGATGCGAAAACACCCAATCAGCATGCCGTTGCCGATGCGCTACAGGCGCTCGGACGTGGCAATCAGCTCTACGATAATATTGCGGCCTCAACGTTCAGTGACGACCTGTCCGGCGCTTACGCTCAGCTCAGCGGCGATATTTACGCCTCCCTGCAAACCTCGCTGCTTCAGGACAGCCTATTGACGCGAGATGCCGTGTTGCAACGCATGGCCAACCTATTTGACGCGCATTTGGATCACTCACATACCTCTTCAAGCGATGCCATCTGGGGGCAGGCCTATGGCGCCAATACGCGTTTCAGCAGCGACGGCAACGCGCAAGCTATGAAACGTAACCTTGCCGGTTTCATTACGGGCATTGACGGCCAACTGGCAGACAATTGGAGACTTGGCCTTTTCACCGGCTATATGCAGGGTTCGCTTGATGCCGGATCGTCTTCCGCCACGGCCAACAGCTATCAACTGGGCGCCTATACCGGATATAAATGGGACAAGCTGAAGCTGGTTTTCGGCGGCAATGCGATGCTGCATGATATAGAGAGCCAGCGCTCGATAGCGTTCAAGGAACTCAACCATTCCAACCATGCCGACTTCAGAGGCTACAGCTTCCAGGGCTTTACGGAGCTAAGTTATGGCTTCCAGACTAAGCTGGCACAAATCGAGCCGTTTGCTGGCATTTCATATGCTTATGTGAAAACCGACGCGTTTGCAGAAAGTGGCTCCCCTTCCGCAGCTTCTGGAGCGGCGAGTGCAACGGATGCACTCAGCACGCTTCTAGGCACACGCATCCAACGGACTGATATAATTTCGGATACGGCGAGTGTTTACACCATTCTGATGGCTGGATGGCAACACAACAACCGTCAAAGCCCTCGGGCTGAGCTCAGCTTCAATGGCGGGGGTGATTTCACGATCAATGGATTAGCATTGGAGCGTGACACGTTCATCACACAGGCAGGGCTGAATTTCAATTTTGGACCTAACACAACGGTTGGCCTGACTTATCTGGGTCAAATGGCAAGCGGGCTGCAGGATCACGCGTTGAAGGCTAACATCTCGGTCCATTACTAGCGGCCTCTAGATTCCGGCATTTGCTAATCCCACGTAACTGGGAATACAAATGTCGGAATCAGATCAATACCGGATAGAGACATGTCCTCATCAGCCGACTTGAACCGTTTCGCCGCCACACCGGAACCTCCTTATCTGATTGTCACCTTTGCTTCGCAGCGTGTTACGGGCGAGGATGACGGCTATGGCGACATGGCAGTGCAGATGGGAGAACTTGCAGCGAAACAACCCGGCTATCTCGGTATTGAAAGCGCGCGCGACGCGGAAGGCTTCGGCATCACCAACTCCTTCTGGGCCGACGAGGAAAGCATCCGCGCATGGAAGCGCGACGTGGATCATCTGGTGGCGCAGAAGCTTGGTCGCCAAAAATGGTACGAAGCCTATCGTGTACGCATTGCCCGTGTGGAACGCGCTTATGGATTTGATGCCAAGAGCGCGTGAAAGCGCTATAGAAGCCAGATTATCATCGGGGAAGCGGCCATGCCCTCAAAGACCATCGACCACGCGATCACTGCCCGCAGCCTGACAAGCGCAGCAACGGACCCGACGCATGCTGGCGTGCTGTCCTTCATGCGGCGCATGTACACGAAGTCGCTGAAGGGCGCGGAAGCCGTCGTCTGGGGTATTCCCTTCGATGCCGCCGTATCCAACCGGCCCGGTGCGCGCTTCGGCCCGCAGGCGATCCGGCGGGCGTCGGCGATCTTCGACAATGATCCGCAATATCCGTTCCAGCGCGACCTTTTCGAGAATCTCGCCGTCATCGACTATGGCGACTGCCTGCTCGACTATGGTAATCACTATAAGACCCCAGCCACTATCGAGCGCGAAGCGGCGAGAATCCTGAAGTCGGATGCATTCCTGCTGACACTCGGCGGCGATCATTTCATCACGTGGCCGCTGCTCAAGGCCCATGCCGCGAAATATGGTCCGCTGGCGCTGGTGCAGTTTGATGCGCATCAGGATACATGGTTCGACGACGGCAAGCGGATCGATCACGGCTCTTTCGTGGCCCGTGCAGTGCGCGACGGCATTATCGATCCCGCTCATTCGATCCAGATCGGCATCCGCACGCACGCGCCGGAAGATTGCGGCATCAGGATCATTTATGGCCATGAGGTCGAGGATATGTCAGCGGCGGCGATTGCCGATGAAATCCTGAAGCGCACCAATGGCCGGAAGACCTATCTGACCTTCGATATCGACTGTCTCGATCCGGCCTTTGCGCCGGGAACCGGCACGCCGGTCGCGGGTGGCCCGTCTTCGGCAAAGATGCTGTCCGTCTTGCGTAAGCTGACGGCTCTTGACTTTGTGGGCGCCGATGTGGTCGAGGTTGCACCGGCCTATGACCATGCCGATATAACAGCAATCGCGGGAGCGACGATCGCAATGTACTATTTGGGCCTTTTGGCCGAACGGAAAGAACGACGATGAGATGCTTGTTCACAGATCGATTCAAGCAGCTCAAGAACTGATTCCGAATATTGTCGTAACTTTCTGAATTCAAAGGCAAAACGCATGAAACCGAAAATCTTCATTGATGGCGAACACGGCACCACCGGCTTGCAGATCCGCACCCGTTTGGCCGAACGCGACGATCTTGAAGTGATCTCCATTCCGGAAGCCGAGCGGCGCAACAAGGATTTGCGCGCCGACTATCTGCGCTCTGCCGATATTGCGATCCTGTGCCTGCCGGATGATGCTTCCAAGGAAGCGGTTTCCCTGCTCGAAGGCCATAACTCGACCCGCATCATCGATACCTCGACCGCGCATCGCGTGCATCCCGACTGGGCCTATGGCTTTGCGGAACTGGCCAGGGGCCAGCGCGAGCGGATTGCCGAGGCGCGTCTCGTTGCGAATCCGGGCTGCTATCCGACCGGCGCAATTGCGCTTGTTCGCCCGCTCCGCGATGCGGGCCTACTGCCTGCCGATTATCCGGTGAGCGTCAATGCCGTCTCCGGCTATACGGGCGGCGGCAAGCAGATGATTGCGCAGATGGAAGACAAGAACCATCCGGAGCATCTTGCCGCTAACAACTTCCTCTACGGCCTTCCGCTGCGTCACAAGCACGTGCCGGAACTGCAATTGCATGGCCGCCTGGATCGCCGCCCGATCTTCTCGCCCAGCGTCGGACGCTTCCCGCAGGGCATGATCGTGCAGGTTCCCCTGTTCCTGGGCGAACTGGAGGGAACGCCGTCGCTCGAAAAGGTTCATGCCGCGCTGACAGAGCATTACGCTGGTCAGGAAATCGTCGAGGTCGTACCGCTTGAAGAAAGCACCAAACTGGCGCGCGTCGATGCGGAAGAGCTTGCTGGCAAGGACGGCATGAAGCTTTTTGTCTTCGGAACTGAAGGCGACGGAGAGGTCAATCTGGTGGCGCTACTCGATAATCTCGGCAAGGGTGCATCGGGCGCGGCAGTCCAGAACATGAACCTCATGCTCGGCAAAGCCTAAAGCATGTCTCCCAAAAGTGGAAACCGGCTTTGGGATAAAGACATGCTTGAAAACAAAGACTCAAAGCCGATGTTTCCCATAGAATGGAATATCGGTTCATCTGAGCCCCTGGCAGATACACATTCAAGCCTCGTCTGGAAGGTCGAACGCAGCGACCATCCAGGCGAGATTTTTGTCGTCAAGCAGTTGAAGCCAGCCGGAATGGACGAACTGCGCGGCGCGCATTATCTGGACTGGCAGGATGGCCATGGTGCGGCACGATTATACGGCCTCAAGGGCACATCGATGCTGCTCGAATATGCGGGCGACTATCATCTCGATGAGCACCTGAAACGTGGCAAGGACGCCGAATGTCTACAGATACTCGGCGAGGTTCTGAACGCGCTGCATACGCCCTCTCCTGCCCCGATACCGGCCGACCTGCAACCTCTGGAGAAGCACTTTTCCGGTCTCTTCGCGGTGGCGCATGAAAGCCCCATCTATGCAGAAGGCGCGTCTGTTGCAAAGCGTCTGCTGGCGACGCCGCACAAGGCCATTCCGCTGCATGGTGACATTCACCATGAGAACATCATCAAGGGACCACGAGGCTGGCTGGCCATCGACCCGCACGGGCTGGTCGGCGACGCAGCGTTCGATGCAGCCAATATCTTCTACAATCCGCTCGATCGGGACAATCTATGTCTCGACCTTGAACGTGCCCGGTCCATGGCCGAGCATTTCGCACCGGTCATCGGGCGCGAACCAGCCTATATTCTGGATTATGCCTTCGCCTATGGCTGCCTTTCAGCCGCATGGCATCGTGAAGACGGCAACGACGCAGATGAAACGCGGGAATTGAAGATCGCGTCCGCGCTCAGACACTTGCGCCAAACGGCTTATACCGCGTAAGCGCCCTTTGTTGCGCGCCAGTGCGCGACCGCGAAGGCCAGCACGATCAGCGCAAAGAACTGATGCGTAAGACCCAGATGCAGCGGAACGCTCATCAAAAGCGTCGCAATGCCGATAACGGCCTGCACCAGAACAAGGCTAACCAGAACAATGGTGCGGCGCGCATGGGTGGTGCCGGGTGCCTGTTTCCACACCTGCAGCGAATGCAGGACCGTCAGAACCAGAACCGTATAGGCGAACATGCGGTGCACGAACTGTACAGTTTTCGGGTTTTCAAACAGGTTGCGCCACCATGGCGACTGGATGAACAGATCTGACGGGATGATAGCACCATCCATCAGCGGCCATGTATTATAGGTCAGACCGGCGTGAAGCCCAGCCACCAGACCGCCCAGATAAATCTGCACCAGAACTGCGAACACGACGCATCCGGCAAAGCGCTGGATCGACCGTTCCGCCGGTCGTTCGCTATAGGTGACAAGCCCGCGCGCAATATAGAAAACCGCCGTTATGATGATACAGGCTGTCGTCAGATGGATCGCCAGACGGTACTGGCTGACACTGGTAAGCTCACTCAGGCCGGAAGCGACCATCCACCAGCCGATGGCGCCCTGCAAGCCGCCGAGCGCGAGCAAGCCCAGCATACGGTACTTAAGACCGCCCCCGAGACGCCCGGTCACCCAGAAGAAGGCGAGCGGGACAGCAACCAGAAATCCGACAAAGCGCGCCAGCAGGCGATGCGCCCATTCCCACCAGAAAATATACTGGAATTCTTCAAGAGACATGCCCTTGTTGATCTGCTGGTATTGGGGAATCTGGCGATACTTGTCGAACTCTTCCACCCATTCGGCGTGGTTGAGCGGCGGAATGACGCCGTGAATGGGCTTCCATTCCGTGATGGAGAGGCCCGATCCGGTCATACGGGTAGCCCCGCCGACCATGACGATAGCAATCAGCACGACGAACACCGCATAAAGCCAGTATCGCACAAGGCGACGGTCTCGATCCTCTTTCGATGATCTGGACCCCTGCCCTACACGCTGCGCCGTTGCTGCCGTCATGCCATTCACCCTTCGATAATGAGCCGAAGGATACATGCAGCATCGACCTGTGAGTTACAAGTTCATGTCACGCGACATGCCGCCGCGTTTTTGCCCTTTCACTGTCCCTTCTCACGCGCTAGTGATGAGCCGGGAATAGGAGAGATGCATTATGCCCGTTCGGCTGAAGAAACTGATCGGCACTTTTTTGCTGGTTTCACTGGTCATCATCTATGCGGTGTTCGCGACCATCATCGCCGTGGCGCATCTTGCTGAATCGAGTGCCTGGGTGCATCTCCTTTATTTCTTCGTGACCGGCATTCTCTGGGTTCTGCCAGCCATGGGCATCATCTGGTGGATGGCACAGCCACCGCGCAAGAAACAACACTAATCCCATTTGAGGATACTGCGGACGATGGCGGGCGAAGTTACAGCGCGCATCCTGACGGATTTCAACGAGATCGGTCAACTCTGGACCTATGACCCAGCTATACATGGTGCGCCGCAATCGCTCGCATGGATCAATAACTGGCGCGCAATCGTCAATGCTGACAGTTTTGTCGTGGGGCTTTTTGACCGCGATGGTCCAATCCTGCTTCTGCCGCTAGAAGTCATCAGCCAGAACGGCGCGAAAATTGCGCGCTTTCCCGGCGGAAGCCACGCCAATTGCAATTTCCCATGGCTGCGAAAGGAATATGGCGGTGTCCTCGGACGCGATGTAGTCCGGCAACTGATCGAGGCGACCCGCAAAGCACGGTCTGATATCGGCGCACTGTCATTGACGCGCCAGCTTTCCGAACTGCAGGGCGTCGCCAATCCGCTGCTGGCTCTTGGAAAAGCGCCCAATCCAAATCCGGTTCTTGCCGCCTCGCTCGATGGTGGCTTCGATGCTGTGCTTGACCGCGCCAACCGCAAGCGAAAGCTGAAAAAGCATCGTCAGCACAGTCGCCGTTACGAGGAAAGCGGTGGCTGGAGAGTTACCGGGCCGCAAACTCGCGCGGAATCCGACACGATTCTCGATCTCTATTTTGCGATGAAGGCGCAGCGCTTCCGGAAGATGGGAATCCGTGATCCTTTTGCCGATGAAAATGTACGCAGTTTCTTCAAAGCTTTCTTCGGTGAAGGACCGGCAAAAGGTCAGAATCTGAATGAACTGCGCTTTCTCGAAGTTGGCGGCACTGTGCGCTCGATCATCGGAAAACTGTTCGGCAATACAGGCCCTACCGTCGAGTTCGCTGCCATCGCAGAAGACGAACTGATGGCGGCAAGCCCAGGGGAATTTCTCTTCTTCGAGGATATAAGCCGCAGTTGCGACGAAGGCCATTCGATCTACAGTTTCGGCATTGGAGATGAGCCATACAAACGCGAATGGTGCGATATCGAGCGCACGATCTATGACACACTGGTGCCGCTTTCCGCCAAGGGCAGGCTTTTCACGACACTGCAATCAAGCCGCAATGCGATTGCAGGAAGCCTCAAGCGCAATCCGCGTCTGTGGAGCCTGGCCAAGACACTGCGCAGCAGGTTCGCAAAAAGGTAGAGAGTGTTAGCAATCTGATTCAGGAACGCTACCTAAAGCACTGTTCTGGAATCGGATTCGACAATCAGGCGGTTTCGTCCATCAGAATGACGACGTCTTCATAACCACCCTGATCGAGATCTAGAGCAGCAAGCGCAACGCCCTTATCGTCCGGATCGACGATGCTCATCACCACAGAAGCAGGCCCGTCGGCAATGCGTCGGATTTGTTCCGAAGATGACGGACCACATTCCACAACGACAAAATCATAGACCGTTTCCAGCGCGTCCAGAATGAGCGGCAGACGATCAGCAGAACGCATGGCGGTTTCAGGATCGGCCTCGCCCAGCGGAACGACGTGAGCCTGCGAGAACCGATCACTGTGGATGACCTCGTTGAAGCGGCGCTCACCGGACAAAAGCTCGGTAATACCGGGCAAATGTGTACCGTCCAGCATGGCAAGCCCGACAGTTCCTTGTGCGGTCATATCCACGAGAATTGCGCGTTTGCCACGGTCTGCGAATTCACGCAGCAGACGTACCGTGCCTGCCGATGCTTTATCGCCCTCGGGAGAGACGACCACGATACGTTTCAGCTTTCCGCCGGACAGCAGATCGGCAACAGCTTCCACACCATTTGGATTGCGTGGTTTCGTCTCGCGCTGCCTGATCTCACTTTGCTTGGTCTCACCTTGCTTTATCACGGGAAACTCCTCCACGGATTTCCTTGTTTCGGAAACCGGCGGCTTCGCCGCAAACGGCATAGTCCATGAACGGCGCGGCGCCGCAATTGTTTCCTCGGAAACAGCGTCTCTGCCTTCGCCTCTGGACGGCGGCACGGCACCAGCTTCAGCGGCAGCAGCAATAACCGGCATTTCGATTTCCTCGACGGCGGCAACTCTTTGGCCATCTGCGGTCACGAAAGCACGCCCGCTGAACAATTCACGCAGGAGAACGAAAATTGACAGCAAGAGCAGACCGGCCGCAAAAGTTGCACCGACAATCGGCAATATCATCGGATAATAGGGAACTGCCGGGGCTTCGGCAGAAGAAAATACCCGAGCGTCGACCGGCACATAATTGCGGTCGGTGCGCGATGCAGCTTCGCGATAACGTGTCAGATAGGTTTCCAGAAGCTGGCGCTGTGCTGTCGCCTCGCGCTCCAACGCACGCAGTTCAACTTCCTGATCGCCCGCCTGCGCCGCCTGTGCCTTCACGCGGTTGAGTTCACGATTGAGTTCGTCTTCGCGAAGTTTTGCTGCGGAGACTTCGTTGTCGAGGCTTGCAACAAGCTTGCGACCTTCGATCCTGATCTGCTGGTCGAGATCGGCAAGCTGCGAGCGCAGTGCCTTAATGCGCGGATGGCCGTCCAAAAGTGTTGTCGAAAGATCGGCAATCTGGGCGTTGAGCTGAATGCGTCTTTCAGCAAGGCGCTGCATCATGCCGGAAGCAATCACGTCCGGCAGCGTGTCGATGGGCGCACCCGAGGCGAGTGCTTTTCGAATGCTTTCCGCCTTTGCTTCTGCCGAAGCGCGGCTGGTGCGAACCCGCGTCAGTTCGGTTGAGACTTCAGAGAGCTGCTGTGTCGCTATCGTGCTGTTGCTCTGGCCGGTCAGGAGCCCGCGCGAAGCACGATAATCCGCAACCTTCTTTTCCGCATCGCGGACGCGGTTGCGCAGATCGTCAATCTCGGGCGCGAGCCAGCCGGTAGCATCGTCGTTCGATTCCAGCTTCGCGGCCTGCTGAAACAGGATATACTGGTTGGCCAGCGCATTGGCGACGTTTTTGGCCGTTTCAGGATTTGCCGAATTATATTGCACCACAATGACGCGTGAAGCAGTAACGGTAAAAACCTGCATGTTCTTGCGAAGCTTCTGTAGAACGCGCTCTTCGGGGGTCAGCCGTGCGGGATCGGTGCGCATGCCGAGCAAGATGAGAACACGGGTCCACGGCTTCACTTCCGTCGCCGTGAAGGTTTCGTTGCTGGTCAGCTTGAGTTCGTCGGAAACTTTCTTGAGAAGATCGCCGGAGGAGAACACCTCGACCTGGCTCTTCACACCCTCGGCGTCGAATACGGGTCGCTCGGCTGCTGTCTCGCCATTTGGGCGGGTATAAATGGATTCGCGAGCCTCGATCATGATGCGGGCTTCGGCACGATAATCCGGCGTCAGAAGAAGGCAGATGGCCCACGCCAATGCCGCCATGAGAAGAGCGCCAACGACAATGAACAGCCAGTTGCGGCGCAGGCTGGAGAACAGCGCGCCGATATCGATATCTGCGTCCCTTGATAACGGATCGACTTCTGCCATTCCCCATTCTCCATGGACTTCGCGAGTGCGCTTGCGCGCGTGATCGCTCTCGCCCGCGTGGGGTAATACACCCCCGAATCTGGAGCGCTTTTCGATCTGATTACATCAGATCGGCGCTCTGCATGTTTCTTTTCACAGCGCATCTTGCCCGAAAACCGCGTCGCACTTTTCGGGATGCGCTTTACTGGAAGGTAAAGGAACAAGGTAACCAGAGGGTTAAGCACGATAAGTTCCCAACAGTTGGCGAGACATAAAGATTTTGCGCCGAACCCCGTCTTCTTTACCAGCCATTAACCCTAATCAATCGATAACGCTTGCAACCGATATTCGTAATCGCGCTGTCAGTACCGCGTCGATTGCGTTCGTAAGAAATATTGCTTTTCGGAAGAACCGAGGCGGATGATGACGGCGAAGACGATCCATAACAAGCGCAAAGGCCACGCTCTGCTCGTGGCGCTGGGCCTTGCCGCCATGACGCTTTCCGCTTGCTCCAGCTATCGCCCTGCCCCGCCCGCTTTCCACGAGGCGCTGAACCAACCTTATATGCTGGATGCCGGTGATCGCGTGCGCATCACTGTTTTCGAGCAGCCGAGCCTCTCCAATACCTATAGCGTCGATCAGGCTGGCTATATCGCCTTTCCGCTCGTGGGAAGCATTCCGGCGCGCGGCAAGACATCCAAGCAGCTTGAGGGGCTCATCGCCTCCAAACTGCGTGGCGGTTATCTGCGCGATCCCGATGTCAGCGCGGAAATCGACCGCTATCGCCCGATCTTCGTAATGGGTGAAGTTGGTGCCGCTGGCCAATATTCCTATGTTCCGGGCATGACCGTTCAGAAGGCCATTGCTGCCGCTGGCGGTTACAGTCCTCGCGCCAATCAGGAGAATGTGGACATCACGCGCCAGTTTAATGGCAAGGTGCTGACCGGTCGGGTGTTGATTTCCGATCCAATTCTGCCGGGTGACACGATCTATGTACGCGAACGTCTGTTCTGATGGCGATTGATGGCTGATGACACCAATGTCTCCCCACTGCGCATCGTCCACTGTTTCCGCGAGCCGACCGGTGGACTCTTCCGCCACGTTCGCGATCTCGTGGGCCTGCAGGCGGAAAAAGGCCACGCGGTCGGCATCGTCTGCGATGCAACGACCGGCGGCCCGCGCGAAGACGCGCTTCTCGAAGAATTACGGCCAAAGCTCGCGCTCGGCCTTCATCGCATTGCCATGCAGCGGCATGTCGGACTCGGCGACGCAGCGGCAGCGTACAAAGCATATCGCATCATCAAGAAATTGCGGCCGGACATATTGCACGGACACGGCGCCAAAGGCGGCGTCTATGCGCGATTGTTCGGCTCAGTCTTACGGGTTTTTAGGTCTCGCGTAGCCCGTATCTATTCACCGCATGGCGGTAGCCTTCATTTCGACCGGAAAACGCGCCGTGGTGGCGCCGTCTTTCTGGTCGAGAGAATGTTGGCTCCAATGACCGATGCGGTGATGTTCGTTTCCAACTTCGAAAAGCGCATCTATGAAGAAAAGGTGGGGCGGCCTTACGGCCTTCATGCCGTCGTTTACAACGGTTTGGCCGAAGAAGAATTTATATCGGTCGCCGACGCAGCCGATGCCAGCGATTTTCTTTTTGTCGGCACGATGCGCGAATTGAAGGGGCCAGACCTTCTGATCCGTGCACTGGCGCGCCTGCGTGACCAACACCAGCGCAATTTCACCGCAACGATGGTGGGAGACGGAACGGAGAAGCACGATTTCGTCAACCTGGCCAACGAGTTCGGAGTATCCAGGCAGATCCGCTTTCTGCCTGGAATGGCAGCGCGAGAGGCTTTCGAATTAGGACGGATCATGGTGGTTCCATCGCGCGCCGAAGCATTTCCCTATATCGTTCTGGAAGCGCTTGCCGCCGGAAAGTCCGTCATTGCCAGCAATGTCGGCGGCATTCCCGAAGTGTTCGGGCCGCAGTCCTCAGCACTGGTGGAGCCCGAGGACGAGGCGATTGCGAACAAGATGCTCGGTGTGGCGGACGATCCAACGGCGTTTCGCGCCGTGATGCCCGATTTGACACGGCTGCATGAGCGTTTCAGCTTGCAATCCATGGCACACTCGATCGAGACGATCTATTACGAGGCGCATCCGGACCGGGCAGTACCGGAAGACTGACTGATACCCCCTCAGCCCATCATCGCAGCAAAGGGTTCGGACGCTGAAAGCGACCGTCCGAACTGTGACCGAAACCCACCCCGCGCCGCAAAATAGATATAATGGAACGCATCAGCGCGTCCGCCAATGAGCGAGATATCTTCGCGTTGCCATTCCCAGGGCAGCATGTCCAGCTTGTCTTCAAACGGGTTCGATATGGTCGCAGACCAGAACGCGGCAATGCCATTTGGCTTGAGCGCCCTTTTCACCAGCCTCAGGCCATCATCTTCATAGATGACGCCATTGGCGGCCCGAACGGTAAAGTCGGGTCCGTTATCCGTGTCCATCAATATCGCATCGTATCGGCCCGGCTCTGCGAGGAGAACATCCATCACGTCGGCAACCCGCACATCAACGCGCGGATCATTTAGCGGATGGTCGGCTAGATGACCAATATGAGTCCGGTTCCAGCCTACGATTTCCGGGACAAGCTCACAAACCGTTACTCTGGCATCAGGTCCGAGCAAATCGAGTGCTGCCCGAAGCGTGAAGCCCATGCCAAGGCCACCGATAAGCATATGCGAAACCTGCCGCCCGTGCAGGCGAAGTGATCTTTCAGCCAGCACAGTCTCGGACTGGAAATTGACGTTGGACATCAATTCCAGACCGTTATAGCGAATTTCGTAGATGCGGTCGCGTTTTCGCAACAAGATTTCATCACCGGCAAGATTGCCTGCTTTAGCCACTTCGGCCCAAATAGTCATGATCAACCCTAGCGCGCCCTCCGATAAAGCTGAAACTGGCTCGGATAAAGCGCATTAAAACAAACAGTTAATACGACCTTGCAAGGTCGCAGCGTGAATTGTTCTCATCAGGATTTTGGGTCGCTATGCGGTCAGACGCGCAGCAACCCCATGACATCGTCCGATCTGGTGCCGATCAGGAGTGGGAAGAGTGCCGGCCTGTTGACGGCAACGTGAACCGAACAGTTCGACGGCGAAATGCCGCTTGCTGCATTGTCTTCCAACGGTTTCATATCACCGTCCTAGGCAATATAATCATACAAGGCAAGCTTGGCAGCGGCTTGGCTTGCGACAACTGGCGCGTATCGCTTCCCGCCTCCAATGCTGTAGCAATACGGACAGTAACAATGTTACTTTAGCTATCACTAACAGTAACGACTTTCGGTCGTGTATTTAATTGAGTGTTTACCTAAGTCAAAAGCTTGTCATGCGGCGTTTATATTCTGCTTAGGACTCTCGGTCTAATTACGAGGCTATCAATTTACGATCAGGGGCAATGTTGTGCGAGACAATGATGCGCTTTCTCCTTTTGGCCGCAAAGCCATGGAAGCCAGCAGCAAGCGAGATTCCGGACAAGATTCCAAATCGCAGGATCCGGTAGAACTCAGCCCATTGGCGCGCCAGATGGCCGAGCAATATCAACGCGATACGTTTTCGCCGCTGATGTTGAGCGGCGTCATGCGCATGGTGGAATTCGGGCTTGTCTTTTTCTCCGGCATTCTCAGCTTCCTGCTCTATATCGGCATCGACACGCATCTTGTGTTCTATTATCCGCTCGTCATCGTCGCTGGCGGCGCGCTTTTCGTCCTGCTGATGGAAATCAACGACGGCTATCAGATCAACATTTTGCGCAGCCCCGGTCGCTATCTGCGGCGGCTTTTCATCAGTTGGGCGGCAGTGCTTGGAACGCTGGCAATTGCCGGCTTCCTCATGAAGGCGTCTTCCGATTTCTCACGCGGCTGGTTCCTATATTGGGCACTCAGCGCCTGCGTGATGCTTTTGCTCTCACGCGTATTCGTCGCATGGAAAATCAAGCGTTGGGCGCGCAATGGCACAATGGAGCGCCGCGCCGTCATTGTCGGCGGCGGCCCCAATGCAGAAGCGCTTATCCGCTCGCTGGAACAGCAGCCTGACAACGACATCCGCATTTGCGGAATCTTCGACGACCGCGACGACAAGCGCTCGCCGCCTATCGTTGCGGGTTACCCCAAGCTTGGCAATATCAACGAGCTGATAGAGTTTGCCCGTATCGCTCATATTGACATGCTGATCGTGTCCCTCCCGATCAGCGCCGAAGCCCGTGTGCTGGCCCTGCTGAAGAAGCTTTGGGTTCTGCCTGTGGACATCCGCCTGTCCGCGCTGAACAATCACCTGCGTTTCCGGCCTCGTGCCTATTCCTATGTCGGCGCGGTGCCGATGCTGGATATTTTCGACAAGCCGATCAACGATTGGGATTCCGTCGCCAAACGCATCTTCGACGTTGTCTTCAGCATCCTCGGCATCGTTCTTCTGTCACCGATCATGATAGGCACCGCAATTGCCATCAAACTGGATAGCAAGGGCTCCGTGATCTTCAAGCAGAAGCGGCATGGCTTCAACAATGAAGTCATCAATGTCTGGAAATTCCGGTCGATGTACACCGAGATGTGCGACCCGACCGCCAAGCAGGCCGTCACCAAGAACGACCCCCGCGTCACGCGTGTCGGGCGCTTCATCCGCAAGGCCTCCATCGATGAGCTGCCGCAGTTCTTCAATGTTCTCGCCGGGTCCCTGTCGCTCGTCGGCCCGCGTCCGCATGCAGTCGCTGCCCATTCGCATAATGTGCTCTATAACGAGGTGGTTGACGGTTATTTCGCGCGCCATCGCGTGAAGCCGGGTGTCACCGGCTGGGCGCAGATCAATGGTTGGCGCGGTGAAATCGACAATGAGAACAAGATCCGTATGCGCACGGAATTCGATCTCTACTATATCGAAAACTGGTCGCTCTGGCTTGATCTCAAGATTCTGTTCCTCACACCTATACGGCTTCTCAATACGGAAAACGCTTATTGACCAGCGTGGCGCAAAGGTTTGACGGCAATCCACGTCCAGCCATGATGCTGCGGGCAGACGTAGCGCGCAAACGCGCGCTCAATCGCCTCATCGCCAATATTGCAATCGGGTTTGGCGTTTTTCTGCTTGGCTTCGTGATGAGCGAACCAGCACCTTATGAACTTTACATGGTCGGCCTGATTGCGCTGGCACTGCTGTTCGGACTGCGGCTAACCCGCACCAGCCTTGTGCTGCTGGCGATTTTTGTCGTGTTCAATTTCGGCGGGATGATCTCGGTCATGCAGATGGCCGACGTCAAGAAGGCCCCGCTCTATATCGCCGTTTCACTGTTTCTGGCTTTCACGTCCGTATTTTTCGCTGCGGCCATTGAAGGGGACTACCGGCGTCTCAGAACGATCTTCAATGCCTATCTTCTTGTTGGGGTACTTTCTTCCGTCCTCGGTATTGCCGGTTACCTCGGCCTTTTTCCGGGCGCAGAAATCTTCACGCGCTATGGTCGAGCGCAAGGCGCATTTCAGGACCCCAACGTCTATGGGCCCTTCCTGATATTGCCACTGACCTGGACGCTTTACCGCATCATGCGCGGGGGCATTCGCGATATGGCCATCTATCTGCCTTTTTGCTGCCTGCTGACGCTCGGCGTTCTTGTGTCCTTCTCGCGCGCAGCCTGGGCGATGGTTCCCCTCTCCTTCGCCATTCTGTTTGGCGTGCTTTTTCTGCAAAGCAACAGCAACCGTTTTCGGCTGCGTCTGATAATCATTGGTCTGCTTGCCGTTGCAACGATTGTTCTCGCGATCCTGATTATTCTGCAAATTCCCGGCGTCGGCGATTTCTTCCGCGAGCGCGCGCGCCTCGAACAAAGCTATGACAGCGCGAGACTGGGGCGCTTTGCGCGGCACTGGCTTGGAATGATCCTCGCCACACAACATCCACTCGGCATCGGCCCGCTCGAATTTGGTCCAATGTTCGGCGAGGATACGCACAATATCTGGCTGAAGGCCGTACTCGACTATGGCTGGATCGGCTTTATCGCTTTTCTGACGCTGACATTCCTGACACTCGGGATCGGCTTCAAACTTCTGTTTCGCAATCGTCCGTGGCAGCCGTTTCTTCTAGTCGCCTACGCAACCTATCTCGGGCACGTCCTGATCGGCAATGTTATCGACACCGATCACTGGCGCCACTTTTATCTGCTTTTCGGGATCATCTGGGGTTGTGCAGGACTCGAATACAAGTATCAGCTTTCACTCAAACTCAGAGAACGATCAGGAGAGCAGCATTTTGCAATTCGCGATATACGCCGCAGCAGCCCTCTTTGAAATTGCCGGGTGTTTCGCCTTCTGGGCATGGTTGAAGCTTGACAAGTCGCCGCTGTGGCTGGCGCCTGGCATGGTGTGCCTCGCATTATTCGCCTATCTGCTGACCCTCATTGAAAGCAATATCGCGGGCCGCGCTTACGCAGCCTATGGCGGCATCTATATCATCGCATCGATCCTGTGGATCTGGTTTGCCGAGGGCGCCCGTCCTGACCGTTGGGATGTCGTCGGCGCATGTACGGCATTCGCCGGCACGTGTATCATTCTCTTCGCGCCGCGATCATGATGCCTGAAGCGATGCACCAATGTCATGTGCAATTTGCCAGTTTCGGCAAATTAGCCCTTGCGTGCCAAGACGTTATATTCTACGGCTTTCCCCGGCTCGGAGCGTAGCGCAGCCCGGTAGCGCACTTGACTGGGGGTCAAGGGGTCGTGGGTTCGAATCCCGCCGCTCCGACCATTTTTCTTCCCCAAACCTTTATTTTCATACGATCTTTCCTTTGCACAGAAAGTGCAAATCGGATTAGCTCTGCCATGCATTGCATGGAGGAAAGCATGAAGAACGCCTTGATCACTGGCGGCAGTCGCGGCATTGGCCGCGCTACCGTTCTGCGCAGCGCCGCACAAGGCTGGTCTGTGGCCTTGAACTATGCTGGCAACGAACAGGCTGCACAGCAAACAGTGACCGAAGCAGCGAAGCTCGGGGCGAAAGCGCTGGCGATCCAGGGCGACATATCCAGAGAACAGGACGTAATTTCCATGTTCGACAAGGCCGAGGCCAATCTTGGTCCGCTGAAAGGTGTCGTCCTGAACGCCGGTATCGTTGCCCAAACCATGCCTCTGGCAGACATGAGCGCCGAGCGTCTGAAAATGATGTTCGACGTGAATGTTTACGGCACCTATCTATGCGCCCGCGAAGCAGCGCGGCGCTTGCAGCCGGACAGTGCAATCGTCATCGTTTCCTCCATGGCCTCTCGGCTTGGATCACCGTTTGAATATGTGGATTATGCCGGGGCGAAAGGTGCCCTCGATACGCTGACCACCGGTCTCTCGAAGGAACTGGCGTCGAAAGGCATTCGCGTCAATGCGGTGCGTCCCGGACTGATCGACACCGAGATTCATGCCAGCGGCGGCAATCCGGACCGCGCTGCGCGGTTAGGCGCCGGTACGCCGGTCGGACGTCCCGGAAAAGCGGAGGAAGTCGCGGAAGCCATTTTCTGGCTGCTGAACGACGCCCCCGCCTATGTGACCGGAACATTCATCGACGTTGCTGGCGGACGTTAGAGCGCGTTTCGCTCTGATTAGATCAGATCGGCGCTCTAACTTCTTCTATTTCAAGCATAATCTTATCGATCCTCGTTTCACTCCGGTCGGATTATGCTCTAAACAAACTGTTGGAACGCCTCGCTCTATTTCTCGCGTAGCTGGTAGGTTTCCGCAACGTAGCGATAGCCTTCGCCTTCCCGCTTGAGATAGGCCAGCGCCGGAAATGGCATATGATAGCCGATGAACGGTAGCCGGTCGGTCGCGATCATGTCGAACATGCGCTTGCGGGTCTGAACGGCGGCTTCCTTGTCGATATCGAAGGATACGTGCCATTCGGGTCGCTGCAACGTAATGACGAAATGGTTCGCCGTATCTGAGACCAGCATCAACGACTTGCCGTCTGTTTCGACCCGGAAAGCCAGATGCCCCGGCGTGTGGCCGTAAGCCGCCACGGAATGAATGCCGGAAACGACTTCGCTGTCATCACCCAGAAACGTCATCTTCTCGGCGAGAGGCTTCACATTTTTGGCCACCATTTCGGCAACTGTCTTGGCGGGACTATCGAGCCGCGCGGGATCGGTCCAGAAGTCGAATTCCTTCTGTCCCGCAGCATAACGGGCATTGGCGAAGGCTGGCTTGCCATCTTCCATCAGCCCGCCGATGTGATCGGGATGGAAATGGCTTAGCACCACGAGCGACACATCGTCCGCCTTGTAGCCCGAAGCCTCAAGCGCACTGGCGAGTTTACCCAGCCCCGCTTCGCGGGCACCAGCTCCCATGCCGGTGTCGAACAGGACAAGCTCCTTGCCCGTATTTATGAGCACCGGCGTGAAACTGTTGACGAAACGGTCGGCAGGCAGAAGATTTTCTTCAAGAAGTGCGGCAACCGCTTTCGGGTCCTGATCCACCGCATATATCTTTTCGGGCGCTTCACCTGCCCTCCGTCCATCGGAAAGCGTGGTGATCTCGAAATCACCAAACTGAAAACGATGGAAGCCCGGATTTTCTACCTGTGAAGGGGTTTTCACTTTGGAACTGCCTGTTTCGGCTGCGGCCCTGGCGCGTTCCAGTGGCGACATGGCCAATCCGGCACCGGCGGCAGATGCTGTAACAATGAAATTACGTCTTGAGATGGTCATCGATCGATCTCCCGGCATAATCTATGGGTAAGAATAACAGGATACCCGAAAAAGCCCTCTGATCCATGAAATACGCGATCAAGTTTCCGTTGGCTTGATTGCGACGGTCTCCTCTTGCGCCAAAAGCCAAGAATCACTATTTACAGGGCCGCGCGGGACGACCCACGCCTGTGTTCGCATCGGGGACGGCCCCATAGGGGGTGTCCTATGGCAGGGCCGATCGAACAATTTGCAATCAAGCCTATCGTTGAACTTGGAGAAATCGGCGGTCAGCCGGTTGCTTTCACCAATTCTGCACTCTTCATGGTGCTGACGGTATTGGGTGCGGCTGCGTTCATGTTCCTGTCGTCCCGCAGGGGCACCGTCGTTCCAGGCCGCTGGCAGTCGTCAGCCGAGATTCTTTACGAATTTGTGTCGAAGACACTGCGCGAGAATGCCGGTGAAAAAGGCATGACCTTTTTCCCGCTCGTGTTCTCGCTGTTTCTGTTTATCCTGTTTGCCAATCTGATCGGTATGTTTCCATACGCCTTTACAGTGACGAGCCACATCATCGTGACATTTGCTCTGGCTATGCTCGTATTCCTAACAGTCACGATCTATGGTCTCGTACGGCACGGCTTCAAGTTCTTTCGGCTGTTCATGCCTGCAGGCGTGCCGGTCGTGCTGGCGCCGATCATCGTGCCGATCGAGATCATGTCCTACATCTCGCGTCCGGTCAGCCATTCTGTTCGTCTGTTCGCTGTGATGCTTGCGGGACATATCACGCTGAAGGTCTTTGCGGGATTTGTCGTTGGGTTGGGTAGTCTTGGAACGCTCGGCATATTGACTGCCGTGCTGCCGCTGGCAATGACCGTCGCGTTGACCGCACTCGAATTGTTGATGGCAGTCATTCAGGCTTACGTATTTACTATGCTGACCTGCATGTATCTCAACGATGCACTGCACCCGTCGCACTGAATAATGACTTCGCAGGAAGGACGGCCTTCCTGCCTCTTCAACGAACGGGACGGCCCGTTCAGAACCCTCGTGAGGGAGCATTAAAATGGCATGGCTTTATCTGATTGTGGCCGGAATTCTTGAGGTCGTCTGGGCCTATTTCATGAAAAAATCGGAAGGTTTTTCCCTTCTGACACCAAGCGCTATTACCATCGTGACGATGATCGGCAGCTTCATTCTGCTGTCCATCGCCATGCGCAGCCTGCCGCTTGGAACGGCCTATGCAATCTGGACAGGTATCGGTGCGGTTGGCGCGTTTGTGGTGGGCATCTTCATTCTTGGTGAGGCTGCAACCTTCTTCCGTATCGCGAGCGTGACGCTGATCCTCGCCGGTATCATCGGATTAAAACTCTCATCCAGCTGATCCAGTCAGCTAAAAGAAAAGGGAGGCGAAAGCCTCCCTTTTTCATGTGATCCGAAGTCGATCAGCGCACCTGATCAAGAAGGCGCTTGCATTCGAGGAGATCGAACAATGCTTCCTGAAGGAGCGAGCGATTATCCTTCGAAGGCCGCTTTCCATCGGCTCCGATGGGGCCGTCTTCCTCGCCCTTCAATAAGCCGAAGAGCTTGCGGGCCGGTTGCGGCGCCTTGATGCCGTTTGGCAGCGCCATTTCATTGTCTGCCGCCTCTTCTGCCGCGCGCTTGTCAGCAGCGGCCTGTTTCTGGCGTGTGATCGCCTCAATGGCCTGAACGTCGCCATTGCCAAGAGCGATGATGAATTGCGCATTGTTTTCGCGAAGCAGACGTTGCACGCCCTTAATCGTATATCCCTGATCGTAGAGCAGATGGCGAATGCCCTTGAGCAATTCCACATCGAGCGGTCGATAATATCGACGGCCGCCGCCACGCTTCATGGGCTTGATCTGGGTAAAACGCGTTTCCCAGAAACGCAGCACATGCTGCGGAAGATCCAGATCATCCGCTACTTCGCTGATCGTCCTGAATGCATCAGGGCTCTTGTCCATTCCACTTGCCCTTTCCAGTGGTTCAGGTTTCGCCATTGCGGCGCAACCTCGCCGATCCAGATAGTTCAACTCGCTGCCAACGCGAACGCGTCTCCAACACGAAAGGTGCTTGTTACCATCGGATTTTAAAAGACGGGAGTTAACAAACTCCAGCGTGCGGAAAGACACGGCGCAAACGTCATTCAAAACCGGACGGCGTGCAACACAAACTCGCTCTGAAAAGCCAAACGCTTTCCAGATTTCAATATTAGCGAAGCGATTCGTTCCGCTAAATCCATTATATAATATCAGAGCTTTATAAGCATCCCTTCACGCATGGCCGAAGGTAGCGTGGCCAATTCGTGGCCAACCCAAGGTAAACAGCGACCGTCACCCCTGACAGGTCTGGCGGTCGAAACAAAACAAACGTTCTCCGCGCCTGGTCCTAAACCAGACGCGGAGAACTGTCAGCGATTTGCAATGATGGCGCCAAAAACAAAATGCTGCCCGTCGGGCAGCATTCTAGCAATTACTTCTGGCTTTTGGTTTCACGCTTCTGGTGTTCCTGCAGAATACGCTGCTTGAGAACGTTGGAAGCTTTGAAAGTCATCACACGACGGGGAAGAATTGGAACCTCCTCGCCTGTTTTCGGATTACGGCCAATGCGCTCGTTCTTGTCACGAACCTGAAATGTCGCGAAAGACGACAATTTCACGGTTTCGCCGTTGACGATAGCGTCACAGACTTCATCGAGGATCATCTCGACAAGAGCCGCCGACTCCGTTCTGGAAAGGCCTACCTTCCGGTAAACAGCCTCTGCCAGATCAGCTCGCGTGACCGTTTTACCTCCCATGACCGAACCTGCCTGGTTAGCGTTTGAACAGATAATATCCTTACGTGACAGGACGTTACACAAATAAAAGCGCAACGGTCAAGCCGCGAGTTCCCTCACGGCAGATCAAATTTGTACTTACCAGCGCAACAGAACCGCGCCCCACGTGAATCCGCCGCCCATTGCTTCCAGAAGAACGAGGTCGCCCTTCTTGATGCGACCGTCTGCAACGGCGGTCGCAAGAGCCAGCGGAACCGACGCTGCAGAGGTGTTACCATGGCGATCAACGGTGATGACCACCTTGTTTTCAGCAATGTTCAGCTTCTTGGCGGAAGCATCGATAATGCGCTTGTTGGCCTGATGTGGAACGAACCAGTCGATATCCTCGGCAGTAAGGCCGGTTTCCGCGAAAGAAGCCTCGATAACGTCCGTAATCATGCCAACGGCATGCTTGAAGACTTCACGGCCTTCCATGCGCAGGTGCCCGACTGTCTGGGTGGTAGACGGGCCACCATCCACAAAAAGTTTTTCCTTGTGATTGCCGTCCGAGCGCAGATTGGCTGCGAGAACACCGCGATCCGAGGTCAGCCCGTTGCCTTCGGCAGCTTCCAGAACCACCGCGCCGGCACCATCGCCGAACAGAACACAGGTCGTACGATCATTCCAGTCGAGGATTCGCGAGAAGGTTTCCGCGCCGATGACCAAAACCCGCTTCGCCATGCCGCCGCGGATATAGAGGTCAGCCGTCGTGATGGCATAGATGAAGCCGCTGCACACGGCCTGCATATCGAAGGCAAAACCCTTGGTGATTCCCAATTCGCGCTGAATTTCCACGGCACTTGCCGGAAAAGTATGGTTGGGCGTCGAGGTTGCCAACAGAACGAGATCAATATCGGTCGGCTGAAGACCGGCATTCTCGATTGCCGCGCGGGCCGCAGCCGCGCCGAGCGAAACCGTGGTTTCGTCATCGCCTGCAATATGGCGCTCACGGATACCCGTGCGCTGCACGATCCACTCGTCCGAGGTTTCGATAATACCTTCGAAATCGGTATTCTTCATGACCCGCTTCGGCAATGCCGAACCGATACCCCGCACGACAGATCTTATCATCTCTTATTTCCTGTCCTTACATGCGACCGGCGCGACAAGCATTCGCGCGCGCAGCCGTGAATTCTGGCCCTACACATATTCGGTAAAAGTTACTTCACCGCTTCGGTGCCGAAAAAATAATCGGCGAACCGCAAATCTTATCCAATTCCGTCTTCCGGATGGCGTTGCCGGAATTATGCCTTTGCGGCCTCGCCACCTTCATTCGAAACATGCGGATGACTGTGGTGGAAATGCGCCAGATCGGCTTCGATCTTTTCCAGAAGGCGATTTCTCACCATGTCATAGCCGACTTCCACTGCCGAGCAGAAACCTTCTGCGTTCGCGCTGCCATGACTTTTGATGACAATTCCGCTGAGACCGAGGAAAACGCCGCCATTGACCTTATTCGGGTCCATCTTTTCACGCAGACGGTCGAACGCGCCCTTGGCGAAAACATAGCCGATCTTGGCAAGCAGCGTGCGACTCATTGCCTGACGCAACAGTTCCGCCATCTGGCGGGCCGTGCCTTCCGCAGCCTTGAGCGCGATATTGCCGGTGAAACCTTCGGTCACGACTACGTCCACCGTGCCCTTGCCTATATCATTGCCTTCAACGAAGCCGGAATAGGCCAGCCCGTCCAGCGGAGTATCACGCAGAATCTGGCCCGCTTCCTTGATCTCGTCGAGACCCTTGACCTCTTCCGTGCCTACATTCAGGAGACCGACGGTCGGCTTGCGCACTTCGAACAGGGCACGCGCCATGCCCGCGCCCATAACGGCATAATCGACGAGCTGACGTGCATCGGCACCAATTGTGGCGCCAATGTCGAGCACGATGCTTTCGCCGCGCAGCGTTGGCCAGATGCCTGCAATCGCGGGGCGCTCGACGTCCGACATCATGCGCAGGCAGAATTTGGACATGGCCATCAGAGCACCCGTATTGCCGGCGGAGATACACGCCTGCGCGTCACCGGTCTTTACAGCCTCGATAGCCTGCCACATGGACGACTTGCCCCGACCGGCGCGCAAAGCCTGGCTCGGCTTGTCATCCATGCTGATGGCAACCTCGCTCGCGCGAAACTCGGATGCGGCCTTCAGTTTCGGGTAACGTGCCAGAACGGGCTCCACCTGAGCGGGGAGACCGAAAAATATGAAACGGATGTCAGGATGGCGCTCAAGCGCCTTCGCTGCGCCGGGGATGACCACTTCAGGGCCAAAATCACCGCCCATCGCGTCAATCGAAATTTTGATCACTCTTGATTATTCCTGTGCGATCCCTGTTCCTGCCCTGCCTTTGCAGCAGACAGGTTTTCGGCGAAAATAGTGTTTTTGCGTTTCCGCACAACCAAATTCTATCAAACTCACCGTGAATCACGGCTTCTTTTGCCATTCCGAAAGTTTCGCAAACGGCGAAACGGGCTTCTCGTCCCCCTCTTCGTCCCCGAAAACCTTCGGCTCGCTCTCGTCAGGCAAGCCCGGTTTGCGGGGATATGGATCAATGGCGAGATCGAAGAATTCCTCTGCAATCGCGCCGACATCAATCTTGTCACCGACAAAAACTTCCGGACTGTCCGCGCCTTCCGCATCGAGCAGCATTTCACCGCTTTCATCAAGCTGAATTCGGGCGAGCCGTGAATTTTCCGGCACGAAGATCGTGTCGACCTCTTCAGCGACACTGTTGGTCAGCGGCTCCAGCGTCACGACGCAGGATTGAACGATCTCCGCATCGATGCGGCCGCGCACCCGGATACCGTCCTTCTTCCAGGGCGTAATCAGAAATTCCGCGCTAAAGGCGTTCACGGCCTCAAGTCCATGGTCTGCCGCAAGCGCTGCGCGCTCTTTCTCATCCGTGCCTATTTTCACCGTTACGCCTTTTTGCGGCAGGTGAAGAACCGGAACAGGATAGGTGAGCGCCGGTTTATCAGTCATTCTTATTGGCCTCTTCAGCATTGTTCGTTGGCGCAAGGCCAATCTCATCGGCATCCATATAGGAAATGTCGCCTGCCGCCAAAGCATCGTCCGCAATTTTTTGCAGGCGGTCGCGGCATCCCAGAACATATTCGCTTAAATGGTGGGCATGCGGCCAGAATTCGAGGTCCGGACGGATATTTCGCGTCAGCGCCGCTGCCAACGCCTCTGCATCGTTTGCATCCAGCGCCTCACCATAGGCCGCGACACGACCGTAGAACATGCGCGCAAGTTTCTTCATGCGCTTCGGCACGCCCTGATCGCCGATGCCGAGTTCGCGCAGCGAATGGTCGACATCCTTGAAAAACTCATCCGCGATTTCCTGCGCAAGATCGGCAAGCACCTTGTTTTCTCCCCTCATGCGGTGAAGGGCGAGAAAAATATGCAAGGAAAGCATTTCATAGCGACCGAGTGGCGTATCGGGCACCTGAAATTGTGCATAAAACCGTTTTTGCCGCGCCGCCGCCACGATCACCTCGTAAACGCGAAGCATAATTGCCTCGTTTGCTTTCGACTTGCGGCGGAATAGTTGGAGAATCATGTCCGTACGACCGTTCCAGTTGCATAAATAAGCAAGGTGGTTTACCGAAGTTCTCCCGACGGCGAAAGTGCCGCGCTGATTTAGAATGTATGGAGAGGTCTTTGTTGCAGCGAATTTTACCAAGTGTACGCAAGCAGCGTGCTCTTCTCGCAGGCACGGCAGTTCTCGTCTCAGTGGCTCTTGCCGGATGTAACACTGCGTCCACGCTCAATCCATCCGAAACGCTGACAGAGGGTTACGTGCTCGATCAGGGTGCGCTTGATTCGGTTCCTGTCGGTTCCAGCCGCGAGCAGGTGCTTCTGGCGCTCGGCACGCCGTCCACCACTGCGACCTTCGACAACGAAGTGTTCTATTACATTTCGCAGAAGCGTTATCGCGCGGCGCAGTTCATGAAGCCGAAGATCGTTGAGCGGCAGATTCTTGCCATCTATTTCGACAAGGACGGCAAGGTCGAGCATATCGCCAATTACGGCCTGAAGGACGGCAAGCTGTTCGACTTCGTGTCGCGCACAACGCCGACAGGCGGCAAGGACCAGACCTTCCTCGGTCAGATCATTCAGGGCGTTTCCAAGGCCCCAACATCATTGCCGGGCATGGGCTCTTCAGGCGGCGCCAACAACTGATCCGTCAAATATCTACAAAAAGAAAACCCGCCTTCACGGCGGGTTTTCTTTGTTTGAAGTTCAATCCGTCATGCCATATGCGCCAGCACAGCCAACAGAAGAAGGGCCACGATGTTGGTAATCTTGATGGCCGGATTGACGGCCGGACCAGCGGTATCCTTATAGGGATCACCAACAGTATCGCCGGTCACCGATGCCTTGTGCGCTTCCGACCCTTTCAGGTGCTTCACGCCATCGGTGTCGGTAAATCCATCTTCGAAGCTCTTCTTGGCATTGTCCCAAGCGCCGCCGCCGGACGTCATGGAAATCGCCACGAACAGGCCGTTGACGATGACACCGAGAAGCGATGCGCCGAGTGCTGCAAAGGCTGCTGCCTTCGAGCCTGAGATGAGCAGCACGCCGAAATAGACGACTATCGGCGCCAGCACAGGCAAAAGCGACGGGATGATCATTTCACGAATGGCCGCTCTGGTCAGCAGATCGACCGCACGGGCATAGTCCGGACGTTCCTTGCCGGTCATGATCCCCGGCTTTTCGCGGAACTGGCGGCGCACTTCCTGCACGACCGCGCCGCCTGCCCGGCCCACGGCCGTCATGGCCATGCCACCGAACAGATAAGGGATCAGACCGCCGAAGATCAGTCCCGCAACCACATAAGGATTGGAGAGATCGAAGGAGACAGGTCCCATATCCGCGAAGTAGGGATAGGTTTGCCCGTTGGCGGCGAAATAGGCCAGATCGTTGGAATAAGCCGCAAACAGCACCAGTGCACCAAGTCCCGCCGAACCGATGGCATAGCCCTTGGTGACGGCCTTGGTCGTATTGCCCACGGCGTCGAGCGCATCGGTAGCCTTGCGGACTTCCGGGTCGAGACCGGCCATTTCCGCGATGCCGCCCGCATTGTCCGTAACCGGGCCGAAGGCATCAAGCGCTACGATCATGCCCGCGATGCCAAGCATGGCAGTAACAGCAATAGCGGTCCCGAACAGGCCTGCAAGCTGGTAGGTCGAGATAATGCCACCTACGATCACGATTGCCGGAAGCGCGGTTGATTCAAGCGAAACCGCCAGTCCCTGAATGACATTCGTGCCGTGGCCCGTGACGGAAGCCTGCGCAATGGAATTGACCGGGCGCTTGTTGGTACCGGTATAATATTCCGTAATCACGACGATCAGACCGGTCACGATCAGACCGATCAGACCGCAGATGAAGAGATTGGCGCCGGTAATGCTCTTTCCGGCCACAGTTCCGATTTCACCCCAGCCGATGGTCAGTGTATTGGCAACGGCAAGACCGACAATGGAAAGCAGGCCGGTCGCGATCAGCCCCTTGTAGAGCGCACCCATGATGGAACCATCGACGCTGAGCTTGACGAAGAAAGTCCCTATGATCGACGTAATCACGCAGGCACCGCAGATCATCAGCGGATAAAGCATGACACTCGGCAAAACGTCCGATCCGTTGAAGAAGATTGCGCCGAGAACCATGGTAGCAACGACCGTCACAGCGTAAGTTTCGAACAGGTCAGCGGCCATGCCTGCGCAATCGCCAACATTGTCACCGACATTGTCTGCAATAGTTGCAGGATTGCGCGGATCATCTTCGGGAATACCGGCTTCCACCTTGCCCACCAGATCGCCGCCGACGTCGGCGCCCTTGGTGAAGATACCACCACCCAGACGTGCGAAGATCGAAATCAGCGAAGCGCCGAAACCGAGCGACACCAGCGCATCGATAACGGTACGGTCCGACGGCGAATAACCAAGCCAGACGGTGAGAATGAAATAGTAAACGGATACGCCGAGCAGCGCGAGCCCGGCCACCAGAAGGCCGGTAATGGCCCCGGACTTGAAGGCCAGTTCAAGCCCTCCGGCAAGGCTCAGCGAAGCTGCCTGCGCGGTGCGCACATTGGCGCGAACCGAAACGTGCATTCCGATAAATCCGGTGACACCCGACAAAACCGCACCAATCAGGAAGCCGATTGCGGCGCTGATCGACAACAGATACCAGGCTGCCAGAAAGACCACGACGCCGACGATGGCAATCGTTGAATATTGTCTTGTGAGATAGGCTGAGGCACCCTCGCGGATGGCTTCAGCAATTTCCTGCATGCGCTGCGTCCCCTGATCGGCTGCAAGAACCGAACGGATCGCCCATATGGCGAAAAGAACGGAAACCACGCCGCAAGCAATGACGAGAACTAAGACTGCCACTCCCATTTGCATAAAGGCCAACTCCCATTGAGTTTGCGCTGGCTACCGTCAGACCGCGAGCCGCGATTGTCGGCAGGCACATGCGCAGGATAGGCCCGAAAACCCCTCCCCGGACCCGATTGAGCGGCATGGAAGTGCCTGAAGCCAATAAAGGATACCGGGCTTCATCGGTATATTCACGTCTGGAACTTACGCCTTGGA
This sequence comes from Ochrobactrum sp. A-1, assembly GCF_022488005.1. Classification (NCBI taxonomy): domain Bacteria; kingdom Pseudomonadati; phylum Pseudomonadota; class Alphaproteobacteria; order Hyphomicrobiales; family Brucellaceae; genus Ochrobactrum; species Ochrobactrum sp. A-1. The sequence continues at coordinate 778,835 of NZ_JAKVQC010000003.1, forward strand.
ATCAATCAATTGGCGCGATTCCTTGTATTTCAGCGTTCTCAATGCCGCACGCCCAACATGCGAAACGGTTTAACAAACGTCAAGTCGTTCTTTGCCAGCGCACAATGAAAGAAGGGCTGCGATTTCTCACAGCCCTTCTTTCATATTTGTTGTTGCTTAAATCTGATCAGCGCGGCTTCACGCCGCGGCTCTCGCCACGAATGACAAATGCGAGGCGATCAAGCACAGCGTTGACCAGCTTCGGCTCTTCTTCCGTATAGAATGCCTTGGCGATATCGACATATTCGGACACGATCACAGCCGTTGGCACGTCTTTGCGCGTCTGCAATTCCCATGCGCCTGCACGGAGAATTGCGCGCAGCGTCGAATCGAGACGCGACAGCGGCCAGTCTTCCGTCAGCGCCTGATGAATCAACGGATCGAGCTTCAGCTGTTCATCGACGACCCCGGCCACAATCGCGCGGAACCATTGCGGATCGGCATCGAGATACTGGGTGCCGTCCACTTCCTTGCCAAGACGGAAAGCTTCGTACTCAGCCACCACTTCCAGAACCCCCGTCCCGGCAACATCCATCTGATAGAGCGCCTGGACTGCAGCAAGACGGGCAACGCCGCGCTTGTTCGCCGTGCGTGGAAGATTGGGGGTCGGGCGGCCTTCGGTAGAAGAAGTCATGGTAATCAGACTCCGAACTTCTTGCGCAGGTCGATCATGGTCAGTGCGGCACGAGCGGCAAATCCGCCCTTGTCCTTGTCTTCACGGCGAGCGCGAACCCATGCCTGCTCTTCGTTTTCGACGGTCAGAATGCCGTTGCCGATAGCGATGCTTTCCTCGACCGAGAGATCGGTAAGCGCACGGCAGGATTCATTGGACACGATATCGAAATGATAGGTCTCGCCACGGATAACCGTGCCGAGCGCGACAAAGCCGTCATATTCCTTGCCGCCATTGTCTTCGCCGTCGAGTGCGAAAGAAATGACTGCCGGAACCTCAAGCGCACCTGGAACCGTCACGACATCATAGGTCGCCCCTGCTTCATCCAAGGCTGCCTTTGCGCCATCCAGAAGCGCGTCGGCGAGATCATCGTAGAAACGCGCTTCGACAATAAGCAAATGCGGCGCATGCGCCTCGTGCTTGGACATGAGAGACTCCATGACAAATTTTGCGGACCGCAACGATTGCGGTCAACGCTTAAAATCGGGATATGCTTTTACAGCCTGGGAATTTAGGCTGTAAGCCTATTTCTGATATTGCGCAAGCCTTGCCGCGTAACGTGCCAACTGGTCGATCTCGATATTTACCTTATCACCTGCTTTCCGCTCGCCCCAAGTCGTGACTTCAAGCGAATGGCGGATCAGGAGCACATCAAACTCGTTTCCGTTGACGCCATTGACCGTCAGCGAAGTTCCGTCGAGCGCAACCGAACCCTTCTGGGCAATGAATGGAGCCAGTTCTTCCGGCACGCGCAGGGTGAAGCGCACTGCGTCGCCCTCATCCTTGCGTTCGATGATTTCAGCCTGTCCGTCGACATGGCCCGAAACGAGGTGGCCGCCCATTTCATCACCGAGTTTCAGCGAGCGCTCCAGATTGATGCTCCGTCCGCTCTGCCAATTGGAGATCGTGGTCAGGCGCAGCGCTTCTTCCCATGCCTCCACCTCGAACCAGCGGGCATTCGTGCCTTTTTCCGGAAGTGCCACCACCGTGAGACACACACCGGAACAGGCAATCGATGCACCAAGCTCGATCGTTTCGGGATCATATGCGGTTTCGATACGCAGAAGAACGCCTTCATTCAGCGGCTTGATACGGTCAACTTTGCCGATATCGGTAATAATGCCTGTAAACATCAAGTCTTCCTTACATATTCCGCATAGGCATCGTCACCATAGCGAGCCTGCCTCAGAATTTTGAATTCGTCTGCGATATGGGTTTCAAGCCCTTCCACGGCAACCCCGTGTTCGCCGCCGATTTCAACCGGCGAGCGGAAGATAGCAAGCCGATCTACCAACCCCTCGTCCATAAAGCTTTTCGCAACACCTGCTCCGCCCTCAACGAGAACCGATGAAATACCCTGCGCCGCAAGATCATCCATCAGTTCAGGCAAGGCGATGCGGCAGTCATGTGCTTCTGTTGCGAGAATGCGGCAACCAGCGGCCTTCAATTCATACCGCCGTTCCGGCGATGCCTCTTCACCGCAGGCGACCCACAAGGGCTGCGCATCGGCCGTCTGCACGAGCTTCGAGGACAGCGGCAGGCGCAATCCGCTGTCGAGCACGACACGAACGGGTGAACGCTGCTCCAGCCCCGGCAGACGACAATTCAGCACCGGATCGTCGGCTAGCGCTGTTTCGATACCAATCAGGATCACATCGGTTTGCGCTCGCAGAATATGCGACTGCGCCCGCGCAATCGGCCCGGTTATCGCAACCTGCCCCTCACCCCGGCGACCGATCATGCCGTCGGCGGAAAGTGCAAGTTTCAGAATCACTTCCGGGCGCTTCTTCGCAGATCGATTCAGATAACCGGCAAGATCGTCAGCAGCCTGTTCGGCGAGAATGCCCGGCACGACCTCGATCCCTGCCTCGCGCAGTATGGCAAAACCTTTTCCGCTGACGCGTTCATCCGGATCGGTTGCGGCAACCACGACACGCGCTACCCCTGCCCGCACCAGGGCCTCCGCACAAGGCGGCGTGCGTCCGTGATGTGCGCATGGCTCCAGCGTCACATAAGCCGTCGCGCCGCGAGCGGCCTCTCCCGCATCAGCCAGTGCCTGCGGCTCGGCATGGGGTCTGCCGCCAATTGCAGTTACACCGCGTCCGACGATGACGCCATCTTTGACTATAATGGTGCCGACGGAAGGATTGGTTCCCGTCAGCCCCTTATGACGGCGGGCATGACGGATCGTTGATTCCATGAAGCGAACATCTTCCGAGGTTGCATTCGAAGGCGGAAACTTGCTGCCACTCATACTCAAGCGTCCAGATCGTCCTCGATTTCAGCAACTGTCAATTCATCGATGACGTTGTGGAAATCGACGGCCTTGCTGAAATTGCGATAGACCGACGCAAATCGGATATAGGCAATATCGTCGATGCCTTTCAGCGCATCCATCGCCAGCCGCCCGATTTCATCGGATGTCACCTCTGCCTCACCCGAGCTTTCAAGCTGGCGCACAATGCCGGAAATGGCGCGTTCGACCCTGTCGTTATCGACATCGCGTTTGCGCAGCGCGACTTCGATGGACCGCGTGAGCTTGTCACGATCGAAGGGGACCCGACGCCCGCTTTTTTTCACGACCATCAGGTCGCGCAACTGCACGCGCTCAAAGGTCGTGAAACGACCGCCGCACACCGAACAGACACGGCGCCTGCGAATGACAGCACCGTCTTCCGCAGGGCGGGAATCCTTCACTTGCGTATCTTCAGACTGGCAATAGGGACAACGCATGGAACTCTTTCGATTTCAATATCGGCAATCTCAATATCGGCAGCTTCAATACTGGCAAGTTTGCACTGGCGACGAACAGCTCATATGTGGGGTTACCCCCGCCAAAAACTCAAGAGCTGTACCATCGGCAACCGATTCCCGGCAATCATAGCCCATAAGCGGCAACCTACCTACCGGATGCGACAATGAAAAAGCCCCGCTCAACAAGTTGAAACGGGGCTTCATCTCAATCATGGAAACAGGCTTATCCCTGATAGTCGTACATCGGGAAACGGGCGGTCAAGGTCATGACCTTTTCCTTCACGGCCTGTTCGACGGCAGCATTGCCTTCGTCGGAATTGGCAACCTTGAGGCCGTCGAGAACTTCGGCGATCAGCGAACCGATTTCCTTGAATTCAGCAGCGCCGAAACCGCGGGTCGTGCCTGCAGGCGTGCCGAGACGGACGCCGGAGGTGACGAACGGCTTTTCAGGGTCGAACGGAATACCATTCTTGTTGCAGGTTATGTTGGCGCGGCCGAGAGCTGCTTCCGCACGCTTGCCCGTTGCGTTCTTCGGACGCAGATCGACCAGCATCAGATGGTTGTCAGTGCCACCCGAAACGATATCGAGGCCATTCGACTTCAGTTCTTCGGCAAGCGCGCGCGCATTGTCGACGACGTTCTTGGCATAGAGCTTGAATTCAGGCTTCAGTGCTTCACCGAAGGCAACCGCCTTGGCGGCGATGACGTGCATCAGCGGGCCGCCCTGAAGACCTGGGAAAACAGCCGAATTGAACTTCTTCGCCAGGTCAGCATCATTGGTGAGGATCATGCCGCCGCGTGGACCGCGAAGCGACTTGTGCGTCGTCGTCGTGCAGACATGGGCATGCGGAACCGGCGAAGGATGAACGCCGCCGGCAACGAGACCGGCAATATGCGCCATATCGACCATGAGATACGCACCGACTTCGTCAGCGATCTCGCGGAAGCGCTTCCAGTCCCAGACGCGCGAATAGGCCGTGCCGCCTGCGAGGATGAGCTTCGGCTTGTTTTCACGTGCGAGACGGGCAACTTCGTCCATATCGAGCAGATGGTCGTCCTTGCGAACGCCATAGGACACGACATTGAACCACTTGCCGGACATGTTGACCGGCGAACCGTGGGTAAGGTGACCACCCGAATTGAGGTCGAGGCCCATGAATGTATCGCCCGGCTGAAGCAGAGCGAGGAACACGGCCTGGTTCATCTGGCTGCCGGAGTTCGGCTGAACATTTGCGAATTCGCAGCCGAAGAGCTTCTTGGCGCGTTCGATGGCCAGTTCTTCCACGACGTCCACATACTGGCAGCCGCCGTAATAGCGCTTGCCCGGATAGCCTTCGGCATATTTGTTGGTGAGGATGGAACCCTGTGCTTCCAAAACAGCGCGCGAAACGATGTTTTCCGAGGCAATCAGCTCGATCTCATGACGCTGACGACCGAGTTCGTTGCGAATTGCACCGAAAATCTCGGAATCGATGTCCTCGAGGCTTGCATTGAAGAAAACGTCGGAAGACGCATTCTTGGCGGCGGCGTTGGCTTGAGACATGTTTCACACCCTCCGGGTTAGCCGGTAAAAGCTATATGGATGAGGCGCATTATCACACTTGAACGCACAAGGCCAATGGTCGCAAAGCGAAAAGCTTATTCCAAAATGCGGCAAACCGATTTGATAATTAAACGGAGACGAAAAAGCCGCCCAAAAAGCTTTCGGACGGCTTCGAAAACTCAAACTTAGGATGAGAATCAGGTGTCGGTGCCGAGTGCGAGTTCGGTCGCACCGTCCATCTTGTAGATGTCGTCGCGGAACTGCACCACGCCATCGCCAGTGGACCAGGCGGAAATGTAGACAAAGTGCAACGGAACCGGATCAGCAAGCTGGATCGGGGTATTCGTACCGGACTTGATCGTGCCTTCGATGTTCTGGCGGTCCCAGCCAGCAGTGTTCTTCAACAGCCATACGTCGAGATCGCGTACGTTCTGGACGCGGACGCAGCCCGACGAGTCGAAGCGCATGAGCTTGTTGAAATAGCTCTTCTGCGGCGTATCGTGCATATAGACCGCATACTGGTTGTGGAAGTTGATCTTGGTCGAGGACATGGCGTTGATCTTGCCTGGGTCCTGACGGAACATCAGCTTCACCGCATCGTCCGTATTCCAGTCGATGCTTTCCGGTGCCACTTCCTGACCGGACTGGTCGTAGAGGCGGATCTTGTTCTTCGCCAGATATTGCGGGTCTTTCCGCATCAGCGGAATGATATCCTTCTGGATGATCGACTTTGGCGCGGTCCAGTAAGGATTGAGAATGACTTCGTGAATCTTCGAATTGAGGATCGGCGTCTGACGGTCGATCTTGCCGACAACCGCCGTGTGGCGCTGCACGACGCTGCCGCCTTCAACGGCCTCGATGCGCGCGGCCGGGATGTTGACCATCACGAAACGCTGCTCCTGCATACCCTGATTGGCCAGAGGCGAAAGGCGCTGCAGATTGGTCTGGAGCTGTCCGAGGCGCGTATTGGCATCCACATTCATGGCCGCATAGGTAAACTGCCCCATGACGCCGTCGGCTGGCAGGCCATGACGGGACTGGAAGCGCTTCACGGCAGCATCGACATAAGTGTCGAAGGAACTAGAAAGCCCCGCTTCCTGCGGCAGATCGCCCGAAATCATGAGGCGCTTGCGCAGCGCTTGCACTGATGGATCGGTGACACCGATCTGAAGCTTTGCATTACCCGGAACGCTCGGCCAGCCGCCGCGACCGGCGATGTCGGTATATTGCGCGATAGCAGTCTGGAGATTGCCGACCGTCTGCTGGCTCAAAACCGGCTGGTTGGTCGCGACCCGCTGGCCACCCGTTGCACGGGCGTCGAACTGGTCAGCCCAGTTGCCGCGGCGCGACGATCCAATAACGTCGGTCAGAGCTTGCTGAGCATAAGCCGAGGAAACCATGGCGGAGGCAGCCACGGAAAGGCCGGCGGTCGCCGCGCCGCGCAGGAAACTGCGGCGATCTACTCTGAAAGCATCGGCTGGTCTGTCGGTCTTGGTCATTTTGCTTAGTCCCAAAAGGCTAACCGCTCGCGCGGGATCTTCCCAGAGAATATCAGCAATAGGTCAACAAGGCGATAACCGGATTGCAAGCAACGCAAAGCTACTCGCTTATCCGAAATTCGATTTCGAGCCCATTCCTGACTGAAGGTGGCACAATATTGCTCGTGCCGTTCTAAAACGCTTATGTCGTTTTTTATGGCTTAATCATGTCGCATGGCCTGAATTTCAAGCCATGCGCCTTACGATTGAGAGCTTCACAGCACCTTATTCTTCTCAATGGCAGCCTGTTGTGACAGTTCTGCAACTACTTAGAGCCGATAGGCGATGCTGTCGTTCCAGAAGCGGTCGAGACGCTGCAGCGACTTGTTCATCGCCGTGAATTCTTCAACCTGAATGCCGCCGACCTGTTCGATCGAGGAGATATGGCGTTCGTAGAGCGAAGCCACCTGATCGGCAATCGCATTGCCCTTGTCCGTCAGGCTGACGCGTACCGAGCGACGGTCAACGCGCGAGCGCTGATGATGAATGAAGCCCATTTCGACCAGCTTCTTCAGATTGTACGAAACATTGGAGCCGAGATAGTAACCGCGCGAGCGCAGTTCACCGGCGGTCAGCTCCGAATTACCGATGTTGAAGAGCAGAAGAGCCTGCGTCGCGTTGATATCGTTCTGGCCGTTACGGTCGAACTCGTACTTGACAACGTCGAGCAGGCGGCGATGCAGGCGCTCGACCAGCTGAAGTGCTTCCAGATAAAGCGAGCGAAGTGCAGTTTCCGGTGTCATGAGCGGAGCGGATATGTCCGTCTTGCGCTGTGCGTTGATCATTTCTTTTGCCTCTCTGTCGGAGCCGCATTCCATGAAGCCATGATGCAGCTCTCTGTCCTGTTTTATTCGGTGTATTGTTCTCACCGTGTCTGGAGAGGAATTTAGGGGAGATGCATAAAATTCGACTTAAAAGTCAGCCTTAACAGTAACTTACCGGCGAGATTGAGCATTCAGGCTTAATGTTTGCTTACTCCGCACCATTTGCGGGGCCTGATCCGGAAGCGCTGTTCCAGCCTGAGAATGCCGGCTTTTCGGGGGTTAGAGCAGCGTGCAACATTAAACTTTCGTCATTTGAGAAGTGCCTTTGTTGAGGCTAGATACTGGCCAGCAACAATCCATTGGAGGGACCATGACGCTTCGTCTTGCACAGTATTTTGTGGTCGGCGGGCTGTTAAGCTTTACCGGCTTTACGAGTTTCGCTCACGCGGAACCGGTTATCACAGCTCCACAGATGACCATGTATAAGGACCCCTATTGCGGCTGCTGCGAGGGCTGGGCTGAACATATGAAAGCCGCTGGCTTCAATGTCACTGTGAAGGTCGAGGAAGCGATGGATACCGTAAAGGCAAAGTATGGTGTCGGTGCCAATCTTGCCTCATGCCACACAGCAGTCGTGGACGGATATGTCATCGAGGGGCATGTTCCAGCCGGTGCGGTCAAGCGGCTGCTGGCTGAACGTCCGCAAGCCACGGGACTGACCGCGCCCGGTATGCCTATGGGATCACCTGGCATGGAAATGCCGGGCAGCAAAGCCGATACCTATGATGTTCTGCTTTTCAAAGGCCAGATGACGAAGCCATTTGCCCGCTATGAAGGGACACAATCGCTATAAAAGCTAGATCGGCAGGCTCGCACGGGCCTGCCGTCTCTTTTCGAAGAAGAGCAGAATACGAAAAGCGATGAAAATGACGATGCAGGCCGCATTGAACCCGACGGTCAGCGGCTTGTATTCGAAATGTCGCGAAAAAACGGAATAAATGGCAATTTCGCCGAGTGCCGCCACGAACCACAACACAGGCCCCCAGGGCGCGCGCATCCACAGCCCGGTTGCCGCAACAGGCATCAGAACGGCCAGAGCGACAACGGCTGTCTGCCAGGGCCATGGCATAAGATCGAAACGCCAAAGAAGCCCCGGGTGAATACCGATCAGCCTGATCCAGTAGAAAACGCCGCTGGCCAGCGCCACAAGAGCGAGTATCCGAACGAACCATGTGAAGGCCCATTCTGTTCCGCTCGGCTGGGTATGCTGGCGTAGCTCGTTCATATGCATCAAAAGGTCAGTTCCTTGTCACCCAGATTTGCAAAATAGGCATTGACCTGTTCGGGCTTCACTTCATCGAGCGTTGCCGGTTTCCACGCTGGCGCACCGTCCTTGTCTATAAGCAATGCGCGAACGCCCTCATAGAAATCGTGCGCTTCCAGCATGCGGTTGGCAATGCGGTATTCCATGCGCATGCAATCATCGAGATCGAGCGGGCGACCATCGGCAATCTGGCGGAAAGTCACCGCGACACTCGTTGGCGAGCGTGTGGCGATTACCTTCACGATGTCCATCGCAGCCTTGTTGCCCGCCTGGGCTTCTTTTTCCAGAGCGGCCATGCAATCGCCAAGCGTTGCACCGGAAAAGCATTCCGCGATGATCTGGCGCGTTTCGACGGAAGTTTCAAAATCGGGATACTGGCTGCGCGTCAGTGCCGCGTCGATGTCGGCAGTCGCAATGATATCGTCTCGCAGATCATGCAGATCGCTTGCAGCTACGGCATGAGTTGCAATCCCGCTCTGCAGGCAGTCGCCCCAACGGATGCGATTACCGGTCAGTGCCAGATAGTATCCGAAATTGTCATGCAGATGCGGCAGGAACGCACTGCCGCCCACATCCGGGAAGAAGCCGATGCCGGTTTCCGGCATGGCAAACATGGTGTTTTCCGTCACGATGCGATGCGAACCGTGAACGGAAATGCCCGCACCACCGCCCATGACGATCCCGTTGATCAACGAGATATAGGGTTTTGGGAAACGGCCAATACGCGCGTTGAGCCGATATTCGTCGCGGAAGAACTCGTAGGCGGGCGTTCCAGCCTGACCAGCCTTGTAAGCGGCAACCACATCGCCGCCCGCACAAAACGCACGTCCTTCGCCTTCCACAATCACGCAGGCCACTTCAAGGTCGTCTTCCCAGGCCTGCAACGCGCGGTCGAGCGCCAGAATCATTTTATGCGTGAGCGCATTGAGAGCCTCGGTCCGCGTGAGCTTCACAAGCCCCGCTTTTCCCTTGCGCTCAAAGCTGATTTCGCTGCCACCGCCGAAGTCAATCTGCATATCCTGTCTCCCGTTCCATCAAATGGGTAGAAAGTGAGACGCCCCGCGTCAATCCTGCACAGGTCAATGTTCTTGGTTTCATCACTTTTCCCATGATAAACGGTGCGCATCCGATATCAGCCTTGTGATTTCATATTCCAAGGCATCAATTCTCGGGAATAGCTTCATGACCGACCGCCAGTCCAAATATTTGCCCGCCAATATCAGTCAGCATGTCGATGACGTCACCGGCAGCAGACGTCTGCGTCGCATGCGCAAGGCCGACTGGTCGCGCAGGCTGGTGCAGGAAACCCGGCTGACGGTCGATGACCTCATCCTGCCGTTTTTCCTGACCTATGGAACCGGTGTGGCGGAACCTGTGGAAGCAATGCCCGGTGTCGAACGCTATTCGGTCGATATGGCTGTTCGCATGGCGGAAAAGGCCGCCAAGCTTGGCATTCCTGCCATTGCCCCCTTCCCCCGCGAAAAACTGGAAGTGAAAACCGAGGATGGCGCCTTCGTCGCAAGCCCGGACAACCTGATCAATCGCGCCGTGCGCGCAATCAAAAAGGAAGTGCCGGAAATTGGTATCATCACCGATGCGGCACTTGATCCCTTCACCACGCATGGCCATGACGGCATTTTGCGGAACGGCGAGATCGTCAACGACGAATCGGTCGCCATGGTGGTTCGCGGTGCTCTTTCGCAGGCTGAAGCCGGTGCGGATATCATCGCGCCGTCCGATATGATGGACGGTCGCGTCGGCGCCGTGCGTCAGGCGCTGGACGAACATGGGTTCTGCCACCTGCCGATCATGTCCTATGCCACCAAATTCGCGTCGGCCTTCTATGGTCCGTATCGCGATGCCATCGGCACGCAGGGACTGCTCAAAGGCGACAAGAAGACCTATTATCTCGACCCGGCCAATCCAGAAGAAGCCCTGCGCGAGGCCGAGCAGGATATTGCCGAAGGCGCCGACATGCTCATGGTCAAGCCGGGCCTGCCCTATCTCGACATCATCCATCGTCTGAAGAGCGAGTTCCGCCTACCCACCTATGCCTATCAGGTGTCGGGTGAATACGCGATGATCAAGGCCGCTGGTATCAATGGCTGGATCGACGAAGAAAAGGTGATGATGGAAAGCCTTCTGGCGTTCAAGCGTGCAGGCTGTGACGGAATTCTTACTTACTTCGCAATCGAAGTGGCTGAAAAGCTTAAGCAACAGAACTGAACCACAAGTGTTACCGGCGGGAAATCACCAAATTTCCTTGAAACCGCCGATTTTGGTTCCCATGTTGATGACTGTTCCGCTGAGGTAGCGGGACAGCGCCGGTTGTCTCATTCCCCGGACGCTTCCTTGGAAACGACTGGAAGGAAAAATGTCCGACCATATTCTGCACGGCGAAGTCATGGGCCCGCGTTATGAAAGCCGCGCATTCTTTGAAGGCGTGCGCACGCGCCGCATTATGGCTTTTCTTATCGATTACCTGATTGTCTTTCTACTCTGCATCCCAGCTGCAATCGTCATTGCAATACTCGGCATCATTACGCTGAGCCTCGGCTGGATGCTCTATGGCATCATGTTTCCCATGGTGGCGCTGTTTTATGTAGCGCGCACGCTGGGCGGACCGCAGCAGGCCACCAAGGGCATGCAGATGATGAACATCAAGCTCGTACGACTTGAAGGCGGCACGGTCGATCCGATGCTCGCAATCGTTCATACAGTCCTGTTCTGGGGCTTGAATGTGGTGCTGACGCCGCTGATCCTGCTTGCAACGCTGGTTCTCGACCGCAAGCGCACCGTGCACGACCTTCTACTTGGCACAGCCGTGATCCGTTCGGATCGATAAGCGGATAGAGTTGAAGACGCATCGTGTTTTCCGAAAATCGATTCCGATTTTCGGGCTGATGCTTCAGATCAAAAAAATTCAGAGCCGGCTGCGCAAAATGCCTATTGACGTTTTGTGCCGTCGGCTCAATCCTTAGAGACAGTATCGTGATGGTTTTGCCAGAGCATTTCCAGCAAAAGTGCGAAGCGGTTTTGCGTAGGAAAATGCGTCAAAGCGAGTAAATTAAGCCATTTCGTGGATATTGAATGACTCATCAACCGCAACAGTCTCCGCAGTTCTTTCTGACAGCTCCGTCGCCCTGCCCTTATCTTGAGGGTCAGATGGAGCGAAAAGTCTTTACGCATCTGGTCGGTGACAAAGCGAACGAAATCAACGATCTTCTGACCCAAGGCGGTTTCCGCCGTTCCCAGAACATTGCCTATCGTCCGGCCTGCGAATTGTGCAGAGCATGCATATCCGTTCGCATCCTCACCGGAGAGTTCAAGATGACGCGCAACATGCGCCGCGTCTGGACGCAGAACAATGACCTGATCGGGCGCGTGCACAAGGCACAGCCCAGCACCGAACAATATGCGCTTTTCCGCGATTATCTCGATGCGCGCCACCGTTCGGGCGGCATGTCGGACATGACTGTCCTCGACTATGCGATGATGATCGAGGATACGCATGTGAACACGCAGATCATCGAGTATCGCAAGCGCGGCCCGGATAGCTTCATCAGCGCCAAGGGCGACGGTGAATTGATCGCGGTAGCACTCACCGATGTGATGGCCGATGGCCTATCAATGGTCTATTCATTCTTCTCACCGCATATGCATGACCGGTCGCTTGGGACCTACATGATCCTCGATCATATCCAGCGCGCACATGCCGCCGGTCTGCCGCATGTTTATCTCGGCTATTGGGTCGAGGGATCACGCAAGATGCAGTATAAAATCCGCTTCACTCCGCAGGAACATCTGGGCCCCCGCGGCTGGCAACGGTTTGAGGGTTAGACATAAAAAGCGGCGAAAGCCGCTTTTTTATTGATCCGTTTGCGCAGTGTCTGAATCAAATAGCGGCAGGCCGTGGCGAAAATGGTGATTTCGAGAACCGGAGCGCAGCGTACATAAAGGTACGTGAGCACCGGAAGCACAGAAATCGCCATTTTCAGACCGGCATGACGACTTTTAGATCAGGCACTTAGAACTTGCCTGAACGCGGAAAGCCCTTCGGCACCAGACGGCCCGCAGAGGCGCGTGCGCCGATCCACTCGACAAGCTCTTCCTTGTTGCGATTGAAGGTGCGCTCTGCCGAATCCTGCCAGGAAAGCCCCTCGGCAAGTGCAAAGGTGCGGACGTCGGAAACACCGCCATCCTTGTATTTTTGCAGGCGCACGCCCTTGCCGCGTGTCATTTCCGGAATGTCGGAAAGCGGGAAGACCACCATCTTGCGATTCTCGCCGACGACAGCGATATGATCGCCCGAAACGCGCTGGCAAAGCTTTGCCTCGTCCGGCGCCTTGACGTTCATCACCTGCTTGCCCTTGCGGGTGTTGGCGACCGCTTCGTTTTCCGGAACGATGAAACCGTTACCTTCATGGCTGACAAGCAGCAGTTTCGCGGATGGATCATGCACGAAGGCCGTCAAGATATCCTGATCGTTTTCCATGTCGACAAGGATGCGGATCGGCTCGCCATGGCCGCGACCGCCCGGCAGCGTGTTTGCGCCGATGGTGAAGAACTTGCCGCCCGTCGTGAAGAACAGAAGCTTGTCCGTCGTCTCGGCATGGAAAGCGAGCTTGAGCTTGTCGCCTTCCTTGAAGGCGAGCGTCGAGAAATCGGCCAGATGCCCCTTCATCGCGCGCAGCCAGCCCTTTTCCGAAACCACGATCGTGACCGGCTCACGCTCGATCATCGCCTGATGAATATCTTCCAGATCGTGGGTCGGCGCATCAGCAAAGGTCGTGCGACGCGCGCCGAGCTTGGTCTTCGGACCGAACTTTTCGCGCACCGACTTGATTTCGGCGCTGATCTTCTTCCACTGGCGTGTGCCCGAAGCGAGCAACCCTTCGAGATCGGTCTTCTCGACGGTGAGATCGTCGAACTCCTTGCGGATTTCGAATTCCTCGAGCTTGCGCAACGAACGCAGGCGCATATTGAGGATCGACTCGGCCTGAACGTCGGTCAGCTCGAAGGTCCGCATCAGGTCCTGCTTCGGCTCATCCTCCTCGCGGATGATGCGGATCACTTCATCCAGATTAAGATAGGCGATCAGGAAGCCACCAAGGATTTCCAGGCGTCTTTCGATTTCCGCCAGACGGAATTGCGAACGGCGGACAAGCACTTCCTTGCGGTGGTCGAGCCACTCGCGCAGAACGCTGCCCAACGACAGAACATTCGGCACCTTGCCATGCGACAGCACGTTCATGTTCAGTGAAACGCGGCTTTCCAGCTCGGTCAGCTTGAACAGCGATTCCATCAGCAGTTCAGGATCGACAGTCCTGTTCTTCGGCTCCAGAACGATACGGATGTCTTCCGCCGACTCGTCACGAATGTCGTCGAGCAATGGCAGCTTCTTTGCCAGCAGCAGCTCGGCAATCTTTTCGATCAGGCGCGATTTCTGAACCTGATAGGGAATTTCGGTGACGACGATCACCCAGGTGCCGCGATTGCCTTCTTCCTTCTCCCAGCGCGCGCGCACACGAAATGCGCCGCGGCCCGTGCGATAGGCTTCCAAGATATTGCCATGCTCTTCGACAAGGATGCCGCCGGTCGGGAAATCCGGGCCACGCACCTTGCACTTCAACAGAGCAGCCGGGTCGGTCTCGGCTTCGCGCTTCAGTTCTTCCCATTGCTCCGGCGAGGTAACGAGTTCCTCAACCGGCGTGTCAGGATGATTGATGATATAGAGCGCCGACGAGCAAAGCTCCGCCACATTATGCGGCGGAATATTGGTCGCCATGCCGACCGCAATGCCCGCCGAACCGTTTGCAAGCAGGTTCGGGAAAGCGCCCGGCAGAACGATCGGCTCTTCGTCCTCTTCATTATAGGTCGGGCGGAAATCGATGGCGTTTTCGTTGATGCCTTCCAGCAGCAACGTCGCCACTTCCGTCATACGCGCTTCGGTGTAACGCATGGCAGCCGCGTTATCGCCGTCGATATTGCCGAAGTTGCCTTGCCCGTCCACGAGCGGATAACGCACCGCGAAATCCTGCGCCAGACGCACCAGCGCATCGTAGATCGACGCATCGCCATGCGGATGGAACTTACCCATCACATCACCGACGATACGGGCGCATTTTGCATAGGCCTGATCGGGATTGAGACGCAGCAGACGCATGGCGTGCATGATGCGACGATGCACCGGCTTCAAGCCGTCGCGCACGTCCGGCAGCGCACGATGCATGATCGTCGACAGCGCATAAGCGAGGTAACGTTCCTCGAGAGCCGATTTGAGATCGACCCGTTCGATGTGTTCTTCGCCGTCATCCGGCGGAATCAGACTTTTTCCCATGTCTCTCAGTACCAACTGCGCGATTCGCCAGCAAGAGTTCAGGAGAACCAATCCAGTACATTAGTGTGTAATAGTCGCAATCCTGCCGCCATTTATGTCCTATAGAGGTATCAAGGGTAAGTTTCCCCGGCTGCAATCGCAGGATGAGGAAATCATGTTGTTATTGCGAGTGATTTCCGCCTATGAATGCCGCGCTATATTAGAGATTAGGCAGGAGCTTCGAATGCAGGTTTTCGTCAATATCAAGCCAGCGGCACGTGTTTTGGCTGCAGGTACAGCGCTTTCGCTGATTTTCGGCAGCGCGGCCATGGCAGCTGACGCCAATGCAGTCGCCGAGCGTATCAAGGCACTTTATGCGAAACAGGGCGGCGAACTGAGCTTCGCCAATGTTCAGGCGAACGGCTCCGACATCGTGCTCCAGGGCACCAAGATCAAGCTGCCGACGGTGGGCGAAAAAGAAACCGCCCTCGGCGACGTGACGCTCCAGAACGTTCAGGATGCGCCGGACGGCGGCTACAGCATCGAACAGGTCACCGTGCCCGATCTTGCCTTTGCTGGCGAGGAAGACAAGAACGACAAGGCCGAGATCAAGGGCCTTGCCATGCAGAACGTGTATATTCCGTCGGAAACCGCCAAGGGTCCGCTCGACAGCATGGTCATGTATGACAAGCTGAAGATTGACGAAATCCAGTTCGGCACCCCCGGCACGGATGGCGCCACCGTAAAGGGTTTCGACCTGTCGCTCGACACCTCCAACAAGGCCGAGAAGATCGGCTATGTCTGGACCATCGCCAATATCGACGCGACCTTTGAGAAGGGCGGCAAGAACCCGCTTGCACCGCTCGACATGAACACCTTCAACGGCTCGCTGAACTCCAAGGGCAGCTGGTCGCCGACTTCGGGCGACACATCGCTGGACCAGCTGGAACTTCAGGCCGAGGAACTTGGCAAGATCAACATCACCGGCAGCCTCGGTGGGTATGATCTGGCCTTCCTCGAAGCCGTCCAGAAGACACAGGAAAACATGAGCAAGGCCGACGCAGACAAGGATGCTGCCGGACTTGCAATTCTGGGTCTGGCGGAACAGCTGAACTTGAAGAACCTGTCGATCCGCTTCGACAACGAAACCCTGACCCAGAAGCTTCTCGACTATTACGGCAAGCAGCAGGGCGCGGATGGCAAGCAGCTTGGCGAGCAGCTGAAAATGATGGTTCCGCTGATGGCGACACAGCTGAAGAACCCTGAATTTGCCCAGCAGCTCAAGGCCGCATCCGACAAGTTCTTCGATGATCCGAAGTCGCTGACCATTAGCGCATCGCCGGACCAGCCGGTGACCTTCGCTTCCATTGTTGCCACCGCATCGCTGGACCCGACGAAGATCATCCAGCTTCTGAAAGTCAGCGTCGACGCTAATAATTAAAACCAAAAAGCCCGGTGAGAAAACTCATCGGGCTTATTGTTGCCTAATAAAAAAAACCCGGCTCAAGTCCGGGTTTTTGCTTTTCATAGAGGTCGCTTAGCTCTTCTGTACCGGAGCCAGACGGATATGCAGGTCACGCAGTTGCGCGGGCGACACATCCGAAGGCGCATTCATCAGAAGATCGAGCGCCTGCTGGTTCATCGGGAACAGCGAGATTTCGCGCAGGTTCTTCGCACCGACCAGAAGCATGATGACGCGGTCGATACCGGCAGCCATGCCGCCATGCGGAGGTGCACCGTACTGGAACGCACGATAGAGACCGCCGAAACGCTCTTCCACGTCCTGCTGGCTGAGACCAACCTTTTCAAATGCCTTGACCATGACGTCCGGCAGCTGGTTACGGATCGAACCGGAAGCGATTTCGAAGCCGTTGCAGACGAGATCGTACTGGTAAGCCTTGATGGCGAGCGGGTCCTGATTTTCCAGCGCGTCCATTCCGCCCTGCGGCATGGAGAACGGGTTGTGTGCGAAGTCGAGCTTCTTGTTGTCTTCGTCCCATTCGTAGAACGGGAAGTCGATGATCCAGGCCAGTTCGAAACGGTCACGATCGACGAGGTTCAGTTCTTCACCAGCGCGCGTGCGGGCATCGCCTGCGAATTTGTAGAACTTGGAGGGCAGACCAGCAACGAAGAAGCAGGCATCGCCGTCTTCCAGACCCATCTGCGTGCGGATCGCTTCCGTGCGCTCTTCACCGATGTTCTTGGCAATCGGGCCAGCGCCTTCAAGCTTGTCACCTTCCTTGCGCCAGAAGATATAGCCGAGACCCGGCTGACCTTCGCTCTGCGCCCAGGAATTCATGCGGTCGCAAAATGCGCGCGATCCGCCGGTCTTGGCCGGAATTGCCCAGACTTCGACCTTCGGATCGTTGGCGATCATGTTTGCGAAGACCTTGAAGCCCGAACCGGCGAAATGGTCGGTCACAGCCTGCATCTCGATCGGGTTGCGCAGATCCGGCTTGTCCGAACCATAGGTGCGGATTGCATCGTCATAGGCGATGCGGCGGAACTGCTGCGTCACCGGCTTGCCTTCAGCAAACTCTTCGAAGATGCCGCGCATGACAGGTTCCATCGTTTCCCAGACTTCTTCCTGGGTCACGAAGCTCATTTCGAGGTCGAGCTGGTAGAATTCGCCCGGCAGACGGTCGGCACGCGGGTCTTCGTCGCGGAAGCAAGGCGCGATCTGGAAGTAGCGGTCGAAACCGGCAACCATCAGAAGCTGCTTGTACTGCTGCGGCGCCTGCGGCAGCGCATAGAACTTGCCTTCGTGAATACGGCTCGGCACGAGGAAATCGCGTGCGCCTTCCGGCGACGAGGCCGTCAGGATCGGCGTGCTGAACTCATTGAAACCGATTTCGGTCATGCGGCGACGCATCGCGGCGATGATCTTCGTGCGGCTCATGATGTTCTTGTGCAGCGTTTCGCGGCGCAGATCGAGGAAACGGTACTTCAGGCGGATATCTTCCGGGTAGTCCGGCTCGCCGAAGACCGGCAGCGGCAATTCCTTGGCGGCTGCGAGTACTTCGATCTCGGTTGCGAAGATTTCCACCTCTCCGGTCGGCAGATTCG
Source organism: Ochrobactrum sp. A-1 (assembly GCF_022488005.1). Classification (NCBI taxonomy): domain Bacteria; kingdom Pseudomonadati; phylum Pseudomonadota; class Alphaproteobacteria; order Hyphomicrobiales; family Brucellaceae; genus Ochrobactrum; species Ochrobactrum sp. A-1. The sequence continues at coordinate 796,855 of NZ_JAKVQC010000003.1, forward strand.
TATTGACCGCATCGTCTGCGCGGGCCTTCACTTCACCATCGACGCGGATAACCCACTCGCCGCGAACCGTCTCGGCAACCTTGAACGCGGGCGAATCAGGATCGGCCACGATCTGGGTAATGCCGTAATGATCGCGAAGATCGATGAAGAGAATGCCGCCATGGTCACGGACGCGGTGAACCCATCCGGAAAGGCGAACGTTCGAACCAACGTCCGTCTTGCGAAGGGCTGCGCAGGTATGGCTGCGGTAACGGTGCATGATTTCTGCCTTTTGGTAAGATAAGTCAGTGCAGGCAAAGCGCTGCAAATTCTGGCGGAAAAGCGCATTTTGACCGGGTTTTGTCAAGTCTGCACTCTCTACAAGGGTCGAGGTTCGGGGCACATGACGCAACGTATCGACAAAAAACACGATTTGCACTTGTTATGCTGCGGGTTTTGCGCATTCTTTCGCGACAAGCGGCCGCGCTTTCTCTAAAAGGTAGACATGCATCTCATCACGACGACAGAGGCCCTCGAAGAGGCCGTATCCGCCCTTGCCAAATCCGATTTCGTCACGGTCGATACAGAATTCATCCGTGAAACGACGTTCTGGCCGGAATTGTGCCTTATCCAGATGGCTTCGCCAGACCATACGGCGCTAGTGGACGCGCTGGCACCGGGGCTCGACCTTGCGCCGTTCTTCCGCCTGATGGCGGACGAGAAGATCGTCAAGGTTTTCCACGCCGCACGGCAGGACATCGAAATTGTCTTCCATCTGGGCGACCTCATCCCTTCACCGGTCTTCGACAGTCAGGTCGCGGCGATGGTCTGTGGTTTCGGTGATGCGATTTCCTACGACCAGCTGGTCCAGAAGGTGACCGGCAAACACATCGACAAGTCGTCGCGCTTCACCGACTGGCGCCGCCGTCCGCTTTCGGAAAAGCAGCTCGACTATGCTCTGGCCGACGTTACCTATTTGCGCGACATCTACCTCTACCTGAAGGAAGAGCTTCAGAAAGAAGGCCGCAGCGAGTGGGTAAACGAGGAAATGGCGGTGCTGACTTCCCGCGAAACCTACGACCTGCATCCGGACGATGCCTGGCGGCGGGTCAAGGCGCGCGTCCGCAAACCGCTCGAACTTGCCATTGTGCAGGCTGTGGCCGCCTGGCGTGAACGCGAAGCACGCGAGCGCAATGTGCCGCGCGGACGTATCATCAAGGACGATACCATCGCTGAAATCGCACAGCAGCAGCCGCGTGACGCAGAAGCACTCGGTCGCCTTCGTTCGATCCCGAAAGGCTGGGAGCGCTCGGCACAGGCTGCAGGGCTTGTCGCTGCGATCCAGTCAGCGCTTGAAATCCCCAAGGAAGATTTGCCGAAATTGCCGAAGCCGTTGCATTCGCCGGAAGGCAGCGCTGCTGCTGCAGATATCCTCAAGGTTCTGCTCAAGCTTGTGACGGAAGAGCACGGCGTCGCGGCAAAGATCGTCGCCAGTTCTGATGACATCGAAAAGATCGCCTCAGAAGGCGAAAAGGCCAATGTACCTGCCCTGCATGGCTGGCGTCGCGAGGTGTTCGGTCAGAAAGCCCTCGATCTCATCGACGGCAAGATCGTTATCAAGTTCGAGAACCGGCGGATCAGGGCGGTTGAGTTAGGGGAATAAGGCAATAGGGCAGTAAGGCAGTATGTGAACGTTTGCGTTAAACATACCGCCTTACTGCCCTACTCACTTACTGCCTTATTCCCGTGTCCCCTCAATCGCCGCGTCACCGACCGCGAAATAGATATTCTTTCCCGTCAGCTTGGAAAGCTGCTGCAAGCGGCCTTCGGGACGATCCGAAATCAGATCGGCAAGGTCTCCCGGCACGACAAGCGCAATGCCGTTTTCCTCTTCACGCCAGACAAGGCGCGGGATGACGCCCGGCATCGAAGCCGACAGAAGATAGACCACGCGCAGCAAGGCTCCGAGCAACTTCGCCCTTTCACGCAGGCGCGGCGTGGCGAGTTGCATGATTTCCGGTGCAATCTCGTCTTCGATCAGACCTTCATGACGATAATAATTGGCAAGCGCCATGAAGGAACGCCCGGCATGGTCGATACCGCCGAACGAGCCGTGAGCAATGATGTTCAGCGCCTGTGATCCGCGATAATCGGGATGCGCGCGCCAGCTAATATCGGCCACGAGACAGGCAGCCTGCCTGTAGCGCGCTTCGTCTTCGGTTTCGTCAAAACCGAGCACCGGCAAGGACAAAGTCGTCCATGTTGCCAGTTCGCGAGCATGACGCGGAGAGCGTGAGCGCAGAATGGACAGTTCGTCTGCCGAGGCCAGCAGCGGATCGAGCCGCTGTTCGTTCTTGGGCAAAAGCGAATAAAGATAGCCTTCGCGTACGCCGAGCGCCGAGAAAACGATCTTCGAAGGCTTCATCAGACGGATCGTCTCCAACAGCACCGTAGCACCATAGGCCAAAAGCTGGCGACGGTTTTTCGAAACCGCCTCGATGCCGCGCATCGTGTCCAGATTGCCCTTGGCAACACGCTTGAGGAAGCTTTGCGCTTCCACCGGGTTTATCTCATAGCCGTGCATGACATGGAGCGGATAGTTCTTCGCCGTCATATGCAGCTTGGCAAGGTTACGCCAGGTACCGCCGACCGCATAGAACACCTGGCCCTGATGTGCTTGCAGAAGCGTAGCCTTTGCCAGCTCCGTACGCGCGATCTTGGTTGCCTCTGGCAGCCGTCCATCGGACATATCCTGCAAGCGCAGGCCGCCGAGCGGCAAGGTGATCCCCTCGCCTACCTCGTGGTCGTCCACTGCGATCAGCTCAAGGCTGCCGCCGCCAAGGTCACCTGTCACGCCCTTTGGTCGATAGAAGCCCGAAATGATACCAAGCGCCGAATAATGGGCTTCTTCCTTGCCGGACAGCACTTCAATGTGCCGGCCGAGAATGGCTTCCGCCTGAGCGATGAAGTCCGGGCCGTTTTTCGCTTCACGCGCAGCCGCAGTCGCCAGCGCGTGGATGGATACAGCGCCGGCCTGCTCGGCCAGCGCGCGAAAACGCTTGAGCGCACGAAGCGCCGCCTCAACGGATTTCTCGTTGAGCTTGCCGGTTTTCGCGAGGCCTTTCCCGAGACCGCAGAGTATCTTTTCGTTGAAAAGCACCGTCGGAGAACGGACAATGCCTTCATAGATGACGACACGGATCGAGTTCGAGCCAATGTCGATGACCGCGACGGGCTTGAGCCCCTTGAGGCGGCCTTGTGCTACAGCTGGACTCATGCAGTCGTTTTTCTTTCCGCCTGCGCGCGCTTGCGATGCGCGATAAGGCGGGGGGCCGAAGACTTCAGCGACTTTCCGCGACCCGACAGGCTAGGATTGGTCATGAAATATTCCTGCGCGTTGAAAGCTTCCTCTCCTGCTTCTTTTTCTATCCGGCGAGAGGTGCCGTCCGCAAGTAGCTGATAGCTCTGTTGGTTATCAATTATGTTGGCAAACATGATTTGCGACAAGATTTGCTGGTGCACTGTGGCATTTGTGATCGGAACGAGGGTCTCCACCCGGCGGTCGAGATTGCGCGGCATCATGTCGGCGGACCCGATATAGACGATTGCCTTGTCGGAAGGCAGGTCGTTGCCGTTTCCGAAACAGAATATACGGCTGTGCTCCAGAAAACGCCCGACAATCGACTTGGCGCGAATATTGTCGGAAAGTCCCGGAACACCTGGACGCAGACAGCAGATGCCGCGCACGACCAGATCAATCTGAACACCCGCCTGGCTCGCCATATAGAGCGCGTCAATGATCTGTGGATCAACAAGCGAGTTCATCTTCATCCAGATCGCAGCCGGACGCCCCGCCTTCGCATGCGCCACTTCATCCTCAATGTGCTTCAGGATTCGTGCACGCAGCGTGAAGGGTGAAATCGCGATCTTCATCTCTTCGGCAGGCTGGGCATAGCCCGTGATGAAGTTGAAGATATGCGCCACGTCGCGCGCAATATCCGCATCTGACGTAAAGAACGACAGATCGGTATAGATGCGCGCCGTGATCGGATGGTAGTTGCCCGTGCCCAGATGCACATAGGAACGCAGCCTCTGGTCTTCGCGACGCACGACCAGCGACATTTTCGCGTGGGTTTTCAACTCGATGAAGCCGAACACCACCTGAACGCCTGCGCGCTCCAGATCGCGTGCCCAACGAATATTCGCCTCCTCGTCGAAGCGTGCTTTCAGCTCGACCAGCGCCGTTACGGACTTTCCGGCTTCAGCGGCATCCACCAGCGCGCGCACGATCGGGCTGTCGTTAGAGGTGCGATAAAGCGTCTGCTTGATTGCCAGCACATCCGGGTCGGCTGCTGCCTGCCGCAGGAACTGCACAACAACATCAAAGGATTCATAGGGGTGGTGGACCACAATGTCCTTTTCGCGAATCGCTGCGAAGCAATCGCCGCCATGCTCGCGAATACGCTCCGGGAAACGCGGATTGTAAGAGACGAATTTCAGGTCTTCACGCGGGATCGAAACAATCTCCGAAATCATGTTGAGCGCAAGAAGGCCCTCATGCACGCTGATACGGTTTTCCGAAACACCAAGTTCCGTCGCCACGAAGACGCGCAGAGCTTCCGGCATTTCTCCATCAAACTCGATGCGGATCACCTGTCCGCGACGGCGGCGTTTCAGTGCCGTCTCGAAGAGACGAACGAGATCTTCCGCCTCTTCTTCCACTTCGATATCACTGTCGCGGATGATGCGGAATGTACCGGCGCCGCGCACTTCATAACCAGGGAACAACCGCCCGATGAACAGGCTCACTGCGTCCTCGATGGTGATGAAGCGGTAAACATTGGCCTGATCAGTCGGCAGTTGGATAAAGCGCTTCAACGCGACAGGAATACGCAACAGCGCCGTCATAGGATGATTATCGGCACGACGCGCAAGCTGCAGGGCGATGGAAAAGCCGAGGTTCGGAATGAACGGGAACGGATGCGCCGGATCGATGGAGAGTGGCGTCAAGACCGGAAAAATCGTTTCGAGGAAGTGATTTTCGAGCCATTCCTTCTCCTGCCTTGAAAGTGCAGACGGACGAACGATCTCGATACTTTCCTGTTCCAGTTCCTCGCGCAATGCGCGCAGGCGTTGCTGCTGTTCTTCCTGCAGGCGCCCCACTTCGTCGAGAACGAAATCGAGCTGTTCCTGTGGTGTACGTCCATCGGCGCTGCGCAGCGCCACACCGGCGCGCACCTGTGCAGCGAGACCGGCAATGCGGACCATGAAGAATTCATCGAGATTGGCGGCGGAAATGGACAGGAAGCGCAGGCGTTCGAGTAAGGGCTGGCGCATATTCGCGGCTTCCTCGAGAACGCGCCGGTTGAATTGCAGCCAGGAAAACTCGCGATTGACGAAGCGGTCGGCGCTTTGCATCAACTCGCTGTTCAAAGCTTTGTGAACGTCAGGCGCTATCTCCATATCGGGAACCACGGTTGGGTTGGGGGCTAGTCCGGCTGTCATCTCGTGTGTTCCGCCTTGGGATGCGCTGGGGGTTTCGCTCGCCATAACGCTGTTTTCGCTCATTTTTCCTGTCCCGACTTCCACCGGAATATTCCGGCTCTGCCTTAAGCCTATGGCTGTCATATGACAGTTTGATAGCAATTAGCTTGAAATGTCCTCAGAATTGATGAAAACGCTTCCGGAAACAAGACTTTCGCGGTACACGCATGCCAATGTTTACGCATGATCTCGTCCGGCGCACGGTTCAGGACCATGCTCATACCGCCCATCGACCAGAACCGGAGCATATTATGTCCGATCACATCATTCCTCACTTTCAGAACGACGCCGGCCACGCTGCCATCGAAATCGGCGTGAAGGAATTCATGTGCGTTGGTGCAAACCCGCCTTTCGATCATCCGCACGTGTTTCTGGACATGGGTGATGAAAGCGAAGTCGTTTGCCCGTATTGCTCGACCCTCTATCGCTACAACGCCAAGCTCCATGCCGACGAAACCGTTCCGGCAGGCTGCGTTTACGAAGCATCTGCTGATAAGGCTGCTTAATCGGAGCAGCCTCACGACGGGGCTGAATGCCGGATGATCTCATCGACATGAGCAAAGGGCGCATATTGATTGCCGGGGCCGGAGTAGCTGGTCTGTCGGCAGCACTGGAGCTGGCAGCACGCGGCTGGAATGTCCGGCTTGTCGAAAAGGCCGAGACCCTTTCGGAAGTCGGCGCCGGCCTGCAACTTGCCCCCAATGCGATGCGGCATCTGGAACGGCTCGGCGTTGCCGACCGTCTTTCTACCCAAACAGTAACGCCAGAAACGCTCTATCTCATGGATGGGCGTAAAGCGCGGCCGCTGATGGAAATGAAGCTTGGCGACGAGGCTCGTCAGCGCTGGCATCATCCTTACGTCGTTTGTCACCGTGCCGACCTGCAATCTGCTTTGCTCGATGCCTGCCGTGAAGAGCCCCGCATCGAGATCAGTCTCGGCGCTGAAATCACAAATCAACGCGTCGAAAACGGAACCGTTGCGACCACCATCCGCCATGGCAATTCCGAAGAATCCGTCGAAGCAGCCTATCTGATTGCCTGCGATGGCGTCTGGTCGGCGGAGCGCTCGAAGACCAGTTTCAGCAAGGCACGGTTCAGCGGCCATATTGCCTGGCGCACGACACTTGCCGTCGGAGCCCTCCCCGCATCGTTTTTATCCGCCATGAAGACGAGGAACGCCGTTTCCGCATGGCTCGGCAACAAGGCGCATTTCATCGCCTATCCGGTCAAGGGCGGCAGCTTCTTCAATTTCGTCGCCATCACGACGGGCGAAAACCCCGGAGAAGTCTGGTCCAGGACCGGCGATCCGGCACGTTTGCGCACCATCTATGCGGATTGGGGCGCTCCGGTTCGCGATGTTCTGGCAGCGACCGATGCATGGACCTATTGGCCGCTTTTCGAAATGGCAGACGCCCAATTCGTCGGGCCCGACCGGACGATTTTTCTCGGCGATGCATCGCACGCGGTCACACCTTTTGCCGCGCAGGGTGCCGCCATGGCAATCGAGGATGCGGCGGCCCTTGCCGAAGTGCTGGACGGTGACGACCACGAAGCAGCTCTGAAACGCTTCGATAGCGCCCGCAAGCAGCGGATCGCGGCGGTTGCCAAACGCGGTCAGTTAAACAGGTTCGCCTATCACGCCACCGGCATTTTCGCGCTTGGCCGCAACACGCTCTTCGCCATGCGCAGTCCGGAAAGCTTCCTGAAGGATCTGGACTGGCTCTATGGCTACGATGCCATTGCGGCCGTACGGAATTAAGCTGCGTCGCGCGCTGCTTCGAGCGTCGCAACGTCCAGCTTGACCATCTTCATCACGGCATCGGCCACGCGCTGGCGCTGTTCGGCAGTGCCGTTCTGCAGGATATCCAGCACCATTTGCGGGACCACCTGCCACGAGAAGCCATATTTATCCGTCAGCCAGCCGCATTCCATCGGCGCACCACCCTCCATCAGTTTTTCCCAGAACATATCCAGTTCCGCCTGATCCTTGCATTGGACGAAGAGCGAGACTGCCGGGGAAAACTTGAATGTCGGCCCACCGTTGAGACCGGATATCGCCTGCCCGTCGAGCGTGAAGTTCACGACGACCGGCTGATCCTCGTTCTGCCCGTGGCCATGCTTGAAACGGATAGCGCCGTCGATCGAAGCTGATCTTCCACAGGCCCGGAAGATCGAGACATAGTGGTTCGCGGCTTCTTCAGCCTGTCCGTCGAACCAGAGACAGATTGTCAGACCTGACATTTTCTCCTCCCTGCCGCATCGGCCCGAAAATCGGAATCGATCTTCGGGGCGATGCGTAGTTTTAAAGGGTTAGAAGAGTGGAGCGTTCTTTGTGCATCCGTAAGGACGCAGGGCGCTCCAAGTGTTTGTTTTTTCTATTGTCTGGAGTACTCTACCCCATGACCTTGCTGGCTTCTTCCATATCCATCCACATTATCTCCCAGATATGACCGTCAAGATCTTCGAAGCTGCGTCCATACATGAAACCATAATCCTGCTTCGGCCCCGGATCGGCCTTTCCGCCAGCATTCACCGCTTTCTCCACCGTCGTATCGACTTCAGCCTTGCTTTCCGCAGACAGACAGATCAGCACCTCGCTGACTGTGTTGGCATCGGCGATCTTCTTCGGCGTGAACTGGCTGAACTTTTCATGGTCAAGAATCATCGCGTGAATAGTGTCCGAAAAGACCATGCAGGAAGCCGTTTCGTCCGAGAACATGGGATTCTTGGTGCCGCCGATGGCTTCATAGAAGCTGGTTGACTGCACAACATTCTTCACTGGCAGGTTCACGAAAATCATTTTCGGCATGAGATTTCCTCCGTTGGCGGGCCAAGCGACCCGATCTTATTTTACGATTATCTATCGCCTGCCCGGCTCCCCCGGCGATAAGGTCGAGCCATGAGTCTGAGGCCCGATATGCAATCGATGCTTGGTTCTTCCGTGCGTAAAACAATTCACGCGATTGGCATCGGAAGAACTCAAAGTTCGCTTGTACATAATGGCATATAAGTTATAATTAGCAACCATGAAGTTAGAAAAAATAACCAAACCGGGAAAGTCAGCCGCCAAGCGCAGTTATGATGATGCCTGCGCTGCGGCTCATGCCCTTGATTTAATTGGGGAACGCTGGTCTCTTCTCGTCATGCGCGAATTGATGTTCGGCCCCAAACGCTTCAGCGATCTGCGGGCTGATTTGCCGGGCGTGAGTGCAAATGTCCTCACGCAGAGGCTTGAAGGGCTGGAAGAAGCTGGCATTCTTCGCAAAACGAAACTCCCCCCTCCAGCATCGGTACAGGTCTACGAATTGACCGAGTGGGGTTATGAGAGTGAACCTATCCTTCAAACATTGGGTCGTTGGGCAGCGCGTTCGCCAAAGCACGATCCCAACCTGCCGATTTCAACCGCTTCCTTCCTGCTTTCACTGCGAACCATGATGGATCATAACAGGTCCCTCGGTATGCGCGCCGTGATCGGTCTCCGTCTGGACGAAGAAGATTTCACCGCCTGGCTGGACGATGACGGAATTCGGATAGAGCGCGGCACAGCGCAGAAATACGATCTCCATTTCGAAAGTTCTCCGCGCATGCTGGCGGCAGCCATCTATGGAGGGCAGCCGCTTTCGGCGTTGGAAAGCGCCAATGTTCTCAAGGTCATAGGCGACCGCGCTTTGGCAGAAAAATTTGTGACACTGTTCCCTTTGCCCGACAAAGCTCCGCTGCCCGAATAAAATATGCAACTTTTTGGTTGCTCATTTTCGCAATCACGCTATATTGGCAACCATTAAGTTGCCAATTACGGAGGATGCATATCATGACCGTCGCAAGCAATACTGACCGCATCGTAAAGACCGTCGACATTCATGCAGGGATCGACCGCGTATGGCGCGCCCTTACCGATCATGAAGAGTTTGGAAGCTGGTTTCAGGTCAAGATCGACGGGCCATTCATCGTCGGCACCCGTTCGACTGGCCATATCACCTATCCCGGTTTCGAGCACGAGCCTTGGGAATCCTTCATCAAGGAAATGAAGGCACCGAGCTATTTTGCCTTCACTTGGCATCCCTATGCGGTGGACCACAACATTGATTATTCCAAGGAGCCGCCGACGCTGGTGGAATTCAGATTGGAAACGGTCGAGACCGGAACGCGGCTGACTGTGATCGAAAGCGGTTTCGACGCCCTGCCTGCTGAACGCAGCCCGCTGGCGTTGCGGATGAACGAAGGCGGCTGGGAGGAGCAAGTCGGCAACATCAAAAGACACGTCGAAAATGAACGATAGGCAAGCTGTGACCGGCACGGATATGTCTATGGTTTTCGCGGCGCTCGCCGATCCGACCCGGCTGGCGCTCATCGAAACCCTGAGTGATGGTGAAAGCCGCTCAATTGTGGCGCTGTCGCAAAATGGCAGCATTACCCGGCAGGCAGTCACCAAGCACCTGACAGTGCTGGAACAGGCAAAACTGGTCGAGCGGGAAAAGGTCGGACGGGAAAGCAGGTTTCGCCTGCATCCCGCACCACTGATCGACGCCCGTGCCTATCTCGCAACCGTTTCCAGCCAATGGGATGATGCCCTGCAACGTCTGCGCCGGTTTGTGGAAGATTAGAGCATTTCCAGCAAAAGTGCGAAGCGCATAGGCGGGGAAATCAGTCCACTGGACTGATTTCTGATCCCGCTTCGATGTGTCGGACAATGCGGTGATAACAAACAGCTAGTACTGGTTGAAGAGCAGCGAGGATGTGCCCTTCACGAAGCCAAGCTTCTGGTAGAAGGGCACAAGCCGTTCCGGGCAATAAAGTTCGAAGCTTTTCACACGCCTCAGCTTTTCATGATTGAGAACGCGTTCGACAAGGGCCTGCCCCAACCCCTGCCCCCGATGCTTCTCCGACACAATCACGTCGAAGATCAGCGCCTTGAAGGTGAAGTCCGTGAGGACGCGGACGAAACCTGCAATCCCGCCTTTTGCATCGAGGCAGAAGAGAAGCAAATCGCAATGGGCCAGCATATGCGTGACCTCATCCAGCGTCCGTTCGCTCGTCCACCATTCTTTACTATAAAACTCATGAAATTCGCGATATTGCTCAGGTGCGAGTTTCTCCACCCATTGAAAATCAGTCACGAATTGCCTCTCCCGTTCGTTGAACTATCAGTCGCAAAGGCGTTTCAGAATGGCAATCCAGTTTGAGCAGACCTGTCCGATCTTTCGCATTTTCGACATTGAAAAGGCCCGCGAATTCTATCTCGGCTTTCTCGGATTCAATCTGGATTGGGAGCATCGCTTTGCCGAGGGAATGCCGCTTTATATGCAGGTTTCCCGCAGTGGGCTTGCCCTGCATCTTAGCGAACATCACGGCGACGGAAGTCCGGGCGCCAATATTTTCGTGCGCATGCAGGGTGTCGAGGAACTGCATAAGGAGATTAACGCGCGCGGCTACCGTTTCATGCGGCCGGGAATCGAGAATGAGCCGTGGGGCCGCGTGATGACGGTCATCGACCCTTTCGGCAATCGTATCCAGTTCTGCGAAGGTCCGCACGACGAATAAACAAAAACACCCGCTGGCGAACCGGCGGGTGTCTTGATTCTAGCTCAAAAATCCGATCAGTGCAGGATCTGGCTCAGGAACAGCTTGGTGCGTTCGTGCTGCGGATTGTCGAAGAACTCGTTTGGCGAGTTCTGTTCAACGATCTGGCCCTGATCCATGAAAATCACGCGGTTGGCAACCTGACGGGCAAAGCCCATTTCGTGCGTCACGCAGATCATGGTCATGCCTTCGGCAGCAAGGCTCACCATGGTGTCCAGAACTTCCTTCACCATTTCTGGATCGAGAGCCGATGTCGGTTCGTCGAACAGCATGACTTTCGGGTTCATGCACAATGCGCGAGCAATCGCCACGCGTTGCTGCTGGCCACCCGAAAGCTGGCCCGGATATTTGTTGGCCTGTTCCGGAATCTTCACGCGGGCCAGATAATGCATGGCGATTTCTTCCGCCTGCTTCTTCGGCATCTTGCGCACCCAGATCGGTGCCAGCGTGCAGTTTTCCAGAATGGTCAGATGTGGGAAGAGGTTGAAGTGCTGGAACACCATGCCGACTTCGCGGCGCACTTCGTCGATCTTCTTGAGGTCGTTGGTCAGTTCAATGCCATCGACGACGATCTTGCCCTTCTGGTGTTCTTCCAGACGATTGATGCAACGGATCATAGTCGATTTGCCCGAGCCAGACGGTCCCGCCACAACGATGCGCTCACCGCGCATGACCTTGAGGTTGATGTCGCGCAGGACGTGAAACTCGCCATACCACTTATGCATATTGGTGATTTCGATGGCGACATCGGTTTTGGAAACCTGCATCTTCGAACGGTCGACATCCACTCCGAGTTCGGATTGCGGGAGGGCGCTTTGTGCACTCATTTCCATTATTCCCTTTATTTTTATCGTTTATGACCCGTGTCGAGCCGTCGTTCCATGAATATAGAGTATCGCGACATAGCGAAACAGAAAATCCAGAAAACGAAGCCAGCAAAGATCAGACCTGTGGCAGGCGTCTGTGGAGAAGCCCAGTTGGCATCGGAAAAGTTCTGACGGACGATGCCCAGCAGATCGAACATGCCGATGATGTAGACAAGGCTCGTATCCTTGAAGAGGCCGATGAAGGTGTTGACGATACCCGGAATGACCAGCTTCAGCGCCTGCGGCAGGACGATCAGTCCCGTCTTCTGCCAGTAGCTGAGGCCAAGCGCATCAGCGCCTTCATACTGCCCACGCGGAATAGCCTGAAGACCGCCGCGCACCACTTCCGCCATATAGGCCGAGGCGAACAGCGCCACGCCGATGAGCGCACGCAGCAGCTTGTCGAATGTGACGCCCGGCGGCAGGAACAAAGGCAGCATGACGCTGGCCATGAACAACACCGTCACCAGCGGAACGCCACGCACCATTTCGATGAAGATGATCGAAAAGGTCTTGATGACAGGCAGCTTCGACCGGCGTCCCAGCGCAAGAACGATACCGAGCGGCAGCGACACGGCAATGCCGACAAAGGACAGCACAAGCGTGACCAGCAGGCCGCCCCAGAGCGGCGTTTCCACGAAGGGAAGACCGAACCAGCCGCCAACCAAAAGGAAGAAGGCGACAATCGGGAACACGAAGAAGAACAGGATCGCATTGAGACCCTTCTTCGGAGCCTTCGGGATGAGAAGCGGCACGAGCAGGACAACGAACATCAACGCCGTCAGATTGACACGCCAGCGTTCGGAAATCGGATAGCGGCCATAGATGAACTGCTCATATTTCGCGTTCACGAATGCCCAGCAGGCGCCCGACCAGCCTTCCGGTTGCGTGCCGCCCTGTGCGACAGTCAGGCAGGCAGTGCGATCGGCGCCGGTCCAAACGGCCTTGAAGAACAGCCACTCGATGATCGGCGGAAGGAACCATGCCACGGCCAGCAGGCCGAGAATGGTCAGCGCCGCATCGACCGGCGTTGCGAACAGATTGACGCGCAGCCAGTGTGAAAAGCCCTGGACGGAACGTGGCGGCGCTTCGCCATCCACCATCTGCGCGCGGACATATTGGAGCTCTGCGTTTTCCATTGTCACCTCTCCACCAGCGCCATCTTGGCATTGAACCAGTTCATCAGGCCGGACACGATCAGGCTGATGCCCAGGTAGATCACCATCCAGATCGCCACGACTTCGACCGATTGACCGGTCTGGTTGAGGATCGTGCCGCCTACGGCGACAAGATCGGGATAGCCGATGGCAATGGCGAGCGACGAGTTCTTGATGAGGTTCAAATACTGGCTCGAGAGTGGCGGAATGATGATGCGCAGCGCCTGCGGCACGATGATGAGACGCATCGTCTGGCCGGGACGGAGCCCGACTGCGTAGGCCGCCTCGGTCTGCCCCTTGTTGACGCCCAGAACACCGGCGCGAACGGTCTCGGCGATGAAGGACGCCGTGTAGAAGGAAAGCGCCAGAAACAGAGCCAGGAACTCCGGCTTGACCTGCGCGCCGCCGGTTAGATTGAAGGTTCCGAGCTTCGGCGAGTCAAACGAAATCGGAAAGCCGGTCGCGATCAGCGCCAGTATCGGAAGGCCGATAATCAGGGCGGCGGACACGCGTATCGTATGAAAGGACTGGCCGGTTGCCATCTGGCGGCGTTTTGCCCAGCGCGCAACAACGACGGAGGCCACGATGCCAACGAGAAGTGCCACCGGCAGAAGCCATGCCCCTTCACCCCAGATAGGGGATGGCATGAAGAAGCCGCGATTGTTCAGATAGGTGCCAAGCGGGAGCGCAACGCTGTCGCGTGCCTGCGGCAGGACCGACAGAACGCCGAAATACCAAAAGAAGATGACGAGCAGCGGCGGAATATTGCGGAAGACCTCCACATAGACCGTGCAGATCTTGCGGATCAGCCAGTTGCGCGAAAGACGCCCAATACCGACGAGAAACCCGATAATCGATGCCGTGATGACACCGAGCAAGGCCACATAAAGCGTATTCACGAGGCCGACCAGAAAGGCCCGGCCATAGTTTGAATCGCTGTTGTACTGAATGAGCGTCTGGCTGATATCAAAACCAGCGCGCCCGTTGAGGAAACCAAAGCCGGACGCAATGTTTGCCCGCTGCAGATTGGTGATCGTGTTGCCGACGATCCAGTAGATTGCGCCAATGACCGCAGCAAAGACAAGGACCTGATAGAAGATGCCGCGAATTCGCGGATCATACAGGAGCGAAGTTCCGCCGCGGTCCTGGCGACGTTCAGTTGCAGAATAGGAAGCCATATGTTTCCTGTGCCTCTCGGCTGGCTGCATCAATGTCGAGCAGGAAAGGTTGGCCGCGTTTGCGGGGCAATTCCTGAAATCGAGGCATCGAATGCCGAACCGTTCGGTCTTGCATTCCTCTATTCAGGCTCATCTCGAGCTTGCGGGCCTGCAAGACGCGGTTGAATTCCAAAATGCAGCTTGTCAGCATTCAAATGCCCGCGTGATACGGGAGCCAGTGGCAAACGGACAAACTGCAGAGCCGACAAATCCGGCGGGCGCTATTGCACCCGCCGATGATCAGTCTGGAGAGTAATTCCCGTTAGCGCACAGGGACGCCATATTGCAGGCCGCCCTTGTTCCACTGGGCGTTGATGCCACGTGCAATCTTGAGCGGGCTGCTGGCACCAATATTGCGCTCGAAGATTTCACCGTAATTGCCGACGCCCTTTACGATCTTCACCACCCAGTCATTGTCGAGACCGAGATCGGTGCCGATCTTCGTGTCTGCTTCCACGCCGAGAAGACGCTTGATGTCCGGATTGTCGGACTTCTTCATCTCTTCGACATTGGCCTGCGTAATGCCGTATTCCTCGGCGTTGAGCAGCGCATTATGGGTCCAGCGAACGACGTCCGCCCACTTGGAATCGCCCTGACGAACGGTCAGACCGAATGGCTCCTTGGAGATGATTTCCGGCAAGATGACGTGATCGTCCGGATTGGCAAGCGCCAGACGAACCCCGTAGAGGCTGGACTGGTCGGTCGTATAGGCGTCGCAACGGCCGGAATCGTAAGCGGCGTTGGCTTCTTCGATCTTCTCGAAGACAACCGGATTATATTCCATCTTGTTGGCGCGGAAATAGTCGGCCATGTTCAGCTCGGTGGTCGTACCGGCCTGAACGCAGATGGAAGCACCCGAAAGCTGCAATGCGGAATTGATGCCCGACAGCTTCTTCGAATTGATCATGAAGCCCTGGCCGTCAAAGTAGTTGATGCCAGCAAAATCGAGGCCAAGCGCAGTGTCGCGGCTGATGGTCCAAGTCGTGTTACGGATCAGAACATCCACTTCACCCGACTGCAGGGCCGTGAAACGTTCCTTCGCATTCAGCGGCGTGAACTTCACCTTGGTTGGATCGCCGAAAATCGCAGAAGCCACAGCGCGGCAATAGTCCACGTCGAAGCCAGACCACTCGCCCTTGTCGTTGGGCGAAGCAAATCCCAGCAGACCCGTATTAACGCCGCACTGCAGAAAACCTTTCGCCTTCACATCGGAAAGCGTGTCCGCGGATGCTCCCGAAGCGACGCCAAACAGCGCCGCCGCACCCAATACACCCGTCATAAGAGTTTTTTTCATCTGGCCTGCAACCTTTTTGTTCCCTGGAGAACGTCGAACCATCGGCTCACAACGTCTCTTGTTGCTTTATTTTTGCATAAACCCGTTGGAAAATCCGCGTGACCTCCCAAGCCCATGCCCTACAGCAGGTTGCCCCTCGCCCGAGACCGCTATCCGGTCTTCAATTCTTATTTTTGAGCGCAGTGACAAACCTGTCGCCTTCACGGGTCTTATCGAAGGCGAAATTTTTCCGTTGGTCAAGGCAATAACGCAGTCTGTTAGGCAGGCTTTCAAAAAAGATGAGGGAGAAATATTTGAAAATTTACACGATTTCCCGATTTCTGGGTAGGCGACTTCACTAATGAAACTCATACTGCACCTTAACGAAATACAGCAATATAGTTCAATCAATACAATTCTTTAGATTACACTACCATACCAGATGCACAGGCCTCACGACAACTTTTGCGGGAAATCAGACGCGTGGCATCGCGCTATCGTCATCCAAAGAAAAAATAATATTTCGCGTCGCCATATAGCGGGCAACCCACCAGGTCGTGACGAAACCGATTGTCAGGCCGGCGACCACATCCGTCGGATAATGCGCGCCGGCCGCGAGCCGGCTGATCCCGAAGAGAATGCAGATAAGGACCGTCAGGATGCGCCAGCGCGGCAGGAATATCCAAAGCGAAACCATCATGATGCCAGCCATCATGGAATGGCCGGACGGGAAGCTTTCATAGAGGAACTGCCCCTTGAAAGGCGAGAAATAAGCCGCTCCCACATCATCGAGCAAAAACGGACGCGCCCGGCCGATGGCAAGTTTTCCGATTTCAACCGGCACGCTTGCGACAACGATTGAGGTCAGCACGAGTGTTGCCCAGCTATGGAGTTTCACCAACCAGGATCTGGCACTGGCACGCAGTTTGGGCGAAAGAAGTATCGCAGTGACAAGCCATACGACAATGCCGATGGCCAGCCAGACGATGGTGCGAATCGCGTCCGTGACCGCACGCAGGAATTCCATGATGAAATTGGTGCTCTGCGCGGTGACGCGGATAATGTCGGCGTCCCACATATGCAACACAAGAATGATGAAAGGCAGAAGCACGACGATTGCCGTCATCTCAAGCGTCCAGGAAGACGGCGCGCCCTTGTAAGCCGGGCGTATAAGAGCTTGAAGGAGTTCCAATGCAGCGCGAAAGGGATAAAGAAAAATGCTTCCCGTGCCTGGCGCCGTCATAACAGAGATATCCTTTCAAACGCATCTTACACAATGAATTGCACGCGAGGTTGCATCCGAAACGCGCGCATCCTATCCAAGTATTCAAAGTTTCCGCCACAAACGGAATCGCAGATCTTTTTGCCGCAGCCGATCTTGATGCGACCCGGCAGAATCCTCTCTTTCGAGAAGCGGCGGGCGAGAATCGGCGGACGAGAATCAGTGGGATAGCATGCAACATGGTCTGGAGGCATTTTCGTGACTAAGCAGCAGGGCAAGACACAGCAGGGCAAAGCTGGGAAGCTGGGTATAAACACACGGCTCGCTCACGACGGTTATCAGCCGCGCGATTATCATGGTTTCGTCAACCCACCCGTTGTCCGTGCCTCGACCGTTCTATTCCCCGATGCGGAAACAATGGCGACCGGCAACCAGAAATACACTTATGGTACGCGCGGCACGCCCACCAGCGATGCGCTGTGCGCGGCCATCGATGCGCTGGAAGGTTCGGCGGGTACCGTCTGCGTGCCGTCCGGACTTGCAGCTGTAACCGTTCCGCTACTGGCCTTCCTGTCACCGGGCGATCATGCGCTGTTCGTCGATTCGATCTACAATCCGACCCGACATTTTGCGGATACGATCCTGAAGCGCATGGGCGTGGACGTCGAATATTACGATCCGGAAATCGGTTCCGGCATCGCAAAGCTGATGCGACCGAACACCAAAGTCGTATTTACGGAATCACCGGCATCCAACACTTTCGAGATGCAGGACATACCGGCAATCGTTGAAGAAGCGCACAAGGGCGGCGCCATCGTCATGATGGACAATACATGGGCCACCCCGCTTTATTTCAAGGCGCTCGATTTCGGCGTGGACATCACGATCCATGCCTCGACCAAATATCCGTCCGGTCATTCCGATATTCTGTTCGGCACGGTTTCGGCCAACGAAAAATGCTGGCCGCAGCTTCTGGAAACGCATGGAACGCTTGGACTGTGCACGTCGGCTGACGACACCTATCAGATCCTGCGCGGCATGCGCACGATGGGCGTGCGGCTGGAACATCATCGCAAGAGCGCGTTGGAAGTCGCGCGCTGGCTTGAAAAACACCCGGCTGTCGACCGTGTTCTGCATCCGGCATTGGAAAGCCATCCCGGCCATGAAATCTGGAAACGGGATTTCTCCGGCTCCTCGGGTATTTTCTCCGTCGTGCTTGCAAGTGGCGGGCAGAAGGAAGCTCATGCCTTCCTTGATGCGCTGGAGATTTTCGGTCTTGGTTATTCCTGGGGCGGCTACGAAAGCCTCGCGGTTCATGTCCGTCTCAATGACCGGACAGTAGCCAAGGGCAACTATCCGGGACCGGTAATTCGGCTCCAGATCGGTCTGGAAGACGTGGCTGATATCATTGCCGATCTCGAAAAAGGCTTTGCAGCGATCTAAGCCGGTTTTGCGGCGGTCACCTTGCGTGACCGCGCTCGAACGGTCTTTTTTGCCGTTTTCAAGGGTTTCGGTTCTCTTTCGGAAAGTCCTTCCACAACGGCCTCTATCATGGTGCAGGCGACGAAATCCGCCTGCATTTCTTCCCGCAACGCCTCCCGGTCAACGGATCGTGCTTCGCCTGGATCATGCCACAGCACCACACCGATGCGCAGAGAAGGTTGCAGCCGTCGCAGACGACGAACGGCAAAACGGGCATGGCGTGCCGCGCGACGATCCAGAAAGCAGATCATCAGCGTATCTTTACCGGAAAGATCCAGCGCCCTGAGATTTGCCGGTTTCAGCGCATCATGCGCGACGGCTTCTGCTGAAGCGCCCTGTACGGCAAGCACCTGGGCCAGCATGATCGCAGCCGTGTCATCAAGCCCCCTTCGGCCCCCGAATGTCAGAAATGACCGGCCTTCGCCAGACGGAAGCTCCAGATCGGATGCGTTGCCGTCGCCATCAGGGTTTTCGATCGCGATCTCTTCGTCATCGCCCTCCTCTTCGTTCGCAATCTGCTCCAGATTGGCCACCAGCGTTTTCGTGCTTTCGGCAACGATCTGCAATTGCGGCTCGGTCAGGACCCCACGAAGGCGATCCTGCTCCGCCATCAAAAGCGCCGGAATTGCGACAGAACCGTAAAACTCGACCAGATATTTCCGTTCCAGCATTTCCTCGGCATTATCCGTGGCTTCGTCCGGGTCTCCGGCCAGAAGGCGCTGATAGAGGCGCTCTTTCGGGTCGAGCACCGGCTCGTTGCCGAACAGGATTTCCAGAAACTCGAATTGCGGCACGTGACGCCCCAGCACGACGAGACAGACCGTCAGCGGCGTCGACAGAACAAGCCCGACCGGCCCCCAGAGCCATGTCCAGAAAATGGCCGAGACGATGATCGCAAGCGGTGAGAGGCCGGTGCGAGAACCATAAAGCCACGGCTCGATCACATTGTTTATAAGAAGCTCGATGAGGACGAAGAGCCCGATTGTCCACAGCAGCAGATCCCATCCGGGTGCGACCGCAAAGGCGAGGAACAACGGCAGGATCGCCGCAATGACCGGGCCGATATAGGGAACGAACCGCAAAACGATTGCCAGCATCCCCCACAAGGCGGCGTTCGGGATACCCAGAATCCAGAGCCCGAAAGCGAGCGGCACGCCATAGGTGATATTCACCACAAGCTGGGTCAGCAGATATTGGCCGACACGCTTTCCCGCATCCTGCAAGGCTTCGGTCGTGCGGTGAAGATCACCGTAGCCGACAAGCCTTATGAAGCGATCCCGCAGTTCCTCCCGTTCGAGCAGCATGAAAATCACGACGACCACGACGAGACCCGTCGTTGCGAGCGGACCGATGAGCGGCTCGATGATGCTCCTGAGCGTTTCAACCGGATGGCGGGGTGAGAATATCTGGACGAGGAGCGGCTTTTCCTCCGGTTGGTCCGAAGGCAGAGCCTGTGTTTTTTGTTCGGGTCTGTTGATTTCAGTGCCGATGCGCTCGGCAAAACTGTTTAGCCTGTCGAAGAAACTGTTGTCGGAACTCGCTTCCTTGAGCGTTCTGATCTTCTCGATGATGTTGTACTGATAGATCGAGATATTCTGAGCGACTTCTGAGACCTGAAAAGCAACCACCGCACTGAAGACGGCCACGATCAGGAAGCCACCGGCAACACTCGTAATCACCGCGAACAGGCGCGGAAGACCGGCCCTGCGCAGAAAAGCGACAATCGGCGCAAGCGCAAATGTCAGCAGCACCGCTATGGCAAGCGGCAAAAAGACGTCTTTTGCAAAGTAGAGAATGGCAACGGCCACTGCCATTGCCGCCAGGGTTGGCAGGCGTGGCGGTGCCGTCGTGACAGAACGCACCGCAGAATCCGGGTTGTCGATACTCTCCATGAACCCCTCTTTTGCCGCGTTATGATTTTCGGCTTGTTAGCCGCAATAACTGAAAAGGAGGCGTTCGGTTCCATATACGCATAAAACAGACAACAAATTAATTAGCAGATACTAATAATAATATTTCCCACAATATCATTTTGTTCATAGAAGTAAATTTTAACACAATCAAAATATCGGATATACATTGAATTCGGTTAGTACTGGGAATATGTGGGGACCTGCTTTGTCGTTAATATCAGCCAAAAACCTTATCAATCTAAGATTAAGCAAACTTCTTCTGACTCTACTTTTGGTGGTGGTTTCGTCGGGTTCATACGCTCAACAGACACCCAAGCCTGTAGAGGTCGGCGTCTATGTCAGCGAGCCATTCGTCAACAAGCAGGGCGATTCTTATTCCGGCATGGCAATCGATATCTGGCAGGATATCGCCACCCGGATGAACCTTGCTTCGAAATATGTGGAGTATCCGAACTATACCGAACTGGTGAAAGCCGTCTCAGAAGGCAAAGTTGAAGCCGCCGTCACCAATTTGACGATTACGGAGCAGCGCGCCGAGATCGTCGACTTCACTCATCCGTGGTTCGATGCGGGCTTGCGCATCATGGTGCACACCCAGGCAGGAAGCGGCTGGGATGATCTGATCAATCGCTTGGATGACGCCGGGCATCTGGCAACCTATGCCTGGATACTCGGTATTCTCGTTGCGGCCACGATATTACTTACGATCTTCGACAGGCGTTTCGATGAAGGCTTTCCAAAACGCTGGCGCGAGGGGCTGGCCGAGAGCTTTTATCACGTGGTTTCCATTGCGACGTCAGGCAAAACATCGCGAAAGAACCTGTTCGGCTGGGTGGGACGCATCTGGCAGACATTCTGGATGGTGTTCGGTATCGCAATTATCGCCTACGTTACCTCATCGATTACAAGCGTCATGACCGTCGCTCATATCGACAACAACATTTCCAGCCTTTCCGATCTGCAGGGAAAATCCGTTGGCGTACGCGCAGGCAGCGTCGCCGAACAATTCCTGAAGTCCCGCTCCATCGCGACAGTGCCTTTCGACCATATGCCGGAAGCCGTCAACGCACTCGTCAGCGATGAAATTGCGGCCATCGTCGGCGATGGCCCTGTGCTGGAATATTACGCTCATCAGCATGCCGACCAGCCTATCGATATGGTCGGTAACATATTCAGTCCGGATAAATATGGTTTTGCTTTTCCGCGTCATAGCGAACTTGTCAAACCCGCGACCGTGGCGATCATCAGCGCTCATGAAAATGAAGCCGTGGCCAAGCTGAAAGCCAAGTATTTTGGTCCCGAGAATTGACGACAGATACAGAAAAGGCGGCCATTGGCCGCCTTTTCATTATTCCTGCGAATGGTTTACCGGCCTGCCACGATGGAAGAAATGATGCCGGTGGCAATGCCGATCAACATATAATCATTGTTGACCTTGACCCAGTGATAACCACGCGGCGGCTTGCGCAGCTTGTAGCTCGAATAGTTGTTGACGACATGACCGCGATAATTTGGCGGCAGACGGTTGCCCTTCTTCCAGCTCTGATGACGACGGTTGTCATATTTGCGTGCATCATATTTCGGACCACCCTTGTGCATCTGGCTGTGCGAAGGCTGGCTGTGATGCGACGGATAAGGCTGTGCCATTGCGGCAGGGGCTGCGAGAAAGGAAAAGGCAGCAAGAGCAATAACGATCTTCTTCATGTCGGCATCCTTTGTTGTATTCGATGTGGGGACAATGCGCCTGCTAATGTGAATGCCAAGTGAACGCTCCCATTAAATAAATTTAATGATTTCATCGGTCTAGCGCAAAGGCATCATCCTGCATTTCCCATCCGTTCAAAATGCGCTAGGTAGAAGCCAAATTCGTACGTACCTCTCAACGAGGTAAGTGTCAGAGGACTGCATCATGATGAACTGGGTTTTCATTCTGCAAGGCGTTATCGCGTTTGGGCTAGCTGGACTGGCCATTGCAGTCATCCTGCGTCATCGCCGCCACTGAGGCGCCCCGGACTGGGCCCCGGACTGGGCCTGGGCCTGGGCCTGCGATATTTTTCGCACCGGCCTGCCGGTTCAAAGCAACCGAACACGAAATCAATCGTTTAAACTTAGTCTGATTTTTCTCAGGAGGAGACAGGGATGCGGAAAGTGGCGCTTGGGTTGGTTGCCTTACTCGCAATTACGGGCTGCACAACCACGGAAAAGGACATTTCCATCGGCACCGGCGCAGGTGCCATCATTGGCGGCATTGCTGGCGGTGGACGTGGTGCGCTGATCGGTGCCGGTGCGGGCGCATTGGGCGGCCTGCTGGTGCGCGAATTGCGCAACGGCAATTGCCAGTATCGCGACCGTCATGGCCGCATATATGTGGCTCGCTGCAGACGATAGTCGCGGACATATTCAACGATCATCAAAAGCGCCGGTTTTCCGGCGCTTTTTGTTTTCGACAACTTTAGACTGCCTGACTTGCCGAGCGGACCTGATTGGAACCTTCTCTCGCCGATGTCGTTTTACAAGCAATAAAGACAGTTCAGGGAGAACTCCGATGAAGCTTGCTTTCAAAGCCGCCCTTGTTGCCTTGGGCGTATTTGCGGCGGGCGCGGCGCAGGCGTCGAACGCCATATCCACCACCAACCTCAATATTCGTACAGGTCCCGGCACACGCTATGCGACGCTTGGCTCCATCCCCAGCGGAGCGCCTGTGAATGTGCGTGGCTGCACATCCGGCTACGGCTGGTGTCAGGTGAGCTACGGTCCGACCTATGGCTGGGCATCTTCGCGCTATCTGGCATTTCGAGAGGGAACATCCAGCGGTTATTCCGATGATTTCGGTCGAACGGCTGCGCTAATCGGTATTCCGCTCATTGCTGGCGTCGCCATAGGCTCCGCACTCAATGACCGCGACGACTATTGGTATCGTGATCGCCGCTATTATCGCGACAGACATTGGGATCGTCGTGGATGGCACGACCGTCCCGGCTGGCATGGGCGCCCCGGCAATCACGGGCCGCGAGTCTATATGAGACACCGCGTTCCTGACGGACCGCACGGACAGTAATGGACATAGGAACGAAACTGGAAACGCCGCGAAGTGCTCGCGGCGTTCTGTCATCGCGGGAAGCTCCACACAGTCTCTATTCTGTCTTCAGATAAACTTCATGCCAGAGGGTGATGCGGTCAGTTTCATCGAATTTCAAAAGCAGCATCGCTTCGAATTGATCCGTTGTTTCATCAAGACGCACGACTGTAGCAGTCATTGCCAGCACCGCCGAACTTCCTTCCGCAACAACCTCCTGCACATCATAGTCGATAGCGTGGATCGTGCTGCGGAAACCATTCAGAAACGTCAGATAATTGGAATGATTGGCAGGATGGACGCGTCCATTGGCCTTGACGACAAACTGGTCCGCGAATCTCTCCGCGATGATTGCCTCGGTAAGCGTTTCGCTTTGAACCAGATGCTTTCGGTTCCAATCCAGAAGGCCCAACGCCAATTGTGTTGTGGTTTGCTTGTGCAAGATGACCTCCGGAAATTAATTGACGGGTGGGCGGTGTGCCCCGCATGACATCAAACAGGTGAACGCTAAAAACTCGCTCAATCGGGCACAAAGAAACTGAAGAGAACATGATACTCCCCTCACATCAAAAAAGGGGGAGCTATTTCAATATGTTGGGTGGGTGGAAAAATAAGGTGGCGATCCCGACAGGATTCGAACCTGTGACATTCAGCTTAGAAGGCTGACGCTCTATCCAACTGAGCTACGGGACCTCGCCTTTCGAAAAAGATCGAAGATATTTCAATGAACGCAGGGCTTTGCCAGCAAAGCCCTGCCGAATTATCGCATCGTCCGGCCTGAAACAAGTGTCAGGCCAGACAGGCAATCAATGCGTCTCAATGCGTCCAGGGCATTGTCCGGTCGAAGCGGAAATTATCCGAATAGGAAACCTTGCGGCGCTTCGGCTCATTCGGCTCGATAATGCGATAGGCGATGCCGTTGCGCTTTGCGTAATCGACTGCTTCTTCCTGCGTGGCGAAGAACAGACGAATCTGGCTCTTCATATCGCCGGAAGAAGTATAGCCCATCAAAGGCTCGACCATACGCGGGCTTTCCGGCTCATATTCCAGAAGCCACTGATCTGTCTTGGCCTGACCGGACTGCATGGCAGTCTTAGCTGGACGGTAAATACGTGCAACCATTTGAAGAACCCTGAACTACTCTCTTGCCCCGCTGGGGAGCTGAAAATCCACCAAGCCAATAGTTTACACGGGAATGCATGTCAACGCGATAAAGGCGCACGCCACAGCCTGTGCCGGGACGTTCATATATCGACCAAATCAAATCTTGGGGAAGTTGGTCGGAGCGGCAGGATTCGAACCTGCGACCCCCTGATCCCAAATCAGGTGCGCTACCAGACTGCGCTACGCTCCGTGGCCCTCTCGGACGTTGAGTTCCCTAGAGAATTCGCATTCCTAAGGCAAGAGCTATTTTCAATCTTCAATAAAAAAATAAGCCGAACCGCTCATTGCAGGAGATGTTGTGCCCTCGAACCTGACGCTAGTGGATTGAATTTGACGTTTGATACCCTTCCGATATCAATCCCGTTTCAAACGTCAAATTTGAAAAATCCTCTAGATTCATAAAGTTACTAGTGGTCTTTTTGATTCCAACATTTGCTCAGCGCTCATATCCGAGGGATGCAAATGTCGAAAGCAGAACCACTAGCACAAAGGCTATGCTCAGCTTCGCATCGTCGGTCCGAATCTTTCGGAGCGCAATCACAGGATGTTCAGCGTGTTAGGAGAGTTGACCACTCCACGAGGAACCAGCGGAGATTTAGGCCGTTCATTTCAGCGGCGGGCGCAAAACCAACGATGGATAGGTGCCATGTACAAATTTTCGGCAATCGCAGCGGTGATTATGGTGGCTGCTTTTTCAACCGCCTCCGCACAGGCACAGAGTATCGAAATAGGTCCCAATGGTATCCAGGTTAATCCTGATGGCGACCGGCGCCCCATGCATGAGGGTGGGGAAATCAGCGAACGAAGAGCAGCGCGAATCGCACGCAGTGAGGGAATGGACGAAGTCGAAAGCGTTTCACGGCGCCGTAACGTCTACGTTGTTCGGGGGATAGACCGTCGCGATAATGATATGCGCGTGGTGATTGATCGTCGTACTGGCGAAGTGCTTGAGGTACGCTGACAGCCCCCGAACGATGTATTCAGCAGCCGCGCCCGCAGGCGCGGTTTTCCTCTTGGGGATTTGCAAAAGATGATGACCAAGCGCGATCTGCACGAAGGCTTGGTGATTTCGCGCCATTTTTGTGCGCGAATCTTACCAGTTTCCCATTGCATGACGTAACGAGCAGTTGATGGATACCCTGCCTGGGTACAACTTGAAGCAGCACGGACCAGACTACATGCAAGCGCTTGAAGCGCTTTCCCGTCCGAAAGTAGCAGAATCAGCGAATTGACAGCTCTGGTAAAGTAAGCTTACCAATTATCTGTCTACATAAATTAGCACTTCGTAATTCAACTGCCATTCGGGAGAGGATGGTCGTTCATTGCATAACCGTCGAAAAAATTGCGACGGCGCATTCATTATCAAGGAGAGGAACTGCACATCCAGGAAGGGAGGACCTATGCCCTGGAATCAAGTTTATGACCCTTTGGGGAGCATGTTCTGGTCGACATTGCTTGCCGCCTTGCCAATTGTCGTCCTGCTGGGCGGTATCGGCTTTTTCCACATCAAAGCACACACCGCAGCCATACTCGGGCTTCTGACAGCGCTTGTCATCGCAGTCGTCGGCTTCGGAATGCCTGCCGACATGGCGGGTGCCACCGCCGTTTACGGTGCCGCCTATGGACTTCTGCCCATTGGCTGGATCATTCTCAACGTCATATTTCTCTATCGGCTGACCGAACAGACCGGCCAGTTCAATATTCTGCGTGATTCCATCGCCGGCATCACGCCGGATCGTCGTCTCCAGCTTCTCTTTATCGCCTTTTCGTTCGGTGCTTTCTTTGAGGGTGCCGCGGGTTTCGGCACGCCTGTAGCCGTGACGGCTGCGATGCTGATGGGGCTGGGTTTTGCTCCCCTGCCCGCGGCTGGCCTTTCACTGATCGCCAATACGGCGCCGGTCGCCTATGGCGCGCTTGGAACGCCGGTCATTGCGCTTTCGGCGGTGACCGGAATTGACCTTTTGCAACTCTCCGGGATGATCGGACGCCAGCTTCCGTTCTTCTCCGTCATCGTGCCCTTCTGGCTGATATGGGCCTTTGCCGGTCGCAAAGGCATGCTGGAAGTCTGGCCTGCATTGCTGGTGGCAGGTGCTGCCTTCGCCGTTCCGCAATATCTGGTGTCCAATTTCCATGGGCCGTGGCTGGTGGATGTGGTCGCTGCGATCTGCTCGATGGCGGCACTCGCCGGTTTCCTGCGCATCTGGCAACCGAAGCGAATCTGGACCTCGACCGGCAAGGAAGGCGAAGCGGATTCGGCCCCTATGCCAGCGCCGCCGAAGCATTCCACCGGAACCGTTTTCCGGGCCTGGACGCCCTGGCTTATCCTGTCGGTGTTCGTGTTCCTCTGGGGCACGCCGCAATTCCGGACATGGCTCGACTCGCTCTGGGTCTGGAAAATGCCGATCCCCTATCTGCACAACCTGGTGTTCAAGGTTCCGCCCGTCGTGGCCGAAGCGCATTCCGAGGCCGCGATCTATACGCTCAATCTGCTTTCGGCCACCGGCACGGGCATCCTGCTCTCTGCCGTGGTCGGCGGACTTGTGCTCGGCTTCAACCCGCTAAGGCTTCTGAAGGAATATGGCGAGACCGCCTACGTGGTTCGCTTCTCGCTGATCACGATCTCGGCCATGCTGGCGCTTGGCTATGTCACGCGCTATTCGGGCACCGATGCGACCCTCGGCCTCGCTTTCGCGCAGACCGGCTGGGTCTATCCGTTCTTCGGGGCGATGCTGGGCTGGCTCGGCGTTGCGCTGACAGGGTCCGACACGGCGTCGAACGTCCTGTTTGGCGGCCTGCAGAAGATCACGGCGGAACAGCTCGGCCTGTCGCCTGTCCTGATGGCGGCTGCAAACTCCTCTGGTGGCGTGATGGGCAAGATGATCGACGCACAGTCCATCGTCGTCGCCTCAACCGCGACGCAGTGGTACGGGCATGAATCGAAGATCCTGCGCTATGTGTTCTTCCATTCCATTGCGCTGGCCGCACTCGTCGGCCTTCTGGTGATGGCTCAGGCCTATCTGCCGCCATTCACCTCCATGGTTCCGACCGAAACACTACCGGCCATCACGCACTGACGTGAAGTGAACGACAGACGAACCCACGCGAGCCCCCTCGCGTGGGTTTTCTGCTTTTCTGCGAAGCCTCTCGGGGGAACAAAATCGCACGCGCACGCGTTTTCACTTCACTACCAATAAGCTGGAGACTGAATGTGAATAGAAACGGGCTTTATCTGATTATTGGCGCGCTGATTGTCGTGGCTGCGGGTCTTGCGGTTTATGTCTATCGTGAAGAGACCAAACCCGCCGGAATCGAGATGAAAATCGGAGAAGGTGGTGTTTCCATTCAGGAAAATTGAAATCGGCAAGACGTTATAAACATATAAACCGATTAAGATTTCAAACGCTTACGCTTTGTGATGCAACATTTCGGACTTCGCCATGTTATTTGGGGCACCAGATAAAACGGAGGACCGAAATGGGTATCCAGACTGTTTCCGACGAGCTTTATCGTCGTCATGAACGCGAATGGGCAGAGCTGCGCAACGCAGTTGAGGCAAGCGAAGCCAACCAACGGCAGCAAGAGAAGGCATCAGGCCAGACCTCTTGCGATGACAAGACGTCTGGGCACCAGTAAGTCTTCACCAATCTACCTTGAAACGCCGCGAAAGCGGCGTTTTTTGTTTCCGCTTCGTCGTTCCAGCGTTCGCGCCAGACGCTGTGGTAACCAAATGCGAAGGAACAATTGGTAGTGTCTCCCCATCGCGATTCGAACAGGAGACAGACGATGGCTGCACGGAAACGCACCACCCGCTCGCCCCAGCGCTCCACAAAGCGCTCGGCCAAGTCGTCGGGCAAGTCTTCCGGCTCATCCACCCCCGTTCTCGCGCTTGCCGCAATTTTGGGTCTAGGTGCCTTCAGCTTGTGGGCAACCTCTCAGCATAAGAGCCCGCAAGCCGCGATAACAGCCCTGTTCCAGCGCCCCGCTTCCAAGCCGAATACACAGCCCGCAGCACGAACCGAGCCAAAGGCGACCGTCACCAGCAAAGCCTCCGAGAGCAAGCCCCCCGAGAGCAGGGCGCCGTCGAAGGATTACGGCGCCGCTGTCGGCCCTGTACCGCGTCCATCGGCACCCGTTGTCGCGGCGCCCGTTGTGGCACCCGCACCGCAAAAGCCGGCGCAGCAGGCGGCAATCCAGACCGCCACCCCGCCGCGCCCCACAAATCAGGTTGTCGTATCCTCGCCCGCCGCTGCGCTACGCTCCATGCCGCCGCGTGGCGTCAACACTCCGGCAAGCTCCCCATCGGTGATTTATGCCAAGGCGCGGCTCACCATCCATAAGAATGCCTGGGACAAGTCGCCATCTATCGGCGTCGTGGAAAAAGGTCGCGAGATGCGCTCCTATGGAAAGACCGGACGCTGGCATCGCGTGATCGTCCCGAAGACGAACATGATCGGCTGGGTGCACGAAGATCAGCTTATCGGTGGGCGCAACAAGCCTGACAGCGCAAGCCTTATCACCGGCTCGATTGCCAGGAAGACGCAAACTGCAACGGCAGCCGCACCCAAACAGGCTCCAAATCCAGCGCATTCACGCATGGAGCCGCCAAAAGCTGTCGGCCAGAAAAACTAGAGCGGTTCCGGTTAAAACGGAGCCGCTGGAACCGCTCTATCTCTTTGTTTTTACGCATGTCTTTTTCCCAAAAACGGTTCCGACTTTTGGGAGACATGCTCTAATCCAGACCACGCGCCATTGCTTCGAGCTGCCGGTCGCCCGGCAGATAATCGAATCCTGCTTCAATCAGTGATGAACTGTCTGCGACCAGATCACCGTAAAGCTGGTCGTAGAGACCGCTTTTGCCCGCCGCCGATAGCAGGAGCCGCATGAAGACCGGTGGAACGGGTACAAGACGCAAAGGCTTTCCCAAGGCAGCACGCAGCTTCGTCACGAGTTCTTTTGTGGAGCGCGGTTGCGGCTCAGCAAGATGAAACACCCGCCCGGCAACCTTTTCGGCAGGCGCCACGCTTAAAAATGTCAGCGCATGTGCGACGTTTTCAAGCGACACGAAACTGCGCCTGTTGTTTGCCAGACCGAACGGTAACGGCAATCCGCTGTTGCAGAGCTTTATCAAGGCTTTCAAGTTCGCCCGCGCTCTAGGACCGTAAACGAGAACCGGGCGCGCAATGACGATCTCGATCCCGTTGATTCCGCGCAGATCGGCTTCCGCCTTCGCCTTGGCACGGCCGTAATCATCACGCGGCTTCAGCGGCATGTCCGGCGTCAGCGGCGACGGATTTCCCACAATCGTATAGATCGTGGATACAAACACGAAGCGCTTTACGCCGGCGGCTTTTGCCTTTGTCGCGAGTTCTACGGCCAGTCGATGATTGACCGCATCGAATGTATCTGCATCCGGTCGTTCCGCGCCGGTGCGGTGAGCAAGTGCTGCAGAATGAACAACCGTTTCAACACCTGAGAAATCCGGATCAGTCAGTTCATTCCGGGACAGAGGCAGGACTTCATGCCCTTCCCCGACCAGCACTTGAGTGAGTGCGCTTCCGATAAAACCACCCGCCCCGGTAACCGCTATCTTCATCCTCAGCGATCCGGCTGTTCGCTGCCCGCCAGAACCTGTGCGGCAAGCGTGCGCGTGATGCGGCTTTTCTGCTCAAGCGCCGCCCGGTCGAGCTTGTCGACGATCAGGATCGCCGACAAAAGCGAGCGCTCGATCCGGCTCACCAGATAGGCGACGACATGCGGTTCGACGCTTACCTGCCGGTCCGCGAAGAGCTTGTGAATGACGCCGGAAAGCAGCAGGTCGTCCGGTTCTGAAATTTCCACGACGGTTGCGGCCTTGAGACGCGAGGCAAGATCAGGAAGCTTTACGTTCCAGTTGGCTGGCCACAGACGAGAGGTCATGAGCAGGGAAGGCCCAAGCCCCTGAGCCGCATTCTGCCGAACGCTATTGATGAGATGGAAAAGTCCGGTTTCATCGAAAGGCGCAGCACCAATATCATCGATCAGCACCGGATATTCGGCAGCGCCGTTCACGGCTTCCTCGGTAATGTGCGTGGGGTCTACCAGAAGTGCGCCTGTTCCGGCGCGCCAGATTTCCGCCAGATGTGTCTTGCCTGATCCGGTCGGTCCGGCAAGGATCGTGACAGGCGACAGCCAGTTCGGCCAGCGATCGATAAGATCGACGGCGGCACGGTTGGAATCTGTGACGATCATGTCTTCCCGATGATAACCGGGCTGATGCTCAAGATTCAACGGAATCTGGCGCGGTGCCTCACGCATCGCGGCCTCCTGCAAATCCCGTTTCAAATCCTGCCCGGTTACGACCCAGTCTCATTTCTCTTTGCCTGCATTCTCGCCTGCCTCGATCAGCGGCCCGGCGTCGGGGTTCGGCTGATGGTAGGCAGGATCATACATCGGTGAGTGGAGATAGCTATTCAATGCGAACCGCACAAGCACCCCGACTGCAGCCGCTGCGGGCACTGCCACCAGCATTCCGGTGAAGCCGAACAGCGAACCGAAGGCAAAAAGAGCGAACATGAGCCAGACCGGATGAAGCCCCACGGACGAGCCGACGAGCTTCGGCTGGAGGATGTTTCCTTCCACAAACTGACCAAGGAAAAACACACCCGCGACGGCACAGATCATGATCCAGTCAGGCCAGAACTGGACCAGCGCCACACCGATGGCGAGCGCCAGGCCGACAAAGGAACCGATATAGGGAATAAAGCTGATGAGACCGGCAAAAAAGCCGATCAGCAGACCGAAATTAAGCCCGGTCAGCGTGAGACCGATGGCGTAATAGGTTCCCAGAATGAGGCAGAGCGTTCCCTGCCCGCGAATGAAACCGGCGACGGCGGCATTCATCTCGGCGGCGATGCGGCGCACGGTATGAAGCTGGCGGCGCGGCACCCATGAATCGATGCTGCCGACCATGCGGTCCCAGTCCAGAAGCATGTAGAATGCAACCACCGGAGTGACGACGAAAAGCCCCGCAATATCGATCAGCGATTTCCCCGAATTCCACAGGGACTGAAGCAATGTCGACAGGAAACCGGCACCCTGCTGGAGCAGCGAACTCAGATTCTGCTGAATGACCGAACTGTCAATGCCGATATATTTCTTCAGCCATTGCGAATCCTCATTTGCCAGCAACGACTGCAACTGGGTGATGTATTCGGGGATTTTGGAAATGAAATCAGCGAGCTGCGTTGCGAGGATCGGCACGACGATCATCAGGCCGAGGATCAGCGCCATCAGGAAGATGAGCAGGATGACGATTGTGGCCGCAAGCCGGGACAGGCCGAAACGTTCGAGCCTGTCTGCGACAGGGTCGAGGAAATAGGCCAGCGCCATGCCCGCAACAAAAGGCAACAGCACTGAACTGAATACGACGAGAAACAGAATGAAGACCGCGACGGTCCCCACCCAGAACATCGCCTGACGACGTACCGAAGAGCCGGTCAGCGCGCCGACTTCCACATTGACGTGGATATCACCATCGCGAACTGTCGCTTCCGACTGACGGATCGTTCGGCTGGCGCTCGTGCGCGTGGGTGTCGGTTTCTTGACCATGTGCATCTATTTCCAGGAAACGTATTGGATAGAGCCAGTCCTGATAGCAGAATGGCGTTACGGATATCTTAGTGCGAACGGGAACAAGTTAGAACGGTTACTGAGGATTGCAATGTCTGTGCGAAAAGCCTGACGAAACACAACCTTCTATCGAGTTATGGACGGTGCTTTACGATTTCAGGCAGAATCCTGCGCTGTTTGGCTCTTTTCGGGCTTTGTGGCCTTGCAGGCAGCGCCGTCTCGTGCCATTGCGCGCACATTCTCTGTTTATCGCATTTTTCTTGAGCAAAACCGTTACACGCTTTTGCCGAAAATGCATTAAACAGCTGCGTGGATAAGCACCCAATTTCAGGAGCAGGCCATGACCATGGAAAATAAGCCCGCCGATAAGCCTGTTGGCCAGAACGGCCTGACCTATGCGCAGGCTGGTGTCGACATCGATGCTGGTAACCTGATGGTCGAGAAGATCAAGCCCCTCGTGCGCTCCACGCGCCGCCCCGGTGCGGACGGAGAGATTGGCGGCTTTGGCGGCCTGTTCGACCTCAAGGCCGCTGGTTTCAAAGACCCGGTACTCGTTGCCGCCAATGACGGTGTCGGCACCAAGCTGAAGATCGCCATCGATGCCGACAAGCACGACACGGTAGGCATTGATCTTGTTGCCATGTGTGTCAACGATCTCGTCGTTCAGGGTGCTGAACCGCTTTTCTTCCTCGACTATTTTGCGACCGGCAAGCTTTCGCCGGATCAGGGTGTCGATATCGTTGCGGGCATCGCCGAAGGATGCCGGCAGGCCGGTTGCGCGCTGATCGGTGGTGAAACCGCTGAAATGCCCGGCATGTACCGGGATGGCGATTATGATCTTGCCGGTTTCGCCGTTGGTGCGGCCGAACGCGACCGTCTACTGCCGCGTGGCGATGTTGCCGAAGGCGATGTCATCCTTGGCCTTGCTTCGTCCGGTGTGCATTCCAACGGATTTTCTCTGGTGCGCCGCATCGTCGAACTCTCCGGCCTTGGCTGGAAGTCCGATGCCCCGTTCCAGCCGGGCGCGACGCTCGGCGAAGCGCTGCTGACCCCGACACGCATTTATGTGAAGCCTCTTCTTGCCGCGATCCGCGCTTCGGACGGCATCAAGGCGCTGGCACACATCACGGGCGGCGGTTTTCCCGACAATATTCCGCGCGTTCTGCCGGAAGGTCTCGCTGCCGAAATCGATCTTGCGTCCATTTCCGTTCCGCCAGTCTTCTCCTGGCTTGCCAAGACGGGCGGTGTCGAGCCGAATGAAATGCTGCGCACATTCAATTGCGGCATCGGAATGATTGCCGTCGTGAAGCCTGAGAAGGTTGAGGAAGTCGTGGCTGTCCTTGCCGCAGAAGGCGAAAAGGTCGTCACGCTCGGCCGGATGGTGAAGCGTGAAAAAGACGGCGTCGTCTATAAGGGTACGCTTTCGCTATGAGCCGCAAGCGGGTCGTCATCTTCATTTCGGGCGGCGGCTCCAACATGGAGGCGCTGATCCGCGCTGCGCAAGCCGCCGATTTTCCGGCGGAAGTAGTGGCGGTTTTTTCCGACAAGGAAGAAGCTGGCGGCCTTGCCAAGGCAAAGGCTGCCGGAATTGCGACACAGGTTTTCAAGCGCAAGGACTTTACCTCGAAGGATGCGCATGAAGATGCCATTCTGGACGCACTCGCCGCGTTGAAGCCGGATATGATCTGCCTTGCTGGCTATATGCGTCTTCTGTCGGGCCGTTTCATTGCTCCCTATGAAGGCCGCATTCTCAACATTCACCCTTCCCTGCTCCCGCTTTTCCCCGGACTGCATACCCACCAGCGCGCGCTGGATGCGGGTATGAAAGTCGCAGGCTGCACCGTTCATCTTGTAACGGAAGGGATGGATGAAGGTCCGATACTGGCACAGGCAGCGGTGCCGGTGCATGCTGGTGACGATGCCGAAGCGCTCGCGGCCCGCGTTCTGAAAGCCGAGCATCAACTTTATGCATTGGCCCTTCGCAAATTTGCCGGCGAACAAAACAGCCAGCCGGATTTCACCGGAGCGATGGTTCTCAGTGCGTGATAGCGCGCGACAAATTAATCACATCCCAATTTTTTTGTTAATAAAACTTTAATTTCCCGCAAAAAGCTCTAATTCCCATTCGTAACGGAACTTGCTTCGGCAAATCTCGTTAAGGGACGTGTAAGCGTCTCTTTCAATATGTGTTTTAGAAGAGGACAAAGACATGTCTCTCCGTTTTTCGACTTCCTTCCTTTCGGCAATGACCGTCATTTCCGGCATTGCGGTCGCGGCTCCAGCCATTGCTGCCGACTACGTAGCTCCTCCCGCTTCAGGTCGCACCCAGCCGCGCTCGGAAGTCGGCACGCTGTCCTGCGATATTTCTCCTGCAATCGGCGTCATCATCGGCAGCCAGCAGGATGTGGACTGCGTATTCAGCCCGGCCCGTGGACGTGGTCCGGCTGAGCGTTATACAGGGACGATTACCAAGCTCGGCATCGATGTCGGCTTCATAAATGGCGGCCGTGTCGCCTGGGCCGTCTGGGCTCCGACCGTTCGTCCCGAAGGCGCTCTTCAGGGCCGTTATGTCGGCGCATCTGCCAATGCAGCGATTGGCGTCGGCTTCGGCACCAACATCCTGACCGGCGGTTCGTGGAAGACGATTTCGCTTCAGCCGATTTCGCTTCAGGGCCAGCGCGGCCTGAATGCCGCTGTGGGTGTTTCCAAGCTGAGACTGCGTTACGCTGGCTAACAAGCAGCGCGAATAAACAACAACGCCGGGACGCATATATATTTTATATATGCGTCCCGGCGTTGTTGGATAAATATTTATGCGTTTATTTTGCGTATCCAGATCTTGGTGTCGTGCACCGCCAGCCCGCCATAGGGGGCGGCAGGTTCAGCGCCGATCAATATATTGATCCCCTCGCCGCGCTCGAATGTCGAGTTCGGAAAAATGCCCTCCGACACGACGACCCCGCGTTTTTGTCCGGCGCGCAGCACGGCATGAAGCACCAGTTCGCCACGATGATTGCCGATCTCGATCCGCTCGCCATTCTCGATGCCAAGTTCTGCCGCATCGTCGGGATGGATAAGCAGTTCAGGCCGGATTTCCTTGGCAAGCGATGTCAGCGTCTCGGCGAAGGTCGAGTTCAGGAAATTATGCGCCGGTGAAGTCGTCATGCGGAAGGGATGTTCGGCATCCGCCGTTTCAATCACTTCCCAATAATCCGGAAATTCCGGTATCGACTGGAAATCACCCTGAAGCCCCATGACTTCCGGTGGCTTGTTCGGCGACGGGCTTCCGGTCCAGTCAGGACGAAAGCGGAACTTGCCATCCGGCCATTTGAAACCATTGATATAATGCGCATCTTCGAAAGGCGGTTGCAGATCGACAAAGCGCTTTTCCTTCAATTCATCGAATTGTGGCAAGTCGCTATTGGCGTTCATGTTGTTAATCAGCGTGCGCTCATCCAGATCGAAGCCCGGCAGATCGCCAACACCGAGGCGCTTTGCCAGTTCGTTGATTACGAAGATATTCGGACGCGCATCGGCGAGAGGCTCGATCAGCTTCGGCCCCAGAACCACATGCTGCTGCCCGCCGCCGCGATAAATATCGTCATGTTCGAGGAACGTCGTGGCTGGCAATGCAACATCGGCCATCTTCGCCGTATCGGTCATGAATTGTTCGTGCACGGCGACGAAAAGATCCTCGCGCGCAAAGCCTTTGCGAACCAGCCGCTGTTCCGGCGTCACATTCATCGGGTTGGTGTTCTGGATCAGCATTGCCATGACGGGCGGGCCGCCATAAAGCGCCTGCGCGTCACCGGTAAGAATGCGACCGATCTTCGACTGATCGAGAAAACGAAGCCCCATATCCTGCATGGCGCGACCTTCGATCTCGCGCTTGTCCATCTTGAAGATGCCGGAGTTCGAGTGGAATGCCCCGCCGCCTTCATAAAGGAAAGCACCTGTCACGCAGGCAATCGAAGCGGCTGCATGCATGTTCACCGCGCCGTTGCGTTGGCGGGTGAAACCATAGCCGAGGCGGAAATAAGTTCGCTTGGTTTTGCCGACGAGATGGGCAAATGCTTCGATCTCTTCAACGGACAGGCCGGTGATCGCGGCTGCCCATTCCGGTGTACGGGTCTGAAGATGTGCTTCCAGCCCCTTCGGATCGTCGGTGTAGCGCTCCAGATAATCCCAGTCTGCAAAGCCGTCACGAAACAGCACATGCATGACCGCGCAGGCAAAGGCGCCATCGGTTCCGGGTTTCAGCACAATGCCCATATCCGCCTGGCGGACGGTCGCATTGGCATAAACGTCGATGACGACGATCTTGGCGCCGCGTTCCTTACGTGCCCGGACCGCGTGGGTCATGACATTGACCTGCGTGGCGGCGGCGTTGGTGCCCCAGATCACCACCACATCGGCCTTCGCCATTTCACGCGGATCAGGACCGGTCAGGCTTCCTGTTCCCGCAAAATAGCCGGTCCAGGCCATATTGGTACAGAAACTGTCGAACTGGTTGGAATAGCGCTTGGCAAAGCGCAGGCGATTGATCGAGTCGCGCTGCACCAGCCCCATGGTGCCCGCATAGTAATAGGGCCAGACGCTCTCGCTGCCATAATCGCGCTCGGCTTTCAGGAAACGCTCGGCAATGAGATCAAGTGCGGCTTCCCATGAAGCTTCCTTCCACTGCCCAGCACCTTTCGCACCGGCACGAACCAGCGGATGCTTCAGGCGATCAGGATGATGAACCCGTTCCGCATAACGCGCCACCTTGGCGCAGATGACGCCAGCCGTGTAGCTGTTGTCCTTCGCGCCGCGCACGCGCCCGATGGTCCGCTCATCGAGAATTTCGACATCGAGTGCGCAAGTTGACGGACAGTCGTGCGGACAAGCCGAATGACCGGTTTTGATGTTCGAGATTGGAGCGTGCTGGTTCATGTTACTTTATTAGCCCAAGCCACTTCCTGCAGAAACGAATTTCTGCCGGAAGATTGTCACTGTGACGAAATAAATTTTCAAGACAAGCGCAATGCAATCGCACCGAGAACAATAAAGCCGGCAGCCACGAAACGTGGTAGCCCGACTTTTTCTTTCAATACCAGAGCCGAAATGAGCACACCGAAGAGTATCGCGGTTTCGCGGAGTGCCGCCACGACGGCAATCGGAGCCATGGTCATCGCCCAGAGTGCAAGGCCATAGGAACCGAGCGTACCAACGCCACCGATCATGGCCGGTCGCCAGTGATTACGCAGATACTGGATGAAACGGTCCGGTTCGCGGTAAAGGGCCCACCCCGCCAGCGGTATGGCGTTCATCAGGAACAGCCACAGCGTATAGGAAATCGGCTCGCCCGACACACGGACACCGAGGCCGTCAATGATCGTATAACTTGCTATGAAACCGGCATTGGTCAGCGCAAGCAAGGCAGTGCGACTTGAAGCTCCACGATTTCTTCGCCGCGCATCAAGCGCCATCGCCAGAACGCCGGAGCAGATCAGCACGATACCAAGCCAGCTCTGCCAGCCCATGATCTCGCCGACCAGCGGCGCACTGACCAGCGCCACCAGCAAGGGCGGAGTGCCGCGCATGATCGGATAGGCTTCGCTCATATCGCCGGATTTATAAGCCGCCGCCACGAGCGACATATAGAAGGTCTGCGTAACCGTAGACAGAAGCATGTAAATCCAGCTTGCCGGGTTCGGCAGCGGCAGAAAAGGCAAGGTGAAAAGGGCGATCAACCCGGCAGCGCTGGTCACACTGGCCGCACTGAAGAACTTGTCTCCGCTTCCCTTTACAATTGCGTTCCAGCTCGCGTGGAGGAACGCGCCAAAGAGGACGATCAGAAGGACACCACCAGACATTTCGGGACTCGACTCAAAGGATAAGGAGCGGATTTTGAAGGTTATATGTCACATTTGTGACGGGACGTCTATTGCACGAACGACGCAGTGTCTGATCCAAAAGCCGCCATGCCAGTCTGCAAATGGCAATTTGTCTGCGTTCCGGTGCTCACGTAGCTTTCTCAGACGCATAGTCTTATCCGAAAAATCTGCAACTTTTCGGGACTATGCTTGGAAGTACGCTGTGCTCCGGTACTCGAAAATCACCATTTTCGCCGCGGCCTGCCGCTTTTTAATTCAGACACTGAGTGTTTTTGCCTTTCCCCATCCTCCCTCTTGCCGAAAACAGGCCGACATGAAACAAGCGCAGCCATGAATTATCGTCACGCCTATCACGCCGGAAATTTTGCGGATGTCGTCAAGCACGTCATCCTGACGCGTCTTGTCGAATATCTGAAACGCAAGGAACAGGCCTTTCGCGTCATCGACACCCATGCAGGGATCGGGCTCTACGACCTGAAGGGTATTGAGGCAGGAAAAACCGGCGAATGGACGGGCGGCATCGACCGCATCGTGGATGCGGTGAAGAAAGGGCAGATCGAGCAACCCGTGCTGGATTTGCTGGAGCCTTATCTTGCTGCCGTCCGCGCGGTCAATGAAGGCGAAAAGCTGCGTCATTATCCGGGGTCCCCCCTTCTCGTGCGGCATTTGCTGCGCAAGCAGGACCGCCTGTCCGCACTGGAACTGCATCCGCAGGACTCCACCAAACTGGCGAAACTCTTCGACGGTGATTATCAGGTTCGGGTGACCGAGCTCGACGGCTGGCTGGCGCTTGGCGCTCACCTCCCGCCGAAGGAAAAACGCGGCATGGTGCTTGTCGACCCGCCTTTTGAAAAGGAAGGCGAATTTGATCGTCTGGTTGACGGCCTGGCCAAGGCATACAAGCGTTTCGGCGGCGGCATTTATGCGCTGTGGTATCCGGTGAAAGACCGCAAGGAAACGGAACGTTTCACCAGACAGTTACGTGAAACCGGCATTCCGAAGATCATGCAGATCGAGCTTGCGATTCGTGCGCCATCCGCCGAACCACGCCTTGATGGCACCGGCATGATTGTCGTCAACCCGCCCTATACACTCGAAAGTGAGATGCAAACCCTGCTTCCCTGCCTTACCAAGCTTCTGGCAGAGGAAAAAGGGAGCAATTTCAGCATCAAGTGGGTGCGAAGCGAGACGGATCGCACTTGACCCGCGTGAATTGCTGACGGAAACTGCGCCTCAACGCTTCGGCTATCATAGATTTGAACGGGTGCCAGCCCGCAATTTGGGACAGGACAGAGATATGCAACGAACCCTGGAACGTATCGGACAGTATTCACGCGCAGCCCTGTTTGCGGCGTCTGTCCTCCCCCTGACGCTTGTGTCTCTGCCGGCCAGTGCCGCAGACTATCTCACTCCGGCTCCAGCAGGCGTTGCCGATGCAGGCGCTTGCAGCCAGCAGAGCGTTTTGCGTTCGGTGGTTTCCGATTTCGGCTATCAGGTACGTCATGTCCCGAACCTGCCGCAGGTCGGCATTTCGGCCATGAGCGATGTTCAACTGACACGCTATGAGCCCAAGACCAATCCGGCCCAGATCGAACGCACCTATTGCAAGGCAACCGCCGTTCTCACCGATGGTCAGTATCGCTCGGTCTGGTATATGGTCGAAGAAGGTCAGGGCTTTGCCTCGATGGGACGGAACGTTGAATTCTGCGTCGACGGTTTCGACCGCTGGTATGTTTACGACGCGAGCTGTCGCGTTCTTCGCTAAAATTAAGCGGCTTGATACGGTCAGCCGTTGAATGAGTGGAGGGCATATGCTGCGGAGGTTTGGCGCGGCTGCGACTATGTTGTTCGCAGCGGCGGTTGCGAGTGCTTTGGCAGTTGCGCCAAGCCGGGCTGACGATATTCCGGGCGAGTTCGACTTCTACGTCCTTGCCCTCTCCTGGTCACCCAGTTATTGCGCATCGGAAGGCCCGCGCGCCAACAAGCAGCAATGCGGAATCAGCCGTCCCTTTGGTTTTGTAGTGCACGGTCTCTGGCCCCAGAACGAATGGGGTTACCCGGCCAACTGCCAGCTCGATAACGTCCGCAGTCGGGGCGGCTATGTGCCTCGCCAGATTATTTCGCGTCTGTCAGACATCATGCCCTCTGCCGGTCTTGTCGCTTATCAGTGGCGCAAGCACGGCAGTTGCTCAGGCCTGTCGCAGGACGACTATTTTTTGACGCTGCGCAACGCCTTCGATCAGGTCAAGATTCCGCCCAGCCTGCGCAATCTGGCGAGCGGACGCCGCGTTGATCCCCTCCTTGTCGAAAAAGCTTTTATCGCAGCAAATCCGGGCATGAAGCCCGATGGCATATCCGTCAGCTGCAAGCGAAACTATCTTCAGGAAGTGCGCATCTGCATGACAAAGGACCTGCAATACCGCGCCTGCGGTCAGGTGGATGCCAATGCTTGCCGAAGCCGCTCTGTTATGATGCCCGCCACGCAATGATTTATCAGGCCCTAATCAGGAATTTACGATGACACAGATTCTCTATTCGCCCGCTTCGCCCTACAGCGCGAAAGTCCGCATGGCTGCTCACTATGCCGGCGTTCCGTTTGAAAGCGTCGTCGTCAACACATCGGCGGAACCGGAGAACCTGATCCATGCCAATCCGCTCGGGAAAATTCCGACGCTGGTGACGGATGACGGGAAACCCGTTTTCGACAGCCGCGCGATCACCCAGTATCTGAACCGGGTTTCGGGCAACAAGCTTTTCCCGCGCAACGCGGAAAAGCGCACCGATGCAGAGCGCTATGAAGCCATCGCCGACGGTCTTTGCGACGTGCTTCTGGCGCATGTCTATGAAAGACGCTTGCGTCCGGAAGAGAAGATCCATCAGCCCTGGCTCGACCTGCAATGGCGCAAGGCCGAACGCGCGCTCGATCTTCTGAACGAAGCGCCGCCGCGTCTGGCTGGCAAGCTGCATGGCGGTCACATTGCCGTTGCTGCTGCGCTTGGCTATCTGGCGCTGCGCTTTGAAGGCAAGTGGGAGCGTAACCGTCCCAAGCTCAAGCGCTGGATGAAGCGTTTTCAGGAACTGCATCCGGAATTGACGGAATTGCTGCCGCGCGGCTGATCGGTCTGGAAAGAATGAAACCCCGGATTTTCCGGGGTTTCTTTTTGAGGATTACTGCTTCTTGTCGAGAGCCTGCAATATCCGATATGCGGCTTTTACGCGTTCATCGATCGGATAGTTCCGGTTTGCAAGCAGAACAATTCCGGTCTTCTTCGCGGGAATAAAGGCTGCATAGGCGCCGAAGCCGTTGGTCGAGCCTGTCTTGTTGATCAGGACGTCTGCTGACGGCTGCAAGGGCTGGTCAAATTTCTCGACTTTGTGCGACTTCAGCGCCATGTCGGACGAATTGCCCGTAAGAAGCGTCTTGAGCGCAGTCGGATAGCTGTAGAACTCCCATCCAAGCCCCTGATTGTTGGCACCAACATGATAGTAACCCGTATGTGTCGCGGCCATGGCCTTCTGGAAATCAGGCTCCAGCGACGAATTGTCGATATTCAGTTCGACAAAGCGGATGAGATCAGGCGCTGTTGTCTTGATGCCATAGGCCTGCGCATCGAGCGCACCGCCCGATACCCGGATCGGCTTGTCGGTTTTGGAGTAGCCGTAAGCGTAGTTCTTCATCCGGCTTTCCGGCACATTGACGAAGGTGTTCGTCAGACCGAATGCGGGGAGAAGCTTTTGCTCCATCAGAACATCGAACGGCTTGTCCATGCTTCGCGCCGCCAGATAGCCGAACAGGCCGATGCTTGGGTTAGAATAGCGGCGCTGCGTGCCTGCCGGATAGTCCGGCTTCCATTTCTTGAAGTAAGACAGCATTGAACTGTCATCGGTGACAGAATCGGGAAATTGCAGGGGCAATCCGCCCGGCGTGTAGGTTCCCAGATCAAGCATGGTGATCTTGTCGAAGCTGCTGCCTGCCAGTTCGGGAGCCCATTTGGTGGCCGGATCGGACAAGGAGAATGCGCCGGTCGCCAGCCCATAGCCGCCGAGCGTTGCGGTAAACGTCTTGCTGACCGAGCCGATCTCGAAAATCGTGTTTTCGTCGACTTTCTGTCCGCTCTCCTTCGATGCCACGCCATAACCGAAGAAGTGGCCCTTGCCGTCGATGGTTATGGCAACCGCCATGCCGGGAATCTTCTGCTCGGCCATGAGCGGGCGTACAGTCTCATCGACGATGCGGCGCAGCTCACTATGGTCTGCAGCAAACGCGCCGCTATTAGCGGCAGTGGCGAGGAAACCGATCAAAAATATCGTAGATTTTCTCATGACAGATAAATAAACCTCATGATTATGGGTTCCGCTGCGTCTTTCTCAAGACATAGCCGGTATCGCGCGATCCATTATATTGAAGCCCGCTTATAGCATTTTTTCAGCGCTTCTGCGGGATATAAGCCTTTCAGGCCCTGCTGATATACGATGCTTGCGCAAACTCGACAAACGACGTTATCTAGCATTTGGCATTAGAAAAATTTGGGGCAATATGGTTCGTCCGCATCTCCCGCTCAATTCCCTGCGCGCCTTCGAAGCTTCGGCTCGTCATCTGAGTTTTACGAAGGCCGCGATTGAACTTTGCGTCACCCAAGCGGCTGTCAGCCATCAGGTCAAAAGTCTGGAAACCCGGCTGAATGTGACTTTGTTCGAGCGCCTGCCCCGCGGACTGATGCTGACGAGCGAAGGAGAAACGCTGCTTCCCACATTGAAGGACGCATTCGACAGAATTGCCGGAACGCTTGAGCGTTTCGAGGCGGGACATTACCGGGAAATATTGCGTGTGGGTGCGGTTGGCACGCTAGCCGTCGGCTGGCTTCTGCCGCGCCTGCGAGATTTTCAGAACCGCTATCCGTTTATCGATCTGCGGCTTTCGACCAACAATAACCGGGTGGATATTGCGGCGGAGGGTCTCGATTACGCCATCCGTTTCGGCAGTGGCGCCTGGCACGGCATCGATGCAACCCGATTGCTGGAAGCGCCTTTGTCGCCGCTTTGCATCCCGGAACTGGCACATGAATTGCGAACACCGGCCGATCTCGCGCGGCATACTTTGTTGCGTTCCTATCGTGCCGATGAATGGACGCAATGGTTTCTGGCGGCGGGCGTCACAGGCGACATGCCCCTGCCCCGAAGCATCATGTTCGATTCGTCACTCGCGATGATGGAAGCAGCCATGCAGGGGGAGCAGGCATAGCACTCGCACCCCCACTGATGTTCGCCCGGCAATTGCTGTCGGAAACCATCATCCAGCCATTCGATACGACGGTGACGATGGGCGGCTATTGGCTGACAAGGCTGCAATCACGGACGGAAACGCAAGCAATGGCAGCTTTTCGCGACTGGCTGGTCGAGGTGGCAAACCTCTAACCTTAAAAAAAGTGCAACAAAAAACCGGGCAGTTGCCTGCCCGGTTTTTCGTGTTCAATTATCAGATAATTAGAACTTGTAGCCAACGCCGACGCGAATGTCGTGGGTGTCGAGCTTGTTACGAACCGATTCGTTGCCGAGGTCGTAGGTCTTGTTACCGAACTGGGTGTAACGATATTCAACGCGGCCCAGGATGTTGTCCGTGAGCTTGGCTTCAATACCGGCGCCAGCAGTCCAACCGACGCGGAACTTGCTTTCGTCGTCAAAGCCGTTGTCGAGCTTGACCTGCGAACCGGCAACACCTGCCGTGATGTATGGCATAACCGGGTTCAGGTCGTAGCCGAGACGTGCACGCAGCGAGCCTTCGAAGCCCTGCTTGACTTCCAGGCCGTCCTTGGACTTCTTGGCCCAGGAGTAACCAGCGTCACCTTCAACACCGTATACGAACTGATCCTGCTGGAAGTTCCAGCCAGCGTAGGCGCCAGCCTTCATATCGTCAGGCTTAACAGTGCCTACGGAATCGGTCTTGGCCTTGTTCCAGCCATAGCCGAGGTACAGACCGGTGTAGCCACCAGCCCAGCTGTACTGCGGAGCCATTTCAACCGGAGCCGGAACAGGAGGCTGTTCCTGAATGGCATCAGCAGCGAAAGCAGTCGCAGAGAACGGCAGCAGCGCAGCCGAGGCGATTACGAGAGACTTAAGAGTGCGCATAGCATTCTCCTTACACAAATTACCTTTAGCGCGGTCCCTTATCGGGCGGACGATGTTGGGAGCAAATCGTCCATGCCGCGCTGACAGGACCGACATATCGGCGGTAATTGCGGCACGAAATGCCCGCTTCTGTGGAGAGAACCTGACGAGAACATGGCAAAAATGCGATGTTGCATTATCGCAACGGCGAGTTCCGTCACCTATATAACAAGTCAGTTCCAATAACAGATAACCAGACACCTGCCGAAATGGAACGAAGCCGCTGAAATCTCTACAAATTTGTCAGTTATCAGCAGTACCAGTTCGGTTTTTAGCTGCAATCTTCTGACCGAAATGGCATGAAAAGATCGAAGAATCTCGATAAGAAAGTGTTTACCTTGTTGAACGATCACGAGCCTCGCCTGCTTGCCAAATGTCCGGTTCTGGTCACCGGCGGCGCACGGCGCATTGGAAAGGCAATTGTCGAAGACCTTGCCGCCCACGGCTTCCCGGTCGCCATACACTATAATCACTCCATCGATGAAGGCGCGGCCCTTGCAACGGCCATAAACGAACGAGGCGGGAAAGCCTGTGTCGTGCGCGCAGACCTTTCGTCCGAATCCGATGTTCGCAATCTTGTGAAAGATGCGTCGCGCCAGATCGGGCCGATCCGGCTTCTCGTCAATAATGCGTCCCTTTTCGAAGATGATCACATCGGTCAATTGGATATGGCGCTATGGGACAAGCACTTTGCCATCCATCTCAAGGCGCCGGTCCTGCTGACTGAAGAAATGGCGAAAGCCCTTCCGGACGGTGAAGAAGCACTCGTCGTCAATGTCATCGACCAGCGCGTCTGGAAGCTCAACC
Organism: Ochrobactrum sp. A-1; assembly: GCF_022488005.1. Taxonomy (NCBI): domain Bacteria; kingdom Pseudomonadati; phylum Pseudomonadota; class Alphaproteobacteria; order Hyphomicrobiales; family Brucellaceae; genus Ochrobactrum; species Ochrobactrum sp. A-1. Next base: position 841,784 of record NZ_JAKVQC010000003.1, read on the forward strand.
CGAACTTCTTTTCCTATACACTCTCGAAGACAGCTCTCTGGAATGCCACCCGAACCATGGCGCAAGCGCTAGCACCGCAAATCCGGGTCAACGCAATCGCTCCCGGCCCGACCTTGCCAAGCGAACGACAGCAGCCGGGCGACTTCGAACAGCAGGTCGGGAAACTTCTTTTACAGCGCGCGCCGGAATTGTCGGAATTCGGGCGTACTGTTCGCTACTTCTGGGAAAGCCGCTCGGTCACCGGCCAGATGATCGCCCTTGATGGCGGACAGCATCTGGCATGGGAAACCCCCGATATTGCAGGAATTGCCGAATGACTGGAAACCGCAAGAACAATGAGGATACCGCTGCAAAGCTGCCGTCTGATGACGAGCAGGATGTGGCGGGTATTATCATTGGTGACGCGGAAACCGAAGAGGATGACGAAAGCGACGATATAATCGACGTTCCGGCATCGCCGTCCGCTGCCGATTCCATTCAATGGGATTCCTCAGATGGCCTGCCCGATATCGAGGGCCTGAGCGGTCAGGACATTATCAATGCCTTCGTGAAGCGCCTGCCCAACAATCCGGGCGTCTATCGCATGTTCAACAGCGATGGCGATGTGCTTTATGTCGGCAAGGCACGCAATCTCAAGAAGCGCGTGTCCAATTATGCACGCGGGATCGGCCATTCGAATCGCATAACGCGGATGATCCGCGAAACGGTGACGATGGAATTCGTCGTCACTCGCACGGAAACCGAAGCCTTGTTGCTGGAAGCCAATCTCATCAAGAGGTTGCGCCCGCGCTTCAACGTGCTGATGCGCGACGACAAGTCGTTTCCCTATATTCTCCTGACTGGTGACCATCGGGCACCCGGCATTTTCAAGCATCGCGGTGCGCGGTCCCGCAAGGGAGACTATTTCGGCCCATTCGCCTCCGCTGGCGCCGTCGGTCGCACGATCAACGCGCTTCAGCGCGCCTTCCTGCTGCGAACCTGCACGGATTCGGTTTTTGAAACGCGCACCCGTCCCTGCCTTCTCTTTCAGATCAAGCGTTGTTCCGGCCCCTGCACGCACGAGATCAGCGATGAGGACTATGCTGAGCTTGTCCGCGAGGCCAAGGCATTTCTGTCCGGAAAGAGCCAGTCGGTAAAGGACCATCTTGCAACAGCGATGCAGGCCGCATCGGCAGACCTCGATTTCGAACATGCCGCAGTTTACCGGGATCGTCTGGCCGCGCTTTCGCACGTCCAGTCACATCAGGGCATCAACCCGCAGACGGTCGAAGAGGCCGACGTTTTCGCCATCCATCAGGAAGGCGGCATGACCTGCATTCAGGTCTTCTTCTTCCGTACCGGTCAGAATTGGGGCAACCGCGCCTATTTTCCCAAGGCAGACAGTTCACTTGGCCCGGCGGAGGTTCTGGGGGCATTCCTGTCTCAGTTCTACGACGACAAGCCATGTCCGCGTCTCGTTCTCTTGTCCGAGACTGTTGAGGAACAATCGCTGATCGCCGAGGCGCTCTCGACGCGCGCCGGGCATAAGGTACGGGTCAACGTTCCCCAGCGCGGCGAGAAGAAAGATCTTGTCGATCACGCGCTTACCAATGCGCGCGAAGCGCTTGGACGACGGCTTGCCGAAACATCATCGCAAGCGCGCCTGCTGCAAGGCATGGCCGAGACCTTCGGCCTGGCCCAGCCGCCGCGTCGCATCGAGGTCTATGATAACTCGCATATTATGGGCACGAATGCTGTCGGCGGCATGATCGTCGCCGGACCGGAAGGCTTCGTCAAAAATCAGTATCGCAAGTTCAACATCCGTTCGACCGACATCACGCCGGGCGACGATTTCGGCATGATGCGCGAGGTGATCGAGCGGCGCTTCTCGCGCCTCGTCAAGGAACATGGCACCCCCGAAGAACCAACCGATGCAGAAGCAATCGATACGTTTCCCGCATGGCCCGATGTCATTCTGATCGACGGTGGGCAAGGTCAGGTTGGTGCGGTCAGGCAAATTCTCGGTGAGCTAGGGATCAGCCACCTCGTCAATGCAATCGGCATCGCCAAGGGCGTTGACCGTGAAGCGGGACGCGAGCGTTTCTTCGTGGAAGGCAAGCAGGCGTTCACACTGCCGCCGCGCGATCCCGTACTCTATTTCATCCAGCGCCTGCGCGACGAAGCGCACCGGTTCGCCATCGGCACGCACCGCGCCCGGCGCAAGAAGGAAATGGTCAAGAATCCGCTCGACGAGATTGCGGGAATCGGCCCGTCGCGCAAGCGTGCGCTTCTGCACCATTTCGGAACTGCAAAGGCCGTCTCCAGAGCTGCGATTGCCGACCTTATGCAGATCGAAGGCATCTCTGAAGCCATGGCCAAGACGATTCACGATCATTTTCGCGACAGATGACGTAATTTTGTCCGAGATTCGTGCACAAGCGTCATTAGGTCCCGGCACAACATATTCGCAGGTGTTGATTTTATCGGTCATCCCTGTTGATGTGCGCTAGAGCATTTTCGAGCCAACAACGCGAAACGGTTTTGCGTTCGGAAATGCATAAAAACAGATGGTTAGAGCAGTTCGAACGATCCTGCTGAAAACAGGAACCGCTCTAACAACGATGCGGCGGAACAATGCAGAAAAAACATACCCTCTCCTTGCCCAATATCCTCACCTATGGCCGGATCATCGCCGTCCCCCTTGTGGTATTGTGCTTCTTTATCGAGGGGAAACTGGAATCGAGCGATTTCGCCCGATGGACCGCTCTGGGATTGTTTGCCGTCGCCAGTATCACGGACTTTTTCGACGGCTATCTCGCCCGCATCTGGAAACAGACATCGACCATCGGTCGCATGCTTGACCCGATTGCCGACAAGCTTCTCGTATCCGCCATTCTGTTGCTTCTCGCAGCTGACGGTACCATTGCAGGCTGGACGCTTTGGGCCGCAATCATCATCCTGTGCCGCGAAATCCTGGTTTCGGGTCTGCGTGAATATCTTGCGGAACTCAAGGTCAGTGTTCCCGTTTCCCGTCTGGCCAAGTGGAAGACGACCGCGCAAATGATTGCGCTCGCATTTCTGCTCGCAGGCCCTGCCGGTGACAAAGTCATGCCCTATGTAACGGAAATTGGCATTGTCCTGCTTTGGGTCTCGGCGCTTCTGACGCTTTATACGGGCTGGGATTACTTCAAGGCGGGCCTTAAACACGTAATGGATTGATCCAGTGACGGTAAAACTCGTTTATTTCGCATGGGTGCGCGAGAAAATCGGCAAGGGCGAGGAGGTCATTGAACTCCCCTCACCCAAAACAACCGTGGGCGATCTGATCAGCCACCTGAAATCGCTTGGGCATGAATATGAAGCTGCCTTCGAGCATGAGCACGTCATTCGTGCCGCGATCAATCAGGAACATGCCGAGCATATTGAACTCGTGAATGATGGCGATGAAGTTGCGCTCTTTCCGCCCATGACGGGAGGATGAGATGAGCGGGCAAACCACATGCCCACTTTTCGTCGGCATAAGAAGCGAAGACTTCGATATCGCAGCGGAACTGCGCAAGCTTGAGCATGGGCGCACGGATATCGGCGCCATCGTCACCTTTACCGGTCTGTGTCGCGATGAAAGCGGCGCGCTTTCGGCCCTGGAGCTGGAACATTATCCCGGCATGGCCGAAGCGGAAATCACACGCATCGCCCGACAGGCTATCGAGCGCTGGCCGATAACAGCCCTCACGATCATTCACCGTTACGGGCTCATCAAACCGGGCGAAAACATCGTTCTGGTCGCAGCGGCATCATCGCATCGACATGCCGCTTTCGAAGCTGCATCATTCCTGATGGATTACATGAAAACCGACGCTCCATTCTGGAAAAGGGAGCATCTTGCAGACGGTTCTGTCGGCGGTTGGGTGTCGTCCAAGGAGGAAGATGAAAAGATCCGAGAACGCTGGCAACAGTCATAATCTTCCGATTACCAGCAATTCTACTGATCTCTATTTCCCATTTTAATTGCGAATTAACTATTTAACCCCCTAAAATAATGGATAATTTAGTCGGCGTGTTCTTGCGTCGCCACAATTTTCACATGAAGATTTCGCTAATGTCAGCCTTATGAATCAGGCGCTGACAAGCGATGATGACAGGCAGATTGGAATCCCCATTAGCGCCATCTGTCTGGTAACAAACAACGCGTGCGGGAACGGAAGTTTCGGGCTTTAACGATGCGAAATGGACTGGCGAAAACCCTTTCAATTGCGGCAGCACTTGTGGTCGGCATTGGCGCGCTTGGCGGCGCTGCCTTGTTCCTGACCACATCCATGCCGACAAGCAGCATAGCGGCCGAAGAAACGGTCAGCGGCAAAGTGATGTATCGCGAACGTATCGCGCTGCCGCCGGAGGCAAACCTGACCGTTCAGCTTTCCGACATCTCTCTGGCCGACGCCCCCTCCAAAGTCATTGGAGAAACAAGGATTGAATCCGTTCAGGGTTCGCCGATCCCGTTCGCCATCAATTTTGATACGGACCAGATTCAGCCCGGCCATACCTATGCCTTGCAAGCGCGGATTTCGGCGGGCGATACGCTATGGTTCGTCAATGACGAACGCTACGCCATCGACCCGGAGAATCCCGGCACCCCGGCAGAAATCAAGGTTGTGATGGTTCGCAAGAGCGGCGACGAAGGTGCTGCCATCGGCATTGAGGGCAAGGACTGGCTGGCAGAAGACATTCAAGGCGGCGGCGTGATCGACAATGCACAGACGACATTGACGGTCTCGACCGATGGCACCGTCAGCGGTTCGGGTGGCTGCAATCGTTATTTCAGCAAGGCAATCGTCACTGGCGAGAACATTTCCTTCGCCGATATCGGATCGACCTATGTTCAATGCCCGCCTGCTCTTATGACGCAGGAGCGCAAGTTCCTCGACGTGCTTGGCAAGACGAAGTCCTACAAGATCGACATGGGGAAACTGGTTCTCTTCGATGACGACGGAAAAGAAATGGCAAGGCTCGCACAAAGCCTTTGAAACTAAAAAAGCCCGGTTAAACCGGGCTTTTTCTTTGAATTCCGGGTGGGATTAGCCGACGATTTCGGTGCCCGAGAACCAGTATGCGATTTCTTCTGCAGCGGTTTCAGGAGCGTCCGAACCGTGCACGGAGTTTTCGCCGATCGACAGGGCGAATTCCTTGCGGATGGTACCTTCGTCAGCGTTTGCCGGGTTGGTTGCACCCATGACTTCGCGGTTCTTGGCGATGGCGTTTTCGCCTTCGAGAACCTGAACAATCGTCGGGCCAGAAGACATGAATTCGGTCAGTTCGCCGAAGAACGGGCGATCCTTGTGAACAGCATAGAAGCCTTCAGCTTCACGCAGGCTCATCCAGACGCGCTTCGAAGCGACAACGCGCAGGCCAGCTGCTTCGAGCTTGGCAGTGATGGCGCCGGTCAGGTTGCGGCGGGTCGCATCGGGCTTGATCATGGAGAAGGTACGTTCGATTGCCATTATGACACCTTGTTCGCTGGAATTTTTAGAAAAGTGAGGCTCTATACCGTCGATAGGCCGAATTGCCAAGAGGCGAACCGATTAGCACCTTGAGAGAGCATAGAATTGATTGCATAGATACGCCGTGCCGATTCAACTTCGCGGGAAGCGGCATGGACAGGTGTTCAGGGGGCTCTCATGGAACAGTACTTTCAGATGTTCGCCTATTATAACCGATGGGCAAATGAACTGGTCTATGCTGCGGCTGCCGAGCTGAGCGACGAGGAATACAGGCTCGATCTCGGCTTGTTCTTTGGTTCCATTCACCGCACCTTCAATCATTTGCTGGTTGCCGACCGCATCTGGATGAAACGCTTCACCACCGAAGGCGATCATCCGAAGACGCTCGACGCCATTATTTCCGACAATTTCATCATGCTGCGTGACCTGCGGCAGGCGGAAGACGCGCGCATTTGCCGCTATGCCGACAGCCTCGACACACAGAAGCTTGCCGGACGCTATACTTACACCCCTACTCGTGAAATGCGCACGATAAGCCAGCGGCTCGCTCCCTCGCTTGCTCATATGTTCAACAACCAGACCCACCATCGCGGACAGATTCACGCCGCGTTCACACGGCTGGGTACGGAAGCTCCGTCACTCGATCTTGCACATTTCCTGCGGACGGAAGAGGGACGGCGTTTCGCCTGACTGACGTTGATACTTGCGGAAACGCTTCAAGCCGTGCAAAAGCGCTTTCACCATGCTTATCCTTGACGACATCTCCGTACGAATTGCCGGACGCCTCCTGATCGACCACGCCAGCGTAACGCTGCCAGCGGGATCGAAGACGGGTTTTGTGGGCCGCAACGGCACCGGCAAATCGACCCTGTTCCGTGTGATTACGGGCGATCTTGCGCCGGAAACAGGCAGCATCTCGCTTCCCAAAAATACCCGTATCGGTCAGGTGGCGCAGGAAGCGCCCGGCACAGAGGATGCACTGATCGAAATCGTCATGAAGGCGGACAAGGAGCGCACAGCACTTCTTGAAGAGGCTGACACGGCAACCGATCCGCACCGCATTGCCGAAATTCACACCCGCCTTGCCGACATCGACGCTCACTCTGCGGAAGCTCGCGCAGGCGCCATTCTGTCCGGTCTCGGTTTCAACGCCGAAGCACAACGCCAGCCCGCATCCGCATTTTCCGGCGGCTGGCGTATGCGTGTCGCTCTGGCAGCGGTTCTTTTTGCCGAGCCGGACCTGCTGCTCCTCGACGAACCAACCAACTATCTCGACCTTGAAGGCGTGCTGTGGCTGGTCGACTATGTGAAGCGCTATCCGCACACAGTCATCATCATCAGCCACGACCGTGATCTCCTGAACTCTGCGACCAGTTCGATCATGCATCTCGACCAGAAGAAGATCAGCTTCTGGCGAGGCAACTACGATCAGTTCGAGCGCCAGCGCCACGAAATGCTGGAATTGCAGCAGAAGGCCCACGCAAAGCAGGAAGCCCACCGCAAGCACATGGAATCCTTCGTGGAACGGTTCCGTGCCAAGGCCACCAAGGCCCGTCAGGCGCAATCGCGCATGAAGGCTTTGGAAAAGCTCAAGCCAATCGAGCTTTACGTTGAAAGCAATGTGCAGCCGTTTCGTTTTCCGGATGCCGACAAAAAGACGGCATCGCCTGTCATCGCGCTTGATAATGCCGATGTCGGTTATGTGCCGGGCAAGCCCGTCCTTCGCAATGTAAACTTGCGTATCGACAATGACGACCGCATCGCCCTCCTCGGCTCGAACGGTAACGGTAAGTCAACGCTGGCGAAGCTGATTGCCGGTCGCCAGACGCCGGAAAAAGGCACGCTCACACTTTCGCCGAGCCTGAAAGTCGCCTTCTTCGCACAGCATCAGATGGATGATCTGATCCCCGAAGACAACGCCATCGAGCATGTGCGCAAGCTCATGCCGACGGAACCAGAGGCGAAGGTGCGTGCGCGGGTTGCGCAGATGGGCCTTTCGACAGAGAAGATGCTGACACCGGCCAAAGACCTGTCCGGTGGCGAGAAAGCGCGCCTCCTGATGGGGCTTGCGACCTTTCACGGTCCCAACCTGCTGATCCTCGACGAACCAACCAACCATCTCGACATCGACAGCCGCGAAGAGCTTGTGCATGCGCTCAACGCTTTCAACGGCGCGGTTATCCTGATTGCCCACGACCGCCATCTGATCGAAGCCACGATGGAACGGCTCTGGCTGGTCCGCGAAGGTGGCGTAAAGGCGTTTGAAGGCGATCTCGACGAGTACCGGCAGATCGTTCTTGCCGATGCCAAGGGAGAACCGGCTGCCGACCGCGACGACACCTCCAAGGTCAACAAGGCAGAACAGCGGAAACTTGCTGCCCAGAAACGCGAAACCCTGGCGCCGCTACAGAAAAAGATCAAGGAAACCGAAGCCTTGATTCAAAAGCTGCAGAAACAGATTCAAGGCTTCTCGTCACAATTGGAAGACCCGGCTCTGTACGAGAAGGAACCCCAAAAGGCGATCCGGATCAACAAGGACATGAGCGACGCCCGTTCTGCACTTGCGGATGCTGAGGACAAGTGGCTGGAACTTTCCACCGAATATGAAGAAGCGATGGCGGATTAAAACAGCCATTGCTTCGGCGCACCGCCGCCTAAGCGAACATCAACAAGGCCACGATTGCCAGCGCCAGCCAACCCACGATGCGCATGGCAACCGGCAGAGGACGCGGCATGAACCGCACCGCGAGAAGCGCGAAAATAACGGTCAGAGTGGGAAACCCGAAATAAAGGGCAGCGTAACCGCTCTGCCCTTCAAAGGAAGAGCCGAAGACGCCCAGCTTTTCGAGTGGTATCAGCGCAACCAGTGCTGCAAGAGCCGAAAGCAGCAACAGCAGCAATCTGTCGGAAATTTTGCAGAGCATCGTCATCAATCAGCTCTGGGGACGCAGGCGGGTACGCATCAGGGCATAAAGACCGAATGCACCGAGGATCAGACCGATGGTCGTATAGACCTCGTCAGGCGTTTCGGCTCCACGGCGCAGTACGAGATCGGCTTTTGAAAGCTGAAGCCCATCCGTGTTTCCCTGCACCAGACGAAATGCATAAAGCCCCGGAATGACCGGATCGATGTCCCCCGCGCTCTGACGCAGAACGCTGCCATCCTGCGGGCGGTCCGTATTGATGGAACCGCTGGTGGAGGCGAAATCGAGTCCCTGGGAGAGAACCGGCTGGCCGTCGCGGCTGACCGCAAGGGTCACCGCCGAGCGCCTTTCCGCGGGCACGTAACCCGGCAAAGGCGTGGCATCGATGAACACACGCACCGGCCCATCATCCGCCGACAGCCTGACTTCCTGTATCTTGAAACCGCTTTGACGGTTTTCAAGCATCGTCCAGCGGCCAATCTCGCTGCCGGTGAAATGACGCATATACCAGGGATAGCCGATACCAAGGCCAAAACCGGCGACGATCATCAAAATGAATAGCGGACGCATTAGGGCCTGTTGAGAGTTAGGTTTCGGGCGTGGCGTGAGCTGGATTTTGTTCCTGAACAGGAGAACAGACCGCCGTGGAGTAATTCTCCACAAGGGCTGTGCGCCGCATTCAGGGGGAAAATCCGCCACGTCGCTTCGCGATATGATGAAAATAGCCCAGCTTTGCGTCGCAAAACCTCGATGGAGAACCACTCCACCTTCGGTTTTGCTCCTAAACCTGTACAATTTTCATCCATACCACGCTCCAAAACTAATTCTCAACAAGCCCTAAGCCTTGCGCTCCCAGCGGCGATCTGGCGTTTGCTGCCAATAGGTCAAGTCGTGGTTTCCTGCCTTGAAATTCTTCCACTGCCCCCGGGCAATATCGAGCTGCTCCTGATCATGCCCGTCGAACATGACGACAAGCCGCTCATAGGCATCCGCCTGCTCAATCCCCGCACCCTCTACGAGAAAGCGTACCGTCGCACCGTTCGGATTGGCTTCACTTGTGGTCAGCAAGACCGGCTGGTGTTCGGGGTGAGGCTCCTTATCGGTGCCATGGGCTACGAAAGAGGTGTCGGAGAAGGTCCAGAGCAAACCATCCAGCGCATCGCGTCTTTCTTCGCTGACGGTCTGGATCGTGACGCGCCAGCCGCGCCCGAGCGAGCGCTCGACCAGACCGGGCAAGGCCTCATCGAGTGTCGATTCCGTCAGATGGTAGAAGAGAATTTCCGCCATGCATTATCCGTTTCGGAAATGGGTGAAGAAACTGATTCCGCTTCTCCACCCATCCTGTTGTTTGGAAAAGATTTTAGCTTTCGAAATGATCCCGGACAAGACGGTCCAGCAGACGCACGCCATAGCCGGAAGCCCATGTCTGGCTATACTCGTTTGCTGGCGACCCCATGGCCGTTCCGGCAACATCGAGATGCGCCCAAGGCGTCTCACCGACAAAGCGCTTCAGGAACTGTGCTGCCGTGATCGATCCACCGTAACGGCCTGCACTGTTCTTCATGTCAGCAAACTTCGAATCGATCATCTTGTCGTATTCAGTGCCAAGTGGCAGGCGCCACAGCTTTTCGCCGGTCGACTGGCCCGCATCATAAAGCTGGTCAGCAAGCTCATCGTCATTGGAGAAGAGACCGGCATGATACTGGCCGAGTGCGACCATGACCGCGCCCGTAAGGGTGGCCAGATTGATGATGAAGCGCGGCTTGAAACGATCATTCGTATAGTGCAGCGCATCGGCGAGAACGAGACGGCCTTCAGCATCAGTATTGATGACTTCAATCGTCTGCCCCGACATGGATGTCACGATGTCGCCCGGACGCTGTGCATTGCCGTCCGGCATGTTCTCGACAAGGCCGATAATGCCGATGGCGTTGACCTTTGCCTTGCGACCGGCCAGAGCGCGCATCAGCCCCGTTACGGCTGCAGCACCGCCCATGTCACCCTTCATGTCTTCCATGCCACCAGCAGGCTTGATGGAAATACCGCCCGTATCGAACACGACGCCCTTGCCGACGAAAGCAACCGGCTTTTCCTTGCTCTTCGCGCCCTGCCATTCCATGACAACCAGTCGCGGCGGGCGAACGGAACCCTGTGCTACGCCCAGAAGCGCCCCCATGCCGAGCTTCTTCATTTCCTTCTCGCCGAGGATCTCGACCTTCACGCCAAGCTTTCCGAGCTCTTCAGCTTCTTGTGCGAACTCGACCGGACCGAGAATATTCGCAGGCTCGTTGACGAGATTACGCGCCTGGAGAACACCGTCCGCGACCGCTTCTGCAACTTCAAAAGCACGCTTTGCCGTATGCGGGTCCGCGACGCAGATGCTGATCTTGGCGGCGTGTTTCGGATCGCCATTTTCCTCATTGTTCTTGCGCGTCTTGTAGCGCTCGAACTTGTAGGAGCGCAGAATCATGCCGAGCGCCAGGTCTGCCGCTTCGTCACCGGCGATGGTGGTTTCAGGCAAGGCCAGTGTCACGGTTGCCCGCTCGGCCTTGCCGATTCGTGAAAACGCTGCGCCACCAATCTTGAGCCAGTCGTCATTGCCAAGCCTGCCGGTTTCGCCGACGCCGACCAGAACGATCTTATCGATGCCGCTGGAAGTTGTCTCAATCGCTTCCGCCGTCTTGCCCAATGCGCCGGTGAATCCGGAAATTTCGGCAATACGCTTGATCTTTTCCGCACCGCCGACGGCTTCAGCCGCTTCATCCGCAAAACCGCCGCCCTTCGCGACGAGGACGATAGACACGCCTTTTTCCGGTACTGCAAAATCGCTGAAAGAGATCGAAGGACGTTTAGACATGACAACTCCAAACTTGGTGTCGATTTGAGAATGACACGATTGTGTCGCGACTTTTTCCCACTCATGTGAGACGAATATGGCAAAACAGCAAGAGTAGATCCCAGATTGTTTCAGTTTTAGCCCGAGGAAAACCGTGCAGGACACAATTGCAAACTCGTCTTATCTGTTCTCTGCAAAAACTGGTTGCCTTGAGCCGACTCATCACCCATTAAGGGAAACAGCAGAGCTGGCATCTTCACGACGCTTTTAGTAATCTGTTAACCGCGTTTATTGGGCCAATCTTAGCCAAGCGTCATTAAGTTTAGTGATTATCGCGAGTACCGCAGCCAATTTCGGATGCGCGCTCCTTCAACGGAACCGGGATGTAGACTCCACCTATGCGATTGATTGAGTTGTACATCTTGCGCCGGGTGGCGATCATGTTCCTCGCAGTGCTGGGGGCGGCAGTCGGCATTACCTGGACCGTGCAGGTGCTTCAGCGCATCGACTTTCTGACCACAAGCGGACAGACATTCCAGACAATCGTTCAATTCAGCTCGCTGTTGATTCCGTCAGCCATCCCGCTCGTGATGCCGTTTGCGCTGATCATTGCGATCACGCAGACGCTGTCCACCATGAACCAGGATTCCGAACTGGTGGTCATCAATGCATCGGGTGCTCCGCGCAGCGCGGTGATGCGCCCTATTCTGATTCTTGCGGCCGTGATTTCCGTCGTCTCGTTTCTCGTCGCCAATTATGTCGATCCCTATGCGCGCATGAACATGCGCGCGATGATCGCCAATGCCAGCGCCGATCTGATGAATGTCATCGTTCAGGAAGGCAACTTCCGGAAGCTCGCCGACAATCTCTATATTCAGGTCGCGGAACGACGCGCCGACGGCAGCATTGGCGGGCTTTTCATCGCCGATTCCCGCGATCCCGCGCTCGACCTCATCTATTATGCTGCCGATGGCGCGATTGCTTCGACGCCAAGCGGCGACATGCTGTTGATGCAGAATGGCGAAGTACAGCGGCGTGATGTGTCCGATGGCACTGTTTCGATCATCAAGTTCAATTCCTACGCATTCGATCTCAGCCAGTTTGCCTCAGCCGGTGACGATTTCGTCATCTATGCGAAGGATCGTCCGCTATCCTATCTTTTGAACCCGGACCCGAACGATCCGATCCTTCAGACCCGCCCATTGCGCTACAAGGCTGAATTGCACCGGCGCCTGACGCAATGGCTCTATCCGGTAGTCTTTGCGATGATTGCACTGGCTTTTGCGGGCGATTCCCGTTCGCATCGCGAAGCTCGTGTCTCAGCATCCTTCTCGGCGATCAGCACCGCTCTTCTCGTTTATTGGGCTGGTTATTTTGCATCAGATCGCGCAGACAAGGACGCTGGCTATATCGTCGTCATGTACCTCGTCCCGCTCGCCGTCATGCTCGTGACGGGCTTTGCGCTCGCCACCGGGCGAAGGATCGGCCTGCCAGACAAATGGAACGACCGTATTCTCGACAATTTCGACAGTCTGAGAAACCGTGCCTCGGAACTTTATGCCCGTTTCACCGGACGCTCGCGCAATAATGCCGGAGGACAGGTATGATCGGCTGGACGCTCGGGCGCTATTTCTTCATCCGCTACGTGCAGATTACACTCTATTTTCTGCTCGGGATTTTCGCATTGTCGCTGCTTCTCGACTTCACCGAGAATGCGAGCAAGCTTTCAAACCTGCCGGACTATTCGGTGTGGGCAGCGCTTGGTCTTTCTGCCATGCGCGTACCCTTCATCATGCAGCAGATGATCCCGTTCGTTGCCCTGTTCTCCGCAATGGCGACGCTCATTTCGCTCAACAGAAAATACGAACTTGTTGTCGCCCGTTCCGTTGGCGTGTCGGCCTGGCAGTTCCTTCTGCCTGCCTGCTTCGGCGCCTTCCTGTTTGGCCTGGCGACGATTTTCATCCTCAATCCGTTCGCTGCTTACGGGTTTGCGAAGGCTGATGAAATCGCATCGACGTGGAAGACCGGCAAAGTTACCGACGTTTCCGCCCTGCGCGATCCGTGGCTGCGCCAGAAGACCGATGAGGGTGAAACCATCATCGGCGCAAAAAGCATTCTGGATCAGGGTGCGACCCTTGCCGATGCGACATTCATTCAGTTCGATGAAAAGAAGAATATCAAGGTACGCTACGACGCACGGACCGCACAGCTGATGGACGGTCATTGGGAGCTAACCGACGTGACGCGATTCGCGCGCGGCGAAGAACCCCAGAAAATGGCGAGCCTCCAGATCGAGACGCAGCTTCGTCCGGAATATGTGGAAGAGAAGCTCGCGACACCGGACACAATTCCCTTCACGCAGTTGCGTCACAAGATCGAAGTCGCACGTTCCTTTGGTTATTCGGCAAACGCTTTTGACATGCAATACCAGTCACTTCTGGCCTTGCCGGCCTTGCTGATGGCGATGACTCTCATTGCTGCAACAGTGTCGTTGAAATTTGTGCGGTTTGGTCAGTCGGGAGCGATGATTCTGGGTGGCGTTATCGCAGGCTTCATGCTTTATGTCGTTTCGGTGCTAGTGAAGGCATTCGGGAATGCGGGATTCGTTCCGCCGTTCGTGGCTGCCTGGGTTCCGGTTGTTATCGCGACATTTTTTGGTGTCTCCTTTTTGTTGCATAAGGAGGATGGTTAGTGGGTTCGAGTAACGCCCGCATGGTATTGCCCCATTCGTTCTCGCGCCTGACGCGCGGGACGGCCTTGGCGTGCGTCCTTGCTTTGCCTTTCATTTCTGTCGCGGCCCTGCCCTCACCCGCATCGGCACAGGACACTCTTGCTGCCAATTACAAGAGCGATCCGAACGCACGCATGCTTCTGCAGGCTGACGAGCTTGTCTATGATCGCGACGTCAACACCGTCACGGCTCAGGGCAAGGTACGCATCGAGTATGACGGTAATCATCTCGTCGCCGACAAGGTAACTTATAACCAGCAGACGCGGCGCATGACTGCGACGGGTAATGTTGAGATCGTCGAACGCGACGGCAACAAGATCTATTCCGACCATATGGATGTCACCGACAGTTTCCGCGACGGCTTCGTAAACGGCCTTCGCGTCGAGACGACGGATAACACCCGCTTTGCAGCCGAAAGCGCTGAACGCAGCAACGGCGAGATCACGACATTCAACAACGGCGTCTATACGGCCTGCGAACCCTGCGCCAAGAATCCGGACAAGCCTGTTCTCTGGCAAATCAAGGCACGCAAGATCATCTGGAACAGCACGACAAAGACGGTCCGTTTCGAACATGGCCGCTTTGAGTTTCTCGGCATGCCGCTTGCCTGGTTCCCGGCATTCGAGATGGCCGACCCGACGGTGAAGCGCAAAAGCGGCTTCCTGTTTCCGGGCTTTTCCTACAAGGACGATCTCGGCTTCGGCATCAAGAATTCGTATTTCTGGGCACTCGCTCCGAATTACGATCTGACGCTTTCCACGACAGCCTATACCAAGCAGGGCTTCCTGACCGAGGCCGAATGGCGTCATCGTCTTGAAAATGGCACCTATAACCTTCGTATCGCTGGCATCCACCAGAACAAGCCCGAAGAATTCGATTTGAACACCGTTGACCGCGAAGAAGACAATCGCGGCATGGTCTCCTCAAAAGGCGATTTCGAGCTCAATTCGCGTTGGCGTTTTGGCTGGGATGTGATGGCACAGACCGACCGGAATTTCAGCCGAACGTATGATATTGAAGGGTATAATGCCGGAACTCAGGTTTCTAAAATATATCTCACGGGTATCAACAACCGTAACTATTTCGACCTGAATTTCTACCGCTTCAATGTGCAGGAATCCCTTCTCGCGGATAATCCGAGCGAAATGCATTCGAAGCAGCCTTGGGTTTTCCCAAGCCTCGACTATTCTTATACGATGCCAGAGCCGGTTTATGGCGGTGAACTGAATTTCACCACCAATCTGCAGGCGCTGTACCGCCAGAATGCAAACCATACGGTGAATCCAAACAATGGTTTGCCTTACTATGCTCGTATTCCGGGCTTTAGCGGCACGAATGTTCGTCTGACCACTGAAGCAGAATGGAAGCGCACCTTCATCACGCCGGCCGGTCTCGTCATCACCCCATTGCTGGCATTGCGCGGTGATGCAATCGGCACCAATACAAATTTCGATCCAGCCGCCGCTGGCTATACGGATGCACTTGTCCGTTCAGAAGCGCTTCGCGCCATGGCAACCGCCGGGCTTGAACTGCGCTGGCCGATCCTGTTCTCGACCACGAGCTCGACCCATATCATCGAGCCGATCGCACAGCTTTATGTTCGCAACAACGAACGCTATGCGGGCGAATTGCCAAATGAAGACGCCCAGAGCTTTGTCTTCGATGCGACGAACCTGTTCTCGCGCGACAAGTTCTCCGGTTATGACCGTGTCGAAGGCGGCACTCGCGCCAATCTTGGTCTGCGCTATTCAGGCAATTTCAACAACAGCGACTGGGCTCTTTATGCCCTCGGCGGTCAGTCGTTCCAGTTGGGTGGGGTAAATTCTTACGGTACCAGCGATTTCGTGAATGTCGGCGCAGATTCCGGCCTGCAGGATGCGCGCTCCGACTATGTGGCCATGATCGGTACGTCCAATTCGACAGGTCTTGCCCTGGCTGCTCGCGGACGCTTCGACAAGGAGAGTTTCTCGGTCCAACGTGGCGAACTTGAAGCCCAGCAGAGCTGGCAGAAGCTGACAGTTTCCGCGCAGTACGCCTATATCGCGCCACAACCTGCTTACGGATATAACGACCTCCGCCAGGAAGTTACAGGTTCGGCAACGGCTCGTATCAATACAAACTGGCGCGTTTTCGGTTCAGGTACCTATGATCTTGTCTCCGAAACATTGGTACGCGCATCGTCTGGCCTCGCCTATGACGATGAGTGTTTCACTTACTCTATGGCATATACCCAGACCCGCAATCCGGGTGAGGATAAAACCTCATATGGCATAGGCTTCAACATTTCGCTGCGCACGTTGGGTGACATAGGCAGCGGCACTCAGACTTTCTAAACTTGACGGACCGGAAGCACCAGAAATGCTTCCGGTCTTTTCATTTCATTCGACAAAGAAATTTGCACATCAAAGCCTGATTTGGCTTTCTTTCTGTAGTATTCACACGATACAACCTTCGCAAAATAGCTTTTGGGTCATTGTTTCGCCGCACTGGGTCATCTATACAGGCAGCTTATGATCAGCAGCTGATATGATTGATTGTTGGCTGACCGACGATAATGACCATAAAGGGATACGTCCGGTAAGGATTGTCGTTCATCGACCGGAAGGAATCGGGAAAGAAAGATGATGATTGCAAGACCTCTCTTCGCCTCCATGCTAAGCGCCGCTGTCTGCATGACGACGCTTGGAACGGTTGCGGTTCCAGCATTTGCTGCAGGTGCAGGTTCCGAGGTCAAAGTCATCGTTTCCGGCAACGCCATCACGAACAGCGACATTCAGCACCGCGTGGCCTTTTTGAAGCTGCAGCGCAAAGGCGGCAATCTCAGCCAGATTGCCAAGCAAGAACTGACTGATGAAATGCTGAAGCGCGTCGAGATGAAATCGCGCGGCATCAATATTTCCGAACAGCAGGTCGATGAGGCTTATGCCGGTTTTGCCAGCCGTAACAAGATGAGCCTGGCACAGCTCAATCAGTTGATGAACCAGTCTGGTGTTACGCCGGATCATTTCAAGAAATACATCATGGTCCAGATGGGCTGGGGCCGTCTCGTCAGTGCCCGCTTCCGTGCGACCGGCATGGTCAGCGAACAGGAAGCCGTTCAGCGCATGTTGAAGGATGGCGGCAAGAAGCCTGTGGCGACCGAATATCGCCTCCAGCAGGTGATTTTCGTGGTACCCGCCTCCAAGCGTTCTCCTGCCCTGCTCTCCAAGCGCAAGCAGGAAGCCAATGCACTTCGCTCGCGCTTCCAGAACTGCGATGCAACCCGTCAGCAAGCCAAGGGCATTCTTGACGTAACCGTTCGCGATCTTGGCCGTATCATCGAGCAGCAATTGCCGAACGAATGGTCGAAAGCGGTCAAGGCAACGTCAGTCGGCGGCACCACCCCGCCGCAGGAAACCGAAAAGGGCGTTGAATTCCTGGCCGTCTGCTCGACCAAGCAGGTATCAGATGACCGTGTTGCCCAGCTCGTCTTCTCCATGGAAGGCGCGGATTCCGCTGCCGGTCAGGAAAAGAAAGCCGAACAGCTCAGCGAGAAATATCTCAAGGAACTGCGCGAAAAGGCGACAATCGTCAATCGCTAAACTGACCTGACGGATTCATCCGTATTCATTGGACTATTGACGCGATGTCCGCAGCACCTGTTCCTCCCCTCGCCATCAGCATTGGCGATCCGTCCGGCATCGGCCCCGACGTTGCACTTGTCGCCTGGCTCCGGCGCGACGAGCTTGCGCTGCCGCCTTTCGCCTTGCTGGCAGATCCGCTTCAACTTGCAGAACGTACGCGACATCTCGGACTTGAAATCGAGATTGCGGTTGTTCCCGCCATTGCTGAGGCAAGCCGCGTGTTTTCTCATGCATTGCCGGTACTTCCGCTCGACAACAAGCTGACGGATAGCGTCGGCAAACCCTTGCCGGAGAACGCTGCTGGCATCATCGAAGCCATCGAGCGCGCCGTCGAACTCACGCTGAAAGGTGAAGCTTCGGCAGTTGTCACCTGTCCGATTTCAAAGAAGCCGCTTTATGAAGCCGGGTTTCATCATCCGGGCCACACGGAGTTTCTGGCAGAACTGGCCAGCAAATATCTGGGCAAGCCTGTCACGCCAGTCATGATGCTGGCCGGTCCGCAGCTTCGCGCCGTTCCAGTCACCATACACATTCCGCTTTCCGAAGTGCCGGTCCGTTTGAATACTGTCGATATCATCGAAGTTTCGCGGATCACTGCCACTGAGCTGCGGGAACGGTTCGGCATTCTGTCGCCGCGTCTCGCCATATCCGGGCTTAACCCGCATGCGGGAGAAGGTGGGGCCATGGGGAAAGAGGATGACGCCATCATCCTTCCCGCAATCGAGGCATTGCGCCGTGAAGGAATAAACGCTCGCGGGCCCCTGCCCGCCGATACGATGTTTCACGCGCCCGCCCGCGCGACCTATGATGCTGCGGTCTGCATGTATCACGATCAGGCCCTTATCCCGGCCAAGGCACTTGCATTCGATGAGACAGTGAATGTGACCTTGGGTCTTCCCTTCATTCGCACCTCGCCGGATCATGGCACGGCTTTCGATATTGCTGGCAAAGGCATTGCCCGCCCGGACAGCCTTGTCGCGGCCATTCGTCTTGCACAGGAACTGGCTGAAAACGCAGCCAACGCACATTAACGAGTACAATGGCATGAGTATTGATGGCCTTCCCCCGCTTCGCGAGGTAATTGAACGGCACGATCTGATGCCGAAGAAATCGCTCGGCCAGAACTTCCTTTTCGACCTCAATCTAACATCGAAAATCGCCCGTCAGGCGGGTAATTTGCAGGATCAGCCTGTTATTGAGGTTGGCCCAGGCCCCGGCGGTCTGACCCGAGCACTTCTTGCGCAAGGCGCTTATGTCACTGCAATCGAACGCGATGAACGTTGCCTGGATGCGCTTGCGGAGATCGAAGCGCATTATCCGGGTCGTCTGCGCATCATTTCCGGTGACGCCCTTGAGCAGGATTTTGCAGCACTGTTTCCAAACGGGCCGAAGCCGCGCATCGTTGCCAATCTGCCTTACAATGTCGGCACGCAGTTGCTGCTTAACTGGCTGCTGGTCGAGCCGTGGCCGCCCTTCTATTCATCCATGACTTTGATGTTCCAACGGGAGGTCGCCGAGCGTATCGTCGCGACACCGGACAGCGATCACTATGGACGTCTGGGTGTGCTTGCCGGATGGCGAACAGTTTCCAAGATCAGTTTCGATGTGCCGCCGCAGGCATTTACGCCGCCGCCGAAAGTCATGTCGTCGGTCGTTCATATTATTCCGCGTGAAAATCCGCTGCCTTGCAACACCAATGCGCTTGGGCAAATTACGCAAGCAGCCTTTGGACAACGCCGCAAGATGCTGCGCCAGAGCCTGAAACCTGTTGGCGGCGCCGAGCTTCTCGAAAAGACCGGCATCGACGGAACGCGCCGTGCAGAAACGCTCAGCGTCGAAGAGTTTGTCGCGCTGGCAAACGCCTTTCGCCCACTCAAATAGTTAGTGATGACGGCTGCTTTTCCCCGAAGCTGACTTCGTGGCTTCGGGTGCAGCGGGCATGACTGGCAGCTTCATTTCGTTGACGATCTGGCCCACATGGTCGATTTCTTCACGGAAGCTGTTCAGGGATGAGCCGGTCAGTTTTTCGCCAGCATTGAGACGCGCCGTCAACGGATCGACATATTGGTCGCCAACCTTGAGCTCGTAATAGAGGTGCGGGCCGGTCGAATAGCCCGTCGAACCGACATAGGCGATCACTTCTCCCTGCTTCACGCGATCACCGACCTTCAAGCCCTTCTTGGCCGATGAAAGATGCGCATATGTCGTGCTGTAGCCGCCCTGATGGCGTATGCGGACATACTTGCCATATCCCTTCTGATACGAGATCAGTTCCACCACACCGTCACCCGCCGCAACGATAGGCGAGCCGATCGGCGCATCATAATCGACACCATTGTGATGTTTGCGAACATGCAGAACGGGATGGATGCGCCAGCCGAAACCATCATTGAGACGGCCATTCGACAGCGGCTTCTGCATGAGATATTTCGTCATGGACGAACCGTCTTCATTGAAATAGTCGGCACCGTTATTGCCTTCATGACGGTACAGGCGGCGGCTCTTACCGTCTGTCGTGAACTCGACGAAAACCAGTTCCGGTTCGGTCTCTGCGCTTTTGCGGAATAGAAGGTCGATCAAATCGGGCTTTTTGCCGTCATTCAGCGAAATACCATTCTGCGAAGCCAGCTTCTCGACTTCACCAACGATTGTTTTCGGTGCACCTGCCTGCTCCAGCCGCGATGAAATGGAGCCGCTATTGCTGACCGCATTTTGCGGATGATAGGCTGTCAGCATCGCGTCGCGCGACAGGCGTGCAAAAAGGCGCTCATTGCCGGTGGCTCGGAAAACGCCATCGTCGGCGCGTCCATAGATCGCCTTGTCGATATCGCCATGCTCGAAGCGTGCAAGCGCGATATGCTGCTCTCCATCGGCGTGTTGCCTCGATTTGTCGACCAGTAGTTCAAGATTGTCTCCGGGCACCAGTTCTGTGCGTGCCAGGGCCTCCTCAAGCCGGTTGCTGTCTTCGACCGCAATCCCCGCCGCCTGCAACAATGCGCCCAGTCGCTCACGCGACTGCGGTGCGACAATAATCTCGTGAACCTTTGCGCCCGAAGCGACAGCCGGTTTGGCGAGGCTGACATTCACAGGAACACCCCGTTCCAGCTCTTCCTCTGGCCGTTTCGGCAAGGATTTCGGTACGGAAATCCCTCCGCGCAGCGTGTCGTCCAAGGCAGCACGGCTGGAACCTTTGAGATCGAGCACCACATGCTGATAGGTGTATAGACGCGCATCACCGTCCTCGACGCCTTCAGCGATGTCAATACGCCGCGATATGCGGCTGGTCGGATCGCCATTCACCGCTGGCGTCAGACGCGCCTCTTTCGTCGCGGCATGATGCTGAGCCAAGGTCGCCGGATTGACCATGACAGGTTGCGCAGCGTGACCATGGCCTACAAGTCGCCCGGTCGTAAACAGAAACCCACCTCCGGCTATGGCCGTTGCTGTGATCAGCGCCAGACAGAACCGTAGATGCGTATGCAGGGAAAACCGGACCTGCCGGAATGGTTTCAAACTGTGGGAAGAAAGCGGTTCGCCCTTCAGGGCCGACTTGAAGGCCGCAAAATCTGGCTCTGCCGTCGCAGCAACTTTTCTTTCGTTTGCTGGCGCTGACCAGAAGACCATTTTGAACAATTCTCCACCACTGGATTATCGGCGGATCAGTGGTAAAGACAGCGGCCAAAATAAGGCTTACGGCGGGATATCCACCGTAAGAGAATCACATTCTGTGAATTCTGAAGATCGGGTCTTCAGAGCGCCGTGCGTCCACTTGGACGCACAAAGGACGCTCTAACTTATTAATCTACGCATCGTTCTTTCCGAAAATCGATTACGATTTTCGAGCCGATGCCGTAGCCCGCCCCCGGCGATGTTCGACCAGCATCGACCACGTATAGAGCGCAAGCCCAGCCCAGATCAGCGCGAAAGCACCCAGCTGCGCATTTGAGAACGGCTCGTGGAAGATGAAGATCGCAAAGAAAAACAGCATCGTCGGCGTCATGTACTGCATGAGACCGAGTGTGGTATAACGCAGCAGCTTCGCACCACCCGCATAAAGGATCAGCGGAATAGCCGTGAAAGGTCCGGCCAACAACAACATCGTCACATTGAATGCCGGGCCCGTAGAGAAATGGTCCTGACCGTTTGCGGCGAGCCATAGCACATAGCCGAGCGCCGGAATACACAGGATGAGCACTTCGAGCGTGAAGCCCTGCAGAGGTGGCATGGGCAATGATTTGCGGAAGAAACCATAGAGGCCAAAAGTCAGCGGCAGCGCCAGCGATACCCATGGCAGACCGCCTGCATTGATGGTCAGCAAAAGCACAGCCGCAAAAGCGAACCCGACAGCGACATACTGAACCTTGGTCAGCCTCTCGCCGAGAAACAGACCGCCGAGAACGACATTGAACAGGGGATTGATGTAATAGCCAAGTGCTGCACCCATCACCTGATCGTGGGCAACAGCCCAGACATAGATCGACCAGTTAATGGTAATCAGTCCGGCGGTCAGGGCAGCCATGGCCAGCATGCGCGGCCGGCGCACGGCATTGAGAATATCCTTGAACTGCCCCAACACAAGAAGGAGCGCCAGCGCGACCGGAACCGACCAGATCACACGGTGCGACACAACTTCCATCGCCGGGATGTGACCGAGTGCCTTGAGATAGAACGGGAGAGCGCCCCAGAGCCCATAGGCTCCGATAGCCATCAAAAACCCGCGCGACCCGTCAGACAGGCGCGTATCGGTGATGGTTTGATCGGACATGCCTCTCTCCTCGGCGAACTAGAGCATTTCCAGCACAAGTGTGAAGCGGCTTTGCGTAGGATAATGCGACAAAACAAGTAGTTAGAGTGGTTCCGACGGTTCTGTTAAAAAACGGGGACAACTCTAAAGTTGCTCGCAAGCTGATTACGGCAGGCGAAGCATCGAACTTCACCTGCTATGCGCTCAACAATCCATAAAATCCATTCAATTAAACTGATCGAAGCATCAATCGTCGTGAACAGATGGATTTACTCGGCAGCAGCCAATCCGGCCATCGAACGGTTCTTCATCAGCTTGTAATTGACCGAATCCATCAGGGCCTGGAAGGACGCATCGATGATATTGTCCGACACGCCGACCGTGCGCCAGCGGGCGCCGGTCGCATCCCCGGATTCTATCAGAACGCGGGTGATGGCGGCTGTGCCGCCATTGAGGATACGCACCTTGAAGTCCACCAGTTCAAGATCCTCGATCTCGGCCTGAAAACGCCCAAGATCCTTACGCAACGCAATATCGAGCGCGTTGACCGGACCATGCCCTTCGGCGACCGACATGCGAACCTCGCCATCGACCTCCACCTTGACCACGGCTTCGGAAACGGTCTTCAACATGCCGTTGGCATCGAAACGACGCTCGACAAGGCAGCGGAAGGATTCGACCTTGAAGAATTCCGGCTGCGGCGTCAGCATGTTGCGCGCTAGAAGTTCGAAACTCGCATCCGCGCCTTCATAGGCATAGCCTTCCGCCTCACGCTCCTTGACCAGCGCGATCAACGTGTCGAGACGGACATCGTCCTTCGCAACGCGGATACCCCTGCGTTCCAGTTCGGCGATGAAGTTGGATTTTCCGCCCTGATCCGACACCATAACTCGCCGGCTGTTGCCGACTGTTTCCGGCGGTATATGCTCGTAGGTCTGTGGTTCCTTAAGCAGCGCCGAGGCATGAATTCCGGCTTTGGTCGCAAAAGCGGAAGTACCGGTATAGGGTGCCTGCTCCGTCGGCGGACGGTTCAAAATGTCATCGAAGGCACGCGAGATCCGCGTGATCCCCTTCAGCGCGGCAGGCTTGATACCCAATTCAAAACGCTCGGCCCAATATGGCTTCAACGCAAGTGTCGGGATCAGCGAAACGAGATTGGCGTTGCCGCAGCGTTCGCCGATACCGTTGAGCGTACCCTGCACGTGGCGAACACCCGCATCGATAGCCGCGAGCGAGACGGCAACCGCCTGCTCGGTATCGTTGTGCGCATGGATGCCAAGGCTCTCGCCAGGGACCACTGCCGTCACGGCAGTGACGATTTCGGCCACTTCAGATGGTTGTGTACCGCCATTCGTATCGCACAGCACAACCCAGCGCGCACCGGCTGAATAGGCCGCCTTGGCACAGGCCAGCGCATATTCAGGATTGGCTTTATATCCATCGAAGAAATGCTCACAGTCGACCAGCGCTTCCCGCCCTGCCATGCGTGCTGCGGTGACCGAAGCCGTAATTGACTCCAGATTTTCCTCATTGGTGCAGCCGAGTGCGAGACGGACATGATAGTCCCAGCTTTTGGCGACGAAGCAGACTGCATCGGCTGAAGCCTGCAGCAGACTGGAAAGACCAGGATCGTTGGATGCAGAGACGCCCGCGCGCTTCGTCATGCCGAAGGCCACGAACTTGGCGCGTGCAGTCTGGCGACGCTTGAAGAAGGCCGTGTCAGTCGGGTTGGCACCCGGATAACCACCCTCCACATAATCGACGCCCAGCTCTTCCAGCAACGCGACAATCGACTTCTTGTCTTCCACAGAGAAGTCAATGCCGGGCGTTTGCTGCCCGTCCCGCAGCGTGGTGTCGTAGATATAGATGCGTTCGCGTGCCATTGTGCCTGCCTGTCGGTGGGTCTGCGGTCCGGTCAACCTTGCTGTTGCGGCCAGCTTTCAGTGTCGTAGTCGGGATGCTGATAGGAAATCATGGTTCTTACAAATTCGATGCTCTCCGGATCACGCTCCGTTGCATAGCCGGGAAGGCTTGCAAGTTCCGGCACATAGGGAAGCTGCTTCTCGATGCCCCACTGGACTGTCGGCTCGATTTCCTCCGGCGCATCGAATGCGCCGATGGCGAGCGCGATCCCGTCGGGTGCCTCGTAAGTAAGCGGCGTGCCACACTCAGGACAAAAGCCCCGCTGCACATGATTGGACGAACGGAAGCGCTTAGGCTCGTTGCGCGTCCATTCCAGCTTCGCATCACTTACCGACACCAGAGGCGCATAGAAATTGCCGAACGCTTTCTGACACATGCGACAATGACAGATCGATGCGGAGCCCATCGCACCGTCAACGCGAAAGCGAACCGCACCGCACTGGCAACCGCCGGTATAGATCGGTTTGTTATCAAGCGTCATGTCATCCTCCCTATTCAACAGCCTGTTAGCCTACCACATCCCAACTGGTTGTGCGTTCGCCCGTTGCCGGGTCCTTGCCATCCTTGAGCTGAACACCTTCCTGAAGCAGTTCATCGCGAATGCGGTCAGCCTCGGCCCAGTTTCTCTCATTGATGAAGCGCAGGCGCTCCGCAATACGTGCTTCAATGGCCTCACTATCCACTTCGGCCTTTGCAAAGACCGGAATGTCTTCAGCCGAAACGAAATGCGGATCGAACAGGCCCAACAGAGCCATGCCCTCGCCCAATCCGGCAACATCGCGTGCCTTGAAAGCCTTGCGCAACGCCGTGATTGCCGTCCAGCTGTTCAGATCGTCAGACAGGGCCTCGACGACCTCACCAACTGCAGTCAGCGTTTGCGGCAATTCGAAACCCCTGTCGCGCAGCAAGCCATACCAGCGATGCAGTTCATCGGCAGATTCTGCCAGACGCTGCGCCGTCCAGTTGATCGGCTCGCGATAATGCGTCTGCAACATCGACAGGCGAGCCGCCAGACCGACCCAGCGATCGCGCGCATCGACGTCGTCCCAGACACCCAGTTGCGGCAGACCTTCGTTCAGCACATCGCGAATGGTGATGAAATTGCCGAGCGATTTCGACATCTTCTGCCCTTCGACCTGCAGGAAACCGTTATGCATCCAGATGCTTGCCATCCGCTCGGTGCCAAATGCGCAGCATGATTGCGCGATTTCGTTCTCGTGATGCGGGAAGACGAGATCAATGCCGCCGCCATGAATGTCGAACTGGTTCTTCAGCGGATCATCGCATTTCAGGCCACCGCCAAACGGCTCAAGCAGCTTGGCCATCGACATGGCCGAGCACTCGATATGCCAGCCCGGACGACCCAATACCGAGATCCCCGCTGGAGAGGACCAGCCCGGCTCGCCCTCCTTCGACGGTTTCCACAAGACAAAATCCATTTCGTCCCGCTTGTAGGATGCTACGTCGACGCGGGCGCCTGCCAGCATCTCATCCAGTGAGCGGCGAGCAAGCGCGCCGTAGCGCGGTCCCTTCCGTTCGTTCATTGCGGACGGCGAGAAGAGAACATGATCCTCGGCCACATAGGCCACACCGAGTTTCACCAAACGATCGATCATGGCGCGCATCTCGTCCATGTGCTCGGTTGCACGCGGCTGAACGCTCGGCTGTAGATTGCCGAGCGCGGTTACGTCAGCCTGAAACTGTGCGTTCGTGCTTTCCGTCACCCGACGAATGGCTTCATTGAAGGATAGATCAGGGTAATCGCGCGCGGCGCGTGCATTAATCTTGTCATCGACATCGGTAATGTTGCGCGCATAGGTGACGTGTTCCGCGCCATAGACATAACGCAGCAAACGGAACAACACGTCGAAAACGATCACCGGACGAGCGTTGCCTATATGCGCGAAGTCATAAACCGTCGGTCCGCAGACATACATGCGCACATTGTCGGCATCGATGGGAGAAAACTCCTCTTTCGTGCGGGTCAGCGTGTTGTACAGACGCAGTTGCGGCGCATAAGCCATTGTAAATATTCCCCAAAAAGACCTACTGGAACCGTTCCGCTCAAACAATATGCGGCACTGCTCCAGCTACTGTTTTCACGCATTATCCCACGCAAAACCGCTTCGCACTTTTGCTGGAAATGCTAAGCGCAACTGACCGCAGCCGACTGACCGGGGCGTTATCATCCAATTTTTATGAAAGGGAGACGAAAACGGCCGGGCCAGCAGGCTGCTAGCCAATAATAATCGCACAAATACAAATGATCGTGGTCGGCGTTTTCATGATTGCACTTATCCTCAGAGGGAGTGCCTCCGTCAAGAGCTTTCGCTAAGTGCCTGTTCCAAAAGTCACCCTGCCCTACCGCAAACACCCGGATCGCCGTGTTTGTTGTATTTTTGCAACCCGCGAGCGCCCTCTCCAGCGTTAACCGGAAAACCGCAAAACCGGCTCCAAACAGCCTTCATTCGGTCTCAATCAATCACAAAATGGTGAGCAGGCATTATCGAAAGGAAGGACCAATGTCTAAGAGTGAACTGCAACCTCGCCAAGACCGACTGGTTGATAAATACCGCGAAATCGGACCTGCCGTGCTTGTTGCAGCATTGCTGAACGCAACGCAGCGCAGCAGCGACGGTCGTAACGATAATCGCCGGCGTTCCATTCTCGCCGTCAAGAAGACAGGCTGAAGAAGCTGATATCGTTCAGCGCCTGGAGCATTTCCAGCAAAAGTGCGAAGCGGTTTTGCGTAGGATAATGCGACGAAAAAACCCTTGGAGCGCCGCAGGCTCGGCGATCAAAGTCGGTGGATGCGTAACACATAGCGCCAGTCCAGCAAGACTGGCGGTCACTGTCAGAACATCGAAAGCTGGCCGCCATTTCCGTCATCGGATTCGGGCTTGTTCTTTCGTTTCGGCACTGCACGCTCCGAAGAAGCCTGCTCCTCTACACGTTCCTGCAAATCGGGCGTCGTGTTGGCGACCTTGTTGACCTTGTCCGACACCGGTATCGCTTCAAACAAATCATCCTGCGCCGGACGCATGATATCCGCCACGTCTCGCGGCAGAAACCGCTTGCAATCAAGCCAGCGGGCAAAATCTTCCGGCTGCACGACGACCGGCATCCTTTCATGGATCGGCCGCAACAAGCCGTTTGCGCTTGTCGTCAATATGCCTCCGGTATCGATCTGCGATCCATCCACACTGCTCCATGTCTCGATCAAGCCGCCAAAAGCGACAATGCCGCCCTTGCGCGGCCGCACCCAATAGGCTTGAGCCTTATTCTTCCCTTCACGGCGCCACTCATAGAAGCCCGATGCCGGAATCAAGGCGCGCCGGTGGTTCAGCGCCGCGCGAAACGAATTCTTCTCCGCAGCCGTCTCGGAGCGGATATTGAACATGAGCGGCCAGTCGTTCGGGTCTTTGACCCAGGACGGAACAAACCCCCAGCGCACGAGCATACCGACGCGATCCGGCCTGTTGCTGCCCGGCGGCGGCGTTTCCCCGCCCAGAATGGTCAATATGGGCTGCGTTGGTGCGATATTATATCGTGGAGGAAAATCCTCTGCGATCAATGCGGCCACGAAGGCTTCCAGCTCTTCCCGGCTTGCAGTCAATGAAAAACGTCCACACATAGTGAGCATGTTCAAGCTTTTTGGTGAGCGGTCAAGGGGTGCTTTTCCATAGCCAACTGGTGTAGCTTGAGCATCATGAAAACAGTTCCCGTATTTCCGATTCCAGCCAAGGTTCATGGTGTTTCGCTGATCTGCAGACGCGAAGGGCGGTTTCTTCTGGTCGAGCGCGGGAAAGAGCCGTGGAAAGGCTGGCTTGCTTTTCCGGGTGGAAGTATCGAACTGGGCGAAACGTCCGAACAAGCCGCGATCCGTGAACTCAAGGAAGAAACAGCGCTTGATGCAAAGGCCCTGTCGCACGTCATAACCGTAGATCTGGCGCTTGAGGGGAAAGCGTATGACAAGAGCTATTACCTGTCCGTCTTCCGGGCCTGGCAGGTTTCTGGTCAGGAAGTCGCCGGAGACGATGCTGCATCGATTCACTGGCTGACGATAGAAGAAATGGCGTCTGCAAGGGTGACGGACAGTACCCTCGATGTCGCCCGCGCGGTGGCGGAAAATGAAGACAAGCGCTTGGATATTAATCCTGTTTAGCGATCTGCCTTGAAGAGGCCCCTATTTATAGCAATAGCTCATTTTCAGGTGAGAGGTTTTTGATTGAAAAGCATTCCGTTTTTTCGACCGGCTATCTGCTTCTCGATCGCTTTGTGGGTCGGGGCGGCATCTCCGGCTTTGGCTCAGGACGCGCCCTATGAAGGGAAGATGTCGCGGCTCGCAGAAATTCTCGGCTCGCTTCACTATCTGCGCAATCTTTGCGGCGAAGCTGGCAGCGAATGGCGCGATCGGATGGACGCGATTGTGTCGGCGGAAAAGCCTTCCGAAGCCGAACGGGTACGGCTCATTTCGAGCTTCAACCATGGGTATCGCGTGTTCAGCGACAATTACACCCGCTGCACCCCTTCGGCGCTTGCGGCGATAGATCGCTACATGAAGGAAGGCGAGGACTTGTCGAACGAGATCATCTCGCGCTATGGAAATTAACCAATCATTCACTCTTGTGCGGATTGACAGCATTAGTTCGTTCAAATCCGTGATAATCTGTTAACACTGTCTTAAGAAGGCAGTCACGTTGCAAGGTGGTAGAGCTCCCGCGAAACGGTGAGACACCGGCATTGCAACAGAAAGGCGAAAGCCAGGATGAAGTCTATGGAACATGCACCGGCCGATCTGGACGAAATGATTGCGCGCGAGAAGAAACTCGTCGCAATCGAATATCATAACGAGGCCTGGGCTGACGGTATCTCCGAAGGTATCGAACCGGAAATCCTTGCTGAAGCAGCCTTCACGACGGCGCTTACCGAACTGATCCGCGAAGCAGGCGACGACTGTGCGCTGGAGCTGATCGAGAAAATGCGTGAACAGATCGTAGCGGGAACCTTCCTGCCGCAGCGCATTCTTCAATAGCACTGGTAGAACGCCGGTCGCGGGACCAGACCGGCGCAGCAGTTCCCTCCCGGCGTCCCTCTTCTAGCGCCAAATGTCATTCCCGATCCGGAACTCCGCCTCTCCCCGAACTTTATTGGCCGGGATAATCCTTGCCTGCGGCATCGCCTTGCCTGCCGCTGCCGCCAGTTCATTTGACATTGCACTGGCCGATCAGTCAGATTTCCTGCCACGGCCAGGTGCCCGCGCGGTTGCGGATGAAGGCAACAACCCTTCCCCCATTCCAGCGCCCGGAGCACTTCCTCGCGCGGTGCCACGAGTATCGCCGGACAATGCGCCTGCCCCGGCTGCATCCTCCAAGCCCATGCCGGAAATCCACCGGGATTTCGACAAGCTGCCCGAACCCGTGCGGTTGACGCGTGAACGCATGCTGGAAGCAGCACGTTCCGGTGACATCGAGAAACTGCGACCGCTCCTTGGCGCCGAGGACAAGGCCACCCAACTCTCGCTCGAGGACCACGAGGAAGACGTTATCGATTTTCTCAAATCGCTCTCGGGTGACGAAGCGGGCCGTGAAGTTCTGGCTATCATCGTCGATCTGTTGGATACGGGCTATGTGCATCTGAATGCAGGCAAGGACGACGAGGTTTATGTCTGGCCCTATTTCTACGCCATGCCTCTCGACAAGCTGACGCCACCGCAGATCGTGGAGCTTTTCGAAATTGTCACAGCCGGTGATTTTGAGGATATGAAAAAGGCAGGCGGCTATATCTTCTACAGTATCGGCATCGGGCCGGACGGCAGCTGGCGCTTCTTCACGGCGGGCGAATAATCAGACGCCAAAACGTACGCGACTCGGCGGCTCCTTGTAGATGCGCTGCCAAACCCGGCGAAACTGCCGGGCAGAAGCAAAACCGGCCTGTGTCGCGACATTTTCGATATCAAGTCCGGAATGCAAAAGCATCTCGCGTGCGAGACTGATCTTGAGCCGATTGACATAGTCGGTCACTGTCATTCCGGCATATTCATTGAACAGGCGCGAGAAGTTGCGCGGGCTTGCCCCGCCTATATCCGCCAGTTTTTCCACCGACCATTCCGCCGCCGGATCGTGTGCGATGGCATCCTGTGCGCGATGCACGACCGGGTTCATATGGTTCCGTCCCTCGAGCCAAGGCGATAGCTGTGGGTCATTGCCGCTGCGCCGCAAATAAACGACCAGATAACGCGCAACCGCCAGCGCCGTGGCGTGATCGGTCAGTCCGGCAACAATGTGCAGCATCAGATCGATGCCTGCGGTGATGCCCGCGCTCGTCAGCCTTTCACCATCTTCAACGAAGAGCCTGTTTTCATGAACACGCGCGGCTGGGGCCAGCCGTTCAAGTTCGCCAAGCGTCAAATGGTGCGTGGTGCAGGAATAGCCGTCGAGTAATCCCGCGCGCGCTGCGAGCAGCGCACCGGAACAGATCGTCACCAGCCGCACACCGGGACGCACCGCCTGGCGAAGCCATAGAACGATTTCTTTTTCCAGAACGGCATCAGCAGATCGGTCGATCTCCGCATTTCCGAGCGGAATGTCAGCCGCACCCGAAACAATGACCAGTGCGTCATGTGGCAGGGCCTCCGGCAAAGGTTCCACCCCCGCCACCGGCAAGCCAATGGAGCTGAGCGCGGTTGGGGCAGGCCCAATATAATGAACCTCGAACCGCACCTTATGCTGTTCAAGATTTGCCTTGCGCAAAACCTCCAGCGGTCCCGCCACGTCGAGCAGAAGCACACGTGGCGGGATGACGACATAAACCGGAACTATCCGGGTAATGTCCGCATGGTCACTCATGCTGCCTTCCGCTCTCCCGGCGCAGCCAGCGCCTGTTCCACGGTTACAATACGGGCAAAACGATTGGCCAGAACAAGCTCGGTGCGAGCCTTGATATCGGCAGCGCTCCACTCGCGACCGCTTGCGTCCATCATGGGAAAGGTCAAGGTCGCTTCACTGACGAAATCGACATGATATCCAAAATCTGATGCCTGCCGCGTTGTCGTCTCGCAGCATTGCTCGGTGCGAATGCCGGAAACCAGCACGCGGCGGATACCGTTGGCAACTAGCCACACGTCAAGCCCGCTTCCAACCAGTGCGCTGTGACGACGTTTGCGGAAAACTGCATCGGGTTCAATCGACAGGGGCGAAATCGCCTTCACCAGACCCGACGCTTCCGAGAACGGGCCTTCACTCTCGACATGAAAAATCTGCACCACCGGAATACCGGCACGCTTGGCGCCATCGATCAGCGCCTGCTGGCGTTCAATATAGGCACCAACCTCTTCGTCCCGGTAGTAAGGCCGGTGGCGGAATGACTCCTGAGCGTCGATAACCAGCAAAGCTGTATCTTGAGCGGACATTTTTGTTCTCCCGATAAAAGACTATAGGGAGAGAGTACGCCTTGCAACCGGGATCAAAAGCCACCTGACGGACAATCAGGGGACAGATCACGCCAATATGTTACAAGCTCCGTATCTTAAAGAAGATCACCAAGCGGAGACGCATATTTCGCTGGCGTAAACTCGACGACATCATAGGTTGCCAGTCCGTGACGCCTGAAAGGGTCAAGCCTCAATATCGCGTCCAGTTCGCTCTTGCTGACCTTACCGCTTGCGAGGATCACGCCGCCGTCTCGTGGATTTTTCGGCCCGGAAGCCAGAAAAACGCCATCCGCATATTGCCGGTCCAGAAACTCCCGATGCGCTTCGAGGTGCCTCCCGATCTCCTCAAGAGGCTTGATGTAGGTCAGGTTGACAACGAACACGAGACGACCTTCAGCGATGCGGCAATGCTTCGAGGAATTCTACCGGCTCGCCCTTGTTGGCGTTCACGATTTCCGCTTCCCACATTACCTTGATGCCACGCACGAAAGTGCCAATCGGCCATCCTGTGACAGTCTTGCCGTGATAGGGCGTCCAGCCAGCCTTCGAACCCGCCTGCTCATGCGTGATCGTTTCGCGGCGCTTCATGTCCACGATGGTCAGATCGGCATCGTAGCCGACCGCGATACGACCCTTGCGGGCCATGCCGAAAATGCGGTTCGGGCCGTGGCTGGAAAGATCGACGAAGCGCTCCAGCGAAAGCCTTCCAGCATTAATATGGTCGAGCATGATCGGCACCAGCGTCTGCACGCCTGTCATGCCCGACGGGGAAGCCGGATAAGGCTTCTGCTTTTCCTCCAGCGTGTGCGGAGCGTGGTCGGAACCGAGCACATCGACGATACCCTGATCGATGCCCTTCCACACGCCGTCGCGGTGACGCTTGTCACGGACAGGCGGGTTCATCTGGATGAGGTTGCCGAGTGTCTTGTAATCGTCTGCCGACAAGGTGAGATGGTGCGGCGTTGCTTCGCAGGTCGCGACATCCTTATGATCTTTGAGGAAGTCGATTTCTTCGGCGGTGGAGATATGCAGCACGTGAATGCGTGCGCCGGTATCGCGGGCGATGCGCACAAGCCGTTCCGTGCACTGAAGTGCTGCAACTTCGTCGCGCCAGACCGGGTGGCTCGACGGATCGCCCTGCACGCGCAGGCCTTCGCGCTCCTTCAACCGGAACTCATCTTCTGAGTGAAAGGCCGCGCGACGGCGCGTATTCTTCAGGATCGAACGAACGCCATCATCGTCTTCAACAAGCAGATCACCGGTGGACGACCCCATGAAAACCTTGATCCCGGCAGCGCCCGGCAAGCGCTCCAGTTCGGCAACGTCGTTTGCATTGTCGCGCGTACCGCCAACCCAGAAAGCGAAATCGCAGTGCATGCGATGGCGGCCACGACGAATCTTGTCTTCCAGCGTCTCGGCGGAAGTGGTGAGCGGCTTGGTGTTCGGCATTTCGAAAACGGAGGTCACCCCACCCAGAACAGCGGCGAGTGAACCGGTCTCGAGATCTTCCTTGTGTTCAAGGCCGGGCTCGCGGAAATGGACCTGGCTATCCACCACGCCGGGCAGAATATGCAGGCCCGTGCAGTCGATCACCTCACCTGCCGTATGTGTGGAAAGAGAGCCTATGGCAGCGATGCGACCATTGCGAATACCGATGTCGCGTTGGCCTATACCGTCGTGATTGACGATGGTTGCACCCTTCAAAATCGTATCGAATGTTTCGGCCATAGTTGTCTCCTGCCAGATTGATAGGACTTGCGAGCCTTTCCATTGGGGCTTACGTAACGAGGGCGCGAAAGGCAAGGACGAAGCGATGACGACGGCAGTTGAAACGGTAAATCTTTCAAACAGGGCTTTGGTTCACATCACGGGCGACGACGCGGAAAAATTCCTGCAGGCCGTGATTACAACCGATCTCGACAAGCTTGGACCGGACGATTTGAAACCGGGAGCATTGCTCGCTCCGCAAGGAAAGATCTTGTTCGACTTTCTCATCTCACGCATTGATGGCGGCTTGCGTTTCGATCTCCCCGCAAGCATTGCCGCTGATTTTATCAAGCGTATCACCCTCTACAGGCTGCGCGCAAAAGCCGAAATAACGCAACTGCCAGAATCGCTTGTCAGTGTTTCCTGGCAAACTGAATCACATCCTTCACAGAGTGATTCAATCAAGCGCGACAGCCGCTTTCCAGACGAACTGAATGTTCACCGGATTTACGGTCCGGCCGATGGCACGACCGATAAAAGCGCGTGGACGAAGCTGCGGGCGGAACATGGCATAGCCGAAGGCGAAGCGGATTTCGCTTATAATGACGTCTTCCCGCATGACGTCAATTTCGACCAGACCGGCGGCGTTTCCTTCCCGAAAGGCTGTTTCATCGGGCAGGAAGTCGTGTCGCGCATGCAGCATCGCGGTACGGCTCGGCGGCGCGTTCTGGTGGCACACTCCGATGGAAATCTGCCTCCGATGGGTACGCCTATTACCGTTGATGGGCGCGAGATCGGCACGACAGGAAGCTCCGCTGACACTATCGGCATCGCGCTTGTGCGCATCGATCGCGCCAAGGATGCGATAGATGCGGGTAGTCCGATTCTGGCTGGCGAAACGCCCATAACACTCACCTTGCCGCCTCACGTGCGGTTCGGGTTTCCGGAAGCTGAAGCGGGTAACGCCTGATGGCAAGCGCCGACCGATCTTCCGGCAAGACACGTGCCTGGCAACGCATGTTGTCGGGACGCCGTCTCGACCTGCTTGACCCCTCGCCGCTCGATATTGAAATCGAAGATATTGCTCACGGCCTTGCCCGTGTTGCACGCTGGAACGGTCAGACTGTTGGTGAACATGCTTTTTCGGTCGCACAGCATTCGCTGCTCGTGGATCAGATATTCAACCGGCTGGTGCCCGATGCCAGCATCGAGTGGCAGCTGCTCTCGCTTCTGCACGACGCCCCGGAATATGTGATCGGCGACATGATCTCGCCCTTCAAGGCGGTAATGGGCGGCAATTACAAGATGATCGAAACGCGGTTGGAAAACGCCATTCACCTGCGCTTTTCGCTGCCGATAACTGTGCCTGCCCAACTCAAGACGCTGATCAAGCGTGCCGATCAGGTTGCAGCTTTTTTTGAGGCCACGCGACTTGCCGGGTTCACCGAGACCGAGGCAGTCAAATATTTCGGGCGTCCGCGCGGTTTCGATCCGGCAGGACTGGATATCGCACCGCGCCCCACACAAGACGTGCAGACGGATTTCCTCGCACGGTTTGCAGCATTGGAAAAAGCACGGCAGAACCGATGAGCCGGATCGTCGTGACACCCTTGTCGCAACTGGCAACACAACTCGCATTGCACCAGCCAAGCCATGTCGTGACGCTTGGAAGCGAAGTCCCGGCGGCTCTGCCCAATGGTTATGATGCCGTCCGTCTGTCGCTGACATTCAACGATATTATCGAATTGCGCGAAGGGTTGGTCGCCCCCGATGAAACCCATGTGCTGCGGCTTCTGGACTTCGCGAAGAGCTGGCCCATGGATGCGCCTTTGCTCATTCACTGTTATGCTGGTATTTCCCGTTCCACAGCTGCGGCTTATATCATCGCTTCGGCTTTAAACCTAGCGCTGGATGAAAGCGAGCTTGCCGGGATTGTTCGCAACCTGTCTCCATCGGCAACGCCGAATATCCGGCTTGTTGCGCTCGCAGACGAAATTTTGGGGCGACAGGGGCGAATGGTAGCAGCCATACGCGCAATCGGACGCGGAGCGGAGGCTTTCGAAGGCGAGGTTTTCAGCTTGCCTGTGAAAGCATGATCCCGAAAAGTGGGAACCGGTTTTCGGAAAAGATCATGCTTAAATGAATCTATGGGCTGATCGCTCGCCCGAGGGCGTTCAAAAACCCGCCACGCGCATCGGGCGGCGTGACGGCACGTGGCTCCCATACATGCCGCATCAGAAAATAGCCGGTCATCGTGAAGGCATGATCGATATCGTCATAGGACGTTGCGCGAACGGCAGTATTATTGACGAAGCCCGGCAGCAGCAGAAGCTTGTCAGCCCATGGTGCGCCCGCATCACGGCAGACCGCACGCCCCGATTTCGGCGACACATAGATCAGGTCTTCCTTGACGCCTGTTGCGGCACATTCCTTGAGATCAAGACCGAAGCCAAGTTCCTCAAGCATCATCACTTCAAAGCGCAATACCAGTTCGCCTGAGGCCAGCGGATCGTCAAAATGTTCGATGATAAGCCGCAATGTCTCGTAGAGGCCGCGATGCGGGTCGCGTTCGGGCAACAGGCGCAAATGGGAAGCCGCAAGCTGGATACCATATAACGCCACAGGTGTTTCGATGAGACGGGCGGCAGCAAATTCCAGCGGTTCGATGGTAAAGCTGCCCATATGCTCATCCAGCCGCGCCCACCATGTCACGTCCACATGGTTGCCCGGCTGCAGCAAAGGCTGCATGCGGCGGGAACGCCCGCCGCGCACCATACCCATATGGCGGCCATGCTCACGGGTCATCACTTCCACGATGGCGCTTGTCTCGCCATGGCGTCGTGTCCCGAGAATTATGCCTTCATCGCGCCATTCCATGGCCGCCAGCTTTATGAATTAGGTTGGAAAATCAAGGCCCATTTCGCGATAGCGTTCGGGGTCATTGCCCCAGTTCTCGCGCACTTTCACGAAAAGGAAGAGATGAACCGTCTGTTCCAGTATATCGGAGATTTCCTTGCGTGCTGATTGCCCGATTGCCTTGATCGTCTCACCCTTGTGGCCAAGCACGATCTTCTTCTGGCTTTCACGCTCCACATAGATCACCTGCTCAATGCGGACGGATCCATCCTTGCGCTCTTCCCAGCGTTCGGTTTCCACCGTGGACGAGTAAGGCAGCTCCTCATGCAGGCGCAGATAGAGCTTTTCGCGGGTGATTTCCGCTGCAAGCTGCCGCATCGGCATATCGGAAATCTGGTCTTCTGGATAATACCAAGGGCCGTTCGGCACATTCTCGGCGAGATATTTCGCGAGATCCTTGCAGCCCGATCCGTTCAGCGCCGAGATCATGAAAGTCTGGTCGAATGTGACCAGCTCATTGGCCTTGCGGGCAAGATCCAGCAAAACCGGCGGATCGACGCGGTCGACCTTGTTGAGCACCAGAACCTTCTTCTGTCGCACATCCTTCATGCTCGCAAGCAGCGCTTCGGCGTTCTCGTTCAGACCGCCTTGCGAATCGAGAAGAACGAGAATGATGTCGGCATCCTTCGCACCACCCCAGGCCGTCGTGACCATGGCGCGGTCGAGTCTGCGCTTCGGCCGGAAAATGCCGGGCGTGTCGACCAGAACGATCTGCGCCTGACCTTCGATGAATATGCCGCGCACAAGAGCGCGTGTCGTCTGCACCTTGTGCGTGACGATAGAAACCTTCGTTCCCACCAGCTGGTTGACCAGCGTCGATTTCCCCGCATTCGGCGCCCCGATCAGCGCCACGAAGCCGGACCGGGTCTGGCCTGCCTCGTTTTCGCCGTCAGCCGGCGTCGTCCGATTGTTCATTGTTTATCCTTCCAGACGATATTTCCTTGCAGAACGCCGCCGTCCCCTGCGCACGACATTCCCGGTACGACAAAACCGCCGATGA
The DNA here is from genome assembly GCF_022488005.1 of Ochrobactrum sp. A-1. Lineage (NCBI taxonomy): Bacteria > Pseudomonadati > Pseudomonadota > Alphaproteobacteria > Hyphomicrobiales > Brucellaceae > Ochrobactrum > Ochrobactrum sp. A-1. The sequence goes on from NZ_JAKVQC010000003.1 coordinate 879,097, forward strand.
AAGCGACATATCGTATAAGACTAATTATAACCGATCTCGATTTAAAAAACGCCAATTCTTGCATCAAGCGGAATTGTCACGCTTCCAGACGCCTTCACGATAAAGCATCACTTCAGCGGCGTTTTGTTCGGCTATTCTTTTCGAACGCCCCTCGCCCGTTTCAGTGGCAAAACCCTTGACCGTAACCTCCACCGTAAACAGCGGATCATGGTCCGGGCCGGTACGGCTGATGATAGAGTATGAAGGATGGACATTGCCCTGCTGGTGCGCCCATTCCTGCAACTCGGTCTTGGCATCGCGGCGGGCGGCACCCGTTTGCAGTGACCGCTTTTCCCAGTAGCGCTTGACGAAAGGCCGTACAGCCTCCAGTCCGCCATCGAGATAGATCGTGGCGATCAGTGCCTCGACGACATCAGCGCGCACGTTCAAAAGGCGCTTGTCATTCAATGACTTGATATCTGAACCGGTATGAATGAGATCGGCGAGCCCGATCTCATCGGCAATCGCCGCACAGGTTTCCGCATTCACCAGCGCATTGAGCCGAACCGACAGTTCACCTTCGGAGGCATCGGGAAACTCGTCGAACAACATTTCCGCGACCGTCAGTCCCAGAACGCGGTCGCCGAGAAATTCGAGACGTTCATAATTTGCGCGCGATGGCGCCTGCACACTTGAGTGGGTGAGCGCACGATCCAGCCGTTTCAAATTGAGAAAACGGTGTCCGGTGCGCTCCTCCAGAATTGCTGCTGCCTGATTTGCCGAAGCCATTTCAGTTTCCGGTTACGGCTGTATGCGGCGCGGCATTGACTGAGCTGAACAGTCGGCCAAAGCGTACTTCGGTCGGCCATTTCCAGATTTCAAGCGGGCTTGCCTTGTCGGCAATGGAGAAGAAGATGATGTTTGCGCGACCGACCAGGTTCTCAAACGGCACATAGCCGACGCCGAAACGGCTATCGAGCGAGTTGTCGCGGTTGTCGCCCATCATGAAGTAATGACCGGCAGGAACCTCGAAGACGCGCGTATCGTCACCGATGGAATTCGGCGCGAGATCAAGTGTGTCATAGGTCACACCGTCTGGCAGGGTTTCGCGATAGACTTCGACGGGCCGGTTCACTTCCGTCACATCGGGATTGTCGATTGTGCCGACCCGGTCACGCTTGACCGCCTGATCGTTGATATAGAGCACGCCGCCGCGCATCTGCACGCGATCGCCCGGCAGGCCGATCACGCGCTTGATGTAATCGACGGAAGGATCACTCGGCAGTTTGAACACCACCACGTCACCGCGCTTCGGCTCCGCACTCCAGATGCGGCCTGAGAACAGATCCAGTCCAAACGGCAGCGAATAGCGCGAATAGCCATAGGCATATTTCGAAACAAACAGATAATCGCCCTCCAGAAGCGTGGGGCGCATGGAGCCCGACGGTATGCTGAAAGGCTGGAAAAGCAGGGTGCGGATGACCAGTGCCAGCAGCAGCGCCTGCACGATAACGCTGATGGTTTCGCCAAGGCCGCCGGATTTTTTTGTCTCACTCTTGCTGGACACGCTCATTGTATCTCCGCTTCCGATAACGCGATCTAATAACGACTATGAAAGCATGACGCAATCAGGCCGCCGGCAGAACGCCGGTTTATCGCACGATTATGAGCAGGAGTTTACCTGTCACAATCACAATTATTTCGTCTCAGGCAGGGCTTCGATGATAACGAACGCCTGTGCGAGAGGAAAATCATCGGTAATTGTCAGATGTATGGCGGCGCGCGTTCCTGCGGGCAGGAGTTTCTGCAACTGTTTCGCCGCACCGCCGGTCAAATGCATGGTGGGCTTTCCGGAAGGGGCATTGACCACGCCCATATCCCGCCAGAAAACGCCTTGGGCGATACCGGTTCCAAGCGCCTTCGCACAGGCTTCCTTCGCCGCGAAGCGCTTTGCATAAGATGCAGCACGCTGCTTGCGCCCGTCCGATTTTTTCTGCTCGATTTCGGTGAAGACCCGGTTGCGGAAACGGTCGCCATGCCGCTCAAGAGTACTTTCGACGCGGCGAATATCGATGAGGTCGCTACCTATACCGACAATCATACTTTCTGAAGCTCCTGCTCGCGGTGCAGGCGATGCTTTTCCGCAAGGCGTTCGATACGGCGACGACGGAAAGCCGAAACGGCAAACCGGGTAACGAAATAGACCACAACTGCGAATGCAGCGCCTAGAATCGTCGAGCCGAACAGCATCGGCTTCAAAAGCGGCGTCCAGATTTCATCGAAATGCATGGTTTCGAGCGCCCGGCCGAAATGGACCGGCGGAGCATTATCGATACTGCCATTCATGATGAAACGACCAAGCTCGAACGTGCTGCCCCAGATGAATGGCAAAGTCAGCGGATTGGCAAGGGTTGTGCCAAGCGCTGCGGCCGCAATATTTCCGGCAAGGAAATAAGCAAGCACGATTGCGATGATGAGATGGAAACCGAAGAAAGGCGTAAACGCCGAAAACACGCCGACGGCGAGACCCGCTGCGACGGCATGAGGCGAGGCAGTGATGCGCAGAATCCGCTTTCCACCGTACCGGAAGGAACGGGAGAAGGAGCGGCGCGGCCAGACCAGAAGCCTTAAACGCTCTTTTCTGGTCGGAGGATTACGGCGTTGAAACAGCATGCGCTTCTATTAATGCTCTCCCATCGCGGAGACAATTGTTATTATTCGGCCAAAACTGCGGCACTGTCGCTGCGTTCAAAAGGAACGGTGTCCAGCCTCGGCAAATAAAACCGCGGCGAAACACCAAGCATCCTGCGGAACATCGTCGTGAAAGCAGAAACGCTGTCATAACCCAGATCGAGTGCCACGCTCGTCACAGCCTCCCCTTCCGTAAGCCGGGGAACCGCAGCGAACAGACATGCCTGCTGGCGCCAGACTGAAAGGCTGACGCCGGTTTCCCGCTGGAAATGCCGGGTAAATGAACGCCGGCTCATTGCCATCCTGTCAGCCCAGTCATCAATTGTGGCGCGCGAAGAAGGCTTTTTCACGAATTCACGGCATAGTTTCTGCAAACGCGGATCGGACGGGAAAGGCAGGCCCAGAGAACGCTGCGGCAACGTATGAAGGTCACGCAGTATGAGCTCGATCACCAGCGCATCGCGACTATCCGGCTCCGGCGTGCTGTCCTGCGTAGTTGCGTCGATGATAAGGCATCGCATGAGATCGGTAAGCCCGACCACGTGGAGATAATCCGGCACGCCCGAAACGGCATCGACGCAGATATAGATCGACCGCATGTAGACTTCGCCGAGGATTTCGACCGAATGCTCCACACCTGCCGGTATCCACATGGCGTGGTCGCTCGGAATCATCCAGCGTCCGGCATCCGTCGTCACCAGAACCACGCCTTGCGAGGCACAGAGAAGCTGTGCCCGGCTGTGACAATGGCGCGGCACGAAATAGCCGTCTGGATAGCGTGTCGGCAGGGCAATCACCGGTCCACTCATGCCTTCCAGCATAGCGATACGTTGTTCGTGGAACTTCTGCAGTTCCTCGCTTCCCGGCAATAAAAGCCCCGGTGGAGACTTCGGTTTCATTGCAGTCCTGACCTCTGTTTTGGCCCACTCTCGAAACTATTGGACCAAAACACGAAAGCGGGCGAGAGGCAATAGTCCTATTAATGACTTGCTGAGAATGGGTCGCGACATTCGCTGGCGGAATGAATTTGACGTTTGAAGAGTGCAACTGCCTGTCCAGACGCCAAATTCGCAAATTTTCGCCAGTTTCTCATCAACAGCCCGCAATTTCCCTGAGTGTCCTATTTCCTGTAGTCAGATAATATCTGCAGGAAATGCGCCTGAAGACCGGCTTTCATCTTCGGAGTAGTAGTATGAGCATGAGTGCTGCACAGCAGCCATCAAACAGCGGCGCGGACAATACTGTCCTCGCCATCATTCTGGCCACAAGCATGGGCCATTTCCTGAACGACATGATGCAGTCGCTCCTTCCGGCCATCTATCCGATGCTGAAGGACAACTACAGCCTGTCATTCTGGCAGATCGGCCTTCTGACATTCACCTTCCAGATGACGGCATCGATCCTGCAGCCGCTCGTGGGTATCTATACCGACCGCAAGCCAATGCCTTATTCCCTGCCTTTTGGCATGGGGTGCACGCTCGTCGGACTCGTCTTTCTGGCGACAGCGCATCACTATTCGATCCTGCTTCTGGGTGCAGCCTTTGTTGGCTTCGGCTCGTCCGTCTTCCATCCGGAAGCCGCCCGTGTGGCACGCCTTGCCTCCGGCGGACGTCATGGTTTTGCGCAATCCCTGTTTCAGGTAGGCGGCAATTTCGGCTCGTCGATCGGCCCGCTTCTGGCAGCCTTCATCGTTCTGCCTTTCGGCCAGATCAGCGTGTCGTGGTTCTCTGTCGCCGCGCTCATCGGCATGATGCTGCTCTGGTATGTCAGCAACTGGTATAATCGCTACCGGATTGCCAATGCCAGCAAGGCGAAGCCCGACAAGACCCTTCCGCTTCCGCGCAACAAGGTTCTGGTGTCCGTTGGCGTTCTGGCGATGCTGGTTTTCACCAAGTACATCTACATGGCCAGCCTGACGAGCTACTACACCTTCTACACCATCAGCCATTTCGGCGTGACAGTGCAGGCATCGCAGCTTCTTCTATTCCTGTTCCTCGGTGCAGTAGCTGCGGGAACGATCATCGGTGGTCCGATCGGTGACAGGATCGGCGCGCGCAAGGTGATCTGGGCATCGATCCTCGGCGTCCTACCATTCACACTTGCCCTACCCTATGCAAACCTGGAAATGACGGCGATCCTGACGGTGATCATCGGCCTGATCCTCGCCTCGGCCTTCCCGGCAATCGTGGTGTTCGCTCAGGAGCTGCTGCCGGGACGTGTCGGCATGGTGTCGGGCCTGTTCTTCGGCTTCGCTTTCGGTATGGCCGGTATCGCTGCTGCTGTCCTCGGTATTGTGGCCGATAACAAGGGCATCGAGTATGTTTACAACATCTGCTCGTATCTGCCCCTGCTCGGCCTGCTGACGATTTTCCTGCCTAAGCTGGAAAAGAACCGTCAAGCCTAATCCATATGAAAAGCGCACAGCCCGAAAGCCATTTAAGCTTTCGGGCTGTGCTCAAAATAGTGGAGCACCGCACGTCCCCCAACGGCGGTGCTCCCATGCTACTGACCTTTTGACGGCCCGGTGCAGCAGCATTCTCTTGATAGAGCATCTTGGGCTCTATCTCTTTGTTCCAACGCAAGTTCAGACGGCGAAGCTGAAGCCGTGCATAGTCTCCCTGCGAAATTCATCGAAAGCAGCCGCGACCAGACGGATCAGCGGTTTGCCATCGCTTGTTGCGCTGATGACCCCATTGCGGACTTCCACCAGCCCGTCAGCCACCAGAGGGCGCAGCAAGGCCAGTTCGTCGGAGAACTCCACGCCCGGCGCCGTAGTATTCAGATCAACCCGAAAGTTGCACATCAGGGCCGTGATAATTCCGGCGCGGATACGGTCGCTTTCGCGCATCGCATAGCCGCGAACAGTTGCAAGGTCACCCGCTTCAACACGCTTGGAATATTGCTTCACGTCCGAGATATTCTGGGCATAGCCGCCGGGGAACTGCGAAATCGATGATGGTCCGAGACCGATCAATGTCTGGCAGCGATCATCCGTATAACCCTGGAAATTACGGTGCAGCGTTCCGTGGCGTGCAGCAATGGCCAGACTGTCATCCGGCAATGCATAGTGGTCGATCCCTACCGGCTCATAGCCGAAACCGATGAAACTATCCGCAACCACACGTGCCTGAGCGAAGCGTTCGTCAGCATCGGGCAGAAGGCTTGCGTCGATCAGCCGTTGATTGGCGCGCCGCTGGGGAAGATGCGCATAACCATAGCAGGCGACGCGGTCAGGCTTGAGGGCAGCGACCTTTTCGCAAGTCTCACGCAGTGTCTCAACGGTCTGCAACGGCAGGCCGTAGATGAGATCGAAGTTGAGACGGTCAATGCCGACTTCCCGCAGAAGGCTGGCAGCCTTGGCAACTGTCTCTATCGGTTGAATGCGACCGATGGCTTTTTGCACTTCACCGTCAACATCCTGTACGCCGAGGCTGGCACGATTGACACCCATGAGCGCAAGCGTGCGCGCCAATTGCGGCGTGACGGTGCGGGGATCAAGCTCAATGGCATGTTCCATCTCGGGCGCAAAATCGAACGCAACGCGTAAAGCAGCCAGAATGCTCGTAAACTGACGCGAGTTCAAAATGGAAGGCGTCCCCCCGCCCCAATGAAGATGGACCACGCTGGGCCGTGCAGTCAGGCTCTTGCTGACAGTTTCGATTTCGCTGAGCAAAGAAGTGCAGAAATTCTCGACCACATCGTTGCGAACTGCCATTTTTGCATGGCAACCGCAGTAGTGGCAAAGCTGCCGACAATAAGGCACGTGGATATAAAGTGAGACGCTTTCTTCCGGCTCTATCTGTCGCAGCCAACGATGCGTCGTCTCAGCGCCGACAGGAATAAAGTCTGCAGCCGTCGGGAAAGACGTATATCTAGGCACCGCCAATGCGGCGTAGCGTCTTATCGCTTCTTCATGCATAGCGCGTCCACCTTAAGCGTCGGGCGCTCCGGCGAGGCCCTGCCGGATATGCGCGCACCAGAACCGGGGCGACATTCCGCGGGGCAAGACGGCATGATGCGGCAAGGAAGCCCGCATGCATGACAGCCGATATTGCAATTCCCAGCCACAACAGCACCTGTTTTCCCCATTTTGAACGTACAATCCTAAAACGGATCGCATCAATCTCTATGGTCAGGAATAGGCTGTTCTGCCGGATGCCGCATTGATTTGAATCAACGGAAATACATCCGGATTTTAGGGATTGCGGCTTGAATTCAGAGGTTTTCCGGGTCCATCCCGGCAACGGCTGCCAGTGAACGGCGCGACAGGATTTCGACCGTATTGGCATCGGGCAATTGGATCAACCCTTGGGTTTTCAGCTTTGTAAAGCTGCGACTGACGGTTTCAATCGTCAGGCCGAGATAGTCGGCAATATCGGTGCGGTTCATCGACAGATGAACCGGGTTTGGCTTCTCCCCGCGCTTCTCGGCCCGTGCCGACAAAACCAGCAGAAAGCTCGCAAGCTTTTCCACCGGCGCAAGGCGCCCGAGAACAAGCTGATTATCACGTGCGGTTCTAAGCGCCGCCCGCGTCATTTGATGCAGACGTTCCTTCAACTTCGGAAAGCGCTCCATCAGATCGTCCATCTCTCTGGTGGAGAAGGCGCACAAAACCGATGGCACAACAGCTTCTGCCGACTGGGAATATGTCTCGTCATCGGCAAGACCGAGATAATCGCCGGGAAACAGGAAGCCAGCAATCTGCCGACGCCCATCTGGAAGCGATGTGTAAATACGAAGCATACCGGATGTCAGGCTAAAGACGCGGCGCTTCGGCTCTCCTTCTTCCACCAGCTGCTCATTGGCATCGAGACGCTTGGAGGTCATGATTGCTTCAAGAGCGCCGAGATCGCCAACATCGAGTGCCGCACAAACCGCAGTCCGTCGAACATCGCAATCCACGCATACCCCACATGGTGCACGGTAAGGCGATCTGGGATCGAATATAATGGGGGCTACACTCACGATGGAATCCTGTTTGTGGAAGCCGGAACAAGGTCTTTGCAGTTACCCTTTAAATAGGTAACTAGAACGCGTCCCGCAAAGCGGAATTTCGCCGCAGGGGTGTATCATCCCCCGCAGCGTATCAAAAGCCATCGGCTTGCTTCTTTAAATGTTGCGGCTACCAGGCTTCACAGCCGGAATTGCGGCAAGTTCGGGCGGCAATTTATCCGCTGGATAAGCTGGAACTTCATATTCAGCGAGAGAAATCAGCTTCGTGCCGACATCTGCCTTCCCGGCAGAGCGGTCCACGATGCAGGCTGCAGCCATGACTTCGATACCGAGATCCTTCATGCAATCGATCGTTTCACGAATGGAAAGCCCGGTCGTGACGATATCTTCCACGATAACGACACGTGCGCCTTTCGGCACATCGAAACGGCGTAGACGGAAAACGCCGTTCTCGCGCTCCACCCAGACCGACGGAACACCCAGATGGCGCGAAGTTTCATAGGAAGGAATCAGACCTCCAATCGCAGGCCCGACCACGTAATCGATAGGTCCAAGATTTGCCGCCTTGATCTTCTCTGCCAGAGCCTTGCAGAGCTTTTCCGTCTTGTCGGCATGCATGAAAACACGCGCCTTCTGAAGGAAAACCGGGCTGCGCAGGCCTGACGTGAGAATAAAGTGGCCTTCAAGGATCGCTCCCGCTTCGCGGAAGACGGCAAGCACATCTTCGGTATTCATCTTAGTCCTATCCGTTCACGCGTTTCGCGCCGCTGACGCTCGCGCTTTCTTTCAATTGGGAAATGATACGGTTGAGATGCTTGAGGTCCCAAACCTCAACATCGATAATCATCTCGGTGAAATCCGGTGCTGTGCGCACCATGGAAAGATTGTGAATATTGGCGTCGTTAGCCGCCACGATCTGCGTGATCTCCGCCAGAGAGCCAGGCGAATTGATAGCCGATACGCTGATGCGTGCCGGAAAACGCTCGCTCATTTGCTCGTCGATATCCCAACGCACATCAATCCAGCGTTCCGGCTGATCGTCATAGGCCGTCAGCGCAGGCGACTGGATCGGGTAGATTGTGATACCGGCGCCCGGCTGGAGAATGCCGACGATACGATCTCCGGGCACAGCACCTTCAGGAGCAAACCGAACCGGCAGGTCCGAATTGGTGCCGCGAATCGGCAGCGCCTTCTTTCCAGGCTTCGGCACTGCGTCAGCATCGGTCTTCGTCGCATCTTCGCTGCCCTCAGGCACCTTGAAGATCATGCCGGCTGCATTCTGGATATTAAACCAGCCCTTTTCGCCCGTCTTTACGGGGCTGTTCTGCGAGGTAACGCGTGTATCCTGATAATCAGGATACACCGCCTTGACCACGTCAGTTGACGGCAACTCACCACGCCCGACGGCGGCCAACACGTCCTCTACGTCCTTGCGCGCCAGACGCGGCAGGCCCGGCTTTAGAATATCCTTGCTGAAGGGCTTTCCGGCACGATCGAATGCGCGCTCCAGAATACGCATCCCAAGTCCGGAATATTGCTTGCGGACAGCAGAGCGGGTTGCGCGCCGAATGGCGGCACGCGCCTTGCCGGTCGCGACAAGCGACTCCCAGGCCGCGGGCGGCACCTGCGCCTTGGAGCGGATGATATCCACCTCATCGCCGTTCTTCAGTTCTGTCATCAGCGGCATGATGCGCCCGTTGACCTTCGCACCCACGCAACTATCGCCGATATCGGTGTGAACGGCATAGGCGAAATCGATCGGCGTTGCGCCACGAGGCAGAGCGATGAGACGCCCTTTCGGCGTGAAGCAGAAGACCTGATCCTGAAACAGCTCAAGCTTGGTGTGTTCGAGAAACTCTTCGGGATTATCGCCTTCGGAAAGTTGCTCGATCGTCTGGCGCAGCCATGCATAAGCATTGGTTTCGGTGGACATTTTGTGCGGGTTGTTGGCACTACCGCGATCCTTGTAGATCGAATGCGCGGCGACGCCGAATTCCGCAATCTCGTCCATCTCGCGCGTACGAATCTGCAGCTCGATACGTTGCCGCGATGGACCGATGATGGTGGTATGGATCGACCGGTAATCGTTCTGTTTGGGTGTGGAGATATAATCCTTGAACCGGCCTGGAACCATAGACCACGTCGTATGAATGAGACCAAGCGCCCGATAGCAATCCTGCGTCGTGTCGACCATGACACGAAAACCGAAAATGTCGGAAAGCTGCTCGAATGACAGTCCCTTGGTTTCCATCTTGCGGAAAACCGACCACGCCTTTTTCTGGCGGCTCTTCACACTGGCTTTGATGCCGTGCTTCTCGAAAATCTCGGAAAGATCCTTTTCGATCTTCTGCAGCAGCCCACGGTTTTTCTCAAGAAGCTCGGCCAGACGATCCGTTACTGCGCGCCATGCATCCGGATTGATATAACGGAAGGCCAGCTCCTCCAGCTCTTCGCGCATATCCTGCATACCCATGCGGCCAGCGAGCGGCGCATAGATATCCATCGTTTCCTCGGCAATACGCAGGCGCTTGTCTTCCCGCATTACGCCAAGCGTACGCATATTATGCAGGCGATCAGCCAGCTTCACCAGAAGCACGCGGACATCTTCAGAAATGGCAAGCAGAAGTTTGCGCAGGTTTTCCGCCTGCACTGCCTTCTTGGAAACGAGATCGAGCTTTTTGAGCTTGGTCAGCCCTTCAACGAGTTTGCCGATTTCAGGACCGAAGAGCTGATCGATTTCCTGTCGGGTGGCTGTCGTGTCTTCAATCGTATCATGCAGCAGCGCGATGGCAATCGTCGCTTCGTCGAGATGCATATCAGTGAGAATTGCAGCAACTTCGAGCGGATGGGAAAAGTATGGGTCGCCAGAAGCGCGCTTCTGACTGCCATGCTTTTGCATGGCATAGACATATGCCTTGTTAAGAAGCGCCTCGTTCACGTCAGGCTTGTATCGCTGTACACGCTCCACAAGCTCATATTGGCGCATCATTTACGAGAACTCCCTTTCGAAACCGATACTTGGAACCATATCGGGCCCAGCACACCGGATATTGTGACCCAAAATCGCCGAAAATCGAATAGTTCTCGACGTTTAGGCTTAATTTTCTGCCGACAATATTAATTTCTGGCAGAAATCGCTCGTCATCGATGCTTTTCGCACGCCATCCACGAGCATCAGAACCTTTGCGACAAGTCAGCCTGCACGACTATCAGCGCATAAAAACATGCGCCACGACCGGGAAGTCGCAGCGCATGCAAAAGAGAGTTGATTCAAACGATGATCAGAAGTCGTCGTTCTTCTCTGGTGCAACGAGGCCTTCGATACCGGCAAGCAGCTCTTCTTCCGACATACGGTCGAAAGCAACCACATCTTCTTCGGCGGCATCTGCAATGCCTTCCGCGACTTCTTCCGAAGAAGAGGTAATCTGTGCGGGCGCAGCAGCTTCCGGCTCGTCGACTTCCACATGCTTCTGCAGCGAATGGATGAGATCTTCCTTCAGGTCGTCCGGCGAGAGGGTTTCGTCGGCGATTTCGCGCAGGGCAACGACAGGGTTTTTGTCGTTGTCGCGGTCGATGGTGATCTGTGCACCCTGGGAAATTTGGCGAGCACGGTGACCAGCCAGCAGAACCAGTTCAAAACGGTTCTCGACCTTATCTACGCAGTCCTCAACAGTGACGCGGGCCATGCGCGGTCCCTTTCATTTCTCGAACTTTAATGGATTTTTCTCCACATAACGCTTGTGGAGCCAAATTACAAGCAAAAGCGGAATTGCTCATGCCTCGCCTCATGAAATCTGCCAAAAGAACGTCAAATTCATGGATTTGCCTCAAAAAACACGGTGGCGCGTCAAAACGGCACAATATTCTATAGCCTTACAAGGGAATAGTGGGACCGGACTCCCCTCTAGGTAATTTAGTGGGAGTAAATAACAACCAATGGTTGCTTGTTTTTCTGTGATATGTCCTTAGAAGGCAATAAACGCACTGGTAAAATTTGATACCACCCGCCGTTTAGAAAACAAACTGAATAAGCGGTCGTCGGTCCACTCCCGTCCGGCCGTAGAGTGGATATATTGCACGATGTTCGATTCTCGTGAAAAGATTGCGCTTTTTATTGACGGCGCCAATTTATACGCTGCCTCCAAGACCTTGGGGTTCGATATTGATTATCGGAAGCTTTTGAAGGCATTTCAGAAGCGCGGCTATCTGCTCCGCGCCTATTATTACACTGCTCTGGTTGAAGATCAGGAATATTCCTCGATCCGCCCCTTGATCGATTGGCTGGATTATAACGGCTACAAGGTCGTCACCAAGGCTGCCAAGGAATTCACGGATTCCACCGGACGCCGCAAGGTGAAGGGCAATATGGACATCGAACTGACGGTTGATGCCATGCAGCTCACCGATACAGTCGACCATTTTGTCATTTTCTCCGGCGATGGCGATTTCCGTTCGCTTGCTGAAGCTCTTCAACGCAAGGGTCGCAAGGTTTCGGTCGTTTCGACCCTCACCACGCAGCCAGCCATGATTTCCGATGAGTTGCGCCGTCAGGCCGATCATTTCATCGATCTGGTTTCGCTCAAGGCGGAGATTGGTCGCGACCCATCCGAACGTGCACCCCGCCGTCAGGACGATGAACTCGACGACAGCTATTGACGCCGTCGTCGAGCCGGTTCATGCAGAGGCATGATTTCCGAACCATCTCCCAATTGCGATATCTGTCCGAGGCTGCACGCATTCCTTCAGGAATGGCGGCGCAAAGAGCCTTCGTGGCATAATTCACCAGTTCCACCGTTTTTACCGGCACATGATACCGATGTCCGGCTCCTGATTGTGGGGCTGGCGCCGGGAGTACGTGGTGCCAACCGAACCGGGCGCCCCTTCACCGGCGATTATGCCGGCGATCTTCTCTACAGCACGCTGTGTGAATTTGGATTTGCAGCTGGCAAGTTCGAAGCGCGCCCCGATGACAGCCTGCACCTACTGGATGCCAGCATCGTCAATGCTGTGCGCTGCGTGCCGCCGGAAAACAAGCCCATCGGCTCCGAGATCAACAATTGCCGCCAGTTCCTGTCACCGATGTTCAGCCGGTTTCCGAACCTGCAGGCTGTCGTCACACTCGGGACGATTGCACATCAGTCGACGGTTCGAGCGCTTGGCGCGCCAGTTGCTCGACACCCCTTCGGTCACGACCGGGCGAGTGACATCGGCAGCTTGCGCATTTTTTCCAGCTATCATTGCTCGCGCTATAATACGAATACTGGGCGGTTGACGGATGCCATGTTCAGAACCGTATTCCGCAATGTACGCGATTACCTGAATCAAAAGAGCGCCTGAGGCGCTCTTTTACTTTGCCGGTCTTAACCGCGATCCCGCAACAAACGAGCCTTTTCACGATTCCAGTCGCGTTTCTTTTCGGTCTCGCGCTTGTCATGATTCTTTTTGCCTCGCGCCAGCGCCAGTTCCAGCTTCGCCCTGCCCCGATCGTTGAAGTAGAGCTTCAACGGCACCACAGTCATCCCATCGCGCGATACAGAGTTGAACAAGCGGGACATTTCGCGCTTGCTGATAAGCAGCTTGCGCAGACGCCGCGGCTCGTGATTGAAGCGATTGCCCTGCGTATATTCCGGAATATAGGAATTGATGAGCCAGAACTCGCCGTTCTCAAAACTCGCATAGCTTTCGGCTATATTGGATTGATTGGCGCGCAGCGATTTGACCTCGGTGCCTGTCAAGACGAGACCGGCTTCGAGCGTATCGAGAATTTCAAAATTGAAGCGCGCCTTGCGGTTTTCCGCGATGATCTTGCGCACGGGAGAATTCTTGGGCTTGTTCATGATGGCACCATATAATGTGCAATGCCTGAAATGAAAACGCTCCCGAAGCTACGGGAGCGTAAAAATCAGCGAAAGCGGTGAACTTGGCAGGTCAGTTGACCAGACCCGCATGCTTCATGGCCTGATCGATCTTCTCTGCTGTCGCGGCTTCCACTGCCACCATCGGCGAACGCAGTGCATTTTCTACGCGGCCAAGGCGCGACAGTGCATATTTCGGGCCTGACGGGTTCGGCTCGATGAAGAGTGCCTTGTGCAGCGGCATAAGGCGGTCCTGCAATTCGAGTGCCCTGCTGAAATCACCTGCCTGGCATGCATCCTGGAATTCGGCGCAAAGACGCGGCGCGATATTGGAGGTCACCGAGATGCACCCTACCCCGCCATGAGCGTTGAAACCGAGGGCGGTGGCGTCTTCGCCGGAAAGCTGGATGAAATCCTTGCCGCAGCTTGCACGCTGTTCCGATACGCGCTCGATCTTGCCGGTGGCATCCTTGACGCCAACGATGTTCTTGTGGTCGCGAACGAGAGCACCCATCGTTTCCGGCGTCATGTCTATGACCGAACGACCGGGAATATTGTAGATGATGAGCGGAATCGAGATGGAACGAGCCACACGGGAGAAATGTTCGTAAAGGCCACGCTGGTTCGGCTTGTTATAATAGGGCGTGACGACGAGAACTGCATCAGCACCAGCCTTTTCGGCATGCTGCGCCAGTTCGATCGCTTCCACCGTATTGTTGGAGCCCGCACCGGCAATGACGGGAACGCGACCAGCCGCGACCTCGATGCAAACTTCAATGACGCGCTTGTGCTCGTCATGCGACAAGGTCGGCGTTTCGCCGGTCGTTCCAACCGGAACCAGTCCTTTGGTGCCTTCTTCGATCTGCCAGTTTACAAATGCGCGAAAGGCTTTCTCGTCGAACGCTCCTTCGGAATCGAATGGCGTGACAAGCGCGGTAATTGAGCCCTTCAGCATTAGTGAACTCCTGAAAAAGAAAGACTGAACCTCTGTCCGCCAGTCATTTCGAAGGTGACCGAATGCGGCTGAGGCGTTGCACAATAGTCTTGCCACACGAGTGGGGCAAGCGGGGTATACAGGCAAAACAAGGGCAATACGGCAGTTTTGCGACAAAAAATAACGGGATTAAGCTGCACCGCCCGCTATTCATCCAACGGCCTTGCGAAATGTCACCTGCCGGAGACAATCAAATCACAGCCGGGCCTTGGTGATAACACTTTATTAAGGATGGATTCATTTCTTGAGCCTATCCTGCCAATTGAAATCGATGGTCAAGAACCGGGCTAAGAAAAGCCGGATTTCAACAACATATTGCCCATCAACCAAGTCTCTGTTCTAGTTAGCCAATGTCGAAAAAAGTCGCAGCGATATCCTTGAAAAGAAAAGCACTCCTCGCGAGCGGCTTTGTTGCGGTTGCCCTGCAGCCGGTGATTTCGCTCGCGCAATCTTCGCTGCCGACTGATGTGCCAACCCCGCTCGCGCGCCCCTTTGCGCCGACGACGACACAGCAGTCGCCGATGAATCTTGTGACACCGAAACCGCGTCCCTCTACGCCCGACCCGGTCGTGACGTCTGCGGTCAGCCGCATGGAAAACCCGGCAGCAATTGGTGGAACGCTGAAAAGCGGGCTTGATGCCCTTTCCTCTCGCGACGTTGCGAGTGCTATTGCATTCCGCAATGGGATGCCGCGCGACTCGCTCGACCGCCAGATTTTAACCTGGGCTATTGCGACATCCGGTCTCGACGGTGTGCCAAGTACCGAGATCGCAGCAGCGGCAACGGATTTGCGCGGCTGGCCAGGAACGTCGGTTCTGCGCCGTAATTCTGAGCGAGCTCTGTTCAAGGAAAACCCAACGCCTGCGGCCGTAATCGCGACATTCGGCAATACACGCCCGCAGACCACAGAAGGTATGATCCTGCTCGCCCGCGCCTATGTCAGCACCGGCAACACAGGCAAAGCACACGGACTGCTTTCGCCGTGGTGGGCCACACAGCGCCTTTCTGCTGATGATGAGCAAAAGATACTGAAAGAGTTTTCGGGCGTTCTGACGGGCGAAGATCATCAGCGCCGTATTCTAAGCTCTCTTTACAATGACCGCATGCAGTCCGCAAAACTGCTTGCGGGACCAGCACAGGCCCAATCGCTCTACAATGCCTTTGCAGCAGTCTCACAAAAATCTCCGAACGCAGCCAAGGCGATAGCAGATGTCGACCGGACATGGCAGGGCAATGCGGCCTATCAGTTCCTGAAGATTCGCTATCTGCGTCGCGCCGAGCGCTATAATGAGGCGACGGACCTTATGCTGAAGGCACCACGTCAGGCTTCGGCGCTTGTCGATCCGGATGCCTGGTGGGTTGAACGCCGCATCCTCTCGCGGGAACTGCTCGACCTTGGCAAGCCCCAGCTCGCCTACAAATTGGTTTCGGCCCATGCGGCTGAATCGCCTACAATGGCTGCAGAAGCAGAATTTCATGCCGGATGGTATGCGCTCCGCGCCCTGAACCAGCCGAAGACGGCTGCTCCGCATTTTGCCAAGATCGCAGAAATCTCGTCGCGTCCAATTTCTGCTTCTCGCGCATTCTACTGGCTTGGACGATCGGCAGAAGCGGGCGCCGGTGGCGATGCGCGCGATTACTATCGTCGCTCCGCCCATTTCGGCACGACATTCTACGGACAACTCTCAGCTGCCAAACTGAGTGAGAAAGCACCGGAGCTTATCTATCCACGGCCGACCGAAGCGGATCGCACACGCTTTGCGGGCCGTCCAGCCGTGCAGGCAATCAAGCGACTGGAACAGGTCGGCTACAGTAGTCGCGCAACGACGCTCTACAATCAGTTATCGCAGGAGCTCGACAGTGTCGGTGAACTGGCTCTGCTCGCAGTTATGGCCGAGCGTAACGAGAATCACTATCTTGCGCTGCGCGTCGGCAAAAATGCTGCGTTGCGGGGCCTTGATGTGGGTGCTCTATCGCACCCGCTTGGTGCGATTCCTGCAAATGCAAATATAAGCGGCTCGGGCAAAGCCCTTGCTTATGCTATTGCGCGACAGGAGAGTGAATTCAACGTCGGCGCGGTTTCGAAAGCCGGCGCGCGCGGTCTTCTTCAGCTTATGCCCGCGACGGCAAAAAGCGTCGCTACCCGCAACGGCATGAGCTTCTCCGCACCGCGCCTTACGAGCGACGCGGGATATAATGCGACGCTTGGCGCTCATTTCCTCGGTGAACAGCTTGACCGTTTCAACGGGTCTTATGTTCTTACCTTCGCCGGTTACAATGCAGGCCCACGCCGGGCATCGGAATGGGTGGAGAAATATGGCGATCCACGTGGCAAGTCTATCGATCAGGTCGTGGACTGGATCGAACGTATTCCTTATTCCGAAACGCGGAACTACGTTCAGCGCGTGATGGAAAACTATGAGGTCTACAAAGCCCGCTTGACTGGCAGCGCCGATATCCAGACCGATCTGATTTACGGTCGGCGTTAGAGCATTTCGCGCTCATATTGAGTTGGCGGAAATGCTCAGAAATGAAAAAGCAGGCTATTCGCCTGCTTTTTTTGTCCGTCGTGACTTTGGCTTGGCGGCTGTTTTTCCGGGCTTCACCGCTTTCTTGGCACTGGCTTTACTCACGGCATTCGCCAGCTTGGTGGCCTGCCCGATCCAGTCCTCGCGCTCCACACGGCGCGGAAAGCCCATGCGGCGCTCAATCCAGCGCGATTCGTCATCGCTCCAGCTGGCAATCTGGTCGTAGTGAAATACGCCGATGCCGTTGAGCAGTCCCTGAACTGCCCCGCCAATACCTTTAATAACGGTCAGATCATCTGGCGCTCCGAGGCGCGCAGCTTCCAGAAGCTCTGGGCGTCCCGGATCGCGTGCAGGTTCGGCATCTGCTTCCGCAGGTTCGGCCAGTGCAGGCCAATCCCCAACCACCTCCGCATCAGGTATGGCCTTCATCTGAGGCTTCTCTGATTCGCTCGGTCGCGGGGAATCTTGGGAGCCCTTAGTGTTAGCTGGCGCTTCGGCTTCTTTGACCACCTCCGGCTTTTTATCGACGGGCAACGTGGCATGTGCCGCAGCAATGATTGTGCGCTCATGGTCCGGCATCGACGCACTTTTGCGCCGCGCGAAACGGCCCAGAAAACAGCCGATAACAAAAGCGATGGCAACAAGAACAGCCAGTTGAACAATCAGCAACGGCATATGGTTTCCTCGTACTCCAAATTACTCAAGCCCGACGAACATATTCGCCGTCAATTTTCCCTGCCCAAACTTGCCGCAACTACCTCGAACCGGTCAGCCAGCCCACACCCGCGCCGATCAGAACCGCTAAAGCGAGAACCGGCCAAAACGATACGGCTAAATAAAGCATTGTCAGGTTCGCTTTCTATTCCGGAACGGAACATGTGGTCCGCTATGCCTATTCATAAAGAGAAAGGAAAGGCCCGAACAGCCGGGCTGTCAATTCCGAACAGAAAACTCTCACTGCGTTGAAATTTAAGGCTCGCCAATCTCGGCTCGCTCCAATTTCCAACCGAAGGGGAGCGGTGGGTTCAACTGGGATTGTATCTTTCGATAGCTGGCATCGTCAGTCGCCTTGCCTTCAATCGCGATACTGGAATCCGATAAAACGATTTCCCCTTCGCTCAGACCCGACACGAGCCGCAAGGCAAACTCCACCGAATCGGCAAAATTTGCAGGACTGCCACGACCTACCGCCATTTCATCATCAAGCGGAATGCCTGGAACCACAGCTTCAGCCATTGTCATAATGCGGTCTCTAACATCATTATCCGGGACCGAACCGGAGAAGATAATTCCGTCCGCACTTTTCTTTATCTGAAGCAGATAAGGCGATACGAGCGGGAGAACGCTCGTCAGATCAGTAATCTCGCGAATGCCTCTCACCTGCTCCAATGCCGCTTTCGCAGCAGATTGAGTCTCTGGATCGGGTGCTATGCCTTTCAAGGTTACATCGCGACCGTCTACTTCAAAGCCGGTCCATATGTATGGAGCAAGTGCTTCGCCGGTACGCGCTGCGATATCCGTCTCGACCCGGTCGGCACCGAACCAGAGGGCAAGCGCCGTCAGCGCTGCAGTCCACGTTACCCCGGGCCAAAACCATTTAAACATGTCGTGGCGTCTCCACGCTGAAAATCATCGAATGCGAAGCAGCTGAACACATACCGCTTTCTATTCGTACAAAGACCGAGTTTTCGGTGAAAGCAAGATCGTAACGGTGAAAATTCGCAAACAAAAAACCCGGCAGCGATGCTGCCGGGTTCTTTTTGAACAATCCCAGAGGGATTAGAACGAGCGCTGGAAACGAACCATGCCCTGGAATGCATCTTCGCCGTTGAGGCTGATGTTGTCGTCATCCCACTTGGTGTAGGAAACTTCCGGGGTGATCGTGAAGCCAGGAACCAGTTCGTAAGCAACGTTTGCAGTTGCTGCGAAGGTCTTGCTGTCGTCGTAAGCGAGCTGCAGGTTGAAGGTAGCCTTTTCGGTTGCCTTGAATGCAGCGCCACCCCAGACAGCCCAATCGCCGCCCCACGTGCCGTAGAAGCTGGTGATCGCACGGTAGGTGTAGCCATTGTCGTTGACGAAGTATTCGTCGTCGTTAGACTTGTAGCCACCCTGTACCCAGAGCGAGAAACGGTCGGTAAGGTTCACGTCACCGCGGATCTTACCAGCCCATTCTTCGTTACGAGCGTCGTAAGCTGCAACAGCAGCGATCGAGCCCCAGCCGCCAGCGTACTTCAGGCCACCAACGATATGCGGCGTGTAGTCGTTCAGCGTTACGTCGACGTCGGCATCGCCGTTGCCGCCTTCTTCGAGCGACAGGATGGCCGAGAAGCCGTTGCCGCCGGTGAAGGTGTAGCTGATGAGGTTGGTGCGGTAGCCGCCAGCGAGGATCACGTCGTCGTTGATGACGTTGCCGAGGTAACCAGGGAAGGTTACGAAGGCCGATTCATCGAGACCAACGCGCAGGCCGCCGAGCTGGATGTAAGCATAACGCAGCGAGCTGTTTTCGTTGGACGAGCCGTAATGCTCTTCTTCACCGTCGCCACCGCCGGTCCAGTTGTAACGCAGTTCGGTGAAGGTCTTCAGGGTGCCGAGTTCGGTTTCCGAAGCGGTCGAGAAGCGGAGCGTTGCACGAGCAAGCTTGCCCCAGGTGTCGCGATCCAGTTCATCAGGCGTACGAGCGTAAACGCGGTCACCGCCCGAAGCGTCGTAACGAACATAACCATGGATACGCAGGCAGGTTTCGGTGCCTGGGATGTAGAAGTAGCCAGCGCCGTAAGCATCGCAGACGCGGACATATTCAACGGCTTCTGGCTCTGGCGCGACGATTGCGTCGGCAGCCTGAGCGCCGGAAGCTGCAACCAGAGCTGCAGCGGAGCCAAGGAGAAGGCTCTTGATGTTCATTTCTGACCTCCAGTCAAAGTTAAAAATGGGTCTGGGCATTCTGATTTGGCTGAAGGACAACCTGTCCCCATCCCCTTTTGAAAAAGTCGCCCCGAAGCGCTCCTTCTTCTGGATGTGAAGATACTCGCCCGCTTTTTCGTTTCAACATCGAATGCACTCTCCCAACCTTTCTCGTGCTTCTATGAGGGAGGGTTGTTGCAGAAAAGACACGAAATTGCCTGTTTCCGGGTGGTCCGTTTAGAGTTTATTAACATGAGTAAACGCGAATTAACGGGTCTTAACGCTTGAAAACACGCGATATTTGGCATCTACACGGCTTCTGGCAAGCGAATCCGTGATTTCTCGTGCTCCAGGCGCAGAATATGTCAGAGTACCGCCGTGAGCCGCCACATTGATCGAATTCAGTGCGAATCTTCC
Source organism: Ochrobactrum sp. A-1 (assembly GCF_022488005.1). Taxonomy (NCBI): domain Bacteria; kingdom Pseudomonadati; phylum Pseudomonadota; class Alphaproteobacteria; order Hyphomicrobiales; family Brucellaceae; genus Ochrobactrum; species Ochrobactrum sp. A-1. The sequence goes on from NZ_JAKVQC010000003.1 coordinate 899,415, forward strand.
TTCCTTATATACGTGCGAAATGACGTCTATGCCCCTCTGTAAAACCCACTGATTCCGGGTACATTCCTGATAGCGCATATATAAAGTGCGATAATTCGCAGGAAATTTTACCAGTTCGCGCGCAATTCGCTTGAAATGACAAAGCGTACCGGCTATCTCGCCCTTACCGGAGAGGTGGCCGAGTGGTCGAAGGCGCTCCCCTGCTAAGGGAGTAGACCTCATAAGGGTCTCGTGGGTTCGAATCCCATCCTCTCCGCCAGCTGCTTCAAGCAAATCCAGCCATAAAGTTCAGATTCAATTTGTCTCGCGATCTGCGATTCTGCGCCTTTTCGCGTCGTGTTCGGCGTGTATCGGACCGGCCTCCAGTTTTCTGACTTTTTCAGTTTTGAATCTGAAGAACATATAACTGATTGAAATTATTGCTCTATTGCTGATTCCTCCGATTCTTGACTGGAGGTCAGAAATGAACATCAAGAGCCTTCTCCTTGGCTCCGCTGCAGCTCTGGTTGCAGCTTCCGGCGCTCAGGCTGCCGACGCAATCGTCGCGCCAGAGCCAGAAGCCGTTGAATATGTCCGCGTCTGCGATGCTTACGGCGCTGGCTACTTCTACATCCCAGGCACCGAAACCTGCCTGCGTATCCATGGTTATGTTCGTTACGACGCAACCGGCGGTGATGACGTATACGCTCGGGCCGGTGGATATTCGTACGATCCTGAAGACGGATACTCTTTGAAGGCCGGCGGTAAGGATCGTGACACTTGGTCGAAACTTGCCCGTTTCGCCCTCAAGGTCTCGACGGCTTCGGAAACCGAACTTGGAACCCTCAAGACTTATTCGGAAATGCGTTTCCAGTGGGCTGACGGCGCGGACTCTGGCTCGACCGGCACCCTACGCTTTGGCTACATCCAGCTCGGCGGTCTGCGCGTTGGTCTTGATGAATCGGCCTTCGTAACCTTCCCTGGTTACCTTGGCAATGTCATCAACGATGATGTGATCCTCGCTGGCGGCTATCGCACTGGTCTCATCAGCTACACCTTCACCGGCGGCAACGGCTTCTCGGCCATTCTGTCGCTCGAGCAGGGCAACGACGTTGATGTTGATTACAACGGCACCATCGATGATTACATGCCGCACGTTGTTGGCGGCCTGAAGTATGCTGGTGGTTGGGGTTCGATTGCTGGTGTTGCTGCTTACGATGCAACCAATGAAGAGTGGGCCGGTAAGGTCCGCGCAGACGTAAACATCACCGACCGCTTCTCGGTCTGGGTACAGGGTGGTTACAAGTCTAGCAATGACGAGTATCTGCGCCCGACTGCTGGTGGCGGTTACGTCATTGACGGTGGCGACAGCGCTTACAAGGGTCTGCGTACCATCAACAGCTTCTACGGAACCTGGGGTGGTGACTGGGCTGTCTGGGGTGGCGCTGCATTCAAGGCGACCGAAAAGGCTACCTTCAACGTTCAGCTCGCTTATGAAGATGCAGGCACTTTCGCAGCAACCGCAAACGTTGCTTACGAACTGGTCCCTGGCTTCACGATCACGCCGGAAGTTTCGTACACCAAGTGGGATGACTCCAAGTCCCTTCTTGATGGCGAAGATGCTTTCCAGGGCATGGTTCGCTTCCAGCGCTCGTTCTAATCAGATCGACGCTTGAACATAATGCGCCAACGGGAAACCGTTGGCGCACATCCAATTGAAACATAGCTCACAAATGCGTGCACTTCGATCTTTCCAGAATGGGGAATTCGAAAAGGATCGAGATCCGAGGGGAATTACAGGGGACGACAAAAGCTTGGGGGCAATCTGGTCTTTGAAAGGATCGAAAAATGTCTCCACATAAAGTTAGCTCACATATCTTGTGCTCCGAGAATTATTTCATTAGTTGTGCGTCTCATATATCTATGAGGGGCATGCAATGATCGTCGTTGGGGAAACGAAGATCGACATGGGCGAAAAGTTTGCGCCGATAGTCGACTACAACTTACAGTACACATCCAACAAAAGTCCGAACCACCGGCTTGTCGAACAATTTTCGGTGGCGGAACTGACGGGGAAGTATATCAACATCCTGTGGGATGACGGGTCACACAAGTATAATGTTAGGTCGTTTCTTGGCGAGATTGACGAAATTCTGAAAGGTGAACGCTTTTCAGGATTCGATCAGGAAATGCTCGACTCCGTTATCGGCTCGCTTCGTGAGCGCGGCAACAGCAATGCAACCATCAATAGAAAGATGGCTGCGCTGAGCAAGCTGCTGCGAAAGGCGCACAAGATGGGGGATATCTTCAATCTACCGGAATTCATCCGGCAGAAGGAGCGTGTAGGACGTATTCGATTCCTTGAATATGAGGAAGAAAAACGCCTGTTCGCCGCGATTAAATCGCGCTGTGAAGATAGCTACCGGTTATCACTCTTTCTGGTCGACACGGGCTGTCGCCTTGGGGAAGCAATCGGCGTTACCTGGAACGATATTCAGGATCACCGGGTTACATTCTGGCTTACCAAATCAAATCGAAGCCGTACTGTCCCCCTCACCCGTCGTGCCAATAAAGCAGCACACATTCCACATGAGAAGCTCAAGGGCCCCTTTTCTATGCTCAATCAGGTCCGGTTCCGCCAGATCTGGAATGAAGCAAAAATGGAAGTTGGGCTTGGCACGGACGATCAGGTCGTTCCGCACATTCTTCGTCATACTTGTGCATCTCGTCTGGTTCGCGGCGGGATCGATATTCGTCGTGTTCAGATGTGGCTTGGACACCAGACCCTGCAAATGACGATGCGTTATGCCCATCTGGCGACCCATGACCTCGATTCATGCGTAAAAGTGCTCGAAGTCCACTAAGCGACTTCGACACCTAGGTTGTTGAGATTCGATAGCCAGCCACTGGTAACATGGCTGTAGCATTGGCTATTCATTTATGTCCGGTTCTTGCCGGATTGCTCGGTCGAAGGTGACGCAGGCTTTAAAACCGGGCTGACAGACCCCCAATTCTGAAGAAGCACGTCGCTCATTCAGCCAATATAGAATCATTGTGATGGAACCTGCCAATACAAGTTGCTATGCCTTTTATAGTAGGACAGACGCAGGTAACTAACGGCATTATCCAGCCCTTCGGCTCGTCCTCTTCATACTGTGCTGGACTGAGAATCGACTGGAAATCACTATGGGATCGCCCCGCCTCACATCACTCGTCACAAGCTTGCCTTCTACCGTTCCTTTTACCGGCCCGGAAACATTGGAACTGCAGCGCGGAAAACCCTTCCGAGCACGAATCGGCGCAAATGAGAGCAGTTTCGGACCAGCGCCATCTGTCCTCGAAGCCATTCGGATGGAAGCGAGCGAAATCTGGAAATATGGCGACCCTGAAAATTATGAATTGCGCCATGCCATTGCTGCGCATCACGGGTTGAAACCTGAAAACATCATGCCGGGAGCAGGCGTCGATGCCTTGCTCGGGCTGGTAGTCAGGCAGTATGTTGAGGAAGGTGACCGAGTCATCAACTCGCTAGGCGGGTACCCAACCTTCAATTATCACGTTGCCGGCTATGGGGGAAATCTGATCACGGTTCCCTATATCAATGACAGATCGGACCTCGACGGACTGCTTGACGCGGCGCGCAAGCAAAATGCCGCAATCCTATATCTCGCCAATCCGGATAATCCGATGGGAACCTGGCACGAGGGTTCGGATATTCAGTCTTTCATCGAGCGCGTTCCTGAAACCACGATGCTTGTTCTGGATGAGGCCTATTGCGAAACCGGCCCTGCCTCCGCCTTCCCGCCCTTTGAAACCGATCGCCCAAATATTCTGCGAATGCGCACCTTCTCCAAAGCCTACGGCCTGGCAGGAATTCGTTGCGGTTATGTGGCTGGCAGCGCCGACGCCATCAAGTCTTTCGACAAGATTCGCGACCATTTCGCAGTGAACCGTCTTGCGCAGGCTGCGGCTATCGCGGCCCTCAAAGATCAGGCTTACCTGCGCAACGTTGTTACCCAGATAATAGCTGGGCGAGATCGCATTGCCGCAATTGCCGGCGCAAACGGTCTTGCGACCATTCCGTCCGCCACCAACTTTGTCGCCATCGACTGCGGCAGGGACGGAGCATTTGCCACGGCAGTTCTCAATGGCCTGATCGCGCGTGACATCTTCGTCCGCAAACCCGGCGCCCCAATTCTCGAGCGTTGCATCCGGGTAAGTGTCGGTGTTGACGAACAGCTCGATCTTTTTGAAGCTGCCCTACCTACCTCTCTGGAGGACGCCCGGAAACACGCAGATACTCGCGAAACTGCCTGAACGGTGGAGCAATAGATGCAGATTCAATCCAATATTCGGTCGCAGAACATTCTTTTTAGCACGCTTGCCGGGCTGTGCGGTGCGCTTGCAATCGCTGCTTACGCGGGGGCGGCCCATGGTGGGGAGAATCATCTGGGCAATATTGCTCCGCTTCTTCTCGGCCATGCGCCCGCGTTTCTGGTGCTATCGCTGATTGTGCCTGCCAGCCGCACCGCTTATCTGGGCGGGGTATTGCTTGTCATCGGCCTCACTTTGTTCTGCGGCGATCTCTTCATGCGTGACATGACGAGTGATCGGCTCTTTCCGATGGCTGCTCCAACTGGCGGATCATTGATGATTCTCGGTTGGCTTGCTGTGGCGGTCACCGGCTGGTTCTCTAGAACCAAATAAAAAGGGGCCGAAAGGCCCTTCTCTTTAGGATTGTCCTGACAGGATCAGGAATTACCCTTCAGGCGCGCATTGCAGAGGCTGTAATAACCGCCGCCCTTCTGTACCCACTTCAGGCCACCAAGTGCATTGGCATCCTTCAGGGCATGGTACTGTTCGAGGCAAGTGTGCATACGAGCCTTGCCAGCTGACTCGCTGGAGAATTTTGCTGAAACCGCAGTCGGAAACTTCACGCCTTTCGGTGCAGCAACCGTCGGTGCTGCCGGTTCGTTGTTGCCGTCCGTGCTGAGCGCTACCGGATCTGCACCCGCGCCACACTCGGCCTTGCGGAAATCGTTCCACTTAACACCATTGTCCGTACCGGCATCCTTGGCCGCCTGATACTTGGCGCTGCACTGCTTCATTGTCAGGCCTTTGGCGCTGGCATCTGCTGCCGGAACAACTGCACTCTTGGCTGCCTTTTTGGCTGGAGCAGCAGGTGCAGGAGCTGCGGCGGCATCTGCGCCGCCTCCGCATTGCGCCTTGCGGAAGTCGTTCCACTTCATGTTGCCGAGCGTGCCAGCATCCTTGGCCGACTGATACTTTGCGCTACATTCCTTCATCGTCAGTGCATTGGCAGGCGATGAAAATGCAAACGCAGCGGCACTCATGATAATGGCCGTGCCAGCCATAGCCGTGATGGATCGAATAGACATCTTGTCACTCCCTGTCGAATGCAGCCTTTCGATCGCGTGGCGTACTTTGTGCCTTGCGATCTTGCTAATATAGAGGAACGGTAGATGTCATCGTTGCTCTGAACCGTTCCGCTTATACGTCAACCTTGCGCTTCGCAAAGTTGACTGTCAATCATTTGGTCAATATTACCCTCAGCTCCAATACAAATTTTCTAACGGGCTTTCTTTGCTCGTTATGGTCATGCAGGTGCCATGAAGTAAAATTATAGTACTTCCGGCCTCATGTCCGATTTTTATTCGAACAGAGTTAAAATCCTGGTGCGGTGCAGATGACAATGCGGATCATGATCATTGGCGGCGCCGGTTCGGGAAAATCAAGCCTCGCGCGTGCGCTCGGCGAAGTTACCGGCTTACCGGTCGTTCATATCGATACCCTCTACTGGCTGCCCGGTTGGACGATGCGATCACGTGACGAGATCGGTCGCCTCACCAAGGAAGCGGCAAATCAGGACAGGTGGATATTCGAGGGCAATCATAGCGAAACTATGAATTACCGGGCCTTACGGGCGGATATGCTTATTCTTCTCGATATATCGACCGTGCGTCGCCTGTGGCGTGTACTGAAAAGAACGGTAATCCACTACGGACGCTCGCGCCGGGATATGGCGGAAGGTTGTGTGGAGCGTTTCGATTGGGATTTTCTGAAATGGGTGGCAGGTTATCGCAAGAACGGTCGTATTCGTGCGCTGGCCTTTCTGGAAAAGGCACCTCAACATCTTTCCAAGCATCATCTGCGCAGTCCGTATGATGTGAAACGCTTTCTCGCGCAGATGGCGCACGAAATAAAATAAAACAATCGGCCTTTCCGATTGCGATAAATCCACAAAGAAGACCGTGAAATAACAATATTTCAAGCCGTGCGCTGCATCGCAACCGCTGTTATATTTAATCGTCTCCCAAGACTTTACGCTGCGTGCTATGGCCCAACCATCTGCACAGCGCGAATGCATGACATGTCGGAACTCGTTCCGGCACCGTAATCTTTTTGCCGGTTTGCCGGCTTCTCGCTGTTCTGGAGTTTCCACGTGGCCGATATCACTGATAACGCCGCCGCCCTCATCGATGCGCCGAAAGCTGCCGCATTCGACCGTCACCGCCTCTATGAAGATGCGATGGCAATGCTGATCGGCACCTCCTTCATTGCACTCGGCATTACGCTTTACAGCCAGGCGATGCTGATGACCGGCAGTACTGCCGGTATCGCCCTTCTCATCCAGTATGCAACAGACACGGAATTCGGATTGCTCTACTTCCTGATCAATCTGCCATTCTACTATTTTGCCGTGCGTCGAATGGGTTGGGCTTTTACGATCAGAACCTTCGTCGCCGTCGCTATGATGTCGGGCTTTGCGCGACTGATGCCCTTGAGTGTCGACTTCTCAAGCGTCAATCCGCTTTTCGCCGCACTGATGGGCGGTACCTTGATGGGTATGGGCGTACTCGCGCTTTTCCGGCATCGTTCCGGTGTTGGCGGCGTCAACATATTGGCGCTCTATCTGCAAGATGCCTATGGGATAAGGGCAGGCTGGTTTCAGCTCGGCCTCGATATCCTGATTATGCTGGCCTCGCTGTTCTTTATCCCTTGGGAAAATATGGCACTTTCCCTCATCGGCGCGATTGCCATGAATCTTATCATTGCAATCAATCACAAACCGGGCCGGTATCTCGGTATAAGCTGAGAAAACAAAAAGCCGCCTTCGAGGCGGCTTTTCTCACAAACAATTGTTTATCACTCAGTGGGCGGTCATCCACTCGCGTGCGTCGCGCAGCGCTGCTGCCAGTTCGCCCTTGCTCATCGTGGCAGCCACCTGATTGCGCATACGGGCGGCCTTCTCGCTGCCGCGGATGGCGGCAATGTTCAGCCATTTGTGGGCCTGCACCACGTCGATCTCGCAATCACGACCGATGGCAAATTTCATGCCCATTTCCAGAAGAATGCGATCCTGTGCTACTGCGCTGTGCGTATTCGTAAAGCTCTGAAACTGTGCCATTTTCTTCGTCCCTGTTAAATCCCGAGAACCGTCCGGTCTTTGTTTTCAAAGCTTGGTTTTCTTGCTTCGAAACTGCCGTCTCTGTCGTTCCGTTCATGTTCTCAAATCTACGGGAAATGGTTGAAATGCGCGTTAAACCAGATGCTTAACGAGCAACCAACAAAATCCGAACAAGGGGTAAACTTGGGATTATGTTAAACATGCAAGTGCTGCTGATTGCTGGATTTTCGTAAAAATTCGATTCAAATCCGCATGATTGAACGAAACCAGTTGCTAACTATAGACAACATTCGAACGCGGGCGTGTGTGTACAAAGGGCAATGTTTCATGTGCCGAGCGCGACACAAATATCTCTCTTCCGCTTCGCCGGAAACTGGTTTACGTTTACGTTTGCGTAAGTTTGATGGATAGTCGAGGAGGCTTCCGTCTTAAACTTCAGAACGCATTACAGCGGTTTCATCGTTGCGACCGGCAAAGCCGGGACTGGCGGCGATTTGGGAGGAAAGAATGATCCGCACACTTATTCTTGGAATGACGCTTGCCGCCACCTTTGCCGCACCCGCCCTCGCCGAGGAAGGGATCGTCGGCACGTGGAAGCGCCCGAACGGCACGATCATCAGCTATGCATACTGCGGTGCCAACAAGTTCTGCGGTACGGTGCAGACCGGCGAATACAAGGGCAAGTCCATCGGCACGATGTCCGGCACCGGGGGCAGCTATAAGGGTGAGGTCAACAAGCTCGACGAAGGCAAAACCTATACCGGCAAGGCCAGTGTCAAGGGCAATACGCTTTCACTCTCCGGCTGCGTGATGGGCGGTCTGATCTGCAAGAGCGAGAGTCTGGCACGCCAGTAATATCCAGCAAAATATGGAATCGAAAAGGGCGGCTTCATGGCCGCCCTTTCTTCTTGATGCTTGTTCAACGTGCCTTTTGGCCGAAGAGAATTTTCTGGGCTTCCTTGTCCGTTGCCAGATTGGATTTTTCTCGCTCTTCTTTGCCAACGAGCAGACCACGCTTCACCGCCGGACGAGCGTTCATTGTCTCGTGCCAGCGCTTCAGATTCGGGAAATCATCCAGATTCTGGTCATAGTTCTTGTAGGCATTGACCCAGCCGATCGAAGCCATGTCGGCAATGGAATACTCGCCTGCGATATATTCCTTGTTTTCAAGCTGCCTGTTTAGGACACCGTAGAGGCGATTGACCTCATTAGTATAACGGTCGATGCCGTACTGAACCTTTTCCGGCGCATACACACGGAAATGGCCGGCCTGCCCGGACATCGGACCGAGGCCACCCATCTGCCACATCAGCCATTCGTCGACGGCGACGCGCTTGCGTTCATCGGTCGGGTAGAATCTGCCGAACTTCCGCCCGAGATATTGCAGGATCGCACCAGATTCAAATACCGAAATAGGCTCGCCGCCCGGCCCTTCCGGATCGATGATGGCAGGCATACGATTATTCGGAGCAATCTTCAGAAAGTCCGGCTGGAACTGATCCCCCCTACCGATGTTGACATATTTGACCTCGTAGGGAACGCCCAGTTCTTCCAGCATGATGCTGATCTTGAAGCCATTCGGTGTGGGCCAATAATACAATTCGATAGGCTTGGTCTGTTCGGCCATGGGCTCTCTCCCGCTGATCCTGAAATTGCGCGGGACGTGTTCCCGCATTCCAATGATGGGAAACATAAGACCCTTTCGGGCAGGCACAAGAGCCACTTGTGGCAATAAACGGAACATCAATATTTTTGAACGCCGCATGAACGACGCTCTCAGGGACGGTTCAGGCGCTATCATTAGATTGAATAGGGAGAACAGAAATCAGAACGGCCTTGGGGGCAACCGATATGCTTCGTCGTTTAACAATTGTCTGCCTGATGATCGCTGGCTTTGCCGCAGTCGCCAGCATTTTCGTTGACCAGAGATATAACGTCTACCGGGATCAGCCGGTGATTGGACCTGTCGCAGCATTCAATCAGAAGCCTGCCAGAGTGCGACCATGAGAAGAACCCGGATCGTCGCCGCAATCGCCCTTCGGGTTTTCCTTTTCACAGCCATTTTCACCGGTCCGGCAGCGACCTTCGCCTACACGCAGATTGGCCAGCATTCCCAGATGAGCGGCATCGGCCTCGTACTTTATGTTAGCCTGCAACGCGTCGCATAAACTGGGTCATATACCAGTCATGGACTCTGCTATACTAGGCCATGACACAGCGAATCGAACATCCATTTCTGACCGAGATCAAAACACCTCCGACCGTTGACCCGGAGGTTTTCAACGACGCCGGTGCGGCGGTTGCCGCCCTGCAAAAGCTCTATGATCGCAATACGGCCTTCCTGCGCGATGCGTTCGAGAAGGTTGCGCGCGGCGAAGTTCCGCCGCAGCGCTATCGCGCTTATTATCCCGAAATCTGCCTGTCCACATCGAGCTTCGCGCATGTGGATTCTCGGCTGGCTTATGGCCATGTCTCGACGCCGGGCGATTATTCCGCAAACATCACACGGCCCGATCTGTTCGACCACTATCTCACCGAGCAGATTCGTCTCCTGATGCGCAATCACGGTGTGACCGTGACGGTGAAAGAGTCCTCAACGCCGATCCCGATCCATTTCGCCTTCAAGGAAGGCACTTATGTAGAGGCATCTGTCGCCAATGCCTTCACGCACCCGCTGCGTGATCTCTTCGACGTGCCCGATCTGGCGGCAACCGACGACAAGATCGTCAATGCCGATTTCGAGCCCGCCCCCGGCGAACCGATGCCGCTTGCGCCATTCACTGCCCAGCGCGTCGATTATTCACTGCATCGGCTGGCGCACTACACGGCGACAAGCCCGGCGCATTTCCAGAACTTCGTGCTGTTCACCAACTACCAGTTCTATATGGACGAGTTCTGCGCCTATGCCCGCGAATTGATGGCAGAAGGCGGCGGCGGTTATGAACAGTTCGTTGAACCGGGCAATCTGATTACGCGCGCGGGCGAAACCGAACCAAGCAGTGGCAGCCCTCTACCTCGCCTGCCCCAGATGCCAGCCTACCACCTGCAACGGGGCGACCATTCGGGCATCACGATGGTGAATATCGGCGTGGGACCATCCAACGCCAAAACCATCACCGATCATATTGCAGTCTTACGTCCACACGCCTGGTTGATGCTCGGCCACTGCGCGGGCCTGCGCAACAGCCAGCAGCTTGGCGATTATGTCCTGGCACACGCCTATATGCGTGAAGACCATGTTCTCGACGACGATCTGCCTGTCTGGGTGCCGTTGCCAGCACTTGCTGAAATTCAGGTTGCGCTGGAAGAGGCCGTCGAGGAAATCACCGGTCTGGAAGGTTACGATCTGAAACAGATCATGCGTACCGGCACGGTCGCAACCATCGACAATCGTAACTGGGAACTGCGCGACCAGCGCGGCCCGGTGCAACGCCTCTCACAGGCACGCGCTGTCGCGCTTGATATGGAATCCGCTACAATTGCGGCCAATGGTTTCCGTTTCCGTGTGCCTTACGGCACGCTTCTGTGTGTTTCCGACAAGCCGCTGCACGGTGAACTGAAACTTCCGGGCATGGCTACCGAATTCTACAAGCGACAGGTGGCGCAGCATCTGCGCATCGGCATCCGCGCAATGGAAAAGATCGCCGCCATGCCGGACGAGCGGCTGCATTCCCGCAAGCTCCGCAGCTTCTACGAAACGGCTTTCCAGTGACGTTAAGGGAGTAGGGGAATAAGGGAGTAAGGCAGTATGTTGGAGCTGTGCTGGAAACAGAGCAGCTTGGATCCTACTCCCTTATTCCCTTATTCCCCTACTGCCTTCATTTCCATTATCGCGCCGTATTCAATAGCTAGAGGCATTTCATGTCGAAAAGCCGTGAAAACCTTTCATTCCTGTTGTTGCTGGTTGCTGTCGCGCTGTCGGTTCCGCTCGTGCTCGGATTTCTTGGGGCGGCACATCCCGCACTGGATTCCTTTTCGCATTTTCGAGCCCACCTCGCCGTCTTGCTGGCAGTGCTGACCGTTCCTTTGCTTTTCACCAAAATGCGGCGCGAGGCAGCGATGCTTCTGCTTTTTGCCGTTATGGCTCTCAGTACAACTGTCGGTGCTGCACGCGATTTCCTGAGCGGCTCCACAGGTGCACAGGCGCAGGAACAAGGTGGGGCACGCTACAGCCTCGTCCAGATCAATTTGCGCGAAGACAATCCCGAACCAAAACGTATTCTCCAGATGATTGCACGAGAAAAGCCGGACGTCATCACCTATGAGGAAGCGAGCGAGCAATGGACAAAATGGCTCACCATTCTCCAGGGTTGCTATCCCTACCACCTCAATTGTGCTGACGATCCCAACACATGGGGCGTGGGCATCCTGTCGAAGCGGCCTTTCAGCGAAGATGCACAGACGGCCTGCGTCGGCGATGGTTTGCTCGCAATTGCGCCGATCAATTTCGGCGGAACGACCGTGCATGTCGCAGCACTGCACTTTTCATGGCCATGGCCACGCTGGCAGCCTTATCAACTCCGCTACATCGAACCGGAACTACAGAAGCTGAAAGGTCCTCTGGTCGTCGCCGGTGATTTCAATGCGGCACCGTGGAGCAATGCCGTTCGTCGTGTCGAACATGCCTCCGGCACCCGTCATATGACCGGTATCGGCGGCACGTGGATGACGCACCTGCTGCCTGTTACGCTGGCGCCCTATATCGGCCTGCCGATTGATCAGATACTCGTAAGCCCCGAAATCGGAGGTGCGAAGGTTTCGGCACGTGAAGATGCTGGCTCAGATCATCTGCCGGTGCGGCTCGATTTTTCCGTTCCGCCGCCCGTTCGGCCAGATGAAGAAGAACCGGAAACCCAGTCCGTCATGCTTCAATAAAAAAGGCGGTTCCAGACCGCCTTTTTCTTTCACATGTTCACGTAAACAGGTCCCTCGCCAACTCTCTTTTAGCCGCATTTCCGGAACGCAAAACCGGCGCCACTTTTGCTGGAAATGCTCGGACGGCGGTCGAGACGGACACTGTTTTCCGCAAACATTACATGTTTACGTAAACAGGTCCCTCGCCGCCTTGCGGCGGCACCCAGTTGATGTTCTGGTTCGGGTCCTTGATATCGCAAGTCTTGCAGTGCACGCAGTTCTGCGCGTTGATGACAAACCGCACGTCCTTTGCCTGCGGATCGGCAGCAGAGTTGCCGTCGGCATCCACCCATTCATAAACACCCGCAGGGCAGTAACGTGTCGACGGACCGGCAAAGATGTCGTGTTCAGACGTCTGCTGCAATTTCATGTCACGGACCTGAAGATGCACGGGCTCATTCTCGTCATGGTTCGTGTTCGACAGGAACACCGACGACAGGCGGTCGAACGTCAGAACGCCATCCGGCTTCGGATAGTCGATCTTCGCGTGTTTCGCAGCCGGCTCAAGTGACTGCGCATCAGTCTTGCCGTGCTTCAGCGTTCCGAAGATGGAGAAGCCGAAAAGCTGGTTGGTCCACATATCGAGGCCGCCGAGCGCCACGCCAGCAATCGTGCCGAACTTCGACCACAGCGGCTTGACGTTACGCACGCGCTTGAGATCTTTGCCAATCAGGCTCGAACGCCAATTGTTCTCGATCTCGACCGGCTCGTCATTGGCGCGTCCTGCGGCAATTGCCTCGGCGATCTTGTCGGCAGCGAGAATGCCGGAAAGAACCGCATTGTGGCTGCCCTTGATGCGCGGCACGTTGACCAGACCAGCCGAGCAACCGATGAGTGCTCCGCCCGGAAACGAAAGCTTCGGCACCGACTGGAAACCGCCTTCGGTAATCGCACGTGCGCCATAGGAAAGACGCTTGCCACCCTCGAAGACATCCTTGATGGCCGGATGCGTCTTGAAACGCTGGAATTCTTCAAACGGCGACAGATACGGGTTCTTGTAGTTGAGGTGCAGCACAAAGCCGACCGCAACCATATTGTCCTCGAGATGATAGAGGAACGAGCCGCCGCCGGTCTTCATGTCGAGCGGCCAGCCGAAGGAGTGCTGAACCAGCCCCGGCTTGTGCTTGGAAGGATCAACCTGCCACAATTCCTTGAGCCCAATACCGTATTTCGCCGGTTCGCGGCCCTCGTCGAGCTTGAATTTCGAGATCAGCTGCTTGGCAAGCGAACCGCGCGCGCCTTCGCCGACCAGCGTATACTTGCCGAGCAGCGCCATGCCGCGTGTATAGTTCGGACCATGTGTTCCGTCACGCTCGACACCCATATCGCCAGTGGCGACGCCGATGACTGCGCCCTCGTCATTGTAGAGCACTTCGGTTGCTGCAAAGCCCGGATAGATTTCCACGCCAAGTTCTTCGGCCTTGGTGCCGAGCCAGCGGCAGACATTGCCCAGGGACACGATGTAATTGCCATGATTGCTCATCAAAGGCGGCATCGCGAAATTCGGCAGGCGCACGGAACCTGCAGGCCCCAGCACGAGGAAATGATCGGCTGTCACGGGCGTCTTGAAGGGGTGCCCCTCTTCCTCGCGCCAGCCCGGCAGAAGCTGGTCGATGCCCACCGGATCAACGACAGCGCCAGAAAGAATATGCGCTCCGACTTCCCCACCCTTTTCGAGGACGACGACGGAAAGTTCGGGATTCGCCTGTTTCAAGCGGATTGCCGCAGCAAGGCCAGCAGGACCCGCGCCGACGATCACAACGTCGAATTCCATGCTCTCGCGTTCGGGAAGCTCCTGGTTCGCATATTCTGGGGCTTCAGACATTCATCCCTCCGTCCGGTGTAACATCGTCTTCTCACTAAGGTAGCCCAGACGACGCATCCAATTGTTTTTGTGCATGATCTAATCGCGAATACCCATGAACCGACTGCCTGTCAGCACTGATGGTATGGAAAGACCTGCCGTTTCCCCGTAATCTGCCTTACCCTGTCGCAGAGTTGGAGACTGTCGCAAATGCGTCCAATTGTCCAAAACAGGCGTCCTACGTCCACATATTCATTTACTTTAACGTAAACGTCAAATCTATTCCATTCAAGAAGCTGCGATGAGGATTTGTTCTTGGTGATGGAAGAAGTACGACTTCACAGCATGTCATGAGCATAAGAGAGCCGTAGCTGGCTCTGGCTGGAATATGCCGGTGTGAAATCGGATATGAATTGTCACTAACCGTCGAAACAAGCCCTAAATCCCAACCGGGCTCTTGCATTCACCCGCAAAATTCGCCACCTCAGAGGTGAGGTAGATAATGGCTGATAATCGCGAAACGCTGGATATTGAAGGTTTGCTCCGCTTCTATGCGGAAGCAGGCGTTGACATGCCGCTTTCCGAAACGCCGTTAGACCGGTTTGCGGAGCCTCAGCGCCCTGTTCCTTCGCAACCAACGGCGCAAATGTCGAATTCGCCGGAGCGCGCCCGGCAGCAGCAACCACGTCCGGCCCCGACACCTGCCCCCACCAGCAGGCCAGTTCAAGCCGCAGCCGACCTTCCCGACACAGCGCAGATTGCGCTCGCACGCGAGGCGGCGGCACAGGCTTCGACGCTGGAGGAATTGCGGGAGAAGCTCGCTGCATTCGACGGCTGCAACTTGAAATTCACGGCGAAGAACCTTTGTTTCGCCGATGGCGATCCGTCATCCGACATCATGTTCATCGGTGAAGCGCCCGGACGGGATGAGGATATGGAAGGATTGCCGTTTGTCGGAAAATCCGGACAGCTTCTCAATCGCATGATCGAATCTATCGGCCTGAAGCGAGAAAGCGTTTATATCGCCAATACGATCCCGTGGCGTCCGCCCGGCAACCGCACGCCGACGCCGCTTGAGACGGAACTCTGCCGGCCATTCATAGAACGACAGATCGAGCTTGCCGCGCCGAAAGTTCTGGTTGCACTTGGCGGACCTGCGGGCAAGGCACTCACTGGCGCGACGGAAGGTATCCTTCGGCTACGCGGCAACTGGAAGATTCATCGTACGCCCAACGGCCTCGAAATTCCCGTCATGCCGACCCTGCACCCAGCCTACCTTCTGCGAACGCCAGCGCAAAAGCTGTTTGCATGGCGCGATTTTCTGGCTGTGAAGCTGAAATTGGCCGAATTGATTAGTTGAAATCTCCGTAGTTCAGTGGCATCGGCAGGCGGCGTAGGCGGTATTGTCACCAACATGCCGCAAACTTGTTCTATTTCGCCGCTTGCCAAACCGCCTTTCGGCGACAAGTAGCCCTAAATTCAGATTCCCCATGGGATTTCACTGTGGAGTTTTTCATGGCTGGCCAGCTCCTGCCCATAGCGGCTTTGCTTGCAAGCACCTTTCTGATGCTGCTTGCCGGTGGCCTTGCGGGTATTCTTCTGCCCCTGCGTGGCGGCATGGAAGGCTGGTCGACCACGACCATCGGCTGGATGGGTACGAGCTATTCTCTCGCCTTCACGATCGGCTGCATCGTGGTGCCGCATCTGGTGCGGCGCGTTGGGCATGTGCGCGTCTTCTCCTCGCTGGCGACGCTGCTTTCGATGGCGCTATTGTTCCATGCACTGTTCGTCAATCCCGTCGCATGGATGATCTTCCGTGGCGTTGCAGGTTTTTCGCTCGCAGGCAGCTACATGATTATCGAAAGCTGGCTGAATGAGCGTGTGACCAATGAATCGCGCGGCCGCATCTTCTCGATCTATATGATTATCACCATGCTCGGACTGTTGTGCGGACAATACATCCTGCCGTTCGGCGATGCGGGAACGCAGACGCTCTTCATCATTTGCGCCATCATCTATGCAAGCGCACTGCTTCCAACCGCCCTCTCAAGTGCACAGTCGCCCAACCCACTGACGCAGGTTTCGCTCGATCTGAAAGGGCTTTACCGACGGTCGCCTGCTGCAGCCGTCGGCTCGCTGATTGCTGGTATAGTTGCAGGCACCTGGAACTTCCTCGCTGCCATTTACGGCGAGATGAACGGTCTTTCGACCTTCGGCATCGCAACAATGCTTGCCTGTGCCATGGTCGGCGGCGCGATCTTCCAGTATCCGCTCGGACGGGGATCTGACTTTGTCGATCGTCGCTATGTCATGGTGATCGCCGGTATTATCGGCTTTGCGTTGTCGATGGTGATGGTGCTGTTCCATCCCACTTCGCCCTATGCGCTCTACATCATGATGTTTCTGTTCGGCTCGGTTATTTATCCGATCTACAGCCTCAACGTCGCTCACGCCAATGACTATGCGGACGCCAGCGAATTCGTGAAGGTTTCCGGCGGATTGCTGATTATTTACGGCGTGGGCAGCGTCATCGGGCCTGCTCTTTCCGGCCCGTTGATGGATCTGATCGGTGCATCGGGCTTCTTCGTAACCATGGCCATTGCCTACGGCTTATACGGCCTGCATGCCTTCTGGCGCATCCGTCGCTTCGAACGCCCGGCCATCAGCGACCAGAAGACCGAATACAAGTTCCATACGCCGGACGGCCAGTCCACGCCGGAAACCATGCAGCTTGATCCTCGTGCAGAGGGCGCACCCGGTCAAAGCTGAATTCATTGTGTCTGAGGTGCGTTCACCTTGTGGGGCGCAATGGAAAGCTTGTGCTCGCGGTAGATGATGAAACCGCCCGCCGCCATAACGATGGCGCTACCGGCCAGCATTTCGAAAGTCGGGATATCGCCGAACAGCAAAAATCCGATGGCAAGTCCCAGCAGCATCGAAGTGTATTCGAAGGGAGCAATCGTCGACATCGGCGCATGGCGATAACACTCGGTCAGAAGGATCTGACCAACACCACCCGCAAAGCCAGCACCGACCAGCATGGCAAGCTGTGACCAGTTCGGTACGATCCAGCCGAATGGAAGGCTTGCCAGGGAAATGACGCTCGCGGATAGGGAAAAATAGATCACAATGGTCGAGGTGCGCTCCGTCTGCACGAGGCGACGCACAAGCATCATGGCCACCGCAGACAGAATAGCCGCGCCAAGAGCGGCAAACGCACCCATGGCCTCGTCATGCCCCATGCTGCCGCCGGGAAACACCGTCAGCCGCGGCCAGATGATGACCATCACACCACCAAGCCCGATGAGAACCGCGCTCCAGCGATAAAATCGCACGACTTCATGCAGGATGACCGCGCCAAGAATGACGGTAATCAGCGGTGAAGCGTAGTTGATCGCGATTGCTTCGGGCAGCGGCAGCTTGGTGAGAGCGAAAAAGCTCATCGACATGGAACAGACGCCCACCAGCCCACGCCAGAAATGGCTGAAACCGTTCTGGGTGCGGAACACGCCGGAAAGCTGCCCGCGCCACCCCAGATAGACCAGTATCGCGAAGATTGCGAAGAACGACCGGAAAAAGATCAACTGTCCGACAGGCACGCCTTCAGCTGCCTTCAGCAAGGTGGACATGGCGACAAAAACGGCAACGGAAGCGATTTTGAGACCGATGCCTAGCATCGGGTTGGTTTCAAGATGGGCAGCCTCGACAGGCGCGCTCGCATGAGCGTTCACAACGCAATTCCTTAAAAACACAAAGCGCAGGTTCGCCCAAAATATTCGAGCGCCTGTTTTCTTATTCCTGTTTGTGAGACAGCACCAGTAGCACAAAGGTTCCGCTGAAAATTATTTGGCAAAGTGTCTGTCGTTTGTTTTGTCGCATTATCCGACGCAAAGCCGCTTCGCACTTTTGCTGGAAATGCTCGGATCACAAATGGCCGGTTGGTTGTTCTGGAATTGAGTTTCCCTTGGCTGCAATTCCGGGTACGAATCCAGCATTATGAGTTCAATGTGAGTTCAGGGAGAGAGTTTCGCTATGCGTACTGAAACCGGCCAGACATTCCGTCTCGAAGATTATCGTCCGACCCCATACGCCATACCCGAGACGAAACTGGGCTTCTCACTGGAACCGGAAAAAACGCTCGTCCGTGCTACGCTGACGATTGAACGCCGGGATGACACCCCGGCTGGCACACCGTTGGTTCTCGATGGTGACGAACTGAAGCTTGTCAGCATCGCCATTGACGGCAAGGCGCTTGCCGACAACAGCTATGTCGCAACGCCCGACCAGCTTGAAATCAGCGATCTGCCGGAAGGCAAGCGCTTCACACTTGAAATCGTGACAGAAATCAACCCGACCACCAACCGCCAGCTATCCGGCCTTTATCGCTCCAGTGGCGTTTATTGCACGCAGTGCGAGGCAGAAGGCTTCCGCCGCATTACCTATTATTACGACCGCCCGGATGTGCTGTCAGTTTATACGGTGCGAGTTGACGCCGACAAGCAAGCTGCCCCCATTCTCCTGTCCAATGGCAACCCCGTTGACAGCGGATCGGTCGAAGGCAACTCGGACCGGCACTTCGCAATCTGGCACGATCCACACCCAAAACCGTCCTATCTCTTTGCACTCGTTGCCGGATCGCTTGGCGTCGTGAAGGATCACTTCACCACGCAGTCCGGACGGCCTGTCGATCTGGCAATCTATGTCGAACATGGCAAGGAAAGCCGGGCACTCTATGCGATGGATGCACTGAAGCGATCCATGCGCTGGGACGAGGAGAAATTCGGGCGCGAATATGATCTCGACGTCTTCAACATCGTTGCCGTTTCCGATTTCAACATGGGCGCGATGGAGAACAAGGGTCTCAACGTCTTCAACGACAAATATGTGCTGGCCGATCTCGAAACCGCAACCGACGTCGACTATGCGGGCATCGAAGCGGTGATCGCACACGAATATTTCCATAACTGGACCGGCAACCGCATCACCTGCCGCGACTGGTTCCAACTCTGCCTCAAGGAAGGCCTGACGGTCTATCGCGACCACGAATTTTCCGCCGATGAGCGCTCGCGCCCGGTGAAGCGCATCGCAGAAGTGAAGATTCTCAAAGCTCAGCAGTTCCCGGAAGACGCCGGGCCGCTCGCTCATCCTGTGCGCCCGCGCGAATATCGTGAGATCAACAATTTCTACACGGCAACCGTCTATGAAAAAGGTTCGGAAGTCGTGCGCATGATCCGCACGATCATCGGGTCTGAGCTCTTCCGCAAGGGTATGGACCTCTATTTTGAGCGCCATGACGGAGAAGCGGCGACTATCGAGGATTTCGTCAAGGTTTTCGCCGATGTTTCCAGCCAGGACTTTTCACAGTTCGCGCTCTGGTACGATCAGGCTGGAACACCAAAGGTGGAAGCCGCTTTCGCCTACGATGCTGCGAAGGAAACCTTCACGATTGAACTGGTGCAGTCGCTGGGAGCGACGCCCAGACAAACCGTCAAGAAGCCGATGCATATCCCGATTGCCTTCGGCCTTCTCGGTTCTGACGGCAAGGATATGATGCCAACATCCGTTGAAGGTGGAGACGTGCGCGGCGACGTCATCCATCTGCATCGTTCTTCCGAAAAGATCATCTTCCACGGCATCAAGGAACGCCCTGTACCGTCGCTGTTGCGCGGGTTCTCGGCTCCCGTAAATCTATCAGCACCTCTATCGGATGATGATCGCGCATTCCTGGCCCTCAACGACAGCGATCCGGTTGCCCGCTGGCAGGCATTAACCGGAATTTTCAACCAGGCCCTGCTTGAAGGCGCCAAGCGTGTTCGCGGCGGTCATGCACCGGCGATTGATGATAAGGTCATCGAACTTGCCGGAAATATCGCTTCGGACGGGACGCTTGATCCGGCCTTTCGTGCGCTTTACCTCACGCTGCCGAGCGAAAGCGACATCGCACGCGAGATGGGCAGCAATGTCGATCCGGATGCGATCCTCGCCAGCCGAAACCATTTCGTGGACGCTATTGCCACCCGATATGCCGACGACTTCGCAAAGCTCTATGATGGCCTGAAACAGGATGGCGCTTTCTCGCCGGATGCAGACGCAGCAGGCAAACGTGCCTTGCGAAACGTGCTGCTCGATTATCTGAGCCGCCACGACAAAAGCCAGAAACGCGCCGCCAGCCAGTTCGTCAATTCGGATAATATGACTGACCGCTTCGCGGCGCTGGCCGTGCTGGTGCACCGCTTTGGCGATACGGACGAGGCAAAGGACGCACTGGCAAGTTTCGAGCACCGGTTCGGCAAGGATGGTCTTGTGATGGACAAGTGGTTCAGCGTGCAGGCGAGCCGTCCCGGCGACGAAGCCTTGCAGGCTGTGCGCGATCTTACGAAACACGCCCTCTTCTCGCTCGACAATCCGAACCGCGTCCGCTCCGTGATCGGCTCATTCTCCGCATCCAATCCGACCGGCTTCAATCGCAAGGATGGTGCGGCCTACGAGTTCTTTGCAGATACGATCCTGTCCATCGATCCAGAAAATCCACAGCTTGCAGCGCGGCTTCTGACTGCGCTTCGCTCCTGGCGTTCGCTTGAAGATACCCGCCGCGAGCATGCAAGGGCAGCGCTGGCGCGTATTTCAGGCGCAGGCAAACTATCTACCGACCTGCGCGATATCGTGGACCGCACTCTCGCCTGATTCGCGACCTATCCTGATCGTTATGGTGATTCGCTCGTTCCGGCTGCTTAACCAGCAATCGGAACGAGCCATTTCATGCTGATGAACGCAAAGGCGGCGGGCAGTCAGCTTTCATGAGTCTTTTCATGCCTTTAGCCGAATCAAATGCGATGCTGATTCCACTTAAGAGCTTGAGATTCATGAATAAATTGGCTGACAAAACCCTGATTTTTACACCTCGTTAACGAATTCGCTGGACAGCGCGAATCACTTTTGATTCATTGATCATATTCGGAGGTGGCGTATTCCGAATCACTTCACTCGCAGGGAATTCACGAGGGACCATTATATGGCGAGCACCGACGCGTATGGCGCGCCGGCGGGGACGCATTGCGAATCCGGTCGGAAAAGAAGGAAAGGCAAGCTTTCGGGCCATGTCAGTCTTCTTGCTGGTCCGGCCTATGGCAAGTTCGTCTCAATCGAGCCTATCCTGCGACGCCTCGTTCCTGCGCTCATCATTATTTTCCTAATTATTCTCGGCGTAGCGCGCGTCTTCTCGATGCTGGCGTGGCGCGAGGATATCGAGCAGCAGCATAAGGCATTTCTGTCGGCTGCGACCGCCAATCTCGCACAGATGATCGAGCGTGTTGCCAATGGCACCGACGCCGGAGCGCAGATCGCCGCGAAGGATATTCAAGACACGATAGCCGAGTTTCGTTCGCGCGGGCTGTCGTCGTCCGGCATGACGCTCGCCGTCA
Source organism: Ochrobactrum sp. A-1 (assembly GCF_022488005.1). Taxonomy (NCBI): domain Bacteria; kingdom Pseudomonadati; phylum Pseudomonadota; class Alphaproteobacteria; order Hyphomicrobiales; family Brucellaceae; genus Ochrobactrum; species Ochrobactrum sp. A-1. The sequence continues at coordinate 920,962 of NZ_JAKVQC010000003.1, forward strand.
TTGACCCACAATCCTCCGTGGTGGCAATTTCAGGCCCGATGTCCGATCTATCCGGCAAGCCGGTCGATACGATCCTTTCGGAAGCACAGCCGCTGTTCCTGTTTGCAGAACGTGCAGGCGTGCTGAAAGTCACACTTCAGGGTGAGCCGGCTTTCGGTGCCTTGTCGAAGCCTATGACCCTGCCCTATTCCGTTATCGCCGTCGAACCGGAAAGCGCCATCTTCGCAGAATGGCGCCGCGCCGTGTCGCTCAATGTGACGCTCTTTGCGGGTACGACGGGCGTCATGTTCGCCATCCTTTACGCCTATTTCAGCCAGGCAGCGCGAGCCCGCGAGGCCGACGATCTCTCCAACCAAATCCAGCGCCGTATTGATCTGGCGCTGGGCCGCGGTCGATGCGGCCTGTGGGATTGGGACATGGCACGCGGTCGCATCTATTGGTCGCGTTCCATGTATGAGATGCTGGGCTACGAAGCGCAGGATGCGGTGCTGCCATTCGGTGATGTGGCTGCAATCATCAATACGGAAGATGGTGATCTTTATTCGATCGCCGAACAGGCAGCGGCAGGCGATATTTCGCATGTCGACCGCGTCTTCCGCATGCGCCACGCCGATGGTTCGTGGGTCTGGATGCGTGTTCGCGCGGAAATCGCCAGCGAAGGCGATCTTCATCTGGTCGGCATCGCCTTCGACGTCAGCGAACAGCACCGCTTTGCGCAAGCGACGGCGGAAGCCGACATGCGCATCCGCGAAGCCATCGAGAATATTTCGGAAGCCTTCATCCTGTGGGATTCCAACAACCGCCTCGTCATGGCGAATTCCAAGTTCAGTGAATATGCTGGCCTTCCGGTCTGGACCCTGAAACCCGGTGTGCCGCGCAACGAAGTTGATGCCCATACACGCCCGTTCACTTTCGAACGCCGCATGGCCAATGAACATAACCGCGCTGGTGGTCAGACCTTTGAACGCCAGCTCAGCGATGGCCGCTGGCTCCAGGTCAACGAACGTCGCACGCAGGACGGCGGCCTTGTATCCATTGGCACAGACATTACCCAGCTCAAGCTGCATCAGGAACGTCTGGTCGACAGCGAACGCCGCCTAATGGCGACGATTCACGACCTGTCGATTGCACGCAAAGGCGAGCGGGATCGCGTGCGTGAACTCTCCGAACTTGCCCGCAAATACGGTCAGGAAAAGGAACGCGCGGAAGCCGCGAACCGCGCCAAGTCCGAATTCCTCGCCAATATGTCTCACGAGCTGCGCACGCCGCTCAATGCGATCATCGGCTTCTCGGAAATGATCCAGGCAGGCACGTTCGGCCCGCTCGGCTCCGACCGTTACGAGGAATACATCAACGACATCCATACAAGCGGCAACTTCCTGCTTAATGTCATCAATGACATTCTCGACATGTCGAAGATCGAGGCCGGGCAATTCTCGCTCGACCGTGAGCAGATCGATCTCTGCCCGCTTATCAATGAAACGGTACGCATGATTTCGCTGCAGGCGGATGAGAAGAATATTGCGGTCAATACGCGCATCGAAGAGGCAATGCAGCTCTATGCCGACCGGCGCGCGATCAAGCAGGTGCTCATCAACCTTCTCTCCAATGCGGTGAAGTTCACATCCTACGGCGGGCAGATCACGGTACGGGCGCGAAAGACCGGCTCAGCCCTCTTCATGACTATTCAGGATACCGGTGTCGGCATTCCAAAATCGGCAATCAAGAAGATCGGCCAGCCCTTCGAACAGGTGGAAAACCAGTTCACCAAGACTCATACCGGTTCCGGCCTCGGACTTGCCATCACCCGTTCACTGGCCGAGCTTCACGGCGGCTGGCTTCGCATTCGCTCAACCGAAGGCGTTGGCACCGTGGTTTCGGTCTGCATCCCTGATCGCAAGCGCGGTCAGGTTGGACATGGTGCGGAAATCCACGCGGCCTGATTAGATGGTCAAAAGCTTCTCAAAACTTGTCCGCACGTCAACGGCGACTTCCGCCAGATGATGCTCGACGCGCTTTATGTCTGGCATGTCGGCCGCACGGCATAGCAGGTCGATCATGCCGGGTATGAATTCTTCACGTTTGGCATCGCTTCCAAGACACAGACGGATCGTCTGGCTCAGATTGGTATAGAGGCGATGGGCGCCGACAAGGCTATCGGCAAGCGCCGGATCAGCAAAAGACGGGTCCAGGGCCGAAAGGATTTCTTCTGTACCCAAGGGACGCGGCTTCCGGTCGAGCTTGTTGGCCAGCACGGCAAACTGGGCGATGAATTCCAGATCGACAATGCCGCCGGGCTTCAGCTTGAAATCCCAATCATCGGCAGGTGGCTTTTCCTGATAGATGAGGTCGCGCATCTCGCGCACATCCTGGGCGATCTTCTTCACGTCACGGGGAGAGACAAGAACCTTGTCGATCTCGCTTCTGATGTGATCCATAAACGCCTCGTCGCCATGAATCGGGCGCGCACGGGTCAAGGCCATATGTTCCCATGTCCATGCTTCGCTGCGTTGATACTTGCCGAAGGATTCGATGTGGGTGGCAACCGGTCCCTTATTGCCGGAAGGACGCAGCCGCATATCAACTTCGTAGAGCACGCCTTCCGCAGTTGGCGCGGAAAGTGCCGCAATGAGCCGCTGGGTCAGGCGAATATAATATTGCGAGGGAGCCAGCGGCTTTTCACCGTCTGATTCATCCGTCTCCTTGTCGTGATCGTAAAGCAGGATCAAATCGACATCCGAACCGGCGGTGAGTTCGCGACTGCCAAGCTTGCCCATGGCCAGAAGCGCCACTCTCGCGCCCTTAACCTTGCCGTGGCGTCGCTCCAGTTCAGCCGCCACAACCTCGAATGCCTTGCCGATCATCAGTTCAGCCAGATCGGAAAATGCGCGACCAGCGCGCACGCCATCAATGGCGCTTGTGAGCAGGCGAATACCGATCAGAAAACGATGTTCGGCAGCGAAGATACGCAACCGGTCCAGCACTTCCTCATAATCGGTCGCAGGCCCCAGAAACACGCGAAGGCGCTCTTCCAGATAGGCGCGTGTCGGCATTTCCGAGAAAATCGCCGGATCGAGCAGACCGTCAAAAACATGCGGGTTGCGCGTGATGATTTCGGCAAGCCGGGGGGCGGCGCTCATAATCAACACGAGAAGGTTCAGGAGACGGGGATTGGATTGCAACAGGCTGAAAAGCTGGATGCCCGCAGGCAGGCCCTTCAAAAAACCGTCAAAACGCAAGAGCGCTTCATCCGCGCGCTTGGTCTCGGCAAAGGCCTTGAGCAGAGCGGGCGTAAGTTCGGTCAGGCGCTCACGCGCTTCGGCAGATTGCGTGGCGCGATAACGCCCGAAGTGCCACGTGCGGATCACGCGGCATATATCGCTCGGACGTTCATAGCCCATGGCCGCGAGCGTCTCCAGTGTGCCCGGATCATCCACATCGCCAGTAAAGACAAGATTGCCGGATGAGCTTCCAAGTTCGGGAGCCTGCTCGAACAGGGCCGCATAGTGCTTTTCGACGACCTTGAGCGCATCGAGAAAAACATCTGAAAAGGCTGCCGGATCGGCGTAACCCATCATATGGGCAACACGTGCAAAGCCTTCATCGTCTTCGGGCAGAATATGCGTCTGCTCGTCGGCGATCATCTGGATGCGGTGCTCTACGTCGCGGAGGAAATAATATTCCTTCGCCAAGGCATCGCGAGCCCTCTCGGTGATCCAGCCCCGCTCCGCCAGTCTTGCCAGCATCGGCACTGTCTGGTTGCCACGCAATTCGGGAAAGCGCCCTCCAGCGATGAGCTGCTGCGTCTGAACGAAGAATTCGATTTCGCGGATGCCGCCACGTCCCAGTTTCACATTGTGGCCGCGCACAGCGATATCGCCGTGCCCCTTATGGGCGTGGATCTGCCGCTTGATCGAGTGCACGTCGGCAATGGCCGCATAGTCGAGATATTTGCGCCAGACATAGGGGGAAAGCTCCGCCAGCACCTGCTTCCCGGATTCGCGGTCCCCTGCAACGGGCCGCGCCTTGATCATCGCCGCGCGTTCCCAGTTCTGGCCGCGCCCTTCGTAATAATGAAGTGCCGCGCCGACAGGAATGGCCAGCGGCGTGGAACCGGGGTCCGGACGCAGGCGAAGATCGACGCGGAAGACATAGCCATCGCCGGTGCGGTCCTGCAGGATGCGGACAAGGCGGCGTGTCAGCCGTGAAAAAGTTTCGACGCATTCATACGGATCGCCGATGGCCGGTCTGGTTTCATCGATGAAGACGATGAGATCAATATCGGACGAATAATTGAGTTCACGCGCACCGAACTTGCCCATGCCGAGAACAATCCAGCCACTGTCCTTGTCGGGCTGGTTTCGGTCAGGAAGTTTAATCTTGCCCGCACTATCCGCATCAAGCAGCAGAAACCGGACGGCTGCGCCAGTGCAGGCCTCGGCCAGATCAGTGAGCCAGCCCGTCGTTGCTTCCGTATTGAAAATGCCAGCGAGATCGCAAAGCGCGATAAGGACATGCGCCTCACGTTTCAGAACACGCAGGCTGGTCATGAGGGAGGCTTCCGTCACGTCTGCACTTGCAGCACTGGCCGAGATATCCGCCAGAATATTCTCTAGTGCAGCCTCCGGCGATTTGTCGACGATGCGATCCAGAATACGCGGATGACGGGTCAGTGCTTCGCGAATGAATGGAGAAAGATCGAGAACGGCCGAGAAGAACGGCGCGGCTTCTGCCTTTTTCAGCAAGGCTACGACGTCTGTAAGTTCCTCTTCTCCGGCACGCGCCGCAAGGTCGGCCAGGAAGGTCTCCGCCCTTGCAGGATCAAGCGGCGTCAAAGCACGAATCTCTCTCTCCAAGAATAGTGCCGTTGCGTTTTCTGCCGCCATGATCCCCTCTTATGTCACGCCATTATTCGACCTTGCCCGATGGCAATGGAAACTCCAGCACAGCGCGCAGGCCCGGATCATTGCCTTCAAGACGAAGTGCGCCACCGTGCAATTTCATCACCGCCTTGGCAAGACTTAAACCGAGTCCCGAACCGGGCTGCGTGCGGCTTTCCTCAAGGCGAACAAACCGTTCTGTCGCCTGTTCGCGTTTTTCTTCAGGAATGCCGGGACCATTATCGGCAACGATGATGCGGACCCAGTTCGGATCACGCTCCATAGAAAGGCTCACTGTCGCAATCCGCTCATCGCCGCCCGCATACTTAATTGCATTGTCGACGAGATTGGAAATCGTCTGCCCGACCAGTTCGCGATTGATATGAAGCGCAACTTCATCGAGATCACCAAGTGTCAGGTTCACACCCGCATCCTCGGCAACGGGCTCATACATTTCGGCCACGTCGCGAAGGATCGGCGCTACCGGCATGTTTTCGAGATTCTCCGATGAATAGCCTGCTTCAAGACGCGAAATCATCAGGATCGCGTTGAAGGTCCGGATCAATTGATCCGACTCGCCGATAATATCTTCAAGCGCCTCACGATATTCAGGTCCGGCCTTCTTGCCGGAAAGAGCTTCTTCCGCTCGATTGCGCAGGCGCGTCAGCGGCGTCTTGAGATCGTGCGCGATATTGTCGGAGACCTGCTTCAGCCCCTCGTTTAATTCCAGAATTTTGCCAAGCATGACGTTGAGATTGCCCGACAGGCGGTCGAATTCATCACCCGAGCCGTTGACCGGAAGCCTGCCCGTCAAATCCCCATCCATGATGCGCTGTGAAGCCTTGGACACGTCATCGATGCGCTTCAGGGCGCGGCGTCCCACAAACAGCCAGATCAAGAGCGCTCCAACGCCCATGATACCTAACGCCAGCATCAGCGACCGGCGAACAACATCACGGAACCGCTCCGGTTCACCCAGATCGCGACCGACCAGAAGCCGCATGCCGTTCGGCAATGCGATCACGACCGCAATGGCGCGGTGCTCCGTCTCCGTGCCCTGCTCGCCATAGCGCCGATATTTGAACCCGCGCTCAATAATGCCATCGGTATCCAGAACACCGGGCTCCACGCTCTCCACATTACCCGCAAGGATGCGGCCTGTCGGATCAGCGACCAGATAGAGATAAGCGCCCGGCTGGCGCGAGCGATAATCGATTGTCCGCACGAGCTGCGGTATGCCGCCCCGCGCATAGCTCTTGCCAATGCTGCCGATCTCCTCACCCAGCGATTGCTGGGTCTGCGCGGCCAGCATGGAAGCAGACAGATTGGTCATGTAGAAGACCAGCGCTACCGCGCCGACGATGAACAGCAGCAGATAGAGCGTTGATAGTCGAACGGCGGTTGTGCGCATGAGCGCTGAAAAGCGGCTCATCAATCCACCTTGGCGACTGCGGATTGTTTTGCACGTCCGGCCTTCAGCATGTAGCCGGCGCCACGCACCGTATGAAGCAGAGGAACGTCGAAGCCCTTCTCGATCTTGGAACGCAAACGCGAGATATGCACGTCAATCACATTGGTCTGCGGATCGAAGTGATAATCCCATACGTTTTCGAGCAGCATCGTGCGCGTGACAACCTGTCCGGCATGACGCATAAGATATTCGAGAAGTCGGAATTCGCGAGGCTGGAGCGTAATATCCACATCCTGACGGCGCGCTGTATGCGCAAGCCGGTCAAGCTCCAGATCGCCGACGCGGTAGATCGTATCTGCTTCGCGGGGACTGGAACGACGTTGCAAAACCTCGACGCGAGCCAGCAGCTCGGAGAATGCATAAGGCTTGGTAAGGTAGTCGTCACCACCGGCTCGCAGTCCTGTGACGCGGTCATCCACTTCGCCGAGTGCGGAAAGGATCAGGACCGGGGTTTCCATGCCCTTGGCACGCAAACCAGCCACGACGGACAAGCCATCACGCTTCGGCAGCATGCGGTCGACTACGAGGACATCGTAGCTTCCATTCTCGGCCAGCGTATAGCCGGTCTCGCCGTCACCGGCGATATCGGCGGAATGTCCGGCCTCGGTGAAGGCCTTCTCCAGATAGCGGGCCGCTTCGCGGTCATCTTCAATAACGAGAATCTTCATGGCGCTACTTATAATACCGTTTGATGATAAGGCGATGCCAGGCGGAGAACCGCCTGGCATCGAATTGCTCAGAGCCTTAAGGGCTACCGGTCATCATCCCTGATCGATCGGCAGGGCCACGAAGCGGCTCTGATCGTTGCTCTGCAATTGCAGCAGCACTGCCTTGCGACCCGACTTGGCGGCTTCGCTGATGGCGTTGTTGATGTCCTTGGCGCTCTTCACCGTCTGGTTGTTGACGCTCATGATGATATCGCCGGAACGGACACCACGGTCAGAGGCATCGCTATCGGGATCAACGTCGGTTACCACCACGCCGTTGCCATCTTCGGATGGGGTCACGGTCAAGCCATAGGAGTCGAGCGTCTCGCTCTGGCTGCCGCCGCCATTGTCACCCGAAGTGCTGGCCGACTTGCCGAGATCGCCAGGCATCGCCTCGATGGTGATGTCGATTTCCTCGGCCTTGTTCTTGCGCCAGACGGTGAGTGCCGCCTTTTCGCCTGGAACAATGCCAGCAACCTTGCGTGCCAGATCGCGCGGATCCTGAACGGGTTCGCCGTTGACGGCAGTGATCACATCACCGGACTGGATGCCAGCCTTGGCAGCAGGGCCGTCCTTCTGCGGCGAAGCGACGATTGCGCCCTTCTCTTCAGCAAGGCCGAGCGAAGCAGCAATATCCTTGGTCACCGGCTGAATCTGGACACCGATCCAGCCACGTTCGACCGAACCCTTCTTGATGAGCTGGTCAACGACCTGCTTTGCGGTAGAGGCCGGAATTGCAAAGGCAATACCCACGCTACCGCCCGAAGGCGAGAAGATTGCGGTGTTGATGCCGATGACCTGACCGGACAGGTTGAAGGCCGGACCACCAGAGTTGCCCTTGTTCACAGCCGCGTCGATCTGGATGAAGTCGTCGTAAGGACCGGCGCCGATATCACGGCCGCGAGCCGACACGATACCGGATGTCACCGTACCGCCGAGACCGAACGGATTGCCGACAGCCACAACCCAGTCACCGACGCGAATCTTGTTGTCGTCGCCGAATGCAACATAGGTGAACTTCTTCTTCGGATCGTTGACCTTCAGCACGGCCAGATCGGTACGCGGATCGGTTCCGATCAGCTTTGCGTCAAGTTCCGTACCGTCATCCATGACAACGCTGTAGGCATCGCCATCAGAAACCACGTGATTGTTGGTTACGACATAGCCGTCTTCGGAAATGAAGAAGCCGGAACCCTGGGCGACCGGACGTTCATGACCGGGGCGCGGACCGCGCTTGCCGGGGCCACGGCGATCCGGGCGGGCATCGGGACGAGCGTCGCCACGCGGATCCATGCCGAAATCACGGAAGAAGCGCTTCAGCGGATGATCGTCCGGAAGCTGATCAAATCCGGGAGGGCCCGAGAACTGGCCGCCGTCGCCGCGATCAGCAGTTTGCTGCACGTCCTTCTTCACGCGGACGCTGACAACAGCCGGACGAACCTTCTCAACAAGATCGGCAAAACCCGCAGCCTGCGGCGGTGGCGTTACCTGGACTGCGTCAGCACGCGCATCATTGAGCGCACCAAGCGGGCCGGTAGCGAGAAAACCACCGGCGAGAGCAGCCGATAGTGCAATCGCGGCAACGCCCTTGCGATAGTTGGAAATCCTGGCTCTGGACATTTATTTCTCCTTACGAGCAGTAATCCGGCCGCTGCCCTGATCTTTCAGGAAACGCAGGCCTGTGAAACCTTTATAGAGCGTAAGATAGTCAGGGCTACCTTACCGCTCCGTTTCCACAACATGAAAGTTTCGTAAGGTTGCGAATAAGATTCGCAAGCAGATGTCAGTTATTTGCCGTCCAGCAGACGCGAGAGTTCGGCTTTTTCGCTGTCGGTAAGTGGTTTGGGCGCCTCGCCCGCCTGCCTGCGCCCGCGAAAGGCTAAAATCAGCGCAACCGCACCGATTAAAAGGACGACGACTGGAAAGCCCCACAGAAGCACGGTACGCGCATTGAGGCGCGGCTTCAAAAGAACGAACTCGCCATAACGGTCAACGATGAAGTCCATCACCTGTTGGTCGCTATCGCCTTCCTTCAGGCGGTCACGCACGAGAATGCGAAGATCACGGGCAAGTTCGGCATTGGAATCGTCGATAGATTCGTTCTGGCAGACCATGCAGCGCAATTCGCCGGAAATCGTGCGGGCGCGCTTTTCAAGCGCCGGATCGGACAGGACTTCATCGGGATTGACCGCGAGGGCCGCCGTTCCTTGTATCGCCAGCGCAGCGCCAAGCAGGAGTGCGGCGAATGCCGACCGCTTTCTCATGCTGCGGCCTCCGCTTCTTTCGACGCGGATTTGCGACTGCGTGACGGCGCGCCGACCCGCAGACGACGATCTGCCAGGGAAAACAGTGCACCCACCATCATGACAAGGGCGCCATACCAGATGAGCGTTACGTCAGGCTTCCACCAGATACGAACCACAACTGATCCGTCACCCGGCTCATCGCCAAGCGCAACATAGACCTGGCTGAACCACAGCGTCCTGATGCCTGATTCCGTGGTTGGCATCTGGCGTGCCGGGAAGAAGCGCTTGGACGGTTCAATCTGTCCGAGAGTGCGTGCGCTGGAATCGAGCAGGGTGAAAGTGCCTCGATTTTCGGTGAAGTTCGAGCCGGTCAGCGGACGGAGGCCCTCAAAGCGAAGTGTATAATCCTGCACCTTGGCTGTATCGCCCGGACGCATGATCAGCACATTCTCCGTGCCTAACGTGGTCACGCTCACAATACCAAGCAGCGTCACGCCAAGCCCAATATGGGCGAGCGCCGTACCAAAGACCGAGCGCGGCAAACCCTTGAAGCGCGCAAATGCTTTGCTTGCGGAAACCTTGCCAATACCAGCCTTGAGAACGAGGTCCGTCAGGCTGCCGAAAATCAGCCACACGGCAAGTCCGATCCCGCAGGCGGCGAGAACCGATTTCGCCGATGTACTCCACAAGACAATCCCCGCCGCCAGAAGCGAGAGCGCGAAAGCCGTCATCAACCGCTGCGACACGCCGTAAAGATCACCGCGTTTCCAGGCGAGCAACGGACCGAACGGAACTGCAAAAAGAAGCGGGATCATCAGCGGGCCGAACGTCATGTTGAAGAACGGTGCGCCAACGGAAATCTTGTCGCCGGTCATCACTTCGAGCAGCAGCGGATAAAGCGTACCGATCAGCACGGTCGCGGCAGCGGTCGTCAGGAACAGATTGTTGAAGACGAGCGCGCCTTCGCGGGAGATCGGGTGGAAGATGCCCCCCGCCGTCAGGCTCTGTACACGAAGTGCGAAAAGCGACAGCGATCCGCCAATGAAGATTGCAAGGATCGCCAGAATGAAAAGACCGCGTCCCGGATCGGTGGCGAAGCTGTGAACCGAGGTCAGAACGCCGGAGCGGACAAGGAATGTGCCGAGTAGCGACAGCGAAAAGGTAAGGATCGCCAGCAGTACAGTCCAGATTTTCAGCGCAGAACGCTTTTCCATCACGAGAGCGGAATGGAGCAAGGCTGTCCCAACCAGCCACGGCATGAACGATGCGTTCTCGACCGGGTCCCAGAACCACCAGCCGCCCCAGCCAAGCTCATAATAGGCCCAGTAGGAACCCATCGCGATACCGCCAGTCAGGAACATCCAGGCCACGAGTGCCCACGGACGCACCCAGCGCGCCCACGCGGCATCAAGACGCCCCTCGATCAGTGCCGCCACGGCAAAGGAGAAGCATACCGAAAAGCCGACATAGCCGAGATAGAGCAGCGGAGGATGGATCGCGAGGCCAATGTCCTGAAGGATGGGATTGAGATCGCCGCCCTCCATTGGAGCCGGGAAAATACGGGTGAACGGGTTCGAGGTGAAGATGATGAACGCCAGAAATGCGACGCCGATCCAGCCCTGTACGGCAAGAACGTTGGCGCGGAGCGTTTCAGGCAGATTGCCGGAAAATGCAGCCACCAGCGCACTGAAGAAGGTGAGAATGAACACCCACAGCAGCATCGAACCTTCGTGATTGCCCCAGACGCCGGTGATCTTGTAAAGGAGAGGCTTTTGGGAATGCGAGTTCTCGACCACGTTCAGAACCGAGAAATCCGACACGACATAGGCATGGACAAGCACGGCCGATGCAAGGCAGATCAGCGCAAAGACTGCAATTGCCGTCGGCACGGCGACGGCCATGAGTTGCGTATCCCGGCGATGCGCGCCGACCACCGGCACGATCGATTGGACAATCGACAGTGCCAGCGCCAGAACCAGAGCAAAATGGCCGATTTCGACACTCATCTGCAATCTCCATCAAGCACCCTGCCGGACCACGGGTCCGATACGGAATGCCCTAACTATTCGCTTTAAGCATTTCCAAACGCAAAACCGCTTCACACTTTTGCTGGAAATGCCATAATTTCTATTTGCCTTCCCAGACGCCCTTTTCCTTCAGGCTGTCGGCAAGGTCCTTGGGAATGTAATTCTCGTCGTGCTTCGCCAGCACATTGTCGGCGTGGAAAACACCATCGTCTCCGAAACGCCCTTCGGCGACAACGCCCTGCCCTTCGCGGAAGAGATCAGGCGGAATGCCTTCGAACACGACTTTCACAGTCTTGATCGTATCCGTCACCGTGAAATGCAGTTCGCTGCCCTCGCGGCTGACGGAACCTTCCTCAACGAGACCACCAAGGCGGAACCGCGAGCCGGAGGCCATATCCTGTTCCGTCAGGTCGGCAGGCGTACGGAAGAAGCGAATGTCCTGACTGAAGGCCATCAGCATCAGTCCGACCGCTATGGCCAGAACCGCCAGTGCGCCACCGATCAGGAACAGACGCTTGCGCTTTCTCTGGCTAACGTTCCGGGCAAAATTACCCGCCGGTTTGGTACCTCGTGCATTGTCGTCTGCGGTCGCGCTCATTTTTGTGCGTTCCCTGTTTCCAGTCCAAGACCGGCTGCGAAACTCTGCAAGTTCGTCCGGCTTTCACCCTGAAGGGCTGTCATGCCGCGATTGAGAGCGTCCAGCGCTGCATCGCGACGGTTGAGGATCATATAGGAGCGCACGAGACGCTTCCAGCCTTCGACATCCCCACTATTCTGGCGAAGACTTTCATCAAGACGTTGAACCATGCCTTCGATCATCGCCTGCCGGTCCTCCGGGCTGAGCGACGAAGCGGCATCGACATCGCCTGCTGTCGGTCCTTTCGGTTGCTGGTCGCTACCGGAAGCAGGGTTACGAAGCCGGGCGATAGCCTGTTCGATCTGACTGCGCCACGGCGCATCGGCGGGTGCCTTGTCGAGGAATGCCTGGAGGCGATTGGCGGCCATATCCATCCGGCCATCCTGCATCTCACCCTGTGCAAGATAGAACTGCGGACGCACATCATTTGGTTCGAGATCGGCAGCTTTCTTGAAAAAGCCTTCTGCCTCGGCGGTCACGGTGCCACCTGAAGCGGTTGCCAGTGCTTCACCCAATCCCAGAACACGCGGGAAATTCTCACCGGCAATACGAATGGAACTGCGATATGCATTGACGGCATCAGTGGCACGACCAAGCCGCAGATAGATCGGCGCCAGCACATCCCATCCACGCACATCGCCCGGATTTTGCGCCAGATGCGCTTCGGCACGCGCCACAAGCTCATCGACAGAGCTGCGATCCGCACTGGCCGAAAGCCGTTCGGCGAGCGGCATGGACGGCATGTCGGGCTTGCCGAAAAGCGGATAGATGCCCCAGGCGATCAGCGGCACGGCAAGGACCGCAATGAAAGCCAGCAATCGGCCTGGTGCAGCCTGGCTTGCGGCTTCCGCAGCTTCCTTGCCTGACTTTTCAGCATTCAAAATGCGACGCGAAATTTCGATGCGCGCCTGTTCGGCGCTCTGCGGGTCGATCATGCCGCGTGAAGCGTCGGCTTCGACCTCACGCAACTGATCCCGATAGACCTCAAGGTCATTCTTTTCAGCGGGCAAGAATGCCTGCTTGCGCCGCGCGAGAGGCAACAAAACAGCCAGAGTGGCTGCTAATGTCAATAGTGCTGCAATAAGCCAGAATCCCATGGCTACGACTTAAGCGCAGCCAAGGGAAAAACCAACTACTACCTTCAGTAAGTTGCTGACTAGGGCAATTCGCCGCAAAGGTGGGACGCTGGAGTTTAGGTCAGCGGCGTCCAGCTACCGTCCGGATTGCGACATGCCGTTCCGCGCGCAGTCTGCTGCGACCCGCCAATGGTGAAGCTATGCGAATACTGGCGACAATTCTGAGAGCCGACCTGATAGGGCTGCGCCGCCGTCACATCGCCGGAGTTCGATCCGCTGCCGCTCCAGGATACGGCCTTGCCTGCCGGCGAATATTCAAGCGCGCGATATTCAGCCTCAAGCGCCTTCTTGCGGTCGACTGCATTCAACTGATTTGCGGAGTTGCCGAGCAGACCGTTGCCAAGCGGCGTCAACAGGCTTGTTTCCGGCTTCTGCGCCGTAGAACTACCGCCCAGCGAGCCGAGACCTGTGCCCTTGCTCGTCGTGCCGCAGGCTGACAATGCGAGCGCCACGGCAAGCATCGTCGAAGCAACTGAAACTGGATGAGAAAACCTGGATACCATCATCATAACAACCGGCCTTCATAAACAATTAGCATGCACACTATATCGGCATGTGGCTTTTTCAATTTAATCTTCTAGTTGGCTTTCGGCCAAAAACAACCGTCAATCTTCCGTCAGCGGCAACACGACCCGGACACCCAATCCACCGAACGAACTCTTGCCCAGATGCAGATTGCCGCCATATTCGCGAACGGTATCCTGCACGATTGCCAGCCCGAGCCCGGTTCCCGGTTTCGTTTCATCGACGCGGCTGCCGCGCTTCAGCGCCGCTTCGATCTTGTCGGGCGCCAGACCCGGCCCGTCATCTTCTATCAGGACTTCGAATTGTCGTTGCTCCCCAGAAATAGGGGCAAGCTTAATATTGATGCGTTTGCGGCCCCATTTGCCCGCGTTCTCCAGCAGGTTTCCAACAATCTCTTCCAGATCTTCCTGCTCTCCGGCAAAAACGGCGCTTGGCAGATCATTCCTGAAGGTAACGCTGAAAGCCGGATTGAGTTTCGCCGTCACGCGCTGCATGCGCTCGAGAACCGGCGTCACGGGCGTGCGAAACACAACACTGTCGCGCTGCGCGGCGATGCGCGCGCGCTGCAGATAGTGCTGTATCTGCACCTGCATCGCCTCGCTCTGTTCCTGCACGATGCGTCCGTGTTCGCCACCCATGTTTCGTGCTTCATTGACCAGCACGGAAAGGGGGGTTTTGAGAGAATGTGCGAGATTGCCGACCTGTGTTCGCGAACGCTCTACAATGCGCCGATTATTCTCGATGAGCGCGTTCATTTCGGTTGCGAGCGGCGCAATTTCGGCGGGCAGCGACGCGTCGAGCTTTGACGAGCGCCCCTCTCGAATATCAGCCAGCGCCTGACGCACCTTGTCGAGCGGACGCAGGCCGAACAGAATCACAGCGGCATTGATGAGAATACTGCCGATGCCGAAGATCGCCAGATAGGTCGTAAGGCTGGTTCTGAAATCGGTTATCTCCTTCAGGACCTCGCTGAGATTGCCCATGACACGAAAACGCGCAATGCGATTGGCATTATCCAGCACCACTTCGGTCTCAACGATAAAAAGCTCCTCGCCGTTGAGGCCGGGCAAGGTGTAGCTGCGCATGAAGGAGCTGTCGAACGGTGCCTGCGTGATCGGCATTTCCGGCACGATGCGCCCGATGAGCGACGGCGATTGCAGCTTTCCGGTCAGGTTCGGCGTGACGGGATCGACAGACCAGTACCAGCCGGAGAGCGGGCTGGAATAGCGCAATTCTCCCAGTTCCGGACGTCCCTGCAGCACGCCTTGACCCGACGTGCTGATCGCACCGACCAGACTGAACAGGTGAGCAGTCAACAGGCGTTCAAAATTGCTGCGTGCCGCATCGCCATACAGTGACCCGATGAAAGTGGCCACCACCACAAGCGCCACGATGACCCAGATCGTCGAAAGCGTGACGACGCGGACCGCGAGCGAACGCAAGGGAGGAAAGACGCGAAGAAGCTTCAGCTGTCGTTGCCTTTCGTTTCGCTCTCAATCTCCCCTCCGGAGCGGATGCGATAGCCCATGCCGCGCACCGTCTCGATCAGGTCCACACCCATCTTTTTGCGAAGACGGCCGACAAAGACTTCAATCGTATTGGAATCGCGGTCGAAATCCTGATCGTAGAGATGCTCGACCAGTTCGGTACGCGAGACCACCTCGTCCATATGGTGCATCAGATAGGACAGAAGCCGGTATTCGTGTGAGGTGAGCTTGAGGGCAACGCCGTTGACACTTGCCTTCGACGTTTTCGTATCGAGATAGAGCGGCCCGCAGACGAGTTCCGACGAAGCGTGACCCGCAGCACGGCGGATAAGGGCGCGTAGCCGCGCCAGCACTTCCTCGATATGGAAAGGTTTGGCCACATAGTCGTCGGCACCGGCGTCGATACCGGCGACCTTGTCGCTCCAGCGGTCGCGGGCTGTGAGCATGAGAACGGGCATGGCACGCCCGCTGCGCCGCCAGCGCTCCACGACACTGATGCCGTCCATGCGCGGCAGACCGATGTCGAGCACCACGGCATCATAAGGCTCGGTATCGCCGAGATAATGTCCTTCTTCGCCGTCATAGGCGCGGTCGACCACATAACCGGCAGCAGCCATCGCTTCGGAAAGCTGCCGGTTCAGGTCCTTGTCGTCTTCAACGATCAGGATACGCAAGCGGACATTCTCCCCTCAATTCATGTATAACAACGGTTAAAGCTGTTGTTATTGAGCGGGAACAGCCACTTCAACGCGGCGCGGACGCTCGCCATCGCGGCCCGGCACAAGCACCACAACCACACACACGGGGCGGCCGTTCTGAGTCGCAGCGGTTGCCTTGGCGAGCTGGCCGCCCTGCTGGGCAGCCACCTGTTCGCCGACCGCCGCGCAATCTCCGGCGGCAGCGACGATGAGATTGGACTTCTGCGGCGCAGTTATCGGCAGGGCACCGGCATCGACCGGCAGCAAGCCAATACTAACCGCGAGAAGCGCGAAAACTTTGAGTGCAGAATTTTGTTTCATCATGCCGCCTTATATAGCGCCCCACAGCTGAACGATGCATGAACAACCATTCTTCTTCCGGGCCCAAAGGAAAATTCCGCCTCTGACTATCACGCTTTGTGAAATTATGAAATGCGTGAAGTTGCCCCGATACGCCCAATTATTGTAACAATTCCGGCAATTGCAGTCGCCAGTTGCAGCAGAACATCCGTTAATACACCCTGATCGATCAAGCCTGTTACAGGACCGAGAGCACATCAGGATGAAAGAAAACCGAAACGACATCGATTAGTTCATACGCTCAACTTGCAATCATGTATTTCTACAAATACCCAATCATTTTCAGTTAGTCATTGCCGGAATGCGGTCGACGACGGGCCTACCTGTCCGTTCCTTGTAACAATCCAAACAAACTAAATTGAAAAGCCATAGCCGAGATCGTTCCGTCTTTTCGTTTGCTCATAAGTATCGACGTTTGGGTAGTTCGCATTTATTGCAACCCCCATAGGCGACAGGCACGCGATATCCGAGAAGCTGCTGTCGGGCTCCCCGTCGAACACCAATAAGGGCCTTTTAAAATTCATCCATAATCAGGAATTGTCATCGCTCCGTTTTTCTTCGGGAAGTAGCGCGGGTATAGGCGCGTGTTTCAGCCGCTCGGACAAATGCTGAAAAACCCCGATCGCTGACCACGCCGCCAAGCTTGCAACCGCGGAACCTATCAACATCAATTCCGCCTGGCCAAGCAATCCGCCAAGAGCCAATACTTCGGAAATCTTAACGCTTGCCGCACCACCGAAAACCACGCCACAGATCACGCCAACCGCGAAGCGGACCGCCGCGTCACGCTTTCCTCGCGGAAGGATGTAGGCGAGCGACATGAAAGAGCCTGCCGTCGCACCGGCAATCTTGGCAAACCAGATCCACGTAACCTCCGACGTAAATATTGTATGGATAAGGATGGCCATGATGACTTCCTTTCGTGTTGCAGACCCAAATATGATCGAATGTCAACCGCACCATATTTCTCTGTTTATGAACAACTACGCCCCAAGTGCACTGCCACAGTAAACTCCGCCCGACGCATTTAATCGGGAATGGTGCTGCACTTACCATGCGGCGCAAAATCATCTTTTCGTTGTCCAACGAACCCAACGAGAAGAACACACAACGTGCCCGATGCCTCTTTACGTTTTTGCGGTAAAATCTGATCCACAATTTTTGGCTTCAAAAGACATCACCCAGAAAAGCCTCTAGAGCTTTTCTGGGTGATGTATGCTGGCCTCCAACGGAGGTACGCGTGAACAGTTATAATTTTTCGACTGTACATAAAGCCTAACAAAGCACCGTTACGCAGTCAAGGATTATTTTCCTATCTATTGACTTTTTTCCCATGCCCGAAAAGCTGCTTGTGTTTTAACCATTTCACATGAGCTGTTGCTTATTAATCTGCTATGATGGATGGGCAAGTTCCGCCTGTCTCCGAAACCAACCATGCCGAAGTTAGTGTTTATGCGTAAAACGGCAGAAAAAGATTCCGGAAGCGAAAAGCGCAAACCGTTCAGGGTTTCGCGCCTGATTGGGCTCGACGCGTGGATCGATTCCACCCTCTACAGCCTGCGCTACAATCTCGGCGAATGGTGGGAAAACATCACCATTTTCTCACGGCGTTTTCGCGTGCGCGGTTTCCGGCGTTTTGTGGTCGAGGTTCTCGACGAAGGATTTACGCTGGGCGTGGGCGGCGCAGTTCTGATGCTCGTCCTGGCCCTGCCGGCTTTCGAGGAAACCAAGAAGGACTGGCGTGCACAGGACGATTATGCCGTCACCTTCCTCGACCGCTATGGCAATGAAATCGGCCAGCGCGGTATTCTCCACCGTCAGGCCGTGCCGATTGATGAATTGCCGGATCACGTCATCAAGGCCGTGCTCGGCACCGAGGACCGACGCTTTTTCGACCATTACGGCATCGACTTCTGGGGCCTGACCCGCGCGTTCAGCCAGAACATGCGCGCCAATGGCGTCGTTCAGGGCGGCTCCACCATCACGCAGCAACTCGCCAAGAACCTTTTTCTCTCCAACGAGCGCACCATCGAACGCAAGATCAAGGAAGCCTTCCTCGCGCTCTGGCTGGAAAGCAATCTCAGCAAGAAGGAAATCCTGCAGCTTTATCTCGACCGTGCCTATATGGGCGGCGGAACTTTCGGTATTGCGGCTGCTTCGGAATTCTATTTCGGTAAGAACGTCAAGGATGTCTCGCTGGCGGAAGCCGCGATGCTGGCCGGTCTGTTCAAGGCGCCCGCCAAGTTCGCGCCGCATGTCAATTTGCCCGCAGCCCGTGCACGCGCCAATGTCGTGCTGTCCAATATGGTAGAAAGCGGCTTCCTGAGCGAAGGACAGGTGGCCGTTGCACGCCGTCATCCAGCGAGCGTCATCGACCGCGCCAAGAACGAAAGTCCCGACTACTTCCTCGACTGGGCTTTTGAAGAGGTGAAGAAGATCGCCGCCAATATTCCGCAGCACACATTGATCGTGCGCACGACGCTCGACCGTAACCTGCAAAAGGCGGCAGAGGAATCGCTCGAATATCATCTGCGCCAGTTCGGCAAGGACTATAATGTCTCGGAAGCGGCAACCGTCGTTATTGCCAATGACGGATCCGTCCGCGCACTGGTCGGCGGGCGGGACTATGGTGAAAGCCAGTTCAACCGTGCCACCAAGGCATTGCGGCAGGCCGGATCTTCCTTCAAGCCCTATGTCTATGCAGCGGCGATGGAAAAGGGACTGACGCCGAGCACCATCGTTTCAGATGCTCCAATTAGCTGGGGCAACTGGTCACCGCGCAATTATGGCCGCAGCTTTGCCGGTCGCGTGGACCTGACGACGGCGCTTGTCCGCTCGTTGAACAGCGTACCGGTGCGACTGGCGCGCGATTATCTGACCACAGCCCCAATTGTTGCCCTGACCAAGGCGATGGGCGTGGAATCGCCGATCTCGTCACACAAGACCATGGTGCTCGGCACATCGGAAATGACGGTGATGGATCAGGCCACCGGCTTCAACGTGTTTCCAAATGCGGGCATGGCCGGCAACCGTCACGCCTTCACACAGATCGTTTCGTCGGAAGGCAAGGTGCTGTGGGATTTCGGGCGCGATGCCCCGAAGCCGCACAGGGCACTGTCGGAGAAAGCTGCACTCGAAATGAATTCCATGCTGGTGCAAGTGCCTGAACGCGGCACTGGACGCCGCGCGGCATTGCCGATGACGCGGGTGGGCGGCAAAACCGGCACAACGCAGAATTATCGCGATGCGTGGTTCGTCGGCTTTACCGGAAATTTCACGGCGGCGGTCTGGTTCGGCAACGACAATTTCACCCCGATGAAGGAAATGACCGGCGGCGTTCTGCCTGCCATGGCCTGGCAGCGCATGATGGCCTATGCGCATCAGAACATCGAACTGAAGCCCATACCGGGTGTGACCCCGCCATTCCCCGCGCCGCCCAAGAAGAACGAGCCACAAGTGGCGAATGCCAAGCCGGAAGAAACCATGGCTGCGCCGCCGCGCGTACTGTCTCCTCTATCGACAAAAGTTATCAAGGAGCTACATGACCGCTTCCTTGCGGCCCCGCCTCTGCCTAAGATCGCCGAGCGCACGAAAATATCGGTACTCTGAGGGGCGATGTTCAAGAGGATATTCAACACGGCGATTGTGCTTGTGCTGGCGCTGGGCGGCGGCATCTGGAGCGTCGACAAGGTTCTCGACCGGTTTGAAGGTTTCGGTGAGCTCAAGGTCGGGGTCTGGAGCGCCTATCCGGCGGCTGGCACGCCCGATGCCGACCCCTATTCCAAGGCCCGCGCTGCCCGCAAAGCCTATCTGGCGCTTGGAACGGCGGAAGGTCTTCCGTTCTATGCGCGCAGCGACAATAGCGGGCGCACCCTTCGGCGCGGCTGCACTTACCGCCTGAGCGGCATGACACCGCCTGCCCGCTTCTGGACCGTCTATCCCGCTACGCCTGATCTGGAACCGATCAGGCCGCGTGAAGGATTGCAGGAAGCGCTGCATTCCCGCGAAGTCCTGTACGACGATGACGGCAGCGTCACGATCACCATCGGCCCCGATGCAGCGCCGGGCAATTGGTTGCCAGTGGAAGGAAGCGGCGATTTTGTTCTCGTCATGACGCTTTACGACACGCCTTCGGCATCATCTTCCGGTCTCTCCGATCTGGTGATGCCAAGCCTCGCCCATATCGCGGGTGCAAGCAAGGGGGCGTGCCGTGGCTAGAACTTTGCGCCTCGTTCTCCTCGGCATCGTGGGTGCTGCGATTGTTCATATCGCGGTTCTCTTCCTCGTCCCCTTCTATTCCGACAAGAATGCATGGTCGCGGATCGAAGCGGGGAGCGAGCCATATCGTTTCCACAGGCTGGACGAAAAGACCGGTCCGGTCAGCGACAGTGACCCGCTGGTGCAGCAAGCCACCTGCCGCTTCGATCTTGCCGACGGGCCTGTGCATATTACGACCGGGGCGAATGTGCCCTATTGGTCGCTCTCGATCTATGCGCCCAACGGGGACAATCTCTACAGCCTCAACGACAGCGTTTCCAACGAACGTAAGCTCGACCTGATCCTTGCCGATCCCATCGGCATGGCAAGTCTGCGCTCGGATGGTTCGCAGGCCGATGCGCGTTCGATCCTGATCGAGCAGAATATCGGCGAAGGTGCCGCTGTGCTTCGCGTATTCGTGCCTGATGCAACGTGGAACACGGAAGTGCAGCGCTTCTTTGCGGAGGCGCAGTGCACGCCGTTTGAAGGGCTCTAGCAGCCTGACCCAAATGCTGTTTCTTTATGGCACGGTTAATGAGTTGCTAAGGCTTCAACGCTACTATCCGGAATACCGACCCATGCGGGGTGCATTTGCGCATCAACCGGCTGCTGCCGGATGCGTGATCTGCAATTTGGGGCGGGTGAGTTGTGTGCCTACCGGAGTATTCTGCGTGACAAATGAACAGTTCCGCGCCCTGGAGGATATTTCAGGCCACCGGAGCCCGTCGAATTCAAAAGCGGGGAGCAGCAAGGCGGACGACCTGCTGGCGGCCGCGATTTCCGCGTTTGCGGGTATCACGCGCCCCGGACGGCAGGATATGCAGCAGCTTGAAGATCTTGCCATGCCGCTTCTCCATTGCGCTTCCACCCGCGGCAAGCGCCATGCGGCCAATGCGCTGGCACAATTGGAGGACGCGCCGCGTCGTCTCATTCTGGCGCTGGCCGACGAACCCGTAGAAATCTCCGCGCCTATTTTACTGCGCTCTCCCCTTCTACGCCCTTCCGACCTCATCGAAATCATCGGCAAGAACGGTCTTGCCCATGCGCGCGCCATTGCACGGCGCCAGTCCGGTGACATCCTTCTGCAAGGCGTGCTGCGCAGTTTCGCCGACCCGGTCATCGACCGTACGCTGACGCTTCAGGAAAATCTCGCCAATATCGAGGCCGAACCGCTCGAAAGGCCGGATGTACCCGATCTTTCTGCGGCCAGAGCGCCGCTGATGAAAGAAGACAGCTCCGAACGACTGGCGCGCGCGCTGCAACAGCCTTTCTTCGAGGCTGGCGCGACCACCGGCTCGCAGCATCTCATCGACACCGCGCTTCTGATCGACAGCCAGTTTTTCCGCAATGCGCTGGCCGATGCGCTCGACCTGTCGTTTGAACGGACCGACGCGATCATCGGGCAATGGCCGGATTCGCATCTGCCGATTGCACTCAAGGCGCTCGGATTGTCACCTGCCGAATGCTATCTCGTCATGACGGCCATTCTGGGTCCTATCGACACCAACCGCGATAGCCTGCGTGAGTTTGTGCATATTTATCGCTCCATCGACCGCGAAAAAGCGATGGCGCTCGTGCGGCGCTGGAAGGCGGACGACATGTCTGCCATGCTGCGCGGAAAACTGCGTGAAATGGCTGAATCCGAAGACGACACGCCGCTCGTGGATGCTGCTAATTCTGATCACCCGTCGCTTCAGCGATCAGTGAAATAGAGCATTTCCAGCAAAAGTGCGAAGCGGTTTTGCGTAGGATAATGCGTAAAACAAAAGGATAGAGCGGCTCTACTGATTCCGTTTTTACTGGAACCGCTCCTATCCTCGCCAACTTATTTCGCTTCTCCGTCCTGCGAAATCGAGAACAGTGCCGATGCATCGGCAACATCTTCCAGCTCGACCAGCCACAGGTCGGGATCGAAGCGAGTTTCTCGCGCCATACGGTCGCCTGCCGCCATGTCATCAGCGTCGTGAAGAATGCGCAGAAACATGCGTTCTCCGTCATTATCCTCTTCATAGGAGGTTTGTGGCGCAGGCGAATACAGGTCGCATGTACCGAAGCGTGAGCTTACCTTGATGAAAATTGCGCCCGCCTCCGGTGAACCGCGACGGGCGAGATAGGCAAAGCCGCCCTCGCCCTGCACCTTGCGGATCAATGCCGAAACCCAGAAATCGGATGTCAGGCGCATCGGGAATCCATCAGCTTATGAGGCCAATCTCGCGCATCTTGGCGATCAGCGTTGCATCGATTTCGCCGGTTACCGGCATGCTGAACAGCTTTTGAAATTCGCGCACCGCTTCCTGGGTCGTCTTGCCGGATTGTCCGTTCACCGGCACGGTGTCGTTGCCGAATGCCTTCAACCCGGCCTGCACGCGGATAATATCCTGCGAACTGACTTTCCCCGATTGCACGGCGGGCGTTGCTGCCATCTGCTTTTTCGGTGCCGGTTTTTCATAAGATACGAGAGCGGGTTTTGGCTTGGAATCCGCCTCCGTCTTCAAGACTGCGGGCTGGGGACGCGGCGTCGGAACTGCTACCTCGATGGCTTTTGCCACATCGTCCTGAGCCGGGGTACTGTTTTGGGCATCGGCCTGCAACTGCGCGGGTATGTTTGCTTCCTGCACGCCGAGCTTCTGCTGCAAGGCGCGCCAGCGTTCCACCGCTTCACGCGTCTGCGGCCCGGTGAAACCGTCCACCGGTCCCTTGTAAATTCCAAGTGTCGAAAGTCGCTGCTGCAAACGTGCGATTTCCAGATCGGCATTGGGCGCAAGTGCCGGCAACATGTCGTCAACCGATGCGCTCATGTTCAGCCGGTCCGCTGACAGGCTGGCTGCTTCCAGCGGCTGGGCGGTCTCAGCGTTTGCGGAGCTTGCAGCTTCGGCTGAGGCCGTCGCGGTCGGTTTGGGGGCGTTATCACTTGCTGATGCCGTGCCCGGCAGGACTGCGCGTGGCGTCGGCTTGAACACGAAATCGGGTCTGGTGCGGAAGAACACGGCGTTGTGCGCTTCCGGCTGATACCAGAGCGCATTGGCCGAGACGAAACTCAACACAACCAGAAACGCAGTTGCCCCGCCGGTCAGGACAGGGTTGCGCACGATGAAATCTCCGGCGGCAATCGCTAGCGCGGAAGCCGATGTGAAGAAGAAGTGGAGGAGTCGCGAGCCGAGACTACGCCGTTTTGCGGGTTTGCGCATCTTTCTGCTCCCGGATTTGGCTGTTGTCTTCGTCGTTCTGCCAGTCATTACGCCTTTCCCCCTGGTGACGGTGCATGTCGATCACCGTGCCAAGTTCCTGATATTCATCGTCCCCCATGACAAACTGCGGGCCTGCCACTGGAAGGCGGATCGTGACGATCGTGCCTTCGCCAGGGCAGCTCTTGAGTTGCATGCTCCCCTGATGCAGTTCCACCAGCCCCTTGACCACCGAAAGTCCGAGGCCACTCCCCTCCTGCGTGCGCGTATAGTTATTGTCGGCGCGCACGAACGGCGTGCCGATGCGCTGCATATCTTCCGGCTCGATGCCGATGCCCGTATCCGACACGATGATTTCCAGCATCGGGCGACCTTCGGCCATAATGCGGGTTGCATCAATGGTGACGCAGCCGCCGCTTTGCGTGAACTTCACCGCATTACCGGCAAGATTGAGCAGAATTTGCTGGACGGCGCGACGATCCGCTACCAGTTCACCAATGCCTGTGCCAACGCGATGGCAGAAGGCAACGCCTTTCTTTTCAGCCTGCGGCAGCATGACGGCGGTGCACATTTCAGCCGCTTCACGGAAAGCAAAGTTCTGCGGGTCGATGCTGTAATGACCGGTTTCCAGCCGCGAATTGTCCAGAACGGCATTCACGAGTTCCAGCAGATAATGGCCGGACTGATGAATGAGGCCCGCATATTCGCGCTGCTTCTCATTGGCCAGCTTGCCACCCATTTCGTGCGACAGCATATCGGAAAAGCCGATGATCGAATTGAGCGGCGTGCGCAGCTCGTGGCTGACGGCTGCAAGCAGACGGCCTTTTCCGATGCGCTCTGATTCCAGCTCGGCTTTCAGCGTTGCAATTTCATCCAGAAGCTTCTGTTCGCCTTCGAGCGAGCGGCCAATCAACGTGATGGCGTGAGCGCTTGCGACACCTTCGAGACGATAAGTGCGGAAGATCGTATCGCCGTTTTCGATGGAACGCAGACGCACATCAATCTTGCTGGAAGCGGAACCGGCGCGAAGATCGGCCAGGAGCGAAAGATATTGCACACGGTCAGCCACATGAACGCGGTCGATAAGCGCCGTGCCTTCCAGCATTTTGGGCTGTACGCCCAAAAGCTTTGCCGAATTCGTATCGACCGAGAATACCACGCCATCCGAATCA
This sequence comes from Ochrobactrum sp. A-1, assembly GCF_022488005.1. Taxonomy (NCBI): domain Bacteria; kingdom Pseudomonadati; phylum Pseudomonadota; class Alphaproteobacteria; order Hyphomicrobiales; family Brucellaceae; genus Ochrobactrum; species Ochrobactrum sp. A-1. Next base: position 945,750 of record NZ_JAKVQC010000003.1, read on the forward strand.
AGACCGAATTGCACGTCGCCTGCGGCAACAGCAGCTTGCGGCGCGTTGATCCTGATCTGCGCGGGCCTGGCGGCGCTCGCGAAACCGCGCGCAACAAGGCTTGCTGCATAAAGCATGAGAACAGCGACGGACACATAGCTGCCGCCGGAAATGGTACCACCGCTTGCCGTCGCAAAATAGCCGAGAATCATGGCCGCCAATGCGGCGCCCGCTGCTGCGGCAGCAGGCTTGCGGGTCGCAAACCAGACTTCAAGCGGCAGACCCGCCACCATCAACCACAGGACCGCATTGCCATGAGAAAAAGCGCCAATGGCAGCCAGACCCGCGCCATAGGCAGCGAAGTTCAGGCCAACCAGAACAGGTGCGGCGACACCCATCAGCGACAGCGCGCAAAGGATCATGGCGATGCCTGCAAAACTTGCTGCAAGAATCGCAAATTCCGTAAAGCCCGGCGTTACGCCAGAGGCGAGTACGGCCGCACAAAGCAGGACCGGCGCGGTGATGACCGAACCGATAACACGTATGGAGGCCGCATCGGGACTGGATACCCAGCGGCGGCAGAAACGTTCGTAAAAACGGCTGATCGCCTGCACATTCGTGCGGACGGTCTCGGCTGTTTTCAAAAGAATGGCGTTCAACGTGCCGTACTCACTCAATACTCTTGCATGGTCTAAACCGGAAAACCGTTCGCCGTGACGACGCTCTCCCAGCCAGCAACAGATTGCAGCCGAGGCTTTAAAGAAACGATAAAGCGAGACCGCCCAAAGCGGATAAGTGACGCCTCGGGTCTGCTTTTCTGCCTATGGTAAACAGAGAGTAGCGATCAGGTGGCGAAACCACAGCCACGGCACAATTTTGACGTTTAAATGCTTTACCATGACGCGCATCCTGTCCGAAAACCGTTTCACACTTTTCGGGATGCGCTCCAATAAATCGAACAGTTACGGAATCTTTTCCAATTCATCGGACATTGACGCAAACCGAGAGCACGCAACCGCAAGAAGGCAATGATCCGTTTTCTACTCAAATCCGTATTCTGGCTGTCGTTGGCATTCATCGTGATGCCGCGCTTCTTTCCTGCGGATGAGCAAAGCAAGCCGCAGGAGAAGCCAGCCATTGCCGAGACGAAGCGGGAGCCGGATTCAATCGACCAGCTTCTCGCCAATGGCAAAACCGCCGTGGAACTGGGCAAGCTGTGCATCGAAAACCCTTCCTTCTGCCAGAACGGCACCTCACTTGTTTCCAGCGCCGGAAGCGGCCTTCTGGAAGGAAGCCGCGCTGCCCTGGAATATCTGAGTGATCGTTTCGGCACAAAGCCGCAACCGCCCGCGAGTGCGGAACCGGTTGCCACCGCACCTATGCAGACCGCAATCGGCATTCCCATCCCGACCTCGCGGGACAAAGCCCTGCGCGCACTGGACCGTCGCCCGACTGGTTCCATTCAACGCTAGAGCGTTTTTTAAACGCACATCTTGTCCGAAAACCGTTTCACACTTTTCGGGATGCGCTCGAGTTTTCCGTGACCTTGCGGTGTTTCATGACTATATAAGCGGCAAGAAACTTCTTTCAGGCGAGTATCATGACCACGACCATCGATAGCATCATGTCCGATTTCGAATTTCTCGACGATTGGGAAGACCGCTATCGCTATGTCATCGATCTCGGCAAGGAACTGCCGCCTTATCCTGACGATGCGCGCGATTCTGCGCACAAGGTTCAGGGCTGCGTCAGCCAGGTCTGGCTGAAGACGCTGCCGCAAGACGGCAACGATCCGGTTATCGAATTTCTGGGCGATTCCGATGCGCATATCGTGCGCGGTCTGGTGGCCATCGTGCTGGCGCTTTATTCGGGCCAAAAGGCTTCGGACATTCTCGCCGCGGACCCGGAAGCCATCCTGAAAAAGCTCGGCCTAGATGAACATCTGACGCCGCAGCGCTCCAACGGACTGCGCGCCATGGTGGCGCGCATCCGTCGTGAAGCGGAGCTGGCGAAAGAATCAGCCTAGGAGCCCGTTCCAAACGTCGCCCTGTGCGGCTGCAAATGGCAATTTACCTGCGTTCCGGTGCTCATGTACCTAAAAGTACATTGCGCTCCGGTACTCGAAAATTAACATTTTCGCACTCACATGCCGCTTTTTGATTCAGGCTCTAAAAGTTTCTCGACCGACAAGGCTGCGGCAAGCAGCCTTTTGTCCGTGCCGCCACGTGCGCTGAGCATGAAGCCGGTCGGCAGCGTCATGCCCGGCGTCGGCACAGTGATGCTGCACAGGTCGAACTGGTTTCCGACCTGCGTATCACGCAGCAGCAGCCCTTCCACACGGTCATATTCAGCCTCATCATTGCTGACCGAAGCAATCGTCGGCGCAACAATCGGCGTGGCGGGCGTTACGAACATATCGAAGCCGCTCAGACGCGCGTCCATTTCACGAACAAGCGTAGCGCGCGTTTCCATGATCCCGCGATAGGTTTCCATCGGAACCTTGACGCGGACGGCCAGCGGGCGTTTCACGCGAATATCGACATTGGCATCAGGATCGCCAAGCCAGGTCGATGCATGGATATGACTTGCCTCGATCCCGGCGATGGAGCCGACGCGGGTTACCTCGCGCAGACGCTGGATCAGATCATCGACTTCCAGATCGGCAATGATCGCTCCTGCCTTTTCAAGAAGCGCAACGGTTGCCTCGAAGTGTCTTGCGACGTCCGGCTCCATATCGGCCAGAAGATAGCCCTTCGGCATTGCGATGCGCAGCCCCTTGAGCGGCAGGCCGTCCGGCAAGACGGGCGCTTCGCCTGCCATAATCGCGTCGGTTATAATGGCATCGGCCACTGTCCTGGTCAGCGGACCAACGGAATCGAGCGACGGCGCCAGCGGAAATGCACCGTCCAGCGGAATGCGCAGCGCAGTCGGCTTGAAGCCGACAATGCCGTTCAGCGCTGCCGGAATGCGCACCGATCCGCCGGTATCCGAACCGATAGCGATTTCGCTGGTGCCTTCCGCTACCGAAACGGCCGCACCCGACGACGATCCGCCCGGAACACGCGTCGGATCAATCGCATTGCCCGGCTCGCCGTAATGCGGATTGAGACCGACCGGCGTGAAAGCGAACTCCGTCATGTGGGTCTTGCCGACAATGACTGCACCCGCATCGCGCAGACGCCGGACGATCGTGGCATCCTGCGTTGCCGGAGCCACATCGCGTCGAATAACCGAGCCGGCAAGTGTCGGCTCTCCGGCAACATCGAAGAGATCCTTGATCGAAACAATACGCCCATCGAGCGGGCTGACGGGGCGCCTATCGCGAAGGCGCGCATCGGAGGCATCCGCCTCAGCCCGCGCCTGTTGTGCATAGACCTTGCTGAAAACGTGTTCGCTTGCTGCCCGCGCTTCCAGTCGCGTCAGGATGCTTTCCAGCCGATCCCGTACCGAATTCATGTGATTTCTCCCCACTTCCCCAACGGGCACAGAGTCCCTTTGAGAAAGAGGCGATAGACCTGCCTCCGATAGCTGTCAATGAGGGTGCCGCCTCGTCAGCTCATATAGTCTGCGGTCGCATCTGTGGCCGGTAGTCGTCGGTTCCCCAATGCAGGACAACCGCTCTTCCCCGTTCCTTTTCGAGGTGAGGATTATAGTGCCGGTGCAGTGCGGCCAGACCGACCTTGAGCAGCATCTTGGCCGAACGAACCGGCCATTGCCGCTCTCGTTCCACGGTTTCGAGCCCTTTCAGAAAGCAGCAGACATCGACAAGAACACCGTTCAGCTCCGGTCCGACCGCCTCCAGTGCCCGCTCGACACGGATGCGGCTGGCCAGCGCGATATCCGTCAGCTCTGCCATGCCGCCCGGCCCGCTGCGCCCATCTCCGACGCGGGTGTCCCAGCGCATGGTGACGGATGGCATCAGCGATCCGCGTGTATAGTCAGCACGCAGTCTTTCACCGGCCAGAAACTCGCTTTCCGAAATGAAGGACGAACCATGCGCATTCTTGCGCCTGTAGAGCATGGCAAGCGGCGATTCCTCAAGATTGATCTCAACCCTTTCGCCCTGCTCGTAGTCGATAGTCTGCAGGGTTCTTGCCGGGCGGGGCAATGACTTGCCGCCATCTTTCAACGGCCGGTTGGCGGGCTGCGATAGAACAAGCCGCTCCTCCTCCCAATGCAGTAATCCCCTTTTTTGCATGGCCTCCAGCTCGGTGCGTGAGGCGGCAATGGTCCCCTGTTCCGTCGCAAGCAAAACATGCGAAGCGCGAACGGAATCCTGAACCTCGCAGTCGCCATTCTTCAAAAACCGCATGATTCTCGTTTCGGATGCCGACAATTGAGTGGTCACGCCGCCATCCTCCAGGCCGTGAAGGCACTTTGCGCAATCCGTTCAAATGTCGAGACAATTGCATCGAAATCCGTATCGTCCCGCATGTCTTCCACCAGATGACAGGCATGCATGACTGTTGTCCGGTCCCGCGCAAATCCGGCGGCCACTTCGCGCATGGCCAGCCCGAAAGCCGTATGCGCAACATACATGCCGATCTGCCGAACACGGGCCACCTCACGCCTGCACCGCAGCGGCGACCGCAATTCAGCGCCGGAAACACCGAACATAGCCACAAGCAAATCGATAAGGGCATCACAGAGCACAACATTCTGCTGCTCCCGCGAACGGTCGGCGATACCCTCCACCTTTTCGAGGCTAAGGCTTCGCCCATGCCGCGCAGCAAGCACCTTCAATGCTTCGAAAGCTTCCGCCCGCGTATGAATGACATCCGATAGTTCCAAAGACATTCATCTTTCCTCGCCAGAATAGGAATATCTTCTTATACGGAGGAAAATGCAAGTGTGGATAAGTTTCGTGGAATAATTTGCCGTCTTTGGCTGGTTTCGACGCTTCTAACATAAGCTAAGGCCTTGTCATCGCGGCATAAACTGCTTCGATCGATTGCGATCCATAACTATTTTACAGAAGAATCCGGCAAAATCTAGGAATATTATCCAACACAATTCTGCATGGCTCATGCTCTTTCGCATCACGAAATGAGGATAATTGCCATGGAAGCGGATCTGAAACACGCCCGCACACTATTTTTTGCCCGGCAAAAACAGAATCAACTGACCGCGATGCAGCGCATTGCCTTGCAGATCATCGCCGGTATCGATCTTGATGAGGTTCTCACGGTACCGCAGGAAGAAAAAGAGCGCACCAAACGGCGGCTGACGCGCCTTATGGAAAGGGAACGTTTGAAAGGCATGTGTGGTCACTGGAGTTATGACCTGAACCGGCACATTGCGTTGAAACAGGCTTTCGACCGGATCGGATGAATAGACCATTTGCTTCCGAAAATGCTTAGCCCAAAACAAAATGGCCGCTATCGAAAAGCATAAGCTCAACGATAACGGCCATTTCTATAAAGTTTTCAGAACAGATGCGGTAAAGCGCAGCTCGCTCGAAATATCGGAGCGATTAAGCGTCCTTAGGCTTGCGGCCCAGGCCCATCTTCTTCGCCAGACGCGAACGAGCAGCAGCGTAGTTCGGAGCAACCATCGGATAATTCGGATCGAGATCCCACTTTTCGCGGTACTGTTCCGGGGTCATGTTGTAATGGGTCATCAGGTGACGCTTCAGCGACTTGAACTTCTTGCCGTCTTCGAGGCAGATGATGTAGTCGTCATGAACCGACTTCTTCGGGTTGACGGCAGGCTTCGGCTTCTCAACGACGACAGGCGCTTCTTCGCGTTCGACGTGACGCTTGAAAGCGGCATGTACTTCAGCGATCAGCAGCGGCAGTTCGCCAGCGCGAATCGAATTATTGCCGACATATGCGGCTACGACATCTGCAGTAAGGCTTAGAAGCAGTTCTGCGCTCTCGTCGTGCGTGTCCAGATTTTCCATAAGGTAGATTTCCTTCTTACTTTTTATTGTTGCGTAATCGACAACTGGAGATCCCCGCCTGCCACCGTCGTTACGTATTCCAAAACTCTGCCCCATCCGTTCGCGATTGCGAATATCAGTTGATAATGTCATTTGCAATAGAATTGTCAAACCACATTACATTACCGACAAGTCTTTCTTCTTGAATCGGCAAATAGAAAAACTCGAACTCAACCTTACTAAGAGCCTGTTCCAAAAAGGGTTGAGCGATTACAGTAGGTTATGATCCAATCGGATTGCTTACATTCGATGGAGATCACAATGGCCTGGACAGTAACCGCTCGCCGCCACTATGTACGTCGCAATTCGCGCTATGCAACTGATTTAACGGATGCGGAATGGTCAGTGATCGAACCGCTGATGCCTTCGCCCAGATACCTTGGTCGCCCTCGCAAAACGGATCTGCGTGAGGTGGTAAACGCGCTTCTTTATATCGCATCATCTGGCGGTGCGTGGCGGCTTCTGCCAACCGATTTCCCACCATTCTCGACGGTACAGAAATACTTCTACCGCTGGCGCGATGAAGGCTTGCTGCGTACCATCAACAACACGCTTGTGATGCTGGCGCGTGAGCAGGCTGACAGGCAGCCCAGTCCAACGGCTGGCGTCATCGACAGCCAGTCAGTTAGAACCACGGAAAGTGGCGGAATACGGGGCTTTGACGCGGGAAAGAAGATTAGCGGACGTAAGCGTCACATTGTCGTTGATACCCTTGGCTTGATGGTTGGTCTGGTGATCCATTCTGCGGGTATTCAGGATCGCGATGGCGCACCGGACGTCTTGAAAACCATACTCAAACGATGGCCGTGGCTGCGACATATCTTTGCTGACGGCGGATATGCAGGCCCCAAGCTCAGAGGCAGGCTGGAAAAGGTCGGAAAGTTTACACTGGAAATCGTCAAGCGCTCCGATCAGGCCAACGGTTTCGAAGCCCTGCCACGCCGATGGGTGGTCGAGCGAACATTTGCATGGCTGGGAAGGTGTCGCAGACTGGCCAAAGACTTCGAGAAAACTATCGCTTCTTCCGAAGCGTGGATATACATCGCAAATATCCGCTTCCTCACACGGCGTATCGCAAGAGCCTGATATCATTACATTCATTATGATTCAGGCTCTAAGATTGGGAAACTTTGAATCGCGATGTGTTCGCGTCGCCGCTCCTGTCATTTATTGAAGGATATGGATGAAGCCGTAGTTCACTGCCGTGCTTCCTTTAATTTGCCCGGCCAGCGTTAGCAATAGTTTTCTCCCTCAAGTTTTCTTGTACGTCGTGCAAGACTAACATGTTTCCGTTACGTAGCTTTTGGCCGCAGAATCGGGCCTCAAAAAGGCATTGCTCAAATATATTTCAACGGAATCAACTCGCTTTCGCCTTTTCGGCCAACTATATAACCACCAGTATCACCCGCCAGAAGGCACGCCTTACCGGCCTCGCAGCAAATCGAAACAGTTTTCATCGGAATTGTGGATGTCTCAAAGTTCCCCCCAACTTCAACCACCGCATGCAGCCAAACATCCGGTCAATGACACCCGCCACGGGATCACACGTACCGACGACTATGCTTGGTTGCGTGCAGACAATTGGCAGGAAGTATTCAAGGACCCGTCGGTTCTGTCCCCTGAAATTCGCACGCATCTGGAAGCAGAGAATGCATATCAGGCAGCGCTGATGAAGGACACGGAAGCGCTACAGAAAAGCCTGTTCGCAGAAATGCGCGGGCGCATCAAGGAAGACGACTCTTCCGTTCCCGCCAAGGATGGGCCTTTCGCCTATGGCGTGTCCTATCGTACCGGCGGCGAGCAGCCCTATTTCATTCGCACGCCACGCGATGGTGGCGCGGAAACCATCCTTCTCGACGGTGACGTCGAAGGCAAGGACAAGGCTTATTTCCGCCTTGCATCAGCCGATCATGCGCCGGATCACAAGCTTTTGATCTGGGGTTACGATGACAAGGGTTCGGAATTCTACAAGCTGAAAGTCCGTGACCTGTCGTCCATGAAAGACCTTGAAGACATCGTCACCGACACGAATGGCGGCGGTGCGTGGGATGCGGAGAGCAAGGGCTTTTTCTATACGCGCCTCGATGAGAACCACCGACCGTCCAAGGTTTTCTATCACAAGGTGGGCACGGACCAGTCTGAGGACCACCTGATCTATGAAGAGAAAGATCCAGGCTTCTTCCTCGGTGTCGGCGGCTCCGCGCTGGACGACTATATCTTTATCGACATTCATGACCATGAAACATCGGAATGCTGGCTCCTTCCCGCCAGCGATCCGGCGGCAAAGCCGCAGCTCGTCATGGAGCGCAAGACCGGTACGGAATATGACATCGCACCGGGTGGCGATGTGTTCTACATCCTGACCAATGCGGATGGCGCCAAGGATTTCAAGATATGCCAGGCGCCTGCTGCCACACCGCAGCCGGAAAACTGGGTCGAGGTCGTGGCAGAAAAGCCAGGGCGGCTGATCCTGTCGCACTCCGCCTACAAGCATCATCTTGTCTGGATGGAACGCGATAACGGCCTGCCGCGCATCGTGATCCGTGATCGCGAAACCGGCGAGGAACATGCCATCGCCTTCGACGAGGAGGCCTATTCGCTCGGCCTTCACGGCAGCGCCGAATATGATACGGATGTGATCCGCTTCTCCTACTCGTCCATGACGACGCCGGAACAGCTCTTCGACTACAATATGCGGACGCGCGAGCGGAAGCTTTTGAAGACGCAGGAAGTTCCTTCCGGTCACAATGCGCATGACTATGTCACGCGCCGGGTGTTCGCCAAGGCGTCGGACGGTGAACTGGTGCCGGTGTCCCTGCTCTATCACAAGGATACAAAGCTCGACGGCTCCGCGCCCTGCCTGCTTTATGGCTACGGCTCCTATGGCATCACCATTCCGGCAAGCTTCAGCACGTCGCGGCTCTCGCTCGTGGATCGGGGCTTCGTCTACGCCATCGCGCATATCCGCGGCGGTAAGGACAAGGGTTTTGCCTGGTATGAAAACGGCAAGCGCAACAAGAAGGTGAACACGTTCACCGATTTCATCGCTGCCGCAAGGCACCTCGTTGCCGAAGGCTTCACCAGTCATGACCGCATCGTTGCGCATGGCGGTTCGGCAGGCGGCATGCTGATGGGCGCGATTGCCAATATGGCCCCCGACGCATTCGGCGGCATCATTGCTGAAGTGCCATTCGTTGATGTGCTGAACACGATGCTGGACGACACCCTTCCGCTGACCCCGCCTGAATGGCCCGAATGGGGCAATCCGATCACATCGCAAACAGATTACCGGATCATTGCCGGCTATTCGCCCTACGACAATGTCAGCCGTCAGTCCTATCCGGCCGTTCTGGCCGTGGCAGGTCTTACCGATCCGCGCGTCACGTATTGGGAGCCTGCGAAGTGGGTGGCCAGACTGCGTGAGCTCAAGACCGACAACCATCCCGTCCTGTTCCGTATCAATATGGATGCGGGCCATGCCGGGGCGTCGGGTCGCTTCTCGCGACTGGAGGAAGTCGCCTATACCTATGCCTTCGCCCTCAAGGTGACAGGCAAGGCGGGCGACACGCTCTGAGCCTCGAAAACAAGCATCGCGTCCGGTTTTTAGGATGCGATGCTTCCTTCATTTTTCGCATTTCTTGATCCCGAAACCGGTTCCCACTTTCCGGAGACATGCTCTGGAAAAACGCGCTATTTCGCTTATGATCTTATAGTATTGTTCAATAGATATTCTTTTTAGGGAGAGACCGATGTTGCGTCAGGTCATTGCTGTTTGCCTCACTTCCGCATCGCTTGCGGTTTCCGGCCTTGTCGCGCTGCCGATGTCGGCTGAAGCGCAGGTACGCAAGGATGTCAGCGAATATGCGGGCCAGCGTTGCAGCGTGCCGAGAAGAGGCAGCGGCATCATCGTCGGCCAGTTCAGCGGCGTGGACGACTCGCCCTTCATCACAGGCGGCGACGGACTGGTTTCGATCGACCGTGTCCGGTGCTTCAGCAGCATGTCTGAATGCAAGGGCTGGCTCTATACGATGCAGAGCAAATATACCAATGCTGGCGCCGCTACTCTGGTGCGTTGCACCAAGCGCTGAAGCTGAACATAAAAACTGCGGTTTTCACGAAGCCTCACGAATGGCATCCTCCCAACACTTGATGCATCGCCTTCGGGCGTCATCTTCGGTTTGGGAGGATCGGAAATGCAGCAGGCCAGTTATGTACATGGAGCGAGCGACAAGCTTCTCATAGGCAATACCATCGGTCGGCATCTCGACCAGATCGCGGAAAAATATCCCGACCGTCCTGCCGTCATCGTCCGGCACCAGAATATCCGGCTGACCTATTCCGAACTGAGACAACTGACCGACCAGCTTGCCGAAGGCTTCCTCGCCATCGGGCTTCGCCCCGGCGAACGTCTCGGCATATGGTCGCCGAACAATCACGAATGGATTCTCACCCAGTTTGCGAGCGCAAAGGCGGGTCTGATCCTCGTCAACATCAACCCGGCCTATCGGGCGCATGAACTGGAATATGTGCTGGGGAAAGTCGAATGCGCAGCACTCATCCTCGCACCGTCACTGAAAACCAGCAACTATATCGATATTCTGCGCAGCATCGTGCCTGAACTGGATGAAGCCCGCCCCGGCCATGTGATGTCCGAGCGGCTTCCCAATTTAAGGTGCGTAATCCGGCTCGGTGCGGAACAGACGCCGGGCATGCTGAATTTCGACGATGTCACCCAATCCGGCGATGAAGTCACCGGGCAAGAACTGGCGCAGCTTGCCGAAGAACTGCAATTTGACGATCCCATCAATATCCAGTTCACCAGCGGCACGACCGGCAGCCCGAAGGGTGCGACGCTCTCGCATCACAATATCCTCAATAACGGGTTTTTCGTCGGCGAGGCGATGCAGCTTTCTGAACAGGACCGACTCTGCATCCCGGTGCCGTTTTATCATTGCTTCGGCATGGTGCTCGGCAATCTTGCCTGCGTGACCCATGGTTCCTGCATGGTGATCCCGAACGAGAGTTTCGATCCGCTCCTGACGCTCCAGACCGTTGAGGAGGAGCAATGCACCGGCCTCCATGGCGTGCCGACAATGTTCATTGCGATGCTGGATCACCCGGAATTCAGCCGTTTCAACCGCTCAAGCCTGCGTACCGGCATCATGGCCGGATCGCCCTGCCCCATCGAAGTGATGCGGCGTGTGGTGAGCGAGATGCACCAGAGCGAAATCACCATCGCCTATGGCATGACGGAAACCAGCCCGGTCAGCTTTCAGAGTTCGACGAACGATCCACTGGAACGACGCGTTTCCACCGTCGGGCGCATCCATCCGCATCTGGAGGTGAAGATCGTCGATGCGGATGGCAAGCTTTTGCCGCGTGGCGAAAAGGGCGAATTGCTGACGCGGGGCTACAGCGTCATGCGCGGTTACTGGAACGACGCGGAAAGTTCCGCTGGCGCCATAGACGATGCGGGCTGGATGCACACGGGAGACCTCGCCACGATCGACGACGAAGGCTATTGCAATATTGTCGGGCGCATCAAGGATCTTATCATTCGCGGCGGCGAGAACATCTATCCCCGCGAGATAGAAGAGTTCCTCTTCACCCATCCAGCGATCAGCGATGTCCAGATATTCGGTATTCCCGACCGCAAGTTCGGCGAAATCATCTGTGCCTGGGTCAAGCTGCACAAGGATGGCGAGCTTTCCGAAGAAGAACTGATTGAATATTGCCGGCAGCGCATCGCGCATTACAAGGTTCCGGCCCATATCCGCTTCGTGGATCAGTTTCCGATGACCGTAACCGGCAAAATCCAGAAATTCGTCATGCGGCAGGTCATGATCGAAGAACTGGAATTGCAGGAAATTCGAACAGCGTAATTATCTCGTCACCTCACGAGCCATATGCTCCAAGAGCGGGATGTTTATAAGTTTTATCGTCGTCTCGCTCTAAGTTTTTGTTTGAGCACGATTTTATCCGAAAGGCGGTTCCCACTTTTCGGAATCATGTTCTAGGTGTTTCATCTTTTGACGGAACCATATCCGGCATTTTCGAGATAGTTTTGGCATTCGGCGAGCTGAATGGCTTCGACCAACCTGCCGATATGACGCCATGTGTCGTCGATGGTGCACTTTTGTGCATTTCTCATCCAGTGTTTAATCTTGGAGAAGGCCTGTTCGATCGGATTAAGGTCCGGCGAATAGGGTGGCAGGAACCAGAGCCGCGCACCGGCTGCTTTGATCAATTGTCGGATGGTTGCCGACTTGTAGCTGCCGAGATTATCCGTTTTCCGTTGACCTCTGATGTCAGCTGTTCGCTATTGAGATCAACGACAGAGGCGCTATCTCGCGGGGCTGGCAGCAGACCGGAAGGATCAAAATTGAAGATGACTTCTCCCTGACGACCAAAACCGACGAGTTGCGGCGCGCATTTCGGGATCGCCCTGCCCCCCCGTATTCGCCTACGTGTCCTCAAGCGGCCCCTCGCCTTTCCGCACAATCTTGGGCTTATCCTTAAGTAAGCCATCCGGCCCGAAAGTCGCTGAAACGACAACTCTCCCCGTTGCGCCTGGCGGAGAGATGAGACAGGAATCAACCGTCTTCTGGAGACTTGCAACCAAATTATCCGGTTGTTGCGCCATCGTCGGCGCGTGTACGATTGCGAAAACTCCCGCGGTTATCGCCAAACGAGCCCAAAACCGTCTGCATATCATGCGTTAACCGCCTTCCCGCTTGGGATACATCTGCGATGAACAGTTCGCCGCTACCGCACGCCAGGTTCTCACAAACGACGTTTACGATACCTGTTTCATTCAGGATCAGACATCTCCTGCCTGATTTCGGAGAATTTTGCAGCCATCGTCGGATTCCCACGCGTAAGTCGCTTGACCGTCAGGTCCTCAGCCTTGTCGTTTGCCAGCCTCAGATTGTTGGCCGACTTGTGAAGCGCATCTTTCGTTTTTTCCAGATCCTTGATGGCCTCATCAATACGTCTGACTGCTTCCTCGAAGCCTTCTGAAGCCAGTCGCCAGTTACGCCCGAATGCAGCTTTGAAGTCGTCGAGCTGGGATTCAAAGTTTGTAATGTCGATGTTTTGCGCCCGCACCAGTGCCAGTTCCGTCTTGTACTTGAGCGAACTCATTGCCGCATTGCGCAATAGCGTAATGATTGGGATGAAGAATTGCGGTCGAACAACATACATTTTTGGGTAGCGGTGAGATACGTCGATGATCCCGGTGTTATAGAGCTCACTCTCAGGCTCAAGCAGCGAAACCAGAACGGCATATTCGCAACCCTTCGCGCTACGGTCCTTGTCGAGCTCTTTGAGGAAATCTTCGTTCCTCTTCTTGGTCGCTGTTTCGTCGTTCTCATTCTTCATCTCAAACATGATCGAAACAATTTCCGAACCTGCATCGTCTAGATCGCGGAAGATAAAATCCCCCTTGCTGCCATCGCGTGCGTCATTGTCCTTTTCAAAGTAAGCGCGTGGAAAAGCGGTAGCGCGAATGCGGTCGAATTCGGTCGCGCAATGCTGTTCCAGCGTCTCACCGATCATTTTTGTCGACAGTTTCGCTTTCATGTCCCTCAGACGCTCGATTGCCTCGTCGCGGTCCTTAAGCTGTGTTTCGTATTTATCCTTAAGGGCTGTTTCGGCAAGCTGCTTTTCAAGTGCGACACGATCCAGACCGCTCTTTAGTTCGTCTCGTTCTTTCTCAACTGCGCTGACAGCTTCGGTAAGAGCAAGCTTCTGTAAAAGCTCGCCCGCGTTAAGTTTAGCCGTCAGGCTTTGGATCTCGGCATCTTTGGTTGAAGCGGCTTTCTGTAATTCCGCAATAAGCTTCGCCTCAGCCAGTTTTGACGCAGCCTCCTGCTCACGTCTGGAATTTTCAAGATCGTTCAAAAGGGCATCGCGTTCTTTCTCCACGATGCTCAAAGCCTCGGCCACCGCCAATTTCTGTGTGACTTCCCCAGCTTCGAGTTTTGCCTTCAGTTCCTGGATTTCAAAATCCTTGGCTGAAGTCGCTTTCTGCAGTTCACTGGTAACTTTGGCCTGTGCCAGCTCGACGGCGCTCCGCTTGTCCTGTTCAGCCAACTCCAGACGTTCGTGCAGCTGCTTCTCAAAATCACTATCGCGAACCTGTTTCAGGATATCTGCATAGCCAGCTTCGTCGATCTTGAATGCTTTGTTGCAATGCGGGCAGATGATTTCATGCATATTTATGTCCTTTGGTTTTGCTGCCAGCCTGTCGAAGAATTAGGGTATCTGTCCGTCATCGTAGCCGCTGCGGTGCTTTCCGTGCAGCCACAGAGCGAGGGGACCAATTATTGCGCCGTTTACAATAAGTTGGGAGTAATCAGCGCAACCGTCGGAAAATATGTTCGGTAACGTCCGACATCTCGCGTCAACAGTGGTATTTGCTGAACTGCTGCATGCGCGCCAATGAAAAAATCGGGCAGAACACCAGTTCGCGAGCCCCCTGCTCTTCGATATTGGGTAAAGACTTTGCCTGCCAGAAAAAGCGCTTCTCTGGGAAGCGAGGCCATTTGAAGGCCGGCAGCCTCAATAAAATGATCCAGGTCTTCAATTCGTTCATAACGAACTGCGAGTTCTGCGTAGATCACTTCATTAATCAGCAACGGTCCCGTCAGACTTGCGGTTTCAAGTTGGCCAATCGACCATTCCGCCCACTGTGGATCATCTGTCGCAAGATCCAGAAGAACGTTTGTGTCAACCAGAGTCACGTTTCACCACGTGTCAGCGCCATAATTGCATCTGTGTCGAGTCCCTTGCCGGCGTGACCGCGCAGCTTCTGGAATCGATTTAGTGTTCTTGGCGCATCAGCTTTAACAAGAAATACATTTCCATCGGACGTTCTATGAAAATCTACTTTGGTTCCAGGCTTGATTCCGAGCAATTCCCGAACTGCTTTTGGAATCGTAACTTGGCCCTTCGATGTCACCGTCGTTGTCATTGCCACACCTTTGTAATACCATTTTAAAATAAGGTATTACCATTACAGCTCGATTTCAAGCGCCCAAAAAGATTCTGCAGCTGTGTGCATGGAGTGCAGGTGAAACCACGCGCGATCCCTGAATTCCCAGATCGTATTGTGCGAGACGGACATACCTCGCTCGGTCAACGCCGCCTTCAGGCCATGCAACGTCAGGTGCGGGTTCTCGGCGAGCCGTTGCACAATGATATCACGATGCGGTTCGAGTATCCGCTTGCGATGGCCGCCCATCTTGCCGGGACGAACCGATCCGGTCGCACGATGGCGCTGCGATCATTTCACAACTGAAGACGCGGCAATTTCAAACCGCGGCGCCACGCAACGAACGCTTTCGTCGCTCAGCATGGCTGAAACAACGCGCTCGCGAAGATCATTCGATATCGGTGCGGTCATCGGATGCTGGCCTTCATCCAGCCAGAATCAATGAGAGCCCATGTCCGTGGTCTGCATAGTGGCTCGTCTCGCAATTTGTTGGCAACGAGGGTTAGCTTTGCAGCCAGAGCCTCAAACATAGGAGACGAGCCGTGGTCGATGATACTGCACTTTACGTTGGTTTGGATGTGAGCAAGGAAAAAATTGCCGTTGGCCTTGCTGAAGCGGGCCGCAAGGGGGAGGTACGCTACTATGGCGAGATCGCCAACCGCGCTGATGCGGTGCGCAAATTTGTCGACAAGCTGGCTGGGCGTCACGGGCGCCTGTGCTTTTGCTACGAGGCCGGCCCGACGGGTTATGGATTGTATCGCCAGCTTTCAGGTCTCGGCCACGAATGCCTTGTCGTCGCACCGTCGCTCATTCCAACGCGTCCGGGGCTTCAGATCAAAACGGATCGCCGCGATGCGGTGGCGTTAGCTGCTTTGTTGCGCGCCGGTGAGCTGTCATCCATCTGGGTTCCCGACGAGACGCATGAGGCCATGCGCGATCTTTGCCGGGCGAGGGAAACGGCGGTCTCTGATTTGCGACGGGCACGCCAGCATCTCTTGTCATTTTTGCTCCGCCACGGCCGGGTCTTCGAGGGCCGGTCTCATTGGACAAAAGCACATCGAAACTGGCTGGCGACCCAGCGGTTCGATCACCGGGCGCAGCAAATCGCCATGGAAGAATATATTCGTGCCATCGAGCAAATCGAGGAACGGCGTGAACGGTTGACCCAACAGATGCTGGCGTTCTTGCCGGACTGGTCACTCAACCCGGTGGTGGAAGCGATCCAGGCCTTGCGCGGTGTCGCACAGATCTCAGCGCTGACCCTGGTCTCGGAGATCGGTGACTTTCGGCGCTTTAGCAACCCACGTCAGTTCATGGCCTGGCTGGGACTGGTTCCCAAGGAGCATTCCACAGGCGCAAGCGTGATGCGTGGGTCCATTACCAAGGCGGGTAACACCCGCGCACGACGGATGCTGGTCGAAGGCGCATGGACCTATAGATTACCCGCGCGTGTCGGCCAGGAAATTCTGAAGCGAAGCGAGGGGTTGCCTGAAGAGATCAGGGCAATCGCCTGGAAGGCTCAAGTACGGCTATGCCAGCGATACCGGCGTATGCAGGCCGGTGGCCGTCCCACCAATATCGTCATCGTTGCAATCGCACGTGAGCTTGCTGCCTTCGTCTGGGCGATCGCAACGACCATTCCCGTCACGCCAACAAAAGCCATCTGACGAGGGACCACTCAACACCAAGAAGGAGAAAGATTTACTTCCATCAAACTGCCTATTGTTGGGCGCGGCGGCCGGTCAGGGCAACCCTCGTTGTGATTCAGCGAGCCTGAAAAATGGCAACACGCGTTAACGTGAGACAGAGGAAGGCCCGAGACGAACCACGGTCCTGCGGTATCCAACCCGCGCATCAGAGTCTGATCAACCGTCGTCTCAATGCCGCCGCGTCCTGCAATAGGCAGCCCATTAGTCCTGACGCCAAAAGGCGAGACGGAAACCTATGCCAAAATCCTTGAAAACGGACATGAGATCACAACAAAACTGATTTGGGACCGCTGCCGATTCAGAAAAAAACGGAAATGCTCTAATATTTTCGCTCATGGCGGCTTGCAATGCGAAGGCGAGAATGCATATTACGTAAACGTAAGATTTTTGGGAGAGTTTCTATGGAAGAACTGATCGCACGCATCACCTCCAAAGTTGGCATCGATGCGGCAACGGCAGAAAAGGCAGTCGGCATGATCCTCGCCTTCCTGCAGAAGGAGGGTCCGGCAGCGGAAGTCCAGAAACTTCTAGCAGCATTCCCCGGTGCCGACGAAGCAATCGCGCAGGTCAAGGGCGGCGGCTTTCTGTCTGGCCTGATGGGCGGCGTGATGGGTCTCGGCTCGCAGCTCATGGGCGCTGGCCTCGGCATGGGTGAAATTTCCGGCGTTGCCAAGGAAACCATCCGCTTCGCCAAGGAAAAGGCCGGTGACGAACCAGTTGATGCCGTCATCGGTGCAATTCCGGGCCTCGGCCAGTTCGTCTGATTAAAGTTTACATGCTCGAAAAGGCCCCGGTTTCTGGGGCCTTTATTTGGACAGCCTGGAGCCTCTCCTGTTTTGATTTAACCATTGGAAATGCTCTCTCTTTGTCTTCACGCATGTCTTTCTCCCGAACCGGATGCAGCCGCGTGAATGATGGGCTGATTTCCTCCGCAGGAGGCTTGCACTTTTGCTGAAAAATCCTTCAGTATAAAACAATAGTATTTAAGTCATGTTTTTCACGATAACGTGAATCCAATGTAATAATCCCTATAAATTCAGAATGATACTTGCCGCATTGGGGATTTACTCGATGCGATGATTGCAATGTCCAGGATTGTATCGGATATTTGAACCAAAGGGAGAATTTTTGTTCATTTTTTAAATATGGAGAATCGTATGCGTTTGTTTTTCCTGACTGTCAGCTCTGCAGCGGTATTGGTTGCCGGTGTCGCACAGGCCGACGTCATCGCCGATCGTCAGGCAATCATGAAGGACCTTGGACGTTCGGTTGGGTCGATTGCTCCCATGGTTAAGGGCGAGAAGCCGTTCGACGCAGCCACAGCTCTTGCTGCACTCGAAAAAATCGATGCCGACGCCAGGAAGCTGGACGTGGACACGCTGTTCCCTGCTGGTTCTGATCAGGGTGACACCGAAGCTTCTCCGAAAATCTGGGAAAACAAGGATGACTTCGTCAAGCATGTCGATAAATTCCAGACCGATGCTGCAGCAGCACTGGCAGCCAAGCCGCAGGATCTGGATGCGCTGAAGCCAGCCTTCCAGCAGGTCGCCGCCAATTGTGGTTCCTGCCATCAGGCCTTTCGCGTCAAGAAGAACTGATCTTCACTGTTGACACAGAGCACACCGGACGGAAACATTCGGTGTGCTGGATGTGAGTGGCGCGGTGCCAATGCCCCGCGCTCTAACGACCCTGTTGAATGACAGCCATAAGAGCGGTCCGCAATCGCCGGAACCGCCAGACGGGAACGGATGGAATGGTCCGAAAACTGGCATATGTCGCAGGCGCCGTGGTCGTCCTTGGAGCTGCGGCTTTCTGGATTCTGACCACACCGCAGAAGGTGGACGCGACCGTGCTGGACGCGATGAAGCCCGGCGACCCCGTCAAGGGCGAACAGGTTTTCTGGGCGGGCGGCTGTGCTTCCTGCCATGCCGCACCCGGTGCCTCGGATGATGCGCGCAAGGTGCTGGCGGGCGGCCATGAGCTGGTTTCAGATTTCGGGACTTTCGTTGCGCCCAATATTTCGCCATCCGAGCAGGGAATTGGAACCTGGACTATTCAGGATTTTGCCAATGCGATGCTGAAAGGCGTCGGAAAGCAGGATGAACATCTTTATCCGTCTTTCCCCTACACCTCATATACAAGGATGCAGCAGCAGGATGTGGCCGACCTCTTTGCCTTTATGAAAACGCTGCCGCCTTCCGAAAATGTCGCGGCCCCGCATAAGCTCTCCTTCCCTTTCAATATCCGGCGAGGGCTCGGACTGTGGAAGCAGCTTTACCTGACCGACCGGCCGGCGGTGGAAATCGCAAATGCTTCCGATCACGTGAAGCGCGGCCAGTATCTGACAGAAGCGCTTGGCCATTGCGGCGAATGCCACACGCCGCGCAACACAATTGGCGGGCTGGATACCGGCAAATGGCTGGCCGGAGCACTGTCACCGGAAACCGGCAGCGATGGAAAACGAGGCACTGTTCCGAACATCACGCCGGACGAAGCGGGCATCGGCGGCTGGAGCGAGAAAGACATCTCCTATGCATTACAGAGCGGCTTTACCCCGGATTTCGATTCGCTTGGCGGCTCGATGACCGACGTGGTTGCGAATATGGCCCATCTTGCCGAAGCGGATCGCAATGCCATTGCCGCCTATCTGAAGGCCATTCCGGCGCACCCGAACGGCTATCCGGCGCGTTGAGGGCCACGCTCCGGCATAATCTTACCGATCCTCGTTTCACTCCGGCCGGGTTTTGCTCTATATCGTAAGTTATACCAAGTCTCATCGAGTTTGAGTCATCGAGACTTGGTTAAGCCCGTGCGGCAATTGAGCATTTTCAGGGCGTGATGCCTTAGCATCTTAGCGCCCTGCTATTATAGTTGAACAGAGGGAGCAAGCTGCCTGATGACTGCCGAAGACGCTATTTTTCTTGGCGCGAGCCGCAAGCCTGACGACTCCTACCAGCAGCCGGAATATCTAGCGCTGAAATACGGCAACCGGCACGGTCTCGTCACCGGCGCGACCGGCACGGGTAAAACGGTCACGCTGCAGGTTCTGGCCGAAAGCTTTTCGGCGGCTGGCGTTCCCGTTTTCTGCGCCGACATCAAGGGCGACCTTTCCGGCATTGGCGCCATCGGCGTTCAAAATGACGGCCTCATCAAGCGTGCGGCGGAAGTGAAGCTCGACCCGTACGAAATGCGCGCCGCGCCTGTGATCTTCTGGGATATTTTCGGGGAACAGGGCCATCCCGTCCGCGCTACCATTTCAGAGATGGGGCCGCTGCTCCTGTCGCGCCTGATGAGCCTGACCGATGCGCAGGAAGGCGTGCTGAACATTGCCTTCCGCCTGGCGGATGAAGAAGGCTTGCTGCTTCTGGACCTGAAGGATTTGCAGGCCATTCTCGCTGAAATGGCGGAGCGCTCGGCAGAGCTTTCCGGCAAGTACGGCAATGTGAACAAGGCTTCGGTGGGCGCGATCCAGCGTTCGCTTCTGGTCCTCGATCAGCAGGGCGGCTCGAAATTCTTCGGGGAACCGGCGCTCAAGATTTCGGACCTTATGCGCACCACGACCGACGGGCGTGGCGTGGTGAGCGTGCTCGCCGCCGACAAGCTGATGATGAGCCCGCGGCTCTATTCCACCTTCCTGCTCTGGCTGATGTCGGAACTGTTCGAGGAACTGCCGGAAGTCGGCGATCCCGACAAGCCGCGGCTCGTCTTCTTCTTCGACGAAGCCCACCTTCTCTTCGATGAAGCGCCGAAGGCACTTGTCGACCGTGTCGAACAGGTGGTGCGCCTGATCCGCTCCAAGGGCGTCGGCGTTTATTTCGTGACGCAGAACCCGCTCGACGTGCCGGAAACGGTTCTGGCACAGCTTGGTAATCGCGTGCAGCACGCGCTTCGAGCCTATACGCCGCGCGAAACCAATGCCGTGAAGACCGCAGCCGATACGTTCCGTCCGAACCCGGATTTCAACACGTTCCAGGCGATCACCAATCTCGCCACCGGTGAAGCGCTGGTTTCCACGCTTCAGGCAAAAGGCGTGCCTTCCATCGTGCAGCGCACGCTGATGCGTCCGCCTTCATCGCGCATCGGACCGCTGACACCGGAAGAACGCGCCAGGATCATCGCGGCAAGCCCGGTTGCCGGGCAATATGATCAGGTTGTAGACCGTGATTCCGCTTTTGAAATGCTGGCCCGCAAGGCGCAGAATGCAGCAGCAGCCCAGCAAAAGACCAAGGAAGAGGAAGAAGGCGGCGGCGGCATTCTTGGCGATCTCGTCGGCACCGCACTCGGCACTGGCCGTCGCGCCGGCCGCCAGACGGTTGCGGAAGCCGCGATGAAATCCGTCGTCCGCTCGGTCGGCAATTCGCTTGGCCGCGCACTGGTGCGCGGCATTCTCGGCGGCTTCAAACGATAGAAAGCGCTGGAGCATTTCCTGTTTTAGCTGAACCAGCGGAAATGCTCTAACCGTTTGTTTTCAAGCATGTCTCCCGAAATCGGCACCCGCGTTCGGGAGACATGCTTGAGAATCACGCCTTCGCCGGTTTGGCGAGAGCGTAGGCTACGAGGGCATTGGCGTGACCGTGTCCCATCTCGAATTCCGACTTCAGCCAGTTGACGATTTCCATATGTTTGTCGCCCTTTCGCTGCTCAATCAGCGAAAGCCAATGCTGGACAGGCTGTCCGTACTTTTTCTCGATGGACGGGAAATAGGACGCAGGCCCCTTCACGGCTTCCTTGGCAGTTTTTTCCTCGGACATGACTTCCCTCCCCTTGTTCCGACGATTTGTCCGCGCGGAAAGTGACTTATTTTCAAGGCGGCGGCAAGTTGGCGCGACACAATAGAAAAAGCCCCGGACAGTTGGCTGACCGGGGCTTTGCAATCTGCCGTTTCGGCACTCGCTATTACATCACCAGAATTGGTGACTTCGCCGGAACGCGATCATAGAGATCGATGATGTCCTGGTTCAGGAAGCGTACGCAGCCCGAAGAGACCGCCTTGCCGATGGACCACCATTCCGGATTACCGTGCAGGCGGTACAGCGTGTCTTTGCCGTCCTGGAAAATATAGAGTGCGCGGGCGCCGAGCGGGTTCTTGAGGCCCGGAGCCATGCCGCCGTTCTTGGCGCTGTACTGCACCAGTTCCGGCTGGCGGGCGACCATTTCATCCGGCGGGGTCCAGCGCGGCCACTGGCGCTTGTACTGGATCACAGCACGGCCAGACCATGCGAAGCCTTCGCGACCGATGCCGACGCCGTAGCGCATCGCCTGTCCATTTTCGAGGACGAGATAGCAGAAGCGGTTAGCCGTATCGATGACGATCGTACCGGGCAGTTCGCCGGTTGGATCCTGCACAACCTGACGCAGGAAGCGCTTGTCCATCTTCTGGATCGGAATTGCCGGAAGCTGGAAGCCGCCATCCTCGACGGCGGCGTACATCTGCGCCCATCCGCCATAGGAAGAGTCGACATTGGCCTGCGGGGTGCGGTTGATCGGGTTGCCCGACTGATCCACATCAATGATTGGAACATTCTGCCCCAACTGAGCGCAACCGGCCAGACCGGCGGCCGCTGTTGCTGTCATTGCCGTCAGAAAGGAACGGCGGGTAAGGGTCGTTTGCATATGAAAACCAGTTTGGTGACGGGAGGAGTTACAGATACACATTCAGGGTTAACGAATTGCGACCCGGCCAATTGTGGCAGATGCGCGGTGAGCTGTCGAAACGGCCTCAAACGGCTGTCTCCGGTGTTCGGTTGCACGGAAAACGCCCGAGAAATGTGGCGTACGCCCGTTCGTAATGCGGCCTAAACGTGGCGAAAGCCCACCAGCGCGGCTCGTGTTGCAGCCGCGACACAATTTTGGGTGCAGGAGCCTGCTTTCCATAAACCGGGAAAGTTCAAATTTTAGTGATTACTCAATCAAGCAATTGGAGACTTGGCAGAATCAATGCCGGAGCGAACTGCTTATATTCGTCGGGCTGGTTGCTCCGATTGATCCAGACCCCGCGCATACCGAACCGTACCGCACCTGCCACATCCCAGCGGTTCGAGGACTGGAACGAGATTGCGGAAGGATAAAGCCGCCACTGTAGGGTGACGAGTTCATAGACAGCGGGGGCGGTCTTGTACTTCCTGACTTCATCGACCGAAATCACATCATCGAGCAGGACGTCAAGCGCTGCCGAACGAACGGCGGATTCCAGCATCGCGGGTGAGCCGTTGGAAAGAATTGCAAGCCGTGCGCCCTTTTCCTTCAGGCTTTTGAGGGCCGCTGGCACTTCCGGATAGCAATCGAGCTTCCAATAGGCGTCGAGCAGGTCATTGCGCAGCGCCGGATCGACAGAAGGGTAGCGTGCGAATGCGAAATCGAGCGAATCCTCGGTCAGCTTCCAGAAATCGCTATAGGCGCCCATCAGGCTCAGCACCCAGGAATATTCGAGCTGCTTTGCGCGCCACAGTTCGGAAAATGCCCGTCCGTCCGGACCGGCTTTGTCTGCATGTCGCCGCACCGCCGAATGGACATCGAATAATGTGCCATAAGCGTCGAAGACATAAGAACTGTGGGACACCGTTTCCTCCTGTAAGGGTCCGCCACGCATCGCGAAGCATAAAATCTAGAATTGCGCCATCCTACTGTGATTTCAATAATAATTCATTGTCTTGAAGCTGAATTGCTCATTCGCGCCATTGCCGCCCGCACCGATGCGGCCTATGTAGATTCCGCACGCAAGTTTTGAGGCAGCATCTGCTCGGCCCGCCGTAAGCTGCCCACGTAAGTTGCCATGTAAGCAGAAAGAAAAGAGGAGAGTTTCCAATGGCTTTCGAACTGCCCGCCCTGCCGTATGACTATGATGCCCTTGCACCTTTCATGTCGCGCGAGACGCTTGAACTTCATCACGACAAGCACCATCAGGCCTATGTCACCAATGGCAACAAGCTGCTTGAAGGCTCCGGCCTCGAAGGCAAGAGCCTGGAAGAGATCGTCAAGGAAAGCTACGGCAAGAACCAAGGCCTCTTCAACAATGCCGGCCAGCACTACAACCACATCCTGTTCTGGAAGTGGATGAAGAAGAACGGCGGCGGCAAGAAGCTGCCGGGCAAGCTTGAAAAGGCAATCGAGTCCGATCTTGGCGGCTACGACAAGTTCCGTGCGGATTTCATCGCTGCCGGTGTCGGCCAGTTCGGTTCGGGCTGGGCCTGGCTGTCGGTCAAGGACGGCAAGCTTGAAATCTCCAAGACCCCGAACGGCGAAAACCCGCTGGTTCATGGCGCAACGCCGATCCTCGGCGTCGACGTGTGGGAACATTCCTACTATGTCGATTATCGCAATCTGCGTCCGAAGTACCTCGAAGCCTTTGTCGACAGCCTCATCAATTGGGAATTCGTCGAAGAGCTGTACGAAAAGGCCTGATGCCTTTCATGCAGGAATAAAGAAAAACCCCGGTTTTGCCGGGGTTTTTTTGTTGCTGCTATTCCTTGATTACCTGCACACCTACATGTTGCGCGCGCCCTGCTCCCCATCCGGCGATAGCAGCGCCCAACCCCAACACGGCGAAGAAGAGGCCACAGGCGGTAAAGCTGCCCGTCGCGCTGTGGATCAACCCCACGATCAGCGGGCCGATTGCGGCAAGCGTATAGCCCACGCACTGCGCCATGCCGGACAGATGCGCCGCCGTGTGCGAATCCGGCGCCCGCAGCACGATCACCATCATGGCGGCGGCGATGAGACCGCCCTGCCCGATGCCCTGAATGACCGCCAGTCCCCAATAGGTCCATAGCGGCAAATAGAGAAAGCCGATCAACGGCAAGGCTGCACAGGCGCAGAGAATGACATTGAGCAGGCTCTGGTTCTTCTGGCGCGTGGCAATGGAAGGCACTGCGAGACAGGTAATGACCTGCGCCAATATCGAAAAGGAAACCAGACCGCCTGCCGCTACCGGGCTGAGGCCCTGTTCGCGCAGGATAGGCGCCAGCCATCCGAAAACGATATAGGCAGTGGAGGATTGCAGCCCCATAAACAGGGTTACCTGCCAGGCCAGCTTGTCCTTCCACAAGCCGATCACCTTGAAACCCGAATGGGCGACATTGTGTTTCGCACGCATGGCCTGCGGCAGCCACAACAGTAGAACGACTGCCGCCGGAACAGCCCAGAATGCCAGAGCGAGGTTCCAGGAACCGCCGAGCATCCCCTTGATGGGAATGGTGAACCCGGCTGCGGAGGCAGCGCCGCCGCATAGCGCCATCGTATAAAGACCTGTCATGATGGCCGCAGTTTTTGGAAAGTCGCGCTTGACGACGCCCGGAAGCAGGACATTGCCTGTCGCAATGGCGGCACCGGCCAATGCTGCACCAATATAAAGCGAATAGAACGAACCGAAGCCGCGAATGGCGGTGCCGACAGTCAGCACGACCAGCACGAAAAGCAGGACACGTTCGGCGCCGAAACGCTGCGCCAGCCGTGGTGCAAACGGCGCAAAGACACCAAGGCAGACAACCGGCAAAGTGGTCAGAATACCGGCCGCAATGGACGACATGCCGGTGGCATCGATGATTTCCGGCAAAAGCACGGAAACGCTGGAAAATACCGGTCGCAGATTGGCGGCGATCAGCACGAGGCTCAGACCCAGCAAAATGCGCATCGCCTTGCTTGGCGGTTGCTGGACTGGCGGCGGCGGAACACTGTCTGCCTCGGCATCGACCAACGCCTCCGGCTGCAATAGCGCCTCGCTTTCTGCCACGTCCGGCAGGGCTGTGTTCATGTGGCTCATGATGCGAGCAACCTTTCAAGTTCTTCAATCAGGGGCGCCATGAAGCGGCGAACCGTTGCACCGGCCTTGTCAGGATCGCCCGAGGCGATGGCTTCGACGATCTGGCGGTGCGCTTCATGATCTGGCTCAGGCAGTTCGCCGTCGAGCGTGGCTTCTATGGATTCGCGGATGGAGGCGGAGAAAAAGGCATAAACCTCGATCAGTGCGCTGTTGCCCGAGGCCGCAACAATGGCCTCATGAAAGGCAAAGTCTCGGGCCACGAAAGTTGCCCGGTCGAGTTCATCGCGATTGCCGCGCTGTGCCAGCATTTTCTCCAGATGGACAATCCCCTTGGACGTGATGCGCAAGGCGGCGAGCCGTGCCGCCTCTGTTTCCAGAACTGCCCGGGTCTCGAAGCGGTCGCGCAGGCTGGTATGGCGGATGCGGTCGAGGCTGCGCGCCGTGTCGGCTGTGGAGCGGACATAGGTTCCCGAACCCTGCCGGGTTTCCAGCATTCCCTGTGCCACCAGCGCCCGCACAGCTTCCCGTACCGTGCCGCGACTGACATCAAGTGTTGCAGAAAGTGCTGCTTCATTTGGCAACTGGTCGCCTATCGTCCAGCGTCCAGACGTGATTTCTCCGCGCAATGCCTGCGTGGCCGAATCCGTCAATGTCTTGCGGGATATTGCCTTCATACCTTCACCAAAGTCATCTGATGACTTGATGAATTAGACCTGCGTAATGAAGCTGTCAACCGTCGTGAAGAAAGCTGATTGCGGGCTGATGCGGCGGATTTGATAATCCTGTTGTCACACTGGTATCCACTGCCGCATTCCGTTAACAATTTTCGCGCAAAGTGCCCCATAATCCAGCCGCTCGAGATTTCGGGCCAGACTTCAGGTGCCAGTATGATCACACTTTACAACCTTTCCGGAGACCACCTCGAACAAGTGGAAGTCGAGCCCGGTACTCCGTTGCCCGAGAATGTGATCTGGATCGATCTGTTTGCTCCCGGCGTCAACGAAGACAGTATTGTCGAGGCATGGATGGGCATTTCAATCCCGACCCGCGAAGACATGACGGAGATCGAGGAATCGAGCCGCTTCTATATGGAAACCGGCGCACAATATCTCACCGTGCCGATCCTGCACGCAGTCGATCTCGACCACCGCGAGCTTGCTCCGGTCACCTTCATTCTGCACGGCTCGCGGCTGATAACCGTGCGCTATGCCAATCCGAAATCGTTCAGCACCTATATCCTCCGTTCGACCAAGCCGGGCAACGGGCTGATATCAGCCAAGTGCTCGGGCCTGTCGATCATGCTTGGCATCACCGAAGCCACCACGAACCGGCTTGCCGATATTCTGGAAGGCGTGGCGGGCAAAATCGATGCGGCCTCGCACTCCATCTATCGCCGCCAGCCGAAAGCCCGCCCGATGACGACGGAGGATTTCCGGCACATATTGACCCAGATCGGTGGACAGGGAACCTTCCTCTCGCGAATGCGCGAAAGTCTGGCGGGTATCAGCCGCATGCTGGTCTATCTGTCGGCCATCAACAATCCGGCAGCCGGCAAGAAGGAAACGCGTAGCTGGATCAAGTCGCTGGAGCGCGACACGCAATCCCTGACCGCCTATGTGGATTTTCTGTCCAACAAGGTTACGTTTCTGCTCGATACGATCGTCGGGCTGATTTCGGTTGAACAGAACGCCATCATCAAGATTTTCTCTGTGGCGGCGGTTGGTTTCATGCCGCCCACGCTCGTGGCTTCCATCTATGGCATGAACTTCTCCTTCATGCCGGAATTGCAATCGCCATGGGGCTATCCGATGGCGCTTGGTTTGATGGTCGCTTCTGCCCTGCTGCCGCTCTATTACTTCCGCCGCAAGGGCTGGCTGTAGCTTGTGGTGACAACACAGGCTCACCATGTTATATCATGCGTTATAACATAGGAGAAAAGCCATGAACGTAACCCTGCGCAAAATCGGCAATTCCGACGGTGTGATCTTGCCCAAGGAAGTGCTCGAACGGCTTAACCTACAGACAGGAGACAAGCTCCAGATTATCGAAACGCAGAACGGCGTAACGCTGGAGCCCATAGACGATACTTTCGAGCAGCAGATGGAAGCAGCGCGGAAAGTGATGGACAAGTACAAGGTCGCCTTGCAGAAGCTCGCCGAATGAACTGGCGTTTTCTTTCGCGACGCGTCGTTGAGGCAATCCACGTCGAACAATTGCAGCGCCACGGCGGCGCTCAAGGGCTTCGTGATGAGAATGCTCTTGAGTCTGCCTTGGCTCGCGCGCAGAACAAACAGGTTTATGGCCAGCCGGATCATGCGGAAATCGCAGCAGCCTATGTTTTCGGAATAGGCCGCAACCATGCTTTTGTGGATGGAAACAAGCGCACCGCTATCGTTACTGCTGTTACGTTTCTGCTCGTCAACGGCTATGCACTGACCGCAGACGATGGATTGCTTTACAGTTTCACGATGGGCATTGCTTCTGGCGAAATCGATGAAACCGGCGCCGCAGCGTTTTTCCGTGACCACACGGTCGTGCTGGAAGAAGACTAGACAACCTTCAGCGATACGATTTCCCATTCGACATTATTGATTTTCACGACATCGCCGACCGGCTTGCCGAATAACAGAATAGCAACGGGCGCCACATGGGAAATCTTGCCGTTTGATGGGTCGGCCTCGTCCTCGCCCACGATGGTCCAGCGACGGACCTTGCCGTCGTCCAGATTTTCCAGTTCCACCGTCATGCCGAAACGCACGACATCACTGTCGGAAGCGGGAACCGAAAGCTCGGCATTTTCGCGCCGCGCCCTCCAGTAGCGCAGATCACGCGAGATACGCGCAATCGCCGAACGCTCGCCCGCGATATTAGCATCTGCCAGCTCGCGCTGCAGCCGGGCGATTTCGTCCTCGATCATCTTCAGGCCCGTCGGCGTGACGAGATTGCGATGCGGACTGACCGGGCGCTCGCCAAGATCGGTCGGCGCGTCATCCTGTTCCTTGGTGAATGCTCTGCTCATCAGTTGAATGTAGGCAGTTGGCACATCCCCGGCAAGCCTCCTTGCCAGATAAGCCACTCACTGTTGCGACGGTAAATGCATGATTTGCATATCTGGTTTTTATTGATTGATGAGTCAATCAACGTTAAACTGATAGACAATTAGCCTGAGAACGGACCACGATTATGCCCAAGATCGGGATGGAACCCTTGCGGCGGCGCGAGCTGATCGACGCCGCCATTCGTACAATCGGCCAGCGCGGTTCGCTGGATGTGACCGTCGCGCAGATCGCGCATGAGGCGGGCGTTTCGCCTGCGCTCGCGCATCATTATTTCGGCGGCAAGGACAAGCTCATCCTGGCCACGATGCGCCATCTGCTGCGCGAACTGGGACAGGATCTCAACGCCGCCATCGGGCAAGCGGAGACGCCGCAGGAACGTATCGCGGCCATCATAGCGGTCAATTTTTCCGCATCGCAGTTCACGCAGGAAACCATTGCCGCCTGGCTCACCTTCTATGTGCACGCGCAGCAGTCGGAGGATACGCGTCGGCTCCTGCGCATCTATGCGCGCCGCCTGCATTCGAACCTCGTTTTCGCGCTTGAACACCTGACCACGCGCGAACGGGCAAGCCGCATTGCCGAGGGCGCGGGTGCCATGATCGATGGCCTCTACATCCGTCATGCGCTCGGTGCGGATGCGCCCAATGCAGCCTCGGCGATTGCGCTGGTGGAGGATTACATCGCGGTTCAGCTTTTGGGCCAGTTTGCGGGGGAGAAATGAGTATGGAAGCGGATTTCGTCATCATCGGCTCTGGCTCCGCCGGATCGGCCATGGCGTATCGCCTGTCGGAAGACGGTCGCTATTCGGTGATCGTCATCGAATATGGCGTGCCTGATGTTGGCCCCCTGATCCAGATGCCGGCTGCCCTCTCCTTCCCCATGAATATGGAAACCTATGACTGGGGCTTTTCCACCGAACCGGAACCGCATATTGGCGGGCGCAGCCTTGTGACGCCGCGCGGCAAGGTGCTGGGCGGCTCATCTTCGATCAATGGCATGGTCTATGTGCGCGGCCATGCCCGCGACTACGACCACTGGTCGGAAAGCGGTGCGCGCGGCTGGGCCTATGCCGATGTGCTGCCCTATTTCAAGCGGATGGAAAATTCGAGCGGTGGTCAGGAAGGCTGGCGCGGCACCAGCGGCCCACTTTATATCCAGCGCGGCAAACGCGACAATCCGCTGTTCCATGCCTTTGTCGAGGCAGGCCATGAAGCGGGCTTTGAAGTCACCGAAGACTATAATGGCGAGAAACAGGAGGGCTTCGGCCCGATGGAGCAGACGATCCATAATGGTCGTCGCTGGTCTGCTGCCAATGCCTATCTGAAACCGGCCCTCAAGCGCCCGAATGTCAAGCTGGTCAAGGGTCTCGCGCGCAAGATCGTGCTTGAGGGCAAGCGCGCGGTTGGCGTTGAGATCGAGGCAGGCCGCAGCTTCTCGACCATCCGTGCGCGGCGTGAAGTCATCATTGCCGCCTCATCGATCAATTCGCCGAAGCTCCTGATGCTCTCGGGCATCGGCCCTGCCGCACAATTGAAAGAACACGGAATTGAAGTGGTCGCCGACCGTCCCGGCGTCGGGCAGAACCTGCAGGACCATCTGGAAGTCTATATCCAGCAGGAATGCACGCAGCCGATCACGCTCTACTCCAAACTGAACCTGTTTTCGAAAGCGAAGATCGGTGCGGAATGGCTGTTCTTCAAGACCGGCGACGGCGCAACCAACCATTTCGAATCTGCGGCTTTCGTGCGCTCGAAGGCTGGCGTGGAATATCCCGATATCCAGTATCACTTCCTGCCAGTCGCGATCCGCTATGACGGCAAGGCGGCAGCACAATCGCACGGTTTTCAGGCTCATGTCGGGCCGATGCGGTCAAAATCGCGTGGCAGCGTGACGCTTCGCTCGGCCAATCCGCGCGAAAAGCCTGTCATCAAGTTCAATTATATGTCGCATGAAGACGACTGGGCCGACTTCCGCCATTGCGTGCGACTGACCCGCGAAATCTTCGGACAGGCCGCGTTCAATCCTTATCGGGGAGCAGAAATCCAGCCGGGCGCACATGTTCAGAGCGACGATGAAATCGATAATTTCATCAAGGAACACGTCGAAAGCGCATTCCATCCATGCGGCACGTGCAAGATGGGTGCGGTTGACGATCCAACGGCAGTGGTCGATGCTGAATGCCGCGTGATCGGTGTCGAAGGCTTGCGCGTTGCGGATTCATCCATCTTCCCGCGCATCACCAACGGCAATCTCAACGGCCCGTCGATCATGGTCGGCGAAAAGGCCTCCGATCATATTCTTGGTCGTACGCCGCTCGCGCGCTCCAATCAGGAGCCGTGGATCAATCCGCGGTGGCAAGTATCTGATCGTTAGGGGAGTAAGGGAATAGGGGAATAAGGCAGTATGTCAGGTCGTGCTTTTTGCGCTCAAACATACTCCCTTGTTCCCTTACTCCCCTATTCCCTTCATTCCGAAGTAGGAACACACAATGAAAGCACAACCCAAAGCCTCACATTTCATCGGCGGCGCATTCGTTGAAGACAAGACAGGCAAGCCTTTGCCGGTCATCTATCCGGCAACCGGCGAGGAAATTGCCAAGCTCTATTCGGCGACACCCAATGTGATCGAGGCGGCTTATGCCGCAGCGCTGAAAGCGCAAGGTGAATGGGCAGCGCTGAAACCTGTCGAGCGCGGGCG
Source organism: Ochrobactrum sp. A-1 (assembly GCF_022488005.1). Classification (NCBI taxonomy): domain Bacteria; kingdom Pseudomonadati; phylum Pseudomonadota; class Alphaproteobacteria; order Hyphomicrobiales; family Brucellaceae; genus Ochrobactrum; species Ochrobactrum sp. A-1. The sequence continues at coordinate 976,888 of NZ_JAKVQC010000003.1, forward strand.
CATCCTGCGCCGCACGGCAGAAATCCTGCGCGAGAAGAACAAGAAGCTGTCGAAGCTCGAAACGCTTGATACCGGCAAGGCGCTTCAGGAAACGCTGGTGGCGGATGCGGCTTCGGCCGCTGATGCACTGGAATTTTTCGGCGGCATCATTTCCGGCTTCAACGGTGAATTCGTGGAACTTGGCGGCTCGTTCGCCTATACGCGCCGCGAAGCACTCGGCATTTGCGTCGGTATCGGCGCATGGAACTATCCGATCCAGATTGCCGCGTGGAAATCCGCGCCTGCACTCGCGATGGGGAATGCCTTCATCTTCAAGCCGTCCGAAAACACGCCGCTTTCAGCGCTTGCATTGGCGGAAGCATACAAGGAAGCGGGGCTTCCCGATGGCTTGTTCAATGTCGTGCAGGGCTTCGGCGATGTCGGTGCCGCGCTCGTCAATCATCGCCTGACGGCCAAGGTCTCGCTGACGGGTTCCGTACCAACAGGCAAGCGCATCATGGCGCAGGCGGGTGAACACTTGAAGCACATCACCATGGAGCTTGGTGGCAAGTCGCCGATCATCGTGTTCGATGACGCTGACCTCGAAAGCGCTATCGGTGGCGCAATGCTCGGCAACTTCTATTCGACCGGGCAGGTTTGCTCGAACGGCACCCGCGTTTTCGTTCACAAGAAGATGCACGACCATTTTGTCGAACGGCTGGTCGAACGCACACGCAAGATTCGCATTGGCGATCCGCTGGATGAAGCAACTCAGATGGGGCCACTAGTAAACGGCGCACAGCGCGACAAGGTTCTGTCCTATATCGAAAAGGGCAAGGCAGAAGGGGCGAAGCTTGCTTGCGGTGGTGGTGTGCCGAAACTGCAGGGTTTCGACAAAGGCTTCTTCATCGAACCGACCGTCTTCACTGATGTGACCGACGAAATGACCATCGCTCGCGAAGAAATCTTCGGACCAGTGATGAGTGTTCTGGAGTTCTCCGACGAGGACGAAGTGATCACACGCGCCAACGATACCGAGTTCGGCCTCGCGGCGGGTGTGTTCACTGCCGATATCGCACGCGGCCATCGCGTAATCGGCCAGATCAAGGCCGGGACGTGCTGGATCAATGCTTATAACCTGACGCCAGTTGAAGTTCCCTTCGGTGGCTACAAACAATCTGGCATCGGGCGCGAAAACGGCATCGCCGCACTCGCTCATTACAGCCAGATCAAGACTGTCTACGTCGAGATGGGCAAGGTCGACAGCCCTTACTGACCACTGTAATCGGCCCGCGGAACTTCATTCGGTTCTGCGGCCGTCGGTGTGCAGTCATAGCGGTAAAGTTGGGGCGACGGCGTTGCCTGCGGATAGACGATGGCACGTTGCGACCGTTGGCTGGCTGGAACCGATGGTGAATTCCATAACGGCATAGCCCAGGACGGCCTTGTCAGCGTATCGGAAAAACCGGTCCCTTGAATAGGAATACGTCGACACTCGGTTCCGAGAGTACCGTTTAATCCGGCTGAGGTCGCAACACTGGTGCAGCTGATCAGGGCAAGCACCAAAGCGGTAAAAAACAGTCTCATATCGAAACACTTTCAAAACAACACTGCCAAATGCCCAAAGGTCGATCAGGCTCACGACTATAAAGCGCCTCCCCAACCCGGCTCCATTTGTACCGACAAGGCCATTCGGGACATCTTCAAACCTGAAACCAAAGATAGAAGATTTATCCAGGCGTTCAACAGCGCCCCCCTGTACGAGACGTTCAAACTTCTGCGAACAAGCAGAAGTTCTATTCTGGCATTCTATCGAGAATAGTTCCTGTTCGGCATCAGACAACATATGGTGATAGTTCCAACAGGGTTGAGTTTATCAGTCAAAATCGGGAGGTTTCAGCTATATTAGAGATTAATAATATATGCTTTGGGTGGCTAGCTAAAATCAAAGCCCCATGCAGAAGAATTTATTTGTTCAAGTACAAGAATGCATAAAATATGCACCTAAACAAAAAATATTGATAATAATACATGCTATCAATATTTCGCACATCGTGCGATTTCATATCAACAACCTGCCTTGGACTGAATGACTTGTGATGGCTAATGAGATTTCAATCTCGACCGACATGGTCGACGACAAGCTTCGCAATGATTTTTGGCGATCTGCAATCAAACCCATATATGAAATCGTGGCAGAGAACAGGAAGTACCAGTTTTCTGGAACAATTGCTGCTCGCGCACTCGGCACTTTCCATGTAGGAACGACTTCCTTCAACACCCAGAACTACTCACGCACACGCAAACTCATCGCACAGGGTGGGCTTGATCACTACGTTCTGCAACTTATTACGGCAGGCAGTTTACGCGGCGATTTCAACGGGGTCGATGTCGTGGCAAAGCCTGGAGATATTATTATCATCGATCTGACACAGACCGTAGAAAGCCAGGCATCCGCCGGCTCACGCATCACTGTGACAATCCCCCGCAATGAACTGGAGGGGATAGTAGGCTGGCGCAATTTACACGGCCTTGTCTTGTCAGTGAATGCTCCCCTGACGCGTCTGCTTTTTGAATATCTCCATAGTCTGCAATCATTGATTGGCAAACTGGACAAGGCCGAAGAAAAATCAGCGCAGGAAGCAATGCTGACACTGCTTGGCGCAGGCATCAAAGGCGTTGCCAGAGAAGAAATGCAGAGCCTTCCCGTCAATCTTCCCATGCGCAAGACTATCCTCGCCTATATCGACCATAACCTGTTCAATCCTCTGCTGGGGCCAAATCTTATCGTCCAGAATCTTCGCGTCTCCCGCTCACGTCTTTACCGGACATTTGATACAGAGGGTGGTGTTGCCACAATCATTCGTGAGAAGCGGCTCGATCATGCCTATCGCATTCTGGTCGGCGAGCGCGAGCGTAGCAGACACGTGACATTCAAGGAAATCGCTTATCGCTGCGGATTTCATGACGGCGCACAGTTTACCAGGGCATTCAAGATTCGTTTTGGCATTTCCCCAAAGGAAGCTCGTGAGACAAAAGCCCCGCTGCTATCGTCAGATATAGGCAACTTCGATTATACGATACACCTTGCCGAAGAAGCCGCCAAACTCGGCGTTGTCAAACCCTAGCCCGTCAACCGGAAGAAAGACGGTCCAGAAAGTCATCGCACCAGTGATTGACGTCGTGGGTGATCAGAAAAGCCATCATGCTTTCAAACCGCTCCTTACGTTCCTCAAGTGGCATAGCAAGTGCGCGCGCCATAGCATAAGCCATCGCCTCGGTATCATAGGGGTTGACCAGAAGCGCGCCGTCCAGTTCCTGCGCGGCACCGGCAAAGCGGGACAGGACTAGCACGCCCGGATTCTCGGGATCCTGTGTGGCGACATATTCCTTGGCGACAAGATTCATGCCATCGCGCAACGGTGTAACCAGTCCCACAGCGGCAAGCCGATATAACCCTGCCAGCACTTCCCGGTTCAAAGAGCGATTGATGTAACGTATTGGCGTCCAGTCGACGGTAGCGTTCGCACCATTCACTCGCCCGGCAAGTTCCGCCACCGCGCGTTGCATGTCCTTGTATTCTGGGACTTCCGAGCGGGATTTCGGCGTGACCTGCAGGAAAGTGACCTTGCCACGATTGCCGGGATCAACCTTCAAGAAATGCTCGAAAGCTTCCATTCGGTTGGTGATGCCCTTGGAATAGTCCAGCCGATCGACACCGATGATAAGATCGCGGTCCAGCATGCTGTCGCTCATGCGCTTTACCGTCGGGTGGCGTTGCGCCTTTTTGGCTATCTCGGCGAATGCGGCTGTCTCGATACCGATGCCGAAGCGCTCGGCACGGAACTGATGTCCGAAAGCCTCGAACAGACCGTCATCATCGAGACGCTTGCCGATTTTCTCCCGCCGCAGACAGCCGATGAAATTATCGACGTCGTTCTCGGTCTGGAAGCCCACCACATCATAGGAAGCAAGGCCACGCATGATCGTTTCATGCACGGGCAGCGTGAATAGAATATCAGCGGGAGGCCAGGGAATATGCAGGAAAAAGCCGATGCGATTGGTGACACCGAGATTGCGTAGTTCGGCGGCCAGTGGAATGAGATGGTAATCGTGAATCCATATCACATCCTCCGGCTCGATCATCGGTAGAAGATGCTTCGCAAACAAGCGATTGACCCGGAAATATCCCGCCATGTCCTTGCGCGTGTAATCGATCAAATCGAGACGATAATGACAGAGCGGCCAGAGCATGCGGTTGGCGAAGCCAGCATAATATTCATCGATATCCTTCTTGTGGAGATCGAGCAGCGCGTAGCGAATGGAGCCCACATCGCGGATCGCCAGTTCCTGTGTTTGGCGATTGGGAAGTGTCTTTCCGGACCAACCGAGCCAAATACCGCCGCGTTCGCTGAGCGCCGCCTGCAACGCAACTGCCAAGCCGCCCGCAGGCGCCTTGCCCTGCTCATCAGGCAACGGAACACGATTGGAGACCACGATCAGTCGGCCCATACGTCAAGTCCTTTCAGTATTATTCTCATTCACGATCCCAGAAAGCCAAAGCCACAGCTCACCCGGGCTTGCCAGTCTGGCTGCGCCCGGATGGTCGATCGCACGGCCGATCACGACGGCTGTACCGCCAAGTTTGCGCGCCGCGCCAAGCATCGGTAAATCTGTCAGGTCGTCGCCGAATGCGATCGGCACCCTCCCCGCAAATGGCTCTTCTTCCATGAAGCGGCGCAAGGCAGCACCCTTGTCGCTGATTGCCGGGCGCAGCTCGAAAACCATCTTGCCTGATTGCACGATCCAGTCCGGCCCGGCGAGCTTCAGTGCCTTCCCGACGAGATCATGTGCCAGATCGGCTTTTTCTGGCGCGGAGCGATAATGAAGGGCAACCGCACTACCCTTGTCTTCGGCGAGAAAGCCGCTGACGCGAAGTGCAGCCTGTCGTAGAAAATCCTTCGCAATCAAAAAATGTTCGCCGGGCTCGATCAGCTCAACCAACCCGGATGCGTGCCGGAATTCGGCACCATGCAATGCGGCTATGGGGCCGCGATAATCGGGAAAGCGTTCTTCGATGAACGCAATTGCCCGGCCCGTGACCAGCGCCATTGCACCGGACAGCCGGTCGGAAATGAGCGAAAGCGATTTTTGCAGGCCAACTGGAACGATAACGCCATCGGGATTGGCCGCGATATCGAGCAGTGTTCCGTCCACATCGAAAAAAAGGGCGTTTTTTTGAAAGTCAATGACCGGCATACCGATCTGATCGGTTGCCGGGTCCTGTTCCTTGCTGGGCATGTTAAGGCAAACATCCGCGACGGCGAATGGTTCCCGAATAAATTCTACCCGCTCCTATTCCCTACCGGTCAGGCGGCCCTACGTGCGCCCATAGACATCATCGAAACGCACAATGTCGTCTTCGCCCAGATATTCGCCGCTTTGCACCTCGATAAGCACAAGTGGCAGGATGCCCGGATTTTCCAGCCGGTGGCGGAAGCCGCAGGGGATATAGGTCGACTGGTTGGTCGTGAGCAGAATCTCGCGGTCGCCATTGGTGACCTTTGCGGTGCCGGAAACGACGATCCAGTGTTCGGAACGGTGGTGATGCGCCTGCAAGCTCAGGCGACGCCCCGGCTTCACTTCGATCCGCTTGATCTTGAATCCGTCGCCTTCCTCGAGAACCGTATAAGTGCCCCATGGACGATGCGCAGTGCGGTGAAGCTTGGCCGCTTCATGACCGCTTGCCCGCAGCTTGTTGAAGACCTTTCGCACTTCCTGCGCCTTGTCTCGATGCGCCACAAGCAAAGCATCCGGTGTGTCCACGACAAGCAGATCGTGAACGCCGACAAGGCTGACCAGCCGGGTTTCGGATAAAACAAAGCTGTCGGTCGTGTCTTCGATAACCGTCTCACCGCGCAGACGGTTGCCGTCGTCATCCGGCGCGATAAGATCGGCCATCGCCGCCCAGGACCCGATATCAGACCAGCCGCAAGACACCGGAATGCAGGCAATATTTTCGGCCTTTTCCATGATCGCGTAATCGATGGAAATCGCAGGGGCCGTCGCAAAATCATCCTTTGCGATTTCGATGGTCCTGGTCTCACCGTTGACGCCGCGTCGGGCATGTTCAAGCGAAGCCTGCACGGCATTGAAGATTTCCGGCGCAAAATGCTGCATTGCTGCAAGCATGGTTCCGGCCGTGAAACAGAACATGCCGGAGTTCCAGAAATATCGACCGCTCTCGACATAGGTCTGCGCGGTCTCGGCATCAGGCTTTTCAACAAAACGCAGCACATCCGTACCTTCGGCTTCGATATAGCCAAAGCCTGTTTCCGGATGATCGGGCACAATACCGAAAGTGACAATGCGCCCCGTTTCAGCAAGCTGGCGGGCCTTTGTCACAGCCTCGGCAAAAGCAGCCTCATCCTCGATCAGGTGGTCGGCGGGCATGACAAGCAATGTCGCGTCCGGGCCGTAAGTCGCCGCAGCATGCAGAGCCGCAACCGCCACAGCAGGTGCCGTATCGCGTCCGAGCGGCTCCAGCAGAAACGCATTATCGACCTTGGGCGCCTTGGCATCGGCATAGGCATCGAGCGTCAGAAACAGGAAATCGCGGTTGGTCACGGTGAGGATATGGTCCACACCGTCGAGCAGAGCCGCACGCTTGTAGGTCTTGCCGATCAAGATGCTGCCATCGGGCAGTTCGATGAAGGGCTTCGGATGCGCATCGCGCGAAAGCGGCCACAATCTGGAACCGGAACCGCCGCTGATAATGACAGGAATAAAGCTCATTGCTCAGTTGTCCTTCGTTGCGTTGCGGGCGATAGCAAGTCCCGTTTCCAGACGCGTCTCGGCTTGGCTCTCGTCTGAAGCTTCCACATAGCATCGCAGTTCCGGTGCATTGCCGGAAGCGCGATAATGAATTGCATTACCGGAACGGAAGAAGAGTTTCACGCCGTCTATCGTTTCGGAGCGGACAATCGGATCGTCCATCTGAAACAGTGCACTTCGCGTCGCCTCATTCTTCAACAAGGACAAAAACGCGAGGCTCTTTTCCTGCGGGACGTTCTGCAGCCTGTCGCTCAGCGCAATACGGAAATGGAAGCGGGCTGCGATTTCGGACAATGGCTTGCCAAGCTCCTTGACGGAACCAAGACTGCTGAGAATTGGCAGCAACGCATCGCGGGTCGAAAGCGCAGTCAATGTGCGATTGTCCCGGCTGATATCCGTACCCAGCAACACACCGCCATTGGCCTCAAAGCCGACCACCGCCGATATGCCCGAGGCGATGGCCTGCGCCATGCCTTCGATGACATAGGGCGACCCCACCCGTGTTCTGATGACGCGCTCGAAATTTTCTTCAAGAGCGGAGTTGGACGTCACCGGCGTCACAATCGTTTTGACGCCAAGCCAGTCGGCAGTGATCGCTCCCACCAGATCGCCCCGAACGAAACGGCCCTTATCATCCGCGATCAACGGGCGGTCGGCATCACCATCCGTGGAAACAATGGCGTCAAAGCAGCTTTCCTTCGCCCACTGGTCGAGAAGTTCGATATCCTCGGAGCGCAAAGCTTCCGTGTCGACAGGCACAAATACATCGGATCGACCGAGCGGTACGGCTTCTGCGCCAAGCTCGGTGAGGATACGGATAATGAGATCACGCGCCACAGACGAATGCTGATAGACCCCGACGCGCAAGCCGCGAAGGCTCTCAAGTCCGACAAAATCAACATAACGCTTCACATAGCGGTCGATTGCATCACTGCTAAGGGGCACATCATGCAGATGACGAAAGGCATGATTTTCTGGCAGAGCGGCATAGATCGCGCTGATGGCGCTCTCGTCATTCTTGTCGATTTCTCCGTCATTGCGATAGAACTTAAGCCCGTTGCGGTCGTCCGGAATATGGCTGCCCGTAACCATGATGCATGGCGCTTGCTGCGAAATCGCAAAGTGGCTCAAAGCCGGGGTTGGCAGAACACCGCAATCGACCGGCTGAAACCCCGCATCCTCGATTGCCGCCATGCAAAGTGCTGCAATAGCCGGACTGGATGGGCGAAGGTCTTGACCAACGAAAACCTTGTGGCCCTTCTGCAGCTTTCCAGCTTTCAACAGCATTTTAACGAAAGCAAGAGAATAGGCATAAGCGGGCAAACCATTCAGTTCGTCCGCCAGTCCCCTAAGACCGCTTGTGCCAAATTTAAGGGATGTGCCGCTCATGCTTTCCACTCATTCTTTTCGAACATCAAAAAAGCAACGCCCGCAAGCGCCCCCAGCTCAAAGGTTTTGTCATCTTATAACGTGAGCCTGAAAACTATCATCCCCACAATAGTGCAATCATATGCACCTTATTGCTGGTCATAATCCGTATATACAGGCAATTTCAAATCCTTAACGTCGTCTGCGTTAACAATTGCTGTTGAGCATGGCACGATGCTCTAATGGCAATGAAATTACAATGTTCTCAAATACTGAAACGGGCCGCGGAATTTTTGCCTGCCGGGACGGCTGGATTCCCAGCCACGTCAAATTCCTCAATGATTTCAATAAATCATTTTTCGCATTCGCCAAATGTGTCATAGGTTTGTGCTACAGTTGACGCACGGCGTCAAGAGACGGAAATTATTTGCGTCAGATACGAAAAAAGCGGCACCGCCCATTGAGCGATGCCGCATCAGAGATATTCGCACTTGAATGCTAAACCAGCCTGGCTACGACATCGCGTAATGACGATTGCCAATGCGGTGCCGACCAGTTGAACATCTTTTGGAATTTGGCAGTCGACAGGCGTGAGTTTGCAGGACGGACCGCTTTGGTTGGATAATCCGCTGTCGCAATATCCGTAACAGTCGCGGTCGATCCGCCAAGCTTGGCGCTTTCACTGAATATGGCGCGTGCAAAGCCGCTCCAGTTTGTATCGCCCGTACCAGCCAGATGGTAAACACCATAAGCGGAAAAGTCTGACATTGCGGCCAAATGATCCGCCACCTGGATAATCGCGTCAGCAATATCGAGTGCGCTGGTCGGATTGCCCCATTGATCAGAAACGACCGAGAGAGTGTCGCGCGTCTCCGCGAGCTTCAACATCGTCTTGACGAAATTTTTGCCAAAGGGGCTATAGACCCACGCCGTCCGCAAAATGATGTGGCGTGGATTGGCCTGCGCAACCAGACGCTCACCTTCAAGCTTGGAGCTTCCATAGACGCTGCGAGGCCCGGTGACGTCCGATTCAACATAGGGTTCGTCGGCGTTACCCGCAAAAACATAATCCGTCGACAGATGGATGGCAGGAACCTTGCAAGCCTTTGCTGCTTCGGCAACTGCTTGCGCACCTGTTGCATTCACTGAAAAGGCCAGTTCTCGCTCGTCCTCAGCCAGATCCACCGCCGTATAAGCGGCGGCGGAAATGACGAAGTCGGGCTTAATCGCCTCAATGGCATTGTGCACGGTTTCTGGCTTTGCCAGATCCAGTTCCGGGCGACCCAGTGCGATCACTTGCAGGTCAGGACGTTGAGAAGCTTTCTCGATAAGGCTCTGGACAACCTGCCCCTCCCGCCCGGTCACAAGAAGTTTCATGCTTTGGCCTCTTTTGCCACCGCACCGCCGAGTCGCTCGCCAGCATAGGTCCCGCTGCGGATCGGCTCCCACCACCAAGTATTGTCGAGATACCACTGAATGGTTTTTTCCAATCCGGTCTCGAAGGTTTCCTGTGGCTTCCAGCCCAATTCACGCTCGATCTTCGAAGCGTCAATCGCATAGCGACGATCATGTCCCGGTCGGTCCGTTACGAATGTGATCAGGTCGGCATAGCTCTTGCCATTTGCGCGGGGCCGTTTCCTATCGAGAATAGCGCAGATCGTTTCCACAACATTGAGATTGGTACGTTCTGCACGCCCACCTATATTGTAGCTTTCACCCAGCTTGCCCCTGGTCGCGACCAGTGCCAGAGCACGCGCATGGTCCTCGACATAAAGCCAGTCACGCACATTCGCCCCTGCCCCGTAAACCGGCAGCGGCTTTTCATCGAGCGCATTGAGAACAACAAGCGGGATCAGTTTTTCAGGGAAATGGAACGGCCCATAATTGTTCGAACAATTCGAAAGCACGACCGGCAGACCATATGTTTCATGCCACGCACGGACCAAATGGTCGGACGCTGCTTTCGAAGCCGAGTATGGAGAAGAAGGCTGATAAGGTGTTTCTTCCGTGAAAATACCGCTATCGAATGGCAAATCGCCAAATACTTCGTCGGTCGAAATATGATGGAACCGGAAAGTCGATTTGCGTGGTTCAGGCAATTCCCGCCAGTAAGCGAGTGCCGCGTTGAGCAAACGGAACGTTCCGACGATATTCGTTTCGATGAATGCACCCGGACCATCGATTGAACGGTCGACGTGGCTTTCCGCCGCCAGATGCATGATGACGTCGACTTCGTGGGCGCGCAAAGCCTCCAGAACGCTCATGTCGTCACAAATATCAGCCTGAAGAAAGCCGTAATTCGGATGGTTTTCAATCTGGCGGAGAGACGCCAGGTTGCCCGCATAGGTGAGTTTATCGAGATTGATGACATTGACCTTGGGATCAGCGGCCAGATGGCGACATACCGCCGAACCAATGAAGCCCGCTCCGCCCGTAACAAGAATATTCATTTCATTTCCTCAAGCAAAAACTTCTGCGTCAGCAAAAAGCGGAGCCTTCTGATCCTTATCGGAAAGCTGAACACCTGAAGACGGAAGCGGCCAATTGATACCAATTGCCGGATCATCAAATCGGATCGAGCGGTCGTGCTCAGGAGAATAATAATCCGTCACCTTGTAGATAACTTCGGTATTCTCCACGAGCGTCATGAAGCCATGCGCAAAACCTTTCGGCACCAGAATCTGATTCCATTTTTCAGCCGTGACTTCCAACGAAACCCACTTGCCAAAAGTTGGCGAGCTTTTGCGAATATCGACTGCTACGTCCAGAATCGCACCGCGAATGACACGAACCAGTTTGTCCTGCGCAAATGGCGGCAACTGGTAATGAAGCCCGCGCAAAACGCCCTTTGCTGCCGAATAGGAATGATTGTCCTGAACGAAATTGAGATCGATACCGGCTTCCGCAAATGATTTCGCATTATAGGTCTCGGAGAAGAAACCGCGATCATCACCGAATTTACTTGGGCTGATTTCAAAAACACCGTCTAAACCTAAGGAACGGACTTCCATCAATCTTTTCCTAATTCATCAACACGTCGACGCAGGTAAGCTGCATATTCAGTCTTGCCGAGTTTAGCTGCACGCTCCAATACGGCTTCACTGCTCAACCAACCTTTATCCAGTCCAATTTCCTCTGGGCAGGCGATCTTGATGCCCTGTCGCTTTTCAATTGTCCGAACAAATGACGACGCTTCGTGAAGGCTGTCGTGTGTACCGGTATCCAGCCAAGCATATCCGCGGCCGAAGCGCTGAACGTTTAACTCACCACGCTCGAGATAGACATTATTAACTGTGGTAATTTCAAGCTCACCACGGGCGGACGGCTCAATCGAACGTGCAATATCGACAACCTGGTTGTCGTAAAAATATAGGCCCGTGACAGCCCAATGCGACTTCGGCTTTTCCGGCTTCTCTTCAATCGAGATTGCCTGTCCCGTCTTGCTATCGAATTCCACGACGCCATAGCGTTGCGGATCATCCACACGATAAGCGAAAACAGTACCGCCTTCCATCGGCTGAGAAGAGAGTTGGGACAGCTTCGAAAGACCGTCGCCAAAATAAATGTTGTCGCCGAGAATCATGGCCACACTATCGTTGCCAATAAACTCTCTGCCGATGATGAAAGCTTCGGCCAAACCGTTGGGATGAGCTTGCTCAGCATAGGAGAAATTGACACCGAACTCGCGGCCATCACCGAGCAATTTTTGGAAAAGAGGTAAGTCATGTGGTGTGGAAATGATCAGGATATCCTGGATAGCCGCGAGCATGAGAACACTCAGCGGATAATAAATCATGGGCTTATCGTAAATGGGGAGAATTTGCTTGGAAACAGCCATGGTCAGAGGATAGAGTCTGGTGCCGCTACCACCTGCAAGTATGATGCCTTTCATATGATTTCGCTTCCCTGCATCTCACTTCTTTCACTCTTTCAGACGAATACCTCTGCATTAACATTATAGCTCCGATTTGGCGATAAGCGAAAACAATCAGATATTCACAAAGAAAAACGGCATATAAATTTCAACTTATGAAAACCTCTGTCCATCCAAGCGCCCAGATTGCACATCCGACAAGGCAAAAAATAAATGAATCATTCCGTCTCAATCCAGGATCGACCATTGTTGACAATTGCCATTGTGACGTTCCAACCCGATTTTGTTGAATTGAGCCAAACTCTCGACAGTCTTTCGATAGCACTTAAGCAGATTGAGCAAAGCAATTTTTTATTAACAATCGTTGATAATTCAGCTGATAATTCTGTTTCAACATTTCTGGAAAAAAATTATCAACATCTGCCTATTCGTTTGCTTCAGGGGCACGGAAATATTGGATTCGGCCGAGCGCACAATCTCGCATTAGACGAATTGGGAGAATTTCATCTTATCCTCAATCCGGACGTTCAATTACACTCTGAAGCGCTCATAAACGCCATCACGTTCATGAAAAGCAATCCGCAATGTGGATTAATTAGCCCTTATGCTGAATGGCCGAACGGGGAGCGGCAGTACCTTTGCAAAAGATATCCTGCAATATTGGACCTTTTCCTAAGAGGCTTCGCTCCCAAAACAATCCGCAAGTTATTTAAGAAGCGTTTGCACCGTTACGAAATGCGAGCAGAAACACAAAATCACGTTTATTGGAATCCGCCGATAGTTAGCGGCTGCCTAATGTTTTGTAGAAGCGAAGTTTTATTAAAAGTGAGAGGGTTCTCCGAAACATATTTTCTGTATTTTGAAGATTTTGATCTATCTTTAAGAATAGGCCTCTTCTCTAGTATTGCCTACGTGCCATCCGTTCGCTTAATTCATTCCGGTGGAAACACATCGAAAAAAGGGTTTTGGCATATACGAACTTTCATACAATCTGCTATAAGTTTCTACTTAAGCCATGGATTAAAGATAAAATAGAATTTTAAGCGTTACGTTTAGAACCGATAGCGCTTGCAGAAAATCAGTCTACTTAGATTAACTCAGTACCAATTAAACAGATGCATCTCGCCGGCCAAAGTAGAGGAAATTTGGTATTCTAGAGCATTCGCCGTAATCTTCTCACAACTCGACCACAAAAGCGAATAGGCTTTGTGAGGAACCAGCTTTTCGATTTATAGACCTCCATAAGCTTGTCCCGGTAAAAATTCTTTTCATTAATGAGTGATGGAGAATGTTGATCCGATGCTGAAAAAAGTGTAATCGACTTGAAACAAACTTAGCGAGACCGAGTTGGTCAACGAAGGAGGATACTGCAGCTTCAAGCGAAACCTTCTGTCGAAGTTGTTGCGCATTGCTCCTCATCTGCCCCATATCACTTTCCAATAAGCCTTGGTAGAAAGCGATACCTGGATAATCATTTGGCAAAACAATAATGTCCTGTCCATTTGTGACGATTCCTTCCAACCCTAGCTCTTGTGCTACAATTGGGATACATCCAGAGAAAGCCGCTTCCAAGGGTAAGAGGCCTAAGCCTTCCATATGACTACAATCCAGATAATAACTAACCTGACTGAAAAGCTTTGAAAGCTGAGCAGGTGTCAAATTGCCATGGGATTTTGCTTTTTTGCAAATATCCCATCCTTCAGTTTCGCCAAAAAGATGTATCTCAAAACCTGCCCTCTCGGCCATAGCGAGGTTCGCCATAAGTCTCCCGGTTCCTTTTAGATCATCTAATCGGACACATGCAGCAAGCGTTCTGGGATTGCGCTTTGCGCGGTTCGATCCATAAAAGGTTAACTTAGAGGGACCCAGAGGAATGTGTATCGACTTTGCTTCAAAACTAGCCAGGTACTCAACCAAATATCTGGACACAGCAACATTAATATCATAATTACGGTATCTCTGAGCCATAGTTAAAGCATGGCGGCCTTTGGCAAATGCAGCCTCTGGCCCTTGCACAAAACAGCAAAGCTTAGCTCCGTAATGAGCGGCGAATGCCTCGGCATAATCGTGGCTGACATGGCTAGTTACGAATACGTAACGAACCTTTGAAATTTGGTTCAATACATCTTGCTTATCTAGGAACGGTACGTTTTGAAGTTGACTATGCACATATGATATGTCGCAGCGACCATAAGTGTAGACTGATGTAGCTATGCCACGTTGATTTAATTCATCAACAAAATTCATAACAACCGAAATGCCGCCACTATTGGCATGAACAGCAGGAAGGACAAAGAGAACTTCAATATCTCGGGCGTATGTGTGACGATGTTGCACCGTCGAAGGAATAGCATGTCTGCTGGTCGCTTCAAGCTTTGCAATTGACTTTATCATGGTTTGGTATTGTTTCCGCCAGCGCCGATAGAAAATTTTTCTATTTGTATCGTTAATCGACTTCAAATCATTTTCGATACTGAAGCTTGGGCTATGATTACTGTGAAAAACAAATAGATTATCGATGATGACGTTCCGATAACCTTTATCCAAGCTTCTAAAATGTAGATCCGTATCTTCCCAATAGCCGCTTCCATAAGTCGGATCGAGCAAATTTTCCTCTTTGAACGAGTTTTTCCGTATGCATAAAAAAAACCCAACCACAGGCGCACATGGGGGATAAATCGGTGGGATCGTTGCAATGCAACGATCCACGTCTAACCAGTGTTGCCCCGGAGCAGGCTTAATAACTAGGTTGGTAGCATTAGTCGTATATGGGCATGCCAAAGCCACAGTTGGATCACTTCCAAATGCATCAACCACGCGCTCTGCCCAGAAAGGGGGGAGAATGGTATCTGAGTTCAAAAGAACCACTATGTCCCCTTTAGCTTTACGATAAAGATCATTCACATTGCCCAAAAAGCCAAAGTTTTTTTCACGTCGTATGTGGTTAAAAATAGGATCTTTAACAGCAAACGTAGTTATAATAGCTTTCGTCGTTTCATCTGAGCAGTCGTCTCCAATAATAATTTCATCTACAAGCGTACGATTTGTATTTTCATGTAGTGACTTTAATAGAAAATCGACGGCTTTTGGAGCATTGTAAACAGGTATCAAGACTGTGATCTTTACCATTTTCGAGCTTTCGGTCAGTAAAATTAGTTATGCATAATGGAGTTGCCCCTAACCTCGCGGTCCAAACTCGGGGGGCGAGGCGTCTCAAGAGCCGATAAACTCAACTCTCTCAAAATTTATTTCCTTACAGGCAGATGGATTTGCCAAATCAAACCTAACGCCGCGTAATCGAGACAAGCCCGAGAATACTAAGTGATTTTGAAGAGGTATCAAATTAATTCCTTCAACAAGCCCGTGGGTGATTTTTTGCTTCTCCACCGCCCCTATCTGGTCATCTCCCCACCAGAATAACTGCAATTCCGGCGCCGCTGTCAACCCTAAGCATGAGAATTCAAATTTCAGCCAATGCGCATCTCTATAATTTAAATTTAGAGATGCGACATCATATATGAAAAAAGGATCTATGCCATTGACTTCGTATGCAACTTCACCCTTTATTAGATCGTTTTTAGATAGAGGATCGCCAGCGCCGATTCTTTGTCCATCAAGCGAATTATATAAGGCATAGTCCACATTAATTTGCACGAGCTTGCCATAATTAAAGACTACTAGACAGCAGAGAAATGCAGCAACAGAAAGCCAGATAGCTCTACGCTTAGTAATTTCTGTATTAATTCCCGGATTATCCACAAAAAATATAAGGTATGACATAGTCGTCGCGATAACACTCCAGTATACATATCTAAAATCCGCCATTGGCGTTGTGGGTATATATCCAAACATATAGAATATTGAAGATAATAACAAAAACCGAACCATAATAATTGTTTTTGTTTTAACAAAAATGAATGATAAAATTATGAGGAGAAGAGAAGCTAGAAGCCACCAGTAAGGTTTGAAAAAGAATGGAGTTGCCTCCGCTGAGCTCTTTACGAATTGCTCCACAGCCAATGTAAGTCCATTCGGATCCTGCTTAATTCCATAGGAGTTCTCGTCTACTCCAGGATGCCAAATATAATATGGAGCATCTGAAGGTGTCCTGAGCAAATAAGAAAACGCTGCCATCCTAAATTGGAAATATCCCACTGGATTCTGAATAATACTTTCTAACCAAATACGCTTCAAATCAGCGTTTAAGAGATTAGATTGCTTGTAACTTGGTTGATTAGAAAGACAGAAAACTCTCCCTACCAATTTATTCTGCCCAATATCAGCACTAGAACACAATCTAATTTCTTCAATACTAATCCCTGGTAGGATGCTTTTATTATTCTTGATAGAAAGATAGGACAAATCATCCACCATTACATAGTTTGACGGCTTTGTTCTTTCCGCGTGAAGTATCTTATAATTAAATATTCCTCCCATAAATAAACACACAGAAATTGCAACACAAGAAATAAGCATTGCCTTTAGTGTAGAAGGTTTTTGTAGCCACCTGAAACTCAAGAAAAATAATATAGGGAGCACCGCAAAAATTGCGTTATAGCGAAGATTGATGGTATAAAAGATAAGAATAAAGGCGAAAAAAAGCTTCCCAAGAGTTGGTGAACGAAGAGCTAATCCCGACAAAGCAAGCAGCGAAAATGCTAATCCCACATCTTTCCAAAGAACCCCAGCGAAATTAAGTATCCAAGGAAAAAACGGAATTAGGAATACCAGCCATGAGAAGGATCGCTCCTTATAACTGATCCACCATATATAGACTGATATGCAAACCAAGATTATATGTAGAGCAAGCATCCCACTCGGCCCAGGAAAAACGCCCCCCGCTACAGACCAGACCCATGACATTATTGGGGGATGCCAGTCACTAAAAATCAGAGTTTTAGACATGCTAAACTGAGCAATAGAGTCATGGGACATAAATCCAGGGTAAAAAGTAAACCACAATACTATGCTAATAATAATTATTACTAAAATAGCTCGATATTTTTCTTTTTCGATCATCTGCATTACAATCAGCTTATTATTTTCTTGGATTAAAAAGTGATAAACAAGCCGCAAATAGTATAAATAACACTTCAATATTACCTTTTACACTTGTTATTTTTGTCGGAACTTCGCCGTAGGGATACTGGCGCGTTGTTGCTATCTCTTTACATACGTATCCGAGCTTGGGTGCTCGATATGATAAGTAGGCCAGAAGCTCATAAGTGGAAAAAATATCCCTAAATGGGGCAATCTTGGAATCCAGCAGCATTCGGCGACTGTAAGCTCTAAATCCTTGTGTGGTGTCTGTCCATTTAAACCCGGATGCCAGACTTAAGCACGGGGCATGGATATACCGGATCGCAAAGTCTCGTGACTTTGGCGTATTCACAGCTACACCGCCAGGTAGGAAACGCGATGCTTGAACAAAATCAATCCCGTCCTCTAGCGACTCAATAAATCGCGGTATCGCTACAGGGTCGTCCTTGTCATTCCCATCGATAGTGATGATGCCCTCGTATCCTTGATCGAGCGCAAAGGCATAAGCACATCTAAGTTGAGCGCTCAGTTTTCCCGGGCCTTTTTTAATCAGAAGCCCTCTGACGCCTACGTGCTTCAGCCCATCCGTCTCTAAGGAGCCATCTGTGCTGCCACCGTCGACAATGATGACATCTGCAATCGCAGAAATGCGGTTATTCTCCATCCGTTTGAGCAAGCTCTTTATACGCGCCCCTTCGTTAATCACGGGGATCACCACGCAATAAGGACGTTGCCTGCCCAACCAAAGTGCTATTCCCATAGCAGGTACTTGCCACTTTGCACGGTATTCTGAAGAAATATCGTTTGTCGCGTTCATTTGTTTATACAACCCGAGTTGTGATAAGCGCTACGCCCGCAATCACGAACAAGATGCCAGCACCTGTTGTCCAGTGAAATGGCTCACGGAATATCAATACAGAAGAAAGTGCGACTGTCGCTACCGCCCCGGATGTCAGTACCGGGTGGGCAACATTCAATGGCAACCTCGCCAGTGCAGCGGCGTACAGCAGAAATGCCCCTCCATATAAGCCTAAGCCTAGCCAGAAAGGCCAGTTACTCAGGGCTGCCAATGGATCCGTCAAAGATGGGAATTTTCTTGGGGGTATCATGGCCATTTTGACGAGTACGCTTGCAGAAGCGTTTGCGGCGATACCAAGCACCAAAATCCACCATTTCATCAAGCCACCCCTTGTGCGGTCCGATAGCATTGAATAGCGCAAATCAGAGCCCTTTCTATCGAGTGGAGGTGCGGCTCCTCTTTTGTGGCGATCATCTCTATCGTAACAATGTGGTCTGGAAGATGTTTCTGCAAACTCTTGTGTATCAACTGATGATCCGCTCCACCATCGCCTAAGGGTACCAAATCCGGCTCGCTCGCATGGACATGCCCAATTAAACTTGAACTACTCTCTAGAACAGCTTCAGAAGATTCCCCATTGATCTTTAAGGCTCCTGTGTCAAACTGCATCTGGATTGCACCGTGCCCGACAGCTGTGACGATATGGGCTGTCTCTTCACTAGTCATCATGAAGTTCGCTCCATATCGGGCTGGATTGGGCTCCAGACACACGACGACGCCATGTTCCTGAGCAGCATCGCCAAGACGTCGAAAAAAACTAACCGCCGACTCAAATGCCTGTGCGTCGCTCAAGCCAGTGCGGTCACGATTTTTGGGTGAGCCAAATACCAATCGGGTCGCACCAAGGCCCGCGCCAATGCGGCACATCGCACGCAAATGATCCAGCATCGCTTGCTGGCTATTGTCCTCACCAAATACATTCAAGCCTACCGTGCCAAACAGCAAGGCTTGCATGCCAGTGATCTCGATGCCGTGGTCCGCCCACCACCGCCTGACGTTTACGATGTCATCATCTTCAGCGTTGGCAGGGTGAGGAAAATACTTACCGGGCGCTATATCAATGGCATCTATACCGAATTTGTCTAATAGCTTTGCGACAGCAAGATCTTCTGAAATGTCCCAGGCAATGTTTGATATCGCTAGCCTCACGATACCACTCCACCTTCATTCCTAAGAGTAATTGGTTCGGACTGAGCGTAAGCTCGAATAGCCTGTATCGTTTCACGAGTACTGTACTGATGCCGACCAAGGGAACCGAATAATTGGGCATGCCGCGTTTGCATGTCGTAGTGAGCAGGCGTATTCGAAAGTGATTGTGTGAACAGCTTTCCAAAGCCCTGCAAAGAAACATCTGCAACGCTAATCGGTTCGGCCGTGAAGTGCACCAGTGATAGACCAACATCCAGCGCTTTTTGAAGATCGTACCAAAGATTGACCATCGGGTAAAACTGGAAAACGCCTCGGCTTTCAATTGCGTGAAGATTATTGTTGTTAAGAAAGTCAAAAATCACGTTCTTGCGTAATCCGGGGCCCACCAAGCCAGGCAAACGAACCACTAGGTGGTGTGGAAAAGTCTGCTCTACAAATTTCTCTAGCAGGCGACGATGGAGTCCGTAGGGATGCAAGCCTGCTTCTTCAACTGGCGTAAACTCATCAACGTCAATCGGCTCTTTAAATACATCGACAGTGCTGATCAATATGAATGATTTGCATTTGATGGTCCGAAGATGAGTGATTAGTGATTCAATTTTTTTTCGATCATCTACGGGCTCGCGATTAGCAATCCACTTCTGCGCGGGTGCACCCGCACAGACTACCACATCGAATTCGCGTTTCTCAATTTCGTGGATATTGGTCGAACGGTAAAGTGCCGAAAAATGTGCCTGCTTAAGAAGCGTGCTTCCGACAAAACCAGAAAACCCAATCAGCGCATTATCCATTATCACTCCAGCGAACTTTTGAACTCTTCAGTTTCGAGTTTTTCAAGGACATCGTAAATATTGTCTATCTTTCCACCCAGCACCGAATAGCAGCCAGGCAGCTCCGCATGTCTTTCGAAGAGTATCGGACGGCCGTCATCCCCTTCGTTCTTGACCAAAACGGTTTTAACCTCGAATAAAGATTCAACATATTTTGCATTCAGTACGGAAGGCAAGTACCTACCTACGTCCCGGACCATCCGGTCCACTCGCGTAGCCCGGTCGTATTCCTTGAGTTTCTTGTAGGGGTCAATCCCCTGTTCATCCTTCCAGCTAAAATGTGGTGTGTAACGAACGTGCGAAAGGGTGTGCAGACCACGAGCCGGAAACGGCATTATGGAGAAAAATGGTCCGTCCATAACCGTAACTCCAATTTCCCTGAACGCGTCCGGCGCTTGCATAAGAGCCATTTCAGTCACCTCTTGCTTGATATCCGTTTGGGTACCTGGGAAATCGCCCGAGAACTGATTCAGTCCGCTATAGGTGCAATTGAAGACGTATCGACTGGTTATGGACGATGTATCCCCTGACTTCAGTCGGATCGCAACGATCAAGTTTTTGTCGGCTGGCGGACGGGAAATCGCTAACGCACGGGTTGAATAATGGACCTTTACACCCGCATCCTTAAGCTCGCTAACTGCCCACTTGGCGAGCCGCGTGGAATCAAAGGCATATTCCTCAACGAGAAAAACCTCTTCAATTAATCGCGGTTCAAACAGCTGTTTTAAACCAGTTTCAGCGGGTTTGATCGTTGCACCGATTTCGTGGCAAAAGCGCTCAAATTGCTTTGCTGTTACTTTGGAATTGCGTCTTGCAATAGCATAGAGCTTTACGAAATCCTGTTTAACGGCTTGCGGCCAGTCGCGTATAAAACGAGGTAAATTCACCTGGCTCCGAAAAGCCGTCGTAAAGCTTCTCGGATAATGATATCCGTTATGTACACGTGCTTGGTTATTGTAAGAAGCACGGAGCAGAAGTTCCGGTTCTCGCTCTAGCAGAATTACATTGCGCAACCCACGGGACTTGGCAAGGTAAATCGCAATTGTAGCCCCATAAAAGCCACCGCCAATAATGACTGCATCTGCAGTGCAGCGTTGCGGAGTCATGCAACACCCTGACCCGAATTGCGGGAGAGTTTCGTTGCCGAAGATGAGACATCCTCAATATTCAGCTTCTCTCGTCGGGCCATGCGGACGCTCGTGAACTCTTGACCAACATGATATAGAGGCCCCTCATTACTTAGGCTAGTCATATGTAATATATATTCGCCAAGCACTAAAAGCACTAATGAGATCAAGAAAAACATGCCTGATTGCTGCAAGGACATACTCACCCAGCCGGGTGCAACATCAGCCTTAAAAAGACCAATTGCAACGACATAAGACGAATAAAGCAAGTTGGCGGCCGCCCCGAACAAGGACAGTGATGTTACAAGTCGCATTGGGGCCTGTGTCGTTGAGACAAGGAGCCGCATACCTCGATCAATGCTTTCCCCTAATTTTTTGGTGTTCGTAGCAAGTGGTTGAGCGCTATATTCCATGTTGATACGCACAAAACCACCCGTCGCAGGCAAGTGGCGGTAAGTCATGGCTGGCTGGGGGTGCTGAAGAATAAAGTTCACGACCCGCTTACTCAGCAGCCTGTATTGAGGTGCTTCTTTGGCTAAATGTATTCCGTTGAACGATTTGTAAAGGAAATTGAAGGCTGCATAGGCCGCGCGGTAAGCGAAACTTTGGCGTGGTTTATGTTGGTTATTGGCAAAAACAACGTCAGCCCCTGTAACTGCTTTATCAAGCATTTCGGGCAAAAATCCGATATCGTCGAGTAGAGGATCAACTACTGCGACGAAATCACCAAGCGCATTCTCCAGCCCCACCCACGAAGCTGTATCGCCGTCAACCTCCTTAATAAGAGCATAAACCTGCAAATTTGGATAACCCGATTGTCCTGTCAGCTTTTTCAGAGCATTTACACTATTATCATCGGATGCGTTATCCACAATGATCAACTCGTAGTCGGTGACGAGAGACGACAATTTTGCCGAGGCACCCTGTATAATGGTCTCTAGCTGCTGGCCTTGATTGCGCATGACATACACAACAGACAAAAATACCGGGAAAAATGCCATTCTTTTGGTCCCTATAACACGCATTATTGCGATGTGGTTGCATATCAACACAAAATATAATTATTTTAAATGATGTGGGGGCGTACTGGCCTGTCTCCATTTAGGAGATTAGACATGCATGGAGCGGTGGAACCGCTACCATTTCAATGTCCTTCTGCCGCTCATGAATCATATTCTATAAAGAATCAATTTTCAGGAGGGCGCCCTCGCAGAAACATACAGTTCAATACTAAATCTTCCACAGCATTTCAAAATAGAGTGTCTTTATAATTCATAATAATCATCCATCATTAACTGATATCTATGGGGAACATAATTAATGCGCGCATCCTTACATTCCGAAAGCATATCATAAAGCTTCTTGCAAAGCGCTTCTGGGTCAAGCATGAGCCGGATATCGATTGTACTTCCGAATGAATAATACCTTATTCGTTCAGCAACAGCCCCAAAATTAAACCCCACGGGATAAAGATTTCGATAGAGGGCTTCTGATAATGTATAGCTATGAGTTTCCGGACATACACTCGACATCCAAACGATATCCGGACTTTCGGCAGCGATTAAATTATCTAACTCTTCGTCTTTGTATGGGCCTGTAACTTTCACGTTCCCAACCGTCTCAAGTTCATGGTCTATGTCCGTGTAACCTATCACTACGAACTCCATATTGAGGCTTTCTCGGCGAGCGACTCGCGCAACGTCTAAAAGAAGCTTTGATCCTTTATGCGGCCCTATTGCCCCCAAAATCGCAATTTTATTTGTAGTCAAATTAGTATTTAATATCGATCTAGATTTGGAATTTCGCGTAGGCAGGTGGGGTTCAGGATGAGGCCTTACAATAAATGAAATGGCTCCAAAATATCTTTTCATACGATTTCCAACATCACTATTCGGAACCCAAACACGGCGCGCCGCCGATAGAAATCGTTCGTATCGATCCCGCCATGCCCACACAGTAGCGCTACCGAGGGAATTGAGATACCCACGACGACTGCAACACGATTCACAGGCCCCGATTGTTGGCTCACCGCAATATTGCCCGTGATCATCAATCAAATGGACACGGGGGCAAATCGTGAAATAATCATGCACCGTAAAATCATAACCGACACCAGATAGTTGACATGATTTAAGTAAATAGTCGGATAATTCCGGTATTGTATCAACCAAGCTATGAACATGCACCAAGTCGACTGACGCAGTTCGAAGAAAATTTGCAAATTCGCTCACGTCGCCGTCAATTTTAAATGGACCAATATTGGGAAATTCTAAATCATCGACGCTCAGAAAATTAGTTCCGTATGGACGAAGTATAATCACCGTGGATTCGCCTGCGTCCTCCAGATGTTTTTTTAAGTCTTGTATATGCCGTTCTATTCCTCCCCCTCTATTGTGACTAACGAACAATACCAGCTTACCGCGTCTATATTTTTTCAAACGCTCAAGATCAATATTTCTCCTAAACTGTTTCAATTTATCACTACCGATAAATTCTGAAACTTGCGAGTTGTACTCTGGATGCTTTAGCTCAATTGCCGCCGTAGCACTTTTTACCAATACTTCTTTATCCGCTCCGAAAGAAGTCGATCCATAATGACGGACATAGGTATCTGCTAATATTATGTTGCGGTATCCGTGAGCAATTGCTCTTTGAGAGAAGTCATTTTCTTCACCATATCCACGACCGAATGTTTCCTCGTCAAAATACCCAATCGCTGACAAACATTCTCGTTTAATAAACATACAGAATCCAACTGCGGTAGGAGCCTCAACTCCGCAACCAGAATTAAGTTTGCTTGCAATTTTGTCTATTGTTTTTCCGTCGACTTCGAGTTCGAAATCATTGTCTTTTACGAATCCGGGGTAGCTGCAAATTTCCGCATTATTTGATAACGGAGTAACTGTTCCAATAATGGAATCCGTATATGCAAAACTATAAATGCGATCAAGCCAGTTACCGTAAACTTCGGTGTCTGAATTCAGCAGCACTACGTCTCTGTCAATATGCAACCTCATGCCGCGATTAACAGTTCCAACAAAACCTAGATTTTTCTCATTTGTATACAGCTCTATCAGATCGAGCGCGGCGATCTTCTCCAATTGCTCAACCAATTCATTCTGCGGAGACTTATCGTTAATTACGATTATCCGGAAAGGAATATTCTGTTGATGTTCACATACGCTATAGATGCATCGCGTCGTCTCTTCCAATCCCTTATACACTGGAATTATCACGTCAATTTTTGGCTGCTGTCGGTCAATGACCTGAGTTCTCTTGACAAGATTCAACCAATCGTCGTCACTCGGTTGAATTGGCATAACTCGCTTTTTGTCACGCATAAAATCTGCCTATTTACGAGCTAGTGCTCTATTGAAAGTGCGCAAAGGGGCTGTCAGCTTCCAAGATTTTGATTGATAAACGCGGTTCAACTGCGCGATCACTTCGTTAACATCACGTCTTTGAGCTGCTTCCATATTTATATTTTCAGCTTCGAAAGCAGCGGCTCTTTGTTCGAGTAAAGCCATACGATAATGCAAACGTAGCGTTTCATCTTGCAACTTAGCCAGTTCAACATTGGCTTTATCTAATAAAGATCGTAGAATATTTATGTTGCGATCATATGGCGTATGATCACCATATCTCGGACATTGTAAGATTAGCTCAGCTAATTGATCGGCGGAATAAATCTTCGTTCCTAGTTTGTCGAGTTCCAGTTCACCAACTCGCGTCGAATGGACTGCGATGATGGCCATTTCGGCTGCGTGGCCGAAAGGATTATTCATATTTCTCATTAGATTATTAGGATTAAACGCAGACGAAACGATAAGCCATTGCTCATAATTCAAAGAAGAAAGCTTAGATGAAATTGCCAAGCCTTCCGATATATCATTTACTTCAAGAACTATGATAGGTCGAAAGTTCTCAATTATTTCAATAGCACCGTCCAAGACTTTGTCCGACATGCCTTCGACGTCAATCTTGATCAGGTCACAGCGGGTTACCTGCATATCATCAAGCCTAACACATGACACCTGCCGCATATTAGTAGCTTTGACAGAGGTCAGACTTACGGCTCCGGCATTGATGTGGGCATCATAATCGGGCTCTTTAAAATAAAGAACTTCTTCTTTATCAGAAACCGCCATTTCGACTAGTAAAACATTATTCACATCATTGTCTAATAAGGATTTCTCTAGAATCTTCGCAAGATAGTTCTGGGCTTCAAAAGCGATGACCTTGCCAGTCTCACCTACTTTTCTTGAGAACGCCAGCGTATAGCTGCCAACATTCGCGCCGACGTCGATGACGTGATCACCAAAACGCATCAGAGTTAGAATTTTATCCAGCTCTACCTGACCCCATTCCCCATAATTTTGAAGAGAATAACCGATAGGATCGTCATTAATGAGGAAGTTGATTTTGCCATATCTTCCTTGAACGGAAGTCAGAATATTTTTTTCATTATTGATATGGTGCGCCATATTATTTTCCCACTAAGTAGAACCTTATCGTAGTGTACTTAAAGCCTTCTATATATTATCGCAATCCATATCTTCCAACCAGTGCACCTGCGGTAATCCCCACCAATAAACGGCCTCTACAGTAAAATTTTCTCAGGCTTTATGATCGAGGATATTTTGACGAAACGCCACGAATAGACCCGATAACTCTCCTCGGCAATCCCCTTTTAATCGGGCTAATAATTTAATGTGTTAAGAATACTATACCTTAGGATACGCACGCTGCCATTCTCGAACCAAGGCTTCTATCTTCCGCTGCGCTTCCGCAATCATGGGGGTGTAACGTTCGTTTTCAAAGCCCCATAGCGTGGATGCAGCTTCCTCCTTATGACCAACTATAAATGGCACAGCCACAACAATCTGAAGTCCATCTTGGCACTCCAAATATCTGTCAATCGTGTTGGTAACAGCATTGGTGTTAAGAGGGTCCCATTGCGACAATAGTTTCAACGCGCTTTCATTATATATATTGAATACGGTGCTGGTCATCTTATTAATAGTAACGTAAGTGCGTCCACCAACGTGATCGACAGAAAGAACCTTCGCATCGGGATGAACATCAGCCATCAGACCTGAAAATATATCCCAATCTGATTTGCGCTCATCGAGATATGCATTAACTTCAGAAAGGAGGCCACTGAAATTCTCGGGCAACTCTACATCATCTTCAATGACAGTCAGCCGGGGTACCTCGTTCACGCGCGCATATCGAGATAATGCATTAAAACTGCCTCCACAGCCAATCCAACCTACATTGTGACGAATTCCGTCAAATAACTCACAACCATCCGGCAGCGTTTGAGCTATTATCCTGCGCCGTTCAATCGTTTCGGGCAGCGAAAGAGCGAAAAAATTACTCTTTCGAGCAATATAAATCGGACGGTCCAGAATAACATTAGCTGGAAGGACCCCAATTGCCGTCAGAAAGCGGTCCATCATGAAATTGAAACGTGCAGCACTGACAGAAGTGGCGGTTTCAATGGCTTTATTTGCCATTTCTAGATTTTGGAGCATCTCTGACGCACAGACCATCATATCATCGATAGACCCTTCACCGAAGAATTTCACAGCACCTTCTAGTTCAGGATACTCGTCCTGATCAGATGTCCCCTCGGAAAGAACCGGCACTCCCAAAGAGATACACTCGCATATACGAGGCATTTCTAATAAAGCACCCTCATAGTAATGAATATTGATAACAATTTTTGATTCTTTGATAACACCATAAAGCTCATCGCCGAATAGATCGTTACATATTCTAACGCTATATTTTTCCTGTAGTTTCTCAAGGAACCTTCGCCGTCTAGGGCTGCTTAAACTATCGCCATAAAACAAAAAGTCATATTTTTTGGGCCTTGGACTACCTACAACAGCCTCATTCAGCGAAGCACCAATAGGCACATAATGTACATTTGGATATTTCAGGCCGTTTTTTGCTAAGAAATCGATGTTCGCTAAAGAGTATTCGATTACTCCTAAAGAATCCTTCAGAACTTTCATATATTGTGGAGTAAACCATCTTGAACTCACCGACTGTTCAAGCTGAAATATCACACGTTTATTTGCTGACGGAAGGCGCTTGAACATCTGTGCACATAGGACTATATAAAAATCATGATCAAAACTCTTTAAAGAGCCCGTTATGATTTCGCTTTCGATTCCGTGGCTTGTTAGACGTTCAGATACTGCCCGAGCGATGAAAAGGGTATGAGGTGTGCAGAGAATCCCCCAAACAATACCGTTTCGGTTCGTGAGCCGTTTGCGCAATTTTACATAATGATGTTCACGTCCGTACCATTTCAGGCGTTTGAACAGCCCTGAAATATCCCCGCGAGCAAGATAGCGTAGCGCGTTAGTCAACTGCCTAAAGCGGCTGGGAAGTCTTGGCATAGCTGTTCAATACCTCACAACAGTAGCGAAAAATTCGCTCGCTGGAAAGAGTCCCAAAACCAACGGTTAGCCCCCCACACTATTCATTCCACTGACCTTCATGTTATACATGACAGGTTTATTCCATCATTCGCCAAAATAACTTGCCAACACCTCATCAGGAGATCCGTCCATTTTGACTTGCCCATGTTCGAGCCAGATTATCCTATTGCAGTTCTTTTTCATTAAATCTTTTGAATGGCTTGCGAGAACAAGTATTTTTGTTGAATCGACCAGATCGCGCATACGTGCGTTTGCACGTTCTTTGAAATCTTCATCCCCTGTCGAAAGCCATTCGTCCATGATCAGAATTTCGGGTCGAATCGCCGTTGAGGTCGCGAATGCCAACCTTAATTGCATACCAGATGAATAAGTGCGGAATGGGACATCCAAAAATTCACCTAGTCCGGAAAATTCTGCTATTTGGTCGAACTTTTCGGCAATTTCTTCGGGTGACATTCCCATCATCGCAGAGCGCAGACGAATATTCTCCCGGCCCGTAGCATCTGGATCTATTCCCAGATTGATATTGATCAAGGATACGCAATGGCCATTAATTACAGAACTTCCATTTGTTGGCGTATAAATACCCGATAAGACACGCAGTAGCGTGGTTTTTCCTGATCCGTTGTGACCAATCAGTCCGATTCGATCACCATCTCTAAACGTCATAGATACATCATCAAGGCCGCGTACAATCACTAGGCGATCACTTCGCCTCTCGATTTTTCCGCCTGTAGCGATACTAAGAACCCTGTTTTTTAATGAACGGCTGGTCGAATTATAGATAGGAAATTCGACACTCACATTCTGAAGCTGAATTAAACTCATTTTCTACAACCAATACGCTACGCGCCAGCGATATCGTCCAAAGAATAAGATGGCGACGACCCAACCAATTATCGCGCAAGCAAAACCGAAGGTCCAGTCAAGTAGGGACGGTGATGCGCCAAATAACGGAGCTCGTACAAGCTCGATGAAGTGATAAAATGGGTTCAACTCGATAAATGCCTTAGAAACGTGGTCAGGTAGTATCTTAACCATCCACATAATGGGAGTGGCGTAAAACAACACCTGCAAAATGTTCGTAACCACTTGCGTCATATCGCGGAATCTAGCGCAAAGAACCGCAAGAATGAGCATCATCCACGATAAATTGAGACATAGGAGGATAAAACCAGGAACCGCCCAAAGCGCATTCGGACTGACCATTCTACCTAAAATAATAAGAAGGATCGGAAAAATAACAATATTATGGGCGAATATTATTATATTTCTCCATAGAGCGCGCATGACATGCGTAAACAATGGCATTCGAACTTGCAAAATTATGCCGTCTGAAGATGTAAATGTTGTGCATCCCTCATTCAGACAAGTCGAGATAAAACCCCATGTAATAACGCCTGCACAAAGATACGGCAGGAACTCGCGCATTTCGCTTTGAAAAAGCGTCCCAAATATCAAACCCAGCGCGCCGATAAACACAGCCATATTCAAGGTCAACCAGAAGGCCCCGACTCTGGATCGTCTATAACGCTGTGCGACGTCTTGCCACCCGAAAATTAACGCCAAGCGATATTTCGATAGGGCCTCCGAAATGTCCCCTATGGCGACCTTAGCTCCTTTGGTTGGCTCTGCCGTTACAACCTCATGAGGCACTTCTGCTCTAGATATCTCGATACTCATGATTTTTTCCGGGCCAATCTGCTATTTGTCACGACAGCCATCTTCTCGAATAAATTTAGTCAATCCGCCGTAGCGTAATTGACGAAATGTAACTGTTAAGTCAACTCTGTCGTTGCTCGCGAATGCGGCACATTTAGGACCCATTCGATATCATCGAAGTCCGCAGCGGAGCCGAAACCAGGTAGAAACCTACTTCTCTAAACAGGTCAAATTTCCCGAACCCTCTTTCTCAAAGCATCTACGCTCGGCTACTGCATTGTACATCATGCATCATTTCCTATGGTGGGAGCGCATAAAGCAACGGATTATATCGCTTCCTCTCAGTTCAAAATTACTTTTTCTCTCGCAACCGGCAGGTGCACAGGTGTGATTGAAACAATTTGCAGCAGTTTGCAACATATCGAAACAATCATCCAGTGCGGAATTGTAGCCGATGAAAAACTGTGACGGCAAACCCGGGGCGGCTCAAAAGCATAAGTTTATTCAAATTTTCGGTGATATGAAAATAGGCGAAAATTATTGTTGAGCATATCATTCACGAACAATTTTCAATGTTCGATAACCAGTAGCAATGCCGGGCGACGCTTCGGCCTTGCTATGTCGCCCGCTTCCTTTTCGCGGCCCATACGCGTGATGGCTGAACACCGGCAATGGTTCTGTCACCTTGAGCTGTCATTTACTCTGTATCGATCACCCAGTCCCACCGAAAGCCGTTTCTGCCCTGCTCCCATTTGTAGCCGTAAGGATTGCAGACAATGCGGCTTTGACCGATCTGAACGTCAAAGGCATGATGCGTATGGCCACAGACCCACAAATCCGGAGCCTTTTCAGAATGAAGGATGTCATTGAAGGCCTCTGCGCCACAGGCGAACAGGTAATTTGCGTCTTGACCCGCATAGGCTGGCGGCGTGCAATCTGGATGCGGCATGTGATGGGTCAACACCACGGTGGGGCCGTCAAACGGTTCTGCCAGTTTCTGACGAATGTAGGCCGCATCTGCGCGATGCAGCTCCAGCATATCCTCCGGCGTGAACCGTTTGCCATCTTGCATGCAGATGGCATGGAAATCGTTGAGCATCTGACGCGCCATCCACATTCGCTGCGGCAAATCAGACTTCGCGGTGAGTTTCATCAGGAAATCGACCCACAGGCTTGCGCCAATGAAGCGCGTATTGCCGATAATCACCTCATCCGCATCAAGGCAATAAAACCGCTGCGGCCAATCCAATGAACGCGCCTCGATTGCCTTGATCGTCTGCCTGTCGCTCTCCAGCGAACGGTCCCGATCACCTATAAGCCACTTGTTCTGATAAAATTCGTGATTGCCAGGCACATACAGGATTGGCTTCTTGTAGCGCCTGATCAGGAATTCTAGCGTCAAATGGATATCTGGCGCCGCATTGAGATCGCCGGCAATCATGATCACATCACAGTCCGACGCTTCTTCCCGTGTTGGATAGGCAACATCCTGCAGTTCATTATGCACGTCAGACCAGATCCAGAGTTTCATGCCGTTCTCCCTCTATTCCCACCCGTATTTCCAGAGCCGTTTTCATGTCAGGTTTTCCATGGCAGGCAACCGCATCTCTGGCAGAGGTGCACAGACCTCCACACCGCCTGCCATGCCGATGGATGTGCGTAGCCTGATAAGTTTCATCCCTTCTCACTGGCCGATGTCTTTTTGGCCAAGGCGGTAAAAGCGGCTGAATGTGCGCGCATAATTTCGGTCAAGATCGAGAAGCCAGAGTTCTGACGTGATGCCGTTGGGCACGATGGGACCGAGCCGGGGATGCTCGAACAGCACGCCTTCCAGACACGCTACGCGCCGTGCGCTAAGTTTCCAGCTGGTGATCGCCGGTGAATTTGTCAGTATCCGCTCATTCGGATAATTACCCTCAAATATCCGCTCGAGATCGGTGACCAGAGATTTCAGCATCCTGATTTCGAGTTCGAGCTGTTCGCGATTGTATTTTCCGTTCTTGATTGTAACTGTCATGTCGTGTCCTGATGAATGAAGAGAATGAGGGGTCGTTCGGGCGCGCAACAACGCGCCCGGGAATAGGCGTTTCCTGAAGTTCAACGCCTCTGATCCTTTTAGAAAGAAAAAGTTGGACAGTTCAGCGGGAAGCAAATGCCAACTGACTATTCGCCGTGCAGTAGATCCTCTATTGTCGACACCCCGCTATTTTCACGATGACATCCGCTCTCACCGGTTGGCCGTTGGCCAATAATTGAAAAGGCTGATGTCCGTGTTCGAGGGTGCCGTAGCAATTGTCCTGTGCCACGGTAACGAATAACGGAGAAGTCCGTGATCGCTGGTTCCTTCAATTTTACGCGGATCCAGCGCCCGCATTGCCCCATCTGCTCAATGCGACGCATCACCTGGCGTCAGGATTTGAACTTGCGGTGCTGACCTGTAGTCGAGAGCCCTGAGGGCAATCTGCATGATTTCCTGCTCCATCAACCGCATCTGTTCACCTTGCGTATCTGCAAAAGTGTCACCAATCTGGATGAGAAGGTCTCCCCAGAGAGCCTCCTGCAACTCCACGACCTTGTCTGCAATCCCAGCTTTGCCGAGTAATTGATCAAGATCAAATATCGACCAGACCCCGGTTTCTTCATCACTGTCATCGAGCAGCGGATCAATCAGCGCGAATTCGCAATGCTCAATGTCGATGTCATAATAATATTGCTGTGCCAGACGGGCCCATGCCGACGGCAGGGTCGCGATTTCATTGCGCCATTGATTTAACGCGTCTTTATGCATACCGATGCCATAGACCATACTGATTAACCGCAACGCTTTCTTTTCAGCATCGTAATGCACCAGATCAAAAGCGTACGGAACGTTGTTGGGCAATGCCGAAATTGCCGTCGCAAGGATAGCTTCACTCGGTGCAGATTTCCGGTCAGCCGAACTGACGACGCGATTAAGAATATCGCGTGTTATCGGCATCACACGTGTCGGTGCTGTATCACCTGAAACCTTTACCCGTGCTGATGCTTCTTCAATGAGCGCGAAAAATTTCTCACCCTCATTCCAGATCGCCCATCGCAGCAATGCATCACGAACGGCACGTTTCTGGCTGGCCCGATCTTCAGCATGGACAATACTGTTAAACAGCCATGCCAGATTTTGCGACGCATGCAATTCTCGTCCGACATTGCGAACCGGTACTTTGTGTTCGATTAAATCGATGTAACCAACGACAGTTTCTGCAGACATGAGTCCTCCTTGTCCGAAGCGGTGTAATCGCCGGAGCCAAATGAGTATGAACGGTCGGTCGCGCCTTGCCCTTGCAAGCGGCACCAATTTTTCTGAAGACAGCAAAGACCGTGACGTTGCGCGCGAACGCACACGACCAGAGTGCCAAAGTGAGGAATTGGGAGTTCGGGCTTTTAAAAAGCGCCGAACGCATCAGAAGCGGAAATTATTTCCGCTGCGGAGCCGCAAGGCCGATAAGATTATCAGGCCACAGATCTTTTAATCCAGGATAAATGTCGATAATAACCAGCATAGCTTGGCTCCTGTGTTGGCAGGCTAAGTTAGTCTCCATTCTGGTGTTCCCGCACCGGGATGGAGGCGTCTGATCAATCAGACAATGAAACTATTGCAGGATCTCAAACGCGCTGCAAGGATCTGAAACGAAAAAATATCCCAATTGAGTATTTTTATCTAAGTCCCGGATATCACCGGCTTTTTTGGATTAACTCCAATCGCTTCAAACCCCAGTAGCCGTAAGGCTTCTGCTGTAATCGGCCACTGATCCGGGCGGTTGAAAGCAAGGCAAAAAGTTATCCACAGACGGGGCCCTCAGGCCCCATTTTAACAACAGGCCAGAGTGCTCATTCAGTGAAGCACCCTTGCCGGATGCCTCGCCAGGAACAAAGCATGGATTTGAAAAACTTCGATGCCTGACATGTTCCGGCCTTACTTCGAATGGCGTTTGCGGCCGAATCGGAAAAATCGGCTCGGGTAACGCTCTTCTCGAATTTTGAATCGGATTACTGCAAATTATTTCGATTTGAAACGCGTTGCCGACAAATCGAAATGACGTGCCTGCACATTGTGCGCGCCGACCGGCCTGCCATTTCAAACTCGAGATTGCCGATTCATCTGCAAACGGCGTTTCACGAAGTAATGGGGGGAGAACAGACAAAAAGAACAAACGCCGTTTATGAAACAAACCAGTTGAAATCAGGTAGCCACAGTTTTGGAAGCCATCTTCATTGTTCGGGGTCGTCGGCATCTCCATGAGGCATCAGATGCACTTTACGTCGGAAATCCCAGCCCCTTTTGGTGTATTTGTCAATCAGATCATCAATGACATCCAATGAAGCATCTTTATCGAAACCCTGATCTGACAGCCCATCAAGCAGCATATCAATCAGCTTCTCGATCCCGTCTTGGTTGCCAGACTTCATCGCTTTGGCAATCATGAAATGCAAGAACACCCGAGCAACGTCGTCGCGCGTCGGTTTACGCTCTGCTCTCAAACGATCCCGATATTCCTTTTGCCGCTCTCGCTGTTTGCGCAAGCGTTCAGCCTGCTGCTTGCTCGCTGCCATTTCACCCCCAGTTGCCCACTAACAATCAAATTATGAGCCCGAAATCTGTCGGCGCAAAGCGTTTTTCGTTCCCCCGCCCGCCCACAAACGGCGTTTGCGCGTGAATCAGAAATCTCGGGTTCAGCAACGATTGTCCGTAACTCTGTAACGCTCTTCCCAGGTTTTGAATCGGATTACTGCAAATTATTGCAATTTGAAATGCGTTGCTGGCAAATCGAAACGACTTGTCGACACATTGCGGCATCCGACCCGCAACTTCAAATGAAGTACCGGGAAATTCTTACAATCCATATCGCGTACTGGGCCCATAATGCAAACGTCGTTTGTATTATGGAATATACTTCCCAAACTTATGTCCGAAACACAGTAAGCGGCTAGGCTACCCCACGTATCATTAGTCGGTGTGATGGGCGATTTTCCGTATGAATCACACGGAGCGTCCTATGAATGACGATATGAATCACTCCCAGATATTTGAGATTTTGACAGCGGAACCCGTACGCCGTCGCCGCAAGCCGCGTGACTGGTCAGATGACGAGAAGGCACGGCTTGTGGCCGCGTCCTTGCAACCTGGAGCCAACGTTTCGGCGATTGCTCGGTCTGAAGGACTGGATCCCTCGCAGCTTTATGGCTGGCGTCGTAAAGCGCTTGCGTCTGGTGCTGTCTCGCCAGTAACGGCGGGAACGCAAAGCCCGGTCAGCTTTGCGCGTGTTGAAACAGCTGATCACGGTTCTGTCGATATTGTTGTTGCCGACATGGTGGTGCGCGTCGGTTCAGCCTTCGATCCGGATCATCTGATGAAAGTCCTAAGGGCGGTTCGCAAGGCATGATCTCCGGCGGCGTGGTGGTTTATGTGTCCTGTCAGCCCGTTGACTTCCGCAAGGGAGCCGCGTCCCTTATGGCAGTTGTCCGTGATGGCGGTCTCGACCCGTTCAATGGCGCACTTTACGTCTTCCGGTCAAAACGTGCCGACCGGGTCCGGATTGTGTGGTGGGATGGCAGTGGCGTTTGCCTTTATTCGAAAACGCTTGAGGACCGTGGCTTTTGCTGGCCGGGCCTGTCAGTTGCGAGGATACGTCTGGATCATTCCCAGCTCATGGCTTTGTTGGCTGGAAGGGACTGGAAAAAGATCCGCCCGAACAGGACAAGACGCCCTTTGCTGACAGGATGACAACGCCTGCGGCAAGATGATTCATGATGCTGTAATGGTTGGGAAAACGGCCGCTTTTATGCTCTACTCAGCCTCATGGATTTACCGCTTCACGATCTGCCGGACGATGTTGACGCACTGAAAGCCATGGTGCTCGCAATGGCTCGTGAGCAGGCTGCGAAAGAAGTCCGGTTGAAGGCTGCAGAGGCTAAGATCGCCCGGCTGGAAGCGGTAGAAAAGAGCGCCAACGAGCGGATTGCCAATCTGACATCCATCATGAAGGTTTTGCAGCGCACCCAGCATGGTCCCCGTTCCGAACGGTTGCGCCTTGATGTCAGCGATGAACAGGTATCGTTTGCTTTCGAGGAAGTGGAAACCGGTCTTGCGGCAATCCGTAGCGAGCTTGACGATGCGGCCAAGGGCAAGCCGAAACGGGCACCTCGTCCGCGCAAGGGCTTTGCCGCTCATCTCGAACGTATTGAGGAAGTCATCGAACCGGATATCCCGGCTGGTTGCGAGGGTCTGGAAAAGGTTCTGATTGGCGAGGATCGCTCGGAACGGCTGGATGTCGTGCCCCCGAAGTTCCGGGTTATCGTGATGCGTCGCCCCAAATACGCATTCCGGAACCATGATGGTGTGGTTCAGGCGCTTGCGCCTGCCCATATCATCGAGGGCGGTCTGCCGACAGAGCGCCTGCTCGCCTATATAGCCGTTTCCAAGTATGCCGATGGCCTTCCACTTTACCGTCAGGAGGCAATCTATTTGCGCGATGGCGTCGAGATCAGCCGCAGTGTCCGACATCAGCGCCTTTGAGACAAAACTGGTTTAATTAAGAAGAGAGGATTTTCGGCTCATCATAGCTTATTCGAAGGAAGCGAAGATGAGACAGAAAACGATGCCGCAGACATCTGCCGCGGAGAAGACGATCAAGGATATACGTCGCGCGACGCGTAAACATTATTCGGCAGAGGATAAAATCCGCATTATTCTGGAAGGCCTGCGTGGCGAAGACAGTATTGCTGCGATTTGCCGTCGTGAGGGGATCGCCGAGAGCCTGTATTATAGCTGGTCGAAGGAATTTCTCGAAGCTGGCAAAAAACGCCTTGCTGGTGATACGGCCCGTTCTGCTACCAGTGACGAAGTAAAAGCGCTGCGTCGTGAAAGCCGTGACCTTAAGGAAGCATTGGCCGACGTCACGCTGGAAAACCGCCTGCTTAAAAAAAGCATGATCGGGGATGGGGGCGACGACGAATGAGATATCCCGCCACCGAAAAGCTTGAGATCATCCGGCTTGTGG
This sequence comes from Ochrobactrum sp. A-1, assembly GCF_022488005.1. Lineage (NCBI taxonomy): Bacteria > Pseudomonadati > Pseudomonadota > Alphaproteobacteria > Hyphomicrobiales > Brucellaceae > Ochrobactrum > Ochrobactrum sp. A-1. The sequence goes on from NZ_JAKVQC010000003.1 coordinate 1,013,102, forward strand.
AGCGGTAATCCCCCCGTTTTTAACGGGGCTCGTCAGTAGAATTCACGCGGCCATTTTCAGTTTCTGTGCGGGCGTTACGCCGCCGATGCCCATATTGGGACGTTCGTTGTTGTAGGTCCATAGCCACTGCGTGGCAAATTCCTGCGCCTCCTCAATGCTTTCGATGATGTATTGGTCGAGCCACTCATTCCGAACGGTGCGATTGTAGCGCTCGACATACGCATTCTGTTGTGGCTTGCCGGGTTGGATATGGCTCAAGGCGATGCCTTGGTTGGCAGCCCACTCCATCAGTTTGCCACTGACGTATTCCGGCCCATTATCAACACGAATTGCGAATGGTTTGCCGCGCCATTCGATGATCTGGTTGAGGCTGCGGATGACGCGTTCAGCAGGCAGCGAGAAGTCTACTTCAATGCCCAAACCTTCGCGGTTGAAGTCGTCCAGGACGTTCAGCAGCCGGAATTGCCTTCCATCCTCCAGCCGGTCGGCCATGAAATCCATGGACCAGACCATATTCGGCGCATCTGGCACGGTCAGAGCATCGGGCTTGTCCCGCTTCAACCGCTTGCGCGGCTTGATCCTGAGGTTCAATTCAAGCTCACGATAGATGCGGTAAACGCGTTTATGGTTCCAGTGATGCCCCCGGACATTGCGCAGATAAAGGAAACACAGACCGAAGCCCCAGGTCTTCTTTGCCTGCGTCAGTCCGATCAGGAGATCGGCAATCTGCTCGTTCTCGTCGTTCAGCCTGGCGCTGTAACGATAACATGTCTCACTGACCTCGAAGGTGCGGCAGGCAAGCGCAACGCTCACCCCACGCAACGCCACTGCTTTCCCGGCCATCTCCCGGCGTTGAGATGGCCGCGTCACTTTTTTCCAAGAGCCTCTTTGAGCAGTTCCGCCTGCATGCTCATCTCCGCATACATCTTCTTCAGGCGACGGTTCTCGTCCTCCAGAGCCTTCATCTGGCTGATCATCGAGGCATCCATGCCACCGTATTTGGATCGCCATTTGTAGAATGACGCAGTGCTCATTCCATGTTCCCGGCATAACTCGGGTACAGGAACGCCGCCTTCCGCCTGGCGAAGGATGGCAAGGATTTGCGGTTCGCTGAATCTGCTCGTCTTCATCAAAATCTCCTCGATCATATAGCCCGAAGGTTATCGGCTGGGGCTGGTTCTATCTATCGACCATCCTAGACGATTATTCCCGTTGCCCAGACCTGGTTGGGCCGGGTGACCGCCAGCTTGCGCAGAAGGTAGGGATAGATTTTGTGACCTGGTGCAGGTTTCGAGGTATTCGGGCGACGATAGATCGCCTCAATACCCATCTTCTTCATCAGCGTTGCGATATGAAGTCGCCCGGTTTCCAGCCCTTCTCCTCTCAAAAGCCCTTGCAACATCCGACTTCCAGCAAAAGGGTAGTCGAGATGCAGTTCGTCGATCCGCCGCATCAAAGCCAGATCGCTGTCCGGCACTGATCGTGGAGAATAGTAGACGCTGCTACGGCTGAAGCCGAGAAGCCGGGCCTGCCTTGCAACCGACAGCTTGTGCGCGCGGTCAATCATTTTTTTCCGCTCAGCAATCCCGCCTTGCCGAGCGCACCGGACAAAAAATCGTTCTCCAGCGTCAGTTCGCCGATTTTGGCATGAAGCGTTTTGACATCAACGATTGGCCCTGCCGGTTCCGCCTTGTTCTCATCGCCGAAAACGCCGGTCGCGCCCTCAAGGAGCTGGTCTTTCCACTGCTTGATCTGGTTGGCATGCACGTCGAACTGCTGGGACAATTCCACCAGTGTCTGCTCGCCTCGAATGGCGGCAAGCGCCACCTTTGCCTTGAAAGCAGAGCTGTGGTTCCGGCGTGGTCGTCTCGTCATGGTATCTCCTGTTCCGGCATCTAAGCCGAAGTCAGGCAGAAATTCCACTTATCTCCGTTGTCCAGATTTCCCGAACCACCTCTCTACCGATGACCAGAAAATGGACATGCAAATTAATGCCCTGAGAAGAGCGGGATGCACGCATATATATACAGATCAGGGGATTTCCGGTGCTGTATCAGAAAGACCCGCCTTACAGCAGCCGCTAAAAAGTTTGACCGATGGTAACATGCTGATCGTGTGGAGACTTGATCGACTCGGGCGATCACTCATCCACCTCGTTGAACTTGTAAACTCTCTGGGAAGCCGCGGCGTTGAATTTCGCTCACTTACTGAAAGCATCGATACCAGCTCCTCGGGCGGGAGACTTGTGTTTCATATAATGGCAGCTCTCGCAGAGTTTGAACGCACATTAATAAGCGAGCGCACGCGCGCTGGTATGGAAGCAGCGAGACTTAAAGGAATACATGTCGGTCGCCCGCGCAAGATCAAAAAACAGACGAGAATATGATAATTGAACCTTGAAATGAGATTAGCTGATCATTGAACTGGAGCGGTATAGGCAACCTGGGACACAGAGTGGTGCGTCCCGTTCGGGTGTTTCGCTTTTGATCGGCAGCGCCGCGGTCCCGGGGAGCCATGCCAAGGCTCCCCTTCAGCAATACCTTTAAGATCGCACCCGTTTTCTCGGCTTTCTCGTTGTAAACCATGGCGCAGGCTCTTTCGCCTCAACATATGGCAGCAAACATAAGGGCTGTGGTTGCAGATGGCCCGTAATGGCCGGATAAACGTCAATCGCTTTTTTCATTACCGTCAAGCTGGCAATATCCGTATAACGTGTCTCTCCCTCCGTTCGGCCCAGATGCCCGGTAATGTCTTCCATGATCGACATTTCTATCCCCTTCTGTTTCAGCGTGTTGCTGAAACCATGGCGCAAGGCATGGATTGCGCGGCTCCAAAGCTGATCACCAAGCCCCGTTTCCGCTTTGAGCAAAGGAACAAAGCTCTTATAGAAACGATCACCGGTATCGTTTTTGCGTCTTGGAGCGACCAATTCTGGAAATAAACATCTGTGTCCGAGTTCCTTCAAACGCTTTGCGTAGTCAATAAAACCCAGTCGGATAAGCTCATCTGGCAAGGGGAGATCGCGGACTGACTGGAGGTTCTTCAATCCTCGGAGCTCATTTTTCCGAATTTTGATGGACCAGATACCTTCATCCCCTGCGTAAACCACATCATCAACCATGAGGCCCGTAAATTCGGCGCGCCTTGCGCCCAGATATGCAAAAAGCATTGGCACATAATAAAGGGACGAATGATATACGGTCTGCCCGAATTCCCGCATTTCCTGCGGCATCGGCCCGGCACAACCGGTGAATACCGGAAGCTGGAAGATCGGTTCAACCTGCTCAGGGCCGGGTTTAGCAGTCAACGCCCGAACGGATGCGAGGCTGCGTTTCTTCGGCTTGATCCCTTTGAACGTAAATGCCCGCAACATGAAACCTGACGCGACAAGATGGTTCAGGAACTGTTCGAGATTACCAAGGTGGCGCCTGATTGTTCCACTCGACAAGCCAACCTTGGGTGCCGGAAGATTGAGCTTTTCGGCGCGAATTATCGCCTGTTGGGTTGCCTCGCGCAATTGCACTGTTGTCATCGCCACGTAACGGGAACTGCTTCCCCATCTGACAAGTATGTTATTGAAATGCTGGCGCAATGCCGCCAAGTGGGTCTGGTTAATGCCGCTGCTCGTGAGAACATTGTGCTCGTCCAGAATACCGCAGAAAATGTGGACAACTGTCTTGACGTCCTTTGCCGTATCTTCGTTCCAGTTCTCACGGTTGTTGGCAATCAGAAGGTCGCACTGCTTCATGAATTGCTTCACTGGCAAGTCCTGCCCAGTAAGCCCCAGCATGTCAGCTGCCGATACAGGAACAGTATTTTCCACAACTGGCTGCGGCTGCGGCTGCGGCTGCGGCTGCGGCTGCGGCTGCGGAATGATATCCGGCGCACGCTCCACCTCTACAACCGAAACAATTGGCTCGGGGTGAACGAGTATCTGTTCAGTCTGTTTGTCAGGATAATCGATGAGATAGCGATCATCGGTATTGAGCAGAACGTCAGCACGCGCTTTGAAATACTCCGCCTTGGCCTTTTCGAGATTAAGAATTGAATAAGGCAGGCGGTGCTCTTGCATGAGAGCGCGCATTTCGTCGACGAAGCGCGAACTTTCTGCGTCTTCGCGTTCACCACGATAGGATGTCGCGATGCCTTGGTGGAGGCTCTCTGGCACCTTCGCCTGCTCAAGAAAGCGCCACCCCTGGCAACCTTCCTCTTCAAACAGGATCCGGCGGGTACCGAATTTTTCCAGAAGCCTATAAGCCCACCCGACTTCCAGATCGGCAGTCAGATTATCGATCTGATGGAACCCCGTCGGCGTACGCTGGCCTGCAAATTGCAGGTTCTCCATATGATCATTCATCCGCGCAATTTCGGATTGGAACAATCCTTCGAGAGCTTCTTTCGACATCAATACACTTCGCGGGTTTTCAGCAATTTCATAAAGCAGAAGATTGAGCTTGCGGGCCATGCGGCCTGCTTGCCGATGATCAGATTGTTTGAGACTGAAAGCAAGATGACGCGAGCCAATAGCGCGTCCCAAATGCATCGGAAGACGGGGACGCCAATAAAAAATATTTCCGCGCCGCTGAAGATTCTGAACCTGATGTCTGACTGCCATAATAAGCTCGCCGTTTGGAGCTGATGAGACAAACCGACCAAGGCGAATCGGCATGTGTCATAGCCCTGTGTCACAGTTTTGTGCACAGTCGGCAAAATGGAAAAAAGCGTGAGGATTCCCAGCTGGGAAACATTAAGTAAAATCAATAACTTATTGATTTTACGCATGATTCATGGCTGGGGCGCCTGGATTCGAACCAGGGAATGGCGGTACCAAAAACCGCTGCCTTACCGCTTGGCTACGCCCCAACAAATCTAACCGAAGCATTCGGTTGCGCGGCCTTATAGCCGCTTCGAAACCCGAGCGCAATCGCCTAATCGCGAAATCCCTTTCAGGATTACAGGCCCTGTGAACAACGTTTTCAACCACATATCATCGCTCCTCGTTCCCTAAAACAAAACCGCTGATTTGCGTCCGGCTTCAAAGCTGCTACATCCTACGGAAGAGTGCATTTTCGGTATTCACTATGCTGTTTTTGTTGATTTCGTTTCTCGTCAGCGCTGCATTGTGCGGCATCGGTCTCTATCTGTTAAACTGGCTCTTGCCCGAGCGCTTTCTCGCGGCTCGCATGAGTTCGCGTTCAAACCATACGACGGTAGCACGGCAGATCGGCGGATTGGCACTTATTCCCGCAATCATCGCAACGCTGTTGATCTTTGCGCCGGATATGGAAATCAACGCATTTCTGGCGCTTTGCCTTTCCGGGGCCTCGCTGTTGCTCTGGATCGTCGGCGGACTGGATGACCAATATGAGCTTTCAGAGATCATCAGACTGGGATCCCAGTTCATTGCCGCCGGACTGGTTGTCTACGGCCTGGGTCCGGATTTCCGGTTGCTGCCGGACCTCCTACCCTACTGGCTAGAGGCAATGCTCATTGTCTTTGCACTGATGGTCGCGATCAATGTTACCAATTTCATGGATGGTCTCGATCTCATGACCGCAGCTGGTATAGGGATTCCACTGGCTGGCGTCGGAATTCTGGCCGCTCTCGGACTGGCCGGACTGGAAAGTGGCGGCATCGGCATCATCACGGCGGGTGGGGTTCTGGGGTTCGCTCTGTTCAACCGTCCGCCTGCAACGATTTTTCTGGGCGACTCTGGAAGTCTGCCACTTGGCCTGATCACAGGAACAGCGCTAATCCTGCTCGCACGGGAAACGCATATCGCCGTCGCGCTGATCCTGCCGCTCTATTATATTCTCGACGCTGGCACGACCATCGTGATGCGGTTAAGCCAGGGCGAGAACATCCTGAAAGCGCATTCCAAACATGCCTATCAGACGGCGAAGCGCTCAGGCTGGAGCGTGCTCAAGGTCGTCGGCCACGTAGCGCTTCTGAACATGATCCTCATTGCCTGTGCCATAGCGTTGCTAGCTCTCGATCACACAATCACCCAGATCGCGTTCCTGCTTGTGGCCATTGTCGCGACACTGGTTCTGCTGCTGGATTTTCGCGGGCGCTTCAGGAAGCTATAACGTCGAACAGCACCTTGCGAACGGCATCGATATCGCCGCTTTCCATGGCAACACGCAGGGCCGTAAGACTTGCCGGAACATCCACCGCAGCCTTTTTGCCCTGCGGGGCGCGCATGATCTTGGGATGGCGGGTCGGCTTCGCCTGTGAAGGATCGTAGAAGAGCTCTTCATACATCTTCTCGCCTTCACGAATCCCTGTCGTCTCAATTGCAATATCGCCGTGCGGATTCTCGTTGTTTCGAACGGTCAGCCCTGCCAGCAGGATCATGTTCTCGGCCAGATCGCGGATCTTCACCGGTTCGCCCATTTCGAGCAGAACTGTATCGCCCGACGCGGCGATGCCACCAGATTGCACGATAAGCTCGGCAGCTTCCTTGATCGACATGAAGTAGCGGGTCATGTCCTCATGCGTCAGCGTAATCGGACCACCACCGGCAATCTGCTCACGGAAAAGCGGGACAACAGAACCGTTCGACCCCAGCACATTGCCAAAACGGACAGAATAGAACGCCTTCTTCTTTCCCGATTGCTCGGCCATCAAACCGCAATAATAGACAACCAGCTCAGCCCAGCGTTTGGTTGCGCCCATCACATTCGTCGGTCGCACTGCCTTGTCGGACGAGATGAGGACCATGCGCTCAACATCGGTATTGAGAGCCGCCTGCGCCACTTCCAGCGTGCCGAACACATTGTTGAATATACCGACCAGCGGGTTTTTCTCGACAAGCGGCACATGCTTGTATGCTGCACAATGATAGACCGTATCGACATTGTTGTCGCGAATGGCTTTCTCGACGCAGTCCCGGTTGCTGACCGTCCCAAGGATCGGCACAATCTCGCAACTGGCGATCTGCCTGAGCTGCCTCTCAATATTGTAAAGTGCGAATTCACTCGACTCGAACACAACGATGCAGGCCGGGTTCCATTGTGAAATGGTACGGCAAAGCTGGCTGCCAATCGAGCCTCCCGCTCCCGTCACCATAATGCGCCGGCCTTCGACCACTTCTCGCAACAAGGCCGCATCAGGCGGCACGGGCGAACGCCCGAGCAGATCATCGATCTCGACATTGCGTAGCGAGCTGACCAGATATTTCCCAGCCGTCAGATCGGCGATCGGCGGAAGAATACGCGTATTGACCGGAAGGCGCCCCAAAAGCCGCGCGAAATCCTGACGCTGTTTCTGTTCTAGCGACGGTTCAGATACCACGACCTGCTTGATACCGTAATTTTCGATCAAGGTGGAAATGTCTTCCACGCCATAGACCCGCAGCCCGATAATATCCATGCCATTAAGCTGGCCATCGGGATCGACGAAGCCGACGACCAGTGTATCGCTATGACTGCGGAGCGCCGTTGCCAGCTGGCGGGCAGGCTCGCCCACGCCGATAATCAGTGCTGAACTCGTATAGCGTTTGTCCGACTCGGAACTACGCAAAAGCCATTTTGCACCGAAACGGCTGGCCGCGATGAATACAGTGCTCAAAAGCCAGTAAAGCAGAGGAACAGAGCGTGGCAGACCGGCACTGCCGTAGAGCTCCATCAGGAACACCAGAGCAACCCAGAACAACGAGGCGATAGCAGTTGCCTGAAAGATCGGCCAGATCGCGCGTTCAGCCAGATAACGGATGATGGCGCGGTAGAGTCCGAAGCGAATGAAAACCGGAATTGCCAGAACGGGCGCGATGAAAATAAGAAACGTCTGCCCTTCGTTCGGCACGAAAACGAAGCCGAGACGGATGACAAAGGCCAGATAAGCACTCAACAACAGCAGGACACAGTCGCTCAGCATCAGAATGATCTGTTTGCTGGCGCGAGGCAAAAGCGCCAATCTCTGCCATGGATATTTCAAACTCATACGCGTGTTATCCCGCTCTCCGCCGGAGAGAAATACCGGAACGATTCCAGAGCCATAAGGCTATTTATACTACTAATGGGGATTAAAGCTTAGTCAATCCCTTCGCGGCGTGCTGCACGCCGTAGCTGCGAAGCATTCTAATTTCTCGCCACCGTTAACATGAGTCCTCCGACAGAACTATATCAATTGCTGCTTCGGGCGCTTAACAAACATCTTTTGGCGAAATTACGGCTCGTAGACTGTCCCCGGCAACTGTAAGCGGCCAATCCGCCGCATTTGTTGTCAGGCAATTATGGTGTTGGTACGGACGCCATGCCAGGTCTCGATCGTGTAGGAGGGCACTTTAGGCCCTCCCCCCACACCACCGTACGTACGGTTCCGTATACGGCGGTTCATGAAGCGTAGTGTAGGCGTCGATGTTCCTTCAGGAACGAGATCAGCCCGAGCTTGGTGAAGTAGGCATTGGGTAAGGCTTCGTGCATGTGCGGGGTTCTTGCATTCCACCATGGTCCCCGGCCATTGCTGGCACTTATCCATGCACGCTCCTTCTTGATGCCCCGTTGCATCAGGTTTCTTGCGCACGCGGCTGGTTTCGCCCATTGCCGCCACAGGGTCGCCCGCAGTTTGCGGTGAACCCATCCATCCAGTTCCTCAAACGTCCCCTTCACATCGGCCAGCTTGAAGTAGGCTGTCCAACCGCGCAGGATCGGCACAAGTTCCTTGATGATGACGTCAATGGCCCGGCCACGCCCAGCCCGGAACTGGGCTTTCAGTTTACCACGAAGACGTTTCACACTTTGTACCGCCACCTTAAGGCGGGGCATACGGTGAGCCGTCATTGAGTAGCCCAGAAAGACCCGGTTACATGGACGATCAACAGCGCTCTTGGTGGCGTTGACCTTCAGCTTCAGCCTCTTTTCAAGGAAGGTGGTGAGCGAAGCCATCACCCGTTGACCGGCACGCATTGACCGCACATAGATATTACAGTCGTCGGCGTAGCGGCAGAAGCGATGTCCGCGCTGTTCCAGTTCCTTGTCCAGATCGTCGAGCAAGACGTTTGATAATAGCGGAGACAGCGGACCGCCCTGCGGCGTTCCCTCGCTTCGCATTGTCGTCATCCCGCCCATCATCAACCCGGCTTGCAGATAGCGGCGGATCAACCGCAGCACCCGTTTGTCGTAAACCTTGCGCGCCACTCGTGCCATCAGCATATCGTGGTTTACCCGGTCGAAGAACTTCTCCAGGTCAAGATCGACCACAACGCGGTAACCGTCGGCCACATGGGACCGCGCGGCAAGGATCGCATCATGGGCACTCCGCTCCGGCCGAAAGCCGAAAGAGGAATTGGAGAAGTCTGGGTCGAAGATCGGCATCAGCACCTGATGTATCGCCTGCTGGATGAGCCGGTCGAGAACCGTGGGAATGCCAAGAAGGCGGTTCCCGCCACCGGGCTTGGGGATTTCAACCCCGCGCACCGGCGCTGGCTCATACCGCCCCGCCAAAAGGTCTTCCCTAATGCGCGGCCAATGCGATACCAGATGCTGCTTCAGGTCGCCAACGCTCATCTTGTCGATGCCCGCCGCTCCCTTGTTCGACACCACCCGGTGTAAGGCCGCCATCATGTTTTCGCGACTGATGATCATTTCCATCAGTTGCATCGCTGCCTTCGGTTGTGAGGTGGACGGTCCTGCCGTGACGTTTGATGCGCCCAAGGCATCCTCTCGCGGCTTCCGGCCACTACCTTCCGCATGGGCATGGGGAATTTCGGCCCCATTGTCTGCATCTGCTGTCGTCATCGAAAGACCGTTCTCCATCCGACACTTCATGTTCAACCCTTCACCAGATGGTCCCGGCTACTACGGCATCTGCTGACTTCTGCCGCCCTGTCCCGTCGCTTCTCAGCCGCGGTAGCACACCGTTGCCGGTGGCGAGGCAACAGACCTCCCGAGGTAAGACGCGTGACCTTCATGCCATATACCTGTCGCATCTACAGCCGCATCATCCAGGTGAATATCGGGCTTTGGGTAAATGGGCCCCCTTGCCCTGATGCGACTGCCTCTTATGCGCTTCCTGTTCGTCAGGCCGGCACTTTGCTTACAGCTTCCTTCAGACCCCGCCTCACGACGACGCCCTTGCTGTTCGGCTAACGGTTCCCATCACCAGGGCCCGTAGAGGACTTTCACCTCCAAGTCATCGACCGGATACCATCCCGGTCAAACGGTGATTGCGCACCACGCGCCATGCTCGGCGCACCCATCAGAATAGGCCATTTCGGGGCCTGATGGGGCATCGCTGACGAGGACCAGCGCGCCTGTGCCGTGAATTGCGGGAAAGGGCAGCATCGAGACGGTATAGGATGCGGCACGTATAGGACCATCAACAACAAGCCTCGTCTGCGTCCAGATCGAACCGACTGCAACATTGCCGGTGACGTGATCGATCCGGATTGCCTCTCGCCATTGTCCGGTATCGCTGCTTACCTTGACGCTGAAATCATTGCTGCCGTTCAGCCACATCTCGGCGAAGCCGGTCCAGTTGGTCTGATACAGAAGGCTTGCCGTATCGCTCGCCGCCTGCTCGTTCACCTTCACCTGATGCCCTGCACCGGCATGGTTGAACAGGCTCGCACCCGACGAATTAGCAAGCCGGTTAACCGCATCGGCAGTGGCAAGAACACCGAACATCGACAGGAACAAGTTTTCCCGAACCGACGAAACGCCCTTCCAGAGTATACCGTCGAAAACCAGCAACAAAGCTTCGTCTTCGACATAGGCCTGCCAGCCGATAGCAGGCGTCACGAAGAGCCACCCGCCATCAATGAAAGAGGCAATTGCGCCGCCTTTTCCTGCCCATGCCCTGGCAGCCGCCGAAGCCACGAGATAGCGATCTCCGCTGGCGGGTGTTTCGGGCGCTTCAGCTCGATTCCGTGAATTGACGCTCAGATGCACAACAGCATCGAACAACCGCAAGGCCTCATTGTGGGTGACATGTTTCTACGCCTGACTGGGCAGAATATAGGTCATTTTCAGATTTGGGGTTTGGTCCATGAACAGCTCCTCGCCGTGGATAATGCGAGGAGTCTAGTTCGTCTGCCCGAAAAGAGGATAAGTCCGGATCAGCTTCCGCGATAGGTGGAATAGGACCACGGGCTGACAAGCAGCGGCACATGATAGTTTCCATCAACATCGGCGATTGCGAAGCGGATCGGAATTAGGTCAAGAAACGGCGGATTGGCTTGGTCCGCACCGCGTCCCTCAAAATATTCGGCAACATGGAACTGCAACTCGTAAGTGCCGGTGCGCAATTCATCACCGGAAAGCAAAGGCGCGTCCGTGCGTCCTTCGAGATTGGTCACCGTCCGCTTGATGAGTTCGGAAACGCCGTTTGTGGCAATACGATAAAGCTCGATGCGCATCGCCGCCGCTGGACTGCCGTGGGCAGTGTCGAGAACATGTGTGGAAAGTTTACCCATAATATCCCTCGATAAAGCTCAGGCAGGTTGCGTCGTTTCAATGCGGTAGGCGGTATCGGAGAAGAAAAACTCTTCCAGATTGTCTTCCTTGCCCGCCCGGTCGACGATCAGAAAATCGGATTTCTGCTCAAGCGCCAGTAGCGGGTGGTGCCACACATTGCGCAGATAATTGACGCCCTGATCACCGCGCGCAAGGAAAACACGCGGACGTGCAGGCTTGCCTCCGTCATCCTCGGCGACGATCACAAGGAACGGCCTGCCGTTCAATGGTACAAATGCCTGCGAGCCGAAAGGATGACGTTCCATCATGACGATGTCGATTGGCGCTTCGAACGATTGCCCGCGGAAAATATTGACAAGAACCCTTGCTTCGGTACCAGCGGCTTCGACACGCGCGAGATCGTGGTATCGCTCGGTCGTTCCGTTATTGATCAGACGAAGCTCAGCTCCTTCTGTCTCGATAACATCACCAAATGGCGCAAAAGCGTCTTTTGTCAGCGGCTCGACCACCAAAGTTTCGACGTGCAAATCATCCTCCCCGTAAAAGCAGATTTCTTATAACGACAAAGCTTGTTGAAGAGGTCTCTGTCAATTGCGAAGCAGTTTCAACCGAAACAAGAAAAAGCCGGGCCAACGACCCGGCTTTCAACATGCAGAACCGATAAAAATTCAGCGCTTCAAAAGTGACATCACCGCAGGGACTCCGCATGCGGCAAGTGCGAGTTTCACGAGATCGCCGACGATAAAGGCACCGAACCCGAAGGCAATCGCCTTTTCCAGACCGAAAAGATAAGCCATCCAGCCAGCACCCATCAAAAGAATGACGGCTTCTGCGAGCAGCATTGCACCGCCGAGAGCGAGAGGGTTACGCGCCAGTCCCTTATCGGCAGCACGTCCGACGATCCAGGCAGCGGCAAGGTAGGAGAGCAGATAACCACCTGTCGGACCAACCATATAGGCAAGACCGATGCCCTTCTCCGGCGTTCCGGTGAAAACCGGCATGCCAAGCGCACCTTCGAGCAGATAAAGAGCGACAGTCGCCACGGCGAGCCGCGAACCGTAAAGCGCTGAAATTGCAAAGAGAGCGAAGGTCTGCATCGTCACATTGACGTAAACCAGATCGACTTTGATCTTGGCAGAAATGGTGAGAACAGCCGTTCCGATCACCGCAAGCCCGACAAACCAAAAAGCACGGGCCAGTTGTCTTGTCGGCAGATATTCTGCGGCGAGAGAGGCGGGGGCGACGCGAGACTTTGCTCTATGAGGCATATCCAACTCCACTTTTGACGCGGCGACAGACACCGGGATGCGAAATTCTCCGGAAACTGCCCGCTGACGCGATTGTCAGCCCGCGTGACTGTTCACGTTTGCAACCCGACTATATAAGGCCTATGCCGTTTCATCAATCAAACCAAAGAAGAATGGAAGCCGCTTCAATGGCGCTTGTTTTCGACAGCAGTTTCACGCCCCAATATGGGAAGCCGGTTGAACTGAGTAAAGGCATTTTGCGCCTCACCGTCAATAATCCGAGCGCTTTCACCTTTCACGGCACCAACAGCTATCTTATCGGCACGGATACGCTGGCGATCATCGATCCCGGCCCTGAAGATGAGGCGCATTACAACGCCTTGATCGCAGCCATTGCCGGTCGTCCGGTCAGCCATATCTTCGTCAGCCACACCCATCGCGATCATTCACCTTTGGCCCAGCGTCTGAAGGAAAGCCTTGGCGCTCGCACCGTTGCGGAGGGACCGCATCGCCCTGCCCGCCCCTATTATGGGGGCGAAACAAACATGCTTGAGGCAAGCGCCGATACGGAGTTCGTTCCGGATATTGCACTGACCGACGGAAGCATGATCGAAGGTGATGGCTGGGCTCTGGAAGGAATTCATACTCCCGGACATGCCGCCAATCACATGGCGTTCGGCCTGAAAGGAACCGGCATTCTTTTCCCCGCAGACCATGTCATGGCCTGGGCGACGTCCATCGTCGCACCGCCGGACGGCTCGATGAATGACTACATGGTCTCGCTCGAAAAACTGCTGGCACGCGACGACAAGGTCTATCTGCCGGGGCATGGCGGCGCCGTGACCAAGCCTGCCGCCTTCGTTCGTGGCCTGCGTGCCCATCGCAAGATGCGCGAACGTGCCATTTTAGAGCGTGTTCTACAGGGGGACCGGACAATCGGCGACATGGTGAAAGTGATTTATCGCGAGACTGATCCGCGATTGCACGGTGCGGCTGCACTGTCCGTGCTCGCACATCTGGAAGATCTGGTCGGGCGTGGAGAAGTCACGACAGATGGCCATCCGTCGATGGGCAGTATCTATCTTCCCGGCTGATTATTCCACGTCCGCTGGAGCCTTGTTAACCTCGCCTTCCAGCGCCTCCAGAAAATCAGTAATGAAACCGGCATTCTGCCCCATATCCCGCTTGCCATAGCGTGACAGCGAGCGCACATCAACATAGGTGGTTTCGCCTTCGTCGAGCAAGCGGATGACGATATCGCTTTTCAGACCCAGTATGAAACTATGCGCGGTCACGGCAAATCGCGTCGCGTTCTGTTCCGGCGAAGACGCATTGCGCGCGATCTCCTGCCACCCGAAAGTCCTCAGAACCGTCTCGACCCCCTGCGCAACGCGGTCCGGTGCGGCTTCATAGCGGCGTCCGACCACATCGGGATAGGCGGTCAACTGGGTCAGCGCATCGCCACTCACTGCCACTGTCAGCGGATTCATCCATTGCAGGCGTGGCGGCATATTGGACGGGAATTGCGGCGGCGTCTCGAAATCCGTGGAGATGTCGTAGAGGGGTGGAGAGAGATACCACAGTGCCGTGACCAGTCCGACTGGAAGCAGCACGGCAAAAGCGAATATGCCGCCCCAGAAGGAGCGTGCGCCGCCCTTGTCGCCATTGACCCAGAGATTGCGAAAACCTTTAGCCGAGCAAAGAAGGGCCAGAGCGGCAAGACCAGTGCTCAATCCGGCAAGCAGTACCAGATCCGGTGTCTCCAGTGTCCAGAAGCGATGCAGAAGAAACGCCATCGCAAGCAGCACGAGCGCAAAAACACCAAGCCGAAGCGCCCACACTGCAGAGCGCGACCGACGCCGCTGGTAGCGAAGTTTTCTCATGCAGTCTCCGAGAACATTTCCAGCTTATACTGAATCATTGGAGCCGCTCTGTCTCTCTGTTTTCACGCAGTATGAATAGCAGAGAGATTTTCGCTCGGCAAAACTTCGGCGTAGAAATTCAAATGCCCCACCTGGCTTGGACATGGCGGGGCACTTTTCTCGGCGATGTCATTTAAGGCCTGTGGGGATTCATCGTAAATTTATGACGGCCGCAGCGAGGTAGATGATAGCAGCGAAGCTACGGTCTGTTTTGCAGGCACGCATGGCGATGCGTTTGAATTCTTTGAGTTTGCAGAAGAAGTTTTCAATCAAGTGCCGCCATTTATACATTTCGGTGTCAAGCGGGATGGGGATGGCGCGGCGCGGGTGCTGGGAAATGACGATCCTGGCACCACGTTCATTAAGATCGGCGATGATGTCGTTGCTGTCGAAAGCTTTGTCTGCGAGCAACGCCCCAAATTCGACACCTTCGATCAACGGTGCAACACCGACGCTATCGAAACGATTGCCTGGCATCAGGCGGAAGCGCACAAGGTTGCCCAAGGCGTCGGTGAGTGCCAATATCTTGGTCGTCAAGCCGCCTTTGGAGCGGCCAATGGCCTGGCTCGAAGTCCCCCTTTTGCGCCCTGTCCATGACGATGAACCTTGACGATGGTGGCATCGATCATGGCGTACTCCATGTCAGGCTCCTGCGTCAAAGCATCGAAAATCCGCTTGAAAACATCCGCTTCGCGCCAATCACGAAATCGCCGGAACGCTGTGCTCCAGTTACCAAAATGGGATGGCAGGTCGCGCCATGGACTGCCTGTTCGGACAATCCACAGCACCGCCTCCATGAATAGTCGATTGTTCCTGCCGCTGCGTCCGGGATCCGTGATCTTGCCCAGGCAGTGCGGCTCCATCTTCGCCCATTGGGCGTCCGTCAGTACAAAGCGATCCATCCACAGTATGAGACCCCATGTCCCTGGTCTGCATAGTGGCTCGTCTCGCAATATGTTGGCAACGAGGGTTAGCTTTGCAGCCAGAGCCTCAAACATAGGAGACGAGCCGTGGTCGATGATACTGCACTTTACGTTGGTTTGGATGTGAGCAAGGAAAAAATTGCCGTTGGCCTTGCTGAAGCGGGCCGCAAGGGGGAGGTACGCTACTATGGCGAGATCGCCAACCGCGCTGATGCGGTGCGCAAATTTGTCGACAAGCTGGCTGGGCGTCACGGGCGCCTGTGCTTTTGCTACGAGGCCGGCCCGACGGGTTATGGATTGTATCGCCAGCTTTCAGGTCTCGGCCACGAATGCCTTGTCGTCGCACCGTCGCTCATTCCAACGCGTCCGGGGCTTCAGATCAAAACGGATCGCCGCGATGCGGTGGCGTTAGCTGCTTTGTTGCGCGCCGGTGAGCTGTCATCCATCTGGGTTCCCGACGAGACGCATGAGGCCATGCGCGATCTTTGCCGGGCGAGGGAAACGGCGGTCTCTGATTTGCGACGGGCACGCCAGCATCTCTTGTCATTTTTGCTCCGCCACGGCCGGGTCTTCGAGGGCCGGTCTCATTGGACAAAAGCACATCGAAACTGGCTGGCGACCCAGCGGTTCGATCACCGGGCGCAGCAAATCGCCATGGAAGAATATATTCGTGCCATCGAGCAAATCGAGGAACGGCGTGAACGGTTGACCCAACAGATGCTGGCGTTCTTGCCGGACTGGTCACTCAACCCGGTGGTGGAAGCGATCCAGGCCTTGCGCGGTGTCGCACAGATCTCAGCGCTGACCCTGGTCTCGGAGATCGGTGACTTTCGGCGCTTTAGCAACCCACGTCAGTTCATGGCCTGGCTGGGACTGGTTCCCAAGGAGCATTCCACAGGCGCAAGCGTGATGCGTGGGTCCATTACCAAGGCGGGTAACACCCGCGCACGACGGATGCTGGTCGAAGGCGCATGGACCTATAGATTACCCGCGCGTGTCGGCCTGGAAATTCTGAAGCGAAGCGAGGGGTTGCCTGAAAATATCAGGGCAATCGCCTGGAAGGCGCAAGTGCGACTATGCCAGCGATACCGGCGTATGCAAGCCAGTGGTCGCCCCACCAATATCGTCATCGTTGCCATCGCACGTGAGCTTGCTGCTTTCGTCTGGGCGATCGCAACGACCATTCCTATCACGTCAACAAAAGCCGCCTGACAAAGAACGGCTCAACACGAAGAAGGAGAAAAGTTTACTTCCATCACACTGCCTATTGTTGGGCGCGGCGGCCGGTCAGGGCAACCCTCGTTGTGATTCTGCGAGCCTGAAAAATGGCAACACGCGTTAACGTGAGACAGAGGAAGGCCCGAGACGAACCACGGTCCTGCGGTATCCAACCCGCGCATCAGAGTCTGATCAACCGTCGTCTCAATGCCGCCGCGTCCTGCAATAGGCAGCATATAATACTCTCTGCGCTGAAAAAGCGAAGCGAAAACCTATGCCGTAACCCTTGAAAACGGACATGAGAATCACATCTGCGGATAAATGGGAATCCTAAATCCCCACAGACCTTAGAGCGGCTCCGGTCAAAACTGAGTTGCCGGAACCGCTCTAACTATTTGTTTCGTCCCATTGTCCCACGCAAAACCGCTTCGCACTTTTGCTGGAAATGCTCTAGTAACGCGCATCTTTCGGCTTCTTCATATTGGGCCAGTCCTTCACCTTGCCTGCGAAGTCTGGACGCGGCATGTGGGTGAAATATTCCGACACATCAATGGCTTCCTGATCGGTCAGAACACCGCCCTGCCCGATGGGCAGATTGTAGTTCTGGGCTGGCGGCATCGCATATTTGACGAACTGCGCCGCCTTGTAAGTCCGGGCCAGTCCGGCCCCGATGTTGAAGCTTTCATCCCCCCAGAGCGGCGGGAAGATATAGTCACCGGCCTGGTCCTTCATGCCTTCGCCACCCGCACCATGACAGGTCGAGCATTGTGCGGCATAGATTCTGGCGCCGTTGACTGGATCGGGAACAAGGCTTTCATCGATGGGACCGGCATTGCGGATCGCCACTTTGGTGCCCTTTTTCACATCCTGCCGAAGCCAGTCCATATAGGCGACCATCGCCTTCATGTCGGCCCCGTCAGGCGGCAGCGGCTTGCCGTTCATCGAACGCTGGAAGCAGCCATTGATGCGCATCACCAGATCGACTTCCTTGCCAGCACGGGGCATGACGGCGGGATAGAAATTGCTGCTGTTGATATAGGAAGCAACATTATCCATCTTGCCCTGCCCCATGTGGCAGGAGTTGCAATTCAGGCCGTTGCCGACATTGTCGGGCAGAAGCCGCGCGGTTTCGTTGAGCAACCGCTTGCCGTGCATGATTTCAGGCGCGTTCGGCTGCTTGAGAATGTCACGGTCCGGCGGGATGACATAGGTTCCGACCTGATTTTTATCCTTGTCCAGAACCGCATAGGCTTTGGGAGCCGGGGCATCCAGCGAAGGCCGCAGGTGATTGAAGAGGAATGCGCCACCCGTTACTGCCACGGCAAAACTGGCACCAAGAACGACAATCGTACTGTTTTTCATTGCTTGTTCTCCGGAACGTAATGGACGGGCTTGTGAGCGATTTCACGCCGCATACGCGCGATATCCTGCTCCGTTATGGCAGCGCCGTGGTTGCCCCAGCCGTTGCGAATGAAGTTCAGGATTTCGGCGACCTGCCAGTTCGGAAGATTGGCAAAGCCCGGCATGGTGAAAGCCATCTTGTCCGCTGGCGTGTCAGGCGTCCTGCCCCCGGTCAGAGTGACCTGAATGAGCGAGCTTGGATCATCGGCAAAGACAATCGAATTGCCAGCAAGCGCCGGATAGATGCGCGGTGCGCCCTTACCGTCCATACGATGGCAGACCGAACATTGCTCGACATAGGACAAAGCGCCCGGTGCACTGAAATCTCCCGCCTTGAGGACCGCCGTCGTCACATCTTCCTTCGGTTGCCATTCACGTTCGCGTCCTTCGCTTGGTGGCAGCGACTTCAAATAACGGGCAATCGCACGCAAATCATCTTCTGCAAGGTATTGGGTCGAATGCTGCACGACATCGGCCATTGAGCCGAACGCCGCCGTGCGATCGGTGCGCCCGGTCTTGAGGAAGGTGACGATCTCGTCTTCGGCCCACGTCGAAAGGCCTGTATCCTGATCGCGCAGGTTTTTCGCATACCAGCCTTCCAGAACTGAGCCGGACAGGAACTTGCCCTTCGGATCGTTCTTCACCGCTTTTTCTTCATAGGCGAGACCACGTGGCGTATGGCACGCGCCGCAATGACCGAGCCCCTCGACCAGATAAGCACCGCGTGCGATCATCGGATCAGTGTCCGCTGCAATTTCGAACGGACGCGAATTTCCAAAGAAAAGCTGCCAGTAGGCGAGTGGCCAGCGCATATTGGTTGGCCACGGCAAGGTGCTGGGCTGGTTTTCCTGTTGTACCGGCTCCACCTTCGACATGAAGAACGCATAAAGCGCCTTCATGTCCTCGTCATTAACGACCGTATAGGAAACAAAGGGCATTGCCGGATAAAGATGGACATTATCCTGACGCACTCCCTGCCGTACGGCGCGCTCGAAGTCGGCATAGCTGTAGCCGCCGATACCGGTTTTACTGTCTGGCGTGATGTTTGTGGAATAAATCGTGCCAAGCGGCGTCTGCATGCCAAGCCCGCCCGCAAACGCCTTACCTCCCGGAGCCGTATGGCACGCAGCGCAGTCGCCCGCATGGGCGACATACTCGCCTTTTTCGATCAAAGCCTTGTCGGTGACATCGACGGCGGCTTCGTGTTTCGCCGTCAGCCAATGGGGTGTTGAAAGCGCAAAGAGCCAAGCTGCGGCTAGCGCACCCGCGCCGCCGACCGCCGCTTTCCAGATCAGTTTCATGTGCCCTCCGACACCAATTCACTTGTGATGAGGGGAACGTCGAAGATTCGGGATGAAAGAGCATTGACCGCGATCAAAACCTGTCGAGGGAATATTTAGCGATCTACAAAAGCAACAGCTAATGCACGTTTGGCGTGCTTGATAGATTAGGCAAATCGCATTAGGGGCAGCACCCTCCAGGGGCGCAATTCAATCTGATTACGGCAGATTGGCGCTCCAATTGTTTGTTCAGCACGCATCTGATCCGAAAACCGTTTTGCACTTTTCGGGATGCGTTCTTAGCCTGCAAAGATCACCAGCTTTAAGAATAAGTGAAAAAAAGCTAGGTAAATCAAATAAAAAGGCATTGCAGCAACCGCTAACAGAAGGCATGATTGCGTATGTGGGGGCTTATATTGCAATCGTCGGAGAGGACGGAATGGATCGCGCCCTTCAAAATGGCAACCAGGCATCGGACGGCACAACCGCAGATGATGCGATGACGCTTGAAGCCGTCGAACTGGAGTTTGCGCTTGGAGCCATCGACGTCCTTATCGAAGGTTTTGATTCCGCGCTCGCCAAGGCCGCAGAACGCGTTGGCGGCGAAGTTCTGTTCAATATGCCTGCTCTCGACACCAGCGAAGCACAACGCATCGGTGCAATTGCCATTGCCGGGCAACCGGAAGATCAGGTTATCTTCGTCACATTGCGCAACGACGGCACGACGTTGTCCGTTGAACCGCCAACCGGCGAAAATGCCGTTTTTGAAAGCCTTGGCCGCAACTACGCCGCCGTCATGAAAAGTCTTTCCCCGAAGGAAAAAGTCAACGGCGCCTGAATGGGATTATTTCGGCGCTACGGGCTTTGGAACGCCCGCATGAAGATTGTGCGGAGCAACTGGGTTGAGTGTCATAGTCGTCTCGACATCCTTGAGCCGCACGAATTTCATCCCCTTCGCTTTTAAGGCCAGGACGCCTTTGGCCACCCCTTCACCCGCCGACCGCGTTGGTTGGTTGATATGCGAGATGATGACGTCGCCGTCACGCGCAGCAGCGATGCGGCGCTCAACCGTCGGCGCCAGCAACGAAGCGCCCTGATCGCCATTCAGCGAATAGCCACCGATCTTGTAGCCCATGCTTGTTGCCAGTTTGATGGCATCGGTCGAATAACGGGCAGTCGCATCGCGATACCAGACGGGCTTCGACACTCCGGCATCAGTGATCGCCGTCGCGCCAGCATCGATTTCCAGATGAACCGCCTCAAGTGATCCTGCTGTCTTGATGCCATACATTTTCGGCTCGTTGGTAATGGCTGGAACATGCATTGCGCCATGGTTCTCGATATCGAACAGATCGACATTGGCCTTCAAAACAGCCATGGCGACCGGGTTCTGCTTTATCCATCGCCCCGTCACGAAGATCGTCGCTGGAATACGATTCTGCACCAGCATGTCCAGAATGCGATGGTCAGTCTTGCCCATGCAGGCATCAAGCGTCAGTGCCACCTGAGGCGATGCAGCACCACCCCGCGCGATATGCAGTTGCGGCTCAACGATCTTGATCGTGTCGTGCGCAGCCTTATTCTCCGCGCGCTCCTGCGGCGAGATATCGTATGCGCTGGCAATGCCAGTCGTGGCGAGAATGACGGCTCCTGCCGAAGCAATAAAACGAAGCATGACAATATCTTCTGAAAATGGCTTAACCACCGGAGATTATTCCGGCAGCTAAGCCAAATTGTGACGTGCTGTCAAACCTTGCGTATGGCCGACTGCGCAGCGGCAAGACGGGCAATCGGCACGCGGAACGGCGAACAGGAAACATAGTCGAGACCTGTCTTTTCGCAAAAGGTAATCGACGCCGGATCACCACCATGCTCGCCGCAGATGCCGAGCTTCAGTTTTTCGCGGGTCTTTCGTCCGCGTTCAGCGGCAATTTCCACCAGTTCACCAACGCCTTCGAGATCGAGCGACACGAACGGGTCCTGTTCGATCACACCACGCTTCTGATAGGAAGTCAGGAACGAGGACGCATCGTCGCGTGAAATGCCGAATGTCGTTTGCGTCAAATCGTTGGTGCCAAACGAGAAGAACTCAGCCGTTTCGGCGATTTCGGCAGCGCGCAAGGCTGCACGCGGCAGTTCGATCATCGTGCCGACCATATAGTCGATCTTGACGCCCGCCTCGGCCATGACTTCCTTGGCAACGGCGTCGATGCGCGCCTTGACGAAATCGAGTTCGGCTTTCAGACCAACCAGCGGCACCATTACTTCCGGCACCACGTGTTCGCCGGTTTTCTTGCCTGCTTCAACGGCAGCTTCAAAAATCGCCCGTGCCTGCATTTCCGCGATTTCCGGATAGGATACAGCCAGACGGCAGCCGCGATGGCCCAGCATCGGGTTGAATTCATGCAGGGCATCCGCGCGTTCGCGCAGCTTTGCCGCATCGACACCCATCGACCGGGCAACCTCTGCGACTTCCTCGTCCGTATGCGGCAGGAACTCGTGCAATGGCGGATCAAGCAGACGGATCGTAACCGGGAGCCCCTTCATGATCTCGAAAAGTTCGACGAAATCCGAACGTTGCATCGGCAAAAGCTTTGCGAGAGCGGTGCGGCGGCCTTCTTCATTGTCGGAAAGGATCATTTCGCGCATGGCGACAATGCGGCTTCCGTCGAAGAACATGTGTTCAGTACGGCAGAGCCCTATGCCTTCAGCACCAAACGAACGCGCCGTGCGGGCATCCGCCGGGGTTTCTGCATTGGCGCGAACCTTCATCCGACGGGTCCGGTCAGCCCATTCCATCAGCTTGCCGAAATCGCCGGAAAGCTCGGGCTGCAGCATGGCCACAGCGCCTTTCAGGACCTGCCCGGTGCCGCCATCGACGGTAACGACATCGCCCTTCTTGAAGGTCTGGCCTGCTGCCAGCATGACGCCATTGCGATAATCGACGCGAAGCGACCCCGCACCAGAAACGCATGGCTTGCCCATACCGCGTGCGACAACAGCTGCGTGACTGGTCATGCCGCCGCGTGTCGTCAGAATGCCTTCTGCCGCGTGCATGCCGTGAATATCTTCCGGGCTGGTCTCGATGCGAACGAGAATGACCTTACGGCCCTCCGACTTTGCCTGTTCGGCTTCTTCCGAAGAGAAGACGATTTCGCCAGTTGCAGCGCCCGGTGATGCCGGGAGGCCCTGACCAATGATCTGGCGCTCCGCACGCGGGTCAATGGTCGGGTGCAGAAGCTGGTCAAGCGCTGCCGGATCGACGCGCAGAACCGCTTCTTCCTCGGAAATGAGGCCTTCGCCTGCCATTTCTACGGCCATCTTCAATGCCGCCTTTGCGGTGCGCTTGCCTGAACGGGTCTGAAGCATCCACAATTTGCCGCGTTCAATGGTGAATTCGAGGTCCTGCATGTCGCGATAATGCTGTTCCAGCCGATCAGCGACCTTGAGGAATTCGGCGAAAGCTTCCGGCATTACCTTTTCAAGCGATGGCTTGTCGGAACCGGCCGCAATGCGCGCTTCTTCGGTGATGTTCTGCGGCGTGCGGATACCGGCAACGACATCTTCACCCTGCGCATTGACGAGAAACTCGCCGTAAAGCTTCTTCTCGCCTGTCGAAGGATTGCGTGTAAACGCAACGCCAGTCGCAGAGGTCTCACCCATATTGCCAAACACCATCGCCTGCACATTAACCGCCGTGCCCCAGGCCGCCGGGATATTATGCAGCCGCCGATAGGTGATGGCGCGCGCATTCATCCAGCTTGAGAAGACGGCGCCGATGGCGCCCCAGAGCTGTTCGCGCGGGTCCTGCGGGAAAGGCTGACCGAGTTCTTCCTCGACCTTTGCCTTGTAAGACCCGATGACATCCTTCCAGTCTTCCGCCGTCAGCGCCGTATCGACATCGACCCCGAGATCGGCCTTCTTGTCTTCAAGAATTTCTTCGAAGAAGCCATGATCGACGCCCAGAACGACATCCGAATACATCTGGATGAAGCGGCGATAGCTGTCATAGGCAAAGCGCTCCTCCCCAGCTTCACGACCAATGGCCTGTACAGTCTGGTCATTGAGACCAAGGTTCAGCACCGTATCCATCATGCCCGGCATGGACGCACGCGCCCCCGAACGCACGGACACCAGAAGCGGCTTTTCGGCATCGCCGAAATTGCGCCCCGTCACTTTCGCGATATGGTCCAGAGCCGCCCGAACCTGTTCGTTCAATTCGGATGGATAGGTGCGGTCATGATCGTAATAATAGGTGCAGACTTCGGTCGTGATGGTAAAGCCTGGAGGTACCGGAAGGCCAAGGCTGCTCATTTCAGCCAGGTTCGCTCCCTTGCCGCCGAGAAGATTGCGGTCACTCGCCGCGCCTTCTGCCTTGCCGTCGCCGAACGTGTACACCCACTTCGCCATCATGGCCTCCTTACTGCAGGATAGGTTCATGAAAGGCTTGCAACAATTACAAGCACTCCCGGAACCAGCTCCTCGTTGCTTATGCGATCGGAAAGGTTGCTGCCAACCAAAAAAACCCAACCGCGACAATAGAATCGATTAAACGCGATATCAGCACGGTAAAGGTTCAAATTGGGGCGACGAGAAAGCAGAATTAATCATTATTACGCCTCCAATTGTGCTCAATCGTTCGCACAGCCAGAGAAGTAAATTTCAGCAGCGCGGAACGTTCCATCGGTGCGTTTACATTGCACAACAACGTCAACCGAAATCTCCAGCATACGTCGGATGTCAGCGCGTTCGAGTGCACTTCCCCCTTCCGATTCCTTGACTAGTAAAGTCAGTTGCTCGAAAGCAAGTCTGGCAGAATCTGCATGAACTGTTGTGATGGATCCTGGATGGCCCGAGTTGATATTGCGAATATAATAAAACGCGCTTCCATCCCTGAGTTCCTGCAGCAATATACGATCGGGACGCATTCGCAGACACGATTCGAGTAATTCCTTCGGACCTGCATTCGATAACCCCTGCGAGCCCTTTGAATAAAACAGACGCACCTGATTTGGTTGGGAAATTACAAGTTCCGGGCTGTCTTCAATCGAAATAACACGCTCGTGTTGTGGAATATGCTTGATAAGAGCCTTTGAAAGAGTGGTTTTTGCGGACCCTGTCGCACCAGAAATAATGATATTTTTCCGCGCGATAACAGCTTGACGAAGAAACTCCTTGAATTGCCCTTTTTTGTAGAGTTCTTGTAAACGTTCTTGCTCTTTTGAAAGGGCACGAAAGCTTGTTTGCGGATGAGAGAAAAAGCCATTGGCGTCCAGATCATCAAGCGTAAAATCGAGCGATGATGGTTTGCGGATCGTGATGCTGACCGTTCCCTTCGTGGTGGCAGGTGGAATGACAATTTGAATTCGCTCGCCAGCTGGAAGAGTTGCCGAAAGTATCGGTCGCATTTCATTGATGGTTTGATGGGAAAAGCTCGCCACCGCCCGGGAAAGGCGCATGAGTTTTTCAAAGGATAGCCCAGGAAGATCGTGTATCTGCCAACCACCCGGCCCTTCCGTCAGCACCTGACCCGGATGATTGACAATGATCTCATATAACGAGCAATCATCCAGAAAGACCGCGAGAGGCTTTAGAAGTTCACGAACGACGGTACTGTCCTGGGCTTCAGCCATTTGTCCACCTATTTTGTCACAAGCGTCGATGGCGGGTGGAAATCACCCAAAGTTGCCCGATCGAGAATGCGATTTCTAGGTTCGGTTACACGAAGCTGGTAAACGCCTGCAAAATCGAGATCGCGAGCGACAAAGATGGAGACCAATTCCCCCTGATGCTTGTTGAGTGTCGGGGCAATATTAATTGATTGCTCCACTGCAATGGCAGCAGCCTGTTTGCCGGCATCTGCGGTATTCTGTGCATGAAAATTGCCGTCTTGCAGACGACTGCTCGCGTAACTTGTCGCATCGCCGACGACGGAAAGGAGAAGCGCACTGCCAAAGCGCTCCCACCAATGCGTATCGACCTGACCACCAACGCCAGCGCGGCCAAACGCATCGGTTGCTGGCGAGGCAAGCATGACGATCACACCTTGAGGCGTTTTCGCCCTGTTCCAAAGCACAAACAGTCGTTTTTGACCCCGTTGGAGACCGCCACGATATTCCCCGACAAGCTGGGTTCCCTTTTCCATCAGCACCACGCGGCCATTATCGGATAAAACATCGCGGTTGATCACGCAGCTTGCAAACCCCGGCTGATCAGAGGCAAGTGCAGTTTCGAGCACACAAGGGATCGAACTACCCATGGCGATGATGAAATCGCGATTTCCGAGCATACCGGCGCGCGATCCCTCAAGTCGGGTCGGTCGCAGCAGATTTTCGAACCGTTGTTCGTCAGCATTTTGCTGGTTCTGGCCAATAAAATTGCCATCGATTGGCACAAAATTCCCATCTGGTACCGCATTACTGCCGTTCCCGCCTTCGCCTCGTGAGGCCGAATTTTTCTGTCCCCCGCTATAAGCCATAACGGGCGCACGACGGGCGGCATCAAGCAATTCGTCCACTTGGGGCATGGGGTCTTCAAGGACCGGTGTTGGCAGTTTTACCACCGGCTTTTCTTCAACCGGCTCTGTCTTTTCTCTTGCCGCCTCAAAGGGTGTCGTTTGGCGGATCACGACGCGCTCGGTCTGGATATTGTTGTCCTTTGTTTTGTTTCCAGATGTCGACCACAGAGCAAAGCCAATAAACAACACAATGGCGAGTGCAACCGCACCGCGCTTGAGAACTGGATTATTGTCGATGCGTGTAGCTGTAGCCGTTTCGGCGCGTTCGCCTGGGATCTGATGTTCCTCAATCTCGGCCATCTTAATCACTTCTTCCTCTGCCCCACCAGATCCGGTCTCACGATGCGCTCAACTGAAGGAGACGTCGTGTTTGTGGCAGGGTTGATGCCAATCCGGTCATAGGCTTCGTTGAATACGCACAGCACATCTTTGCCTCGTCGCAGAATGAATTTACGGCTTAACGCATGGACCATGACCAGATTGCCATCGACAGTTTTGGGCACGAGGCTCTCCGACCCGTCGGAGTTTTCCATATAGATCGCAGGCATTTCCTGATTGCCCGCAAAGGAGAATGTTGTGATTTTACCGTTGTCGTAGACGCTTTGTGGCTCCAGTGCCTCTGCCCCTTGTGCAGAGTACCGCCAATTGCGCGGACCATATGCCTCGTGAAGCGACAGCACATCGTCAGCATCTTTGGCTTTGGCTTTGCGCGCCTGGGCCGCAGCTTGCTGGCGACGCTGTTCGGCTTCCTCCTGCGGATATCTGAATTTCACATAAAAGTAAGTATTCTCTCCGACTTCTACCGAACCCTCCCGCACCTTAAGTTCCATCTGGTAACTGCGCGTAGACCCGTCCCGACGTGTCGTTACAACAGAGATATTGGTAACCGGTTGGTTTTCTCGTGGTTTTAAAAACAAGATATTACCGGCTGGTGCGACTTCCCAGGCAACGCTGTTGCCAAGGGCCACATGTGCAATTTCCTCATCCCGAGCAAACTCGACTTGAACCGAGGAGCGCAAGGACCCGATGATCCTTGTGATATTGTAAGGCTGATAACTGACAAAACGGACCCGACTGTCCTGCGATGCTGTTGTCGGTATCTCCAGCGCGAGGACATTGGGCACAGATGATGCCAGAAAAAATGTGACAATGATTGGAAAACGCATCAATCGATTGCCTCCGGATCTGCCCGATATTCGCTAACAGCGAAACCAAGCGGGTTCACCAGTCGGTCTGTCGATGACATCGGAGCGTTGGCGTAGGAATAGGTGAGGGTCGCAACAAAATGTGTTGTCCGGACTTCTTCACCGCGGGTTACGCTACGCATGTAGCGTACCGATGCAACGTTCTGATTAATGAGCGCGATGGAGACGATGTTAATCCGCACCGTGCAGAACGGCCATAGACATTTTGTGGTGATTGCGGATTGCTGCCACGATAAGTAGCTGCGAACCGCGCCTGTTCGGCTTGCGTAGAGAGAAGCGCAATTGTTCGAAAATTCTCCTGGGCTTCGCTCCAGACATAGCCTTCGCGTCCACGAACATATTTTGCCGCAAAATATTTGGTCACGGCTTCGTCGTAAGTGCCAGCGGTCGCCGATAGCGCTGAAACGACATCAACGATCCCGGTAGAATTGTCGACACGAACCACGAAAGGTTCGACAGTTTTCAGCGGCGCAAGGCTCGCAACGGCGATGATTGATATGCCGGCAACAATAGCGGACGCAATTGCGATCGACCACGCCAAGCGATTTGATCGCTCGACCTGAATCATGCGGTCTTGATCAAAGCGACGCGCTTTCTCGAAATAGCTTTTGAGATTGTCTGTCGTAACCATCAATCCTCGCAATCGCCAAAAGAAGCTTCAATATCGAAATGATCAAAAGCCCTGGATGGTTTGCGTTCATCAACAAAGCGCGTGATGGATTCCGCTTTGGACTTCGGCAGTGCACTCGATTTTTCCCATTGCCACATTGCGCGATTCAGTGGTCTTCGCGCATTTCCATCACATTTTGGCAAGGAATTTGTCAGCGACGAACAACTGGCAAGTGCGACCGCGAACCCGAGAACCAAGGTCGGCTTGATCACTGATAAATACCTGTTTTTTATCGCCGCAGACGAGGTCATACGCAGATCTCCTTCGCTCAGAATGCTCTTCTCATCATGCGGGTGCCGCGAGCCATGAACCCCACGCTCCGCGATGTTGCCTTGGCAAGCAATCCTTCATGCGCATCGCGTGAAGCTGTATAGCCGTAAGCCAGAGACGCTCCGCCGGACGCTAGGGCCGAAGCGATGCCTGGAAGCTGATAAAAGACATAAAGAGCGGCAATGCCGACGGCACAAAGCGCGATGGGGCGCATCAAGACATCGGAATAGCCCTCGATTGCTGTAAAAGTTGTGTCGAGACATGCAATCAGCAGCGCTCCAACAGCGACGACAAGAACCTGAAGAATGACAAAATTTGCCACTTGTCCGATCCATGCCTCTGTGAAGCGTCGCGTCGACTGGAACATGGCAAATGCGATGAAGATTGGGCCGATCGCCAGCACGATGGCTAGTGCCAATCGCGCATAAAGTGAAACGACATAGCCTATTCCCGCGACAAGAAAGCTGACGCCAATCACCAATAATCCGCCAACACCAGTTACAATATCGATGGGCCAGGAGGATCGTGACCAGATGTCGGTTGCTGAGTTCTGTCCTTTATCCAGCAGACTATCGAAGGTCGATGCGCTCGGCGCGGCACCGGAATTAAGTGCTTGCGAAATCTCGCGCGGCAGCTGTTCGAAAAAAATATTGGTGACATAGGTCTGGTATTCGCTGGCGTTCTTGACCAGCGTCACGATGATCGCAAGCTTGATTGCGCGAAAAGCAAAATCCAGGATGGGTTCATGCACCGAACCGCGCAAGATAAGATAACCAAACAGGATAACGTAAAGGGTCACGGCAACGGTAAGCGGGCCTGAAAGCCATTCGGCAATATTCGACGTCCCATCGGATATGAACATCTCCAACGGCCGCTTGAATTGTCCATCAATAAACTCGAAAACGTGATACACGGTGCTAGCCTCCAAGCGCCTTGCGTATATTCTGGAAACGCAACTTGCTATTGGCCGCTTCGGCATTCATGCAATTGACCGTATTGCGCAACTTACCTGGATTGTTGCGACACTTGTCGAGAATGCGCGACAGCATTCTGTGATCGGCCAGCAAGTCTTCGACCGTGTAGGTCGCTTCTGCTTTCTCTGTGCATGCGGACAGGAGGACGAACGCTGTCAGGATCAGGAAATTTTTCATTTCAGCGCCCCCTTCATTGCATCCATGCGACGGCGCCAATCTTCTGCCTTGCGCTGATCATCAACCTGCGTTTGCGCCTGCTGAACCATGCGCAAGCCTTCCATACGCAGCACATCGGTTTGCACAAAGGCTTGCTCGGCTAGGAGCCTTGCTTGCAAATCGGCAATTTCCTTGGCTTCACTTGCCGTGGAAACTTTCTGACGGAGTTCATCAATTCCTTCGATGCGTTTTGTTGCGGCGTCGTAAATTTTCTGACCGATCCCCATCTGGCCGGCATTTTTGTTCTGCACACGGGACAGTTCATTTGCGTAAAAATCGTCAGCAGAGGTTTTGTAGGTCGTATTTTTGTCGAGGAATTTTGTTGCAGCATCGTTCAACGCTCCGCTGCCATTGCCTTCGAATAATCCTTCTACGGCAGCAAATTCCGGCGGAAGGGCTTTTCGGATCGCTGGATCATTGAGAACCTGTGCGACATCCGCCATGTCTGTCAGCTTGTTGAAAGAGGTATAAAGCTCTTCGGCCTTCTCAATTTGCTGATGAAGAACATCGAGCTGCGATTTCAACTGCGCGATGCTTTCCAGATGTTTGGCTATCGCTGTTTGATCAATGACAGGAATGCCCTGCCCCATCGCAGCTCCTGTCGACAAGGTCAGCACTGTAGCCATCATTGCGCAAAAGCGTCTGTAGGAAGCCATCAACTTGCACTCCTTCTTTTCTGAAAAACTGGAAGCCAGTCCGCAGGATCGTTTCCGATTTCAGCGCGGATCGTATCGACAAGCTCGACATTTCCGGTACGACCGGAAAGAACAGCCAGTTCATCATCAAGGCCGTTCAGGTCGAGCTCTGCAACGACGCTGTTGTGCCCCTGTTTCAACAAGAATTGCCGGCTTTCGACTGATAGTTCGCGCGCAATCAGTTCGTATTCACGTTCGGTAAGCTTGAACCCATCGACATAGTCAGCGTGATTACCGCGCGAATTCGGGAGGAAAATCTGCGTCGGACATTGCTCGATTATCGTATGTGCAATTGGAGAGATAATCGCATCGCGCGGGCTTTGTGTTGCAAACAGCATCAGACCATTTTGCTTGCGGATGGTTTTGAGCTTGTTTTGCGCCAGATCGCGAAAGCCATCGTCCTGCAGCGCTTTCCAGAACTCATCGATAACGATGAGTATGCGCCTTCCATCAATCAGCTGTTCGACACGATGAAACAGATAAGCCATAAGGGGCGTACGGATTTCTTCATGGTCGAGAAACTCCGTCATGTCGTAACCGACGAACTTCCCGCCCCTTCCTGCCCTCATCGGGGCAAATTCGTTGAGGCCAATATCGTCGTCGTCATTGTCGAAGACCCAGCCAAGCGGCCCTTCGCGTTCCCAACGGCAAAGCCTAGCAGCGATCCCTTCAGGATCGGTATTGTTCAAGAATGTGCGTAGTGCACCAATCGTTCGGCGCTCTCTAGGCAGATCTGATAGGCCATCGATCGCAACAGCGATGTCACGCAGTTCGGTTACGGTCAAATCTCGAACATTGGAGCGAACAAGTTTGCCAACCCACACAGCAAGGAACACTTTATTTTCAGGTGTGAGCTTGAGCGCCTTTAAAGGAGCACATCCGGTCGGACTACCATTTTTGAGCGGAAGATATGTTCCGCCGGCGGCCCGCACATAAAGGTCGGCTCCACGATCCTTGTCGAAGAACACAACATGAGGATCGTGTTTTTCGAGTTGAGAAAGCATGAAGTTGATGATGACCGTCTTACCGGTCCCCGATGGTCCGCACATGAAGGTGTTGCCGAGATCGCCGTAATGAAAATTGAAATAAAACGGCGACCCGGAAGCCGTCTTCAATAGCGCGACAGCTGGCCCCCATTCGTTATTGTCCTTCTGACCGGTCGGATACGAATGATAGGGTGAAAGCGCTGCAAAATTACGCGATGTAATCGCCCCGGACCGTGCACGGTAGCGGAAATTCCCAGGAAGCTGTGCCCACCAGGCGGCCTCTAATCCAAGATCTTCGCGTGCAACGACGGCCCCACCACTCGTAAGACTTGCCCGCGCCTTGGCGAGGTTGTCGGCGAGATCTTTGACGGAGGAAGCAAAGACGGCAAGCGAAAGATGATGCCCGCCCAGAACAAATCGGTTTGATTCAAGGTCGTCCATCGCTTGCTCGAGATCACCAATCTGGGATGCTGCTTTGTCACCACTGCTAAGCATCTGATTTTGCTTACGGCCCAGGATCGATCGAGCGTCTGATTTTGAGGTGAATGCAAAGGATTGCGTCAGGATAAATTCAAATGGACTCGAGAGCACCCCATCGAGCATGCCTGTTCTGGTGCGAGCTGGATATTCTTTGAAACTTAGTATACCGGCATAGCGGCTTTCAGCCTCGTGCCGGATCTCGACAGTTTCTCGCCCAATGATAACGCGGTCAGAGTAAATAGCGGAAGAAACTGGTCCTTCCGTCAACGGAACGGGCTCGCGCCTACCACCAACCAGTTGGTGCAAAACTTCGCTCAGTTGTGAATACACAAGCCCGCCTCGCTCATAAAGCGAAAGCACGCGCGGGTGAAACCGCTCCAGGCCTGCAGTTACATCGTGAGCGCGACGAACATCCCACCTTTTCTTTTGTGAATGATGCCGCGAGATAAGCTCCTTCATTGATAGGAGCGGACCGGGATGATTGGAGATCGCGCTGATGCCATGCTTGAAGACATGGATGAAGCCAGGCATGAGGGAAAGTATCGTCGGATCGAGGTGATTACCGGCCGGCGGCAGCGGCGGAATTGGACTGACGAGGAGAAGGCGCGGATCCTTGCGGAAAGCGCGGAACCTGATGTTAACATCTCGGCCGTTGCCCGGCGCTGGGGCGTCAATCGCGGCTTGCTGAACGTCTGGCGCCGGGACGCTGGGCTGACCTCTCAACGATCTGCGAGGTCCAGTGCGCAGCAGGCGATGTTCGTGCCGGTGACGGTAGTTGGCGATCGAACGCCGGCTCCAGGCTCGCCGTCAGATGTCGCCCACTTTGCCGCGGGTCGAATTGAGATCGAGATTGCTGGCGCGCGCATGACGGTTATCGGCCCGGTAGCACCTGAACTGGCGCAAGCGATGGTGGCGGCCTTGCGAGGTCGCCGGTGATCGGAGTTTCGCCGAGTGGCGTGAAGATCATGGTGGCTACGCAACCGGTCGACTTCCGGCGCGGCATGAATGGCCTTGTGGCTTTGGTGGCGTCAGCGCTCGCGGCCGATCCCTATTGTGGCGACGTGTTCGTTTTCCGCGCCAAGCGTCTGGATCGACTTCGCTGCATTTACTGGGATGGGTCAGGCATGATCCTGGCGACAAAGTGGTTGGAGAGCGGAAAGTTTGTTTGGCCCCCGATCCGCGATGGTGCGATGCAGATGAGTGCCCAGGAGTTCTCGCTTTTGCTAGCTGGCATTGACTGGACGCGGGTCAAGCGAAACGCGGTGAGACGACCCTCAAAAGTAGGCTGATCCTATTGGTTTTGCTTGAAGATTCAGGCTAATATGATAGGGTCGGTCATGCTGCTTCGACCCGATCCCTTGCCCCAGGATGCTGCGCAATTGACCCGGATCATTCTCTTACTCGACGAAGAGAATGCCGATCTCAAAGCGCGTATTGCCTTCCTTGAGCGCCAGCTCTTCGGGACGAAATCGGAGAAGATGACGATCATCGATCCAGCCCAGGCAACGCTCGACCTGGGCGATCTAAGCGATATTCCCGTTGCAGCCAATGACGATGCCGCACCGGCCGGTGAAGACAAAACACAGGCACGGCGATCGTCTGCCCGCAATATCGGCCGCTTGCCCAAGCATCTTCCGCGCTATGAAGAGATCATTGAGCCGGAGAGCAAGATTTGCCCCTGCTGTTCGTTCGAACTGCATTGCATCGGCACGGACGTCAGCGAGGCGCTCGACATCGTACCTGCTGTTGTCCGGGTCAAACGGACGATCCGGCCGCGCTATGCATGCCGGGCCTGTGAGAGTGCCATCGTGCAAGCACCTGCACCGGCGCGCGTGATGGACGGTGGCATGGTGACCACGGCGTTTGCCGCGCATGTCGCTGTTTCGAAGTTTGCCTGGCATCTCCCGCTCAATCGACAGGCGCAAATGCTGGCCTCCTGCGGTGTCATCATCGATCGCGGTACGCTTGGCGCCTGGGTGATGCGGGTCGCCTGGTGGCTGGAGCTTCTCTATGACG
This sequence comes from Ochrobactrum sp. A-1, assembly GCF_022488005.1. NCBI lineage: Bacteria > Pseudomonadati > Pseudomonadota > Alphaproteobacteria > Hyphomicrobiales > Brucellaceae > Ochrobactrum > Ochrobactrum sp. A-1. Next base: position 1,046,539 of record NZ_JAKVQC010000003.1, read on the forward strand.
CGCTTACCGCCTTTATCCGCTCGCAGCCGAGAGTGTTCTGTGACGAGACGCCGTTGCCGCGGCTCGAGCCGGGGCGCAAACGAACCAAGGTCTGCCAGTTATGGGCGCAGGCGGTTGACGACCGTCCCTGGAATGGTCCGGCACCGCCGGCCGTGGCCTATATCTTTGCCGAAAGCCGCAGCGCCCGCGAGATCGAGGGGCAATTGTCGTCGTTTACCGGCGTGCTTCAAGTCGATGGATACCAAGCCTATAAAACCATGGTCAAACGTCGGGGCAAGAGCAATGTCGCACCCATGCGGCTGGCCTTCTGCCTTGCTCATGCGCGGCGCAAGTTCGTCGATGTCGTCAAGCTGACGGGTTCTTCGGAGGCTTTGTCGATCCTTGCCAGGATTGCGGAAGTCTATCGGATCGAAGCAAAACTGCGCGGCGAAAGCGCCGATACCCGGCTCGTCGTGAGACGTCGCGAGGCTGCTCCAGTCATGAGAGAGCTGAAAGTCCACCTCACCGAACTGCGCGACGAGGTGTCGGCGAAATCGGCGCTTGGCAAGGCCGTCAGCTACACGCTCAACCATTGGAGCGGGTTGACAGCCTGCCTTGATGATGGCCGGGTCGAGATCGATTCCAATGTGGTCGAGCGTTCAATGAAATCCGTGGCCCTGACGAGGAAGAATTCGCTGTTCGTGGGCAACGAGCGGGGTGGAAAGACTTTCGCTGTCCTCGCATCGCTCGTCAACACCTGTAAACTGAATGGTGTGGACCCCGAGGTCTGGCTTGCCGATGTGCTGGAGCGCATCATCTCCGGCAAAGTGAAAGCCAACGAAATGGAAAGTCTCCTGCCGTGGGCCTGGAAGGCTGAGCGTGAAGCGATGACGCAGCAGGAGCGACGGGCGGCATGATGCACAACAGCCAGGGGACGACGGATCGACCGAAGCTTGATGACGCGGCGTTCGAAGCCTTTATCAGGGGACGCCGTCCGGCATCGCCAATCTGGTCAATGAGCGGTCTCGATGGTTATCTTACGGCTCTGATCATTGGCCCAAAGTTCATCGACCCACGCAAATGGATCCCGGAACTGACTGGCCCGGACGCCCTGAACCTGCCGATGGAAACAACCGAACATCGGGCCGTGCAGACGATCGTTGCGGAATATAACCGTATCTCGGGGAGCCTCTCTGAAACCCCGAAAGACTACCGGCCCAGGTTCACCAGGATCGATGATCAAACCTTTGATCCGTTCGATTGGGACCTCTGCTTTTTGCTGGCAACAGGATACGCGCCGAGACTTTGGCAGCCGGTTCTTCGCGGTCATGCCGTCACCGGCGATATCATTGCGCCAATTCGCAAGCTCGGCGAGACAAAACGCAAAGCCACCCGCCAGGATGCCGCTGACGTCGCTGAAGCACTCGTCAATATCCGAACCTATTTTATGCCGAAGCGGGCAAAGCAAAAGTTTTGACTGCCAGCCGGAAACCCATTCCGTCAATCACGAAAGACGTGGGCTATTCGTTGCGCTCACGTTACATCAATTACCTTGTCCTGGAGATCTTTAAATGCCTCCTCATCAAGTTCGACATTTTGCGCTCGTCTTAGCTTTGAAAAAAATCGTGTCGTTTTATCTGCACCGTAACGGGCCGGAGACCAGAGCAGCGTGAGATAAAGGTCGTTACAAAAGAGGCTTTCGCCAGCCATCTTGAGGCGATATTTTTCGTTAAGGGCGTTCGAAAACGCTGCCGAAAATTCTCCGTCCGGATAACTGTCGTTCCGCCGCCTGATAACATGCGTCCATAAGGCAAGCCGCTCATCGGCGATGTTGCGATAAAGGGTGTTGAGGTCACGGTGTAATCCATTCAAATCGAGCACATCTGCCGTTTCGAATGACACTCCTTCCAGTGCGATCATCACCATCAGCGTTCCGGCGTTAAGAGCAATCGTCGTCTCATCGACATGACGGACGTAAGGAATGTTGTCCGACATCAGCGCCTTTGAGACAAAACTGGTTTAATTAAGAAGAGAGGATTTTTGGCTCATCATAGCTTTATCAAAGGACGCAAAGATGAGACAGAAACCCGTTCCCCAAACGTCTTCTGCGGAGAGGACGATCAAAGATATCCGTCGTGCCACGCGTAAACATTATTCGGCCGAGGATAAAATCCGTATTGTTCTGGAAGGTCTGCGCGGGGAAGACAGCATTGCTGCGATCTGCCGCCGTGAGGGGATCGCCGAGAGCCTTTATTATAGCTGGTCGAAAGAATTCCTCGAGGCAGGCAAGAAGCGTCTTGCAGGCGACACCGCCCGTTCTGCCACCAGCGACGAAGTAAAAGCGCTGCGTCGTGAAAGCCGTGACCTGAAGGAGGCGCTGGCCGACGTCACCCTGGAAAACCGCCTGCTCAAAAAAAGCATGATCGGGGATGGGGGCGACGACGAATGAGATATCCCGCCTCCGAAAAGCATGAGATCATCCGGCTTGTCGAGCAGTCGCATTTGTCAGCCAGGCAGACGCTGGAAAAGCTGGGCATTCCAAGGCCGACCTTCTATCGATGGTATGATCGCTTCCAGACCTACGGTGTCGAGGGGCTGGAAGACCGGACGTCCGCACCTTCGCGGGTGTGGAATCGTATCCCTGACGATATCCGGGATCGCATCATCGCACTGGCGCTCGATCATGCCGACCTGTCACCGCGTGAACTGGCGGTGAAGTTCACTGATACGGAAAGTTATTTTGTATCAGAGGCTTCGGTCTATCGCTTACTCAAGGCTCACGACCTGATCACGTCGCCAGCCTATATTGTCATCAAGGCCAATGACGAGTTCAAGGACAAGACCACGAGGCCGAACGAGATGTGGCAAACCGACTTCACCTACCTGAAGGTCATCGGCTGGGGATGGTTTTACCTATCGACCATCCTCGATGACTACTCCCGCTACATCATCGCCTGGAAGCTGTGCACCAGCATGAAGGTGGATGACGTCACCGATACACTCGATCTTGCATTGGCCGCCTCAGGCTGTGACAAGGTCAAGGTTGAGCACCGGCCGCGTCTGCTGTCGGACAACGTCCTAAGTGCGGAAGAAAATGGGCTTGGCAGACAAAGTTTCTCTGCTCGTCAGCATGCTCACGCTGCATGACGCTCGTCAAGTCACATCGTCGAACCAGGCGGCTTCCACTGGCATGGGAAAAGGTCTCGTCCATAGCAAACACAGGGTCCATCATTTTGGCCCTCACCGTCCTTAACACGAGCTTCTGATCCAGGTGGAAGACCCAAGCATTGTCTACAGGATCATCCGAAGGATGCCCTCACGGCTCTAACTGACAGAGGTTCTTCCACCTGGTACCCGCCCTTCAACGAAGGGCCGGTAGTCTGAACCGCTTTTGACGACGGCGTGTACGACACGCGCCATCTTGGCGGTAATAGCGGTCATTGCCTTGCGGCGCAGATCGGGATTGTCACGATCTCTCGCGATGTAACGTTCGAATTTATGTCGGAAGCCGTTCTCACGCTGGCGGATGGCAACTTGCCCAGCAATCCACAGGGTCCGCCGCAGCCGCGCGTTGCCGAATTTGGAAAGCCGGGTCTGGCCGCGATACTGGCCCGATTGCTGTGTCGACAGATCCAGCCCGCAGAATTTGAGAAACTGACGGTGATGATGAAAGCGGCGTAGGTCCCCAGCCTCCGCAATGATTGTTAGCGCGTTGATCGGACCGATCCCGGGAATCTGCCGCAGTATCTGATAATCACGGCTGTGTCGCAGCAGCTCATCGGCCTGTGCTTCGATCTCGTTGCGTTGGCGGATCAAGCTGCGAGCTTCGGCGACAACCATCCGAAACATGCGAATTGCAGGCGCATCCAGCGGCAATGGCAAGCCAATAGAGGTGCGGGCAGTCTCATAAATATCCATTAAAATCTGTGACTTGCTGACTTTCCTGCCGACAACATCCCATGCCGCTTCGACGAACTTCTCCTTCGTCAGTATCGTGATGCTCGATGGTGTGGGGAAGGCATCGAGGAACGCGAAGAACCAGTCGCTGCGACTGTTACCCCGGAAACGCTCGATCTCTGGAAAATACAGCGGCAGGTAATGCGTCAGGATGCGATGTTGTATCTCGGTCTTTGCGTTAGCAATGGCTTCGTGTGTCTTCGACAATTCCTGAACGTCGTTGATGCCAGCGCGCAAGGGATCGTGATAGACCTGCGTCGAATGAATCCTCAACATGTGCAGGATCACCTGCGCATCCTTAGGATCGTTTTTATCCCAACTGTTGTGCAAGGCTTCTCGCGTGCGGGCAAGCGCCAGCGACGACACCAACCGCGTTTCGAAGCCGGCTTCCACCAACCTCCAAGCGATCGGACGATGATAGTTACCCGTTGCCTCAAAGGCGCAGACCACCGGTCGGTCATATGATTGCAAAATCTCGATCAGATGGTCATGTTCTGCACGCGTATTGAGAACAGACAACCGACGGCGGCGTTTATGACCGGGTGCTTCGATCAACACTTCATTGCGAACCTTGGCGATGTCGATGGCTACCAACACGGCATCGGCAGGTATAGAATTCTGACTGGTCATGGTCGGTCTCTCCGGAATGAGTTGCGAACACTCACATTCTAGAGGTACTTCGACTGGCCATGGCCACCTCGGACGATGCGCGCTTGCAGCAAAAAAGCTGCGCGCATCGCTCCCTCGGTGGCTCCAATTCTTCCTTCCGTAGGTGCTACGGTTCGTGTTACGTCGCCTCCGATCTCGGCGAATGGCTGGAGAAATACAAGATCGACCAGGTTCACGGCGCTCCCGGCCACCCGCAGACGCAAGGGAAAATCGAACGCTGGCACCAGACGCTGAAGAACCGCATCCTGCTTGAAAACTACTTCTTCAAGGAGGACCTCGAAGCCCAGATTGCAGCCTTCGTTGAGCATTACAATCATCGCCGTTACCATGAGAGCCTCGACAATCTCACTCCCGCCGACGTCTACTTCGGACGCGGACAGACCATCCTGCTCGAACGCGAAAGGATCAAACGAGACACGATCAAAAAACGCCGCTTGAACCACCAAGCCAAAGCCGCTTAAATCAAACCCCAAACCGAGCCGGAAACTCCAATCTTCAAAAGCACAAATAGTCTCAAATCATTCGACGACGGACAGACCTGTATATCGCTCAGCATGCCGAGCACACGCATATTATCCCCACAGTAGCGACAGAGATCGGCAGGAGGATGGTTTCGGCAGGGCGAGCCGAGGAAGCTTTGAGAACCCTTGACAACGCACAAATCGGTGAGCGGTATCAAGTTCCCTACGATTGGCAGGCGACACGAGCCGACGCTCTTGAAATGCTCGGTCGTGGTGAAGAAGCACAACAGTTTCGCTGGCAGTGCTTTGAACAGTCTCTCAATGACGGCATGCTGAAGGAATTTGTGCGCCGATTACCGGATTTTGACGATGTGGAGGCTGAGGAAAAGGCATTTGCATACGCTCAGACCCATCCCGATGTCCAGCAGGCATTGATACTCTTTTTGAACTATCCTTCTCCTGCCGAAGCAGCCAAATTGGTAACGCACCGAGCCGCCGGACTAGATGGCGATCGTTACGAACTGCTTTCTCCTGCAGCAGAAGTGCTAAGCGCGAAATATCCACTGGCAGCGACCCTCCTTCTGCGTGCCATGATCGATTTTACGCTCAATTATGCTCGCTCCAGTCGTTACAAGCACGCCGCGCGACATCTCATGGAATGTGCGTCTCTGGCACATCAGATAGAAGAGTTTGCAGAGTTCAAAACGCATGATGACTACGTTGCGAATTTGAAAAAGGTGCATGGCCGAAAACATGGCTTTTGGAGCCTGATGCGATAGTTATTTTTCCCCTTGATGTCCAAAAATCGCTCGCATTTGGCAATTTCCAAGCTGGATTGAAAATTTCCGCTGATTGGAGAAAAGCGGCCAGCATTAAGGAGAGCTATTTATCGCTAAAGATGATAGCGTCCAACGGTGCAGTTTGGAACGTAGATGATCTGGCTACTCGCCTGAAACACCTAATGCATCAAGCGCAATCTGGCGAGCACGGCGCGCGGTTTCCTCGTCGCAAATGAGTACATTGCCGGTGCCGGAGAGCAGCGCGGCAGCAAGCGCTTCTGCCTTGTTAAGCCCGCCCGACGCGAACACCACAGTCGGCACGCTTTTTAGGGTCTCGAATGACGGCGCTATGGCGCGCCGGTTGATCGGATGGTCGATGGGCTTACCATTCCGGTCAATAAACTGCGCGACGATATCGCCGCAGGCACCAGCTGCAATCAGTTCATCCAACGAAACGTCACTCGGCAATCCGTAGCGGATTAGCAGCGAACGCATCGTCAAGTCGCCGATACTGACAAGGATGATGTCGTTCTTCCTGATCCGCTCAAAAGCGCTTTCGAACACGTCCTGACTGACGATGGCGTCGCGAGATTGGGGGCTGCCAGCGTAAATCGGCGCGGCGAGGTAAGCGCATTGCGCATTGAGCTGGCGCGCCAGATCACTCGCAATATCGAATGTATTGATCTCGATGCCATGCGTGAGACCGCCGAGGACGGAACTGACGGAAACATCGGGCCGTTTCAGCTTAGGCATGTGACGCACCATCTCACGCAATGTCGCGCCCCACCCCACACCGATCCCCGATATGTCGGTGGTGTTCAGCTGGTCTAAGAGATAATGGGCGGTCGCCTGTCCCACCAGCACAGGCACCAGCTCAGGATTGTCGGGCGTCGGCACGATACTGGCGTGCCGCAACGAAAAATCGGCGACGAGCTGTCGCTCCAATTCTACGCATGACACCAGTCGAGAGTTCAACGTGATCGTCACCAGCGCCGACCGGCGCGCCTCGGCGATAATCTTATTGATGCGCAGGCGATTGGTGGAGAAGGCCTGCGCGATTTCTCCTTGTGTCCGACCTTCCATGAAATATTGCCAGACGACGCGCATCTGCATCTGTTCTTCGGCGAGCGCAGCTGGACCGTTCAACAACGGTTTTCCGTTCATCATCAGAACCTCATTTGCCAACCGGGCCCGCCCGGCGGACCCTCTGCCTGTCTGCCTTGGTGTAGCAGCGCTTCTCCCGCACGGAAAGATACCGGCACTCCGAATTTACGGCACAAATCGCTGATTCTACTGTTTCAATATCTAATGTATTTACATCTGTAATTATCTATTGACAACTGTTTCGACCTACCTAGACTGAATGTCGTCAAAGTTGAAGCATTACCGGGAGGAAAGAGCGATGCCGCCGGAAATCAAAAGGGCAAAACGACACCGACCTATCCCGTACGATATGCGGGCTGGCTTTCCTGCCGTCCATCCAATGCCCTGCGTGCAGGGATGATTGCCATGACCGACATAACATCAGCAGGCTTGGATGCTCTTGAAAATATTGCTCTCATCATTTTTGACTGTGACGGGGTGCTGATTGACAGCGAGCCTATCGCCAGCCGGACACTTGCCGAAATGCTGCGCAATGCCGGCATGTCCATCACGGACGAGGAGGCGCATGTCAGGTTCACCGGCCATTCAGAACCGTCTATCCGCAGGATCTGTGCGGAAGAACTGGGCATGATCGACATCGATGCCCATTTCTCCGCCTGGCACACGCGTCTTTATGAGGAATTTGGGTGTTCGCTCACATCGATGCCGGGCATTGATGCGGTGGTCAAAAGCGTGAGGCGGCCCAAATGCGTTGCCTCAAACAGTTCCATCGAGCGCCTCAAAAGCAGTTTGGGCAAGCTTGATTTGTGGGAGCATTTCCATCCCGCAGTGTTCAGCGCCCAGATGGTGGCAAGACCCAAGCCTGCCCCAGACCTTCTTTTGCATTGCGCTGAACAATTCCACGTCAAGCCGGAGCATTGCGTGATGATCGACGACAGTTCGCACGGCGTCCTCGCCGCCAATGCAGCAGGCATGACTGCAATCGGATTTGTCGATCCAGCAGATCCGCGTCCCGACCGGGCTTCGCTTCTCAAGGCCAGCGGCGCTGCTTTCGTTGTCAACGGAGCAGCAGAATTACCGGCTGCGATAACCGCTGCCAATATCCTCATCGGTGAACATGACTGACCGACTGACCGGAACGTTACATTTGCAAGTCCACACCAACAGTTGTAAACCTTTTTCGATGCGGCGAATTGATCTGATCAGTTTGCAATCAGGGGAATGAAGGAATGGTCCGCGTCATACAGATTTCAGACACGCATCTTGGACGCCACAAGGCGCATTTCGTGGAAAATTGGCAGCCTTTGAAAAACTGGCTCGCCAGTGAAAATCCCAATCTCATCATTCATTCCGGCGATATCAGCGTGGACGGCGCGGATGTCGAGGACGATTTTACCTTCTGCCGCGAAGTGATGGTCGGCCTGCCCGCCCCGATGCTGGTTGTTCCTGGAAACCACGATGTCGGCGAACCGCAAAGCGCACATCAGCCGACCAATGAACATCGTTTGGAACGCTGGAACCGACAGTATGGCGCAGATTTCTGGGCAAAGGATGTGGGAAAGTGGCGCCTTCTCGGGTTCGATTCCATGATCCTGAGTTCCGGTCTTGCGGCGGAAGAAGCGCAGTTTCACTGGCTGGAACGACAAATGCAGAGCGCGGACGGCCGCCGCATCGCATGGTTTACCCACCAACCTCTGTTTATCAATGGCTGGGACGATATCGACAACGGTTATTGGTCAGTAAGGCCGGAACCACGCACCCGGCTGCAGCGCCTCACGCAGCGCTTCGGTGTCGATCTTATCGCCAGTGGTCATCTTCATCTGTCACACGATTTCGTTCTCGACGGCATCCAGTTCGTCTGGTGTCCGTCAGCCGCCTTCGCGGTTGGTCCAGACATGCAGCCGCCTTTGGGCGGCGAAAAGCAGCTTGGCGCCGTACGATACGATTTCTCGGATTCAGGTTTCAGCTTTAAGCGTGTACATCTGCCGGAACTGAAGATGATGTGGATCGATGACGTTGTGCATGAGGTTTACCCCCAGCGATAGTTGGAGCGGGCGACGAATGCTGGAGGAGAGTTTTTGTCCCAGGTCGATATCCAAAACATCAGTAAATCGTTCGGAAGCCTCAAGGTACTGGACGACATTAATATTTCGATCCGCGACGGGGAATTTCTTACCCTCGTTGGACCTTCGGGCTGCGGCAAGTCGACACTCGTGCGCATCATCGCCGGCCTGGAAAGCCAGTCGGCAGGTACGATCAGCGTGGACGGCGCATCGGTGAACCACCTGCGCCCGCATGAGCGCAAGCTGTCGATGGTGTTTCAAAGTTACGCGCTTTATCCGCATATGACGGCTTTCGACAACATCGCTGTTCCCCTCACAGTAGAAAAACTCAGCCTGTTGGAGCGCATCCCGCTGATCAAACATCTCTCGCCACGCCGCAAAAGGCTAACACAAGAGATTGCACAACAGGTCGAAGCCGTGGCCGGCCAATTGAAGATTGAGGCGCTGCTTGGCCGCAAACCTGCGCAGCTTTCTGGCGGGCAGCGCCAGCGCGTGGCGCTCGGCCGGGCGATGGTCCGCCAGCCGCGCGCCTTCTTGATGGACGAACCGCTATCCAATCTGGACGCGAAACTGCGCGTCCACATGCGCACAGAACTGACCGAACTGCACAAGCGCATGGGCGCGACCTTCATCTATGTCACGCACGACCAGATCGAAGCCATGACCATGTCGGACCGTGTCGCAATGATGGACGGCGGCAAGGTGCAGCAGCTCGGGACGCCGACGGAACTTTATGAGCATCCGACCAATCTGGAAGTGGCCCGCTTCATCGGTAGCCCAACAATCAATACTATGCCCGCATCGATTGGACCGGCCGGTCGGGTGGAAATACAAGGCAGGCCACTTGGCATCGCCGTCAACCTGCCGCAGGGCGAGAGTGTGACCATCGGCATCAGGCCGGAGGCGCTCGACCTTCTTTCGCTTAAGCAGACGGCCACAGGTCAACCAATCATCGACGCACGCCTGCGCCGCACGGAAAATCTCGGCGCCGAATTTCTCCATCACCTCGACCTGACCGGCACGGAAGCGACCAGTTTCATCATGCGCACGACTTCGCCGCATGAAGACATCCACGAAGGCGATGCTGTGCGACTGACCTTCGACCCCACGCTTTGCCATATTTTCGGCCCCGACGGACGGCGGGCGGAAAAAACGCATGTGCTCTTGTCAGGCGACGATTCCGGGAGGGCAAAACATGGCTCAACCCGTTGAACCGGCTCTTGGACAAAGGCTCGGGCGGCGAGAATTCGTTGAGAAGCTGACAGGGCTTGGCCTGGCGGCACCCGCATTCATACTGCTCCTGTTGCTCCATATCGTGCCGCTGATTGTCTTAGTGGTGCTCAGTCTCACCGATTATCAGCTTGGCGACCTGACGCTGTCATTTGCCGGCCTCAAGAATTTTTCCAATGCCTTGCACGACGAAACCTTCCGTCGATCGCTCTTCAACACGTTCATCTACGTGGCCTTCGTGGTTCCCGGATCAGTGGGGCTCGGCCTCCTGTTCGCCCTTCTCATCCATGGCCGAACGCGTAGCCGCGCAATCTATGAGGTCATCTTCTTCCTGCCGGTCACGGCAACGCTTATTGCCATGGCGTCGGTATGGAAATTCCTGCTTCATCCAAGCCTTGGACCAATCAACGCGATTATTGTTGCCCTGGGCTTCCAGCCGGTCAATTTCCTCAGCGACCCTGCCTATGCGCTGCCGACGTTGGCGGTCATTGGAATCTGGCAACTTGTCGGGTTCAACATGGTGCTGTTTTTGGCCGGTCTCTCGGCGATCCCCAAAGACCTCTATGAAGCCGCTGATATTGATGGTGCAGCTGGCGTGATCGACCGCTTCCTGACCGTGACCTGGCCGATGCTTGGGCCGACGACCATGTTCGTCCTCATCACTACATCCATCACCGCCTTCAAGGTCTTTGACACGGTAGTCGCGATCACGCGGGGCGGCCCACAAGATTCCACCAATGTGATTCTCTATGCGATCTATCTGGAAGGCTTCCAGTATTTTTCGACCGCCTATGCCGCAGCGCTGACGCTGGTGTTTTTGGCATTCATCCTGATCTTTTCGGGCATCCAGACCTTTTTCATCGACAGGAGGGTGCACTATTGACACCGCTATCGGACGAACAGCCACAAATCGCCAGCCCGCCTGCACGCAGCTTCTCGGAGCTGAAACGGGGACTTGGCTTCATCGCGGTCCACGCCATCTTGATCTTAGGTGCAATCTTCATCGTCATGCCCTTCGTCTGGATGCTCGTCACATCAATCAAACCGCCAAATGAGATATTCAGCGCTCAGCTGCGGCTATGGCCAACGCAGTTTTATGGCGTGGAAAATTACAGCTTCGCGCTTGAAAGCGCACCTTTGCTGCGCTTTGCGCTGAACGGCGTCATTGTGTGCAGCGGTATCCTTCTGGTCCAGTTGATCGTCGCGATCCCGTGTGCCTACGCACTGGCCAAGCTGAAATTTACCGGCCGCAACCTTTTCTTCGTTCTGATCCTGCTGGCACTGGCGATCCCCATCCAGGTGCCAGCGCTTCCCCTCTATATCGCTCTGGCCTGGGCTGGTCAGCTCAATAGCTATTTTTCGATGATGCTGCCGTTTTTCCTGTCAGCCTTCGCAATATTCCTGTTCCGGCAGTTTTTTAGGAGTTTCCCCGACGATATCATCAATGCCGCACGACTTGACGGCATGGGCGAGCTTGAAATCATCTGGCGCATCGTCACGCCGAGTGCCATGCCGGCAATCGCCGCTTTCGCGGTGTTCTCGATTGTCGCGCACTGGAACGACCTTTATTGGCCGCTCATCGTCATTTCCGACAACCAGCTCGCACCGCCGCCGCTTGGCATGCTGCTCTTCGCTGACGCGGAAACTGGCTCGAATTATGGAGCGCTGACGGCGGCCGCCACCATGCTCACCGCCCCGCTCGTGATCTGCTTCCTGATTGCGCGCAAGCGCTTCATTCAGGGCATCACCATGACCGGTGTCAAATAAGAAGCCTCAATATATAAACGTCTGAATCCAGGGAGGAACATATGAAACACATAGCAAAATTCATCGCAGCCGGAACCTTTACGCTTTGTATGGCGGGAACGGCACCCGCCGCCGAGGTGACACTGGACGTGCTCTACGCACAATCCGGCTTCGCGAAGTTCCATGACCCAATTTCGCAAGCCTTCATGAAGGAACACCCGGATATCACGATAAAATTCCGGGCTCCTGCCAAGGACTACGACGAAGGCCATCTCCTGATGCAGCGGCTGGCCGTGACCAATCAGTTGCCCGACATCTATTTCCCAGGCTACCATCTTATGCCCGAGCTTGCGCGCACTTTGTCCAAGCGCAACCAGATCGTAGACCTCAAGCCGTTTCTGGATGCCGAACCACAAAACTGGATAACGGAGAATTATTCACAGTCCATGCTCGATATTGGCGTTGTAGATGGCGTGAAATACGGTATGGCCTTCAACGCGTCGCTTCCAATTCTTTACATCAATGAAAGCGCCGTCGAGAAAGCAGGTTTGGACCCCAAGGAGGTACCTGCGACTTGGGACGATCTTCTGGCGCGCGCCAAGAAAATCCATGACGCAGACCCGAAGATGACGGGTATCGGTTATACAATCTACGATTGGCCCGACGATTGGCTCTGGCAGACCATTTTGCGGCAGGAAGGAACGCAGCTCGTCGAGCCTGAAACCGGAAAGGCCGGCTTCAACAATGAAAAGGGTCTGGCAGCTCTCAAAATTCTCCGTCGTATCGTGACTGAGGGCGGTGAGAATTTGCTGGAATTTGAACAGGCGCGCCAGCAATTCGCAGCCGGACAAACCGCCTATTTCATCGACACACCCGCCCGCCTTGCACAGATTATCGGCCTTGTAGGAGACCGCTTCAAACTGAACACGATAAGAGTACCGATTGACGATAAGGAGAATGGCGGCCTCCCAACGGGCGGCGCAGCAGGCATCATTCTTTCACAAGATAAGGCCGTGCAGAAAGCTGCATGGGAATATCTGAAATTCGCTACCGGCCCGAAAGGACAGAGTATCGTGGTAGAAACGACAGGGTATCTGCCGACGAACAAACTGGCTGACGGCGCTGATTATCTTGCGCCTTTTTACCAAAAGGAACCGCGCTTCAAAACAGTGGCATCCCAAATCGAGCTGGCGCGCCCGTGGGAGGGCTATCCGACCGGATCGTCGGTGCGCATCTGGCGTGCGGAACGCGACATCATTGCCAAGGTTATGCGGGGCGACCTTACCCCTGAAGATGCCCTTCCCATGCTCGTGAAGACGGTCGATGAAATGACTAAGTAAGTTCTCATCATTAACAGCTAACTTTGCCCTGTAGCCCTTAGCAGCGCATAGATTGTATCGCCAGCCTGTCATCGGTCTTCATATGACCGTTGGCAGGCAAATTCCAAAACGGCACAGCAACCCCCATAACAAACGACCGTTGGTCCTTGGTTGGCACGCTTTTGCGTTGAAATGCGGTGAATGATGCAATGAGCTCGCCGTATAGTGCCGGATGAGCTCATTGAGAGGCATTGATGTGGACGGCATATGCCCATGGCATCAGGGCGTCGATGTCTTTGGCCAGATGACCGTTGGCGAGGCTGATGAAGAGATCGCGCAGATAGGCGGGAGGATTGCAAGTCCTGCCATCAGCCGCGTCGGCAAGAGTGGTAGGCCACCGCCATCCTTGTAACCTTCCCCGAAGCGCTGTTCCAGAAACGCCAAGCAACGACGCTGTTCTGCGCCGCACCGACATCGCCCTCGCGCGCGCGCCATTTCCCAACATTCAGGCTCAGATTGCCGAGCTGATGATGCCTCCGGCCCGTGCCGTCGCGACGGATAAACGTTTTCGTCAGCAATGGCAGGCAGCCCGGTGGATATAAGTGGCGCTAGGACGTTACACGATCCAGTGATTTACGCGACCGAAATTGTCGCCCATACTGTTAGCTCTGAAGATTTATGATCGTCATCCCGCTTCGCGCAGCCGTTCAGCCGTCTGCAAGTCCACAGAAACGAGCTGACTCACGCCCTGTTCACCCATCGTCACGCCGAAGAGACGGTTCATGCGTGCCATAGTGATCGGATTATGCGTGATGACCACGAAGCGCGTTTCGGTCGAAGCCGCCATTTCATCCATCAGATTGCAGTAACGCTCCACATTGTGGTCATCCAGCGGTGCATCCACTTCATCGAGTACGCAGATCGGCGCCGGATTGGTGAGGAACACAGCAAAGATGAGCGCCATGGCTGTCAGCGCCTGCTCACCGCCGGAAAGGAGCGTCATGGTCTGCGGCTTCTTGCCGGGCGGACGGGCGAGGATTTCCAGACCGGCTTCCAGCGGATCGTCGCTTTCGATCAGTTGCAGTTCCGCCGTGCCGCCGCCAAACAGATGTGTGAACAGGCGCTGGAACTGTACATTCACCACGTCGAACGCAGCCAGTAGACGTTCGCGTCCCTCGCGATTGAGGCTCTGGATCGCCTGACGCAATTTCTTGATCGCCTCGATCACATCTTCACGCTCGGAGACGATGGTATCCAGGCGTCCGGACAGTTCTTCCTGTTCCTCATCGGCGCGCAGATTAACCGCCCCGAGCCGCTCCCGCTCAATCTTCAACCGCTCCAACTGGCGTTCCAATTGATCGGGATCGGGCAAAGCTTCATCCGGCCTTAAACCCGTCTGGCGAATAGCCTCGTGCGGTGGGCAGTTCAGCGCTTCGGCGATCCGGGCTTCGGCATCCTTGCGCCGCTCTTCCGCCGCCGCAAGACGTTCTTCGGCACGCGCACGCTGTTCACGACTTGCCGCGAGTTGCTGGATGGCAAGGGTCGCCGTCTTGTCGAGTTCCGCCTGCGCAGCCTCAGCCTCGGCCAGAATATCGCCAGCCTGTTTTCGAAGGGCATCAGCCTGCGAAAGCTCGTTCAAAAGCGCCCGGCGGCGGTTCTCGATTTCGTCAGGCGCTTCCGCAAGCGTCTCGGCCTCATCCGCCGTTTCCTCACGGCGATCATTCAAAGCAGCTATATGTCGGTCAGCATTTTCGGCCCGGGATTTCCAGTTGCGACGCTCCAGCGCAATCATTTCCAGCCGCCGTTTGCGAGCATCAGCCTCGCGCCGCAGCCCCTCATAGGCGGCGCGCGCTTCTGCCAAAGCCGTGCGGTCCGACATGACTTCGCTGCTCAATGCGGCAAGGCGTTCGCCAATCGCATCGATATCCGGCATTTCGCCAAGCCGCTCTTCGGCTTCCGTGACACGGATCTGCGCTTCTTCGAGATTTTCTTCCAGATGCGCCTTGCTGTCTTCCAGACCGGCACGGCGTGTTGCCAATTGGCCTGCTGCACGCTCCGCAGCCGCGAGAGCCTCACGCGCTTCATCAAGCTTGCGCTGGTTGGCACGCCATTGATCGCGCGCGACACGTTCCTGTTCGACGGCCTTGCGGACGCCTGCTTCGGTTCGCTGCACATCCTGCTCAGCCTGCTCGGCACGTTTGCGCGCGGCAATCGCTTCCTGTTCGAGTTCCACCAACCGGTTTTTTTGTGCCAGTCGCTGAGCTGTCGGGGTCGGCGCATCAGCGCTTGCCGTATAGCCATCCCAGCGCCAGAGCGCTCCGGTCTTGCTGACGAGCCGCTGGCCGGGCCGCAACATGGCCTGCAGGCGCTTGCCTTCACTTTCCGAGACAACGCCGACCTGTGCCAGCCTACGGCGTAATTGCTGCGGCCCTTCTACCAGCCGATCCAAGGGTGTCACGCCGTCGGGCAGAGCGGGATCGGCATTGGCTGCGGGATTGTAAGCCCAGTAGACCGGTGCATGTTCATCGCTTGCCGCATCAAGATCTTCGCCGAGTGCCGCACCAAGTGCTACTTCATAGCCTTTCTCAACACGCAGTTCTTCCACCACTGGCGGGAATTGCCCCGTTTCACCAGCATTCAGAATGCGGGCCAACGTCTGCGCTTCCGTTTCGATGCGATTCAGTTCGGTACGCGCCTCGCTCAAAGGTTGGCGGCTGGCGGCTTCCGCTTCGCGCGCGCTTGCAACGAGCTCTTCCGCGCTTGCGACCAGTTCCTCAGCGGATGCCAGTGCTTCCGCACAGCGATCGACTACGATGCGCTTTTCCGCCGGATCGAACAGGCCACCGATCTGTTCCGCGACAGCAGCGATGTCGCGCTCGATCGCTTCCATCTGGACAGAAAGACGGTCACGACGATCACGTGTTTCCTTCAATACACGTTCGATCTGCACACGCTCTGCGGCAGCTTCGGCACGTTCGGCCGTCACGCGGGACAAAGCGCTCTCGCTGTCCTGCAATTGAACTTCCGCTTCCTCAAACAGTGCATGCAGTTCCTGATCGCGCTCGCCGGATTCTTCAGCGGAAGCGATCAGTTCCTGTTCTTCGTCATCGAGACGCGCCAGAATGTCGGCGTTCTCACGCATCATTTCTTCTTCGCGCGCGATGTCGGCGGAAAGCTGCTCAAGACGCTTTATCAACTCTGCCCGACGGGCACGAAGACGTTCGCCTTCCTCATCAAGCTGCGTTCTGGCAATGGAAAGGCGCTGCAATGCAGCCGCGGCTTTCGCTTCAGCCTCACGCAGTTCGGGCAGTTTGTGTGCGCCGACCGCCTGTACTTTCGCCGCGTTCATCTGGGCTTGCGCCATGTCACCGACAGCCGAGGTTGCCTGCGCCAGGGCGCTTTGCGCCTCGCCTTCCTGCATCTTTGCCTGCGACCAGCGCAAATGCAGAAGTGCGGCTTCCGCCCGGCGAATATCTGCGGAAAGTGCCTTGAAGCGGTTTGCCTGACGCGCCTGACGTTTCAGACTTTCGATCTGGCTTCCAAGCTCGCCAACCACATCGTCCAAACGCTCGAGATTGGTTTCAGCAGCACGCAAGCGCAGCTCGGCCTCATGACGGCGCGTATGCAGGCCGGAGATGCCAGCCGCTTCTTCCAGAAGCGCACGACGGGCTTGCGGCTTTGCCTGAATAAGCTCGCCAATGCGCCCCTGCCCGACCATGGAGGGCGAACGTGCGCCGGTGGACTGGTCCGCAAAGAGAAGCTGCACATCCTTGGCACGCGCTTCCTTGCCATTGATGCGATAGACCGACCCGGATTCCCGTTCGATACGGCGAGAGACCTGCAATTCGTCCGCATCATTGTAAGCGGCAGGCGCAGTGCGGTCGGAATTGTCAAGAAAAAGCGTGACTTCCGCAGTATTGCGCGCGGGCCGCGTGGCCGAGCCGGAAAAGATCACATCGTCCATGCCGGAGGCGCGCATGTTCTTGTATGAGTTTTCACCCATCACCCAGCGCAACGCTTCGACCAGATTGGATTTGCCGCAGCCATTTGGGCCGACAACGCCGGTCAGCCCGCCTTCGATGACGAACTCCATGGGCTCGACGAAGGATTTGAAACCAACAAGGCGCAGCTTGGAGAAGCGCATCAGAATGCCCCTCCTGCAGCGAGAGCGGTGCCTGTTAAAACTGGGTACTGGAACCGCTCCAGCTCATTGTTTGTACGCATTATCCCACGCAAAACCGCTTCGCAATTTTGCTGGAAATGCCCTATCTCAAAAACGCAAAAAGCGGGCGCAGAGAAGCGCCCGCTTTTCGATCTGAAAAACGGATCAGAGAAGCTTGTCGATGATTGCCGACATTTCGTCAACCGAAAGCGCTCCAGCGTATTTTTGTCCGTTAATGAAGAAAGTCGGCGTTGCATTCACACCGAAATCCTTCGACCCACGCTCCATCGTTGCTCTCACATCATCGAGAACTTGCTGGTTCGTCAAGCAAGCCTTGAAGGACTCCTGTGTAAAACCGGCAAGTTTTGCAATTTGCAGGAGAGCTGCCTCACCGTCTTCGGCGGTTGCCCACTGCTGCTGCTGCTTGAAGAAAACGTCGACCATCGGGAAATAACGGTCTTCCGGTGCGCAGCGCGCCAGCATGAAAGCGGCAGTCGCGCGCGGATCGAACGGGAACTCACGGAAGATGAGCCGTGCTTTGCCCGTATCGATATATTTTTCCTTGATTTTCGGGAATGTGTTGATCGTAAAATCTGCGCAATGTGGGCAGGTCAGCGATGCATATTCAACGATGGTGACCGGCGCGTCAGCCTTGCCATAGACCATATCCTTGAGCTTGCCGGGTTCGGCAATCTTGGCCGCATCAACGGTGCCTTCAGGATCGCGCTGCTGCGCATTCGCGCCACCGGCAAACGCCAGCCCGGCAGCCGCTGCTCCGGCAAGAGAAATAACGTGTCTGCGATTAAACGCTGCAGGCATCCGAATCATCCAGTCCTGTTTCAATAGTTGACTTCGACATACAATCTAAAGCGGCAGATCGCACTTCGCTAGACCCGCAGCGTTCACATGAAAGTCAGCGCCTTGCGTTTTTTGTCTTCATATTTGCGACAATCAATTGGGGTGCCAAGTTCAAACTGCTGAAAGCTTGCATCAATTTTATGGCAGCAGGCCGAATTCAGCTGTCCTTACCGTCTTTTCGACCGATTGTCCGCTTCTCTGCGAGAATGTTCTTGCCAAGACGTGCCAGTGCTGCGCGAAGCGCGTCATCTTCGATACCGTCCGTGGCCTTGTCGATGCGGCGTTCTTCGGCAGGCCCAAGCGGCGCCAGCCTCTTTATCCGACGCTTGGCTGGAATGACTGGTGGCTTCTGTTCGATGCGAATGCGCCCGACTGCCGAGAAGCCGAGAAAGCCATTAATACGACTGATAATTTCCCCTGTTTCATGCTGGACTTGCAAGGCAGCGAAGCCTTCGCAGGCGATAATCAGCGTTGCTGGTGAAAACGGATCGTCCTCATGCAGACGGCGCGGCCAGATAATGCGCAGCGGACGTGACGTTGCACCGATGGCAGGCCCGACAATATCTTCCCACGACTGAAGCAAGGCGAGATTGATACCGGCACGCTTTTGCAGCATCGGGTCCACCAGACCCGAAGCCATGTCTGCCAGCGGCCTGAAGCCGCGTCTGGATGTTGGTTCGCTCATCGCGCTCCATTATAGCCGCGAAACCACTCGACAAACAAAGGAATCCCCTGATCGAGTGTCGTTTTCGGGCTAAAGCCAAGATCGCCAGCAGCAAGCGTGATGTCGGCATAGGTGCGCGGCACGTCGGCGGCTGGCATAGATTCCAGCTTACGGATTGCCTCCTTGCCCGTCGCTTTCTCGATTGCAGCAATGAAATCGTTCAGCATTACGGGCCGGTTGTTGCCAAGATTATAAACAGGTGCGGTATCTTCCGGCTTGTCGAGTATGCGCCGTACCGCACCGACTACACCGCTGACGATATCGTCCACGAAGGTGAAGTCCCGCTGCATCTCACCATTATTGAACACCCGGATCGGCTCACCCTTGAGGATCGCGGACGTGAACAGCCATGGCGCCATGTCAGGCCGCCCGTAAGGACCGTAGACGGTAAAGAAGCGCAAGCCCGCAGAGTGGAGCTTGTGCACGTGACGGTAGGAGTAGGCCAGTAGTTCGCCCGAACGCTTTGTCGCGGCATAGATCGAGACGGGATGATCGACAGGATCGCTTTCGGAGAAAGGCACCTTTTCATTCGCGCCATAGACCGACGATGAGCTGGCATAAACGACAGGCGGTCGCTTATCCAGTCTCAGCGCGGTTTCGAAGACCGTGACCTGTCCCTGCACATTAGCGGAGATATAGACGGTGGGGTTCTCAATGGAGTATCGCACACCCGCCTGTGCTGCCAGATGCACGATGATATCTGCATCCCGATCAGCGCCGATCGCCGCATTGAACGCTTCTGCATCGGAAATATCCGCCTTCGCAAACCTGAAACCATCCCTCATATGAAGTTTGGAGAGCCGGGTTTCTTTCAGGGCAACCGGATAATAGTCGTTCACATTGTCTATGCCAATGACCTGCCAGCCTTCATCCAGCAGTCGTTGCGCCGTGTGGAACCCGATAAACCCGGCTGCGCCCGTTACAATGGCTTTCATGCGGCTGATTTCTTTCCAAAAATATACGAGGTGAGACCTGCGCGGCGCGCGGCCATCATTCGCCGCGATGCAGCCGCATTAAGTGCTGCAAGGAAGAACATAGTCGAGGCGATGGTTACCTCGTGCAAAAGCGGATTGTGCAACATGCCGTAGCTGCCGCACACCACCGCGAAGTAAATCAATGCTCGTCGCATCGCCCAGCTATCGGCTGTACGCCACAGATAGACGAAGATCGAGATAAATGCACAAGCCATAAAGATGAGGCCGATAATCCCGTCGTTCAGTAACTCATCAAGAATCGTGTTATGGACATGACGGAAGCCTTCCAACATTGGAGCCTTGTCACCAGCCTCAGTCTTCACGAAATCCATCTTCGAATAGGAGCCTACTCCTGTGAAAGGGTGAGTTTTGATGACATGGGACGCGCTCGTCCACATGACCTCACGGATATCGGCAGACACTTTATCGTCCCAGTTGGAACTGTTGCCGCTGTCATAGTATTCCACCATACCCGCGAACCGTTTGGAGATAATATCGCCAACCGGTCCGACAACGACGAGAGCCGCTATTGCTGCGAACAGTATCGCATAAGCCGCTCCCTGTTGCCTGATGCTGAAACGCCTTAGGAAAATAAGAATTTCTATGGCCGCAAATATCGGCAAGACCACAATGACTGCTCGTGTTTCAGAAGTTAAAACCGCAGTGAACCCCAACACCAGCCAATGTGGGCCGTTCGGCAAATATCGGGAGGCGTTGCGCAGGGGGACTGCAGCCGAGATCGCCGCCACTGCTGCAACGAATGCAAAGACTGCCTGATTGCCGCCGACACCAATACGGCCGCCATTGGTCACAGCAAGATAAAGTGCGATGACCACGGCAAGCAACGTTCCAACCCGCGCGCCGAGAACATAAGCTCGCAACGGATCGCGAACGAGCACCATCCCCGAACCAGCAAAAGCGAAAATGGCAATTAGCAGAGTATAGCCGATCTGCCGGTTATCGTGGAAGGGCTCGCCTCGAAACAGGATCAAGCCCAGCGACCATACAGCATATAAGACTATGAAAAGATAGAACTTTTTGGCGAACATACGTGTCGTCGCGTGACGTCCGCAGGCAAGATAAATGCCGATGCATGAAAAGACGAAAAGTATCAGCGGTCCAAAACCGATGCGAATGGGCATCGCGGCCGACGCTATCCCGAGCACCCAGGAATCTATCCGGCGCCGCAGGAGAAAAGACTTTTTAAAATAACTCAATCTCTGCCCTCTCTTAAGCCCTTCTTATCAAGAGCGTAGGCGATTCGTCGGACATAATCAGTTACTCGAAACACAAGGGTAGTTATCCTTTTGTATACGGGTAAACGCTTCTTGGCGTAGGCAGAACGCCCCTGAGCGATCGTAGAGATCGCAATATCCGAAAATTCGACGACCGGCTTGTCGGTCGTAAAAACCTGATATGCACCAGCCCACCCACGTTCCAATGCAACATCATAAGGCAGTCGCATGGGCCGGAGCGCCTTCAGCATTTTCGACGCGCCTTCCCTGGTTACGACATATGCTGCTGAACTGCCCAGCGGGCCATGCAGACAGCGACCTATGGAAAACTGATCGTCGGCTTTTTGAAACGGGCGAAAGGCAGACGTCCTGTGATTCACGAGTTTAACCGCATCCCAACCCGTCACCTTTGTCAAATACGTCAGGAACGGTTGAAAAGCAGGAGTGAAAACTACGTCATCTTCCACAATGACCGCAAAAGATTCAGGTGCTGCGGCTATCATTTCCAGCACTTGGATATGGCTGAAATAACAACCGATTTCCGCGGGCAGTACAGTTTTACCGTGCCAACGGCGAAAGCCTGCATCATCGAAATCCGTCAGTTCTTCCGGAGACAGCAGTTTTCCCTCAACGGCTTCCACGCGCCTCAGATCGATCGAAAGCGCATCCGCATTGGACTTCAGCCTGTCCCAGCGATCCCGTGACCGCGCAAGATTGATGACATAGACAGGTATAGAATGGTCCACTTATTCTCTTTCCAACCTAGCACATCAGAAGGCCCACAATGAGACTTCTATGCGCTAGGATTTATTATGCACAGCGTTGTTTCTATCAATTGTAAAAATAAGGCATTAATCAGAATGCTGCCCAACTGTTAACCGATGTCCTTCTCATGCTGAATTCTACCAATTCCGATCAATCCACAAAGCTCTTGCGCTGGTATGACCGGCACCATCGCATTCTGCCGTGGCGCGTGAGCCCGTCCGAACAGACCTCCGGCGTCAAGCCCGATCCCTATCGCGTCTGGCTCTCCGAGATTATGCTTCAGCAGACGACGGTGGAAGCGGTCAAGTCCTACTTCATGAAATTCGTAAAACGCTGGCCCACCGTCCAGGCCATGGCAAAGGCGAGTGAAGACGATGTTCTGCGTGCATGGGCCGGGCTCGGTTATTATTCGCGTGCACGTAACTTGAAAAAATGTGCCGACGCCGTGGCCTTACGGCACAACGGCAAGTTTCCGGACAATGCCATTGCACTGAAGGAACTGCCGGGCATCGGCGATTACACTTCGGCGGCGATCGCCGCAATCGCGTTTGGCGAGGCGACTGCCGTGGTCGACGGCAATGTGGAGCGTGTAATTTCGCGGCTCTACACAATCGACACGCCCCTGCCCGCTGCAAAAGCTGAAATCCGCGCACTCATGGGTCAAATGACGCCCATCGACAGACCGGGAGACTTTGCTCAGGCCATGATGGATCTGGGCGCAACCATATGCACGCCACGACGGCCAGCCTGTGCGATCTGCCCGCTCAACGATGATTGCTTGGCTCTCAAATCACGCGATCCGGAGGAGTTTCCGGTAAAGGCCCCCAAAGCAGAAAAGCCAATTCGCACCGGGGCGGCATTCATCGCCATTGCGGAGGATGGTTCAATTCTCCTGCGCAAGCGGAAAGGTGAAGGCCTGCTTGCCGGAATGACCGAAGTTCCGGGCAGCCACTGGACGGCGCGTATCGACGGAGATGCAACAATCGCTGCAGCACCGTTCGCGGCACAATGGAACGCTTCCGGTTCAATCACGCATGTTTTTACACATTTCGAACTGAGATTGTCGGTCTATCGCTCCGAGAATGTCAGCAAGAGTGCGTCTACGGATGGATGGTGGTCACAGCCAGACGACCTTTCCGATGAGGCGCTGCCCACCGTCATGAAAAAGGCGATCATCGCCGCCATACCAGAAGCATTCAAACGAGGGAGGAGAAACCATTGAACAGTCCCGTCAAGCATGTCGTCTTCGATATTGGCCGAGTTCTGATCCACTATGATCCTGAACTTGCTTATCTCGATGTCATTCCCGATGCTTCGGAACGGCGGTGGTTTCTGGAAAACATCTGCACCAGCGCATGGAATATCGAACAGGATCGCGGCAGAAGCTGGCAGGAAGCAGAATCACTTCTGATCGATACATATCCCGAGAAACGCGATCATATTCGTGCGTTCCGGCAAAACTGGAACCGCATGGTTCCCCATGCGTACGAGGACAGCGTCGAAATTCTGCGCGGTCTGATCAGCCATGGCAATGACGTCACCATGCTGACGAATTTTGCTTTAGACACTTTCCGAGAAGCACAGATTCGCTTTCCCTTTCTGGCCGAAAGTCGGGGCGTCACCGTATCGGGCGACATTCATATGCTGAAACCCGACCGCGAAATCTACGATCATCACGTTGCATCGTTCGACCTTGATCCCGCGGCAACGCTTTTCATCGATGACACAATGCACAATGTGGATGGCGCCAGACAGGCTGGCTGGCAGGCTGTGCATTTTACGGATGCGGGCAAGTTGGGCGCTGATTTGAAAGCCCTGGGTCTCGCCTTCTAAAGCGTGTCGCATTTATTCAGCCTCATATCCTGATGCCTTGAAGAAGTTTAGGCATTCGGTGACGGAGAAGAGGCTGATGATGTCACCGAGAGCATAGGAGATGGCATCGAAGCTTCGTGCGGCTCGCTTTCGCAGGAGTGCCTTAAGTTTTGAGAAGGCCATTTCGATGGGATTCAGGTCTGGCGAATAGGACGGCAGGAATAGAAGCCATGCGCCTTCCGCCTTGACCAACGTCACGCCCTTTCGCTATGGCGGCGGTAGAGCGGATCACGGCCTTTTATGCCTAATCATAGACTGGCCTGTCGTCGTCTTTCGTTTCTCGCGAAATCTGTCGATCACCTTTTTAGTAAGCCTTCGACAAAATCGGACCCGAGTGCCTCTCTTAACGCTTCAACTCCGTTTTTGGGTAGTCTAGATAGGCCGCTGACAATACCCTCTTTCCATGCATCACCGCGCTCCCATGCTTCCTCCCAAGCATCGCTTAGTTCAATGCCGTGGCGCGTTTGCACGAGGGCTTCGAAGAGCAAAGCGGCTTGCGTTAGATCTTTGTCAGCTTTCAAACGCCCCAACGTGTCAGTGAGTCTTCGCGACGACACAATCAGCTTGTGTACGGCATACCTCTCGGGAGCAGGAACGAGAACGTTTATGCCTTCGCGGAAAAGTAGCACTGTGCGGATAGGCTCGTAGATCAGGTAATCAAGGAACCGCAGATTCTCCGCCGACGCGCCGCCGAGGGCGGGCATGGGCGACGGCTTGCCAGTGTATTCTTCTGATCCCCGATTTCCGGTCAAGAACTCCACCCGATAGCCCTTGGCGTTCACGAAGGCGACCACCTTAGCCTTATCGGCCTGGTGCGGAATCGCGCGGAATTCAGGGTCGACTGACTGGAGGATTTCGAGGATTGGCGGGAGACTATCTTGGACACCAGCCGATATTGCGAAGTCCTGAGCGAAGTCTGCGTCGCCTGTCTGCAGCGCGGCAGAGGGCAGCCGGACACCGAGCATTCCAGCATAGGTGCTGAATGCCACCGACCCAATCAAGATGGCGCGCAGCCGGAACAACCCAGCATCGGCCAAGGCTTTCGTGACGTCACCAGCGAAGGGATCAGGACCGGGAAGGCCGGCGCGTCGCAGCGTGCTAACCATGCGTCTACGCTCTCGGATGTTGTCCTTGATCTCTTTGTGGGCTCTTACCCGCTTAGCGATGGCTTCGTCGCTCGCGGGGCCGACGTAGCTTCGTTTGTCTTTGCCCTCGGGGGTGGGGAGATCGAAATACCAATAATCGCGATCTTTGACAGTTACGGTCACAAACCATCCTTCTAAAGGAAAGTCTGCTACGAATTGTGCATCCATTGTCCGCTGCGCCAACTCCGCGAACATCGTTCTATAGCTGATGTCGATCTCTTTCATCCTTGGCCTTTTCGAATGAGTTGGTCGTACCGGCGGCGAGTTGAACTATGTCGTTATAAGTTCCTGCCAAAAACCTTATAGCCAATCTTACCGTTAGCAGCGTTATAAGTTTCCGCCAAAACCTTATAACAAGTTGACCGCGAATAAAAGCACAGGAAACGGGCGCAAGATATGGTGCTTGCCTGTATCAGGGCTGTCACAGGCAAAACAGGCTAAAGCGTGTCGCATTTATTCAGCCTCATATCCTGCTGCCTTGAAGAAGTTTAGGCATTCGGTGACGGAGAAGAGGCTGATGATGCCACCGAGAGCATTGGAGATGGCATCGAAGCTTCGCGCGGCGCGCTTTGGCAGGAGTGCCTTGAGTTTTGAGAAGGCCATTTCGATGGGATTCAGGTCTGGCGAATAGGACGGCAGGAATAGAAGCCATGCGCCTTCCGCCTTGACCAACTGTTCCGCCCTTTCGCTTTTGTGGAAGCCGACATTATCGAGGATCACGACGTCACCGGGCGACAGTGTCGGCACAAGCGGTGTCTCACAATCCATTTTTCGAAGATGCGGCTGTTCATCGGAGCGTCGACGATCCATGGCGCGGTCAGGCCATGGCAGCACAGTCCGGCAATGAAGGTCTGCGTCTTCCAGTTCCCGAACGGAGCATAGTCGGCAAAGCGACTTCCTTTGGCCGACCATCCGGTGCGTTTTGTCAGGCGCGTATTCGTGGAGGTCTCGTCGATAAAGATGAGCCGCGCCAAGGCTTTGTTGAAGAACCGCTTTCGACGGTTGATCCGCAGGTCACGCGCCTTGGCGATCTCAAGCCTGCGCTGCTCGCTTGCCTTGGGGCATTTTTATTGCTCAGCCCGAGCCGGTGCAGAAATCGCCCTACCATGGCACGTTGGACTTCAATGCCGCGCTCCGCGAACGCAACCCACAGTTCGTCCAAAGTCGTTACTCTACGGACAGACATCCGCTCGCGGACCCAATCCCCATGAGCCAAGAGATTCGCACCACCAGGCGGGTGGTCCTGCTTGGCGGCGATCAGAGAACCGGATTACTGATGCAGGATCACCATGTTGTTGACGAACCGAGGCGAACCCCGGAAATGCCGAACGGCTTCACGGTTGCCATGCCCCTCATTCACAAGCGCAACAACACGCTCACGCAACTCTATCGGATGCGGCTAGCCCATGGTGCATCTCCTTCCATGGGCAAAGTGAAGCATACTTCAAGCCAAACTGGAATCATGAATCCGGTTAACGGCGACACGCTTTAGAGCATCCCTGAAATCGGGAACCGGCTTCGGGGTAAAGACATGCGTAAAAACAAACGAATAGAGCATCTCCTACGATTCAATCAAAACAGGAAATGCTCCGTGCCTAAAATAGCGAAGGCGCCCGAAGCCGATGCTTCGAGCGCCTCACTATCAGACTATGCTGGAGGCCGTCCGATATCTAATCGTTTGCGCATCTTATCCGAAAACCGCTTCGCACTTTTCGGGACGCGCTTTAAGCGCCTGCAACTGCCATCTGGTCGCGAATGACCTTACGCAAGGCGTCAATTGGCTTCAGCGCGCCGTTTTCCTCGTAGTGCCAGAAAGTCCATCCATTGCAGGCATCAAAGCCCTGAACCTTTGCACCGATACGATGGATCGAACCCGCTTCACCGTTGGCAGCCAGCGTACCATCCGCGCGAACAATGGCAGCAAAACGGCGACGTTCATCACAAAGCACCGTGCCGGGACGAAGAAGCCCCGCTTCGAGGACGCTAGTGAACGCGACACGCGGTTCGGCCCGTTTGCCCGTCATCACCGTCAGTTCGGCTTTGCCGAGCGGTTCAACAGCGTCAATACGGGCCATCGCTGCATCGATATAGCTCTGTTCGCGCTCGATACCGACGAAGTGGCGTCCGAGGCGCTTGGCAACCGCACCCGTCGTTCCAGAACCGAAGAACGGATCAAGAATGACGTCGCCAGGCTTGCTGGATGCCATCATGATGCGGGCAAGCAATGCTTCCGGCTTCTGGGTTGGATGAACCTTGTCGCCATTTTCGTCTTTCAGGCGTTCAGAACCGGTGCAGATCGGGAACAGCCAGTCCGAGCGCATCTGTACGTCGTCATTGGCGGCCTTCATCGCTTCATAATTGAAAGTGTAACCTTTGCCCTTCTGATCGCGCGAAGCCCAGATTAGCGTTTCATGAGCGTTCTGGAAACGACGGCCGCGGAAATTCGGCATCGGGTTCGTCTTGCGCCAGATGACATCGTTCAGGAGCCAGAAGCCGAGATCCTGCAACTGCGAGCCAACCCGGAAGATATTGTGGTAGGAGCCGATGACCCAGATGGTGCCATTCGGCTTCAGGACACGACGGCAGGCCATAAGCCATGCACGCGTGAAGGCATCATAGGCCTGAAAGCTCTCGAACTGATCCCAGTGATCGTCAACTGCGCTGACCATCGAATGGTCGGGGCGATGCAAATCGCCGCCAAGCTGGAGATTATAGGGAGGATCGGCAAAAATAACGTCCACGGAATGATCCGGCAGGCGTTCCAGAGCCGCGACGCAATCACCTTTGATGATGGAATCAAGCCAGGCGGTACGCGGAGCCTCAATGGGCAACTCATGTGCAAGACGTACAAGAGACATGGGATACTCGATTACCTGTGGACGCAAAAAACTTGTCCTTATGGTTACCGGGTAGGGTAAATATGCAGTTAACGCCAAGTGATTGAAATCGTAAATCTTTTCTTAAGCGAGGTGGAAAGTCCGCAGTTCCGGGCTTTTCATGGTCAATTGACCCTCGACATTTTGCCGCCTGTCATCTTAACGCCGCGATCGCTATGCAATTGTAACTTTAACTTCTTGCCCTTGATAAGGCTTGGTTATCCCTTTTTGCCTATAATCGGCAGTCAACTTCTGAATTTGCGTGGCGGGCATGCGCGCCGCCCCGCTTGTCCGGTGTATTTTATGATGAATATCGCTGAACTGCGGCATAACCGGTATTTGCGGGTTCTCTTTGTACCCTTTCGCATGCGTGCACTGGTTCGCGGCAGCGAAATAGGCCTCGTTATCGCCGGCACCGTCATCGGCATCATTTCAGGGCTGATGGTTGCCGCGATTGGCAGCATTTCCCAATGGATGCATCAGGCAATCTTCGCTCTTGAACCCGGTGAGAAACTGAGCTCGGCGGCATCATTGCAACCCAGCGCTTATATCGCGCCGCTCGCGGGCGGCATCTTGATGGGGATCGTGATCTGGGTTCTCGCGCGCTGGCGCAAGCGGCCCATCGTCGACCCTATCGAAGCAAATGCACTTCATGGTGGACGCCTATCGCTGACGGACAGTTTCATTCTCGTCGGACAGAACCTGATTTCGAACGGTTTCGGCGCATCGGTCGGGCTTGAAGCCGCTTATACGCAGCTTGCGAGCGGTTTCGCATCCCGTATCGGTCGGGCACTCAAGCTTCGTCGCGCCGATTTGCGAACGCTGGTCGGCTGCGGCGCTGCGGCAGCTATTGCCAGCGCCTTCAATGCGCCGCTGACTGGCGCATTCTATGCATTCGAACTCATCATCGGTGTCTATTCGATTGCCACGCTGGCGCCTGTCGTCGTGGCGGCGATCGTTGGCGCGCTGGTGACGCAGGCAATTGGCGGAGCGCCCTTTGTCATCGATATCGGTCAGATCAACGACATCACGCCGCGCGACTACGTGCCAGCGCTCGTTCTCGGCTTCTTTTCGGCAGGTATTGCCATCCTCATCATGCGTGGAGTCACTTTTGTTGAAACGACCGCCCGACGCAGCATAGTGCCCAATGTTTTGGCGCCAGCAATCGGTGGTGCCGTTGTCGGTATGATCGCGTTCTTTTCTCCGCAAGTTCTGGCATCGGGCCACGGAGCGTTACACCTCGATCTGAATGCAAACATTACAATACCGGCATTGTTGCTGCTGATCTTCACCAAGTCTCTCGCTTCCGCTGTCTCCATCGGTGCGGGCTTTCGTGGGGGCTTGTTCTTCGCATCGCTGTTTCTGGGTGCACTGACGGGCAAGCTGTTTGCAGCCGTGGCCGGAGCCGTTCTACCTGCCGGTCTGGCACTTGCACCTGAAGTATATGCAGTTATCGGCATGAGCTCACTTGCCGTCGCCGTCGTTGGCGGTCCGATGACCATGACCTTCCTTGCACTGGAACTTACCGGCGATTTTCCAATCGCAATGCTGGTCCTCGGCGCTGTCGTCTCGTCCTCGCTGATGGTGCGGAAGACCTTCGGTTACTCCTTCGCAACATGGCGCTTTCACCTGCGTGGCGAGGCCATCCGGTCCGCGCACGACATTGGCTGGATACGCAATCTGACCGTAAACCGGATGATGCGTCACGATGTGCGAACCGTGCTGATCGATACCGATATAGAAACCTTCCGGCACGATTTCCCTCTCGGCTCGACCCAGCGCGTCATCGCGGTCGATGCCGATGGACGCTATGTCGGCATGATCCCGGTTCCGGAGGTCTATGCCGACAGCTTCGACACATCCGACGGCGAACACAGCATCAGCGAGCTTCTCAAATATCAGGACGAGTTCCTGTTGCCCCAGATGAATGCCAAGGAAGCCGTCGCCCGTTTCGACCGGGCAGAAAGCGAAGCGCTGGCCGTGG
This sequence comes from Ochrobactrum sp. A-1, assembly GCF_022488005.1. Lineage (NCBI taxonomy): Bacteria > Pseudomonadati > Pseudomonadota > Alphaproteobacteria > Hyphomicrobiales > Brucellaceae > Ochrobactrum > Ochrobactrum sp. A-1. The sequence continues at coordinate 1,076,441 of NZ_JAKVQC010000003.1, forward strand.
TAAACAATGCGCAGGAGCGCAAGGTACTTGGCCTTCTCAGTGAAGCACACACGCTACGTCGCTACAGCGAAGAACTGGACCGGCGGCGGCGCGAAGTTTCCGGGGAGGTCTGAATTCGCACCAACCCCGATTTGACGGCTTCGCCATAAAGGTGTAGCTCAATCGCGGTGTTTCCGGCTGCTGCCGGTGCCCACTCCTCCCAATAAAAAGGCTATGATCATGGCGGCACCGTCCCTCATCATTTTCGATTGCGATGGCGTTTTGGTGGATTCCGAAATTATCGCGGCAGAAGTCGAATCCGCCCTCCTCACCGAAGCCGGTTATCAGATCGCGGCTGATGAAATGGCCGAGCGTTTTGCCGGTCTGACGTGGCAGGATATTCTTCTGACGGTAGAGCGCGAAGCCGGAATTCCGCTTTCAGCATCACTTCTCGACAAATCCGAAAAAATTCTGGACGAGAAGCTTGAGAACGAAGTTCAGGCGGTTGAGGATATCGTGGAAGTGGTCTCGGCACTTAAACTGCCGAAGTGCATCTGCTCCAATTCGACCAGCCATCGGTTGGAAAGCATGCTGAAACGTGTCGGCCTTTACGAACTGTTTGCGCCGAACATCTTTTCGGCCAAGGAAGTCGGCGCCAAAAAGACCAAGCCTGCGCCGGACGTGTTCCTTTATGCGGCCGAGCAATTCGGAGTCGATCCGAAAGATGTAATCGTGATTGAAGATTCCGCGCATGGCATTCAGGGCGCTCGCGCCGCTGGCATGCGTGTGATCGGCTTTACGGGCGGCGCTCACACCTATCCCGGCCATGCCGACAAGCTGACCGATGCCGGTGCGGAGACCGTTATCCATCGCCACAGGGATTTGCCGAGAGTTATCGAGGCCCTGTCCGTCTGGACCGACGCCTGAGTGAATTGATCCGACGCCTGGCTATTGTCAGGCGGCGGATTGCTTGTTGCGCCCCTTGGGCGGGGCATTGAGAATTGCCAGCAGCTCTTCGGCTTCACTCTCAGAGAGGCCGATCAACATACGGGTTCCCATGATGACGGGCTCGCCAGTGGACGTATCGAAGATCGCCCAGGTGTCCGTCGGTTCAAGAATGCGTTCATATTTCTGTTTCATGAGAACACACTAGCGTAAATCTGTTGCCATTCATTTCACGCAGGCAGTCGCATTTAATTCGAATTTTATCGATCTGCATTTATTCACAAGCATTGGCGCAATCAAACTTTTCAACGACGGCTTTGCTGCGCTTCTGCCTTGTTCTCCGCAAACGGATCGTTACCGGCGCCATACATCTTCGTGCGCGCGGCTGAACCACTCAGTTCATCTGACGGCATACAGTCGTTTAATCTAAAAAAGAACATTAATTTCAATATGATCAACACATAACAATATTATCAATCGAAACTGTTGCAACGTTGATTAAATTTGCATAATCTGCGCCTGCAACAGTTTGTTGTAAATTATGTCGGTTATGTTGATATGATTGATTTTATAGAACTAAATAATGATCAGAGGCGTGAAAAGGTTAATTCCGATCAACGCTATGAAGCCTTTCAGCAAGCATCTGCAACGGTCAAAAGCTTCCGTGGTTCATTAGTTTGGCATACTGTTGGCGGAACCGAGCATTTGATGCGCAGCTATTATAATTCTGCCGGAGTCAGACGCCAAAAGGTGGAAGGTCGCCGCTCACCAGAAACTGAGGCGATAAAAGTCAAATGGGATGCAGCTCGTCAAGCCGCTCAAGAGGTCTTGAGCGCGCGCAAATCCCAAATGGAACGCCAGACAGCTGTTAATCGCGCACTACGGCTTGGCCGCGTACCTCATCTTACGGCACGGATTATTCGAGCCGTCGACAATGCTGGCTTGCTTGGTGCCGGGATTCGGATCGTTGGTACTAACGCGATATTTGCTTACGAAGCAATCGCCGGTGTGTTTGTAGATCCAGGCATCACCGCCACTGAAGATATTGATCTGCTCATGGATGCGCGCCGTTCTCTCAAAATGGTCGTAGATGACGACATAAAGAATAACTCACTTCTCGGCCTTCTGAAGAAAGTCGATAAATCTTTTGAACGTACTCGTTCCAGCTATCGCGCCGCGAACCGAGAGGGATATTTGGTTGACTTAATCAAACCTCCGGCCAAACCCATTTGGAGGGAAAACCGTGAAAGCATTGGCAACGGTGAAGATGAACTTGTTGCCGCTGCGATCGAAGGGCTTGATTGGCTCGAAAATTCGCCACCCTTCGAGGCAATTGCGATTGATGAAAAGGGCGAGCCTTTGCGTATAGTCGCTCCGGACCCACGTATTTTTGCCGCTCATAAATTCTGGATCTCCCAAAGGGGAGATCGTGAACCAGTTAAGCGTCAACGTGATCGTGCGCAGGCAGAAACCGTCGCCCAATTGACGACCACGTACTTTAAACATCTTCCATATGAGGCGTCCGAGCTACGTGCGCTGCCACGAACCGTTTTCGAGAATGCAGCATCCTTGTTCATCGATGCATAACCGCAAATTTATTCGACAACCAGGATCAAGAAAATCATGTCTGTTATATTGATACCGTAAAAGGTTTCGTTTCCCACAGTCTCTAATGACCATGGCAGTCAACGTGCCAAGCATGCACTCCGTAAGTTTTTGTCGGGCCACTGAGCAAAACGTCAAGTCGACTGTTATTAAATGGGAAGGCCAAAATTAAATAATGCGCGGAAATATCTTTCCGCGCATTATAACTAAAAGAACGATTTCATGATCAAGCGCCTGACGGCAAATCATTATTTCGTGTCGTAAGGACCTTCGTCGAAGCCTACGAAAATCTGGATATTGTTCTTTTCCGTCATCGGCACGGTGATTGCCTTGTCATTGAAGACGAACTGTGTAGCGGTATCTCCATTGGCTATCGTAACCGCCTGCTTGTGCAGCTTGGAATAGATAACCTGATCGCCCTGGCGGACGGCAACGCGGATTGGCATGGTGATGGTGCCGCTCTTGTATTTTGGTCCGGGTACGACCTTGCCGGCAGCGGCAACGTCAATCGTCATAGTCCCGGCGCCATACTGGCAGGCACGGGTCGTATCGGTCAGAGCGGCCTGATAGATCACACGTGCGGGATCCTTATCACCACCTTTTTCATATGTACTGAAGAAGGCCGTACCGTCACGCAGCGAAACCGAGGGACAGAAAGCGCGCAACTCGGATTCCTTGATGCGCTGGTCGCTGGTAGAGGCGGGCGTGGTCAACGAAGAACCTGAGCCTCCGTCGGCGGCCTTATCAGTGCCACTGGTTGTGCAGCCTGCGAGGGCTGCGAGCAAAACCGTTGCAAAGACTGGAAACAACGATGAACGATTCTGTGGTGCTGTTTGCATAAACCGGGCTTCCCTGCACTGATCGACCTGTCTTCTACATCACGCATGTGTGTAGCGCGATGACGTTTTCCCGTTTTTTGCTCCGGAGAGCAACCCCATACACGTCAACATGCTTTAAAACCTTGCGGCTTTTTTAGGGAGGCTCTATTGCATTACCCGGCTCAAAACCGCGCCGATCTGAAATGAAGGCCCAAGAAATGAAATATGTAAGCACGCGTGGGGAAGCGCCGGTCCTGGGGTTCAGCGATGCATTGCTCGCCGGTCTCGCCCGGGATGGCGGTCTCTATCTGCCGCAGGATTATCCCCAATTTTCGCCAGAACAGATCCGCGCGTTACGCGGAAAATCCTATGTGGATATTGCGCTGGCCGTGCTCACACCATTTGTCGACGGGGAAATTCCGCATTCGGATTTCCGTCGCATGGTACATGAAGCCTACGGTACTTTCCGCCACGACGCGGTCTGTCCGCTGGTGCAGACTGGCGCAAATGAATTCGTGGTTGAACTCTTCCATGGTCCGACGCTCGCCTTCAAGGACGTCGCCATGCAGCTTCTCGCCCGCATGATGGATTATGTGCTGGCGCAGCGCGGCGAACGTGCAACTATCGTCGGCGCCACATCGGGCGATACGGGCGGCGCAGCGATTGAAGCCTTCGGCGGTCGCGACAATACCGATATCTTTATCCTGTTCCCGAACGGTCGCGTATCGCCGGTGCAGCAGCGCCAGATGACATCGTCCGGCTTCTCCAACGTTCATGCGCTTTCCATCGAAGGTAATTTCGACGATTGCCAGAATCTTGTGAAAGGCATGTTCAACGACCTTCAGTTCCGTGATGCGCTGTCGCTTTCGGGTGTAAACTCGATCAACTGGGCGCGCATCATGCCGCAGGTCGTCTATTACTTTACGGCGGCGCTGAGCCTTGGCGCGCCGGATCGCGCTGTATCTTTCACCGTACCAACGGGCAATTTCGGCGATATTTTCGCAGGCTACGTCGCCAAGCGCATGGGTCTCCCCATCGACCAGCTGATTATCGCCACCAATGATAACGACATTCTCTCACGCACGCTGGAAACCGGCGCGTATGAAATGCGCGGCGTTGCACAGACGACATCGCCTTCGATGGACATCCAGATTTCCTCGAACTTCGAGCGCCTCCTGTTCGAAGCACATGGACGCGATGCAGCAGCACTGCGCGGCCTGATGGACAGCCTGAAGCAGTCGGGAGGCTTTTCGATCTCCGAAAAGCCTCTTTCGGCGATCCGTAGCGAATTCTCGGCAAGCCGTTCGACGGTCGACGAGACCGCAGAGACGATCAAATCCGTGCTTGAGGCGGACGGCTATCTGCTTGATCCGCATTCGGCAATCGGCGTGAAGGTCGCTCGCGAAAATGTGTCCGATGCTGCACCGATGGTTGTTCTTGCAACCGCGCATCCGGCCAAATTCCCCGATGCCGTAAAGGCTGCCAGTGGTGTCGAGCCGCAGCTTCCAGCATGGCTTTCGGACTTGATGCAACGAAAAGAAAGCTTCACAGTTCTTCACAACGACCTGAAAATCGTGGAAGAATACGTTCGCCGCCATTCGAGAGCTTAAAAAGACCGGCTCCGAGACGAGAACCAGAGCGGGAATGCAGGGAGCAGTTTGCTTATGGGTGTTGAAGTAACGCGTCTTTCCAATGGATTGACGATAGCCACCGATACAATGTCCCACGTGGAAAGCGTGGCGCTTGGAATCTGGGTCAAGGCCGGTGCGCGAAACGAAGCTGCCGACAGGCATGGCATTGCTCATCTTCTCGAGCATATGGCATTCAAGGGAACCGAAAACCGCACTGCCTGGCAAATAGCATCAGATATTGAAAATGTCGGCGGCGAGATAAATGCTGCCACCAGCGTCGAGACCACATCCTATTATGCGCGTGTTCTGCGCAATGACGTGCCGCTGGCTATCGACATTCTCTCTGATATCCTGACCGCATCCAAATTCGATGAAGCTGAACTGGAACGCGAGAAACAGGTCATCATGCAGGAAATCGGCGCGGCGCACGACACGCCCGACGATATCGTTTTCGACCGTTTCACGGAAACAGCCTATCGCCACCAGCCGATCGGGCGCGCCATTCTCGGCGAACCTGAGACGGTGATGTCTTTCACCTCCGCCGATCTGCGCCAGTATATGGATGAACAATACAGCGCCGACCGCATGGTCGTGACGGCTGCGGGCGGTGTCGATCACGATGCGTTCGTGAAGGAAGTCGAAAAACGCCTCGGCGGTTTCCGCGCCCACAATACAGCGCCGACCCTTGATCTTGCTCACTATGTTGGCGGTGATTTCCGTGAAAATCGCGAACTCATGGATGCACAGGTTCTGATCGGCTTCGAAGGCCGTGCCTACCATGTCCGCGATTTCTATGCCTCGCAGCTCCTGTCGATGGTGCTCGGCGGCGGCATGTCTTCGCGTCTTTTCCAGGAGGTGCGCGAGAAGCGCGGTCTCTGCTATTCGGTTTATGCCTTCCATTGGGGCTTTTCAGATACTGGCTTGTTCGGCATTCATGCCGCAACGGGTCGCGATGAGCTGGTCGAACTGGTTCCCGTCCTGATCGATGAACTGCATAAGGCGGCCGACTCCATAAGCCTGGAAGAAGTGGACCGCGCACGCGCTCAGTATCGTGCAAGCCTTCTCATGTCACAGGAAAGCGCTGCAAGTCGCGCAGGACAGATGGCACGCCAGTTCCTTCTCTATGGTCGTCCTGTCGAGAACAGCGAGTTGATGGACCGCCTCTCTCTGATTACGCCTGAACGGCTGACCGATCTGGCCGGGCGCCTGTTCCTTGACAGCAAGCCCACTATCGCCGGTGTCGGCCCTATTGGACGCCTGATGAGCTTCGACGGGCTATCGGACGCCCTGTCGACCAGCGCACATGCGAGGAAAATCGCTGTATAATTAAGGCAATAGGGCATTAGGGGAGTAGGGCAGTATGTTTAGCTCGGCGAATACGTCCACCCTTCCCTACTGCCTTACTGACTTACTGCCATATTGCCTTATCCCGTCATGATCGGCCTGCCCTTCCGTAGAAGCAATCCGACCGTTCTGCGTGGGCAGCGCATTTATCTGCGCGAGCCGATGATGAGTGATTTTGCGAGTTGGGCCAGCCTGCGGGAACAAAGCCGTGCCTTTCTTGCGCCTTGGGAGCCGACCTGGCCCGACGACGACCTCACCAAGAGCGCCTTTCGTCATCGAATGCGACGTTTTCAGGATGAAATCTCCGCTGGGACTGGCTACCCGTTTTTCGTGTTCCGCAATAGCGACAACAAGCTCGTCGGCGGCATTACGCTCGGCAATATCCGGCGTGGCGTCGGCCAGAACGGCATGATCGGTTACTGGAGTGGTGCCCCATATGCCGGCAAAGGCTATATGACCGAAGCCCTATCGCTGGTTATCCCCTTCGCATTCGACCAACTCCGGTTGCACCGGATTGAAGCAGCCTGTATCCCTCATAACGAGCGTTCGATACGGCTTCTCGAAAAAGCCGGATTTGAGAGAGAAGGACTGCTGCGTTCCTATCTCAAGATAAACGGCTTCTGGCAGGATCACCTGCTTTTTGCCCTTATAGAAAGCGACAAACGTATGACGGATAGCCGCATGATCAATGGCAAGGTTGGACGCTCGTGACGGGTTTTGCGGATAAATGGTTTGTTGCTGGTGCGCAGTTTCTTGCGCTCATGATTTTTCTGACCGTTTCGGTCATTCAGGCATCGGCCATTGAACCGATCAAGATTTCCAAGGAAGATACTGCCCTCGACCTGTCTCGCGCAGTCGAACTTCTGCGCAACAAGGGCGAGAGCGTGCAGGTGTCGACCGCACCAGGGCCCGATGGCATTGTCCGCCGCATCGAAGTGCAGGCCGATCAGAACAGCAAGGCATCCGGCGACTGGGCCGCTTTCTCGATTGCAAATCCCACCGACGAGCAGATCGACCGTCTGATTGTCGCTCCACATTTCCGTCTTGTCGGCTCCGGCGTCATCTGGCCTGATCTTGGTTCGCCGCGCATTGCATCGATCACGCCGAGCGAGGGCTTCGCGCTCGACCGCCAGCCAAGTGCCGATGCAGACGTTTTCCGCATTACGCTCAACCCGGGCAGCGTTGTCACCTTCGTGGCCGAACTGTCTTCGCACAACCTGCCCCAGCTTTATCTGTGGGAGCCGGAAGCCTATAAGGATGCTGTTAATTCCTACACGCTCTATCGCGGCATTCTGCTGGGTATTTCCGGCCTGCTGGCGTTGTTTCTGACTATCCTTTTCGTCGTCAAGGGCACTTCGCTGTTTCCTGCTACTGCCGCACTTGCGTGGGCGGTTCTGGCCTATATCTGCGTCGATTTCGGCTTCTGGAACAAGCTGATGGAGATTACGCCGGGCAATGAGCAAATCTGGCGCGCGGGCACCGAAGTGGCACTTGCCGCCTCGCTTGTGATTTTCCTGTTCACCTATCTCAATCTCAACCGCTGGCACGATCATTTCAGCTATGGCGCGGTGACATGGGTGCTGGGTCTACTGGCACTTGCAGGGGTTGCCGTCTTCGATCCGCCCGTAGCTTCCGGTATTGCGCGTATTTCGCTGGCGCTTACCGTTGTGTCCGGTGTCGCCATTATCGGCTATCTGGCGGTCAAAGGGTATGATCGCGCCGTCATGCTGATACCAGCCTGGCTCCTTACCCTCATATGGTTGCTGGGTGCCTGGATGACGGTTTCAGGCAGGCTCGATAATGATATCGTGCAGCCTGCCCTTGGCGGCGGTCTTGTCCTGATCGTTCTTCTGATCGGCTTTACCGTCATGCAGCACGCCTTTGCTGGCGGAGCGCTGCAACAGGGCCTTCTGTCCGACATGGAGCGACAAGCTCTCGCCGTCATCGGTGCAGGGGACATTGTTTGGGATTGGGACGTACCGCGTGATCGTGTTGTGACCACACCGGACATCGCCAATTATCTTGGCAATACGGCCAACAGCCTGCAAGGCCCGGTGCGCAACTGGCTTCCCGCCATGCATGCCGATGACCGCGACCGCTTCCGCTCGACACTTGATGCCATTCTGGAAAACCGGCGCGGGCGCATCGGCCAGATTTTCCGGCTCCGTGCCAATGACGGCCACTATCACTGGTATGCGCTGCGGGCGCGCCCCGTCATCGGTTCGGATGGCGAAGTGGTGCGTTGCGTTGGTACGCTGGTCAATGTGACGGAACAGAAAAAGGCCGAAGAACGCTTGTTGCACGATGCAGTGCACGACAATCTGACCGGCCTTCCGAACCGTGAATTGTTCCTCGACCGTCTCAGCAATGTCATGAATATGGCCCGCGGGGAAAGCAACCTGCACCCGACGGTATTCATCATCGACATAGACCGCTTCAAACAGGTCAATGACAGCCTTGGCATGTCGGCAGGCGATACGATCCTCCTTACGATTTCACGCCGTCTGGCGCGCCTCATGAAGCCGCAGGATACACTCTCACGTCTGTCTTCCGACCAGTTCGGGCTGCTGCTCGCGTCTGAAAGCGATCCGGGACGCATCGCCTCATTCGCCGAAGCTCTGCGTCAGGCCGTGCGCGCACCGATTGCCTATGCAAAGCGCGAAATCGTTCTGACGTCATCCGTCGGCCTGATTACCTGGACGAAAACGGCGACAACCGCTGAAGATTTCGTGAAGGACGCCGAGCTTGCCATGTATCAGGCCAAGCGTTTTGGCGGCGATCGCATTGAACCATTCCGTCCGGCATTCAGAGCCATTGGTAGCGACAAGCTCCAGCTTGAGTCCGATCTGCGTCGTGCGCTTGAACGGGACGAAATCAGCCTCGTCTACCAACCCATCGTCAAGCTTGATGAAGGTACGATTGCCGGTTTCGAAGCGCTCATGCGCTGGGAACATCCGCGGCGCGGCGCAATTTCGCCTTCGGAGTTTATTCCAATTGCGGAAAATTCCGGTCTTATCATTCAACTTGGTCTGTTTGCGATGCAAAGGGCTGCGGAAGACCTGTTCGCGTGGCAGGAACTGTTCCCAAAACTTGAGCTTTTCGTTTCAGTCAATCTTTCATCCACGCAACTCATCCGTCAGGACCTCATCAATGATGTCCGTTCAGTGCTCTCCCGTATTCATCTCAATCCGGGCAGCCTCAAGCTTGAACTGACGGAATCCGTTCTCATGGAAAATCCGGAACAATCCACGCATGTCCTGGCCCGGCTTAAAGCGATGGGCATAGGCTTGTCGCTTGACGATTTCGGGACGGGCTATTCCTCACTGGCATATCTCACGCGCTTCCCGTTCGACATCATCAAGATCGACCGGTCGTTCGTGAAGGGCGACCAGCCGCAGAAAGCCACCTTGCTGCGCTCGATTGTGAGCATGGCGCATGATCTGGGCCTTGCTGTCGTGACCGAAGGTGTGGAGAGCGAAAGCGATGCGCTTCAGCTTCGCCAGATGGGTTGTGAATATGTGCAGAGCTTTATGTTCGGCCAGCCGACGAGCCGGGACGAAGCAACCCGCATGATCCGCGAACAATTGGATGCTGCGGCGGCTTGATTAGGGCAGTAGGGCAGTAGGGCAGTAGGGCAGTAGGGCAGTAGGGCAGTGAAGTATGTTCGGAGCGGACATTCGCAATCAAAACATATTCCCCTATTTCCCCTACATCAAGCATGCCCCGCATCAGAGACAAGCCTGGACATATCGATGCCCATATGGAGCATCAGGCGCGAATATTTGCCCTCGATATCGCTATCGAACAGCATATCGAGTGGTGCGTCGCAGGTCAGCCAGCCATTCTCTGCAAGTTCCGCTTCGATCTGGCCCGGCGCCCAACCGGAATAACCAAGGGCCATCAAGGCTCGTGACGGTCCCCTGCCCCCATAAATGGCACGCAGAATATCGACCGTTGCGGTGAGGCAGACATCCTCTGAAACCGGCATGGTGGAATCGACCATATAATCGTCGGTATGCAGCACAAACCCGCGGGTACGGTCGACGGGGCCGCCATTGCGCACCATCATATGTTGCGCACGGTCCGGCAGAATAATCAGTTCATCCTCATCAATAACCCCGATCTGACGCAGGAGGTCAGGAAATTCGACCGGCTGAAGCTGATTGATGATGAAACCCATCGCGCCTTCATCAGAGTGTGCGCAGATATAAACCACCGACCGGGCAAAACGCTCGTCGCTCATTCCGGGCATGGCAAGCAGGAATTGCCCGTTTAGAAACCCCTGCTCTTTATTCGGCGTCTTGAGAATGGTCATGAATATGAAGGTAGCAAGACTGCGTAAAATAACAATGGTCATTTATTTCGAGCCTCGCATTCGAAGCGAAACCCAGCTCGCACAACCGGACGGAACACCGCCATACAAGCAACGAGTTTGTGCCCAACGATCCCGATAATATTGGACTTGAAGCGACCATCTTTTCGTTCCATCTTTTGCCCATGGACATCCGAACTTTAGCCATCGCCCCGCTTTTGTTGGCCTCACTGGCACTACCAGCATTGGCCTCGACCTCCGAGTGGACCGAGACGCCCGGCGGGCGTGTGCGTGTCATTATTGAAGACAACGGCCCGAACGATGCGGCCAGTGGCGAACGGCGCGGTGCCTTGCAGATCGAGTTGCAGCCCGGCTGGAAAACCTATTGGCGTAATCCCGGCGATGCAGGCGTTCCACCGCAGATCAATATCGAGGGAAATGCAAAAGCACAGATCGATTTCCCGGCACCCGTCCGGTTTGGCGGCGATGATGAAGGCGGCATCGGATATAAACATCCCGTTTCGCTGCCAATCGTGTTTCACTTGGCGTCCGCCGACACACGGCTAAAGGGCCATGTTTTTCTCGGGGTCTGCGAGAAAATCTGCGTTCCGGTGCAGGCAAATTTTGACTTCCCCCTCAACGAAGACGGACAACAGGCTTCGCCACAAGCGATAGCTGCGCGAACGATCATTGAGACCGCTTTCGACCGGCTCCCGACACCGGCAACTTCGACATTCGGCATAAGCAATGTGAAACGGGAAGGAGACAAGGCCGTCTTCGACCTCACTGTTCCCGATTCTGTGACCCCTGCGGAACTGTTCGTTGCCAGCGACAAGATCAGGCTTTCCGACGTCGTTGCAGTTGAAAGCGGCCAGACCGGGCATCGTTTTTCCGTCCAGATGCATGGAAAGGCCGACAAACCGGTTATCGACTATACCATCGTGCAAAATGGAAAAGCCGTATCCGGTCAGGTGACCCTGGATTAGCCCCTTCCTGCTTTTATCCGTGTTTTGAAATTGTCCGACGACCTGTTATCGGTTTAACTGTGTCGCCCGTGCTTCGCGGTGCGATTAGCGTTTGACAATAGGCAGCGGAGCAGACGGCCCCCTGCCCCGAGGAGAAATTAGATGACGATCAAAGTTGGCGACAAGCTGCCTGCAGCGACTTTCAAGGTGAAGACCGCAGACGGCGTCAAGGAAATGACGACCGACGAAGTCTTCAAGGGCAAGAAGGTCGTTCTCTTTGCCGTTCCAGGCGCCTTTACGCCGACCTGCAGCCTCAATCACCTGCCGGGCTATCTCGATAATCGCGACGCGATCCTCGCCAAGGGTGTCGACCAGATTGCTGTGGTTGCGGTAAACGACGCCTTCGTCATGGGCGCATGGGCGCAGAGCACGGGCGGCGAAGGCAAGATCCTCTATCTGGCTGATGGTTCAGCAGCTTTCACCAAGGCTGCAGGCCTTGAGCTCGACGCCACTGCTGGCGGCCTCGGCATTCGTTCCAAGCGTTATTCGGCAATTGTGGACGACGGTGTCGTCAAGACTCTCAACATCGAAGAACAGGCCGGACAGGCGGTTACATCGGCTGCGTCGGGTATTCTCGAACAGCTTTGATCTAGAGCATTTCCAGCAAAAGTGCGAAGCGCCTTCGCGGGGAAACTAGCCCACTGGACTGATTTCTTACCCCGCTTCGATGCGTAGGATATGCGTAGAAACAAATGGTTAGAGCGTTTCCAACAATTTCATTGAAACGGGAAGCGCTCTAACAAAAAGGGCGGCAATGCCGCCCTTTTCCATGCGAGCTTATTGCACTTTCAATGATTTATGGCCGCCATATTTGAACGGTTCCATGCCCTCCCGGGCAAGTTCATCGGCGCGTTCATTTTCCGGGTGTCCGGCGTGGCCCTTGACCCAATGCCAGTTGACCTTGTGCGGTTTGCGCGCTTCATCGAGCGCCTGCCACAGTTCGGCATTCTTGACCGGCTTCTTGGCAGCGGTCTTCCAACCGTTGCGCTTCCAGCCATCGATCCAGCCGGAAATGCCATCACGCACATAGACTGAGTCCGTATAGAGATCGACTTCGCACGGTTCTTTGAGTGCCGAAAGCGCAGAGATAGCCGCCATCAACTCCATGCGGTTGTTGGTCGTGTCGGCTTCGCCGCCCTTCAGTTCCTTGACATTGCCGTTCCAGCGCAGAATTGCGCCCCAGCCACCGGGACCAGGATTGCCGGAGCAGGCACCATCCGTAAAAGCCTCAATCCGCTTCACGCAGCCGCTCCCTGCTGCTCCAGCCCATATTCGGCAGCAGTTTCAATCTGGCGATGGAAACGCATCTTGCGCACATATTCCATTGGGTCTTTCTTGACCACGAAACTGCCTTCCGGGACGTTGAGCCAGTCGTAAAGCCGGGTAAGCATGAAACGGATGGCAGCCCCACGCGCCAGAACCGGCAGCGCATCGGCCTCAGCCGCAGACAGCGGACGAACCGAGGTGTAGCCGCGCAGAAGCGCCGCTCCCTTGGTGCGATTGTAGGAGAAATCCTTCTCAAAGCACCATGCGTTCAGGCAGACGGCGACATCGTAGGCAAGAATGTCCGTGCAGGCGAAATAGAAATCGATAAAGCCCGAAAGCCTGTAGCCGAGGAAGAAGACATTATCCGGAAAGAGATCGGCATGGATCACGCCCTGCGGCAGATCGGCGGGCCAGTTCTTTTCAAGAAAGGCAAGGTCGGCTTCCGCCTCGCGGACGAGACCCGGCTCCACCGTATCCGCGCGTGCACGCGACAGGTTCCACAGCGGGCGCCAGTCAGAAAGCGTCAGGCCATTGCGGCGGCGCAGCGAAAAATCAGCGCCCGCCAGATGCATATGTGCCAGCCCCTCACCGACAGCTTCGCAATGCTCCGCCGTCGGGCGGCGCATCCACATGCCCTCAAGGAAAGTGACGATTGCGGCGGGCCGTCCGGCAAGTTCACCGATTGTCGTACCGTCGCGACGAACCACCGGCTGCGGGCATTCAAGGCCACGGCTGGCCAGATGCTGCATCAGGCCGAGAAAAAACGGCAGGTCTTCGCGATTGGTGCGCTTCTCATAAAGCGTCAGGATGAAGGAACCTGAAGAGGTGTGCAGAAGATAGTTGGAGTTCTCCACTCCTTCCGCGATGCCTTTGTAAGATGTCAGTGTGCCGATATCGTACTGCTGCAGGAAAACGCCAAGTTCGATTTCATTGATATCCGTATAGACGGCCATGCCGCTTATTTCCCTTGTATGATCTTGGGCATCAATTTCGGAATACCGACCACCCGGTGTTCCCCGTTGACGAATGCCATATCCTGCACCGTCAGTTCCACATCGCGAATCTCGCGATTCACAAGGAAGTTCTCGGTTTCGACCGTCGTTTCGGCCAGCTCGATCTTCACGTTGAAGCGTGCCTTGAAGGCATCGATGATTTCATCAACGATGATTTCAGGTGCCGACGCCCCAGCCGACAGGCCTACTACCGATATATCCTCTATGCGATCCCATTCGATATCAGCCGCGCGCTGAACCAGCATCGACATTCGCGCGCCAGCCTTCTCCGCCACTTCGACCAGACGCTTGGAATTGGAAGAATTCGGTGCACCGACGATCAGGAACAGATCACATCCTGGAGCGGCAGATCGCACCGCATCTTGCCGATTGGTCGTGGCATAGCAGATCGATTCCGCAGCCGGAGCCGAAAGGTTCGGAAAGCGCGCCTGCAATTCCTCAATGATACCGGCCGTGTCATCCACCGAAAGCGTCGTCTGCGTCACGAAGCCGAGGTTGTTCTCATCATCGAAATGGCAGTTACGCGCATCCTCAACGGTTTCGATCAGCGTCACCGCGCCATCCGGTAATTGCCCCATGGTGCCGATCACTTCAGGATGGCCGGAATGACCTATCAGAATAACATGGCGACCGAGGCGCTGATGACGCATGGCCTGCTTGTGCACCTTGGAAACAAGGGGGCAGGTTGCATCGAGATAAAACAGATTCTTGGCTTCCGCATCCGCAGGCACGGACTTCGGCACACCGTGCGCAGAAAACACGACTGGCTGATCGCGGTGCGCTGCGGGGATCTCGTCCAGTTCTTCGACAAAAATCGCGCCACGGGACTGCAAACCCTCGACCACATAGCGGTTGTGCACGATCTCATGGCGAACATAGACCGGCGCGCCGTATTTCTTCAGCGCCAGCACGACAATCTGGATCGCCCGGTCCACTCCGGCACAAAAGCCGCGCGGGCCGCAAAGGCGGATTTCCAGTGTTGGTCGCTGATCGGTCATGAAGCGTGCTCGCAAGGTTTGGCGTGGCTTTAAACTCAAGCGCTTTGCGCTTTCAGTTTTTGTTCTCACGCATGTCTTTTTTCCCAAAACCGAGGCCCAGTTTTGGAAGACATGCTTTAATCTCGGAGTTGGGCTGCAACGAGACCGTTGTCAAGCCCTCACCCCTTTCGATAGCGCCACAACCACGTCCCGACAACCCCTATCAGGGCCAGAGCGAGGCCATACCATGTCGCCGCGTATTGCAGATGGTTGTTGGGAAAATCGATAATCGTCACACCACCGATAGGTAAACCGCCCGGATTGGGCTTGTTGTCGGAATCAATGAAGAACGGCACGAGCTCATCCAGATTTGGCAGATCGGCGCTTTCCGCCATCGCCGTCCAGTCCTTCCAGTAGAAGATGTTCTTGGCAACATCATTCTCGGGAAGGAAGAAACCCGGCTTCGCCGACAAGGGATCGCGCGCCAGCCCAGTCACGCTCACCGGACCGTCTATCTGCCCTTCGGCGCGCGTTGACGGGTCCTTCTTCTCGTAAGGAACGAAGCCGCGATTAACCAGCACGAAACGCCCGTCCTCAAGCATCAATGGGGTATAGACATTATATCCGGCTGCTCCCTCATAGGTGGCCAGAAAATGCCGTTCGCCCTGATGCATAAAAGTGCCCGACACTGTCACCGGACGATATTCGACCGACCCCTCCTCCTTGTAGATTTTCTCCATTTCGGAAAGCGGCAGCGGCGGCTCGTGAATGCGCTGTTCGGTCGATGCGATCAGCGCTTCCTTCCATTGCAGGCGTTCCACCTGCCAGGTGCCGAGCGCCAGCAGAATGACGAGCGCTATGGCAGAAGCGATCAACACACCCCAGGGAAAACGACGCGACTGCTGTGCTGCCGTCATTGGCCGTCATCCTGTCGATTGTCCAGACGCCCCTGCGCGGCCTTATGACGATATTGCATGTTGATAAGGATACCCTTGGCCCATCGCATGGCCACAAGACTGAGAATGATCGCTAGCGGCACCCAAAGAATGAAATGCACCCAGAGCGGGGGCCCGAAATTCACTTCCATCCAGAGCGCAAGACCGACAACAATGAAACCGATAATCAAAATGACGAACGCCGCGGGACCATCGCCGGAATCGGCAAAAGAATAATCCAGTCCGCAGGCTTTGCAGCGCGGAGCGACTTTCAGGAAACCGTCGAACAGCTTACCCTCACCGCAACGCGGGCAATGTCCAGCAATACCGCTCTTTATTGGATCGACGGGAGGGTAAATATTATGATCCGGCATTGCACGTCCCTTTTCATCATCTCTTCACAAACAAAAGGCGGCCATGTTGCCAGGGCCGCCTCGAAACTTGTGACTGCTAGCTATCAGCCACCGTGCATCGGTGCGCCCCAACCACCCCATACATAGATGGCGAAGAAGAGGAACAGCCAAACCACGTCAACGAAGTGCCAATACCAGGCAGCGGCTTCGAAACCGAAATGCTGCTTTGGCGTGAAGTCACCGCCGATGGCGCGGATAAGGCAGACCAGCAGGAAGATCGTGCCGATGATGACGTGGAAACCGTGGAAACCAGTCGCCATGAAGAAGGTTGCGCCGTAGATCGAGTCCTTGAAGGCAAACGGTGCGTGAATGTACTCATAGGCCTGCACGAAGGAGAACAGGACGCCGAGAGCGACGGTGATCGCCAGACCGGTGATCATGCCCTTGCGATCATTGTGCAACAGCGCATGGTGCGCCCAGGTCAGCGTCGTGCCCGACAGAAGCAGGATCACGGTATTGTAGAGCGGCAGGTGCAGAGGATCGAGCACCTCAATGCCCTTTGGAGGCCAGACACCGCCCGTGAATGTGGCGCGCGCTACCTGATGCACTTCATTCGGGAAAAGGCTTGCGTCAAAAAACGCCCAGAACCAAGCCACGAAGAACATGACTTCCGAGGCGATGAACATGATCATGCCGTAGCGCAGATGCAGCGACACGACGCGGGTATGGTGACCCTCATGCCCTTCCTTGATCGTATCTGACCACCAGCCATACATGCAGTAGAGCACGATCGCGAGGCCGATGAAGAAAATCCAGGGCGTCACAACGTTGAGACCGAAGAACGGCAGCTCACCGGCATTGATGTAACGCATCCAGGCAATACCACCAACGGCAAGCACGAATGCACCCACCGAGCTCAGAAACGGCCAAGGACTGGGCGCGATGATATGATAGTCGTGATTTTTCTGATGAACGTCGGCCATGTCTCTCCCCGTAAATCCCCTTAGGGGCTCCTCTCTCGTACCTTCCTGCTTAAACCGCTAATACGGTTTCTAGCAAGTCTGTCTGTAACAAGCGGTATTTCTTATCAGAATAAAACCGCCTCATTGTTTTGTCTTTGCGGCATTATGCGCCGTTAGGCATCAGCTTCCGTTTGTCGATGTCTCCGCCTTGGCATTTGCAACAGGCTTCGGCTTCTCAATCGGAAAGAACGTGTAGGACAGCGTGATCGTCTTGACGTCCTTCAGATCTGGATCGTTGACGATCTCCGGATCGACAAAGAACACCACCGGCATTTCCATGTCCTCGCCTGGTTTCAAGGTCGTATCGGTGAAGCAGAAGCATTCAACCTTGTTAAAATAAGCCCCAGCCCGGCCCGGCGCGACGTTGAAGCTTGCGCGGCCATAGGTCGGCTGATCGAATAGGTTGCGTGCTTCATATTTAATCATCGTCGTTTCGCCGATACGAACCGTGACCTCACGCTGCACGGGCTTGAAATCCCATGGTAGCCCGTTGGCCGTATTCGCGTCGAAACGCACCTTGATCGTCTTGTCGAGAATCGTATCGGAATATTGTTCGACACGCTGTGTCGTGCCGCCATAGCCTGTTACCTGACAGAAAATACGGTATAGCGGCACAGAGGCATAGGCCGCACCGATCATGCAGACGAAGAAAGACAAGCAAGCGAAAGCAATCGTTGCGTTGGAACGTTGTTGCTTTTTCAGCTTTTGAGTCTTTTCCTGCTGATCCGCCATTCTTTCCTCCCAGATAAAATTTAGAGCGGCCGTACCAGAATGTTAGCGCCCAGCTTGGCAATCGTGCCGACGTAGACGAGCAGCACGAACAGAGCCAGCGCTATCGCCAGTCCCCAGGAACGATTGCGCTGCGCCCGCTTTTGCCGTTCCGTCGGAACGATCAGTTCCAGCTCGCTTTCCACTGGCTTCTGTACGGTTTTATCCATTAGAACACTCCAAAGGCGGCAAACGCCTTCATTACCAGTGCCTCGACAAGCAGTACTGCAAACAGACCCGACAGGTAGAGCAGCGAGAAGCGAAACAGCTTGCGGGCAGCAGCCAGCATTGCAGGCTGCGATCCGGCAGCCCACATTCGCCATGCGTAATAAACGAAAGTCAGTCCGAGCAGCGTCGAAACCGCGCCATAGACAGGGCCCGCGAAGCCGAGCACCCAAGGCAGAACACCGACCGGTGCCATGAGGATCGCATAGAACAACGCCTGACGCCGGGTCGAAAGTTCACCCTTGACGTTCGGCATCATCGGAATGCGCGCCGCTTCATAATCATTGGCTGAAAAGAGCGACAATGCCCAGAAATGCGGCGGCGTCCACAGGAAGATAATCATGAACAGGACGACGCTATCCCATGTGATTTCGCCGGTCGCTGCTGCCCAACCGATCATCGGAGGGAATGCACCAGCCGCGCCGCCGATAACGATATTCTGCGGCGTCGAACGCTTCAGCCACATCGTATAGACGACAGCGTAGAAGAAAATCGTAAAGGCAAGTAGCGCTGCCGCCAGCCAGTTAACCATCAGACCAAGTGTAACAACCGAGAAGGCCGACAGTGTCAAACCGAAAGCCAGAACCTGATTGGGTGCAATGACGCCAGCCGGGATAGGCCGGTTTCGCGTGCGCTTCATAACGGCATCAATATCGGCGTCGTACCACATGTTCAGCGCGCCGGACGCACCCGCACCTACCGCGATGCACAGGATGCTGATAGCAGCGAGTACAGGATTCATATGTCCCGGCGCGACCACGAGACCGACCAGCCCGGTGAAGACCACAAGGGACATCACGCGGGGTTTCAAAAGAACAAGGTAATCCCGCGCGGTCGCTTCAGAGAGAACGAGCGCATCATCGGTACCTGCGTTTTTTTCCACCAGAGACATTTTAACTTCAAAAACCTCAAGTTCATCGGTCCGAACACCACGCCCCTACAGCGCGGATCGGCACAATCACAACAACGTCCTCCCGGAAACCGTTCTGTTCCCGCCGGAAATGCCGCGCTTGATGGCCGACTTTTCGTCTACCGGCGACGGGCGGAACAGAATGCCGCCCGCCATAGCACATTTTGTAAAGAAGGGCGAAGTCTTTTCCGGACTCCGCCCATCGCACAATTACTTGATGCGTGGCAGCTGTTCCCACTGGTGGAACGGCGGCGGCGATGAGAGCTGCCATTCCAGCGTGGTTGCGCCTTCACCCCACGGGTTTGCACCGGCTTCACGCTTCTTCGCGAATGCCTCGAAGACATTGTAGAGGAAGATCAAGACAGCAAAGCCCGAAATGTAGGAGCCGTAGGACGACACCATGTTCCAGCCTGCATAGGCATCCGGATAGTCGATGTAACGGCGCGGCATGCCAGCAAGACCAAGGAAGTGCTGCGGGAAGAAAACCAGGTTCACGCCAACGAAGGTTACCCAGAAGTGCAGCTTCGCCGTGAACTCATTGTACATGTAGCCGCTCATCTTCGGGAACCAATAGTACCAGCCCGCGAAGATCGCAAACACCGCCCCCAGCGACAGAACGTAATGGAAGTGCGCCACAACGTAGTAGGTGTCGTGCAGTGCACGGTCGAGACCGGCATTGGCAAGCTGCACGCCCGTCACGCCACCAACCGTAAACAGGAAGATGAAGCCGATTGCCCACAACATCGGTGCGCGGAAGGTGATCGAACCACCCCACATCGTCGCGATCCACGAGAAGATCTTGATCCCTGTGGGAACCGCGATGACCATCGTCGCGAACACGAAGTAACGCTGCGTATCGAGCGACAGGCCGACCGTATACATGTGGTGAGCCCAGACGACGAAGCCGACGACACCAATCGCGACCATAGCGTAAGCCATGCCGAGGTAACCAAAGATCGGCTTGCGCGAGAAGGTCGATACGATGTGGCTGACAATGCCGAAGCCCGGCAGGATCAGAATGTACACTTCCGGGTGCCCGAAGAACCAGAAAAGATGCTGGTAAAGGATCGGATCACCACCGCCATCCGGGGTGAAGAAAGTCGTTCCGAAGTTACGATCGGTCAGCAGCATGGTGATGCCGCCTGCCAGAACCGGCAGCGAAAGCAGAAGCAAGAACGCTGTCACCAGCACAGCCCAGGCAAAGAGCGGCATCTTGTGCAGCGTCATGCCCGGCGCGCGCATGTTCAGGATCGTCGTAATGAAATTGATCGCGCCGAGGATCGACGACGCACCCGAAATGTGGATTGCCAGAATGGCAAAGTCCACAGCTGGTCCGGGCTGACCTGAGGTCGACAGAGGCGGATACAGCGTCCAACCGCCGCCAGGCCCCCAGCCACCGGGCGCCGAAGGCATGAACAGCGAGATCATCAGCAGCAACAGTGCAGGCGGCAGAAGCCAGAACGAAATATTGTTCATGCGCGGGAAAGCCATGTCCGGCGCGCCGATCATCAGCGGCACCATCCAGTTGGCAAAGCCACCGATCAGCGCCGGCATGACCATGAAAAAGATCATGACCAGAGCGTGCGCGGAGGTGAACACATTGAACATCTGCTTGCCGGCATCAAGCGCAGCATCGCCCTCAACACCGTAGACCATGGACGCCAGCCCATGGAAAATCTGAATGCCCGGCTCCTGGAGTTCGGCGCGCATCGCGATGGACAGTGCGCCGCCGATGATACCGGCGATGATTGCAAAAATCAGGTACAGGGTACCGATGTCTTTATGATTGGTCGAGTATACCCAACGAACCCAGCCGTGCGGCTTGTGGTCGTCGTGGGCACCATGCTCGTGAGCTGCTGTGCCAGCCATGGAATTCGCTCCCGTTTTTCAACAGTCTTGGCGTTTGGGATCAGAGACCCGCCGCAGCCACCTTATCGTTTGCGCCACTTTCAACAGCGGCCTGAAGTGCTTTGTTCGCGCCGTTCAGATCCGATCCCGCAGCGGCGATCCAGGTCTGATACTGCTCCTTCGAGACAACGCGCACGGCGATCGGCATGAAGCCATGATCCTTGCCGCAAAGCTCAGAGCACTGACCGTAATAAAGGCCTTCCTTGTCCGCCTTGAACCAGGCTTCGTTGATGCGACCCGGAACGGCATCCATCTTCACGCCGAAAGCCGGGATCGTCCACGAATGGATCACATCGGCAGCGGTGACGAGGAGGCGGACCGTTTCACCAACCGGAACCACGACTTCATTGTCGACGGCGAGAAGACGCGGATAACGCGCACGGTCCTCTTTTCCGGCAGCAGCGCGATCACTGTCCTTCAGCAGAAGGGCATCAAAGCTGACCGGATTATCGATCTGATATTCGTAACCCCAGTACCACTGGTAGCCCGTTGCCTTGACCGTCAGCGTCGGATCCTCAGGCGAATATTGCGCCGTCAGAAGCTGGAAAGACGGCACCGCCAGGAACAGAAGAATGATCACAGGCCCGATGGTCCAGATCACTTCAATAGCGGTATTATGGCTGGTTTTGGATGGTTCCGGGTTTGCACTCGCGCGAAAGCGAAACACGACCCAGAGCAACAAAAACAGAACCAGCAAGGTAATTGGAATGATGAACCAGAGCGTATAACGCTCAAACCAATGAATCTGCTCGGCAATTCCAGTCGCTGCGTCCTGAAATCTCCATTCCCAGGGACGGGGCTGATCCGCAAAAGCGGCACCAGTCGTCCACAGCACTGCAAGAGCACCGCCGAAGGCGCCCTTCGTTGTGGCAACAATCTTATCCACCAGAACTCTCTCCCTTTTCGCCCTTTCGAGCTGGACGCCGGACGCTAAAGACGGCCGCATCCCCCGTCGGCGTTCAAACCACACCTTAGCGCACACCGCAAGGAAGGCGAATATGTTCCTGTGCGGCATTTTTGCGCGCAGCCCGCATAGTGGAGGATAGACGTCTGCGTTGATTCAATGTGCGAGGGCCGCTGGTTCTCACCGTGAAAACTTGGGAAAACCGCACGAAACCCATAATGAAGCCATGATTTGACAAGACGTTTCTTTTAACGTGCCGCGTGACAATCGATGCAACAGACGGTATCACCGTTGCTATGATGGCCAAGACCGTTAAACGCCAATCACGGCGCTTTTCATGGCCAATGCAGCGCGTTAACGTCCCGGTGATTCGATCTGGAGATTTCATGACTTTTCGCATGCTTGCCCGCCGCACGATCAGCCAGCGCCTCGCAACTCTAGCAACAGGCGTCAGCTTGACGCTTGCCGTTGCAACGCTTCCTTCGGTTGCTCAGGACACACCGGCACAGTTACAAACCCCGCAAGAAGCTCCCGCGGCCCAGTCGCAGGCAGCTCCGCCCAGCCCTCAGCAGAGCGGCAAACTCAAGTCGCAGCACGGTGCGTGGTCAGTTCTCTGTGATACGCCCGCTGGCGCCAAAACGGAACAGTGTGCGCTGATCCAGAACGTGGTCGCAGCAAAGCGCCCTGAACTGGGCCTTTCAGTTGTCGTTCTCAAAACGGCAGACAACAAAGCCCGCATTCTCCGCGTGTTGGCCCCGCTCGGCGTTTTGCTGCCTAACGGACTTGGCCTCAATGTCGACGGCAAGGATATCGGTCGCGCCTATTTCGTCCGCTGCTTCGAAGACGGCTGCTACGCCGAGGTGATCCTTGAGGATGATCTCCTCAAGACATTGCGTTCCGGCAAGGCAGCTACCTTCATCGTCTTCCAGACACCGGAAGAAGGCGTAGGCATCCCGGTTGATCTGAAGGGGTTTGGTGAAGGCTTCGACGCCCTCCCCTAAGAACTATCGATATTCCGGCGCTGGCGGGCTGCAAACCGCATCCCGCTGCGCTTCCAGTGCTCATGTATCCTTAAAGTACACTCCGCTTCGATTCTCGCGGCCCACAGTTTTCGCCGTGCCATCACCAGAATCTCAACAGTTCTTCATCGCGTGGTTGTTCTTAACCGGTTTAAGGCTTACATCCTGCAGCAAACACATGCTGCAGGATGTATTTTTATGAAAAGCCTGATCGACAGTTTCGACGCTAGCCGCGACGATATCGAACGCCTTGTCGCCCAAAGCCTGAAAGGCAGCGACGATGGCGAGCTCTTCGTGGAATATCGCGAAGCGGAAGCGCTTGTTTTCGACAACGGCCGCCTCAAGACCGGCTCATTCAATCAGGACCAAGGCTTTGGCCTGCGCTCGGTCGCAGGCGAAGCCATCGGTTATGCTCATGCTGGCGATCTTTCGCTTGCTGCGTTGAAACGCGCATCTGACGCTGTTTCCGCAACCTTAAAGGGCTATGGTGGAAACTACGCGGCGGTGCCTGCCGGCACCAACCGACACCTTTACACGGATGAGAACCCCATCGGTTCACCGTCATTCGACGCGAAAGTGCAGCTTTTGCAGCAGGTTGATGCCTATCTGCGCGCCAAGAACCCGAAAGTACGTCAGGTTTCCGTTTCACTCGCAGGCTCGTGGCAGCAGGTCGAAATTCTGCGTGCCGACGGTAATTTCGTGCGCGATATACGGCCCATGGTACGCCTGAGCGTTTCTGTCGTGGCTGGCGATGGCGACCGCCAGGAATCGGGTTCGCATACTGTTGGCGGACGCAAGGGGTTCGGCGAATTCATCACCGCCGAAAGCTGGCAGCACGCAGCAGATGAGGCATTGCGTCAGGCGCTCGTCAATCTTGAAGCTATCCCTGCCCCGGCAGGTACATTCGATATCGTTCTCGCCAATGGCTGGCCGGGCGTCATGCTACATGAAGCTGTAGGGCACGGGCTGGAAGGCGACTTCAATCGCAAAAAAACATCGGCCTTTGCGGGTCTGCTTGGGCAGAAAGTTGCTTCCAAGGGTGTGACAGTCGTCGATGACGGCACTATCGCGGAGCGACGCGGTTCTCTCACAATTGACGATGAAGGCACGCCGACCAATCGCACCGTGCTGATCGAAGACGGCAAACTCGTCAATTATATGCAGGATCGCCAGAATGCGCGCCTGATGGGCATGGAAGCGACCGGCAATGGACGCCGAGAATCCTATGCTCACGCGCCCATGCCGCGCATGACGAACACCTACATGCTTTCCGGCGACAAGACGCCGGAGGAAATCATCGCCTCCATGAAGAAGGGTATCTATGCCGTTTCATTTGGCGGTGGTCAGGTGGATATCACATCCGGCAAGTTCGTGTTCGGCTGTACGGAAGCCTACATGATCGAGGACGGTAAGGTCGGCGCGCCCATTAAAGGCGCAATGCTGATCGGCAACGGTCCGGATGCCATGCAGCGGATTTCGATGATCGGCAACGACATGAAGCTTGATACCGGCAGCGGCAATTGCGGCAAGGGTGGCCAGTGGGTTCCCGTCGGCGTCGGCCAGCCACATCTGCGCATGGATCAGGTAACGGTAGGCGGCACGGCTGTATAAGAGCTATTCCGCTTATCAGCGTCATCTAACTTGCAGACACAGGGAGTAAAGTGCAGGTTACGGACTATGGCCTGCACAGCGATATTCGATGCCAGGCCGATCTGGAGAGAGGAATGCCTGAATCGCCTTACGACTGGACGGGCAAGCAAACGGAGAAGCGCGACCGGCAGAAGCGTATGCTGGTCGTGACAGCCATTACGATGGGCGCACTCATTCTTGTCCTCGGCATGGTGGACGGCCTGCTGATCCTGTTAGGCTGACATGCTGCCCACCTACGAAATCGACTGTGCTGGTGTTGAAAATCCCGATGAGCTCTGGCAGCGCTATCTTTCGGCCGTTCCCGCCCAAGACCCGGAGTCCTTCGGCTATACACTCGACTCATTCTGGGACGCTGTGCAATGGCAAGGTCCGGGCTGGCCTGGTGAATGCGAACTGGTGTTCAGGAATACCGAATCTCTAGGCAAGCTGACAACACGTGGCGGGAAGCCGTTTCTCGATGCCTTTCGGCAATTGGTTGCCGACACGGATCGTGTGGCAATCAAGCTGGAGTGAACGGATTTACTCTGCCGTTCCGGTGTTCTTATCGTAATCAGCGGAAGCTTTCACAAGCGCATCGATATCATCCGCGCAAAGATACGCTGTCATCGCATCAAATTTCTTGTCTTCCCACTTGTAAATTCCGAGCCTCAAAAGCGTATCGACCGTAGCTGCCGGAAAACGGGAGCGAATTGGGGCTGCAGGATTGCCAGCCACGATAGTGTAAGCTGCAACGTCTTTGGTGACGATGGCACCTGACGCAATAATTGCGCCTTCCCCAATAGTGACCCCGGGCATAATCATGGAGCGCATTCCAAGCCATGCCCCATCCCCGATAATGGTGTCACCCTTTCCCTTGTAGGCATCGAGAATGACATCTGGAAAAGGATAGAGGCTGAACCAGTCCGTGCGATGCGTGTGGTTCCCACCCATCAGAATGACCGCCTCTGCGCCTATACAAACGTAGTCGCCAATATAGAGCTGATCGACAGACCATTGGGATTCCCAGGCCTTCAGACTGTATTCGTCGCCATAAAGATAACGAACCACGCTCTCTTCAAACGAACCCGTCCAGGCATTGCTGTAATAGCTATGCTTGCCACGCACATGAATATTCGGGTTCTTTACCGTCTCGTGAAGCAGTTCCACGATCGACCAATGCTTGCTTTTTGCACTTGCAAACGACACGGTTAAGGCAACTTTCCAGAATTTATATTGCCGGATCTTCTTCCAGCAAACCTGTTACAAAATCGAACAGGCCCGGGCGACGATCACGGCGAAGACGTTCAGCCTCGATGATCGATTTGATCGCGGCAAAGGAGCGATCAAGATCTTCATTGATGACAATATAATCGTACTTCACCCATTTCTGGATTTCAAAGCGGGCATTCTGCAGGCGGGTCTCAATGACGTCTGCTGTATCTTCCGCACGACGGTTCAGGCGCAGTTGCAGTTCGCGCATCGTTGGTGGCAGGATAAAAATCGAAACCACATCAGCTGGCATCTTCGCTTGCAATTGGTCTGCGCCCTGCCAGTCTATGTCAAAGAGCATGTCCTGACCGTCAGCCAGCGCGATTTCAGCCGTTTCGCGCAGTGTGCCATAAAAATTGCCGTGGACCTCAGCCCATTCAATCAGCTCGTCATTGTCACGCAGGCGTTCAAATTCACGGATCGTCTTGAAATGATAATGGACGCCTTCGATCTCGCTCGGGCGGCGCTGACGCGTCGTCACACTGATCGACAGCGAGAGGTTCATCTTCTTGTCTTCCAGCAACAGCCGGGCAATAGTGGACTTACCGGCGCCGGATGGCGACGAGATCACTACCATTAAGCCTCTACGTGCGACGCCATTTTCAACCGAAGAGATGGCCATGATACCTGTTACTCCAGATTTTGTACTTGTTCGCGAAACTGATCCACGACTGCCTTCAGTTCCAAACCGATGGCTGTGATCGACGCTGCATTCGATTTAGAACACAGTGTATTAGCTTCACGATTAAATTCCTGTGAAAGAAAATCGAGCTTGCGCCCGACGGGACCACCGCCCTCCAGAAGCTTGCGGGCGGAAGTCACATGGGTCTCCAGCCGGTCAAGCTCTTCCTGAATGTCGGCCTTGGTCGCAAGAAACGCCGCCTCCTGATAGAGTCGCGCTTCATCAAGTTCGCGGGCGGCATCCATCAGCAGCGCCACCTGTCCGGCGAGGCGGGTTTTGATCGCGTCCGTGCCACGTGATGGGTCGCGACGTGCATTCGCGGTCAGGCACTCTATACTGTCAACATGAGCGGAAAGAATGGTGAAGAGAGCTTTTCCCTCCTGCATGCGCGCATCGGCAATTGCCTTGAGTGTCCCCTCAAAGCCGGAAACGATGGCAGCTTCCAGTTCACCGCGTTCGTCTTCGTCATCAGCCATCTGCGCCGGATCGATGATACCACGCAATGAAAGAATGCCGTCTACGCTGGCGGGGGCCAGTCCGTGCTTCGCCTGCAAATCCGCACCAAGCCTCAGAACCTCCGCGAGCATAGCCTGATTGATACTGAAACCGGCCTGCACCTCGCTCCGCTCGACGCTGAGGCTGGCTTGAAAATTACCGCGCGAGAAATGACGCGCCAGCATGGAGCGTACGGGATGTTCGGCAGCTTCCAGTCCTTGCGGCAGACGCAGCCGTAGGTCGAGCCCCTTGCCATTGACGGAACGCACTTCCCAGACGATGCGCGCTTCTCCGCCTTCCATGGCATGTTGCACGGCATGGCGTGCAAATCCGGTCATGCTTTGGAGTGCCATGCGTTCCGTCCCCTCAACTCACGCCCGCGACAGTGCGGACTTACTCTAAAAATCAAGCCGAAGCCGGTGGTAAACACCGGCTTCGGTTACACATCCTCACATTCACTCAAGGTCATAGCGAAGCGCTATTGGCCTGCACTCTGACCCGAACTCTGGTCTGTATTGCTGCCACTGTTGTTCTGCTGTTCGATATTCTTCTGCTGTTCCACAGAGCGCCACTTGCGGACATTGGCGTTGTGCTCCTGCAGCGTCTTCGAGAACACGTGACCGCCCGTGCCATCGGCTACGAAGTAAAGGTCTTCCGTATCCAGAGGATTAGCGACGGCTTCCAGCGCAGCCTTGCCCGGATTGGCAATCGGCGTCGGCGGAAGGCCATTGATCACATAGGTATTGTAAGGGGTCGGCTTTTCGATATCCGACTTGAAGATCGGTCGGTCAGAAGGTTTGCCAGCCCCGCCGAACAGGCCATAAATAATGGTCGGATCAGACTGGATGCGCATGCCCTTCTTCAAACGATTGACGAAGACCGAGGCAACATGAGGACGTTCCGATGCGATGCCGGTTTCCTTTTCCACGATCGAAGCCAGCGTCACGAATTCGTTCTTGTCCTTGACCGGCAGGTCGGAGTTACGCTTTGCCCAGGCCTCATCCACGAGCTTTTTCTGGGACGCAACCATACGATCGATGATTTCCGAACGGGTCGTGCCACGCGTGAAATTCAGCGTATCAGTGAAGAGCGAGCCTTCGGGCGGCATGTCCTTCGGCATGTCGCCAACCAGCGTCGGATCGGCCGAGATACGGTCGAAAATCTGCTTGACCGTCAGACCTTCCGGAATGGTCAGCGGATACATGATGGATTTGCCACTGATGAGGATATTCATCACATCACGCATCGAAGCGCCCGCCGGAATGGCGTATTCGCCAGCCTTCAGATCATTTTCATGACCGAGCGTCCGCATACCGTAGCGGAAAATACGCGCATCACTGACGATCTCACGGTTTTCCAGACTATTGGAAACTTCGGCAATACCAGCGCCGCGCTTGACGAGAAACGTTGTTTCAGCCGTGAGCGGACCTTGCCCGTCAAACTGCATCTTGCCGAAATAAAACAGGGCGGACGCGCCGAGCAGAACAAGCACGACCAGCGACAGCATGAAATTCATGAAGACGACAATCTGGCTGCGCGCATGGCGCGAACGTTTGCGCGGTGGCGGCGTTCCCGGCTCAGGACGCAAAGCTTCAGACGCGGATTTCGGCACGAACGGCTTCGACGTCGCGTTCGTTTCCTGCGTCGCGCCCTTGGGCTGCTCGTCTGCAGGGGATGTTCCGGATGGCGCCTCTGAATTCACTCAATCACCTCGGTCCAGAGTATTTCGCTGATTCAAACCAAACCACGAGAAAGGCTCTGTCTATCTATTTTGGCGAACCTCTCGACACATTGTGCCGAATGCCCGCCCAGAACGGCTTTTTGCACTTATTTTTCGTCAGAGTGGATGAAACTCTTCGGAGTCGTGACCACACTAACCGCAGTTCGCGATTTTAAACATCGCATGGGGTTATATTTTGGCAAAAACGCGGAGAAATCCCCGCGTTTTTTAATTCGATATTCTATTTTCAGCGACACCGATCAGGAGTATCGGCGCAGGACCAGCGAAGCGTTGGTTCCGCCAAATCCGAAGGAGTTCGACAGAGCCACATCGATCTTGCGTTCACGTGCCTTGTGCGGAACCAGATCAATCTTCGTCGAGACAGCCGGATTGTCAAGATTGAGCGTTGCCGGCGCTATATTGTCTCGGATGGCAAGCGTCGAGAAAATCGCCTCAGCTGCACCAGCCGCACCCAGCAGATGGCCGATAGCCGACTTGGTCGAGGACATCGAAATCTTCGACGCAGCATCGCCGACCACGCGCTCGACAGCGCCGAGTTCGATAGTGTCAGCCATGGTAGACGTGCCATGGGCGTTGATGTAGTCGATCTGGTCCGGCGTGATTTCAGCGCGCTTCAGGGCAGCGACCATACAACGCTCGGCGCCCTCGCCGCTCTCAGTCGGAGCAGTGATGTGATAGGCATCGCCCGATAGACCATAGCCGATGACTTCCGCATAGATTTTCGCGCCGCGCGCCAGTGCATGCTCCAGCTCTTCGAGAACCACAACGCCCGCACCTTCACCCATCACGAAGCCGTCACGGTCTTCGTCATAAGGACGGGAAGCTGCGGTCGGGTCGTCGTTACGCTTGGTGGACAATGCCTTGCAGGCCGCAAAGCCTGCAAGCGAAATGCGGCTGACCGGCGATTCCGTTCCACCGGCAACCATGACATCCGCATCGCCGAAAGCGATCAGACGGGCAGCGTCGCCGATAGCGTGCGTGCCGGTCGCGCAAGCGGTCACGACCGAATGGTTTGGACCGCGAAGCCCGTGCTTGATGGAAACGTGGCCGGAAGCCAGATTGATCAGGCGGCCAGGAATGAAGAACGGCGAGATACGGCGTGGGCCCTTGTCGCGCAACGTGTAGCCTGCCTCGACAATGCCTTCGATACCGCCAATGCCGGAACCGATGAGAACACCGGTACGGATCTGATCTTCGTCGCTTTCAGGATGCCAGTCGGCATCCTCCAGCGCTTGATCGGCAGCGCCGACAGCATAAACGATGAAGGGGTCAACCTTGCGTTGTTCCTTGGGCTCCATATGGAGGTCGGCGTTGAAGGTGCCATTGGTGCCGTCGCCAACCGGAATGCGGCAGGCAATCTGGCAGGCCAGATCATCAACTTCAAATTCCGTGATGCGGCGAGCACCGCTTTCACCGGCAATAAGACGCTTCCAGGTCTCTTCGACACCGCTGGCAAGCGGCGACACCAGACCAAGACCGGTGATGACGACACGCCTCATATCCACCCCTTAAAACTTTGTTATGTCACGAACACCGCCCCGCAGGCTTTAACCGGCAGAACATATGTCCGGGCCTGACTGAAAGGGATGGTGCTCCAATTGTTAAAACCGGAGCCTGCCACGTCAAACATGATCTCCGATCAGTGTTCTGGCAGATTCACAAACAGGCCGTTGAACGACCGTTGTACAAATTCGTCCCAATCGCGGATGCGAAAGAGACGATTAAAGACAAGCAGGGCCGGGATTCGCGAGAACCCCAGCCCAATGCCAAGTTCAGATTAGGCGGAAGCCTTGTCGATGAACTTCACAGCGTCGCCGACCGTAAGGATCGTTTCGGCAGCGTCGTCAGGAATTTCAACGCCGAATTCTTCTTCGAAAGCCATGACCAGCTCGACCGTGTCGAGGCTGTCTGCGCCGAGGTCATCGATGAAGCTTGCGCCTTCCGTGACCTTGTCGGCATCTACGCCCAGATGTTCAACAACGATTTTCTTGACGCGCTCTGCGGTATCGCTCATGTCGGAACCTCGACCTGTGTGTTTGTTGCTCTGCCTTGGTTAGCGGCATGCAGGATTGTAATCAAGTTATAAGATGTCTGCCAAGTTTCGAGCGAAGCCGCCCGGACAGTCATCCTGTGGATATTCCTTTCGGAACAGGATCGCGGCACTTCTACTCAGAATGCCGCAATTCTCGATGGGCGCATTACCATGCTTCTTGAGCAAGGCAAAGCGCCTTTTCCTTCTCCATCCCCCGTATTAAGGCATTTTATACCATAATAGAGGGAAGAAGGAGACTTAGATCATGGCCATGCCGCCATTGATGTGCAGGGTCTGACCCGTCACATAGGCTGCCTCGTCGCTTGCCAGATAGACAACTGCCGCAGCAATATCGCCACCAACGCCCATGCGCTTCATGGGGATATTGCTCATGATCGCTTCCTTCTGCTTTTCGTTCAGCTTGTCGGTCATGGCCGATTCGATGAAGCCCGGAGCGATGCAGTTAACCGTTACATTGCGGCTGGCGATTTCCTGCGCCAATGACTTGGAAAAGCCGATGAGGCCAGCTTTCGAAGCGCAATAGTTCGCCTGACCCGGATTGCCGGTCACGCCAACAATCGACGTAATATTGATGATACGGCCATTGCGGCGGCGCATCATCGGATGGGTCAACTCACGCGTCAGATTGAAAACGGACGTAAGATTAACATTGAGAACCGCATCCCAGTCTTCGTCGCTCATGCGCACAAACAGGCCATCGCGCGTGATGCCAGCATTGTTGACCAGAATGTCAACGCCGCCCATTTCCTCTTCCGCCTTCTGACCCAGGGCCTTGACGGCTTCGCGGTCAGAAAGATTGGCCGGAAAGATGAAGGTGCGGTCGCCAAGTTCAGCGGCAAGCTCTTTCAGCTTTTCTTCGCGTGTGCCGTGCAGGCCGACGATTGCACCCTGCGCATGAAGGGCGCGGGCAATCGCTTCGCCAAGACCGCCGGTTGCGCCGGTTACCAGAGCCTTGCGGCCAGTCAGATCAAACATGTCGGATCCTTTTAGCTTCTCGATTTCCATCGCATGATCTTATCCGAAAAGTCTGCAACTTTTCGGGATCAGGCGCTGAGAGCAGCAAGCGCTGCTTCAATTTCTTCGGCAGAACCAACCACAGCACCGGATACATCCTTCGAGATGCGGCGTGCCAGACCAGTCAGAACCTTGCCAGAACCTACTTCATAAAGCGTGGTGACGCCATTGGCTGCAAACCATTCGACCGTTTCACGCCAGCGCACCTGACCTGTAACCTGCTCGACGAGAAGATCAGCAATCTCGTTGGCATCGGTGACCGGCGCTGCGCGCACATTGGCGATAAGCGGCACGATCGGATTGTGCTTTTCAACCGACGCAAGCGCTTCGCGCATCGCGTCAGCGGCAGGGCCCATCAGAGTTGAATGGAAGGGAGCGGATACGGGCAGCATGATGGCACGCTTGGCGCCCTTTTCGGAAGCAAGCGAAGCTGCCAGTTCGACCGCAGCCTTGGAACCGGAAATGACGAGCTGTCCACCGCCATTGTCATTGGCGATCTGGACCGAACCGGATGCTTCGGCTTCAGCACAGACTGCTTCTACATCGCCATGCTGCAGGCCGATGATCGCTGCCATTGCTCCTTCACCGACAGGGACAGCCTTCTGCATCGCATTACCGCGAATGCGCAGGAGGCGCGCCGTATCGGCAAGCGAGAAAGTTCCGGCTGCGCAAAGCGCCGAATATTCACCAAGCGAATGCCCGGCAACATAAGAAACCTTGTCTTTCAGCGAAAAGCCGCGCGCTTCCATGACGCGCAGCACAGCCATCGAAACGGCCATCAGCGCAGGCTGGGCATTGGCGGTCAGCGTCAATACGTCTTCCGGTCCTTCAAACATGGTAGCGGAAAGCTTTTCGCCTAATGCCGCGTCCACTTCATCGAAAACGGCGCGCGCTTCAGCGAACTGCTCGGCCAGAGCCTTGCCCATGCCCACCGCCTGGCTGCCTTGTCCGGGGAAAGTAAATGCTACCGCCATTGATGCCTCATTCTGGTTTTAAGCATATGATAATGTCGAAACCGATGTCCGTTTTCGCCGACATGCCCGCAATTAAATGCACAATTTGGCGGGATGTGCCTCAGTGAGGGCAGCAAAGTCAAGTATTTCCCGGTTTTTGTGCGGTTTGCGCCTTGCAAAGCCGGGGAAAAACACGTAATAGCCGCCCGTTCATTGCTCGGCACCAGCTGGGGGCTGAACGGAGGGCCGGTTGTTTGTGCAGTTAAATTCACGAACATCCGTAGAAGTCATAAGCGCTTCTGCCTCCCGTGTCTCCGCTCTCGATCGTCTCAGTGAGCGTCCTTTCTTCACCGGTTTTCCGGCAAAAGAGAAGTCGCAGAGGCTTAGCCGTTGGTGTCGGCATGTTGTAACAGAAGAAAGGCAAAGCCAATGGCTCTTTATGAACATGTGCTTCTTGCCCGCCAGGACATTTCCCAGCAGCAGGTCGACGCTCTCGTCGAACAGTACAAGGGTGTCCTCGAAGCTAATGGCGGCAAGGTCGGTAAGGTCGAAAGCTGGGGTCTGCGTCCCCTCACCTACCGTATCAAGAAGAATCGCAAGGCGTATTACACGCTCGTAAACATTGACGCTCCGGCTGCAGCCGTTGCCGAAATGGAACGCCAGATGCGCATCAACGAAGACGTTCTTCGTTTCCTCACCGTTCGCGTTGAAGAACACGAAGAAGGCCAGTCGGCCATGCTCACCCGCCGTGACGACCGTCGCGAACGCGATGGTGATGATCGTCCGCGTCGTCGTGAAGGCGGTTTCGACCGTGGTGATCGCGGTGACCGTGGTGATCGCGGCCCACGTCGCCCGCGCGACAACGAAGCTGGTGAAGGAGCATAATCATGGTTGATATCAATCAGATCCCGACCCGTCGTCCTTTCCATCGCCGTCGCAAGACGTGCCCGTTCTCCGGCGCAAACGCACCGAAGATCGACTACAAGGACATCAAGCTTCTGCAGCGTTACATTTCCGAACGCGGCAAGATCGTTCCTTCCCGTATTACGGCTGTCAGCCAGAAGAAGCAGCGTGAACTCGCCAAGGCGATCAAGCGCGCTCGTTTCCTCGGCCTGCTGCCTTACGTTGTGAAGTAAGAACTAGATTCGGGAGGCGCGTTCTCAGAGATCGCCTCCCGCGTCCCTTTCCTCCATTGCGATGGGCGCAACGGAGCGTAATAAAAACCCAAGTTGGGGCAACTGCCTCTAACTGCACGAACCGGCAAGACCGGAGCAGGACAGCGAAACTGATGAAATTCAATGGAACCATTATCGGTATCGGCATATTGGCGGGGCTTGCCTCGGCCTTGATGTCGTCCGGCGTCATCGCCCAGGGCGGCGCGGTGGCGGCTATGGCCATGGTTCTCTACTTCCTGACACCACTGCCCATCTTCGTTGTTGCCCTTGGCTGGGGTTCGAGCGCCGGTATCGTTGCCGCCGCCACAGCCACGGTTGCCGTCGGCGTTGTCGCCGTCCCGCTTGCAGCACTCCTGATGGCATTGACGAGCTTCATTCCTGCAGCAACCGGCGCTTATCTGTCCGGCCTCGCGCGGCCGGCCGAGGAAGTGGGCGGACCGAAAGATATTCTCGTCTGGTATCCGCTGTCGGACATCGTGTTCCGGCTTGCCATGATGGTGGCGCTCAGCTTCATCGTCATCGGTGCGATTCTGGGCTTTGGCCCGGACATGGCGCGCGAACTTGCAAATACGCTTATCGACCGGGTTGCTGAAGCCGATCCGCAGTTCACCGCCAGCGACGACATTCGCAACAATGTAACGTCGCTGCTGATGGTCGTCCTGCCCGCGATCCAGCCAGCAACCTGCCTCGCAATTCTCGTCGGCAATCTTTATCTGGCACAGCGCCTGATCTCCATGTCTGGTCGTCTGCGCCGTCCGCGTGACGACTGGCCCGCAACGCTGCGCATGCCGCGCCCGGCCCTGCTCGTCTTCGCGGTCGCTCTTGCGGTTGCATTTCTTCCCGGCGGCGCCGGATTGATCGCAACCGTTGTTGCCGGTGCGCTCAGCGCTGGTTTCATGATGTCAGGTCTTGCCATCATGCATTTTCGCACACGTGGCAAAGTGTGGCGCCCGGTGGCGCTGTGGCTTGCCTACTTTGCGATCATACTCTTCGCATTCCTGCTTTTCATCTTCATGGTTCTCGGACTTTTCGACACTTCGCGCGGTGCGCCAGTCTCGAAAATGCCGGGCACTGACAGTCAGTAACCGAATCAGAAACTCGAAAGGAAACTCCAATGGACGTTATTCTTCTGGAACGTATCGGCCGCCTCGGCCAGATGGGCGAAACCGTCAAGGTCAAGGACGGCTATGCCCGTAACTTCCTACTCCCGCAGGGCAAGGCTCTTCGTGCCAACGAAGCCAACAAGAAGAAGTTCGAAGGCCAGCGCGCTCAGCTCGAAGCCCAGAACCTGGAACGCAAGAACGAAGCCGAAGCAGTTGCAACCAAGCTCAACGGCGAATCGTTCATCGTTGTGCGTTCGGCTGGTGAAACCGGCCAGCTCTACGGTTCCGTTTCGACCCGTGACATCGCCGACATCATCTCGGCTAACGGCTTCAGCCTGCACCGCAACCAGGTTGAACTGAACCATCCGATCAAGACAATCGGCCTGCACGAAGTTTCGATTTTGCTGCATCCGGAAGTTCAGGTTCAGGTTACGGTCAATATCGCACGTTCGACTGAAGAAGCCGAACGTCAGGCAAAGGGTGAAGACCTGACCTCGATCGAAGCTATTTACGGCATCGAAGAACAGCCTCTGTCGGAAGAAGTTTTCGACGAAGAAGACGAAGCTGAAGATCAGGCTTAATTTAGCCCCCTATTATCCATGGGAATGGCCAGTCAGATGGCATGCATTCCCATCGTGGTAAACTTTATATGATCGTGCCCGGCGGCCTTCGCCGGGCATTTTCTCTTTTCAGATCGGTAAAACTCCCTATTCTGCATATTAGTATTGGATTGGAGAGGGTGCTGACGGAAACGTCTGCGTTGCTTGGGCATTACTCCCGAGGCCGATTGACCGAGGGGATATTGCCTGAAAATCTGATGACAGTGCGGCTCTGATACTTATGCACCGCCGCCTGCCATGCAAACGCATGGACGTGCGCCTGCTTCGATCCCCAAGAGGAGATGGGGCCGATGTATGGAATGATGCGTACTGTTCTTTCGCATATGATTAAAACCGGTGACCTGACGGTTACCGATTCTAGTGGTGGGCGTTCGCAGTATGGCGACAAGACGGGCGTGCCGGTTCATATACATTTCAAGACAAAACATGCAGAGCGCGCCGTAGCACTCGACCCGGAACTGAAACTCGCAGAGTGCTTCATGGACGGCGAGATCGACTTTCTGGAAGGCGA
Source organism: Ochrobactrum sp. A-1 (assembly GCF_022488005.1). Lineage (NCBI taxonomy): Bacteria > Pseudomonadati > Pseudomonadota > Alphaproteobacteria > Hyphomicrobiales > Brucellaceae > Ochrobactrum > Ochrobactrum sp. A-1. Next base: position 1,112,645 of record NZ_JAKVQC010000003.1, read on the forward strand.
TATTTACGCGCTGCTGCGGATCGTGTTTGAAAATACCGGGCCGACAGCTGCCACAGAACCATGGATGAAGGCTCTGGCCAAACTGCGTATTCTGTTTCGCCGTTTCCAGCAGATGAACACGATTTCGCGTTCTTCCAACAACATCAAAAGTCACTATGATCTTTCGGGCGAGCTTTATGACCTGTTTCTCGATCCCGACAAGCAATATTCCTGTGCCTATTTCGATCCACCGAATGCCACGCTGGCCGAGGCACAGCTTGCCAAAAAACGCCATATCGCCGCGAAGATGCTGGTGAAGGAAGGCGACAAGGTGCTCGATATCGGCTGTGGCTGGGGCGGCATGGGGCTATATCTCGCCCGCCATCTCAAGGCCAATGTCACCGGCGTAACCTTGTCCGAAGAACAGCACGCCATTGCCAATCAGCGCGCTCAGGATGAAGGACTGGCCGACCGTGCGAAGTTCGAACTGACCGACTATCGCAACATCGACGACAAGTTTGACCGGCTGGTGTCGGTTGGCATGTTCGAACATGTTGGTGTTGGCCATTTCGCTGAATATTTCCAGCACGTCGCTCGCCTGATGAAGCCGGATGGCGTTTTCCTTCTACATGCCATCGGACGAGCAGATGGTCCGGGAGCGACCAATCCGTTCATTCGCAAATACATCTTCCCAGGTGGTTATATTCCCGCACTTTCAGAGGTTCTACCGCATATTGAAAAGGCCGGGCTCTATGTCACCGACGTAGAAATTCTCAGGCTGCACTATGCGGAAACGCTGAAGGCGTGGCGAGAGGCCTTCATGGCCAATCGCGACAAGGCCAAAGCGCTTTATGACGAGCGTTTCTGCCGCATGTGGGAGTTTTATCTGGCGGCATCGGAAAGCGCGTTCCGCTGGCAGAACATGATGGTGTTCCACATTCAGATCGCCCACAGGCAGGAATCCGTTCCGCTGACCCGCAACTATATCGAGGCTGAAGAAAAACGCCTCAAGCGCCTCGACAGCGCGCCGAAAGGTGCCAATAGCGAGGTTCGAGCCGTCAAGAAAAGCATGAACGCCTGACAGCAACCTTGTCGATTCGAGATGTCAGTCCGCGTCAACAGCGGACTGACAAAACCATGATCCGAACTGTGGATCAGTGTGAATCATGGTATAGCTTGTCTCTTCCAGCAGGAATCACTCGAAGTCGCGTTGCGTTTGGCATCGCTTGAGGGCTAGCTGGTTGCATCAGGGACAGGATTGAGAATCATGGCGGAAGCGGCGGTACGCAAACTCGACGATGTGCGGGACCAAAAAGACGCGCTTTATCGGGAAGCACCCCATAATATTGAAGCGGAACAGGCGCTGCTGGGCGCGATCCTGATCAACAACGATGCCTTTTACCGGGTATCGGACTTCCTCAAGGCAACCCATTTCTTCGAGCCTCTGCACCGTCGCATCTATGAGATCACGACCGATCTCATTCGCGTGGGCAAGATGGCAAATCCTGTGACGATGAAAACCTTCCTGCCGACCGAAGGCAAGGTGGGCGATCTCACGATCTTCCAGTATGTAACCCGTCTCGCAACCGAAGCCGTCACCATCATCAATGCCGAGGATTATGGCCGCGCGATTTACGATCTGGCGACACGCCGCGCGCTAATCGGCATCGGCGAAGACATGGTGAACGTCGCCTATGACGCGCCTGTCGACATGGCACCACAGGAACAGATCGAAGACGCTGAACGCCGCCTGTTCGAACTAGCGGAAACAGGTCGCTATGACGGCGGTTTCCTGCCCTTCAAGGACGCCGTCACCACGGCTGTGGACATGGCCAACGCCGCCTTTATGCGTGACGGCCACCTTTCCGGTGTCTCTACCGGCATCCATACGCTCGATGGCAAGATGGGTGGCTTGCAGCCTTCCGATTTGATTATCCTTGCGGGTCGTCCGGGTATGGGTAAGACCTCGCTTGCAACCAATATTGCGTTCAACATCGCCAATTCTTATGAAGGCGAACAACAGGCCGATGGCTCGATGAAGGCCGTCAATGGCGGCGTTGTCGGCTTCTTCTCGCTCGAAATGTCGGCGGAACAGCTCGCAACCCGTATCATTTCCGAGCAGACGGAAGTGTCGTCCTCGAAAATCCGCCGTGGTGATATCACCGAGACCGATTTCGAGAAGCTCGTCGCCTGCTCGCAGGTGATGCAGAAAATCCCGCTCTATATCGACCAGACCGGTGGCATCTCGATTGCGCAGCTCGCCGCCCGCGCTCGTCGCCTCAAGCGCCAGCGCGGCCTCGACGTTCTGGTGATCGACTACGTACAGCTGATGACCGGCTCGTCGAAGGCCTCGGCACAGAACCGCGTGCAGGAAATCACCGAGATCACCACCGGCCTCAAGGCCCTTGGCAAGGAACTGAATGTTCCAATCATTGCGCTTTCACAGCTCTCCCGTCAGGTGGAAAGCCGCGACGACAAGCGCCCACAGCTCTCCGACCTTCGTGAATCGGGCTCCATCGAGCAGGACGCCGACGTGGTGCTCTTCGTGTTCCGCGAGGAATATTACGTCAAGAACCTCGAACCGCGGGATGAATTCGACCCGAAATATGAAGAATGGAAGCAGCACTTTGAAAAAGTGCGCGGCACTGCTGACGTCATCATCGCCAAGCAGCGCCACGGGCCGACCGGAACGGTCAAGCTCGCCTTCCAGTCCGAATTCACGCGATTTGCAGATCTGGCCGAGGGTTCCTATCTTCCCGAACAGTATGAATAATATCTCTTCGAAAAGGGCGCGTCTCTGATGGCCAAGGCGCGCATTCAGTTCATCTGCCAGAATTGCGGCACAGTGCATACGCGCTGGGCGGGCAAGTGCGATTCCTGCGGCGAGTGGAACACGCTCGTCGAGGAAGGCACCAATAGCGGCATCGGCTCCGGCCCCGGCGCCATGTTGTCCAAGCGCAAAGGTCGCGCTGTAGCCCTCACCTCCCTGTCCGGCGACATTGAAGATGCGCCGCGGATCATTTCCGGTATCAGCGAACTTGATCGTGTGACCGGCGGCGGCTTTGTGCGCGGTTCAGCCCTTCTGATCGGCGGCGATCCCGGCATCGGAAAATCTACACTTTTGACACAGGCTGCAGCTGCCCTTTCCAATCGCGGCCATCGCATTGTTTATGTTTCGGGCGAAGAAGCGGTTGCCCAGATTCGCCTGCGCGCGCAGCGTCTGGGCGTGGCATCGTCGGCGGTGGAACTTGCCGCCGAAACCAACGTCGAAGACATCATCGCTACCATTTCCGATAACAAGCGACCCGACCTCGTCATCATCGATTCGATCCAGACGCTCTGGACCGATATGGCAGATTCTGCTCCTGGCACGGTCACGCAGGTGCGTTCGTCGGCGCAAGCCATGATCCGCTATGCCAAGCAGACTGGTTCCGCAGTCGTGCTGGTGGGACATGTCACCAAAGATGGCCAGATTGCCGGTCCGCGCGTGGTCGAACATATGGTCGATGGCGTTCTCTATTTCGAAGGCGAAGGCGGGCATCACTACCGCATCCTGCGCACGGTGAAGAACCGTTTCGGCCCCACCGACGAGATCGGTGTTTTCGAGATGTCCGATGGTGGCCTGCGCGAGGTTTCCAACCCGTCAGAGCTTTTCCTTGGTGAACGCAACGCCAAGGCTCCAGGTGCCGCTGTCTTTGCTGGCATGGAAGGCACACGTCCCGTGCTGGTGGAGATACAGGCGCTTGTCGCCCCCTCCTCGCTTGGCACCCCGCGTCGTGCGGTCGTCGGCTGGGACGGCGGACGACTTGCCATGATTCTCGCCGTTCTCGAATCACATTGCGGCGTTCGTTTCGGGCAGCACGACGTCTATCTGAATGTTGCGGGCGGTTATCGTATCAGCGAGCCTGCCGCCGATATAGCTGTGGCTGCTGCACTGGTTTCATCCATGGCCGGTATTGCCCTTCCGCCAGATTGTGTTTATTTCGGCGAAATCAGCCTTTCCGGTGCTGTTCGCGCGGTAACGCATGCAGTACAGAGGCTCAAGGAAGCCGAGAAGCTCGGTTTCCGGCAGGCAGAGGTGCCCGGCGGCAGCGGCGAACTTTGGAAAGATCGCAACTTCCCCCTCATGGAAACCTCGGCTCTGCCCGACCTTGTTGCCCGTATTGCGGCTTCAGGCTCCGGAAAGAAGCAATAAATCTGGAGTTTTATGACTGGAAGAATCTGTCAACCTTCCGGTGATAAGCTCCAGCATCTTTGACTGCCCTGCGTATTAAAGTGATTGCGCATAATAACTGAGGACAGGCAGAATGCCGATAACCATGCTTGATGGAATTCTACTCGGGATAACGCTGGTTTCAGCCGTTCTGGCGATGGTGCGCGGTTTTTCCCGCGAGGTGCTGTCGCTGGTATCTTGGGCGGCGGCAGCCGCTGCAGCCTATCTCTTCTACCAGCCGGTTCTGCCTTTTGTGCAGCCCTATATCAACAACGAAACCATCGCGAAGATTGCCGCCGCTGGCGCAGTTTTCCTCGTTGTGCTGATCGTCGTTTCTCTGATCACCATGAAGATCGCCGATTTCATCATCGATAGCCGTATCGGTGCGCTCGACCGCACGCTCGGCTTTCTGTTTGGCGGCGTGCGCGGCGTGCTTCTCGTTGTCGTTGCCATGCTGTTCTTCAACTGGCTCGTCCCGACAAACCAGCCAGCCTGGGTGACGAATGCGAAATCAAAGCCAATGCTCGATTCTTTCGGCCAGCAACTGATCGATCTTCTGCCGGCCAACCCCGACCAGATGATCGATAAGTTCAAGCCGCAGCAGAATGCTCCGGCTTCTGGTGAGCAGGAAGAAGCGCCGGTTCCGGACGATACGCCTGCACAGCAATAAGTTGCTCCGATATATCGAGAAGCCGTCAGCCCCGCTGGCGGCTTTTTCAATTCTGGAGGCAAAAGCCGACTGATATGAAATGGCCCAAATAACGCTCACACATTGTCATTTCGGTTCCGCGATCATATTTCAGGCGGGAATTTGCGAGATTATTCGCGGCCATCGTGCGATACTAATATTCATGAGACTATATCGACGCAGCGGTGAACTCTTCGCTTTTAACAAAAAGCCATCTTGTGATAGAGAGGCGCTTTAGTTGCCTCTGCAATCGAAAGGCCTTGCGGCAATGACCAGCCATTCTTCTGAAAATGCCTCCTTTATGCTGGATGAAGACACCCTGCATGAAGAATGCGGCGTATTTGGCATACTTGGCCACGAAGACGCAGCCGCGCTGACCGCATTGGGGCTGCATGCCCTCCAGCATCGCGGGCAGGAAGCCGCCGGTATCGTTTCCTATCACAATCGCCGCTTTCATTCCGAACGCCATATGGGTCTCGTCGGCGATCATTTCACCGATGCAGCGACGCTGAATCGTTTGCCCGGCGACCGTGCCATCGGCCATGTGCGCTACTCCACCACCGGCGAGACGATCCTGCGCAACGTGCAGCCACTGTTCGCGGAACTGGAAGTAGGCGGCATTGCCATTGCCCATAACGGCAACTTCACCAACGGCATTACGCTGCGCAAGCAGCTGATTGCTTCCGGCGCGATCTTTCAGGCGACCTCCGATACGGAAGTCGTGCTGCATATGATTGCCCGTTCGCGCCACTCATCTTCCTCAGACCGTTTCGTCGATGCCATCCGGCAGGTCGAGGGCGGCTACGCCATGCTGGCGCTGACCCGTACCAAGCTGATTGCCGCGCGTGATCCTATCGGCATCCGCCCGCTCGTCATGGGCGAGCTCGACGGCAAGCCTATCTTCTGCTCGGAGACCTGTGCCCTCGACATTATCGGCGCGAAATATGTTCGCGACGTCGAAAATGGCGAAGTGGTCATCTGCGAGATTCAGAAGGACGGCTCCATCACCATCGAATCCATCAAGGCTGAAAATCCGCAGCCGGAACGGCTCTGCTTGTTTGAGTATGTCTATTTTGCCCGTCCTGACTCCGTGGTCGGCGGTCGCAGCGTCTATGTCGCGCGCAAAAATATGGGCGTGGAGCTTGCCAAGGAAGCCGGTATTGAAGCCGATGTTGTCGTGCCGGTGCCAGATGGCGGCACGCCTGCTGCCCTCGGCTTCGCGCAGGCAAGCGGCATTCCATTTGAATACGGCATCATCCGCAATCACTATGTAGGCCGCACCTTCATCGAGCCGACGCAGCAAATTCGCGCGCTTGGCGTCAAGCTGAAACATTCGGCCAATCGCGCCATGATCGAAGGCAAGCGGGTCGTGCTGGTGGATGATTCCATTGTACGGGGCACCACATCCGTCAAGATCGTCCAGATGATCCGCGATGCGGGCGCAAAGGAAGTGCATATCCGCGTGGCAAGTCCAATGATCTACCACCCGGATTTCTACGGTATCGACACCCCCCATGCCGATAAGCTGCTGGCTAACCAGCACAAGGACCTGGAATCCATGTGCCGTTACATCGGCGCGGATTCCCTGGCATTTCTTTCCATCGACGGGCTCTACAAGGCTGTCGGCGGAAAGCCTCGTGATCCGAAGGCGCCAGCTTTCACCGATCACTACTTCACGGGCGAATATCCGACCCGCCTCCTCGATCAGGAAGGCGAGAGCAACGTGCATACGCTGTCGCTGCTCGCAAGCAACGGCTGATCGCCCAATTCTTCACGCAGGCGGCCCAAAAGGCCGCCTGTTTCATGTTCTTGCATCATATGGGGACTAGATGAGCATCGACCTTACGGGCCGCATCGCACTGGTAACAGGCGCATCGCGCGGTATTGGGTATTTTCTTTCGCTTGAACTGGCAAAACGCGGCGCGCATGTGATTGCGGTTGCCCGCACCGTCGGCGGGCTTGAAGAGCTGGACGACGACATCCGCAAATTGGGAGGTAGCGCAACGCTGGTGCCTCTCGATATTACCGACATGGAAGCGATTGATCGCCTTGGCGGCTCCATTCATGAGCGCTGGGGCAAGCTCGATATCATGGTTGCCAATGCGGGTGTCCTCGGCACGATCTCGCCGATCGGCCATGTCGAGGCCAAGACGTTCGAGAAGCTCATGAACGTCAATGTCACCAGCGTATGGCGTCTTATTCGGTCCACCGATCCGCTGCTACGGGCTTCCGACGCCGGACGTGCCATTCTGCTCTCTTCCGGTGTGGCACATACCTGCCGCGCCTTCTGGGGGCCGTATGCTGCCTCGAAAGCTGCTGTCGAAGTCATGGCGCGCAGCTGGGCCGAAGAAACGAAGCAGATGAAGCTCAAGATCAACTCCGTCAATCCGGGTGCCACCCGTACGGCAATGCGTGCGCAGGCGATGCCCGGTGAAGACCCTGAAACGCTGCCAACACCGCAGTCGGTCGCTGAAAAGATCGTCAAGCTCGCCGATCCGAATCTTGAAGTTAGCGGCAAGCTTTTCGACGTGCGACAGGATCGGTTCCTCGACTATCACCTGCCGAGCTGATTTCTTTCTTCCGGCCTTGCCTATATGCAAGGCCGGTTCTATTTGCTTGTTTATTGATGTTCCCGCCTAGCCGCCTGATGGCTCCTTTTTCAGCGGGTTCCCCCACTTTCAGATCCCTTCGTCGTGCACCGACCGTTTTGGCGCGCGTTCCCTTTGCTATTGGAGGACCTATGATCAAAGATCACCAGTGTTTCATCATCATCAGCGGCGGGCCTGGATCAGGCAAAAGCACACTGATTGATGCACTCGAAAGGCAGGGCTTTTCCCGCACTGTGGAAGCCGGACGCGCTATTATTCAGGACCAGGTCGCTATTGGCGGCAAGGCCCTGCCCTGGAGTGATCGCGCGCTTTTTGCAGAGTTAATGCTGTGCTGGGAAATGCGCTCGCATGCAATGGCGAAACAACAGAGCGGGACGGTCTTCTTCGACCGCGGCGTGCCCGACGTAATCGGCTATCTGATGCTGTGTAACCTGCCCATTCCAAAGCATATGGAAGAGGCCGCACGGCAGTTTCCGTACAACAGAACAGTTTTTCTGGCTCCGCCATGGGCAGAAATCTTCGGTCAGGATACTGAGCGGAAGCAGGATTTCGAAGAGGCCACACGTACTTTCCACGCGATGGATAAAACCTACAGACGGCTTGGATATGAAATCGCGCTCCTGCCGAAATCATCGGTCGAAGAGCGCGTCAGTTTCATCAAGCAGGCATTGCCATCAGTTTTCCTCTGACGGCCTATCCTCTTCGGTGGCGGCCTCTTCCTCGGCCTTTCGATCAGCAGCCTCGCGCTTGTTCCAGGCAGCCAGGCTGAACGGAAGGAATGCCAGATAAGCGAGCGCCGTGAGGCTCAGGGTCTGCCAGGTGAAGCTCATCAGGAAAGCGACGTAAACCACCACGAACAGGATGAGCGGCATGACGATATCGCGCCGGACAAGGCTTCCAGCGGATTTGCCATTATAGACTGGCAGACGGCTTACCAACAGGAACGCGATTGCCACGGTATAGACCGCCACGCCAAAAGCGAGCCCTCGTGTTGGCGTCAATCCGAGAAAACCAAGATAGACCGGCAACAGGACAAGCATGGCACCTGCCGGTGCCGGCACGCCGATGAAGTAGTTGCTTTGCCATGCCGGGCGGTTCGGATCTTCCAGCATGACATTGAAACGTGCAAGTCGCAGGCAGCAGGCAATGGCATAAAGGAGTGCGGCGATCCAGCCGAATGAGCGCGCCTGATCGAGCATGAAGGCATAAAGCACCAAGGCCGGCGCCACACCGAAATTGACGATATCGGCAAGCGAATCCATCTGGGCGCCGAATTTCGACGATCCCTTCATCATGCGGGCCACGCGCCCATCAATACCGTCCAGAAAGGCAGCCACGAGCACCATTACGACGGCAAGCTCGAAGCGGTTCTCGAAGGCAAGACGAATGCCGGTAAGACCGGCACAAATGGCAAGAACCGTTATGACGTTGGGAACGACAATACGCAGAGGTATCTGCGACAGCTTCGGGCCGCGCGATGAATCCACGCGGCCATTGGGCTCAAAAGGCGGAAAAGGTGTTTCCATCGGCTCAGCCGATCCGCACCACAGGCTCGCCGCGCACGCTGCCATAATCGGCCAGCACGGTTTCACCGGCGATTGCCGTCTGGCCAACAGCAACACGAACGGTCGCATCGGCCGGAAGATAGACATCGACGCGCGATCCGAAGCGAATCAGGCCAAACCGTTCGCCCACAGACAGATCATCATCCTCGTTTGACCAGCAGACGATACGACGGGCAACCAGACCAGCAATCTGAACAACGCCGATCTTGCCGTGCGGGCTTTCAATCAGGACGCTGTTGCGTTCGTTTTCCGTGCTGGCCTTGTCGAGTTCTGCATTAAGGAACTTCCCCGGACGATGCACGACCTTTTCGATCTTGCCACGCACCGGAGAGCGGTTGATGTGAACCGAGAACACATTCATGAAAACCGAAACGCGCATGAGCGGTTCGGCACCCAGGTCCAGTTCGGCCGGCGGCACAGCCGGGCCGACGAAGGAAACCTTGCCGTCAGCAGGGCTAATGACCAGATCGTCGTCCATCGGCGTCACACGCTCCGGATCGCGATAGAAATAGATGCACCAGACGGTCAGCACCATCCCGATCCAGAACAGCGGGTTCCACAGCCAGCCCAGAATGAGCGAAACCACGAAAAAGCCCGCGATAAACGGATAGCCTTCCCGATGGATCGGCACGAAAGTATTGCGGATGGTGTCAGTAAGGCTCATCGCTCTTCCTTTGAGTTTGGCCGTTATTTACCTCATCCTGTTCAGAATCGAAATCCATTTCGCAAATTATTCACGGCTGTTAGGGCACGTGATCGTGCCCTAATATAAGTAACTGCCGACAAACGAGCTATTCCGCCGCCGGAACGCCGCGTTTGACGACACCCAGCTCGTCGCTTTCCCGAACCTGGCGCAGACGCTCTTCTGCCTCGTCGGCCTCGCGCTGGCGAGCCCACATGGACGCATAAAGCCCCTTATGCTTGAGAAGCATGCGATGCGTGCCACGTTCGGCAATCAGGCCGTCTTTCAGAACGATGATCTCATCGGCACCGATCACGGTCGACAGACGGTGCGCGATGACGAGCGTGGTGCGGCCTCGGCTGACAATGTCGAGCGCAGACTGGATTTCCTGCTCCGTTGCCGTATCGAGCGCGGAAGTCGCTTCATCGAGTATCAGGATTGGGGGGGCCTTCAGGATCGTACGCGCAATGGCTACACGCTGCTTCTCACCGCCCGAAAGCTTGAGGCCGCGTTCGCCAACCATAGATTGATAGCCTTCCGGCAGGTGCTTGATGAAGCCGGAAATCTGCGCCAGTTCTGCCGCCTTTTCCACCTCTTCAGCCGTGGCATCAGGACGGCCATAGCGAATGTTGTAAGCAATCGTATCGTTGAACAGTACGGTGTCCTGCGGCACCATGCCGATGACCTTGCGCAGGCTTTCCTGCGTAACGTCGCGGACGTCCTGCCCGTCGACGGAAACCGATCCGGACTGCACATCATAGAAGCGAAACAGCAGTCGCGAGATCGTGGATTTACCCGCGCCCGAAGGTCCGACAATCGCTACTGTCTTTCCTGCCGGAACTTCAAAACTGATGCCCTTGAGGATCGGGCGGTTCGCATCATAAGCGAAATGCACATCATCAAAACGGATCGCACCGTGATCGATTTTCAATGCTGGTGCATTGGGCTTATCGACGACTTCCTGCTGCACATCGAGGAGATCGAACATCTGCTCGATATCGGTCAAACCCTGACGGATTTCGCGATAGATGAAACCGATGAAATTGAGCGGAATGGAAAGCTGCATCAGCATGGCATTGATGAAAACGAAATCGCCGATGGATTGCGTCCCGGCCCGAACTTCCAGCGCCGACATGACCATGACCACCGCCATGCCAACGCCAAAGATGACGGCCTGACCGAAGTTCAGCCAGCCGAGCGACGTCCAGGTCTGGGTTGCGGCCTTTTCATAGCGCGCCATCGAGGCGTCGAAGCGCTTTGCTTCCATGTTCTCGTTGCCGAAATACTTGACCGTTTCGAAGTTGAGCAGCGAGTCGATCGCCTTGGTGTTGGCATCCGTATCGGAGTCGTTCATTTCGCGGCGGATATTGATGCGCCAGTCGCTCGCCTTGATCGTAAACCAAGTGTAGAGCCAGACCGTCGCAGCGACCACGAGCAGATAGGAAATGCCGTAAGCGACGGCAAAAATCACCGCCGTCAGTGCAAATTCAAGAATGGTAGGCAGCGTATTGAGGATCGTGAAACGGACAATCGTTTCGATGCCCTTTGTGCCGCGCTCAATGACCCGCGAAAGCCCACCCGTACGCCGTTCAAGATGGAACCTGAGCGAAAGCTGGTGCATGTGCACGAAGGTTCTGTAGGCCAACTGACGCACCGCGTATTGGCCGACGCTCGCAAACAATGCATCGCGGAGCTGGTTGAGACCGGCCTGTACGATCTTGGCACCGTTATAAGCCAGCACCAGCATCACCGCGCCGACCAGAAACAACGGGATATAATCCGGCGGATTCAACTGACCGGTCAAAGCATTCGTCACCCATTTGAAGAAATAGGGTACGAGGATGAGTACGATCTTGGAAATCACCAGATAGAACGTGGCCCAGACGACACGCATGCGCAGATCGGGCCTGTCGGAAGGCCACATATAGGGCCAGAGATTTCGCAGTGTCTTGAACGTCTCGCCGGAGTCGGCGGAAACCGTTTTGGGGGAACTCATGGTGCGTTCTTTCAAGTCGGTGGGCTGAAGCGATTTCGTACGAGATGAAACTCCGTCATCGCTTTATCTGTTTGTATCGACGCATCACTTCGAAAAGCCACTTCGGGCTTTTCGGGATGCTCCATCTTTTGTTTTACGCGCATCTGGTTCCGAAAACCGGTTCTCACTTTTCGGGATGCGCTCTAGCCGCAGCATCTGCTCTTGAAGGAAGCAAAATGCGTGCGGACAGCGCTTAGTTGCTGCCAGTTGACGCTGTAACGCGAAGACTGACGCTCAGGCCGATAATCGATAAGACCGGCCTGTACGAGGACCTTGAGATGTTGGGAAACTGTCGATTGTGCAAGGTCGAGCTTGCCGACAATATCCTTACAGCAGCAGGCGTCCTCCATCATCAACTGGCGGATAATTCGAATGCGGACAGGATGGCCCAGCGCGGCGCAAATGCGCGCTGCCGCTTCATCGTCAATACCGAGCTGCGCCAGATCGGCGACGGCTTCGGTCGAGCTTTTGTCCAGAACTATCTTCATCGTATATCGACGATATACGATTATACTCTGAAGTTCAAGATTTGGAGACGTTCATTCCAGAAAAGACCGCCAAACGGAAACACACTGTCGTGACTGGCGCATATTACTGAAACGCGCCTCCCTATGTTGAGAGCCACGTTTCAGTGCCGGCAACTCCCCGTCAGTTAGCGCTATCTTCCAACTGGCGCTTGACCTCGCCCTCACCCAGAGGTTCCTTCGGCATGTTGAATACCTGACCTGGCCAGATGAGATCCGGATTGCGAATCTGATCACGATTGGCGAGATAGATCGTCGTATATCGTGTGCCCTTGCCATAGGCGCGCTTGGATATCGTCCAGAGATTATCTCCGCGACGAATGATGACCGAACCTTCGACTTTCTGCAGCGGTGCTGCCGACGAAGCGGCTTCACCGCCATTCGTGCCCGATGGAGCTGCCGTCTGACCGTCAGTATCCGAAGCAACAGCCGAGATATTCTCGCCCGCTTCGCGACGGAACGGGACGCGGGCTGTCGCCAGAACCTGATTGGCATTATCGAGCAGATCGGCGCGAATGATATAGTCTCCGACGCTGAGCGGCTGCTTGCTCTGCACGAGGAAACGGCCATCAGGTGAAATGAGGCTAGCACCAAGTAACGTATCATTGGCGTGGACGATCACACGATTGCCACCCTTGGCTTTACCCGCCACAAAAACCGACTGGCCCTCAATTTCCACCGCTTCGATTGCAATCGGCAAGTCCTGCGCAGGCTTGGCTTCCGGCTTGTCGGCCTTGGCTGCCGCTTCGGGGGCAGCGTCTGTATTCTCCTGTGGTGCAGGAGCTGTCTCCGGCTTGGTGATCAGGCGGCTCGCCTGCCCCGGCTCCTCAACCAGCGCCAGCACCTGCCCCGACTTGGTTTCAGGCACCGACACGATGGCCGTCTGCGCGGAGGTAGCTACATTGTTGTCCGCACCAGTAGCACGCAAGACGAGCTGATGATCACCCGCCTTTAAAGGCTCATCCAGAACAATGGCGAAATCGCCATTGGGTCCCGCCTTGGCCTTGCCCACAACGGTTGCGCCTGCAACAATCTCCACATCGGCATTGGGCAGCGCCTTGCCTGCGACCACGACCGAACCGTCAGGCTCGACGCGAAGAAGATCGAAAACCGGCGTCTTGCTGGCCTGCTCTGCGGGAGCGGCATCAGCCTGCTTGGTATGCTCTTCCGATTGCGCGCCTTGCGGCTTCGCATCGTTTGCTGAAACGTCACCTGCAGGTTTGGTAGTCTCGGATGGCGTTGTTTGTGGCTGCGCTGGCGCATTGCTCGACGCCGGGGTCGACGCTGGCGCAGTTGCATTGGGTTGCGGCGCCTCAACGCGGGATCGCGTCGCATTCCAATAAAGGCCGAGCCCGGCGACAATTGCGACGAGCCCGATACCGAGCAACCCTAAACTGTTTTTTTGCATTTCGCTTCGAAACCCACGCCAGAGACTTTAATGACGGGTTTATAGCTTTTGGCTTCCCCCCACAAGAAATCTGCACCGAAACAGCAAAAGGTACGAGGCTTTTTATTAGCTAGATTACTGTTCTACACAGTTTGTCGGCTTTGATTGGTCTGGATCGTCCATAAGGTTATAGAGATCGGCCGTTTCGCCCTTGGTCCACCAGATATAGACGCCACCGGCATATTTGGCTCCAGACCCTGAAATGACGTTGGAAGCGACGATAGTCTCGTCTTCGAGCTCCAGCTCAGCAAGTGAAATATCACCGGCATTGTAGTAGGTTACCGAGACATTCTTCTCGCCACATTTATACAGAACGGAGTTGGTCGTTACTTCGGTATCGTCCGGCAGTTTGATGTTGATCTCGCCAGCCGATGCGGATGATGCGGCAAAGGTGAGCCCGAGAAACACAACCCAGTTCTTCATATCCAATCCACTTCTCAATCTGGAGTACATACGGATTGAGATATAACAATCGCTGTGAATGTCCACCCGGAACCTGACGTAAACGTCTCACTGACGGCAATCTTCACTGCAAAATGAAATCGCAGACGCTTGACGCTGAAAGGTCAAAAGCGCACAAGAAAATCATGTCTGAGATTCGATCCATCTGTGTTTATTGCGGCTCGTCTACGGGCCTGAATCCCATCTATCGTGAAGCCGGCGTTACGCTTGGCCGGTCCATCGCCGAACACGGTTTGCGCCTCGTCTATGGCGGCGGCACGCGCGGCATCATGGGCGCCGTGGCACAGGGCGTGATGGAAGCTGGCGGCGAAGTCACCGGCATCATCCCGACCTTCCTGCTCGACAAGGAAGCAAGCCTTGAAAAAGCCGAACAGCTGACCGAGCTCATCGTCGTCGGCGACATGCACGAGCGAAAGCATCTCATGTTCCAGAAGTCGGATGCGTTCGTCACGCTCCCTGGCGGCATTGGCACGGTTGAGGAAATCGTGGAAATGATGACCTGGGCGCAGCTCGGCAAGCATCGCAAGCCGATGGTGTTCGCTAACATCAATAATTTCTGGCAGCCGATGCTCTCGCTTCTGGAGCACATGACGGCGGAAGGTTTCCTACACACCGCGCACCAAGTGAAGCCGCTCGTCATCGACAAGGCGGATGACATCGTCCCCGCCATCATCGCCGCCAACGGAAAGGCGCATGAAGGCGACCAGAAGATCATCGAAAAGATGTGAGTTTAGGGCAGTAGGGCAGTAGGGCAGTAGGGCAGTAGGGCAGTAGGGCAGTAGGAAGTTACAGCCGTCGCGGCCATCTACAACCCAAACATACTGCCTTATTCACTTACTGCCCTATTGCCTCACCTCTTCACCAGTGTCGCCACGGCCTCAACATGTGGCGACCAGAGGAACTGGTCAATCGGCGTGACACGTGTAACGCGATAGCCGCCCTTCACCAGAATGGCGAGGTCGCGGGCGAGCGTCACCGGATTGCACGAAACCGCGACAACCTTCTCCACCTTGGATTTTGCAAGTTCAAGCGCCTGTTCTTCCGCACCTGCACGCGGAGGATCGAAAACCACGGCGTTATACGGCAGCAATTCCTTCGGCATCAGCGGACGGCGGAAAAGGTCGCGACGTTCAACTGAAACAGGCTTCAATCCCTGAACATGGCGCACGCCACGGTCGAGAGCCGCAAGGGCCAGCGCGTCGTTTTCAACGGCATGAACCGCGCTCTTTTCTGCAATCCGCAGCGCGAATGTGCCGACACCGCAGAACAGGTCCGCGACACGCTTGGCTTTGCCCACATGGTCCAGCACGAGCTGCACCATTGCTTCCTCGGCATCCACCGTCGCCTGCAAGAAACAACCGGGCGGAACAGGAACCGGCACCTTGCCGAAATGAATGAGCGGCTTCTTCGGCTCGACAATGATCTCGCCTTCATGCGAAAGGCGCGCAAAGCCCTTCTTCATGACAAGCGCCGTCAGTGCGCGCCGTTGCTCGTCGCTCAGCTGGCCGCAACCGCTTGCAGCAAGATCGAGACCGGATTCCGTTTGTGTTGCTGCCAGCTTGAACGGCTTTGAGCCGGGCGCAATCAAGGCCCCGACTTCACGCAGATCATCAAGCCGCGCAATGATCTCCGGAACGGTTACCGCACATTCGACGATATCAATGATTTCATGGCTGAGGTGACGGTTGAAGCCGAGCAACACGCCCTTCTCCGTCTTGCGTGCCGCAAAAACAGCACGGCGGCGCGTGCGCGGCTGGCAAGCAACCAGAGGCGCAACCTCCGCCTCAATTCCCCTGCCCTTGAGCGCGGAGACGACCAGTTCGCGCTTCCACAGACGGTAGGGTTCATCCTGCCAATGCTGAAGCGCGCAGCCACCGCAATCCTCGAAATGCTGGCAGGCCGGGGCCTGACGCTCGGGCGATGTTTCGAGAAGCGCCATAACCGTCGCGCGGTTCCTGTCGCGCGCAACATTGACCACTTCGCCCGGCAGCGTGAAAGGCACATAAATCTGGCCATCAGGAAGGTTGGCGACGCCATCGCCGCCCGCACCGATCGAGCGGATTGTAATCTGGGTCGTCATCGATCTTTCTTTCCTGCCAGGAGATATTCACGATTACCATCGCCGCCTTCGATAGGCGACGGGCAAAGACCGAGCGCGCGCCAGCCAGCTTGCGTCTCCAGCCATGATTTCAGTTCTTCCGCAATGCGTTCGCCATCTCTCGGATCACGCAGAATGCCGCCCTTGCCAATGGCCTCGCGGCCCGCTTCAAATTGCGGTTTTACAAGAAGCGCGCAGATAGCACCTTTTTGCGCAAAGGCCAATGCCAGAGGCAATGCGAGTTTCAGCGAAATGAAACTCACATCCGAAACCACACAATCGACATTGCGTCCATCGAGATGGGAAAGCTCCAGAGCGCGGGCGTTGAGCCCTTCCTTGTTGGTGACGCGATGATCGGCGCGCAGGGTCTCATGCAGTTGGTCGTGGCCGACATCAATGGCAAGAACATGGTTCGCGCCGCGCTCCAGCAGAACTTGCGTAAAACCGCCAGTCGAAGCGCCGATGTCGAGCGCCGTACGCCCTTTCACATCAAGGTCGAAATGGTCGAGCGCCGCGATAAGCTTCAAGGCAGCGCGGGAAACATAGGCGCTTGCGGGATCATCCACGGCGATCTTTGCGGTGCGCAGAACCGTCTGGCCCGGCTTGGTGACAGGCTTGCCGTCAACCTTGACCGTGCCGCGCTGGATCGCATCGCGCGCCCGCGAACGCGTTGCAAACAACCCAAGCTCCACCATTAGCTGATCGAGCCGCAGGTTCTTGTCGCTCGTTTCCCCACCCATCGGTCAGGCGCTAAATGGCGCTGCAACAGCCTCGCGGCCAAGAGCGGCAAACACCGCATGCACGATGCCTGTCCGGTCAAGACCGGCCTCGGCATACATCGCATCCGGCTTGCCGTGGTCCTGATAGCTATCCGGCAATGTCAAAGCCCGCACCTTGAGGCCACGATCAAGAAGGCCGTCGGTGGCAAGGAATTGCAGCACATGGGAAGCGAAGCCGCCGACAGCGCCCTCTTCCACCATAACCAGCACTTCATGCTCACGCGCCAGGCGGCGGATCAGATCGTGATCGAGCGGCTTGGCGAAGCGTGCATCGGCAACCGTGGTCGAAAGACCGGCGGCCCCCAGCTCATCGGCTGCGGCAAGGCAATCCTGCAAACGCGTTCCGAAGGATAGGAGCGCAACCTTCGTACCTTCGCGCACGATGCGGCCCTTGCCAATTTCGAGCGCTTGACCACGCTCCGGCAGGTCAACACCCACACCGTCACCACGCGGATAGCGGAAAGAAATCGGGCCTTCGTCATATTCGGCAGCCGTGTGTACCATATGGCGCAGTTCGGCTTCATCCGACGCAGCCATCACCACAAAACCGGGAAGAGCTGCGAGAAAGCCTGTATCGAAGGAGCCTGCATGGGTCGGGCCATCGGCACCAACCAGACCGGCGCGATCAATGGGGAAGCGCACGGGCAGGTTCTGGATCGACACGTCATGCACAACCTGATCGTAACCACGCTGCAGGAAGGTGGAATAGATCGCGCAAAACGGCTTGAAACCTTCGCTGGCGAGGCCGGCGGCGAAGGTTACCGCATGTTGCTCGGCAATACCGACATCGAATGTGCGTTGCGGAAACACTTCGCCAAAAAGATCAAGCCCCGTTCCCGATGGCATGGCGGCGGTGATCGCCACGATCTTGTCGTCATGGCGTGCTTCCTCGATCAGGCTGGTGCCGAAAATCTTGGTGTAGCTCGGTGCGTTTGCAGGCGGCTTCGACTGCTTGCCCGTAATAACGTCGAATTTGTTGACGCCGTGATATTTATCGGCAGCAGCTTCGGCAGGCGCATAACCCTTGCCCTTCTGCGTCACCACATGAATGAGCACCGGGCCTTCCTGCGTATCACGTACGTTTTTCAGGATGGGCAGCAGATGATCCAGATTATGCCC
This sequence comes from Ochrobactrum sp. A-1, assembly GCF_022488005.1. Classification (NCBI taxonomy): domain Bacteria; kingdom Pseudomonadati; phylum Pseudomonadota; class Alphaproteobacteria; order Hyphomicrobiales; family Brucellaceae; genus Ochrobactrum; species Ochrobactrum sp. A-1. The sequence goes on from NZ_JAKVQC010000003.1 coordinate 1,130,845, forward strand.
GTCGATGGGACCGACATAATAGAAGCCCAGTTCCTCGAACAATGTGCCGCCCGTGAAGAAGGCACGCGCATATTCTTCCGATTTGCGGGCCTTGTCTTGCAGGAACTTCGGCAGTTTCTTGGCGACCTGCTTGGCGGCTTCGCGAACGCTGCGATAGGTCTTGCCGGAGACGAGACGCGCCAGATAGGCACTCATGGCACCGGTTGGCGGTGCAATCGACATGTCGTTATCGTTGAGGATAACGATCAGGCGCGCGTCGAGCGCCCCGGCATTGTTCATCGCCTCATAGGCCATGCCAGCAGACATCGAACCATCGCCGATGACTGCAATCACATTGCGCTTTTCGCCGGAAAGATCGGATGCGACCGCCATGCCGAGGCCGGCCGAAATCGATGTCGACGAATGCGCCGCTCCGAAAGGATCGTATTCGCTCTCTGTGCGCTTGGTGAAGCCCGAAAGACCGCCGGTCTGGCGCAATGTGCGGATACGGTCGCGGCGCCCCGTCAGAATCTTGTGCGGATAGGCCTGATGGCCGACGTCCCAGATGATACGGTCATGCGGCGTGTCGAAGACGTGGTGCAATGCTACTGTCAGCTCCACTACCCCCAGTCCCGCGCCCAGATGCCCGCCAGTGGTAGAAACCACATCAATCAACTCTGCGCGCAATTCCTGCGCGAGTTGTGGCAAGTCGGATTCCGGCAATGCACGCAGGGCTTCCGGGGTCGGCGCCTTGTCAAGCAATGGGGTCATAGGTCGGGACATTAAAACAACCTGTTTCTGGTTAGGCTTTGTTGTCGGTATAGCAGCAACGCGACGGGATCAAGCAGGGCGGGACATCGTGTCCTATAGCCGGGCTCAAATACCCTCATTCAGGCAAAGGTATGAAATCCTTCTCGTCACCGGGCACGATGTCAAAACGCCCACTGCGCCATTCTTCCTTGGCCTGCTCGATCCTCTCCCGTGAAGAGGATACGAAGTTCCACCATACATAGCGCTTCGAACCAAGAGTTGCACCGCCAAAAAGCATAATATGTGCGCCTTCCGGTCCGGCCTGCACGACAATGTCGTCGCCGGGGCGAAAAGCCAGCAAGCGATCCGGTGGAAACACTTCACCGCCAATGCCGACATTGCCCTGCAGCGTATAGATGGCGCGCTCTTCGGCCACAGGCGGGATTGGAAATTGCCCGTTCGGCTCTATTCGAATATCCGCATAAAGCGTATCGGCGTGCTGGATCACCGGAGACTTCAGTCCCAGCATGGAACCCATGATCAGCCGGCCGGAGAAACCACGATCCTCCATCACCGGCAGGTCGGGCGCATTGGTGTGAAAAAACTCAGGATTGATCTCTTCCAGCGCATCGGGCAGCGCCAGCCAGGTCTGGATACCGGAAATCGATAATGGTCCGTTACGCTCTTCTTCAGGAGATCGTTCGGAATGCACAATGCCGCGGCCCGCAGTCATCAGGTTCACGTCACCGGGACGGATAACCATTTCAGTGCCAAGGCTGTCTCTGTGACGAATATGCCCGTCAAACAGATAGGTCACCGTGGATAGGCCGATATGCGGATGCGGGCGCACATCCAGCGCATCGCCGTCCCGCAAAACAGCCGGTCCCATGCGATCGAAGAAAATGAACGGGCCCACCAGACGGCGACGTACCGTCGGCAAGGCTCGCCGCACTTCCAGCCCGCCAATGTCACTCGTGCGGGGAATGACCAGCGTTTCGATGCTGTCAACCGAGGTCTTGTCGCCAAGAACCGGATCAGGACACGGAAAGAAACTCATGAAACGCAACTCCAGCCGTTGATCTACGGTGCTTATATAAGCGGTGGTTTCACTTTATCGAAACTATCCCCAAAACAAAACCGCACCGACGAGCGGTGCGGTTCGATCATGATATAAATACAGTCAGCGTCTCTGCAGCAGCTTCGAAAGCGAGCTCGCGTCTGGCACCTGTCCGTTGGTCGTCAGCTTATCCACCAATCCTGGCAGCACCTGAGACAGCTGATCCAGAAGCTCCTGCTGGTCGATACCGGCATGCTGTGCGATTTCACTCAAGGTTTTCTGACCGATTGCGTCGCCAAGCTGGCCCGGCTCGATTGGGTGGTTGGAACCCTGGCCGACCCAGGAATCCACCTTTTCACCCAAACCAGCCTGTTTCAGCTGATCGAGGAGACCGCCAAGACCGCCACCGAGAGAACCCGGAGCCGAGGGAGCAGCAGAAGCATTACCTGCAGCCGCACCACCGAGCAGTCCGCCAAGACCGCCAAGGATGCCGCCAAGCAGTCCGCCGCCTGCCTGCGATTGATCCGGCACTGGCGCGGGCTGCGCCTGAGTGGTCTCCGCCTCGTCGCTATTCCCCTTCAGCATCTTGCCGATCAGCAGGGCGCCGAGCGCAATCAGAACCGGTTTCGCGAGGCTTCCGCCGGGAATGGGCGAATTGCCTGAGTTGTCGTCATAACTTCCCATCACACGATACTCCCTGTTATCCGATGCCAACTGTGCATTCGGTAAGTTAAAGTTAAATGGGTTTCCCAATTTGACAAGCATTATACCTTGCAAATTTTGTAGCAGTGTGAAAATTTCCTAAGTGCGTGATGCAAAAGTGTATTTACGCATCGGGAGATATTAGATGTCTGTTATAAGCTGGATAATACTAGGCTTGATTGCCGGCTTCATCGGCAGCAAGATTGTCAATAAAAGTGGCCAGGGCATGTTCCTGGATATTGCTCTCGGCATTGTCGGCGCCATCATCGGCGGCGTCATCTTCACCTTTTTCGGCGCACAGGGCGTCACCGGCCTCAACATTTACAGCCTGATCGTTTCCATCATCGGCGCGGTCGTAGTGCTATGGATCTACCATGCCATTTCGGGCAAACGTTCCATTGGCTGATGTGCTAGCATGAAATTCAGGCTCCGGCTCGTCCGGAGCCTTTTTAATTCCGCTTGCCGAAAGACCTGTCAATTAATGAGCTTTCTGGAACCCTATATCGCCGCTTATGGTGCGCTGGCGCTTTTCTTCGTCGTATATTTTGAATCTTTCGGCGCACCCTTGCCGGGCGAAAGCGCCCTCGTAGCAAGCTCGCTGCTTGCCCTTCATGGAGCGCTGAACATTGAGGCTGTGCTGCTCGCGGTCTTTGTTGGCGCGGTGCTAGGCGATTGTACGGGCTATCTGATCGGGCGGTTTGGTGGACGCCGACTGATCCTGCGATATGGACATCTCGTCAAGCTGACGCCGGAACGGCTGGAGCAGTTCGAGAAACTTTTCGATAGCAAGGGAATTTATGTGGTTGCAACGGCACGCTTCGTCGTGTTGCTGCGGCAGCTTAACGGTATCGTTGCAGGTTCAATGAAAATGAACCCGCTACACTTTCTGGCAGCCAACATTGTCGGCGCTGCAGGATGGACGCTTGCCTGGGGACTTGGCCCCTACATGCTGAGCGGCGTTCTGGCGCCTTACGTCGCCCAGCTCAAAACATTATTCTGACCGGATGTACCCGGTTGGTTTATTCGGGATCCAGCGGCTCGGTTCCGACCGGCTGACCGTCGCGGCCAATGCGAATCTTCTCCACCTTGTCCTCGGCAGACTTCAGAAGCGTATCGCAATGCTTCTTGAGGGCTTCGCCGCGCTCATAGATGCGAATGGATTCTTCCAGCGGCACATCGCCCCGCTCCAGATCGTCGACGATCTTCTCAAGCTGCTTCAACGCATCCTCGAAGCTCATTACCGCAATGTCGGCGTTGGACGGTTCGGTTACCATGATTCATCCTTTCAACAGCCGCGTAATATGCGTAGACGCGGACTGCGACAAGCCCTCTAGATCATATCCACCTTCAAGCACACTCACTAGCCGGTGATCGCAGAACCTTTCTGCCCGTTCCATGAGTTTGCCTGTCGCCCAGTCAAAATCCGCTTCGTCGAGATTGAGCTCGGCCAGCGGGTCACGAAAGTGAGCGTCGAAGCCCGCCGAAATAAGGATCAAATCTGGCCGGAAATTGTCCAAAGCGGGCAATACACGACTATTAAATGCCTCGCGGAACTCGCGACTTCCCGTATCAGGCGAAAGCGGCGCATTGAAAATGTTGCCGACGCCGGTTTCATCCTTCGCACCTGTGCCTGGATACAAGGGAAATTGATGCGTCGAACAGAACAGGACGCTTGGATCGTCCTTGAAAATATCCTGCGTCCCGTTGCCGTGATGGACATCCCAATCGACGATAGCGACACGCTCCGCGCCGTGACGCTGTTGCGCATGGCGGGCAGCAATTGCAATATTGTTGAAAAGGCAAAAGCCCATCGCGTTGGAACGCTCGGCATGATGTCCCGGCGGCCGGGCAGCAACGAACACATTGTTCGCAGCGCCGGAAAATACATCGTCAACCGCCGCCGTCGCAGCACCGATGGCCGTCAGTGCGGCATCCATGCTTTTCGGGCTGACATAGGTGTCGCCGTCGAGCTTCACGACAGGCGCTGGTACTTCCTCGTCCGAACCTGGCTCCGGTATGCCGGCACGTATGGCTTCCAGATGTTTTTCCGGATGCGCGAGCAACACTGATGCCTCATCGCCGCGCGGGGCCTCTACCCGGTCGAGCCTATAGAAATCCGGCCCCTCCAGTTCGCTCATCAACGCCCGGATGCGATCCGGCCGCTCGGGATGGCCGGGCGGAGTCAGGTGTTCAAGATAGATCGGATGCCAGTAAAGCCGTGTGGTCATAGATTCACTATAGCATCTCACCGGCACATGGCCATGACGACCATGCGCCAGCTCCGTCTGAATTGAGATTAGATGATTTCCGTTCGCGCGATGTGGATGCCGAAACCTTCAAGGCCGACATAGTGACGCTCACGCGATGCCAGAAGCACGATCGACGTGATGCCGAGATCCTTCAATATCTGCGCTCCGAGGCCGATCTGGCGCCATTCTTCCTCGCGGGCAACCGCTTCGGCATGGCTTTCATGGTCGCTCTGGATCACATCGCGCGCGCGTGTGTCGTGATGATCCGCGCGTACGCCGACAGAGCCTTCGCGCAGATAAACCAGCACGCCCCGACCTTCCTTGCCCATCTTTTCCATGATGGCATCAAGATTGCTGCCACCCTTACCAAAGACGTCGTTCAGCACATCTTCGCGATGCAGGCGGACCGGCACTTCCTCGCCGTCACGAATATCGCCGAATACGACAGCCACGTGCTGCATGGGCTCCCATGGCAGTTCGTAAGTATAGGCATGGGCCGCACCTGCACAGGTCTTGACCGGCGCGTCGCCAACGCGCTTGACCAAAGTTTCCTTGCGCTGGCGATAGGCTATGAGGTCAGCGACCGTGACCCGATGCAGCGTGTGCTTTTCGGCAAAGGCCTTCACGTCCGGGCCACGCATGACGGAACCGTCATCATTGACCAGCTCGCAGATAACGCCGATAGGCGGCAGGTTTGCGAGCTTGCAGAGATCGACAGCAGCTTCCGTATGGCCGGAACGCATCAAGACGCCGCCTTCGCGGGCAACCAGCGGGAAAATATGGCCGGGACGCACAAAGTCCGAAGCGCCAGCATTGGGGTTCGCCAGATTGCGCACGGTCAATGTGCGATCTTCCGCCGAAATGCCGGTCGTCGTGCCATGGCGATAATCAACCGTTACAGTGAATGCCGTCGTGTGAGCGGATTCGTTTTCGGCAACCATCGGTGCGAGGTTGAGGCGCTTGGCTTCGTCGCGGGTCATCGGGGTACAGACGATACCGGATGTGTGGCGTACGATGAAGGCCATCTTTTCCGGCGTGCAATGCACGGCGGCAACGATCAGGTCGCCTTCGTTCTCGCGTCCGTCATCATCCATGACCACGACAATCTCGCCGCGTTCGAAAGCGCGAAGCGCATCAACGACCTGTTTTTGATTATAGCTCATTTCGACCTCTATATGTCAGGCAACCAACGGCCCTATCGTCGGTCAGATATGGCCAATCCGGCCCAATTCAATCAAACGCGGCCAGTTTGGCCCCAAGTTAGTCAGACGCGACCGGTCTGGCCGCGGTGTCGCAGATAATGATCGGCAATCGCGCAAGCTACCATCGCCTCACCGATCGGAACGGCGCGAATACCCACACATGGATCGTGACGGCCCTTGGTCATCACATCCACTTCCTTGCCGTCCTTGTCGATGGAGCGACGCGGTGTCAGGATCGATGAGGTCGGCTTGACGGCAAAGCGCGCCACAACCGGCGCACCGGTTGCAATACCGCCCAGGATGCCGCCGGCATGATTGGACAGGAACAGGGGCTTGCCGTCATTGCCCATGCGCATTTCGTCCGCGTTCTCTTCGCCGGTGAGACGGGCAGCTTCGAAACCGTTGCCGATTTCCACGCCCTTTACAGCATTGATCGACATCAGCAGGCTTGCAATATCCTGATCGAGCTTGCCGTAGATCGGCGCTCCGATACCAGCAGGCACACCTTCAGCAACGATCTCGATGACCGCGCCAACCGACGACCCGCTCTTACGAATCCCATCAAGATAGTCTGCAAACAGCTCGACCGAACCCGCATCCGGCGAAAAGAACGGATTGTTGTCCACTTCCGACCAGTTCCAGCGGCGGCGGTCAATACCGTGCACGCCCATGGCGACCAGCGCGCCCTTGACCTCAAGCCCCGGCACGATCTTGCGTGCAATGGCACCGGCGGCAACACGGGCCGCTGTTTCGCGCGCCGACGAACGTCCGCCGCCGCGATAGTCACGAATCCCATATTTGACATCATAGGTATAATCGGCATGCCCCGGACGATATTGGCGGGCAATCTCGCCATAATCCTTCGAGCGCTGATCGGTGTTCTCGATCATCATCGAAATCGGCGTACCGGTCGTCGTCATGGTTACGCCGTCGTCGTCCAGAAGAAAACCGGAAAGCACACGCACCTGATCCGGCTCACGGCGCTGCGTCGTATATTTGGACTGGCCGGGTTTGCGCTTGTCGAGATAGGCCTGAATTTCGGCTTCAGTGAACGTGATGCCGGGCGGGCAGCCGTCAACAACGCAACCGAGCGCCAGACCGTGGCTTTCGCCCCAGGTGGTTACGCGGAACAGATGACCGAAACTATTGTGAGACATGCGCGACGCCTGAATAAATTGTCCTTGTCCGGAGCAGGTCAAGGAGAGAGCAGCTACTTTACGGCCCGGTTTTATTTAGCTTTTTGACGCTGGTCAAATCAAGCTCCCCCGTGACGTAAAATTTCCTTCTGAAGATCGATATCCGGCATTTTTTTTGACACATTCCGCACGCTAAACTGTGGGTATACGGCGCAAGGCGCTGATAATCGCAATCACGACAATCGTGTCGAATCGGTCAGGCGACAACCCAACCCGAGGCACAACCAAAGGAACGGAAAGTCATGCATTATCTGGTCGGATTAATTCTCATAGTGGCGTCGCTCTTCTCAACGGTAGCCATGGCAGACGATGCCGAAGGCAAGATCACCGGTATCAACAAGGATAGCGAAACCATAACGCTGGATGACGGCCAGACATACAAGCTGCCCGGCGAGTTCGATTACAGCGCGATCAACAAGGGCATGAAAGTCCTCATCATCTATGACATGGTCGACAGCACGCGCTTCATCACCGACATTCAGGAAGCGCCGTAAGCCCGGAACCGCCCCTACAGAAGAATGAGCGGCTCATAAGCCGCTCTTTTCATTTGGACTGGAACCAGCCGCTTCTGACAACACGCGCCCACTCGGCACGACCGTTGTTCTCTGCCATCTGGATCATCCGTGCAGTATCGTAGGGAACATTGCGCAGGGTTATCTGCCAGCCGGCCCCGGTCTGTTCGACGACAGCATAGGACGCATTGGGATTGCCGGTCTGGACAATATGCGGAACCGGGTGATCGTCGTCGTAACCGGGACAACCCACGCTTCCCGGATTGACCAGCACTCGCCCGTCCCCAAGACGAACGACCCGCGGCGTATGCGTATGGCCGCAAATGATAAGAGACGCCGCTATATCTTCGGCCTCCGCCTCGATCTCGACCCGAGACCGCAGAACAACATCACCATTCGCGATAACTTTCTCCATCCAGTAGGTGGTATCGCTCGATGGGGTTCCGTGGCAGATGAATATACGTCCATCGGCCAGAGAGCGCGATGCAGGCATTGCGCGCAGCCATTCGATGTGCCGGTCATCAAGCTGTTCGCGCGCGACCCGATCCGACGGTCCCATCTCCGCGAGCGACTTTTCCACAAGCCAGCGATCATGATTGCCGCGAATGCAGATCATTTCCCGCGCCATCAGCATATCTGCGGTCTCACGCGCGGCTAAGGGGCCACTCAGATGATCGCCGAGATTGATGATCGTCTCGATTTGCAATGCATCGATATCGGCCAGCACCGCAGCCAGCGCATCACTGTTACCGTGAATATCCGATATGACCGCGAAACGTTCGAAGGGCATGTAACGCCTCCATAGCTGGCAAAGTTCTGTTCGCAATCACTATAGACTGATTTGCAGGATCAAACCCACTCCAGCTTGCCGTTTGCGAACTTCAGGATCTTGTCCTGTGGGATGGAAAGATTGGCAGCGGCATGGCCGTCCATATCGCCATAAAGATAAAACAGCGTGCGGATGCAGCCGCCATGCGTCACGCAGACTGTCGGCCATTCCACGGCTTCTACCCAACGCCCGATACGGCGCGACAGGCCCATATAGCTTTCGGCAGTCGTGCCCGGCGGCACGAAATTCCACTTGTCGCGGGCGCGCGCTTCCAGAAGATCCTCGCGCTCTTTGGCGATGTCTTCCATCATGAAGCCCTGCCAGTCGCCGAAATTGACTTCCATCAGCTGCGGATCGGTGCGGTATTCGTACGGGTCGAGCCCCATGCGCAGGCGGATGCGCTCCATCGTTTCACGCGTGCGACGAAGCGGACTTGCCACGAAATCAAAGCCCGCGCCGTTGCCGATCAGCGATTTCAGCATGTCACCATTGCGGTCGGCCTGGCTGCGCCCATTATCGTTGATGTCGATATCAAGCTGCCCCTGAATACGCTGCGAGACATTCCAGTCCGTCTCGCCGTGACGCGAAAAGTAGATGATTTCCCGAGCCACAGCCCTACCTCTATCTGCCGTCAATGAATAATCTGGATAGCTTCCCCGCATCGGAAAAGACAAAGAAAAATCCCGAAAAGCCGGTCAACTTTTCGGGATTTTGTTTTCGATGCTTCAGTCTTTCACGACCGAAATGTCTGGAGCGTCAACCGCTTTCATGCCGATGACATGATAGCCGCTATCCGCGTGGTGGACTTCGCCGGTCACCGAACGGGACAAGTCGGAAAGGAAATAGAGGCCGACATCGCCCACTTCCTCGATGGTGACGGTACGACGCAGCGGCGCATTGTATTCGTTCCACTTGAGGATGTAGCGGAAGTCGCCAATGCCTGAAGCGGCAAGCGTCTTGATCGGGCCAGCCGAGATTGCGTTGACACGAATGTTCTGGGGCCCGAGATCGACAGCCAGATATTTCACGCTTGCTTCGAGAGCGGCCTTAGCCACGCCCATGACGTTATAATTCGGCATGACCTTTTCGGCGCCGTAATAGGTCAGCGTCAGGATCGATCCGCCATCCGCCATCAGCTTTTCCGCCCGGCGCGCAACCGCCGTCAGCGAATAGACTGAGATCAGCATCGTGTTGGTGAAATTGGCTTCCGACGTATCGAGATAGCGGCCCGTCAATTCGTCCTTGTCGGAAAAACCGATAGCATGCACTAGGAAGTCGAGCTTGCCCCACTTCTTTTCAAGCGTCTCGAAAACAGCATCGATACTGGCGGCGTCCGCTACATCGCAATGTCCGGCAACAAACGCGCCAAGCTCTTCTGCCAGCGGTTCGACACGCTTCTTCAATGCATCGCCCTGATAGGTAAATGCGAGCTCCGCGCCTGCATCGCGAGCGGCCTTTGCAATACCCCATGCGATGGAGCGGTTGTTGGCGACGCCCAGAATCAATCCACGCTTGCCCTGCAACAAACCTGACTGTGCGGTCATTAGGGGTCCTCATTGAAAACAATTAACTTGTTGCCCTATCGCACAGGCTCGGCTCTCCTTCAAGCAATTGCAGTGAAAAAGCCGGGCATTGTCACTTTACTGCCGCAGAGAGACAACACCCGGCTTCAAACGATTGAAGTGGAACTTAAGCGACTTTGCGCTTTTGCAGGAATTCTTCCAGTTCCTTGTCACCGCCTTCCGGCAGCATGATCCGCACATGCACGTAGAGATCGCCACGTCCGCCGGCTTTCAACGGAAGGCCTTTTTCTTTCAGGCGCAGCACGCGGTCGGAGCTTGACCAGGCCGGTATTTTAACCGCGATCCGTCCGTCGAGCGTTTCGACTTCCTGCTTGCCGCCAAGCACGGCGTCGGCAAGTTCGATCGGCAGGTCTACATGGACATCACGCCCTTCCAGACGAAATCGCGGATGTGCCTTGAAGTGGATCGTGACGAGAGCATCACCGGCGGTTCCACCCATCAACGGCTCGCCCTGCCCTTTCAGGCGAATGGTCTGCCCATCTTCCACGAATTTCGGCAATTTGATCTTCAGATGCTTGCCATTCGGAAAGATCGCCTCGACCTTCTCCGCACCGGCCGCTTGTTCCAGCGTGATATTAATGGACGCGGACAGGTCGGCTCCCTTCGCCGGGCCGCGCTGACGCGCGCCACCCGCACGCGCACCGCCGCCGAATGCACCTCCGAAAAGATCATTCAGAATGTCTTCCGCGCCGCCATAGCCGCCGCCTTGCTGAAAACCGCCTGGACCGGATCGAAACTCGAAATGACTGTTGCCGTCGCCGCCCTGCCGGAACCCGGCGAACGGGTCGCCATGAGCGCCGCCGAAGCCTTGTCCGCCGGTAAAACCTTGAAAGGTAGGCTTGCCTTCGGCATCGATCTCGCCGCGGTCGAATTGTCCGCGCTTGTCCTTGTCGCCCAGAACTTCATAGGCCTGGTTCAGTTCTGCAAAGTGCTCCTGCGCCTTCGGATCGTCCTTGTTCTGATCCGGATGGTGCTTTTTGGCCAGTTTGCGGAAAGCCGATTTTATTTCCTCGGGCTTCGCCGTTTTGGCGACGCCCAACACGCTATAGGGATCGCGCATATAGTTCCTCTTTCAGGAAAATGACTGTGAGATAAGTAAGACTCGTTGCCCATAATATGCGCATGTGACCGGAAAAGTTCCAGTCAAACCAGAGTTTTCTTTTCAGCGCATTTTGGATCAGGCACTCAGATTGGAGCGAAAGAAGTCACCGTCCATTGGCCGCCACGCTGCATGCAGGTTTCGCCGCGGTAGATGGAAACACCGTCAAAAGCTTCCCGCGAGGTTTCGAACTCGCGGCAAAGCTGATTGTTCTTGCTGTTCTCGGCAATCGTCGTGATCGTGCCCTGGCTGCCTGTCTCAGGGTTGGCCCATGGTACAGGCTTTTTGCCCCATTCCATGAAATTGAGAGCGGAAACAACGTTCTTTATAGCGGATTGATCGGAAAGCTTGCCGGTATCGGTTTCCACCGGCTGAGGCTGCATTACTGATCCGGTGATCGTGGAAGAATCGGGAGCAGCTTTTTCGATGCTCACACCACCCATGGCGCAACCGGCAAGCGAGAAGACGCAGATGCCAATCGCCACCTTGTGCAGCGCATTTGCGCCACAGCTCAGGCTCCAGAGATTGTCTTTATGGCGAAGCGTCTCGACAGCCAACGCTATTCCCTTATTTCTACACGCTAAAGATGCAGGGATTATGGGTGAACTTGAGTTAACAAGCGGTGTGCCGGAAAGGTAAACAAATCGGAATCAGAGCACAACGCCCAACTCCGTACTTTATTCAGCCGTCAAACGATGTTTCCGGTTTTCTGCATCCTGATCGACAGAGCCCACTCAATCGGTGACCAGCTGCCGTTCAAGGAGAGGTGAACGCGACGCATTCACCGTTTTGGTGCGGGTCGCATAGCCGTTCCGGCCTGCCTGTTTCACCTTGTAGAGCGCAAGATCGGCGCGGGCAAAAACGTCGAGGTCACTCGTTTCATTATCGCGCTCCTCGCTGGCGATACCTATGCTCACCGTTATGACGAGTTTCTGTCCATTGAACACAAGTGGCGCATCATTAATCGCCCTGACGACATCGCGAGCGATTTCCGTCGCTTCCTGCTCGTCCATCTTTGTCAGCAGAATGGAAAACTCATCCCCGCCAAGGCGCGCCAGCACACCGCGCCGGTTGAGGACATCGACCGCCACATCGGAAAAATGCACGAGCGCCTGATCGCCCAGCGCATGGCCATAGGTGTCGTTCCATTGCTTGAAATCGTCTATGTCGATCAGCATGACGCTATAGGCTGTACCGTCTTCGCTGAATGCAAGTTCCGCCCGCGTCAGCCTTTTCATGAAATGGCGACGGTTTGGAAGCCCGGTCAGTTCGTCGGTTTCCGCCACCTTGGCCATATCGCCATGCAGGCGGTTCATTGCCATGACAATGAAGCCGAAATTCCAGATCATGCCGCTATAGATCACACAGACCAGCGCATAACTTTCGATGGAAAAATAAAGCGACTGGTCGAATTCTCCCGCCCATGCGGCAATGTTCAGCGACGTCTCGATAGCATGTCCGACTATACCCAGCAGAAATGCCATGATGGCAATCTGGCCGCCAAGGCCGATATTCTTCTGCCGGGCCAGATAAACAACAGTCATGACCATAGGCACTGACTGCCCCACCGCATAGGCTATGTTGCGTCCCTGCCAACTCGAATGAAAAGCCGCCATGACGGCGAAGCTTGCAAGCGATATGCCCAAGGCCAGCCGCCAGCCGCCTTTCTGGCCATGGAAATAACGTGCACCGACATATGCCAGGCAGAATCCGTAAATGATGATGGTGTTGCCGGTGACCGCAGGCCAGAATGCGCCCTCATTACCTTGCAGCGAAAGAACGAAGCCTCCGACCAGCAGAAGCGTCGTCGAAAGAAGCCAGATTCTGGCGGGCCGGAACTTGCGATAGGAGAAGGCGATAGCGGTCCAGATGATGCAGACCGTCAGCGAATTTAAGAGAATCACAATATAAAGCGTCAGAAAATCGAGTTTTGGCATAGCCCCTACCTTGACCGGCGCCCTACAAGAAGTTGCCCGTCAAGTAAAGCTATGTCGAGCCCTGCGACGACACATCCCGGCAAGACCATGGACAAAATGCCGGTTATCGAAGAAGCTCCCTCCCGACCCGCCCCATTTGGGGTTTCTTTGGCGGGGACTCCCCTGCAGGACGATCCGCAAAATTGCGACAGGCTGTTGAATTATCCAAAATGACAAACGCAAGCGACGACTTCACCGAATCCTCCCAACCATTCAAACTCTTTGCCGATTGGCTGGTCGACGCCAAAGAAAGCGAACCGAACGATCCCAACGCGGTCGCACTGGCAACCGTCGATCCCGATGGCTTGCCCAATGTGCGCATGGTGCTGCTGAAGGATTTCGACGAACAGGGGTTCGTTTTCTACACCAATTATGAAAGCACCAAGGGCAAGGAAATCCTGTCAGCGGAAAAGGCCGCGATGTGCTTCCATTGGAAGACGCTGCGCCGTCAGGTGCGCGTGCGCGGCGTGGTGGAGAAAGTAAGCAATGCCGAGGCCGATGCCTATTACGCCTCGCGCCCGCGCGGCAGCCGCATCGGCGCATGGGCATCCAAGCAGTCACGTCCGCTGGAAAGCCGCTTCGCGCTGGAAAAGGCCGTTGCGGAATATACCGCAAAATATGCCATCGGCGACATTCCACGCCCGTCCTACTGGTCGGGTTTCCGTATTCGCCCAGTCTCGATCGAATTCTGGCATGACAGGGCCTTCCGCCTGCATGACCGCGTGCTGTTCACACGTCCCTCGCCGGAAGGCGACTGGAACAAGGAACGGCTCTATCCGTAATCCGATAAAAAGAAGGCCACCGTTTCTGGTGGCCTTCTTATTTATACCAGCGGCTTGACCGCTACCCACAGGCTCCCGACAACAAGCCCAAGGAAAATCAGCCAGCCTACGATATTGTTGGATTTGAACAGTTTCAGGCACTGGTCGGGATTGTCGATATCCAAGACGATGATCTGGCGGTAGAGGTGCACGCCCGCTGCGAGCAATCCGGCCAGTGCTGGCATTGGCACCTCAGCCACGGCGAAGGCCGCCGCAAAAAAGCCGATAGCGCCACCATAGAGGATCATCAACGCCGTCTTGGTATGCTTGCCGAACAGACGCGCCGTCGAGCGCACACCCACCAGCGCATCGTCTTCCTTGTCCTGATGCGCATAGATCGTGTCATAGCCGATCGTCCAGAGGATCGCACCGATATAGAGCAGTACCGGTGCAAGGCTGAGCGAGCCTTCCACCGCAGCCCAGCCCATGAGTGCGCCCCATGAGAAAGCAAGACCAAGCACGAATTGCGGCCAGTTGGTAATGCGCTTCATGAAAGGATAGGCAGCAACAATCAGAAGCGAGAAAATGCCCAGCCCGATGGAAAACCAGTTGAACTGCAGCACCACAACGAGACCGACCAGCGCCTGCAAAACCAGAAAAATCTTGGCTTGACCACGTGTCACCTGCCCCGACGGCAGTGGCCTTGAACGCGTGCGATCCACCTTGTCGTCAATATCCTGATCGACAAGATCGTTATAGGTGCAGCCGGAGCCACGCATGGCAATGGCGCCGACCAGAAACAGAACGAGATGCCAGATCGAAGGCATGACGGCCCAGGCGCCATCGCCCGGCTTGGCGCCCGCACCCGCCACCAGAGCTGCCGACCACCAGCACGGCCAGAGCAGAAGCTGCCAGCCAATCGGACGATCCCACCGGGCGAGCTGTGCATAGGGCCAGAGCCAATGCGGCAGCAGCTTATAGACCCAATGGCCCGATGGAGCATCCTTTACACGCCCTTGCGCATTGCGTGACTGAATCGATCCGTGTAGTTCGGGCTGTGACATGGCGAAATCCTTGATATATGCAGCCACCACTATAACCCCGACGAAGACGGAGCAAGCAATGAGAGTTCTTTTAATCGGTTCTGGCGGTCGTGAACATGCTCTGGCCTGGAAACTGTCCGCTTCTCCGTCACTGACAAAACTCTATTGCGCGCCTGGCAATCCGGGCATCGCGGAAGCCGCCGAGCTGGTCGATATCGATGTCAGCGACCACAAGGCCGTCATTGCCTTCGCCAAGGATAAGGCCATCGATCTGGTCATAGTCGGACCGGAAGCGCCGCTGGTTGCAGGACTTGCCGACGATCTGCGCGCCGAAAACATCCGCGTCTTTGGCCCCTCCAAGGCGGCAGCCCAGCTGGAAGGCTCCAAGGGTTTCACCAAGGATCTCTGCGCCCGCTTCGATATTCCGACCGGGGCCTATGGCCGTTTCAACAATGCGCCGAAAGCCAAGGCCTATATCCGCCAGCAGGGCGCGCCCATCGTGGTGAAGGCTGACGGTCTGGCCGCAGGCAAGGGCGTGGTTGTTGCGATGACGCTCGATGAAGCGCTCGACGCCGTAGACGCCTGTTTCGAGGGCGCTTTCGGTTCCGCGGGGGCCGAAGTGGTGGTCGAAGAATTTCTGGACGGCGAAGAAGCAAGCTTCTTCTGCATCTGCGATGGCAAGACCGCCTTGCCGCTCGGCTCGGCGCAGGACCACAAGCGCGTCGGCGACGGCGACACCGGCCCGAATACGGGCGGCATGGGCGCCTATGCCCCTGCTCCGGTCATGACGCCGGAAATTGTCGAACGAACGATGCGCGAAGTGATCGAACCGACCATGCGCGGCATGGCGGAAATCGGCGCACCATTTTCCGGCATTCTGTTTCTCGGCCTGATGATCGGCAAGGACGGCCCGAAGCTCATCGAATACAATACCCGTTTCGGTGATCCGGAATGCCAGGTGCTGATGATGCGCCTCAACAGCGACCTGCTCGCGCTCATCAATGCCGCCGTGGACGGCAAGCTCGATGAAGTCTCGCTCGATTGGAAAGACCAGCCCGCGCTGACGGTGGTGATGGCTGCGGAAGGCTATCCGTCCAATGTGAAGAAGGGCAGCGTCATCCGCGATCTCGACAAGCTCGAAGGCATCGATGGCGTCAAGCTCTTCCATGCGGGAACGGCGGAGAAGGACGGCAGCATCGTTGCCAGCGGAGGCCGCGTGCTCAACATCACCGCCATTGCCGATACGGTCGCCGAGGCACAGGCCCGCGCTTATGAAGCCGTGAAGCTCATCGACTGGCCGGAAGGTTTCTACCGCTCCGATATCGGTTGGCGTGCCGTGGAACGGGAAAACCAAGCCGACAAGAAATAGCCTCGACAGCAATCTGCCGCGGCCAAGTTTCGGTCCTTACAGGCGGATGATGCCTAATGGATTGAATTTGACGATTGATACCCGTTCGATATTAATCCCGTTTCAAACGTCAAATTCGAAAAATCCACTAGATTCATAAAGTTACTAGTAGTCTTTTTGCTTCCGACATTTGCTCAGCGCTCATATCCGAGGATGCAAATGTCGGAATCAGACCACTAGTTTGTTTACCTCCATACAAATGGCTGTGAAGCCGCTGCATAATATTGACGTTTACGTAATAAGCCGATAGCTCTTGTATTGAACAGCCAAAATGGCTCCTGCCGGATTGCATGAAGCACCGGCGCAGGGCGGGCTTCCGAGGAGAAGTCCGCGAAACATACTCGGAGGAAAGATGTATCGCGCGCCGGTTTCTGAAATTTCCCATACGCTGATGAAAGTTGCAGGGCTGGAGAAAGCCCTCGACGACAACCGTTTCCCTGAATTTTCCGCCGATCTTGCCGCCGCCATTCTGGAAGAAGCCGGCAAGTTTGCCTCCGAGCGCGTCGAACCTTTGCGCATCACCGGCGACAAGCACGGCGCGACCGTCAAGGACGGCGTCGTCACGACCGCGCCGGGTTGGAAAGAGCTATATCGCGACTGGATCGAAGGCGGCTGGAACTCGCTGACCGGTACGCCGGACTATGGCGGTCAGGGCCTGCCCACAATGATGTCGGTGGCAGTGAGCGAAATGTGGAACTCCGGCACGCTGGCTTTCGCCATCGCCCCGACGCTGACGATGGGTGCCGTCGAAGCGGTCGAAAAGCACGCCTCCAAGGAATTGAAGGACATCTATCTCGAAAAGCTCATCAGCGGCGAGTGGATGGGCACGATGAACCTGACTGAACCGCACGCCGGTTCCGATCTTGGTGTACTGCGTACCCGTGCGGAACGCGTCGGTGACGGCAGCTACCGCATCTTCGGCCAGAAGATTTTCATCACCTATGGCGAGCATGACCTGACCGACAATATCGTGCATCTGGTACTGGCCCGCCTGCCCGATGCCCCTGCCGGGACAAAGGGTATTTCGCTTTTCCTTGTACCGAAGTTCCTCGTGAACGATGACGGCTCGCTCGGTCGCAGGAACGATCTGTTCTGCTCGGGCCTTGAACACAAGATGGGCATCCACGCCTCGCCTACCTGCACCATGATCTATGGCGATGGTTTCGTGAAAGGTGAGGAACAGGGGGCAGTCGGCTACCTGATCGGCGAGGAAAATCGTGGGTTAGCCTGCATGTTCACCATGATGAACAACGCCCGCCTGCTCGTCGGCATTCAGGGCGTCGGCGTTGCCGAAGCCGCCTATCAGCAGGCTCTCGCCTATGCGAAGGAACGCAAGCAGGGCCGCGCCATCGGTGCTGCCCCGAAAGACGGCATGAGTCCGATCATCGAACACCCGGACGTGCAGCGCATGTTGCTGACGATGAAGGCGCTGACGCAGGTTGCCCGTTCGATCACCTATTCCTGCGCTCATGCCATCGACATGAGTCATGCGACGAACGGTGCGGACCAGCAGTTTTGGTCGGATCGTGCCGGTTTGCTGACACCGCTTGCCAAAAGCTTCGCGACCGATGCAGGTGTGGACGTCGCTTCGCTCGGCATCCAGATTCACGGCGGCATGGGCTTCATCGAAGAGACAGGTGCAGCGCAATTGCTGCGCGATGCCCGCATCACCCCGATCTACGAAGGCACCAACGGCATTCAGGCCATCGACCTTGTGGCGCGCAAGCTGCCCCTCGGGAACGGTGAACATATCAAGGGTTTCCTTGCAGAATTACAGGAAGACGCCGACAAGGCCACCGCATCCAATCGCCCGGAACTCGGCGAAACCGGCGCGCGCCTTTCCAAGGCTATTACGGAGGCTCGCGAAGCCACGGACTGGCTGCAAAAGGCGGTTACAGAAGGGCAGCTTGAAGCGGCACTTGCCGGAGCCACGCCTTATCAGCGGCTTTTGTCGCTGGTTTCCGGCGGCGCTTATCTCGCGCGCGCAGCGCTTGCCGACGACGATAGCGGACGCGCGGTGCTGAGCCGCTTCTTCGCGGAAAACATGCTCGCCGAAGTATCCTCTCTGAAGGACACCGTCATCACCGGCGCCGCCAGTCTTGCCGCCGCCAAATCTGCGCTGGAGGCGTGAGCATGAGCGAACATATCCTGATCGAACGCAAAGGCGCGATCCAGATCATCCGCTTCAACCGGGCCGACAAGAAGAACGCCATCACCCGCGCCATGTATTCCACCATGGCAAAGGCGCTCGCGGACGGCGATGCCGATGACGCGGTGCGTGTGCATGTGTTTCTTGGGAGTCCGGGTGCATTCTCATCCGGCAATGACATGCAGGATTTCATGGCTGCTGCGTCGGGTGGCGATCTCGGCAACGACATTCTGGATTTTCTTGAGGCTCTTTCCAGCGCAAAGAAGCCAATCGTTTCCGGCGTCGACGGCCTTGCCATCGGCATCGGCACGACCATCCACCTGCATTGCGATCTGACATTTGCAACCTCGCGCGCATTGTTCCGCACACCGTTCGTCGATCTCGGCCTTGTGCCGGAAGCAGCTTCCAGCCTGCTGGCCCCACCGTTGATGGGGCATCAGAAAGCATTTGCCCTACTGGCGCTCGGTCATGGATTTACCGCGGAAGCCGCGCAGGAAGCCGGTATCGTCTATCAGATCGTTGCCGAGGATGCGCTTGAGACAGAAGTGATGAAGGCAGCGGAGGAAATCGCTGCCAAGCCGCCGCAGGCCATGCAGATCGCTCGCGCCCTGATGCGCATGCCGGCTGAAAAAGTTTCCGAACGTATTGCACGTGAGGCCAGACATTTTGCTGAACGGCTTACCTCGGATGAAGCTCGCGAGGCCGTCATGGCATTTCTCAGCCGAAAAAAATAAACCCGAACGTCTTCCTTTCCGGGCGCATCTTTTCCGAAAACCGGTTTCCACTTTTCGGGATGCGCCCCAAGACGTTCGGGGCTTTTTGGAGGTCAGCCAAGTTTTTTTGAAGGGATCGCCTTTTATCGGGCGAGCCTTTCTGATTCAATTACGAGCAATAATTTCCTTGCCGGAGATCACCAGACGGACGCCAAGCGTACCTGTCTTGCGGCGAGCGAGAAAACGCGGACGACGACGACGCGGCTCTTGTCCCTGACGACGAGCCTGCGGCTGGCTGGTGCGGACCGCACCTGTACTTTCGTAAAGCGGGCGGGCGACACCGTCTTCCTCAACCAGCATCATCGGCAGGTTGAAGCTCGCGGCCCAGGCGCGCCAGTCGGCGGCAACATCGGTCAGATCATGTGCGACAAGCAGGGGAACGGAAAGCTGCGGATCTTCATGCATCAGCTCCAGCGTCACCGTTATTTCGCCGAACTCATCTTCCACCGCGCGGGCGGCAACGCCGACAAATGCGTTGGCCGGAAGCGCTATGGACATCGGCAGGCCGCTTGAAGGCAGAACCTGCCGGATCACCGCGCCGCGCTCGTTGATGGTGAAGGTGACGTCGCTGCTTCCGTCGTGGCTCGCATAGCTCACAACCTGCGGAAAATGAAACGGATCGAGCCGCAATTCCCGTCCTGCCCAATCGGGCTTCAGTCCCTTGCTCATCATTTTCGACGCCTCTGTCTCTCTGTCTTTTATTTTTAGGAGCCGGTTATTCCGACTTCCCTTTGTCGAGCTTTTTGCTCTTCGTTGAGATGGAGAATAGGCGCGGTTTATTACCGATGAGCTTAATGAGTTAAGTTAACTTTTTCCTGCCTTTTCCTTTGGTTAGCAGATTGCAACCAGGTGTAAGAATTCGGAAATTCTTCTGAAGAAGTGTTTACTAAAACAAACGGGCGGTTAATACCGCCCGCCTTACTCGATTAAATAGTGATACTTTATAGAACCTTGCCGGGGTTCATGATGCCTGCCGGATCGAAAGCTGACTTGATGCGGCGCATCAGGTCAAGCGCGACATCCTGCTTGAAGAAAGCCAGTTCTTCGCGCTTGAGCTGACCAATGCCGTGTTCTGCCGAAATCGAACCCGTATAGCTCGCGACGATCGTGTGGATACGGTGGTTCAGCTCGTGCCATCGCGCAAGAAAGGCTTCCTTGTCAGCGCCTACCGGCTGCGAAACGTTGTAATGCAGGTTGCCGTCCCCGATATGGCCGAAGCAGACGATGCGCGCACCGGGGATCATTTCCAGCGTCGCGGCATTTGCTTCGTGGATGAAAGCGGGGATGGAAGCAACCGGCACGGAAATATCGTGCTTGATCGAGCCGCCCTCCGGCTTCTGTGCCCAGGACATTTCCTCACGCATTTTCCAGAAGGACTGCGCCTGCGCAACGCTTTCGCCGATGGCCGCATCCTGAATAATATCGCTCTCGAAGGCTTCGGTCAGGATCGTTTCCAGCGTCGTGCGCGCATCTTCTTCTGAGCGGGTAGAAGAAATATCGATCAGCACGTACCAGTCATGCGGGCTTTCGAGCGGATCGCGCACGCCATCGACATGGCGCACCGTAAACTCCACGCCCACGCGCGGCATCAATTCGAAGCCGGTCAGCGACGGGCCTGCATGTTCCGTTGCAAGCTGGAACAGGCGCAGCACGTCGTCTGGATTGCGCAGACCTGCATAGGCTACACCCTTGCCCTTCGGCTGCGGGAAGATTTTCAATACTGCAGCCGTGATGACACCGAGCGTGCCTTCCGAACCGACGAAAAGGTCTTTCAGGTCGTAACCGGTATTGTCCTTCTTCACATAGCGTAGATCGTTGAGAATCTCGCCCGTTGGCAGCACGACTTCGAGGCCAAGGCAAAGCTCGCGCATATTGCCATAGGCAAGCACTGCCGTACCACCAGCGTTGGAACCGAGATTACCGCCGATCTGGCACGAGCCTTCTGCACCCAGTGACAGCGGAAAAAGGCGGCCGGCTTTTTCAGCAGCTTCCTGAAGGTTCTTCAGAATGACACCCGCTTCAAGCGTTACCAGATTACCGACCGTATCGAGATTACGGATGCGGTTCATGCGACCCAGCGACAAAATGATGGCCGCGCCGCTTTCGTCGGGCTGCTGCCCGCCGACGAGGCCCGTATTGCCACCCTGCGGCACCACCGGCGTTTTCGTCTCGCTGGCAAGTTTCATGATGGCCGCGACTTCTTCTGTCGAACCCGGACGAAGAACAAGCGGCGTGCGACCATGATAGAGATCGCGCTGCTCGATGAGATAAGCGGCGAGATCTTCCGGCGCGGTGAGCGCATTCTTTTCGCCCACGATGGCGGAGAAACGTTCGATCAGAGCGGTGTCCAGCATAGTCTGTCTCTTACATAGGAGGATGTTAGCGCGGGGCCGCCGCGCGTTTCAAACGGTCGTTGATGGCCTCGCCGAGGCCCTCGAAAGGAATAGGTTCGACAGCAATGGTAGCGGTGCCTGTTGCATCGAGCCTGCGCATGAAGTCGAACAGATTGGCCGCTGCTTCGCGCAAATTACCATCAGCGCTCAGGTTCATGATCACCTTTGCCGCATCCGAACCGGCCACGCGCTGTGGGCCAAAGGCAAGCAGGGCTTCGCCCGGCTGCACCGAGCCGACATCAAGCCGCATCGCAGCATCAGGCGCATAATGCGACGCCATCATGCCCGGCGCCTGAATTGCCGACGTGTGGTCGGCGCGCACGAGCTTCTCGCCGATGACGGCCTCGATTTCTTCCGCAGCCAGTCCGCCCGGACGGAGCAGATGCACTTTATCGCCGTCAACCTTGACGATGGTGGATTCAACTCCGACGCCGCAAGGTCCGGCATCGAGGATCAGATCAAGCTTGTCGCCAAGATCATCTGCAACGGCACGAGCGCTCGTTGGGCTGATGCGGCCTGACGTGTTGGCGCTTGGCGCTGCTACCGGACTATCAAGCTCCTCGATGATATCGCGCACACGGCCAAGCGGCATGCGGATGGCAAGGGTCGAAAGCCCAGCGGTTACAAGCGGATGGATGCGACGATCTGTATCCTGCTGCGCCTTGAGTGGCAGCACGATGGTCAGCGGGCCGGGCCAGAATATTTCCGCCAGCTTGCGCGACAAAGCATCGAAAGTGACATAGCGCTCCGCCATGGCGATGCCGCTCACATGCGCAATCAGTGGATTGAACTGAGGCCGCCCCTTGGCCGCGAAAATACCCGCCACGCCCTCGCCGTTGGAAGCGTCGGCAGCAAGCCCATAAACGGTTTCGGTCGGAATGGCGACAAGACCGCCGCGCCGCAGCACTTCCACTGCGCGCTGGACTGCCTCATCATCGAATTTGACACTATCGGACACTGGTTTTCCGCCTCTCGGGCGTCCCAAGTTAAGCCCGTTCTGCCTACACAAGCTCAAGCGCCTGTGCAAGCAAGCTTGGACCATATCCGGGCACAATCGCGGCAAGCCGATCATGATTGCGCATGAAAAATTGCGTTTTGTTAGGTTTTTCAGGGCATGATGATATTATTCATGCGTGAGGTGAATAATGTTATCGCGATTTATCGCTATTTCGCTGACGGCCATCGGACTGCCCGCAATTGCTTCCGCAAACGGGGGTGAGCGCGCGCCATCGACCTATCAGGTCGGTTCCATCGATTATATCGGCTATGACAAGATCGGCGCCAACGGCCTGCCGGTCTGCGGTCCCTGCGCGCAAAAGCAGGCAGCCGAACTAGACGTCCAGCAGGCAATTGAGGCCCGCCGCAAGCGCGCCCGTGCCTATATGGCGCGTATGCAGGGTCAGCCAGTCCCGGACGATCTGCTTGAGCCAGCCGCTGCGCCAGCAGAAGACTTTGACCCCACAAAGCCGGTGCGCGTCGTTGGCGATGCCTGGGCCGGAGCATCGGACGAAATCGACCTCAGTTCGCTCGAACTCAGACCCAGTTTGAAATAAACAAAAATGGCGCCAGCTCTTCGTCCCTCATCATGAGGAGGCCCGCAGGGCCGTCTCGAAGGATCGAGAAGCCAAAATTGAAAGGCGCGACAAGCGCTGTGCGTTTTCCCTCAGCCCTTCGAGACGCCTCCCCTCGACAAGCTCGGGGAGCCTCCTCAGGATGAGGGAAAAAGGAACCGCATGCGGCTGATTATCAGCCAGCGATCTTGGAGAAATCCGCCACCTTGCCAGTTGCCGCACGAATCTGGTCGAGCAATGCCAGACGATTGGCACGGACATTCTCGTCCTCGTCGTTCACCAGCACCTTTTCGAAGAACGTATCGACCGGACCGCGCAGCTTGGCGAGCGCCAGCATCGCACCGTTGAAATCTTCACGGGCAATTGCAGCCTCGGCATCTTGCGAAGCCAGAGTTACGGCTTCAAACAATGCCTTCTCTTCCGCTTCGCGGAGAAGAGACGCGCTCACGCTTTCCGCAACCTTCGTACCCTTCTTCTCTTCAGCAGCGAGAATATTGGCGGCACGCTTGGTGCCAGCCAGAAGGTTTTTGCCGTCTTCCTCATTGATGAAGACGATCAGCGCTTCCAGACGACGCGCGACCAAAACCAGATTGTCGGCTTCCGGTGAAAGCACGGCGTCGATAGCGTCGTAGCGTGCGCCTTCTTCCTTCAAATGCACCTTGAAACGGTCATGAAGGAAGGACAGGAGATCGGCCAATACTGGCTCGGACGATGCTTCCGCCTCAGCGCGAACCTGCTTTTCATAGCTGGCCAATGCATTGTCGACATCCTGCTCGCCGTCAACATCACCGGAGTTTTCCCCGGCAAGCTTGGCTTCAAACTCGCGCAGCTTGCGCTGGACCTGACCTTCTTTCAGCGCGGCAAAGGCCGAACGGAAGAGCGGAAGCAGCGGGAACTTCCATTCCTGCGACAGCAGGAGACGGATCACGCCCAACGCTGCACGGCGCAGCGCAAACGGGTCCTTCGAGCCGGTTGGCTTTTCGTCGATCGCCCAGAAGCCGACCAGCGTGTCGAGCTTGTCGGCAAGCGCAACGGCAACCGAAACGGGGTTCTTCGGCACCACATCGGACGGACCTTGCGGCTT
The DNA here is from genome assembly GCF_022488005.1 of Ochrobactrum sp. A-1. Classification (NCBI taxonomy): domain Bacteria; kingdom Pseudomonadati; phylum Pseudomonadota; class Alphaproteobacteria; order Hyphomicrobiales; family Brucellaceae; genus Ochrobactrum; species Ochrobactrum sp. A-1. Next base: position 1,155,161 of record NZ_JAKVQC010000003.1, read on the forward strand.
GTAATGTTCTTCAATTGCAGCAGCGACGGCTTCGTCTTCTCCCTGAAGCAACGCATATTTGCGGCCCATCGCACCCTGAAGCTCGGGGAACTCGCCCACAACTTCCGTGGTGAGATCAGCCTTTGCCAGAACTGCCGCGCGCGCAGCAAGCTTCGGATCGGCACCCACCAGCGGCGCAATCTGCGCAGCCAGTTCGCGAATGCGCTCAACGCGCGCACCTTGCGTGCCAAGCTTCGCATGGAAGGTCACATTCAGTGCATCCAGACGCGCCATGCGCTGATCGAGCGGCTTCTTCAGATCAAGACCGAACTTTTCCGCCGAAGCGGCCAGCTTGTCGAGGTCGGGCAGATCGTGCTGGTCGGTGTGCCAGAAATAGAGCGCATCCGACAGGCGTGCGCGCACGACCTTGCCGTTGCCATAGGCGATTTCCGTGCCGCCATCGCGGGCCGCAATGTTCGACACCAGAATAAACTTGTTGGAAAGCGCTTGCGCTTCACCCTGCTTGCGGGTGACGAAGCACTTCTGGTTGGCGCGGATGGTGAGGCGGATGACTTCCGGCGGAATGGCCAGGAATTCTTCCTCGAACTCGCCCATCAGCACAACCGGCCATTCGACCAGACCGGACACCTCTTCCAGAAGCCCATCGTCTTCGACCAGCTCAAGGCCGGAAGCGAAGGCGAGATTGTGCGCGTCTTGCGAAATGATTTCCTTGCGGCGTTCGGCGTCGAGAACCACGAAAGCCTTTTCGAGCTTTTCGACATAATCCTCGAAGCGGCGTACCTTGATTGCCTGACCGTCGCTCAGGAAACGATGGCCATAGGTGAGATTGCCCGACTTGATGCCATCGACATCGAAATCGATAACCACGGTTTCCTCGGTTTCGGGACCGAAGGTGCAGAGGATCGACTGTAGCGGACGTACCCAACGAAGCGAACCCGGCTTGGCAGAAGCCGCACCCCAGCGCATGGATTTCGGCCATGGGAAATTGCGGATCGTCTGCGGCACCAGTTCGGCGACGATCTCTTCCGCTGCGCGGCCCGGCTTCGTCAGATGGGCGACGTAGAAATCGCCCTTCTTCGGATCGGAATGCACATGGGCTTGAGCAACATCCGTCAGACCGGCCTTGCGCAGAAAGCCATGAATGGCCTGTTCCGGTGCTGTAACCGACGGACCCTTAATGTCTTCGTGCACGTCCTTGGAACGCACGGTGAGGCCGCGAATATCGAGCGTCAGACGACGCGGCGTCCAGTAGGCGGTCGCAGCTTCATAAGTAAGGCCAGCTTCCACCAGACCATCGGTAATCATCTTCTTCAGATCACCGGCAGCCTTGCGCTGCATGCGAGCTGGAATTTCCTCGGAAAAGAGTTCGAGCAACAAATCAGGCATGTTCTTTACTCGCCCTCACGCTTGAAATTGAAACCACCGGCATCCGTCAAAAGGAATGCCTCGCCGCACTGACGCGCAAGATTGCGCACGCGCAGAATATAGCTCTGACGCTCGGTAACCGAGATCACGCCGCGCGCATCCATCAGATTGAACACGTGGGATGCCTTGATGCACTGGTCATAGGCCGGGAAAACGCTCTTATGCATTTGATGATTGGCGTCAGGAGCAGGCGCGCCAGCCTTCAGAATAGCCTCGCACTCGCGCTCGGCATCGATGAAATGCTGATGCAAAGCCTCGGTATTGGCCATTTCAAAGTTGTAGCGGGAATACTCCTGCTCAGCCTGCAGGAACACCTCGCCATAGGTGACCTTCTCGTCGCCTTCGAGGCCGTTGAAGTTAAGGTCGTAGACATTGTCCACACCCTGCACATACATGGCGAGGCGTTCGAGACCATAGGTCAGTTCGCCGGAAACCGGTGAGCATTCGATGCCGCAGACCTGCTGGAAATAGGTGAACTGCGACACTTCCATGCCGTCGCACCAGCATTCCCAGCCGAGGCCCCATGCGCCGAGCGTCGGGCTTTCCCAGTCATCTTCCACAAAGCGCACGTCATGCAGGGTCGGATCGAGACCGATGGCGCGCAGCGAACCAAGATAGAGATCCTGAAGGTTCGGCGGCGATGGCTTGATGATCACCTGATACTGGTAATAGTGCTGGAGACGGTTCGGGTTTTCACCGTAACGCCCATCCTTCGGACGGCGCGAAGGCTGCACGTAAGCCGCTTTCCACGGCTTCGGCCCCAGCGAGCGCAGCGTCGTTGCCGGGTGGAACGTACCGGCACCCACTTCCATGTCATAGGGCTGCAAAATGGCGCAACCGTGCTCCGCCCAATAGTTATGGAGCGTCAGGATCAGACCCTGAAAGGAACGGGTGGGATGCATATGTGCTGGCAACGTACTGGACACGGGGTCGGGCCTTGTAATTGAAATGATGGCCCGGTCTAATTTGTCCGTAACGCAGGGTCAAGCACGGGCTGCCAGTTTCGGTGTCACACCACCTTGAAACCCGCAGCCTGAAGCTCTTATACCAAGGCGCCAAGATGCTGACGCATCACGCCTTGAAAAGTTCAACCGCCACTCAGGCTCAATCAAAAACCCATGACTATACTCATGGGTTTTTGATATTAGTCAGTTGTCGGCTTTTCTGGGGTCTTGTCGGACGGTGCATCAGGCGCATTCGACGGCGCCGGAGCTTCCGGCTTTGCCTCAGCGGGCTTTTTCTCATCAGGCTTTGCTGCATCGGCAGAAGACTGGCCCGGAATATCCGGCAAGCCCTTCTTCAGCTTTTCCTCGATCTTGACCAGATCTTCCGGCTCAGGCTTGCCAGCGATGGCATGGTTCCACTGGAAGGTGGCTTCCAGAAGGCGCCCGACACGCCAATAGGCATCGCCCATATGGTCGTTGATGGTCGGGTCTTCCGGACGAAGCTTGACCGCCTTTTCCAGTTCAACCACCGCCTCGTCATACCGGCCCAGCATGTAATAGGCCCAGCCCAGCGAGTCGACGATATAGCCGTCCTGCGGACGCAACTCGACCGCCTTCTTGATCATGCCCAGTGCTTCATCGAGATTTTCACCCCGGTCAACCCAGGAATAGCCAAGATAGTTCAGCACCTGCGGCTGGTCGGGATAAAGCTCCAGCGCCTTGCGGAAATTGGGCTCGGCCTTGTCCCATTGCTTCAGGCGTTCGTAGGCAATGCCGCGCTGGTAGAAAACCGGCCAGTCCTTGCGTTCCGGCGTCTTGATCTGCTCCACCGCAGCATCATAAATCTTCGCCGCATCGGCGAAATTCTTGTCCTGCGCATAGACACCACCGAGCGCCAGATAAGTGCGCATGTCGGTCCTGTCACGATCGAGCAGAATTTTTAGCTGCTTGACGGCTTCGGCAGACTGGCTGTTTTCCGCCAGATTGAGCGCACGCTGCATTTCAGCATCGCGGCGGTAAGGCGATTTCTCCGGCACACGGCCATAATAGTCGATGGCCTTTTCCGGCTGGCGCAATTTGGCGGAAATATCGCCCAACTGATAAAGCGTTGCGTCATTGTCCGGACGCAGCGGCAGTGACATCTGCAGGTAAAGCTTGGCAAAGGCTTCTGCGCCGCTGCGATTGATCGCCGTGCCAAGCGTATAGAGCGCTTCGGCAGTGCCTTCCTGAGCGGTTTTGATGAGGCGGCCATATTTCTCGCCCGCCTCGATCTTTTCGCGCATTTCGGTGATCGTCATGCGACCGTTCAGAAGTTCGGCTGCATCGTTCAACGTCTTGATCGCACCTTCCTTGTCTCCCTGACGAAGCTTGAAGGAGGCGTAGGCCATCACGATGCGTTCATAGGTGTCGGGGGCAGCGCTTCCGCCCGGCCGGTCATCGATAGCCTGCTGGTAGAAATCACGCGCTTCCTGCTTCTGGCCGGCAAGATCGGCTATCAGTGCGGAATTATAGGTGCGGAACAGGCCGTACCATTCCGGTCCCTGCATTTTCTGGATGTCGGCAAGCGCCTGTTTGGGATTGCCCTGCCCGACCTTTACCCATGCGCTCATGAAGCCGGTCGCGAGGCGATCCATATCGGATTGCAGCGACAGCATCAGAAGCGGCCCGACCTTGCGATATTGCTTGCGGTCGATGGCGTCGATGGCCAACGCCACACGCGAAAAACGCTCGATATCAGGGACGTTCTTCAGTTCTTCCGCCAGAGGCAGCGCATCCTTGAAGCGGCCTTCCGTCAGCAGAACCAACAGCAGATCCTGCTTGATCTGCGCATTGCCCGGATCGAACGCCATGGCCTGACGATAGAAATCGACGGCGGTAGCGAGATTATTGTCGGATTCGGCAGTACGTCCGGCAAGATAGGCTCCGGCAAACGAACCGGCGCGGACAGGAGGCGGTGTGGGATCGGTTGTCGCCTTGGCCAAAGCACCACTTGTCGGGATCGCGATCCCCGCCAGAAGCGAGAGCAGCAAACCATAAAGCGGGCGGTATTTCGATCCTTGCCGCATAAAGCCCTATCCTCTTCTCAAATCCCTGTGACAGATACCGGCAAGCAAACCCCAACTGGCTCAAAAGCCGGGCACGCTGTCTCTTTGCCGGAAAAGGCACCCCAAGCATGGCCTTTTTGGGATGGCGGGGCAAGAAAAGCATCCGTGATGGGATGCTTTTCCCGTGTATCGCTGGCCCGCAAGAAATGCTGGCCGGAGTTTGCAACTGTTGCCGGTTAGTTCACGCGGCTGATGCAGAAATCGATGACTTCGATCAGCGCGTCCTTCTGAGGCGTTGCTTTCAAAGGTGCCAGAGCATCGCGGGCAATCTCGCCAAAATGCCGCGCGCGCTGCACCGTGTCGGCAATCGCGCCGTGCTTCGTCATCAGGCCGATGGCTTTTTGAAGTGAGGCGTCATCGCTCGCACCGTCCTCGATCGCGTGCTTCCAGAAAGCGCGTTCATCGTCAGTGCCGCGACGATAGCTCAGAATCACCGGAAGCGTAATCTTGCCTTCGCGGAAATCGTCACCGGTATTCTTGCCGAGATCTGCTGCCGAGCCGCCATAATCAAGTGCGTCATCGACAAGCTGGAAGGCAAGGCCGAGATTGAGGCCGTAATCGCGCAGCGCAGCGCGGTCCGAACGCTGTGCGCCGGCAATGATCGGGCCGACTTCGCCGGCAGCCGAGAACAGCGCCGCAGTCTTGGCCTTGATGACCGCCAGATATTCATCTTCGGTGGTTTCCATGTTCTTGGCAGCGGCAAGCTGCATCACTTCGCCTTCGGCGATCACCGACGCCGAGGTGGCGAGAACATCGAGCGCGTCGAGCGAACCGACATCCACCATCATCTTGAAGGCTTGCCCCAGAAGGAAGTCGCCGACGAGAACGCTGGCCTGATTGCCCCAGATCATGCGCGCCGTGCTTTTTCCACGACGCAGATCGCTTTCATCGACCACATCGTCATGCAGCAATGTGGCCGTATGCATGAATTCCACAGCGGTCGCGAGGCGCACATGGCCGTCGCCTTCGTAGCCGAACATGCGGGCTGCCGCGAGCGTCATCATGGGACGCAGGCGCTTGCCGCCGGACGAAATCAGATGATTGGCGACTTCCGGTATCATTTCCACATCGGACCCGGCCCGGGAAAGGATCATCTCGTTCACCCGCGCCATGTCGGCCTTTGTCAGATCGACAAGCGGTTGAACCGATCCTTCCTGTTTCTTTTTACCGTCCAGATTCAGAACCACACCCAATGCCATTTCTCCTAGCTGCCCGGCCACATTATTGAAACGGGCCGGATTGCTCAAGACGCAACTGCCCCCAAAGCGCCCTCAAAGCGTTACTATTCCAACGCCTGTTCACCATTGAAGGAAGCTGTTGTCAATGCGGTGCATTCGCTACAAACTGTTCAAATGATCGAACTTATCCGTACGAATGATTCCGTTCTGCTGTCCTTTGCCGAGGCCTTGATGAAAGAGGCCGGGATCGCTTATTTCATTGCCGACACGAATATGAGCATCATCGAAGGCTCTTTGGGCGTGTTGCCGCGCCGCCTTCTGGTCAGCGAAGAACAAGTCGAAGAAGCACGGCAGATTCTGATCGATGCCGAGATTGAACACGAACTGCGCGATCAATGAATTCGGAAACAAGTTCGGAAAGCGAAGATGAAGCCGGAGAAACACTCGATGTGTTTCATCGTGGGGCATTTCATCTCGTCCAGCCCGCATTGAAAGGCCATCGTTCCGGTGTGGATGCGATGATTCTGGCAAGTGCCGTTCCAAACGGCTTTGCCGGACGCGTTGTTGATCTTGGCAGCGGCGCAGGAGCTGCCGGACTTGCAGTCGCCTCCCGATGCCCGGACACCAATATCACCCTTGTCGAGCGTTCAGCCTTCATGGCTGGCTTTGCCCGTAAAAGCATTGCGCATCCGCTGAATGCCACTCTGGCAAGCCGTATCAGCGTGATCGAAGCCGACGTCGTCCTGAGAGGCAAGGCACGCCTCGCCGCTGGCCTTGTCGATAACAGTTTCGACTTCGCTATCATGAATCCCCCCTTCAACGAAGCGCGTGATCGCAGCACACCTGATCCGTTGAAGGCGGAAGCGCATGTCATGCCCGAAGGCATGTTCGAACAATGGGTGCGCACTGCGGCCGCCATTGTGAAGCCCGGCGGCGGCATTGCCATCATTGCCCGGCCCGGCTCCATTTCTCCCATCCTCGAGGCTCTGTCGGGGCGGTTTGGCGGCCTGAAGATCATACCTGTCCAGCCGCGCCCCGATGCGGCGGCGATCCGCATCGTCGTGACAGGCACACGCGCAAGCCGCGCCGGTCTTTCGCTCATGCCAGCGCTCGTTCTCCATGGCAGTGAGGGGCATGGTTTCACCCCGCGCGCCGACGGCATCAATAACGGGCTCGACGCCCTTATTTAATATTTAGGCTGTGTCAGCACGACCAGATTGCGGTCCGGATCGCGCAATCTCAGGATCGTCGTATAGTCGGCGTTCTCGACACTTCCGGGGCGAATCCCGTCGAAGGAAAGGCGCGCATGTTCGGCCCGCACGTTGCGGACGATGAGCGTCAGCGTGCCGTGCCCGGCTTCCGTCGGGTTCTGGTAGAGCTGGAACCCCGCACTCGAACCGTGATGCCATTCAGCCAGCCCTTGCATCGGTCGCGCATCGGGGCCGCGATCAAAGATTGTGGCGAACCATTCCGTGCTGCGTTCGAGGTCGGAACAATTGAGCTGGGCAAAAATAGCTGTGAGCACCATCGCGGGTCTCCTCCCGGATCGGATAACACGGCAGCATTTCAGAAGTTCCGATGGTCCAGACCTGCTGATTTCATCATCATGCCGATTTTCGGCTTCGCCAATGCCGGTGGAAACCAAGAGCGGCGCACTGGCTAGTTCGGGCCTGTCGGCCTTGCAGCTATATTTTGCTGCGGCTGGTCACAAAGCCGAAAAACGACTGACAGAACCGACACGCCACCCGGAGAACAAAATTTCCGGGTGGTTTTCTTTGTGTTTCCCATATTGCTTCCTACATTTGCTGAAATTATTTCAGTCAGCAGGAGTTCGCCTTGCCCGGTTTATTGACGCGCCTTGTTCCGCGCCGCTTCCGCCCGGTTTCCATCGAGATACCTGTCGTGCGACTGCATGGCGCCATCATGTCCGGCGGATCTGCATTCCGTCCGATGCTTTCACTGGCGTCGGCAGCAGCAGTGCTTGAAAAAGCGTTCACCGACAAGGAAGCGCCGGCCGTTGCCATTTCGCTCAATTCGCCCGGCGGTTCGCCGGTTCAGTCCCGTCTGATCTACCGGCGTATCCGCGATCTCGCCGCCGAACATCAGAAGAAGGTCTTCATCTTCGTCGAAGATGTCGCCGCCTCGGGCGGCTATATGATTGCGCTGGCCGGTGACGAAATCATCGCCGATCCGTCATCCATCGTGGGCTCTATCGGCGTTGTGTCGGCCTCGTTCGGCTTCCCCGAACTTCTGAAGAAGATCGGCGTGGAGCGCCGCGTCTATACGGCGGGTTCCAACAAGGTGACGCTTGACCCGTTCCAGCCGGAGAAGAAGGCCGACATCGAGCGGCTGAAATCTCTGCAGCTTGAAATCCACGAAACCTTCATCGACATGGTGAAGGAGCGACGCGGAACGAAGCTTGCAGAGGACAAGGACCTGTTTACGGGGCTGTTCTGGACCGGCATCAAGGGACAACAGCTTGGCCTGATCGACGGGCTTGGCGACATGCGCAGCTTCCTGCGCAAAACCTATGGCGACAAGGTCAAGCTCAAGCTCGTGGAACAAAAGCGCGGCCTTCTGGGACGCAAGATGCCCGGCGTCGATATGGCGTTCGGTAATCTTGAACCGGCTTCCATTGCCGCGCATCTCGGCGACGGCCTGCTTTCGGTAGCCGAAGAAAAGGCGCTTTGGGGCCGTTACGGTCTTTGAAAAGACAATGCCAGCGAAAATCGGCGTCGATTTTCGCACCAATGCTTTGAATTTCTTCGTTTCACCATGATATGGTGTCAGAAAGTGGGGCGGGCCGCTTCCCGCCCCTTCATGAACATCCGGCATTTCGGCCGTTGCGATCCGGCAATCCGAACTGCAACCCTTAAGGACTTGAGGCCATGCCCCAGCTCATTTTTCTGCTGCTGATCATCGCCGCCGCCTGGTACGGCTACCGCTCGTTCAAGCGTGAAGCCTCGCGCGTGTCCCAGCGTGTGCGTCAGGCAGAGAAGGAAGCGCAGAACCGGGCGCATGGCACGTTGGTGCAGGACCCCAAAACCGGCGAATATTACGTCAAGAAGGACTGACCTTTCCATCAGAAGCAGTTGCCGAAGAAGCGGCGCGGTGGCTTGCCGCAGCCGAACCGCCATGGTTTCTTTAGAGCGGTTCCTATTTTAACAGAATCGTCGGAACCGCTCTAACTATTTGTTTCATCGCATTTTCCTGTGCAAAACCGTTTCACACTTTTGCTGGAAATGCTCTATTCCCGGTCCATAACCAGAAATGACCATTTCCCCGAAAACCGAAAAAACCGCCAATGCCGGATTTCCCGGTGCCGTGACGCGACTGGCCCCGGCCAAGATCAATCTCGCGCTGCATGTGACGGGGCGTCGTGACGATGGCTACCATCTGCTCGATATGCTGGTCGTCTTTGCACGTTTTGGCGACATCGTTCGTGTTGAACTTGCTGAAAAGGACAGCTTTACCGTCAGCGGGCCTTTTGCAAAGGGCATACCGCTCGATGGCGGCAATCTGGTTCTCAAGGCTCGCGATACCTTGCGCGAGTATGCGCAAAGGGCAGTGCCGCCCGTCGCCATTCATCTGGAGAAGAACCTTCCGATTGCGTCGGGCATTGGCGGCGGATCGAGCGATGCCGCAGCAACGCTGCTCGCACTTGATGCGTTGTGGGGCCTTGATCTCGGTTCCGAACAGCTCGCCACGATGGGGCTTGCTCTTGGTGCCGACCTGCCCATGTGCCTGCATGGCGCATCAAAGGGTACACCATTGGCTGCACGCGGCATCGGTGAGGACTTGACTCCTATTGCCGGATTTCCGGCCTTGCCCATGCTGCTCGTCAATGACGGAACGGCCGTTGCAACGCCCGATGTTTTTCGCGCACTCGACAAACGCGATCATCCGGCGCTGAACCTTGCTTCCCATGCCGATATCGCACCCCTTTGCGCCTATCTGCAAACAACCCGCAACGATCTTCTCGCCCCGGCGTTGAAACTTGCCCCCCGGATCGCTGACAAGCTTGAGATGCTTCGCGCAAGCGGAGCGCTCTACGCACAGATGTCAGGTTCCGGTGCCACTTGCTATGCAGTCTTTGAAAACATGGCAGCCGCCGAACAGGCAGAGGCGCGTCTTTCAGCAGAAAGACCGGATTGGTTCGTAATCGCGACCCAAAGCGTCCCTTCTCGAAAATAGTTTCTGAACGGATACCCCTCCGAAAGCCCGCAAATCGCCCTATTGTTCACTCACATTGGACAATATATTGGGACAGACTGTTCGCGCTTTTTGAACAAAAGGCCTCATACAACAGTTTCGTGAAGACTGATATACAACACAACTTATTGATTATATTTATTTATTTCTGATAGATTATCTACATTCTAAAAAATTGGCTGCACGAATGTGTGATTAAGAAAACATTTTCGTGACTGGAACTTTTACCCACTGTCACCCATTTGAGGTGCATCGGAACGACGAACAAAACGCCGCTCCACTTTCCAAGGAGATAGGAAAATGAAAAAGATTGTTCTTGCTGCTGCCGCCCTCGCTCTTAGCGCCGGCGCTGCCTTTGCTGAAAACCCACGCGTTGGCGAACCTGCCGATCTTTATGCAAACGACCGCACCCCGGTTGCTTCCCAGAAGGTCGACTACACTGCTCCCGCTTCGATCAGCCAGTCCTCGTTCCAGGACGGTTCGGCTCATCGCTTCGGTGACGCATCGCCTTCGAGCTACCAGAACTAAGCTTTCTTTAAAGACTTAGAATACAGGGCGTCGTCAAAAGCCTCCCAGCCGATGACGCCCCGATGAATTTCCAAGCTGGATATTCCTCCCAATCATTCAGCTTCCCCCAGTTATCTCCCCGATGGATGGCATGGTGCCACCCGGGAGCCCCGGAAAGGCTTCTATGCCATCCGAAGGAGCGATCATAAGGATTAAAAAAATGAAGAAGTTTGCTCTTGCTGCCGTTGCCGTTGCTCTTAGCGCCGGTGCTGCTTTCGCCGAAAACCCACATGTCGGCGAACCTGCCGATCTTTATGCAAACGATCGTACGCCAGTTGCAACGCAGAGCCAGAAGCTTGATTATACTGCTCCTGCCTCGATCAAGGCTCCGGTCTATCAGGATGGTTCGGCTCACCGCTTCGGCGATGCTTCGCCTTCCTCTTATCAGAACTAATCCAGTCGGCATGTCTGACGAAAAAGGCGAAGCTTTCAGCTTCGCCTTTTTGTTTTGTTCAGTCGTCTTCGGGCGGCAAAATAAGATGCTTGAGACGAGTTGGTCGCAAGCGCTGTGGAAGCTGATCCAATGCCACGCCGTCGAGCAGCAGCGGCCTTAGAATGTCCAACCGAACCAGAAGCCCGGCATCCAGTGTCGCCTTGTGTCCGAAGATTTTACGCACGGCACCAAAGCCGCCGTCTTCCGGCAGTGAAAAGCGCGCGGCACTGCCATCATTCTCGATGTGGCGGCGGAGAATTTCCTCCCAGCCGTCCTGCGGTATAGCTCCAGGATTCAAAAGTAGGACCCACGGCGTGCGGATTTCATCCAGCGCTGTCTCAATATCCATTTCGGCGTAAAAGGAGCAGCCCGCGCCCAGCGCAACGAGAGCGGTTTCATCCGACGATCCTCTGTCGATAACCGTGACACGGCGCAGCAAACCCTCCACGACAGCCGGTACCAATGCCGAAAGCGTGTGGGCCAGCGCTCGTTCTGAATTCAGAGTTTCGATGACGACGGACAACATGCGCGCTTCATATATCAAGAACGCATGAACGGAAAGCTGTCACGCATATGTTCTTGATTTGTTCTTATTCTTGCGATAGGAATAGATTCATCAGAACAGAGTCGCATGGCAGCACGGCACACGCAACAGAACGGTTTTTAGAGCGCATCCCGAAAAGTGTGAAACGGTTTTCGGAAAAGATGCGCGTAAAAACAAATGATTAGAGCGCCGATCTGATTCAATCAGATCGAAACGCGCTCTAAGCTGTTCTCCGGTTTGTTTTCGTCGTGATTGCACAACGCCCGATGTTTCCATTCAGGGAGACGAAGATGGAAGTGATCCAGCAGGCAGATATCATCAAGCAGGCCGACAGGGCTGCCTTCGGTAGCGGACGCGCGGATCACGCCAATGCGATGATCGGCGAGGCTGGCCTGCGCATCGATCACGCTCGCAGGCGCGGGCGCGGCGCAGGCATCAATCCGACCGGACGCTTTGAGCCGACGACGCGGCATGATTTCGATGACGGCTGGACCACGCTTGAGGAACTGCCGCCGTTCAAGACAGACGTGCAGATCGAAAAGCCGCGCACGATCATCACACGCAATGATTCACCCGACATCAATTTCGATCGCTCGATCAATCCCTATCGCGGTTGCGAGCATGGCTGCATCTATTGCTTTGCCCGTCCGACCCATAGTTACATGGGACTTTCTGCCGGCCTCGATTTCGAATCCCGTCTGTTCGCGAAGCCGGATGCCGCGCGCCTTCTGGAGCGCGAACTGGCCAAGGCCAATTATCAGCCGAAAACCATCGCCATTGGCACCAACACTGATCCCTATCAGCCGGTCGAGAAGAAATGGCGCATCATGCGCGAAATTCTCGAAGTGCTGGAGGCCGCCAATCATCCGGTCGGCATCGTGACGAAGTCTGCCCTGGTCGTGCGCGACATTGATATTCTGAGCCGCATGGCCGAGAAAGGACTGGCCAAGGTTGCCTTGTCGGTCACGACGCTCGATGCTCACCTGTCCCGCACGATGGAACCGCGCGCTTCTACGCCGACACTGCGGCTTCAGGCCATCCGCAAGCTGGCCGATGCGGGCATCCCTGCTTCCGTCATGATGGGACCGGTCATTCCGGGGATCAACGATCACGAGATCGAGCGCATTCTGGATGCCGCCTATGCACAAGGCGCGCGCGAAGCGGGTTATGTTTTGCTGCGCCTGCCGCTCGAAGTAGCGCCTTTGTTCAAGGACTGGCTGCTGCGCAATTATCCGGATCGTTATCGTCATGTCATGTCGCTGGTGCGCTCCATGCGTGACGGCAAGGATTATGATGCTGAATGGGGCAAGCGCATGCGCGGCACAGGCCCCTATGCATGGCAGATCGGTCGCCGTTTCGAGATTACCGCACGCAAGCTCGGCTTCAATGCGCGACGGTTGCAGTTGCGCACCGACCTGTTCGAACCGGTCGAAAAGGGAGGCAAGCAGCTTTCGCTGTTTTAGGAAAGACGCGCAGCGAAAGGTAAGCCTAACCTTGGGCTGGGGCCGGTTTTCAAACTGCATACCCTATCAGTCGTCAATTCAATTTCCGTCTGACTTGTCCTTCAGACGGAGGGGCTGCCTGCTTTCACGCCACCGTCCTCGAGCAGGGCCCTTGCGGAGAATCGGAAGCAATGCGAGCATTGCCGCCAAATGAAACGCTCGGCTTCTGATTCTCCGCTCCTCTTTGATATCCCACTTGCGCCTGACTTTTCCGAAGAGAAAAGGCTGCTTTCGCGTGGACTGAAACACATCGTCGGCATCGATGAGGCCGGACGCGGACCTTTGGCCGGTCCGGTGGTTGCCGCTGCGGTTATTCTTGATATCGATGACCTTCCGGATGGTCTGGACGATTCCAAGCGTCTCACGGCTGCAAAGCGTGAAGCGCTTTACGAAACCATCCTGGCGAAGGCCGTCACCGTTTCGGTGGCAAGCCTCAGCGCGCGCAGTATCGATGCAAGCGATATCAGGAAGGCCGCGCTTGAAGCCATGCGTCGCGCTTCTGTTGGCCTGACCTTGCAGCCATGCCACGCGCTGATCGACGGACGTGATGTTCCGCCGAGGCTTCCCTGCCCAGGTTCGGCGCTGGTCAAGGGCGATCAGCGCTCCGTCTCCATCGCCGCCGCCTCCATCGTCGCCAAGGTAACACGCGACCGGATGATGATCCGTGCCGGTGCCGTTCATCCGCCCTACGGGTTGGAGATTCACGCAGGTTATGCAACCGTGAAGCATCGCACCGCCATCGAAACGGCTGGTCCCGTTCCCGGCATCCACCGCTACACTTTCGCGCCCATCAAAGGCCGCTATAGCGCTTAAACAGTGGCCAACTTGGCCGCGAAGCCGAAAAGCAGGGCTGCAAAACCCCAGCGCTGGACCGTTTGTATAGCAGGATAACGTTTGAACAGGTTGCCAAGCGACGAGCCTGTAAAGGCATAGATCGTGTCGAACGACAGCCCCACCATAGTCATGACAGCCCCCAGAAGTGCAAACTGGAGCGTAATACTGCCATTTTCAGGATGAACGAACTGCGGCAGCAGAACCGAACAGAAAAGCAGCGCTTTCGGGTTGAGCAAATTGGTGAGAAGACCTTTCCGGGCCGACGCCATATAGGATCGTCGCTCCCGCGCACCGCCGACCGTATCCACTGTCGGCAACGGATGGCGCAGGATGCCAATGGCAAGCCAGACCAGATAAAAGGCACTTATGATCCGAACGAACTGAAACGCGACTGGAAATGCATGTAAAAGCGCAGCGAGACCAAGTGCGGCAAGTGCCACATGGCAGGCACGCGCGATTGCAAGCCCTGCTGCCGCTGCAAGCGCATGTGTCCTGCCCTGTGCTGCACCTGTCTGGAGGAGCAGAAGCATATCCGGTCCCGGAATAAGAAATGCAGCAGCCAATGCGCCTGCATATAACCACATCTCGCCCATCGATATCGTCCACCAGAGCATTTCCAGCAAAAGTGCGCAGCAGTTTTGCGTAGGATAATGCGAACAAAGAAAGTAACAGCCTGTCCGTTATCCGAAGCAGCGGCGTGTCGAAACTATGCGGAGATCCATGCGCATGTCCTTGCGATTTGTGGCGCAATGTTTCTGGCTTGTGGTATATTCCACCAATATAGTAACTCTGATTGTCGGATCATGCCAAAATTGAAACTGGACGCTATCGACCGCAAGATACTGACCGCACTTCAGGAAGATGCGCGGCTCTCCAATGTACAACTGGCAGAGAAAGTCGGCCTGTCGCCCTCTCCATGCCTGCGGCGCGTCAAGATGCTCGAAAAGGCAGGCGCTATTCAAGGTTACCATGCAGCACTGGATCGCAATGAGGTCGGGCTTGGATTGACCGTTTTCGTCGGCATCCGGGTGGAGCGCCATCACGAAGAAACTGCGACTGCGTTTCGCACCTCCGTGCAGAATCTGCCGGAGGTCTTTTCATGCCATCTCGTGTCGGGAGAATCCGATTTTCTGTTGCAGGTGGTGGTCGCTGATCTCGCGGCCTATGAACGCTTTCTATCCGGCACGCTGTTGCGGCTTCCCGGCGTGATCGACATTCGGAGCAATTTCGCCATCCAGACGGTCAAATCGCAAGGAGAGCTGCCGCTTGCGCATCTGGCAGACCTCAAGGACTGACCTCACTTTGCACCGTCTGAGGGCCATCATGCCGGATATTGTCAATGCAGTTCTCATCGGCCCCAGGGGCATTCTTCTTGGGCGCCGCAGCCCGGATCGTCGCGCCTATCCAAACCGGTGGAGTTTTCCGGGTGGTCATGTTGAAGCGGGCGAGAGCTTTGAAAGCGCGCTCCAACGGGAAATCCACGAGGAGCTCGGATTAACGCTTCGCGCATTTTCGTTTCTCGCCACCATAAAAGCGGTAGATCCGGTCGCGTCATTCCACCTCTTTACCGTTAACGGCTGGGACGGCCATCCCACCATTCGCGACCGGGAGCACACGGAACTGCGATGGTTTACGCCAGCGGAAGCCTGTGCACTGGATGACCTTGCTTTGGAGGAATACCGACCATTGTTTGACAAACTGGATGGCATTGCAGCCATCCTCTGATCGGACTGTACTGAAATCGATTTCTCGATCCAAGCCAACAAAAAACGCCGCCCTTTTGAGGCGGCGTTTCTCTGAAACTATGTGAGGCGGGATTAGTTCAGGTTCGACTTGACCTGCGACAGAGCATCCTTGAACAGGTTGCCTGCGACCTTCGTGTCTACCTTGTCCGCAACGATCTTGCCGGCTGCGGCGACTGCGAGGTCAACTGCCGAAGCACGAACTGCGTTGATGGCATCGACTTCAGCCGTTGCGATCTTCTGTTCGGCCAGCTTGTTGCGGCGTGCAACATATTCTTCCGTCGCGCGCTTGGCATCTTCGAGAAGTGCCTTGGCTTCACGTTCGGCAGAAGCAACGATGTCGCTTGCTTCCTTTTCGGCTTCCTTGCGCTTGCGATGATACTCGGCCAGCAGTTGCTGGGCTTCTTCGCGAAGCGTGCGTGCTTCTTCCAGTTCGTTCTTGATACGATCAGCACGCTCGTCGAGCGAACGACCGACCATGCCCGGAACCTTCAGGTAAGCCAGGATTGCCAGGAAGATAATGAGGCCAATCAGTGCCCAGAATGTAGCGTCCATTGTCCTCTCCTCAGGCGTTCGAAGCCTTGACGGCTGCTGTTACCGAAGCTTTGTCGGCCTTGGTGCCCAGAAGCTGTTCGACGATCTCTGCCGTGGTTTCCTCGGCAATGTTGCCGACGTCGCTCATGGCCTTGGTCTTGATCGCGGCGATACGTTCTTCGGCTTCCTTGAGCTTGCCTTCAAGTGCTGCTTCAGCTGCAGCGCGTTCTGCGTCAGCTTCGCCCTTGCCCTTTTCACGAGCGGCTTCGGCGATCGAAGCAGCCTTGGTGCGGGCCTGGGTCAGTTCCTGCTCATAGGCAGCAATAGCGTTGTCGGCGTCCTGCTTGAGGCGGGCTGCCTGCTCGAGATCCTGAGCGATACGATCGCGACGGGTTTCGATCACGCCACCGATGCGCGGCAGAACCACGCGCGACATGAACAGATAGAAAAGCCCGAAGGTGATCGCGAGCCACAGGAGCTGCGAAGCATAATGGGTGGAATCAAACGGCGGGAATACGCCGCTGCCGTGTCCGGCATCGTTGGCGACCCCGGTCTCGGTGTGCACAGCATCGGCTGCGCCGTGCTCGCCAGCAGCAGGTGCCGGCTGCGATTCGGTGGCGGTTTGGGCAAACGCCGTGGACACGAACATCCAGATTTCCCCTTTAATCCAGCACGATCTGATCCAGATGGAGAAGGATCATGCCTTACTCAGACGTCATATGCAAAGGCCAGCCGCGCTGCATTTCAAGATACAGATCGCGGCAGGCCAGTTCCTTGCGACCGTTGATTAGACGGCGAAGAGGAGCAGAAGCGCGATGAGCAGCGAGAAGATGCCCAGAGCTTCCGTAACGGCGAAACCGAACACCAGACGGCCGAACTGGCTGTCAGCAGCGGACGGGTTGCGCAGAGCGCCGGAGAGGTATTGGCCAAAGATATTGCCGAGGCCGAGAGCCGTACCGGCCATACCGAAACAGGCGAGACCGGCGCCGATGTACTTTGCTGCTTCCGCTTCCATGTTAAGCTCCTTCTGGATTGAATATAAGCGCGGATTTCAGTTCTGGCGGTCGCCCGCCGGCTTGAACTCAGTGTCCCGGATGTACTGCGTCGTTGATGTACATGCAGGTGAGAACGGTAAACACGTAGGCCTGCAGGAAGGCTACGAGGAATTCGAGTGCGGTGATCGCAACCGTCATGATGAGCGGCAGAACCGCGCCGCCGATGCCGATGGGCCCAAGTGCGGCCAGCGAAACGACGAAGCCTGCGAAGACTTTCAGCGTGATGTGGCCAGCAAGCATGTTCGCAAAGAGACGAACCGAGAGGCTGATCGGACGCGACAGGAACGAGATGATTTCAATGGCGACAACCAGCGGCACGATAATGCCCGGAACGCCGCTCGGCACGAACAGCTTGAGGAAGCCGAAACCGTGCTTGAAGAAACCGTAGATAATGACCGTGGCGATAACCAGCACGGCGAGCGCGAAGGTTACGATGATCTGGCTGGTAACCGTATAGAAATACGGAAAAAGACCGAGGAAGTTGGCAACCAGCACGAACATGAACAGCGAGAAGACGAAGGGGAAGAACTTCATGCCCTTCGACCCTGCTGAATCTCTCAGACTGGTGGCCACGAACTCGTAAGCCATTTCCGAAACTGACTGCAGACGGGTCGGGATGAGACCACGGCCCGAAGAAGTCAGATAGAGGAAACCCGAAGCGAGCACGACGGTTGCGACCATGAAGGCCGAAACATTCGTGAACGAAAGGTCCACACCGCCTACGTCGATGGGAATCCACCGGGAAACCTGGAACTGATGGATCGGATCGTTCGCCACCTTAACCTCGTCTGTCTTCCCTGCCCGAAGGCAATTTGGCCTGCCCGAAGGCGATTTGGTCTGCCCGAAGGCGTTTCAGTCTCGGGCGCAAGGCCCGTTTGATCACTTACACTTGAACGAACTTTACCGTGAAGCCCTTCAAGTCCTATTTCTTGTCGCTCTTTTCCACGCTAGATTTAATGTTGCCCTGTTCGGCAACATATCCAGCGGAACGAAGCACGTTGAGGACGCCCGCACCGAAGCCCAGAAGGAGAAATACGATCAATCCCCAGGGCGACGTACCGGCGACACGATCAATGAACCAGCCAATCAGCGCTCCGACCACAACCCCTGCGATGAACTCGCTGGAAATCTTCATGGCCTGCGCGACCGAACTTGCAGTCGCCGATCGTTCCTCCTCGGAAGCCGGTTGCTTGAGTACACCCTTCTTGGCCAGTTCGGCCTCCAGGCGATTCAAACGCTGATCCAGCTCCCCGGAACCGGGTTCGTTCTTCGCATCCTTGATGGCACCGGATGGCTTTCCGGGTTCGGTCCCGCGCGCCATTGGCAGCTCCTTTTTTCAAGAAATACGAGGATTTCAATCCCATTTCCAAGTTGCGCGCAACATATTGACACGCCGTCCGCTAGTCAAGGCGGTGCAGGCATTGGTCCAGAAGGTTTTTTATCCAACAAACTCAAATAGTTAGATATTAGTGCGACTCATTTTCCGACCAAAGGATCAGATTGGTCACATTATTGGCTAAAAAAACGGAATCGATTTTGAACGGTCACACCCTGTTCGGGTGAGGATGAAAGCCGGCCTTATGCGCCTGCTTGGCCTTTTAGTCCGCTAACAAAAACGTGAGTTGAAACCGGTCGACCCTGCTATTGCGTGAGAACACAGCAATCAGCTCCACCCGCCGCCATAGGTGCGGTAGAAAACGTGGAGACCGATCTTCGTGACCTTCTTCATGGTCGGAGCCCAGAACGGGCGAACATAGGTCGCATGGTAATGCGTGGCGGAACCGACTTCCGGCAGCCAAATCTGACCAGCGGAAACCGTCTTCGCGACCTGCTGCGCCATGCGCCATTGCGGCATTTCGGTCACGCGGTGCTTCTGGCCATCGCAGGCAAAGGAAAACTGGCAGGCATTGAGCCAGTCACGATTCTGGTAGACCACGCCGCAGATCGAACCCGGATAGGCGGGGTTGCGCACGCGGTTGAGGACAACCTGAGCGACAGCAACCTGCCCCTTTACCGTTTCGCCGCGCGCTTCATAATAGACGGCCTCCGCAAGACACTTCTGCTCGCTCTGGCTGAAAGCGGAAGGCGGCAACGGTGTTGCTGCCCATTCATGGTCCTTCTCGCCGATCGGCGGCACGAAGCGGCCTTCGTCCGGCTGGGGCTTCAAAATGCTCTCGAAAGGCGATGTCTTGCCATAGTCCGGCGTCGCAGGCGCATAACCAAGGGCCAGCGCATCCGGCTGGTCATTGGTAATGAGCTTGGCAAGCTGGGTCGGCATTTCGGAGCGTGGCTTTGGCGGCTTGACCGCGTGGAATGCCATTGTGATGGCGACTTCCTTGCCTTCGAGCTTGCTGGAGAAGGCCATTTTCGCGTCCGTCTTTTCCGGCGGACGCGTGATCATGCTGATCTTCTCGAACATGCTGCCGGCAGTGAAGGCCTTGGCGGGTGCCTTGGGCTTGACTGAGACGAGACGGCCTGTCTTGTCGGCACGATTGATGCGGTTTTCATCCGGGTTCGGATCATCCGGACCGAGCTTGGCCGTCTTTTTGCCTCCGGACAGCGCGACACGACCGATGCCCGGCACTTCAATACCGTTTGTCGCTATGCTGCCCGTTACGGTCGTCGCATCCACGAACGGCATTTCAGCCTGATGCACAGAGCCGACCGGCGCCTTGGCAACGAAGGCGGTCCAGCGATGCGACCCCAGATCCGCCGACGGCACCAGGCTTGCCATATCCTGAAAGGCGATCGCATTGGAGTTGAAGAGATATGTCATGGCTGCCAGAACCAGCGGCACCAGGCGATGCGGCTTATGAACTGTCTGGCGTGGCTTTGCCCTTACCGCGTAATAGCGGCCCTCTTCCGGGCAATAGCCCGTGACAGGGTAATGCCACACCGGCTCGGCAACGGCCTTCCTTCGACCAAACAGCGCTCGTAAAGATACAAGACGCACCGCACACTCCACTCACACTGACTAAACTGATGCGGCGATAACGGAGTATTAACCTTGTCCATCGGGTGGAGGACGCGCTTGCAGCTCTGGCTAATACAGTCATTATCAGCAGCGCGTTAACCATGAACGAATATGGTTAATGCAGGGTTTAAGCTCATTCGGCTTCACGAATGCCGGATAGCTATGGAGAGGGAGTTGCGTCATGGATAAGGTCACAGGTGGATGCCTGTGCGGCAGTGTCCGCTTTGAAGCGTCGGGGCGGCCATATCGGGTCGGCATCTGCCATTGCCTCGATTGTCGCAAGCATCATGGAGCCCTGTTTCACGCTTCGGCGATATTCCCTGAAACTGCGGTTACGGTTGAGGGGGAAACCCGCGACTATGCGGGACGTCATTTTTGTCCTCGTTGTGGCTCTCCTGTTTTCGGACGCAGCGCGGATGAAATCGAGGTCAATCTCGGCTCGCTCGATACGCCGGATCAGTTCAAACCGACATATGAACTCTGGATGATCCGTCGCGAATCCTGGTTGCCGCCCTTCCCCGGCATGAAAGGCTACGGGCGTGACCGCGATGGGTCGAACCGTTTTGAGGATTAGAGCGCATCCCGAAAAGGGTGAAACGGTTTTCGGAAAAGATGCGCGGTTCAAAACAAAGGATTAGAGCGCCTTTTCTTTCGTGACAGCCGTTCTATTTGCGATAATGATATTGGTCTTCAAAGCTTCTGGGAGGGAACTTATGCGGGGATTGAAGCTCGGGATTATCGGAGTGGTTTTCAGTTCTTTTGCGGCTATTGCCACGGCGCAGGCCGATGACTGCCAGAACGCCAGTTCGCAGGCCGCACTCAATGAATGTTTTGGCAATGCCTACAAGAAATCTGATGCCGAGTTGAACAAGCTCTTCAAGACCTTGCAGCGCCGCGCCGACGATGCCGACCTGAAGAAAAAGCTGGTGCAGTCGCAACGGGCGTGGATCGCCTTCCGCGATGCCGAATGCGACATGCAGACTTTCGGCGGCGGCAGTATAGTGGGCACATCCTATCCTATCTGCCTGTCCGGCCTAACAACACAGCGCATCAATGATCTCAAGGGTTATCTCAAATGCGACGAAGGGGACAGCAACTGCCCCTTCCCTGCTGCGAGTAACTAGACCTGCTCTATAATTATCAGGCTCGGCTCTCATAGGCGGCATCGAAGAATGCCTTCTCCAGTTCGACCGCTCGCCGGAAGAACTGCTGGCATTGTTCCGTCGTTGCCGGGCCGACCCTGTCGAGTTCCGAGCGCAGGAAACCAACGAACTCCACAAAATATGGATTGTCGTGCAGCACGATCCATTCCGCGAAAATGAAATCGTCGGGCAGAGGCTTTGGCGCTTTTTCAGCCCAGTCAAGATAAAGCCATTCGGCAACCGTCAGCACCGACAGGCAGGCCGCATAGGAGCCGGATCGCGCAGCCTCCAACATCAGCTCCTTGAATGCGGCGGTTGGCGCTGCATCGGGCGTATCGAAACGCTCGGCGTCGGAAACTGCGAGTTTTGCAAAAGCCCGTTCGAAATAGGAATTCTCGTCGCTGCTGATCATGCCTATGAAACGGCCCAATGTCAGCTTGGCTTCCATCCGGTCGCAATTGACGAGCGTTCCGCCCAGCAGTGACAGAAAGCAGTCGATAAAGCGATGATCCTGCACCAGATAGCGCGTCATGACATCGGGCGCGACCGTACCCGCATGGATTTCACTGACAAGGCGATGGCCGACGGCTTGCGACCAGAATGGTTCGGCGCTCTGACGAAGATTATCAGTAAAACGTCCGGCTTTGGCATCACTTGGCATGGAAAGACCGACTCCTTGCTATTTTCACGGCCGGACCTTATCGGGGCTATCCAGCATCGGCAATGCGCATGTCAAAATCCCCTTATGCATCGGCGGCAGATTGGTTATGCTGCTGAAATGAGGTGACATTTTTCTGAGGGGAACGATGAACACACACTTTTCGCCAGCCCGCGCCGCTCTGCTGCTTTCTGTTGCGATGGCTCTTCCTGCAGGGAGCGCCTTTGCCAAACCTGCCTGTGACGGCGTGACGACGACACTGACCAAGCAACAGAAATCCGACTACAGGTCTCTCATCGCGCAAAGCCTCGGCAAGAAAGTCAAACCGGCTTCCGTCAACATTGAGAGCTTCATGCAATATGGCAACTGGTCCGTCGTCTATGCGGATGTCCCGGTGGCCGATCCCGGCTATTTCTTTTTCGACCTTTCCGGCAAATCACCCAAACTGAAGGACGTCTGGGGCGGGATGGCTGAAAGAAGCGAGATACCCGATCTGGTCAAATGGGCGGAAAAGCTCGGCGCCAACAAGCAAATTGCCGCCTGTTTTGCCGATACGGCAACCGCTTCTTAAGTTCGAGAAACCTACACTCGACTTTCACTGACTTAATTGACGCCAGTGTCCGTAAGATGATTGACGGAGCAACGCACATTTGCCACCGACTCATCACGCAATTTTTGAATCCAAGGTATAATTATAATGCAGTTTACCAAGGCATTTATAGTTGGCCTTGCAGGCGCCATCAGCGGCCTCCTTGCATGCAATACCGCCACAGCAGAACTCATGAACCTGCGCGTGAGTAGCACATCCATGATGCCCGTCTTTGGGCCAGGCGATGTCGTCGCGGCAACCAGCTATAGACCACAGGAAAAGATCGAGCGCGGCGATCTCGTCGTCTATACTGTTGACTACCTTTCGAAGGAATTGTTCGGCGATGTACCGGTCAAAGCTGAATTCCTCGGGCGAGTGATCGGACTGCCCGGTGAAACGGTCAAAATCGAGAACGGAATACCGCTCATCAACGGAAAAGCGCTCGAAACAACGGAGATCACATCAACAATTGATGATGGTTGCCCGGAAGAAACCGTGTCGAGTTCTTATTATAAGTGCCGTTTCGTGCGCGAGACGACACCGGAAGGCAAGAGCTATGTTCTTCTGGATACCGTCGATCATGGCGTTATTGACAACGTCGAGGAGAAGGCACTTGCTCGCGACCAATATTATATCATGGGAGACAATCGCGATAATGCGAACGATAGCCGAGGAAAGTATGTCGGCCTCGTATCGAAAGACCGGATCAAGGGCAAGATTCGTATGGTGTCTGCGTCAGTCCGCAAGCCGGACCGGCAGTGGCGATTGGAAGGTTTTCCAGGCTTGGAGTGAACCATTCTCCAACCACACTTAATCCTGCTTCACAGACCAGCGGTCGATATCAGCGCTCTGTCCGATCAATGCGAGACCGTTGGCGATGGAATCGAACTGGTTCGAGCTTGTTACGACGGCATCGGGGAAGCGGTTTTCAAACACGGTGCGGATAACCGGCACGAAAGATGTGCCGCCGGTGAGGAAAACACGGTCGATAGACGACGTTTCCAGCTCCGCTTTATCCACCGCCTGCTGCACCGACTGCTCGATCTGGTGCACATCGTCCGCGATCCAGTTTTCGAAATCATTGCGTGTGATGTCGGAACGGATTTCGAAGTCGTCGGCCTTGAAGTGCAGTTCCGACATGCGCTGTGAGGAGAGACGCACCTTGAGGTCCGAAACGGCGCGGTAGATTTCATAGCCGTAATCGTTCTCGATCAAGTTGATGAAATGTTCGAGCGGCTTCGGATCGACCGCTTGCCGGGCCAGTTCGTCCAGATCGCGAATGGTCGCCGGAGAGTTCATCAGGAACAGCGTGTTCCAGCGCGCAAAATTTGCATAATAATGGTTCGGTATGGTCAGCCTTTTGCCGAAAGACTGGTATTCGGTACCCTTTCCGAGAAGCGGCGAAACGGCATTGTCGATGATGCGATAGTCGAACGTATCGCCCGCAATGCCAAGACCCGTCTGGCTGAGCGGTGTGAAGCTGAGGCCATGCTTGCCCACTTCGAAGCGCACGATGGAAAAGTCGCTCGTACCGCCGCCGAAGTCGGCCACCAGAACGGTGGATGCAGCTTTCAGTTCCTGTGCATAGAAATAAGCGGCAGCAACCGGCTCATAGACGTAGTGAATATCGGTGAAGCCGAACGCCCGGAATGCCTTTTCATAGCGCTGCATGGCCAGTGC
Organism: Ochrobactrum sp. A-1; assembly: GCF_022488005.1. Lineage (NCBI taxonomy): Bacteria > Pseudomonadati > Pseudomonadota > Alphaproteobacteria > Hyphomicrobiales > Brucellaceae > Ochrobactrum > Ochrobactrum sp. A-1. Next base: position 1,179,279 of record NZ_JAKVQC010000003.1, read on the forward strand.
TTCATCCGGTGAAGCGCCTGCAAAGATCACCGGCCTGCCGATGACCACGCGATTGCCCTTTGGCGGCAGACGGTCGCCCAGCCGCGCGGCAACCGTTTCGAGGAAAGTCGTCAGAATATCCTCGAATTTGAACCGCTTGCCGAAAACCGGCGTATCGGTGAAGGATTTCGATGCCGCGAACGTCTTGAACGATTGCAACATGCGCGTGGAATGCGGCGCGTTGACGAATGCGTCCATCGCCCAAGGCCCGCTTTCAACGGTGCGCTCCCCGGTTTCGCGATCCTGCCAGAAGCAAAGGATCGAGCGATAACCGGTAATGTCGATCCCATCCTTCGGCACACTCAAAACCGCTGTCGTGCCGTCAGGCGCTGCAACAGAAATAACCGTATTGGTCGTGCCAAAATCGATGCCCAATGTCACGCCGTCAAAACGGCTCTGAACAGCCTTCGTCATCACTGCACCTTTTTGGAGAAAACCGGAGAGCGGGCGAATTAGCAGTCGCCGAAGGCAAGCTCAACCCGAAAGTACCAAATTAAGTGCTGGTTGTGATCACGATCGCGATCATCGGCGCCCAGATGAGAAAAATTTTGGGTCGCGCAAATGTTAATGAAGGTCTTTAAAGTTTACATGAATTTTGTTTTCGGCCTGTTAGGTTTCTGCGCCGCATCTGGAGTGGTTCGTCTTTCACTCACATCCCCTGAACTGCTCCGCTTATTTGTTTTCACCGTCTTCGCAATGCCGGATGTTTTGCATTCGGTTTCGCTATGTTCAAGTTCACCCAACAGATGAAAGCGATACTCATGGCGTTTCTCTCACGTACGGTTCTTGCCACGCTCCTCCTTTCGGCCGGTGCGCTTCCCCACGCTGCAAATGCTCAGGAGACGGCCAGCCAGCCGATAGCCAGCGGCTATCACAGCAGCGGCCAGGCCACCGCAGAAGTGAGCGGTGTCGTGGCCGACGGCGACAAGCTGACGGTCAAGGTTCGCTTCATCAACGCCAGGGAAGGCGGAAGTGTTTCCACGACGCTTTACACCGCGCTGTCGGACGAGGACTACGAGAATGACTACTATCTCCTCGCGGGCGACAAGAAATACCTTCTGCTGAAAGATTCCGAAGGCAAGCCGCTCGCTCCAGCGTCGGTTTCCCTGTTCGGTACGGGCCATGTCGTCGGTGTATGGCACGGCGTCTTCCCTGCTCCACCGAAGGGCCAGAAGGTGACGCTCTATATCAAGGGCGTCGAGCCGCTTGGACCGTTCGCCGTTCCCGCCGAATAGGGGCTGGCCATGACCAGTAAGATCATAGGCAGCATCGCTTTAGGGCTTGCCGTGCTCTGCCTGCCGTCCATTGCGGCAGCGCAGAATACAAGCACCGACAACAGCGCTTATATTCGCGACCTCGTGCCCGAAATCCGTGATCTGGTTTCGGCATCGGGCAGCACTGATGGCAAGGCGCGTGGCCTGTCCGGTGCGGCACAGGAGATTGTCGAGAAGAGTGGCAATATCACCATGCGCGAAACCGATGACAGCATCGTCCTTTCCGTGACGAGCGATATTCTGTTCGATTTCGACAGCGCCAAACTGACTGGCAAGGCCAAGGCAACGCTGACCGATATTGCCAGAATACTGGAAAGCATGCCGGATTCCGCCGTCCGCGTGGTGGGCCATACGGATTCCAAGGGGTCCGACAACTACAACGACAAACTGTCGAAAAACCGTGCCAATGCGGTCGCGAAGTTTCTCATGAACAATGGTGTTCAATCGGCACGGCTGAAACCGGAAGGGCACGGCGAAAGCGAACCTGTCGCGCCCAACGAAATCAAGGGCAAGGACAATCCCGACGGGCGGGCGCAGAACCGGCGTGTCGAATTTGTAATGCCGAAAGCCTAGGGGGCTGGCCCCATACCGAACGCAACTTCCGGCATCACGCCGGAAGTCTGCAATTTCTGCCCCAGATATATTAGTAATATCTTATTTTCATGAGGCGTTGACGCCCTAGTTCACGATTGCCGGCCCCGGCATCAACCACAATTAGGAAACCGTCTCATGAGCACAAAACCAACGATCGTCCTCGCGCATGGTTTTTGGGGAGGAGCTGCCCATTGGAGCAAGACCATCCTCGCACTTTCCCGAATGGGACATGACAAGATAAGAGCCGTGGAGATGCCCCTGACGTCGCTTGCCGACGATGCTGAACGTTTGCGCAAGATGACAGCACAACAGGACGGCCCTGTCATTCTGGTTGGCCATTCCTATGGCGGTGCGGTCATTACACAGGCAGGCGATCTGCCCAATGTGGTGGGTCTGGTTTACATCGCAGCCTTTGCACCTGATGCGGGCGAAAGCCCCGGCGGCATCAGCCAAGAACATCCGCCTGCGGCAATCGCCAACCTCGCGCCCGACAGCGACGGCTATCTCTGGATCAAATACGATAAGTTTCGCGAGAGTTTCTGCCAGGATCTGAGCGCCGACGAAGCTCTGGTCATGGCAACCACGCAGAAAGCTCCCATCGCCAATACATTCGGTGACGCGATCACAGCACCAGCCTGGAAGAAGAAGCCAACCTGGTATCAGATATCAACTCAGGACCATATGATCGCGCCGGAGAACCAGAAGCGGATGGCTGAGCGCATGAACCCGCGCAAGACCATCACACTGGATGCAAGTCATGCCTCGCTTGCATCAAGACCCGACGAGGTCGCGGGATTGATCGTCGAGGCCGCAAACAGCGTCTCGTGATCACCGAAAAGAGAAAGCCCGGAGCAATCCGGGCTTTCTCTGTGTCAGCTTATTTCTTTTTCTTCGCTCGGCCTGCGAACGGATTGTCCGAGGTGCGCAAAGAAAGCCTTATCGGCACGCCCGGCATGTCGAAGGTTTCACGCAGACCGTTGATGAGATAGCGCACATAGGATTGCGGCATCGCATCGGGGCGCGAGCAGGACACGACAAAGCCCGGCGGACGGGTCTTCACCTGCGTCATATACTTGACCTTGAGGCGGCGCCCAGAAACTGCCGGTGGCGGCTGGTGCGCGATGACGCCTGCCAGCCAGCGGTTGAGACGCCCGGTCGAAACGCGGCGGTTCCAGATTTCGTGGGTCTTGACGACATTCTCCATGAGCTTGTCGATACCCTGACCACGCTCACCGGAAATCGGCACGGCGCGAAGCCCGCGCACCTGTGGCAGCAGGCGGGCCGTCTTTTCGTAAAGATCGGCAAGAACCATCTGGCGGTCCTCGATCAGATCCCATTTGTTGAACGCGATGATCGGCGCACGGCCTTCACGGATGATGAGATCGGCAATCTGCAGATCCTGTTTTTCAAACGGGATCGTCGCATCGAGCACGATGATGACGACTTCCGCAAAACGGATCGCACGCAGGCCGTCAGCAACCGAGAGCTTTTCGAGCTTTTCCTGCACGCGCGACTTGCGGCGCAGACCAGCGGTATCGAACAGCTTGATCTTGCGGCCACGCCATTCCCAATCCACCGAGATCGAGTCACGGGTAATGCCTGCTTCCGGTCCCGTCAGCAGGCGGTCTTCACCGAGCATCGTATTGATGAGCGTCGACTTGCCAGCATTGGGTCGGCCAACAATGGCGATCCGTAGCGGCTTGGTCGCATCATAGGCCGGGATTTCTTCTTCGTCCGGGTCTTCGACGTCGTCGCCGATCAGTTCACCGACAGCCTTCGGCGTGAAAACCTCGTCTGCGGCTTCCTCTTCCTTCTCATCGGCAAAGACGCGCTCTTCGCCCAGGAGTTCGACAATGGCGTCGCGCAAATCGGGCATGCCCTGACCGTGTTCGGCAGAGATCGGGCACGGTTCGCCAAGGCCAAGCTGGAAAGCGTCATACATGCCGGACTGTGCGCCGCGCGCTTCCGCCTTGTTGGCGACCAGCACAACCGGCTTGCCGGAACGGCGCACCACTTCCGCAAAGGTGCTGTCAGTCGGCGTCAGGCCATTCTTGGCATCGACCACGAAAAGGATCACGTCGGCTTCCTGAATGGCAGCCTCGGTTTGCGCGCGCATGCGCGCTTCCAGGCTGTCATTGGCAGCTTCTTCAAGACCTGCCGTGTCGATGACCTGAAACTTCAAATCGTAGAGCTTGGCATCGTGGATGCGCCGGTCACGCGTGACGCCCGGCAGGTCATCGACCAGCGCCAGCTTGCGGCCGACAAGGCGATTGAACAGCGTGGACTTGCCGACATTGGGACGCCCGACGATGGCGACTGTGAAACCCATGGGAGAAGATAACTCCAGAAACCAGAGCGGTTCCGCTTTCAACCGAAACGTGGAACCGCTCTATTTATTTATCTTGACGCGCATCTTGCCCGAAAACCGCTTCGCACTTTTCGGGATGCGCTTTGATTTTCCCGCGCATCTTATCCGAAAACCGCTTCGCACTTTTCGGGATGCGCTTGTTTTATTATGTGCTTTGCGCGTCAGGCACCTTGACGCCTGCGCTGCGCATCAGATCGAGCATCGTATTGGAACGCTGGCGAATGTTGGCCGGAGCAAGATTGTCATTGGCGATCTGCTGGAACAGCTTGACCGCATCATCGAACCGCTCAGCCTTCCAAGCAGCAAGTCCCAACGCTTCACGCGCACTTGAACGCATCGGATTGCCGTCTGCGGAAAGCGTTTCGACGCGCTTGGCGACATCGTCATAGGAACCGCTGTCGACCAGCAGATAGCCGGCACGCAGGCGAGCCACGTCGCGAAGCGGTGCAGGCACGGCGTTGTCGGCGGCGACGTCATCGAAAGCCTTCACGGCACCGGCGGCATCGCCCTTGTCCGCGAGAACCGATGCGGCGCGAAGACGTGCCAGAACCGGATAGGAGCCGTAGCCGGTCTTCTCCAAATCGTCGAGCGCGGTCAGCGCTTCGTCGTTCTTGCCTTCCGAGGCGAGGTCCAGTGCGGCAAGGAACTTGTCACCGGAAGCGGAAGCCTTGCTGTCGACCCAGTGCTGATAGCCGACCCAGCCAGCCGTTCCCAGAACAACGGCCACAGCAGCGCCGATCAATGCCGGACCGAAATTCCGCCAGATCTGCTTTGCCCGTTCCGAACGGATTTCCTCGTTTACCTCGCGAATGAAACTGTCGTCTGCCATGGACCTGCCACTAAAGCCAAATTGATGTTCGTATTTGTTCGTTCTGGCGCTTTTAGTCGCATTTCGCGCCATATGTAAGACCCGTCTGCGAAATAAGCCGAAACACGTGTCACAAAGTGCATTTCGGTCCGACAATAGCCTTATTCAAGAACTAGTGGAACTGTTCCTCCCCCGCTTCGTTTCGTGATTCATGCGCTTTCTGTCCCCCCGCCCCCTTCTTCTCTCCGCCTTGGTTCTGGCCACCTGCACTGCACAGGCAGAACCAATGTCCGCAAAGCCGCAATATGTGCTGATTTCCTTCGATGGTGCACATGACAATGCGCTCTGGACCCGCTCGCGCGAGCTGGCGAAGAAGAACAACGCCCATTTCACCTATTTCCTCTCCTGCGTCTTCCTGATGACCAAGCAGGACCGGCGCGATTACAAGCCGCCTCACAAGCGGGCGGGTTCGTCCAATGTTGGCTTTGCGCTGAGCCGCAACGAAGTCGTCGCCCGCCTTGGCAATATCTGGCAGGCGCATCTGGAAGGAAACGAGATCGCAAGCCATGGCTGCGGCCATTTTGACGGCACCGACTGGTCTACCGCCGACTGGGATAAGGAAATCAAGGAGTTCCGCCGCATTACCGCAGACGCCTACAAGAATAACGGCATCGACGGTGAGCCTGAAGGCTGGCGCGATATGGCGCTGAAGGGCATCGACGGTTTCCGCGCGCCCTATCTTGCCGCATCGAAGCCGGTGCAGGATGCGCTCAAGGCAAACGGGTTCCGCTATCAGGCGTCCTCCATCACGCGCGGCCCCGAAGAGCCGACCCTTGCCGGTCAGTTTGCTTCTTTCGGATTGCCTCTTGTTCCGGAAGGCCCGTCACAGCGTCCTATCGTGGCGATGGACTATAATCTCTATGTCCGCCACTCGAAGGGCAAGGAAGCGCCACAGCAATCCGCCGCTTTCGAGGAACGGGCCTATAAGGCTTTCCGGACGGCATTCGACAAGCAATATGCGGGCGAACGTAACCCGCTTCAACTCGGCTTCCATTTCGTGCTGATGAATGACGGCGCCTATTGGCGCGCCATGGAACGGCTCGTAACGGAAGTTTGCACCAAGCCCGACGTCAAATGCACCACCTACAGCGATTATCTGGACAGTCTCGACAGGGACACTGTCCATAAGGACCAGAGCAGATCCTGACCTTATGTCGAAGGGGTTGATTCCAGATTTGCCTGATCGAGCGACGGCAGCGGCTCGTCGCGGATAACCGCCTCAAAGGCCCTCAGACGCTTGTAGATCGACAGCAACTCAATGATCGTGGTCCATGAATTGACGAGATACTGGAACGATCCCTGCACCTGCGAGAAGACATTGCTGATCTGGTTCATCAGACCGAGCGTCAGCTTGCCCGCCACGATCGACGGGACCAGGATCAGGGTCGGGAAAATATTGTCGGCCTGAATGTAGAAAATGCGGGCCACGTTGAAATAGACATAGTGGAAATAGAGCCGGAAATAATTGTGCCGGACATTGCGGAACAGTTCGCCGAGCGTGATCGGCTCCGCGCGATCCGCATGATCCTCACCATAGACCAGCTCCTTGCGGTAGGCCGCCTCGACACGCTGATTGTTGAATTCCAATCCCGGCAGTTTGATACCGACCAGCGCCAGAAATCCGGTGCCGAAAGCTGCCCAGAAAATCGCCGCCACGACCAGCGCGTGCGGCACCATGCCAACCACCGGCAGCTCGCTGACCTTCTCCGAGAAGCTGAACAGGACCGGCAGAAAGGCGATCAGCGTCATCACCGATTTGACGAGGCTGACACCAAGCTGTTCCAGCGTCGTGGAAAAGCGCATCGTGTCTTCCTGCACGCGCTGGGCTGCACCTTCGATGGAACGCAGTTTCGGCCAGTGGCTGACATAGTATTCGTTCATCGCCGAACGCCAGCGGAAGATATAGTGGCTGACGAAGAACAGGCTCAGAACGCCGACCGTCACGCCGATAAAGGCAATCTCGGCGAAGGTGACCATGCCCCAGTAGAAATCGGAGGCGCTGACGGCTCCGGGCGATGTCAGTGCCTTTTGGACCAGATCGTAGAACGGTCCGTACCAGGCGTTGACCGCCACGCTGACCTGCACGCCGAAATAGGTGGTGAACAGGATCAGGGCTGATCCAAGTATCGACCAGCGCTGCCATGGGTGCGATGAAAACCACGCCCAGAACAGGTAGAAGGCGAACGTCACCACCGCGAAATAGACATAGAACCAGAGAAACGGCGCCGACCAGAAAAGGCTCGCACCAATAATCGGCGCGGCATCATGTGCTAAAGGTGGCAGACCGAATATGGCGCCCAGCCCTTCGCCACCGTTATACCAGCCAGCGATTGCCAGCAGGCTCCAGATGAGTGCGGACCAGAAGAAGATTTTCGGGCGAGGGAAGAATGACACAAACACGGAATTTCAGTCCAACTTCGTGAGGATTTTCCTCATAAGAAGCCTGTCTTCGTGCCTTTACCAGTTAAATTCCTGTAAGGTTTCAACCTTGCGATCTTGTCGCACGCCCTGCCATGATGCCAAGCACTGCGACGACCACCAGCGAAAGCGCTGCGGCCAGACTTGCCGAAGTGAACGAACCGGAGCGCTGCGCCATGAAGCCCGCAACCAGCGGGCCGACAATCTGGCCGATGCTGAAACAGACCGTCATCCGCGCCAAAGCGCGTTTTGGCGAAGCCGGTGCAAGCGTGCGGGCGATCTGCAATCCGAACGCCGTCAACGCCATGAAAGTGATGCCCAGAAGCGCACCCCCCACCAAGGGCCCCAGCGGCGGCGCCAGAACCACGCTCGCGGCAACGCCGACGGCCTCCAGAATGGCCGTCAGGGCAAATGCGTTGAAGAGGCCGAACTTCTTCGCAGCCGGTGCCCACAGCCAGATCGAGGGCGCGGCCGTCAGGCCGGTCACCACCCACACGGCCGCTTCCATCAGTGGGCCGCCATCGGTTGCGCGCACGATTGCAATGAGGAAGGTGGCCGTGATCACATAGCCAAAGCCGAAAATTCCATAGGCCAGCGCCAGCGCGTTGAAGGCGAAGCTCTTGGGAAGCGGCGGTTCACGCGTGCCGCTGTTGCCACCGACCGGCCCTTCCCTGACGAAAGCCGCAACCAGAACAACCATGACGATGGTCAGAACTGCAGCACCGATCCAGTCGGCCCGCCAGTCAAGTCCGGCAAAACGGATCAGCGCCACCAGAACGGCAGAAAGTGCAATGCCGCTGCCGACGCCGCCGAAATGCAGGGCTCCAAGCCCGGCTCTTTCCGCCGCCGTGACATGGCTCAGCACGATTGCCGTGCAAAGGATCATCGTCACCGCACTGATGAAACCTGCAGCAAAACGGATGATGGAGAACAGCCAGACACCGTCAAAAAGCGCCATGGCAGCGCATAGCAATCCGCTGATGATCAGGCCTACAATGACGCTTGCCCGTTCGATGCCCGCAGACCATCCATAACCGGCAACAATCGCTCCCAGCAAGTAGCCGATATAGTTTGCCGATGCGATGAAACCTGCATCGGCGGCCGTGAAGCCGACATCAGCCATCATTCCCGGCAGGATCGGCGTGTAGATGAAACGCCCGATCCCCATGGCAGCAGCCATGGCCAGAAAACCGCCGAAAGCATAACGGACGGCAGTGCGGTGTTGTGAAGATACAGGCTTGGTCATTTCCAGGGAGGTCTCGGTCATTGGCGGGAAAATATACCTCAATCATCCGGGGACAATTGAATTTTTCTGATCGGACCGATCACACGGATTGAGGCTGAAACTGTCCCTCAGCACGTTAGAGCCGTCTCGATCTGATTGAATCAGATCGGCGCGTCTCAACTGTTTGTTTTAACGCGCATCTGATCCGAAAACCGTTTCACACTTTTCGGGATGCGCTCTAACACTAACCACAGAGTTGGGTTTGAACTCCGCCAAAGCAGACCTACAATAGATTTGCTACACTTTCTTGATGGAGGATCAGGATGAATAGAACAGGACTATCCGTTTGTCTGTTGACCGCCGTTACGATCACCGCCACAGGGGCAGTTCAGGCGCAGGAACTGAAGACGATGGACGATGTCGGCAGCGCGCTGAACGCCTGCTGGTCTCCGCCTTCAGGCAGTAAAAATTCCGCCGTTACTCTCAGTTTCAGCTTCAAGCGAGACGGAAGCCTGATAGGACCGCCGCGTGCCAGCGCGATCAACGTTCAGGGCGATGACAAGGCCAAAAAGGCATTCGTAAACGCTGCAATCGAAGCGGTCGAAAAATGCACGCCGCTGAACCTTGCGCCCTCACTCGCGCAGGGTATCGGCGGGAATGTCTTCACCATGCAGTTTCATTCATCTGATTAAACAAGACGTCGGCCTTCAAATAAGGTCTTGCGAATCACATAAGCGCGTGCTTATGTGATGACATGAATGAGAACGATATATTCAACGATGTATTCAGGGCACTTGCCGACCCGACCCGCCGGATGATTTTCGAGAAGCTGGCATCGGGCAGCATGAATGCCAGTGCGCTACGCGAAGGCATGGAGATCAGCCAGCCTGCCATGTCACAGCATCTGGCGGTGTTGCGCGGTGCAGGACTGGTGCGTGAGGAACGTGAGGGACGCTTCGTCAATTACGAGGTCGACCCGCACGGACTGACGCTCATCGCGAACTGGCTTGCGAAATATCGCGCCTACTGGCCGGAACGTATCGACGCTCTCAAAACCTTGCTGAAGGATATGGACCAATGACCGACCGGCAGGAAGAACCACGCGAAAATGGCATCAAGCTTGAATATGAGCTGGATGCCACGCCGCAGAAAGTTTGGCGCGCAATCAGCATTCCGGAGTTTCGCGAAAACTGGCTTCCATCCGAGGCTTTGGCCGATCCGGAGCCTGCATCCTGCAAGCCCGGTGAGGAAATAAGCTACCGGATGCGGGAAAGCGAACCGCCCTTTCTGGAAAGTATGGTCACGTTCCGCATTGTACCGGGCATTTCCGGCGGCACCTTTCTGCGCGTCATCCATGAGCTGAACGACACGCGTCTGAAGCGCACTACGGCAGTTGCCGCCAACAACAACCGGGCGCCGATGATGCGCGCAGCCTGACCGCCTAAAGCGTTTTCAGAAAACAGGGCCGCTGGAACCGCTCTATCTATTTGTTTTTACGCATGTCTTTATCCCGAAACCGGTTCCGACTTTCGGGAGACATGCTCTAACACACCAAATTTCTGGAAGAGAGGAGTTCGCCGATGCGCGAAACGATGCAACTCGTCCCTATGGTCGTGGAACAGTCGAGCCGTGGCGAAAGATCATTCGATATCTATTCACGCCTGCTGCGCGAACGGATCATCTTTCTCAATGGCGAAGTGAACGACACCGTGTCCGCACTTATCTGCGCGCAATTGCTGTTTCTGGAAGCGGAAAATTCCAAACAGCCGATCAATCTCTATATCAATTCGCCGGGCGGCGTTGTGACCAGCGGCCTCGCGATCTATGACACGATGCGCTATGTCCGTGCGCCCGTGCACACGCTTTGCATGGGGACGGCCCGCTCGATGGGCTCCTTCCTGCTGATGGCCGGTGAGCCCGGTCATCGCGCTGCCCTTCCCAACGCAAACCTGCTTGTTCACCAGCCTTCCGGCGGATTTCAGGGGCAGGCATCGGACATCTTCATCCATGCAGAGGAAGCGCAACGAACCAAGCGGCTGATGACGCGTCTTTATGCCGAACATTGCGGTCGCACCTATGAAGAGGTGGAACGCGCGCTCGACCGCGATAATTTCATGACTGCTGAAGCAGGCCTCGAATGGGGCTTGATCGACCGCATTCTGGAACGGCGGGAAGTCTCTCCGGCGTGATCTAAAACCGTTAAAGAGACTATCTAGTTCTTCGCAAAAGGTACCCTCGTGAAACCTCCGAGAATAGCTGGGATCACAGCCTCCCAAATGAATTGAAAACTAGCTAAGCAGCTGTTACTCCGTAGTTAGTTTTTTGGGGGGCTTAGTATGAAAAATTTGATTCTTTTAACCGCGTGTGCCGTAGCGCTTTCCGCATGTGCAACTACCAATGAAATGCCGCTCGCACCCAACGTGGTGCGCCTGGATACACAAGCATCTGGCGCACTATTTGCTGGCTCAGCGGGGCGCATTACAATGAAACGTGCAGCTCAAGCAACGCTGAATAGAGGTTACACTCATTTCCGCCTTGAGCAGGCCAGCACCTCGCAAGGCAGACAGTTAGTTGGCGTTAATAGCTGGAACAACGGTACGTTTTCCGCAAACACATATGGGAGTTCCACATATGGAAGCTATAATAGTTCAGGATCAGCAATGCCTGTATATGCCCCTACGGCAAATGTCGGTGTCACAGTAATCATGTTTCGAAAAGGCGATGCAGGTGCAAGAGGCGCCTGGGATGCGGCAGAAGTATTGAAAAAAGAGGGAAACGTCTAAAAGGAAAACACTCCCGATGGACGGCGTTGTTGATCACCAGCTGCGCACATCTGAAAGTTATATTATAAATCGATGGTGACGAGCGGCGATCTGTCAATACCTGACGAAGCGACAAAGGCTCTGACCGTTTTGCGGGAAAGTCTGGGGCAATCTTTGCAGGCCGTGTATCTGCACGGCTCTGCCGTAAATGGCGGACTTCGCCCCAATAGCGACGTCGATCTGCTGGTGGTCAGCAACCAGCCTCTCACATTGGAAACCGGCGCGCGTCTCGTCGGCAAGCTTATGCAGATATCAGGTCGGCATCCGGCCAAACCCGGCACGCCCAGATGTCTGGAAGTGATGATTTTTCTAGGACAGGATCTCACCGCACTCAGCTATCCCGCGCGCTGTGCATTCATCTATGGAGAATGGTTGCGCGACGAGTTCGAGGCCGGAACCGTGCCGCAACCGCACACTGATCCAGAATACACATTGGTGCTCGCGCAAGCCGGTCAGGAGGCCGTAAGCCTCGTGGGCCCGGCGCGGGAACACCTTCTGCCACCGGTGCCGCTTGACGATGTGCGACGGGCAATTGCTGACGCCTTGCCCGGCCTGCTTGGCAATCTTCAGGGTGACGAGCGCAATGTGCTGCTGACGCTTGCGCGCATGTGGTACACGCTCGAAACTGGAAATTTTACCCCGAAAGATGCAGCTGCCGCATGGGCCCTGTCGCTGGTTTCATCCGAAACCGCCTCTGCCCTTGCGCTTGGGCAGGCGGCCTATCGTGGTGCAGTTTTTGACGACTGGCAGAACCACCCCAAGCTTGCCCGACGAGCGGCGGATGAACTGGCGCATCACGTGCGGTCGCTTCTCTGAAAATCGTCAAGCTGCGGCTTCGTCCTGCTTTTGCTGCCGTTTGGGCACGGGAAGACTGTCCGGAATATCGGAATGCAGGAAATGCAAAAGCGTGTCCTGAACCGACGATAGCCGGTGCGCGCAATCACGCCAGCCGAAGGGAATATCCTTTGGCATGGGAGGAATCCGGCTTGGCTCCTGCCCTTCCTCAAGCTCGCAATTGGCAATGACCACCTGCAAGGCTTCCGTCAGCCAGAGCGGCGGCGGCGCCTCCTTCTTTCGCAGTGCATTGCCCAGCGCCTCCCCGAACAGCAGCGCCGATGCGTAAAGACGGATGCCGCGCCGGTCGTACCGGCCCGCCATTTCCGTAACCTCACGCGCCACCAGCCGCCCGCGCAGCGACCAGCGGGCATTGCTGCGCGCCAATGCGATACCGTCGCCAAGCGCGATCACCGCCCGGTGGGCGGATGTGAACTGATTGATCGCGCTTTGTGCCCGCACGGGATCCTGTTTTTCGAGTGCTACAGCCGATTGCTTGAGCCCGTTTGCGAGACGGTCGAGCAAGCCGCGAACAGCCCTGTCGATCAGAAGTACCGGGCTTGGCGTCATCAATATCTGGCTGAACAGCAAGCCCACACCGGCACCGACCAGAACGTCGATCAACCGCGTCACACCTGCAACCTGCGGCCCCATGGCGAGAACCAGAATCGCCGAAACGCCCGACTGGATAGCAATTGCCGGAGCCATGCCGAAAGAGGTCGCCAGAACCATGGCAACGAAGGTCACTATGCTTGTGTGGAAGACCGGGACGGTTTCCGGCAAGAGCAGAGAAAGCTCGCCGACCAGAACACCGGTCGTGACGCCGACCATCACCCCTATCGCCTGCTTGCCATGGTTGGGCAGGTTCGGTGCCAGGCAGATCACGGCCGTGACCATGGCAAAGACGGGTTTTGGCTGCCCCAGAGCCAGTTGGCAGATCAACCATGCGACACCGCCTGCGAAGGAAGCGATGAGGGAATCGCGCCAGCTCGCAGACCATTGCTGGACAACCTTATTTGCGCGCTGCCGCATCGATTTCTCCATCAGCTTATCGGCAGCTATCTATGGCAGCGTTTTCCCGCCTCAAGGCTTGAAGAAGTTTTCGTACTGGTCCGGCTTGAAACCGACCGTCAGTTTTCCATCCTTGTCGAGAACCGGACGCTTGACCATGGAAGGCTGTGCCAGCATCAGCGCCCGCGCCTTGGCGGCATCGACATTCTGGCGTTCTTCCTCGGGCAGTTTGCGAAACGTCGTTCCGGCCCGGTTGAGCAACTGTTCCCACGCAATATCTTTCAGGAAGCGGTCCAGCGTTTCGCCGTCGAGCCCTTCCTTCTTGTAATCGTGAAACGCATAGTCGATGCCATGGCCTTCAAGCCAGGTGCGCGCCTTCTTCATGGTGTCGCAGTTCTTGATACCGTAGATGGTCACGCTCATATCCGACTCCTTTGATCGATTAGAGCGTGATGTTTTCAAGTTGAACCATTATCCCGCTCTAAACTTTTGTTCGAGCATGATTTTATCCGAAAACCGGTTCCCACTTTTCGGAATCATGTTCTAGCCGCGATCAAAGGCTATCGAAACACCGGTTTCAACCTTTAAAACGTGTTGCATCTCACTATACTCAGGGAACACGCTTTAAGCTTTTGTTTTCACGCATGTCTTTATCCCATCGTAGCGGGATCAGAAATCAGTCCAGTGGACTGATTTCCCCGCGAAGGCGGTTCCCACTTTTGGGAGACATGCTTTATCTGGAATCGTGAAAGATTATGCCCAGCGTATGCCGCTGGCCGGAACGGATACGGCTGACACCATGCCGCATCTTGACGCGATAATCGCCGCGCGTGCCCTGCATTGGACGGTCATTGACCGCGAAAACCACGCCGTCGCCTTGCCGGAGCGGCACGACTTCCGCCCGGCTCTGCATCCGGGGACGTTGTTCGGTCAAAACGAATTCCCCGCCTGTAAAATCCTTCTCCGGCTCGGAAAGCAAAATCGCCACCTGCAAGGGAAATGCGATATCGCCGTAAATATCCTGATGCAGGCAATTATAGTCACCCTCGACATATTGCAGGATGAGCGGTGTCGGACGGGTCTGCCCTGCTGCGTGGCACCGGTCCAGAAATTCGTCATGGGTCGGGGGGAAGCGGACATCCGATCCCAGTCTCTCACTCCATCGATTGGCGATGGGCGCAAGCTGCGGATAGAGCTTCTGGCGCAGATTCCAAATTAAGGCAGGAATGGGATTTGCGTAATATTTGTATTCTCCGCGCCCAAAACCGTGTTTTCGCATCGAAATAACGGTTCGAAATGCGGCCAAATTGTAGTAACCGGCGGCTAATTCGTGGCACTCTTGTGGCGAAATGATGTTTTTGAGGATTGTGGCGCCGAACTCATCCAGTTCGGCGCCGATTTCTTGCCAGTCGTAGGCAGGGATATTTCCCGCCTGTAAGGGTTCATTTTTGTTCATGTCTGGCTCTCCCGCTTCAGGAGATCGCGTTTGCGCTCGACGCCCCAGCGATAGCCGGAGATGCCACCATCATTGCGCACGACCCGATGGCACGGAACCGCGACAGCGATCTTGTTGGCCGCACAGGCCTGTGCCACTGCACGCACCGATTTCGGCGCGCCGATACGTTCGGCAATTTCAGTGTAACTCACTGTTTTTCCTGCCGGAATTTCGCGCAAAGCCTGCCAGACGCGTTGCTGGAATGCGGTTCCTTGCAGATCGAGCGGCAGGTCGAGACCGATGCGCGGCGCTTCTACGAAACCGACAACTTCGGCCACCATGTCCTCGAACTCACGGTCTGCACCGATGAGATTGGCCTGCGGAAACCGCTTTTCCAGATCGCGGATCAGTTCTTCCGGGTCATCGCCCATCAGAATAGCGCAGACACCCTTGTCGCTTGCAGCCACCAGCACCGCCCCGAGCGTCGACTGGCCGATGGCGAAGCGAATCTCCGCATTCTTGCCGCCCTGCTTGTAAGCCTTTGGAGTCATTCCCAAAATCCTGTCCGAAGCCTCATAAAAGCGGCTGCTGGAATTGTAACCGGCATCATAGATGGCTTCGGTTACGCGGATTTCCGGTGCATCAAGCGCCTCCCGCATCTTCTTCGCACGATGCGCATCGGCATAGGCTTTCGGGGTCAGCCCTGTTAACTCCTTGAATACACGATGAAAATGGGCCGGGCTCGCCTTCACGAAAGCCGCTATTTCTTCAAGCGAAGGCACCTCTTCCGCCGTCTCTATAAAGCGGCAGGCGCTAGCGACCATATCGGCATAACGGGTGCTGTTCTGCGTCGCCAATGTCTCGGAGAGATGCGGCTTGCAGCGCATGCATGGCCGGAAACCGGCGCGTTCCGCATCCTCGCAACCCTCGAAGAATTGCACGTTTTCGCGCTTTCCACGCCGCGAGGGGCATGATGGACGACAATAGACGCCTGTCGTGCGCACCGCATAGACAAATGCACCGTCCGACGCCTTATCGCGGTCGAGTACCTTCTGCCAGCGATTTTCGTCAGGGTCGTGGGTCTTCATGGTCATAAGGTTCATGTCCGTATTCCTTCAATATGAGCATGAAGGAAGGCTAATGCCACCGCCTCGAAGCTACACTCCGCTGCTTGCTTTCAAATTCGAAACAGTGCCGTTGCACAGTCTGTTCACAAATAAGGATCATGCAAGCTTTCAGCTTTTATACCATGATATGAAAGGTAAACAGGGAGAAGACCATGACGACAATCGGCTTCATCATCGACGGTAAGGAAATTGCATCCGCATCGGGCAAGACCTTCGAGCGTAAGGACCCGGTCACCGGAAAAGTCGCCACCACCGCGCCAGCGGCCAACATCGCCGATGTCGATGCGGTTGCACTATCTGCCGCGAAAGCCTTTGAAAGCTGGTCTGAAACGGGACCGAACGAGCGTCGTTCTCTGCTGAACAAGGCGGCTGACCTGATGGAAAGCCGGGCCGATGAATTCACCCGTCTCATGCTCGAAGAGACCGGTGCAACGGCCCCATGGTCGGGCTTCAACGTCCACCTTGGCGCCGGAGTGCTGCGCGAAGCCGCAGCGCTCACCACGCAGATCACCGGCGAGATCATCCCTTCTGACAAACCCGGCATCGTTTCCATGGCCGTGCGCCAGCCGGTTGGCGTGGTGCTTGGCATGGCGCCATGGAATGCACCGATCATTCTCGGCGTGCGCGCTATTGCAGCAGCACTTGCTTGCGGCAACACGGTTATCCTGCGTTCGTCCGAATCCTGCCCCGGCGTTCATCACCTGATCGTCAGGACACTCAACGATGCAGGTTTTCCGGCGGGCGTGGTCAATGTCATCTCCAACGCGCCGGAGGACGCGCCGGAAATCGTCGCGGCCCTTGTTGCCCATCCGTCCATCCGCCGCATCAATTTCACCGGCTCCACCCATGTTGGCAAGATCATCGCCAAACAGGCCGCAGAACATCTGAAGCCTGTGCTGCTGGAACTGGGCGGCAAGGCGCCCTTCATCGTGCTGGAAGATGCCGATCTCGACCAGGCAGTCGATGCCGCGGCTTTTGGCGCTTTCATGAATCAGGGCCAGATCTGCATGTCTACGGAGCGCTTCATCGTGCATGAGAAGGTGGCTGATGCCTTTGCAGAAAAGCTTGCCGCCAAGGCAAAATCCCTGCCTGCCGGTGATCCGCGCGGCAATGTCGTTTTGGGTTCGCTGGTCGACCTCAAATCGGCTGAGCGTATGGACGCGCTCATCAAGGATGCGGTGGCGAAAGGTGGCAAGGTTCTGGCAGGTGGCAAGCGCGAAGGTTCAATCGTCGAGGCGACGATCATCGATCACGTGACGTCGGATATGGATATCTATAAGCAGGAATCCTTCGGGCCAGTAAAACCCGTCATCCGCGTCAAGGATGCCGACGAGGCAATCCGCGTGGCAAACGACACCGAATATGGCCTCTCGTTGGCGATCTTCAGTCAGGATGTGAAACGGGCGCTGGCGCTTTCGAAAAAGCTTGAAACCGGCATCTGTCATATCAACGGCCCGACGGTTGCTGACGAAGCGCAAATGCCTTTCGGCGGCGTGAAATCTTCCGGCTATGGCCGTTTCGGCGGAAAGGCCGTCATCAACGAATTTACCGATCTGCGCTGGATCACCATCGAAGGCCCGCAGCATTATCCGTTTTGAATCAGAAAGGGCGGAGTTTTACTCCGCCCTTTCATTACTGGTATCAGCTCAAGACTTTCGCGCTTCCTTGATCGCTTCGATCAGTTCCGGCTCCTTCATGACGCCGCCATAAAGCTTGGTACCGATGACGAAGGAGGGTGTGCCGCCGAAATTGAAGGCTTCACCCTGATCCATATTGCGTTCCAGAATGGCATTGATGCGCTTTGAATCGGCTTTATAGGCTGCATTGAGCTTTGCCGGATCGAGCCCGCCCTTCTTCAGTGCCGCATCCACCTGTTCCGGCGTGAGACGACCCGGCGTTGCCATCAACGCTTCCATGGCCTTCACATAATTGCCGGACTTTTCTGCAGCCAGGACGAGACGTGCGGCATAAGCCGACGTGTCGCCGAAGATGATCCAGTCCTTCATAACAAGGCGAACATTGCCGTCATTCTTGACCACGCGCATCAGCTCGCCATGCCCCTTCTTGCAGTAAGGGCATTGGTAATCGAAATACTCCACGATGGTCACATTGCCGTTCGGGTTGCCCAGAACCGGAATTTCCTTGTCGTAAAGCACTTCCGCAACCGTCGGCACGCGCTGCGCAAGGCTGTCGCCGCCTGAGATCGCAATCGTTGCGGCACCGGCTGCCGTTGCGGCCAGTATCTGACGACGGTTCATCATGAGCTTGCTCCTTTGCCCGACTGGGATTTATCCAACACGACGACACGCGCACCGGCGGTAGCGCGCTTGTAGAGATCGAGGATGTCCTGATTGTAGAGACGTATGCAGCCAGACGACGCAGCCTTGCCGACGGACCAGGGCTCGTTGGTGCCGTGAATGCGGTAAAGCGTATCCTTGCCATCGCGATAGAGATAGAGCGCGCGGGCACCGAGCGGATTACGGATGCCGCCCTCAAGGCCTTTCGCGTATTTTGCGTAATGGTCCGGATTGCGCTTGATCATGTTGGCGGTCGGCGTCCAGCGCGGCCACTGCGATTTGTAGGCAACCTTGGCATCCCCTGAGAAGGTCAGTCCGGCGCGACCGACCCCCACCGAATAGCGGATCGCCTTGCCGCCCGGCTGCACGAGGTAGAGATAGCGCGCATAGGGATCGACCACGATGGTCCCGACCGGTTCCGTCGTGACATAATCGACTTCCCGGCGCAGGTTACGATCCGCAATCTTGCTGACATCAAGTGCGGGAATGAGATTGCCGCGGTCGTTCACCGCGCCATACATGGTCTCATATTCACTCTTTACCGTCTGCACTTCTGGTGCCGGTTCGCCAACCTGTTCTCTGGCTGGTTCAACGGCAACAGGCTCTGGCGTGAAGGCAACAGCCTGCGGCATGGTGACGGCAATCGGCCGATCCGCGGATGCCGTCGTGCATGCTGCGGCAACAAAAGGCAGACAGGCCACAAGCGCGATCCGCATCAGGGATGCCCGCGCACCCCGCTTTTCATCAGATACAGTCAATTTCAAAGCCCCCGGCCGTTTCAATACATTGATCATTGTTTCCGGCCGTCGCTCACAAGGCCGACCGAACGTTCGATAGAGGCGGTTGTGACATCGCCCACCAGTCTTGTCCCCTCCGGTTCCTTGCTGATGCGATCAAAGAAGATCATCGTCGGTGGCCCCGCCACACCAAGCTTTGCCATAAGATCGGCATTGCCGCTGGTGAGCTGCGAAATATCCGCCTTGATGAGCTGATAGCCACCCAGCGCCTTCTTCACGCTTGCGTCGGGTAAAACCCGGCGCTCAACGGTGGAACAGCTTACGCACCAGTCCGCCGTGAAATAGATAAGCGTCGGCTTGTCGCCGCGCGCTTCAACAAGTTTCTCCTGAAGGGAAGAAACAGTCTCGACCGGCGCAAATTGCAGCGCGGCCAGATTCTGGTTGCCGCCACGGTTAGCGAATGCGGCCAGCGGTTGCAACGGGTCTTTTCCGCCCGAAGCCACGCCAAGCATCAAAATGACACCGTAAACGAAAGCTGCCGTGCCGATTGTTCGCGCGACAACGCTGCGCCCCGGAACCTTGAGAAACGCGAAACTTGCAGCCCCGAAAAGCAGGAGCGCCCATAGCACCATGTCCACGCCGGGCGGCAGAAGCGGAGCGGCCATGAAGATTGCGGTCGCCAGAAAACCGAAGCCGAAAATCTGCTTCACCGTTTCCATCCATGCGCCTGCACGCGGAAACGTACCCGCGCCAAGCGTGGCGAAAGCAATGAGCGGCAATCCCTTGCCGATGCCAAGCGCAAAGAGCGCGGAAGCGCCCAGCGCGACATTGGCCGTCTGCGCGATATAGAGCAGCGCGCCTGCGAGAGGTGCCGTCACGCAAGGGCCGACGATCAGCACGGACGAGAAGCCGAGAATGGCAGCTGATCGCTTGGAACCTGTCCGCTGCTGGCCATGGGGACCAGTCCGCGAGGAAACCGCGCTGACCCATGAATTTGGAAGCTGGATCTGGAACAGGCCGAACATGGAGAGCGCCAGAAGCGTGAATATTCCGGCCAGTACGAGCGCGGTCCATTTCGATTGCAGCACCATCTGCAGGTTCTGCCCCGACCAGCCTGCAATTGCGCCCACCACGGCAAAACCCAGTGCCAGACTGACAACATAGACGGCTGAAAGCACAAAGCCGCGCTTTGCCGTCAGTTTCTCACCTTCGCGTGCCAGTGTTCCGGCAAGGATGGGATAGATTGGAAAAACGCAAGGCGTGAAAGCAAGCAGAACGCCGAAAGCCAGAAATGCCGCGATGACCAGCCCGGTGCCGCCCTGATCGAGCAGTCCTTCGACCATGCCCTTTTCGGGTGCCAGAGCGAACGCCGTATTCTGCTCCACGGGTTGTACGTCAGCCGGTGCAAATACCGATGCCTGCGTCAGCGCCTTGGCCTTCTGCCCCATTTCGCTCGATATGGCGAGCGTGACCGGATCGACGGTTCTGGTTTCCGGACGGTAGCAGATGCCGTCCTCCTGACAGCCCTGATAGGTCAGCGCCAGCGGCTGCGCATCTGCTTTTACGCTTGCCGTGGCATGGGTATAATAGACTTCAAGCCGCCCGAAATTCGGATCGTCCTTGGGCATGCCGGGTTGCGTGTCGACAGCAAGCGCATTTCCCTGCCCGTCCTTCGCTTCTATGTGATCGCGATAAAGATAGTAACCATCCGCGATCTGCCAGTTGAGCACGAGACGGCCATCCGTATCCTTCAGCACACTCAGGCGGAAAGCCTGATCGACCGGCAGCGGGTTCGCTGCCAATGCCGGGCCGAGCGCAAGAAACAAACTGATGATTAAGCCGACAAGGCTCGCAAAGAAACGCATTACGATTTTCCGCATAAATTCGATTCGGGGCAAATTTATCATGTTGCAAGAAGCGAATGTCCCCGCCACCTTAAGGCAGCCTTAAGCTGGCGCGGTGAAAAGCCCGCGTGCTTCTAATTGTCAATAAAGGCGGAAACAGGAACTCATGCGCATACTCGTGGTAGAAGACGACACGATCCTCCTCGACGGACTAACCGTAGGGTTGGGGCTTGCCGGTTTCACTGTGGATGCCGTGTCCAATTGCGGTGATGCGGAAGCAGCCCTTGCCGCCCAGAATTACAACGCCGTGGTACTTGATCTCATGCTGCCCGATGGTTCGGGTCTCGACATCCTCAAGACGATGCGGCGCGGTCGCGACGAGACCCCTGTGCTGCTGCTGACTGCCCGTGATCAGGTGCCCGAGCGCATTGCCGGCCTTGATGCAGGTGCCGATGATTATGTCGGCAAGCCCTTCGATCTGCACGAGCTTGCAGCCCGCGTGCGTGCCGTCGCCCGACGCGGTGCCGGGCGTGCAAATGCCCTGCTTGAATGGCGTGGCGTCGAACTGGACCCGGCGGAAATGTCGGTGCGCTTCAATGGAGAACCCGTCAGGCTGACGCGACGCGAATTCTCGATCCTGCGCGCCTTGATGGAACGGCCGACCGCCACCTTCTCCAAATCCTCGCTGGAAGAAGCGCTTTATGGCTGGCAGGAGGAAGTGGAAAGCAACGCGGTGGAAGTGCATATCCACCACCTGCGCTCGAAACTCGGTTCCGATTATATCGAAACGGTGCGCGGTGTCGGCTACCGTCTGGCGGGGGCAAACGCATGAATTCCATTCGCAGCCGCCTCACCGGTATCCTCATCGGCGTTACCTGTATTGTCTGGCTTTTCGCAGTGGTGTGGATTCACATCAGCACCCAGTCACAGCTTGAAAAAGTGCTCGATGCGCGCCTGATGGAGGCCGCACGCATGGTCAATTCGCTTCTGACCGAGCATCGCGTTGAGGTGGGGCCGGAAGGAGATGGCGGGCAATTGTCGCTGAAGCCGATGCCGGATTTTCCGCTCTATGACCGGCAGTTGTTCTGCCAGATATGGGCGCTTGACGGCAGGCTGGTCGGACGCTCCGAAAGCGCGCCGGGCGTGCGGCTCACCAATGTCGCGAACGGGTTTTCCGATACGGAAGTCGCGGGCGACCGCTGGCGTGTGTTCGCGGTGGAGAATACCCAGCTCGGCCTGCGTGTCATGGTCGGCGACAGCCTGAGCGTTCGCGAAAGGCTGGTGCAGAATGTGGTGACGGGTCTTGTTCTGCCAGCCCTGCTGATGCTGCCTGTTCTGGCGCTCATGATCTGGCTGTGCGTGCGGCGCGGCCTCGATCCGCTGAGCCGTCTTGCCTCCGTGCTTTCCAAGCGGCAGGCGGAGGATTTGCGGCCACTGCCCGAACAGAACCTGCCCAAGGAGATCGCGCCTGCCGTCACCGCGCTGAACGGGCTTTTCCATCGTGTCGAGGAGGCGCGCGAACGCGAGCGCAACTTTGCGATCTTTGCCGCGCATGAACTGAAGACGCCGCTCGCCGGACTGAAGACGCAGGCGCAAATTGCCGAAGGCGCAAAGGACGAGAAAATGCGCGCCAATGCGGTGCGCCAGATCGCGGCGGGTGTTGACCGCACCAGCCGCCTCGTCAACCAGCTTCTCGATCTCGCCGCGCTCGAGACCGGCGACGAGCCTGAAACGCCGACTTTTGAACCGGCATGCCAGCTTCTGGTCGCGGTTTCCACCGATATGCGGATGCTTGCAGCCCAGCGCGGAGTTTCCATCGAACTGCCGGAAACCATGCCTATGGTGCAACTGCCCTTCCCGCATCTCTTCACGCTTGCGGCACGCAATCTGATCGAAAATGCCGTCAATCACTCGCCCAGGGATGGCACCGTACGCTGCCGGACAGAAGCCGAAGCGGGCAAGGTCAGGCTCATCGTCGAAGATGACGGCCCCGGCATTCCCGAAAGCGAAATGCCGCACGTGACCGAGCGTTTCTTTCGCGGCACACATCGCAACGAAACCGGCAGCGGCCTTGGCCTCGCAATCGTGAAAATGGCAGCTGAGCGGATGAGCGGCGAGCTGCATCTATCCAATCGTCCGCAAGGCGGACTAAGCGCCTCGATTGTCGTGCCGGGCATGATTATCGGATAACATAATACCGCGTCTCGCATTATCGCCGTTGACTTACGACCCTCTTGCTTTAATTTGCAACTGCAAATCATTTGCAATATAAAATGATAATGGCTTTTCTTTCGAGACGTAACTGGTTCGAGCCCTATGACCTTCGCCGTGACAGGCTTTTCATCCGTCTGAAACCGCGGCGGCTTCGACTGTCTATAGCAAAGCATGGTTTTGACGCGAGCTATCCCACCAGACAGGACCACTGAGGCCGAGCATGCTGTTCAAACCGGACCCTGCAGGACAAGGCAAAAGTTCCCGAGAGCAGCTTGTTCAAAAGGTCAGATCGATCCTCAAGCAAGCAGGCCTTCGCCCGACGCGCCAGCGCCTGGCATTGGGTCAATTGCTGTTTTGGGACGAACATAGGCATGTGACGCCGGACCTGCTTTATGAAGAGGCACGGCTGGCGGGAGAACTGCTCTCGGTGGCAACTGTCTACAATACGCTGAACCAGTTTGCCGAAGCGGGCCTGGTCCGCAAGATATCCCTTAATGGCGAACGGACCTATTTCGACACCGATACCGGCGATCACACGCATTTCTATATCGCTGCAGAAGACCGCGTCATCGATATTCCGTCTGAATCGATAAGCATCGGCCCACTTCCCGCACCGCCTGCTGGATACACGATCAGGAAGGTCGACATCATGATCCAGCTTGAGCGGGTTGACGACGAATCCTGAGCGCCGATCTCCCCTATTTTCGGGCCTTTTAGCAGCTGTCTTTGATTTAGATCAATGACACTTGCATCCAGAGCGCAGATAGGGAACCTATCGCTATTGCTGCCTCATCCGAGGTGGCTCTTGTCATGCGCTGCGAGGGGATTTCATGAACTACGCCGCTGGAACAGTCCTTTCCGGTCTGGGAGCACTTTTTGCCGTGCTTCTGGCCGGATTTTCCCATGATGAGCTGTTCAGAACCCATATGTGGATTCTGTTCGCTACACTGGCCATCTTCACCATTCTTCTGATGCGAAATGCCGATTACGGCCTGACGCCGAAAAAGGTCGATCAATCCACTTATATGGATGGTCCGATCCGCTACGGTGTCATCGCAACGGTTTTCTGGGGGGTGACCGGTTTTCTGGTCGGTGTGGTTATCGCCGCGCAGCTCGCCTTTCCCGATCTCAATCTGGAACCCTATCTGAATTTCGGCCGCCTGCGTCCGCTGCACACCTCTGCGGTGATCTTCGCATTCGGCGGCAATGCGCTTATTGCATCGTCATTCTATGTCGTGCAGCGCACCTGCCGCGCCCGTCTCATCGGCGGCGACCTCGCATGGTTCGTGTTCTGGGGCTATCAGCTCTTCATCGTCATGGCTGCAACCGGCTATCTGCTCGGCATCACCCAGAGCCGTGAATATGCCGAACCGGAATGGTATGTCGACATCTGGCTCACCATCGTCTGGGTCGCCTATCTGGTCGTCTTCCTCGGCACGATCCTGAAGCGCAAAGAGCCGCATATCTATGTGGCGAACTGGTTCTACCTGTCCTTCATCATCACCATCGCCATGTTGCACATCATCAACAATCTGGCGATCCCGGTCTCTTTCCTCGGCGTGAAGAGCTATTCGGCTTTCTCCGGCGTTCAGGATGCGGTGACGCAGTGGTGGTATGGCCATAACGCCGTTGCCTTCTTCCTGACGGTGCCGTTCCTGGCCATGATGTACTATTTCGTACCGAAGCAGGCAGAGCGTCCGATCTATTCCTACCGCCTGTCGATCGTGCACTTCTGGTCGATCATCTTCCTCTATATCTGGGCCGGTCCGCACCATCTGCATTACACCGCTGTTCCCGATTGGGCGCAGACGCTCGGCATGGTCTTCTCGATCATGCTCTGGATGCCATCCTGGGGTGGCATGATCAACGGTCTGATGACGCTTTCGGGCGCATGGGACAAGGTTCGCACCGATCCGATCATCCGACTGATGGTTGCAGCTATCGCCTTCTACGGCATGGCGACCTTCGAAGGCCCGATGCTTTCGATCAAGGCCGTCAACTCGCTGTCGCACTATACGGACTGGACCATCGGTCACGTTCATGCGGGCGCGCTTGGCTGGAACGGCATGATCTCGTTTGCCGCCGTCTATTACCTTGCACCGAAGCTGTGGAACCGCCAGCGGCTCTATTCGATCCGCATGGTCAACTGGCACTTCTGGCTGGCGACGCTCGGCATCGTTCTCTACGCGGCTGCCATGTGGGTTGCCGGTATCCAGCAGGGCCTGATGTGGCGCGAATACGACGATCAGGGCTTCCTCGTCTATTCCTTCGCGGAAACCGTGCTCGCCATGTTCCCATACTACGTCATCCGTACGCTTGGCGGCGTGCTCTACCTCGCCGGTGGCTTCGTGATGGCCTGGAACGTCTATCAGACCATTCGCGGCAATCTGCGCAACGAAGCCCCGATGGGCGGTGCGCAGCCTGCAACTGGCACCGCCATGCAGCCTGCCGAATAAGGAGCGTGTGATTTATGTCGATACTAAAGAACCACTCCAAGCTGGAGAAAAACGCAACGCTGCTGCTGATTGCATCGCTCGCCGTGGTCACGGTCGGCGGCATCGTTGAAATCGCACCGCTCTTCTATCTCGAGAACACCATCGAGAAAGTGGAGGGCATGCGCCCCTACTCGCCGCTGGAGCTTGCGGGCCGCGACGTCTATGTGCGTGAAGGCTGCTACCTTTGCCACAGCCAGATGATCCGCCCGTTCCGCGACGAGGTGGAACGCTACGGTCACTACAGCCTTGCCGCAGAATCCATGTACGATCATTCGTTCCAATGGGGTTCCAAGCGCACGGGGCCTGACCTTGCGCGCGTCGGTGGCCGTTATTCGAACGAATGGCACGTGCAGCACCTTGTCCGCCCGCGCGACGTGGTGCCGGAATCGGTCATGCCGAGCTATGCCTTCCTGAAGGACCGCCCGCTGGATGCCTCCAATATTGCTGGCAATCTGAAGGCCAATGTGGCGGTCGGCGTGCCCTACAGCCAGGAAATGATCGACAGTGCGCTGGACGATCTCAAGGCGCAGGCCACGCCCGATGCCGATACTTCCGGTGTTGAGGCCCGCTATCCCAAGGCCAAGATCGGTGATTTCGACGGCAACCCGCAGATGATCTCGGAGATGGACGCACTCATCGCCTATCTTCAGATGCTCGGCACGCTGGTCGACTTCTCGACCTACGACCAGTCCCCCAAAGCGAGATAAAGCGGAGATTTAGCGATGGATTACAATACCATGCGCACTTTCGCCGATAGCTGGGGTCTGCTCGGCATGGCGCTCTTTTTCCTCTTCGTCGTCTTCTACGCCTTCCGGCCAGGCAGCAAGCAGATAGCCGACCACGCGAAGGACATTCCTTTCAAGGATGACGCAAATGACTGACAAGCAAATCGACGATGTCACCGGTGTAGCGACGACCGGCCACGAATGGGACGGCATCAAGGAACTCGACAATCCGATGCCCCGCTGGTGGCTGTGGACATTCTACGCCACCATTTTCTGGGCGATTGCCTATGTCATCGCCTATCCGGCCTGGCCGCTGATTTCCAGCTCCACCGGCGGCATGCTCGGCTGGTCGAGCCGTGGCGCTTTCTGGGAAGAAACCGCGAGGATCGATAGTGAGCGCCAGGGCATTATCGACCAGATCAAGGCCAAGGACGTGCACGAGATTCTGGCGGATGAAAACCTGCGCCAATATGCGATTGCCGGTGGCGCTGCTGCCTTCCGCGTCAACTGCGTGCAGTGCCACGGTTCTGGCGCACAGGGCGCACCCGGCTATCCAAACCTCAACGATGACGACTGGTTGTGGGGCGGCTCCATCGACGACATCCTGACGACCATCCGTCATGGCGTGCGCTCGAAGGACGATGCCGACACCCGCGTTTCCGAAATGCCGGCTTTTGTCGACGTGCTGGAACCACAGCAGATCCGCGATGTCGCAGCCTATGTGGTGAGCCTCTCCGGCACGCCGCACAATCCGAAAATGGTGCCGGAAGGCAAGAAGGTGTTCGCCGAAAACTGTGCTGTCTGCCATGGCGCGGATGCCAAGGGCCTGCGTGAGTTCGGTGCGCCGAACCTGACAGACGCCATCTGGTTCTACGGTTCCGGCGAAGACGCCATCGTGCGTCAGGTGTCGCATCCCAAGCATGGCGTCATGCCCGCATGGGAAACACGCCTCGGCGATGCGACCGTCAAGCAGCTTGCCATCTTCGTCCATTCGCTGGGCGGAGGCGAGTAGCCAGGCCACAAGGCCTAGCTACAGGGCAGTAAGGCAATAGGGGAGTAAGGCAGTAGGGAAAATAAGGAATTAGGGACTGTATTGATCGCGGCCATCACATACTGCCCTATTGCCTTACTGCCCTACTGCCCTGCTCCAAAGGAGCGAAAAATGTCAGACGATGTCGAACGCATTGACGTTCAGGCAGTCAATTCCCCCAAGACCCGCCAATCGCTTTATGCGGCGCGGGTGAAGATTTTTCCGAAGCGCGTGCAGGGCGAGTTCCGGCGCTTCAAATGGATTGTCATGCTCATTACGCTGGGCATCTACTATCTGACGCCCTGGCTGCGCTGGAATCGCGGCCCCTATGCACCCGATCAGGCGGTGCTGATCGATCTTGCCAACCGCCGCTTCTATTTCTTCTTCGTCGAAATCTGGCCGCAGGAATTCTACTACGTCGCGGGCCTGCTCATCATGGCGGGCCTTGGTCTGTTTCTCGTCACCTCCGTCGCGGGCCGCGCCTGGTGCGGCTATACCTGCCCACAGACCGTCTGGGTCGATCTCTATCTGGTTGTCGAACGCGCTATAGAAGGCGATCGCAACGCGCGCATGAAGCTCGACAAGGGTCCATGGACCTTCGACAAGATCTGGAAGCGGGTTGCCAAACACTCGATCTGGATCGTCATCGGTGTCCTGACCGGAGGCGCATGGATTTTCTATTTCGCCGACGCGCCGAAGCTGCTCATGGATTTCGTGACCGGTCAGGCCGCACCCGTCGCCTATTTCACCGTCGCCATCCTTACCGCCACCACCTATATTTTCGGCGGACTGATGCGCGAGCAGGTCTGCACCTATATGTGCCCGTGGCCGCGTATTCAGGCCGCGATGCTGGACGAAAATTCGCTCACAGTCACCTATAATGACTGGCGCGGCGAGCCACGCTCACGCCATTCCAAGAAGGCGATTGCCGCAGGCGAAACCGTGGGCGATTGCGTGGATTGCAATGCCTGTGTCGCCGCGTGCCCGATGGGGATCGACATTCGCGACGGGCAGCAATTGGAATGCATCACCTGTGCGCTGTGCATAGACGCCTGCAATTCCGTGATGGACAAGATCGACAAGCCGCGCGGCCTCATCTCCTATGCGACACTGGCCGACTACGACTTCAACATGGCGCTTGCAACCAATAACGGTACCGCTCCCATCGACCCCGCACGCGTCTATAAGGCGCCGAACACTTTCTCCGACAAGGTGCAGAACCTGTCGTGGAAGAAGGTGTTGCGTCCGCGCAGCATGTTCTACTTCGCGGTCTGGGCGCTGATCGGCCTCACCCTCGTCATCTCGCTTTCAACCCGCCAGCGCATCGGCATCAACGTGCTGCACGATCGCACGCCGCAATATGTGCTTCTGTCGGACGGCTCGATCCGCAACGGTTATACGGTCAAGCTGCTCAACATGATCCCGACGCCGCGCACCTTCCGCCTTTCCATCGAAGGCCTGCCGGGCGCAACGCTGACCGTTCAGGATGAGACAGCGGATACAGACGGCAATTACGACGTGCCGGTGGAACCGGACCGTCTGAAGACGTTGCGCGTCTTCGTCACCATGCCGCATGATGCGATAACCGATCATCGCAAGGACTATGAAATCGAAGTGCGCGACGCAAACGGCGCGGAACACGCACGCTACAAGGCAACGTTCATGGCACCGGAGGGCAGATAATGTCGATCAAGTCGAAAACCTCAGGCACGTTTACCGGCTGGCATATGCTGGGCATCATGGTCGCTTTCTTCGGTGTCATTATCGCCGTCAATCTGACCATGGCTTACAATGCCATCCATAGCTGGAGCGGGCTGGTTGTGCAGAACACCTATGTCGCCAGCCAGGAGTTCAACGACAAAGCCCAGACCGGCAAGGAGCAGGCCGCCCTGCAATGGCAGTCAAAGCCTGCTTTTGAAAAAGGCATCTTCACCTGGCAACTGGCCGACCGTGACGGCAAGGCCGTCGCCATGACCGGCGGTACGGTGGAGTTCAAACGCCCGGTCGGCGATGAACACGACACCAAGGTCACACTGACGGTTCGTGAGCCTGGCATACTGACCGCCCCGCTGGAACTTGGCGAGGGTGCATGGATCATGGAAGTGAATGCCGATGCCGGCCTTGAAGACCCATACCGCCACATCATCCGTGTTCTGGTGAAGGACGGGAGGATATTATGAGCTGCTGCGTCGAGAATGCACAGATAGCGACCGTCGTTCAGGCCGTTTCGGCAGATGAAATGCAGGTCGCAAGCCGTGCGCTTGGAGACGGCTTTCGCCAGCTCGACCTGTCGGTTCCCGGCGTTCATTGTGGTCTGTGCATCAAGAATATCGAGGAGACGCTCGGCAAGATCACAGGTGTTGCCTATGTCCGCGTCAACCTGACAGCGCGCCGCGTGACTGTGCGCTGGAAAGATGGCGAGACGCCGCCCGATGTTGTCGATCCGCTGCGCAGGCTCGGTTATGAAGCACATATCTTCGACATGGCGCAGGATAAGGACCCGACCTTCACGCGGCTTCTGATCGCGCTTGGCGTCGCGGCCTTTGCTTCCAGCAATGTGATGCTTTTGTCCGTTGCCGTCTGGTCGGGTGCGGACGCTGCGACCCGCGACATGTTTCACTGGATTTCCGGCCTCATCGCCCTGCCGACGCTGATCTATTCCGGCCGGATTTTCTATGTTTCAGCCTGGAATGCGCTGCGCGCACGGCGCGTGAATATGGATGTGCCGATTGCACTCGCCATCACGCTTGCCTTCGGCATGAGCGTTTATGAAACCCTGCATCATGGCCAGCACGCCTATTTCGATGCATCGGTGACATTGCTGTTCTTCCTGCTGATCGGTCGCACGCTCGACTACATGATGCGCGCCCGTGCACGCTCGGCCGTGCGCGGACTGGCACAGCTCGGCAGCCGCGGCGCCGTGGTGATCGGCGAGAATGATGAACGCAATTACCTGCCGGTCAACGAAATCCGCCCCGGAATGCGCATCATTCTTGCGGCAGGTGAACGAGTACCTGTCGATGCGAAAGTAGAAGAAGGCCGTTCGGAACTTGATTGCGCCATTGCATCAGGTGAAAGCGATGCGGTTCCCGTCGGCCCCGGCTCGGATATTCGCGCGGGCACGCTCAATCTCTCCACTCCGCTTATCATCCGCGCGACGGCGGAAGCCAAGGATTCCTTCCTCGCTGAAATGGTGCGACTGATGGATGTCGCCGAAGGTGGACGCGCCTATTACCGTCGTCTTGCCGACCGCGCTTCCGAACTCTATGTGCCGATGGTCCACACCATCGCCTTTGCGGCCTTTGTCGGCTGGATGGTCTACACGGGCGGCGACTGGTATCGCTCGATCTATATCGCGATCTGCACCCTCATCATCACCTGCCCTTGCGCGCTTGCCCTTGCAGTGCCGATTGTGCAGGTGGTTGCGGCCAGACGCCTGTTTGAAAATGGCATCATGATCAAAGATGGCTCCGCCATGGAGCGTATGGCCGAGATCGACACCGCCATTTTCGACAAGACCGGCACTCTGACGCTCGGTCAGCCGAGACTGATCAATGCCGATGCGATTAATCCCCGCAATCTGGAGGTCGCAGCCGAGCTGTCGCTTTATTCGCGCCATCCGCTGTCGCGGGCGCTTGCGCTGTTCTCAGGTGCAAAACCGATGACGGCCTTTACCCATATCGCGGAAGTACCGGGCGCCGGCATCGAAGCAGAACTGAACGGTTCCATCTATCGGCTTGGCAAACGGGATTGGGCGGACAATAACGCTGCCATGCCTCATGCTGATGGCCCTGAAACCTGTCTTTCCATTGATGGCAAGCTGGTTGAAATCTTCCGCTTTGAGGACCAGCCACGCGAAGACGCTGCCGGAGCCATCGCCACACTGAAGCGCAACGGCCTGAAGCTTGGCATCATTTCCGGTGACAGGCTGCCCGCCGTGCAAAAGCTTGCGGGCTATCTCGGCGTCGATAATTTTAAAGCCGAAGTGCTGCCTGCCGACAAGTCGGAGCTGGTGCAGAAGCTGTCGAACGAAGGCAGCAAGGTTTTGATGGTCGGCGACGGATTGAACGATGCTCCGGCCCTTGTCGCCGCCCATGTTTCCATGGCCCCCGCGACGGCAGCCGATATTGGCCGCAATGCTGCGGATTTCGTCTTCCTGCGTGAAAGCCTGTCGGCAGTGCCGCTAGCCTTTGCCGTATCGAAGGAAGCGGGACACTTGATTAGCCAAAACTTTGCGCTTTCCATCGGCTATAATATCATAGCCGTCCCGATTGCGATTTTCGGCTATGTCACCCCGCTGGTGGCGGCACTTTCAATGTCACTGTCGTCCATCGTGGTGGTCAGCAATGCATTGCGGTTGCGGGCCGGAAAACAAAAGCAACAGACGCAAAAGACTATCGCGCCTGTTGCTATCATCAAGGAAGCGCATAAATGAGCGGACTTCTCTTTCTCATTCCCATCGCGCTGTTTCTAGGCTTGCTCGGCCTTGTCGCCTTTCTCTGGTCGTTGAAAAACGGCCAGTACGACGATCTGGACGGAGCGGCGAACCGCATTCTCCTTGATGACGAAACTAGCCCGTTATCAAAATCGCGCGTAGATCATTAACATTCGTGCCGGTAGGCCCCGGTATGAACAGATCACCAACGGCGTCGAATGCCGTCCAGGCATCATTGGCGTTGAGCCGCGCCGCGCCATCCTCGCCCGCTTTTTGCAGACGCGAAACAGTGGAACCATCGGCATAAGCGCCCGCATTGTCTTCCGAACCGTCGATGCCGTCCGTGTCGGCGGCCAGTGCATGAATATTGTCATAGCCATCAATATCAAGCGCGAAAGACAGCAGGAATTCGCTGTTGCGCCCGCCTTTACCGCCCTTGCCGCGAATGGTGACGGTCGTTTCACCGCCTGACAGAATGACGACCGGCTTCTTGAACGGGCGGTCACGGTCGGCCACTTCGCGGGCTATCGCCGCATGAACATGCGCCACTTCCCGCGCCTCACCTTCCATCGCATCGGACAGGATCACAGCTTCGACGCCGTGACGCGCAGCTTCCTTCACCGCCGCTTCCAGCGAAACGGCAGCCGACGCAATGACGCGCACTTCATTGCCTGCAAAAACCTTGTCATCCGGCTTCGGCGCATGAGCCTTCTCGCTCTTGATGTGGGCAAGCACCGCTTCTGGCAGATCGAGCCGATAGCGTTCGATGATCTTCAAAGCCTCATCGCGGTTTGTCTCGTCCGGCACAGTTGGGCCGGAAGCCACGAAGGCCGGATTGTCGCCCGGAATGTCCGAGACGACCAGCGAGAAAACCTTTGCCGGATGCGCCGCTGCTGCCAGTCTGCCGCCCTTGATCATCGACAGATGCTTGCGGACCGCATTCATGGCCGAAATCGGCGCGCCGGATGCGAGCAACACCTTGTTGACGGCGATTTCGTCCTCAAGCGTCAGCCCTTCCGGCGGCGACGGCAGCAAGGCAGACCCACCACCGGAAACAAGCGCCACCACGAGATCATCTTCCGTCAGGTTCGACACGGCATCGAACAGCCGCTTCGAGGCGGCGAGCCCCGCTTCATCGGGAACCGGATGTGCGGCCTCTATGATCTCGATACGCTCGCAGGGCGCGCCATAGCCGTAACGTGTGACCACGACCCCTTCCAGCGGAGCATCGTGTTTTTCGGCCCAGGCGCGCTCGAAAGCCGCCGCCATCTGCGCCGAACCCTTGCCCGCACCGATGACAATCGTGCGCCCCTTCGGCCTGGCCGGAAGATTGGCACGGATCACAAGTTCAGGATCGGCGGCCGCAACAGCGGCATCAAAAAGGCTGGTCAGAAATTTCTTCGGATCGGCGATGGCTGTCATGAGATTCCCGGCCTTGATTATCGTTTGACGGCACTATTTCGTGCCACGCATATAAAATCAATGGAGCCGGCCACTTCCTCCAAGCAGCCAGCTCCACCCTCTCCCTCCAGAGAAATCAAATCCCTGAGTTAGGCTACCTCGTGGTTTGCCATGCGTTCAAGTGCACGCACGAGACCGGAGTGGTCGAGACCATCGTCGCCATGCGCCGCGCAGGAGTTGAACAGTTCCTGTGCCATGGCCGTGTTCGGCAGCGAAATACCGAGCGCCTTTGCGCCTTGCAGTGCAAGGTTCAAATCCTTCTGGTGCAGCGAGATGCGGAAGCCCGGATCGAAGGTTCGCTTGATCATGCGTTCGCCATGCACTTCGAGAATGCGGGACGATGCAAAACCGCCCATCAGGGCTTCGCGCACCTTTGCCGGGTCCGCGCCCGCCTTGGAAGCGAAAACCAGCGCTTCGGCAACAGCCTCGATGTTGAGCGCGACGATGATCTGGTTTGCAACCTTGGTGGTCTGGCCATCGCCGCAATCACCGACGAGCGTGATGTTCTTGCCCATGAGCTTCAGGAGCGGCAGAGCGCGGTCGAACGATTCCTGCGAGCCGCCAGCCATAATGGAAAGGCTGGCATTCTTTGCACCGACTTCGCCGCCGGAAACCGGCGCATCAACATATTCACCGCCGGTTGCGCGGACCTTTTTCGCGAATTCCTTCGTCTCGATGGGGGAAATCGAGCTCATGTCGATGAGCAGCTTGCCTTTGCCAAGTCCACCGATCGCTCCACCCTCGCCGAAGATGACTTCGGCCACCTGCGGCGTGTCCGGAAGCATGAGGATGATGATGTCGCACTCTTCGGCAACAGCCTTCGGCGTTTCCAGAATTTGCAGACCGTTATCGATCAGCTCCTGACGCGGTGGAGGATTGAACCGGGAGGTGAAAAGCTGATGTCCCGCATCCTGCAAATGACGCGCCATCGGCGTGCCCATGATCCCCAGTCCGATGAAGCCTATCTTGGCCATGTCGTTTACTCCCTAATAGCGCTTTTCGATCTGACTTTATCAGATCGGCGCTCCAATCATTTGCTTGCGCGCATCTTGTCCGAAAACCGCTTCACACTTTTCGGGATGCGCTCCAATCTATGCAGTCAGCCGTTCGGCTTCGTAGTTTTTGAACCAGCCCAGACCTTCCTCCGTGGTGGTCTTCGGCTTGTATTCACAGCCGATCCAGCCCTTGTATCCGGCATTTTTCAGTGCTTCGAACACGTTCGGATAATTGATCTCACCAGTGCCCGGCTCATTGCGACCCGGATTGTCGGCAAGCTGAATATGGGCAATCAGCGGCTTGTAACGTTCATAAGTCGCAACCAGTTCGCCGCGTGTCCGCTGCTGATGGTAGAGGTCGTACTGGATGAACAGATTGTTGCTGCCCACTTCATCGATGATCGAAACCGCCTGCTCTACCGTGTTGAGGTAGAAGCCCGGAATGTCATAGTGGTTGATCGGCTCGATCAGCAGGCGAATGCCGTGCTTGCCCAGTTCCTTTGCGGCCAGACGCAGATTGCTGACGAAAGTGGCACGCAAGACGTCCGGATCGACACCCTGCGGGGCAATGCCGGAAAGGCAATTGACCTGCGAACAGTTGAGCGTCGTGGCATAGTTGATGGCATCAGCCACACCGCGCCGGAAATCATCGATGCGATCCGGCAGAACCGCAATACCGCGCTCGCCACCAGCCCAGTTGCCCGCAGGCAGATTGTGCAGGACCTGCGCGAGGTTATGCTTGGTCAGCGCCGCCTTCAGCTCATGCCGGTTGAACTCGTAAGGGAAGAGATACTCCACCCCGGTGAACCCGGCCTTCGCGGCCAGCGCAAAGCGATCCATGAAAGGCACTTCATTGAAGAGCATTGTGAGATTGGCTGCAAATCTAGGCATTTTCGCCTCCTTTAAATTTTAATCCAAAAAAGCTGCGATAGCGGTAGGCGCATCTTCGCCACGTTCGGCCAGTTCCTCGAATTCGACAACCTGATCGATGTCGACACCCATGGAGATATTGGTAACGCGTTCCAGGATGAATTCCAGAACCACCGGCACCTGATGTTCCGCCATCAGCGCTTTTGCCTGTTCAAAGCTTTCGGCAAACTGGTTGGGGCTGCGAACCCGGATCGCCTTGCAGCCGAGACCCTCTGCGACGGCGACGTGATCGACGCCGTAACCCTTTTCTGCATCGCCATCGGCATTGATGTTGTCGAAGGCGAGGCTCACCTCGAAATCCATGTTGAAGCCGCGCTGCGCCTGTCGGATGAGGCCGAGATAGGAATTGTTCACGACCACATGAATATAGGGCAGCTTGTGCTGTGCGCCGACCGCCAGTTCCTCGATCATGAACTGGAAATCATAGTCGCCGGAAAGCGCAACAATCGGACGATCAGGATCGGCAGCACGGACACCGAGCGCTGCTGGTAACGTCCAGCCGAGCGGACCAGCCTGACCGCAATTGATCCAGTTGCGCGGACGATAGACATGCAGGAATTGCGCGCCCGCAATCTGGCTGAGGCCGATGGTCGTGACATAGCAGGTATCGCGGCCGAACGCCTTGTTCATCTCCTCATAGACCCGCTGCGGCTTGAGCGGCGTCTGGTCGAAATGCGTCTTGCGCAGCATGGTGCGCTTGCGCTCGCCGCATTCCCTGGCCCAGTCGGACCAGTCGCGCAGCTTACCGGCAGACTTCCATTCGGTCGCAACGTCCAGCAGCAGCTTCAGCGCCTTGCCTGCGTCTGAGACGATACCGAAATCCGGTGCAAAGACACGACCGATCTGTGTTGGCTCAATGTCGATATGGATGAATTTGCGATCTTTCTTGTAGGTATCGACATTACCCGTATGACGGTTCGCCCAGCGGTTGCCGATACCGATAACGACATCGGAAGCCAGCAGATTGGCATTGCCATAGCGGTGCGAGGTCTGCAGACCGCACATGCCCGCCATCAGGCGATGGTCGTCAGGAATGACACCCCAGCCCATCAGGGTCGGGATGACCGGAATGCCAGTGATTTCGGCGAACTCGACCAGAAGATCGGAGGCATCGGCATTGATGATGCCGCCGCCTGCGACGATCAGCGGACGTTCCGCCTCGTTCAGCATGGCGAGCGCCTTTTCGGCCTGCACCCGCGTGGCCGCCGGCTTGTAGGCTTCCATGGGCTGATAGGTGTCGATGTCGAATTCGATTTCCGCAAGCTGGACATCGATTGGCAGGTCGATCAGAACCGGACCGGGACGGCCCGACTTCATGATATGGAACGCCTTCTGGAAGACATAAGGAACCAGTGCGGGTTCCATGACCGTGACCGCCCACTTGGTGACGGGCGCTGCGATCTTGGCGATATCGACCGCCTGAAAGTCTTCCTTGTCCAGACGTGCACGTGGCGCCTGGCCCGTGATGCAGAGGATCGGGATCGAGTCGGCAGAAGCCGAATAAAGGCCCGTAATCATATCCGTTCCAGCGGGGCCGGAGGTGCCGATGCACAGACCGATATTGCCATGCTTGGCGCGGGTATAGCCTTCGGCCATATGCGACGCACCCTCGACGTGACGCGCCAGTATGTGGCGGATCGAGCCGCGCGCTTTCATCGCCGAATAAAATGGATTGATCGCCGCGCCCGGTACACCGAAAGCACAATTGATCCCTTCTTTTTCCAGCACAAGCACGGCTGCATCGACTGCACGCATTCTGGCCATGACGGCTCCCTCCTCAAGCAGCGTCCGTTCCGCTGGAACGGCTATTGCCGCTTTGTTTCTTTTTCTCACGCATTTCCAGACGCAAAAGGCTTACGCACTTTTGCTGGAAATGATTTGTGGAATTCATCTCCATTTACAAATGCTAATATCAAAAAATGGAAATGCATACCATTATATGGAAATAAAGATTTTCAACGTAATGGAGATAATCCGCCGCTCCCTTTCCGAGTAGCAATCGATGCGATAGTGATAATTCCTGAGTTTAGACGGGATTCGGAGACGGTGATGGAACAGGCAAAGGTAAAGCGGGGCCGCAAGGCGGCGGAGAACGCCGCGCCCTCGTCTGTGCAGGTTCTGGACCGAAGCCTGAAGCTGCTGGCGCTGATTGCCGAGAATGACGGCTCGACACTGACCGACCTTGCCGATGAGAGCGGCATGGCGCCCTCAACCGTGCACCGCCTTCTGTCGTCGCTGGCCAATCATGGTATGGTTTCCCACGATCTGGAAAGCGGAGACTGGACCATCGGCGTCAAGGCTTTCGAAATCAGCAATGCCTTTCGCCGCTTCCGCAAGCTCGGCATTCTGGCGCGGCCCTATCTCAAGACATTGATGGAAACGAGCGGCGAGACCGCCAATATCGGCGTCGAGGATGGCGGCGATGTCGTGTTCATCTCGCAGATCGAAAGCCATGCGCCGATGCGAGCCTTTTTCCGGCCCGGACGGCGCGGGCCGATCCATGCATCCGGCATCGGCAAGGCCATATTGTCCACCTGGTCGGACAAGGAAATTGCGCACGTTCTTTCGGGTCGTACGCTTGAACATTTTACGCAGCGCACACTCGACAACCTGCCTGCGCTACTGAAAGATATTCAGGCGACCCGCACGCGCGGCTGGTCTGTCGACGATGAGGAGCATACGCTTGGCATGTGCTGCATTGCCGCTCCCATCTTCAATGAGTATGGCGAGGCGATTGCCGGTATTTCCGTTTCTGGCCCTGCCGTGCGTCTGCCGAAAAAGAAGCTCGAGGAATTCGGGCCGCTCATCCGCTCCACCGCTGATGAGCTGACCCGCGCCATGGGCGGCAAACGCCCGGAAGAGTTTTAACAAAAAGACCCGCAGCGGATCGCTCCGCCACGGGTCATCCTCCTCCAAGGATTGGGGTATCAGGCCAGTTCGGCCTTGAGCGGCTTGCCAGCCGCATAGGTTTCGACGATGGCGCGGTCATCGCCTAGCGTCTGCAACAGGAACAGTTCCTGCTCCAGCGTCGCGCCAGCCGCCATGCGAAGTCGCATTGGCGATGTTGCGGACGAATCCAGCACCACGATATCGGCTTCCGTGCCCTCATCGAGCGTACCGATCTTGTCTTCCATGGAGAGCGCGCGGGCATTGCCAAGCGTCATCATGTAAAATGACTGGAACGGGTTCAGACGCTGTTCACGCAGTTGCAGGACTTTGTAGCCCTCGTCCATGGTGCGCAGCATGGAGAAACTCGTGCCGCCGCCAACGTCGGTTGCCACCGCCATGCGCACGCCTGACGCTTTCAGTCGGTCGCGGTCGAAAAGCCCGGAACCAAGGAACAGGTTCGAGGTCGGGCAGAAAACGGCAATCGAACCCGTTTCCGCCATGACGCGCACTTCGCGCTCTTCCAGATGGATCGAGTGGCCGAGCAGGGTCTTGTCACCCAACAGGCCGTAATGCTCGTAAATGCCGAGATAATCAGGCGCATCGGGATAGAGCGACTTGGTGAAAGAGATTTCGTCGTGATTTTCGGAAAGATGCGTCTGGATGTAGCTGCCGGGATGCTCACGAACAAGCGCCTGGCTTGCTTCGAGCTGCTCCGGCGTCGACGTAATGGCAAAGCGTGGCGTGATTACATAATCGAGGCGGCCCTTGCCCTGCCAGCGCGCAATCAGTGCCTTCGTATCGTCATATCCGGACTGTGCCGTGTCGCAGAGTGCAGGCGGCGCATTGCGATCCATCATCACCTTGCCGCCAAGCATGCGCATGTTACGATGCTGTGAAGCACGGAAATAGGCATCGACGCTCTGCGGATGCACGGAGCAATAAGCAACCGCCGTGGTGGTGCCGTGGCGGATCAGCTCGTCAAGAAAGCGCTCCGCGATGAATTCGGCATGCTGCTCGTCGGCAAATTTCTGCTCCGCGACGAATGTATAGGTGTTGAGCCACTCCAGGAGATTGGCGGCATAGGAAGCAACCACCTGCGTCTGCGGATAATGGATATGCGTATCGATGAAACCGGGCAGGATCAGGTGCGGGCGATGGTCGACGACGTTGACGTCGCTGCCTACCTCGGCACTGACTTCGGCATAGTCTCCGAGACGCAATATGCGGCCATCTTCGACCAGCACGGCACCGTCTTCAATGTAGCGATAAGCGGCATTGTCATCGAGGCTCTGCGGTTCGTCACGAAAGGTCAGCACGCGGCCGCGGATCAGAAGCTTGGTCATCAAATTGGTCCTTATTTCGGGCCTTGCGTGGCAGACTGGTACCAGGAGGCAAGAAGCTGGCGCTCTTCCTCGCTCACGCCGGTGACATTGGCGGGCGGCATGGCATGCGAGCGGCCTGCCTG
This sequence comes from Ochrobactrum sp. A-1, assembly GCF_022488005.1. Taxonomy (NCBI): domain Bacteria; kingdom Pseudomonadati; phylum Pseudomonadota; class Alphaproteobacteria; order Hyphomicrobiales; family Brucellaceae; genus Ochrobactrum; species Ochrobactrum sp. A-1. The sequence goes on from NZ_JAKVQC010000003.1 coordinate 1,218,811, forward strand.
CAGATAGATTTCACGCGCATGGGCCGCGATATCGCGGTCGGTGTCCAGCACGACACCCTTGGGCGGTGCAATGATGCCTTCCCAGCCTGGCTCCTTGGCGTGACACATGGCGCAGCGCCCGAGAACGGTATCCCGCACTTTTTCAAAGTGCGGGTCCGAGATAAAAGATTGCTGCAATGCCGAGACCTTCTGTTCTTCCGGCTCACCGGTCAGAACTTTCGGCACTGTCGACAGCCAGATGATGATGATGAACAGGATCACCGTGACCAGCCAGGTCCAGGTCGGACTGCCCTTGCGGGCGTGCTGCGTGTTGAACCAGTGGCGGATCGTGACGCCCATCAGGAACACCAGCGAGGCGATGATCCAGTTGAATTGCGTCCCGAAAGCCAGCGGATAGTGGTTCGACAGCATCAGGAACAGAACAGGCAGCGTCAGATAGTTGTTATGCGTCGAGCGCTGCTTGGCGATCTTGCCGTACTTCGGGTCCGGCTTGCGGCCTGCGATCAGATCCGCCACCACGATCTTCTGGTTCGGAATGATGACCATGAACACATTGGCAGACATAACCGTCGCGGTGAAAGCGCCAAGATGCAGGAAGGCTGCGCGTCCGGTGAACAGATGCGTATAGCCCCAGGCAACAAACACAAGCACGACATAGAGCATCACCATCAGCAGCGTATCGCTTTTGCCGAGCATGAGCTTGCAGATCGTGTTGTAGGCAATCCAGCCAAAGGCCAGCGAAGCGATCGAAATGCCGATGGCGACGGGGCGCGAGACATCGAGAACATTCGGATCGATCAGGTAAAGATCAGCTCCGGCGTAATAAACGATGCAGAGCAGCGTGAAACCCGACAGCCAGGTGGCGTAGGATTCCCATTTGAACCAGGTCAGGTGTTCCGGCATTTCGGCAGGCGCAACCAGATATTTCTGGATGTGATAGAAGCCACCACCATGGACCTGCCATTCCTCACCATGCGCACCTTCCGGCAAGCCGGGACGCTGGCGCAAACCCAGATCAAGCGCAATGAAGTAAAAGGACGAGCCGATCCACGCAATCGCGGTAATCACATGCAGCCACCGCGCTGCGAAGCCCAGCCAGTCCCAGGCTACAGCGAAATCATACATCAGGTACTCCCATTTCTCGGCTCATTTCTTGACCCAATTTTGGGCCCCATTGTTCGTTGTTGCATTATGTGCCAAAGGAATCAGGTTCAGGGAACGTCACATCACGACCAGCACTTTCAAAAAAATCTAGACAATCGTGGAGGGGACGTATGTCATATCTTGATAATCTGCGCGTTTTTGTGCGCGTTGTCGAATTGGGAAATCTATCTGCGGCGGGTCGCGACCAGCGCGCATCGCCAGCGGTTGCAAGCAATCGAATCAAGGAGTTGGAGAAGCACCTGGGGGTCAGGCTCTTCAACCGGACGACGCGCAAGCTCACGCCGACAGAACACGGTCGCGTATTCTACGACGGAGCATTGAAAATCCTCGAAGCCGTGGATGAAGCGGAAGCGGCTGTGGCGGAATTGGCGAAGAATCCGAAGGGATCGATTCGCATCACAGCCCCACTTGGCTTCGGAAGACGGCTGATTGCATCAGGGATTCCGGAGTTTCACGACAAATATCCAGACATCGAAGTGCGGCTTCGCTTGTCCGATCATGAAGTCGACATCATGAGCGAAGGCGTCGACGTTGCTTTCAAGCTCGGTGTTCTGGAGAATTCGAACCTGCGCATGCGTGGCATCATGAATTGCGAGCGCGTGATCTGTGCTGCGCCTGAATATCTGGAAAAACATGGGGTTCCGCAGTCGCCGGACGAATTGCTTGGCGACAAGCATGATTGCCTTCTGCTGCGTTTTCCGGGCTCGAAGGAATATTACTGGTCGCTGCAGACGGCGGAAGGCTTGCGCAAGTTCGAAGTTACCGGGCCATATGACTCGGATGACGGCGACGTATTGACGCAATGGGCGCTCGGTGGACGCGGCATCATCAACAAGCCGCTGTTCGAAGTGAAGGAATATATCCGCGACGGACGGCTGGTCCCCATCCTCGAAAGCACGCCACCTGCGCCGATCCAGCTTGCTGCGATTTACCCGCACAAGCGCTTTCAGGATCCAAAGGTGCGTCTGATCATCGATTTCATGACGGAACGGTGCCAGCGATTGATCCGCGAGGCTTTGGTTTAGGGCGGCTAAAACCGCTCTAAACCTTTGTTTTCAATTATTGTATTGCGCGAAACGGTTTCGCGCCTTTGCTGAAAATACTCAAAGAAAAACCCGCCTGATCAGGCGGGTTGCGAGACACGTACGGAAGTCAGAACTGCCGTCAGAACTTCGGCTGCGGCCAATGCCGCAATGACTTCCGGTCTCTTGTCCTTCACAACTGCCCCACCAACGGGACAGATCAGATTTTTAAAAAGATTGTCGTTACCGACTTCCCGTTTCAACCAATTTTTGAAAGTCGCTTTTTTGGTCTTCGAGCCGATCATGCCGACATAGACGGCATCGCGCCGCTGCAAAGCCTCCGTGACGATGAGAAAATCCAGCGCATGGTCATGGGTGAGGACGATGAAAGCGCTGCCCGGCGGCGCGGAGCGCACCACCTGCTCGGGCATCGCCGAAAGACAGGTTTCTACACCCGGCACATCGCAGGCCATCAGCTCTGCTTCCCGCGTATCCACCAGAACAACCCGGACAGGCGTAAACGAAAGCGCATTCGCCAGCGCATCGCCAACATGGCCCGCGCCGAAGACATAGACGTGCGGGCGCGTGGCTATTTCCGCATCGACCTTGCTGACAAGCTCGTCGGTGAGCCCACGGCTGACACGCCTGAAGCTCAGGCCCACCCGTCCGCCGCAGCACTGGCCGATTTCAGGGCCGAGTGGCACATCCATCGGTGTGTCCCTGCCACCGAGCAGTATTTTCCGGGCATGGTCGATCGCCATATATTCGAGCTGACCGCCGCCGATGGTCCTGAAGATCATATCGCGGGCAACCAGCATCCATGCCCCGGCATCGCGGGGCGCAGAGCCTTTCACATCGGTGACTTCAACCAGCACACTGTCGGGACGCCGGTTGAGAAAAGCCCGGATATCGTCGCGTGCACCCGGCATCGTCCTAGCCCTTTTGCTTGCGGAGCCGTTCGATGGCCATCAGCACACGTTCCGGTGTTGCAGGCGCATCGAGACGCGGGCAGACCTTGTGATCGGCCACGCTGGCGACGGCATCGGCCAGGGCATGCAGCACCGACAGCCCAAGCGGCAGCGGCGGTTCGCCGACAGCCTTGGAACGATGGATCGTCGGCTCATAAGCCTCGGACCAGTCGGTCAGCGCGACATTGAAGATCTTGGGCCGGTCAGACGCCAACGGAATCTTGTAGGTGGAAGGCGCATGGGTGCGAAGCCGCCCCTTGTCGTCCCACACAAGCTCCTCGGTCGTCAGCCAGCCCATACCCTGCACGAAGCCGCCTTCAACCTGACCGATATCGATGGCGCGGTTCAGGGAACGCCCGGTATCATGCAGAATATCGGTGCGCTCCACCACATATTCGCCAGTCAGAGTATCGACGGAAACTTCGGAACAGGCTGCTCCGTAAGCATAGTAATAGAAGGCATGGCCCCGGCCCTTGGCACGGTCCCAGTGGATTTTCGGCGTCTTGTAGTGACCTGCCGCCGATAGCTGCACGCGGCCGATAAAGGCCTGCTTTACGAGATCGTTGAAGCTGATTTCCTGATTGCCGATGCGAACCCGGTTGGGAAGAAACACGACCTGATCTTCCGGCACCTGATATTGCTGTGCCGCAAAATGGATGAGACGCTTCTTGATCTGGCGAGCAGCATCCTGTGCAGCCATCCCGTTGAGATCGGCACCGGAAGAAGCTGCCGTCGGCGCCGTGTTCGGCACCTTGGCGGTCGTCGTCGCGGTGATCTTCACGCGGTCGATGTCGATCTGGAATTCCTCGGCCACGACCTGCGCCACTTTCATATGGAGCCCCTGCCCCATTTCCGTGCCGCCATGGTTCATATGCACCGAGCCGTCATTATAGACATGCACCAGAGCGCCAGCCTGGTTGGACTCCGTCTTGGTGAAGGAAATGCCGAATTTCACCGGCGTCAACGCCATGCCGCGTTTCACATAACGGCTTTTCGCGTTGAATTCGCGGATTGCTTCGCGGCGCTTTGCGTAATCGGAACTTTCCTCAAGTTCCGCAACGATGCGCTGAATAATGCAATCTTCGACCTTCTGATGATAGGGGGTGACGTTGCGCGTCCCATCCTTACCCATCTCGTCGTAGAAATTGCGCTTGCGGATTTCGAGCGGATCCTTGCCGACAGCGAAAGCCACTTCATCGATGACGCGTTCAGCACCAACCATGCCCTGCGGGCCGCCAAAACCGCGAAATGCCGTATTCGACACGGTGTTCGTGTAAAGCGGTGCCGACTGCGCATGAACTGCCGGGAAGAAATAGGCATTATCGCAGTGAAACAATGCGCGGTCGCCGACCGGCCCGGAAAGGTCTGCCGAGAAACCGGCATTGAGGGCAAACAGATAATCGATGCCCAGAATATTGCCGTCATCGTCGAAGCCGACTTCATAGTCGATGACAAAGCCGTGGCGCTTGCCGGTTGAGGTCATGTCCTCGTCGCGGTCGAGCCTGATCTTCATGGCGCGCTTGTGCTTTTTGGCCGCAATGGCTGCAATGGCCGCCCATTGGTTGGCCTGTGTTTCCTTGCCGCCGAAGCCACCACCCATCCGGCGCACTTCCACCGTCACGGAATGGCTCGGCACGCCCAGCGCATGGGCAACCAGATGCTGCGTTTCGCTCGGTCCTTGCGTGGAGCAATAGACGGTGACGTCTTCATCCTCGCCGGGAATAGCAAGCGAAACCTGGCCTTCCAGATAGAAATGATCCTGCCCGCCAAGATACATGCGGTTCTTGATACGGTGCGGCGCGGCGTCTATGGCCGCACGTGCATCGCCGCGCTTCAGCGTCAATGGCGTGGTGACAAGCCGGTCCTTCAGACCGTCCAGCGCATCGATGGAATAAATGCCCGCTGCTTCCTCATATTCGATCTTCGCCAGACGGGCAGCGCGGCGCGCCTGATCGCGGGTTTTCGCGATAACCGCAAAGATCGGCTGGCCATGGAACTCGACCTTGTCGACGGCAAAGATCGGGTCGTCATGCATGCCCGATGGCGAAACATCGTTTTCGCCAGGCACGTCCTTGTAGGTCAGCACGTCGACCACACCGGGAGCGGCGCGCACTGCCGACAAATCAATCGACTTGAATGATCCATGTGCGACGGAGGAATAGCCGACCCCGATATGCAACGTGCCTTCGGGCTCCGGTATATCGTCAATATAGACAGCCGTTCCCGTCACATGCTTGTGCGCGGAATCGTGCTTCTGGTCGGTCGCGACGCCGCCGACAATGCGGGCAGCTTTCAATGCGTTTGCAGGATGCTTGTTCATGATTGCCTCCTCACGCCGCCGCGATTTCAGCCGCACGCAGCGGCGTGTAACTGCCTTCCGTTTCGGCGAAGAAACGCCGCAACAGATTGCGCGCCGCGAGCAACCGGTAATCCGCTGTCGCGCGCATATCGCTCAAGGGCGTATAGTCCTGTGAATAGACTTCCAATGCCGCTTCAACCGTAGCCTCGGTCCAGGGCTTGGCCGTCAGTTCGGCTTCCACCGCGCTGGCGCGCTTCGGCGTTGCGGCCATGCCGCCATAGGCGATGCGAATTGTTTCCACATTGCCGGCTGCGTCGAGCGTCAGATAGAAGCTACCCAGCGTCGCCGTAATGTCTTCCTCGTAACGCTTCGACACTTTGTAAATGGCAAAATGGCTACCTTCGCGCGGCACCGGCACATGCACGGCCTCGACAAACTCGCCGGGCTGGCGATCCTGCTTGCCATAAGCGATAAAGAACTCTTCCAGAGGTATGGTGCGGCGCTCCGCCCCTTTGCGAAGCGTCAGCTTTGCATTGAGCGCGATCAGCGGCGGCGGCGTGTCGCCAATTGGCGAACCATTGGCGATATTGCCGCCGATGGTTCCCATATTACGCACCTGCTCGCCGCCGATACGGTTGATGAGGCTCCCGAGCTGCGGGATGCTTCTGGCGAGAAATCCGAACGCTTCTGTGTAGGTCACACCTGCGCCGATGGTAACGACACCGTTTTCCTCGCGGATGGAACGCAGCTCCTCCAGATGACCGATGAAGACGACCGGGGAAATATCGCGCATCATCTTGGTGACCCACAGGCCCACATCGGTGGAACCAGCAACGATGGTTGCCTTCGGCTCCGCCGCCAAAATGGTGGCGAAATCATCGATATCACCGGGCACAATCAGGCGATCCTTGCCTTCGCCCACTTCCACCCGCACGCCGTCATGCATGGCGGTCAGCTGTTCAAGAACATGGGCGCGCTCGGCTGCAAGCGGGTCTTCCATGACCGTACCATAGTCGGAAATGATGCGGGCGGCGCGCATGATCGCCTCATAGCCCGTGCAGCGGCAAAGATTGCCCTGCAAGGCTTTCTCAATCTGCGTATCGGCAGGCTTCGGTTCGCGCATCCACAAGGCGTAGAGCGACATGACAAAGCCCGGCGTGCAGAAGCCGCATTGCGAGCCATGGAACTCGATCATCGCCTTTTGCACCGGATGCAGATCGCCGTCGGCCCCGCGCAGATGCTCGATGGTCACCACATGGCAGCCATCCAGCGAACCCATGAAGCGGATGCAGGCATTGACGCTCTCGTAAACGAGCTTGCCGTTGGAAATCTTGCCGACCAGCACCGTGCATGCGCCGCAATCGCCTTCGCCGCAACCTTCCTTGGTGCCGCGCAGTTTGGCGGACAGCCGCAGATAGTCGAGCAGCGTTTCGGTCGGGGAAACACGGTCGAGTTCGATCTTTTCACCGTTCAGAAGAAAGCGGATCGTATGTCGCACGGACTGGTGCACTGACTGGTTCATGGCGCTTAGCTCCCGCGATAGGTGGAATAGGAAAACGGCGAAACGAGAAGCGGTACATGATAATGCGCTTTTTCATCGGAAATGCCAAAGCGCAGTGGGACAACATCGAGGAACGGAATGGCATCATCGGTCTTGCCGAAATACTCGCCGACGTGGAACAGAAGCTCGTAGGAGCCGGTCCGCAGATTCTCGCCCGACAGCAACGGCTCGCTGCAACGGCCATCGTCATTGGTGCGAATTTCCCGGATCGGTTCGGCCTGCTGATTCTCGACGCGACGCAATTCGATGCGCAGATTTGCAGCCGGTTTGCCGCTTACCGTGTCGAGGACATGCGTCGTCAACCGGCCATTACCGCTCTTTTCCTGACCCATTTGCACTCCTGCAGCTTGCTGATTCTCTAATCAAGTAGACTGGAAAATGTTACAAGCTTTTGATTTCCGGTGGTTTATTTCGGCCCAACGTCGCCATTGGCTGTGGGGGCCGCAAACCACACCATGTTCCCAGCATTCAGTATTTCGCGATCCTTCTCATTGTGAAAGATGGTTATCGTTGGATGTCTTTCAAATTTTTGAAGGGGAATAATAGCGATAAATCTTTATTATCATGGGTAAAACGAACGAAAACGAGGGAAGACCCGCAATGAAATATCCGCGCAATCTCGTCGGCTATGGACGCAACACGCCAGATCCGCGCTGGCCGGGCGGAGCCAATATCGCTGTTCAGTTCGTCGTGAACTACGAGGAAGGCGGCGAATGCTGCATTCTTGACGGTGATCCGTCCTCCGAATGTCTCCTTTCCGAGATTGTCGGCGCGCAGCCCTGGAAGGGCCAACGCAACCTCAATATGGAATCCATCTATGAATATGGCGCACGCTCCGGCTTCTGGCGCCTGTGGCGCGCCTTCACCCGCCGTAACATGCCCGTCACCGTCTATGGCGTAACGCTTGCCATGGCGCGCAACCCGGAAGCCGTTGCAGCGATGAAGGAAGCCGACTGGGAAATCGCCAGCCACGGATTGCGCTGGTGGGAATATAAGGACGTTCCCGAAGAGATCGAACGCGAGCACATCCGCGATGCGGTTCGCCTCCATACCGAACTTACCGGCTCGCGCCCGCTCGGCATCTATCAGGGCAAGCCTTCCGACAACACGCTGAAACTGGTGATGGAAGAAGGCGGCTTTCTCTATTCCGCCGACTCCTATGCCGATGAGCTGCCTTACTGGGTTGAAGGTCCGAAGGGACCGCACCTGATCGTACCCTATACGCTGGATGCAAACGACATGCGCTTTGCGACTCCGCAGGGCTTCAATTCCGGCGATCAGTTCTACACCTACCTGAAGGATACCTTCGACGTACTCTACCGCGAAGGCGCGGAAGGTTCGCCGAAGATGATGTCCATCGGCCTGCATTGCCGCCTTGTTGGTCGTCCGGGCCGTGTGGCCGCGCTTGAGCGGTTCCTCGACTATGTGCAAAGCCATGAAAGGGTCTGGGTCGCCAAACGTATCGACATTGCCCGCCACTGGCATGAAAACTATAAGCCGGTCGCTGCCGATGTCATGCCTTCGAAAGCAGGCAAGGATGAGTTCGTCGCGCGTTATGGCGGCATTTTCGAGCATTCGCCGTGGATCGCCGAGCGTGCATATGATGCCGGTTTCACCCCGGAAGAAGACACTGCATCCGGCCTAGCTTCCGCGATGACGAAGGCATTTCGCGCGGCCTCGGCGGATGAACGGCTTGCGGTCTTGAAGGCGCATCCGGATCTCGCCGGCAAGCTTGCGCAGGCCAAGCGGCTGACCGCGGAATCGACCGCCGAACAGGCCGGGGCCGGTCTCGATGCACTGACTGATGCGGAAAAGCAGGCTTTCACCGAACTGAACGACGCCTATACCGCGAAGTTCGGCTTTCCGTTCATCATTGCCGTGAAGGGTCGCAACAAGAAGGAAATCCTCGACGCTTTCCGGCGCCGGGTTTCCAACGACCGCGACACGGAATTTGAAACGGCCTGTGCTCAGGTGGAGCGCATCGCCCTCCTGCGCCTCAAGGATATTCTGCCGGAAGCGCTTTACTGATCCCCAGCGTCTGGAAGGTCGGCTTCCGGGCGCTCTCATTTGATGATTTCACGGTACCTGTTTCGCCGTGATTGCTCAGGTTCTCACATAAGGAATTCCCCATATGGGCAACGACAAGAACAATCGCACCTATTATGCACCGACTGGCGGACTGCCGCCGCAGACCCAACTCCTCACCGATCGTGCCATGTTCACCGAAGCCTATGCAGTGATCCCAAAGGGCACGTTCAGCGATATCGTAACGAGCTTCCTTCCCTTCTGGGACAAGACGCGGCTTTGGGTGATTGCGCGCCCCCTTTCTGGCTTTGCAGAGACCTTCTCGCAATACATCATGGAAGTGCAGCCAGGTGGCGGCAGCGACCGTGCCGAGCTGGATGAAAGCGCGCAAGGTGTGCTGTTCGTTGTTGAGGGTGAGATTGCCGTCACCGTGGCAGGCAAGACACACACGCTGACCGAAGGCGGCTATGCCTATCTGCCACCGAAGAGCGGCTGGACGCTCCGCAACAATGGCGCGGCAACAGCGCGGTTCCATTGGGTGCGCAAGGCATATGAATATGTCGACGGGCTTGATGTTCCCGACCCCCTATTCCTCAACGAAAAGGATATCGCGCCCAACCCGATGCCGGACACCAACGGCGCCTGGGCAACGACCCGCTTTGTCGATCCGAACGATCTGCGCCATGACATGCATGTCACCATCGTGACCCTGGAGCCGGGCGGCGTCATTCCATTTGCGGAAACCCACGTCATGGAACACGGGCTTTACGTGCTGGAAGGCAAGGCAGTTTATCGGCTCAATCAGGACTGGGTGGAAGTGGAAGCAGGCGATTTCATGTGGCTGCGCGCCTTCTGTCCGCAGGCCTGTTATGCTGGTGGTCCCGGCAAGTTCCGATACCTGCTCTACAAGGATGTCAACCGTCATATGAAGCTCTCCCGATAGGAGAGCAAACTGATCGAAGATCAGATCATATCGTCAAATGTACTCAGATAATGATAAAGGCCGGATCAATCCGGCCTTTATCATTTCTGGCCAGATGATCGGCCTAAGGCGCTCCGGTTAAAAACGGAACCGCTCTATCTCATTGCTTTTTTGCATGTCTTAATCCCAAAATCGTTTCAAACTTTTCGGGGCGTGCTCTAAAAACAAAAACGGCGAGCCGAAGCTCGCCGTACCATTCTTCCGACTGGAGATCAGATTTATAAACAACGCAGTCCTTCTACGCTATCGAATGGTTCTTTAAAAATAGTACAGATATAACGGAATGCAAATTACAATTTTGTTATATCAATAACAGATAAACTAAAATGCATTTTATTCTTTAATCATATTTCTTCGGTTCAATATCGCACACGAATAGTAAACCTTAAGCCTAACTATCAAGCAGTATATCGGGATGAACTGTTTGTTTTAATTTTCAGGCAAAACCGGGAGGCCGGAACCGGCCTCCCAGATCGGCATTAGTGCGGGTTCCAGATGCAATTAGAACGAGCGCTGGAAACGGATCATGCCCTGAACGGCATCCTTGCCGTTAAGATAGGACTTGCTGTCGCTCCACTTGGTATAGGAGACTTCCGGCGTAACCGTGAAACCCGGAACCATTTCGTAGGCCACGTTGGCAGTGGCTGCGAAAGTGCTGGTGCCATCATAGGCGACCTGCGCATTAATGACGGCCTTGTCGGTAGCCTTGAATGCCGCACCGCCCCAGACAGCCCAATCGCCACCCCAGGTGCCGTAGAAGCTGCTGATCGCGCGAACGGGACCAATCACGTCGCCATTGCCATTGGTCGCGTTGATGTACTGGTCCTTGTTGGACTTGTAACCGCCCATGGCCCAGACCGAGAAGCGGTCCGTAACGTTCACGTCGGCGCGAACCTTGCCGGCCCATTCTTCGTTGCGAGCGTCATATGCTGCAACACCTGCAATCTTGCCCCAGCCACCTTCATACTTCAGGCCACCGACAACATGCGGCGTGTAATCCTTGATGACGCCATCATAGCCGTACTTGCCGTCCGTATCGACATTGTTGCCCTGTTCGAGCGACAGAATGGCGGAGAAGCCATTGCCACCGGTAAAGGTATAGCTGATCAGGCCCGTGCGATAGCCGCCAGCGAGGATGACGTCATCGTTGATGACATCACCGAGGTAGCCCGGAAAGGTGACAAAGGCCGATTCATCAAGACCGACACGCAGGCCGCCAAGCTGGATATAGGCAAAGCGCAGCGAACCGGAGGAACCCTCAACACCATTGCCCCAATCGTAACGGGTTTCGGCAAAGGTCTTCAAAGTGCCAAGTTCGGTTTCCGAAGCAGTAGAGAGACGCAGCGTAAAACGAGCCTTGTTATCCCAAGAATTGCGGCGCGTATCAACGCTACCGTTGCGATCAACGAAGCCACGGCCGTAGACATTGTCGCCGCCCGTAGCGTCGTAACGAACATAGCCGGATACACGCAGGCAGGTTTCGGTGCCTGGAATATAGAAATATCCCGCACCATAGGCGTCGCAGACGCGAACATATTCAACAGATTCCGGTTCCGGCGTCACGACGGTGTCCGCAGCATATGCGCCCGTGGTTGCAACCAGTGCCGCAGCCGAACCGAACAACAAGCTCTTGATCTTCATTTCATTGCCTCCAGAAATTTTCAGACGAGGCCTCTTAGAATGGATCAACCAAATACATCAATTCCAATTTTAAGCATAAATCAGACACAGATTGGCCACTGTGCCAATTAAGACACTAATTATAAATTGCTTTACTTTATAGCTATTTATTTATTATTTAATATCACCAACAATAATTACCATATTACTTATCATTAGCAATTACATGATTGCTTCTGTGGCAACGCTAATACAATGAAACCAAAAGAAAACGGGGCTGAAACAGCCCCGCTCACTTCGTAACCTATTGTGATATCGGCGTTATTTTCCTGCGGCCTGTTGCGCATAGACATAGCTGTCATAGGTATACTCGGCGACCCGGAACCATTCGAAGCCCTCGTCGCGGAACTTTTTCCAGCTCGGATAGATTTTCGCCCAGGCCGGATTCTTCTCGTTGTATTCCGCATAGAGTTCGAATGCGACCTTGTAGGCGGCGTCCAGAACGTCTCGCGGCAAGGGCTGCAACTTGACCCCTTTCGACACGAGAGAACGAATCGCCGCGGTGTTCTTCACATCGTAAAGTGCGATCATGTTCTGAGTCGCGGCTTCAGCCGCTGTATTCAGCGCCACCTTGTAGGCTTCCGGCAGGCTTTCATATTGCTGCTTGTTGATGAAGAAGTGCACCGAGGCGCCACCTTCCCAGAAAGCCGGATAATAATAATAAGGCGCGATCTGGTAGAAGCCGAGCTTCTCGTCGTCATACGGACCGACCCATTCAGCCGCATCAATTGTGCCGCGCTCCAGCGACGGATAGATGTCACCGCCGGGAAGCTGCTGCGGGACGACTCCGAGACGCGACATGACTTCACCAGCCACGCCCGCAATGCGCATCTTCAGGCCCTTCAGATCCGCGAGACTCTTGATTTCCTTGCGATACCAGCCGCCCATCTGGGCTGCCGTGTTGCCGCCGACAATGCCGACAATGCCGTAATCGGCGAGGAACGCATTATAAAGCTCGTTGCCGCCGCCATGATAAAGCCAGGCGTTCTGCAGACGGGTGTTCATGCCGAAAGGAATTGCCGTGCCGATGGCGAAGGCTGGATTCTTGCCGGTGAAGTAATAGCCGCATGTATGCGCCATTTCGACCGTATTCGCCTGCACGGCATCGATCGCCTGTGGGCCGGGCACGATTTCACCGGCCTGGAATACCTGTATCTGGAACTTGCCCTCCGTCATCTTTGATACGGCGTCTGCCATGAAGACCGCGCCGCCATAGATGGTGTCCAGATTGTTCGGGAAGCCCGAGGTTAGACGCCAGCGGAGCGTCGGCAATTCCTGCGCGATTGCCGGAGTTGCAAGAGCAGCTCCGCTTGTCGCTGCGGCAGCGCCGATTGCAGCACCCTTCGTCAGAAATGTGCGACGGCTCAAATCCTGTTTCATGTGTCTCCTCCTAAGATGTTCTGGTTTTATCGAAACCTACGCAATGCTCGTTTTCCCCTCATTGCGCAGGCTTTTGCTGTTGATCCTTGTCCTGTCCGAAGCTCGGTTGCGGTGAGCCGAATGACGGCGCAGGCAGAGGCTCAGTAGACGGCGACGGCGCACCGAAAGGTGCTGGTGCCGCACCAAACGGATTTCCACCGCCCGCATCGGGCATCGGCACATTGATCTGGATCGATGCCGGGTCAGCCTGCGGATGGCCGCTCTTGTAGAGAGTGACGATTCCCGGAAAGCTGATAATGATACCGACCATGACAAGCTGGATTATCAGGAACGGGATCGAACCCATGTAGATCTGTCCGGACGTTACCGGCTGGATGGTCGCGCCAGTCACCTTGTCCTTGTAGGGTCGGGACGGAGCAACCGAACGCAGATAAAACAGCGAGAAGCCGAATGGCGGATGCATGAACGATGTCTGCATGTTGACTGCCAGCATGACGCCGAACCAGACCAGATCGATGCCCAGACTGTCGGCTACCGGCGCCAGAAGCGGGATGATGATGAAGGCAAGCTCGAAATAGTCGAGGAAGAAGGCCAGAAAGAACACCAGAATATTGGCGACGATCAGGAAGCCCACTTCACCGCCGGGAATCGACGTCATCAGGTGCTCGACCCAGACGTGACCGTTGACGCCATAGAACGTGAGTGAGAAAACGCGCGCGCCGAGCAGAATAAAGATAACAAAAGACGAGAGCTTTGCCGTGGCGTAGAGCGCCGAGGTCAGTATCGTCATGTTGAGACGGCGGTTGATGATGGCGAGAAGCAACGCACCGACCGCGCCCATGGCTCCACCTTCCGTGGGGGTCGCAACACCGATGAAGATCGTTCCCAAAACAAGGAAGATCAGTACGAGCGGCGGCACAAGCGAAATCACCACTTTCTGCGCCAGTTTCCAGCCCTTTAATGTACGAGCCTGAGGCGGTAGTGCCGGGACCGTATCAGGCCGGAAAATCGACATGCCAATGATGAAAGCGCAGTAGAAGCCGACAAGCAGCAGGCCGGGGACCAGCGCGCCCTTGTACATATCGCCAACCGAACGGCCGAGCTGGTCGGCTAGAACGATCAGAACAAGGCTCGGTGGAATGATTTGCGCCAGCGTGCCTGAGGCGGCAATCGTGCCGCTCGCCACTTTGCGATCATAGCCGTAGCGCAGCATGATCGGGAGCGAAATCAGCCCCATTGAAATCACCGAAGCGGCAACGACGCCGGTGGTTGCAGCCAGAAGTGCGCCGACGATAATCACCGCAAAAGCAAGCCCTCCACGCACCGGTCCGAAAAGCTGCCCGATCGTATCGAGCAGTTCTTCTGCCATGCCGCTTCGCTCCAGTATCAGCCCCATGAACGTAAAGAACGGAATGGCAAGCAATGTCTCGTTCGACATCTGCCCAAAGATGCGGTCCGGTATCGCTCCGAACAGATTGACCGGCAAAAGCCCCATTTCGATGCCGACGAAACCGAAGGCAAAACCGACAAAGGCCAGTGCGAAAGCCACAGGGTAGCCGAGCAACAACACGACCACCAGCGACAGAAACATCAACGGCGCGAGATTTTCCGCAATAAAAGCAATCATATCCATTCCCCTCAGAGCGCCTGGGCTTCTGCATCTTCAAGGGCGACCGTGTCCGGTATCCGCCCTTGAAGGATGGCGATGCGCTTGATGAGTTCGGAAATGCCCTGCAATGCGAGCAAGCCGAAGCCGATGGGGATCAGCATCCAGACCGGCCATAAAACCAGTCCGCCCGTATTGTTGGAGGTTTCACCGCTGGCAATCTTGGCTGCCACGATGGGCCAGGAGAGGTAAATCGTGATGAGGCAGAAAGGCAGGAGAAAAAAGATCGTGCCGAAAATCTCGACCAGAAGCTGGGTTCGCCGTGAATAGCGGCTGTAGAGCAGATCGACCTTCACATGCTCGCTATGCAGAAGCGTGTATCCGGCTGCGATCAGGAAGACCGCCGAGAACAGATACCACTGCGCTTCCAGCCATGCGTTCGAACTGAGATTGAACAGCTTGCGCGAGACTGCGTTGATCGCACTGATGAGCACCGCCACCAGGATCAGCCACGACACGGATTTTCCGATAAAATTATTGGCCGCGTCGATAGCACGCGACAACGCCAGCAAGACTGACATCGCTCCTCCCCTCCTTTTCCGCCTCCTCAAGCGGTTTTGGAGCGGATGATAGGACCGGCGATTCGACGTCGCAAGTTGACGAAAGTTCTAAGAAACAAAGCTCTACCCATTAGTGGGTAAGGCGCTATGCGGGGTTGGGAAGAATACAGGTTACTGCGAAGACAGGCGCAGCCGGTTCTCGATGGCATAGCGTGTAAGCCCAGCTGTGCTGCCAATTCCAAGCTTCTTCTTGATGTTCTTGCGGTGAGTTTCAACGGTCGCTTCCGAAATGCCGAGATTCATCGCAATCTCCCGATTGCTTCCGCCTTCAGCCACCAGCACGAGCACATCATTTTCACGCAAAGACAAGCCTTCCGACTTCCTGTCGCCGCTGTCGAGCAGTGCTTCCGAAACACCGGATGAGAAATATGTCCCCCCCGAAGCGACCGCATGAATGGCGGCGACGATTTCAGTCGTCGACACATCCTTCAGCACGTAGCCGGAAGCCCCGCGCATGATGGAGGTAGAGATATATTCGCGGCTATCATGCATGGACAGCATGAGGATGCGAATGCCAGGCAATTGCTTCTTGAACAGCTCGATAGCGTCGATACCATTGAGAAGCGGCATGTTGATATCCATCAAAACCACGTCGGGATTGACGGAAAGCGCCAGTTCCAGTGCAGCTCGCGCATTGGAAGCCGCTCCTGTAATATCGATATCGTCATAGGTTTCGAGCACAGCGCGCAGACCATCCAGCACCAGCGGATGATTATCCACGAGCAATACGCGAATCTTGCATTGGTTCGTCATGCGACTTCCGGTTCCCGCCTTCTTTCTGTTGCCGATTTCGGCAAACGCGCGGTGAGTTGCGTACCATCTGCGCTGGTTTCAACCAAGAGCACGCCGCCGAAATGTGCCATTCGCTCCTGCATATTGCGCAAGCCCAATCCCGACAACTGATCCTTCAGATCACGCGCGGTGAAACCATTGCCGTCGTCGGCAACGGTCATTGTAACCTTGCCATTTGAACCCCAAAGCCGGATTCCTACATGACTGGCGCCAGAATGGCGTTCGACATTGGTGAGTGCTTCCTGCACCACGCGATAAAGCGCCGTACTTGCTTCCGGCTTTAACGTCTCGTTCAGTCCGCTTGCTTCCAGCTGCGTTTCAATACCGGTTCGCTCCGAAAAATGCTCGCACAGGGCTTTGAGAGCTACCGTCAGCCCAAGATCGTCCAGAATGCGCGGGCGCAAATCATGTGAAAGCCGCCGAACCTCCTTGATCGCACCATTAAGCGCATCCGATGCTTTCTCGATAGCAAGCGGCGCACCTCCGCTGCCCATTCTCACCTGACGGCTTGCAAGATCGATGGCATAGCGAACACCGACGAGATTTTGGGAAATACCGTCGTGAAGCTCGCGCGCCAGACGCGCTCGTTCTTCTTCCTGCGTGTCGATGATGCGCTGCGCCAACTCCTTCAGCTTGTTGTCGGCCATGCGTCGCTCGCGCAGATTGAGCAGCATGCAGGTTGCGAAAACGAGCATCACGGCAGGCACGGCGATCAGACTGACAATGAGGAAGGTCGTGCGGATATTGGCGCGAAAATCCGCATTGGCGGCAGCCGTCTGCACATAGACATCATCGAGATAGACGCCCGTTCCGAGCATCCATTTCCATTTATCCAGACCAACGGCAAAAGAGAGCTTGTCGGCCATTTCGCCGCTGGATGGCTTTTCCCATTTATACTGGTGCAATCCTCCGCCTTCCTTCGCCTTGCCGATCAGGTTGGCAATAACGCGATCCCCATCGGGATCGACAAGGTTGAGCCAGTTATGGCCGGGCCGAAAGGTCTGGCGCGGATGGACGACATTGTTGCCATCGTAATCATAGACGAAGAAATAACCGTCACGACCGTAATCGAGCGAGGTCAGAATCTCCCGTACCTTTTCCATGGCAGCGGTATCGTCGGGACCAGCCTCATCGTAAATCTGCTGTATGGAGGAAAGCGCCAGATTGGTGAGATTGAGCAGCTCGGTTTCCTTGGCCTTGAGCATGTTCTTCTCGAAGGTCGCGATGCTGCTCTGCACGAGATTTGCAGATTGCCAGGTGATAAAGGCCGTGACCGTCAGAATAGCCACGATGAGCGGCACAATCGCCAGTGCAACGATCTGATAGCGCAGCGTCACGTTTTCTCCTCCCGGTCGGCAATCCGACTTGTCATCTAGGGTCAGGACTTACTAATTTGGTAACAATGGCATCTGAAATGACCAAATATACAAGGAGAGGCGCGAAGAACGGGGGAGCCCCCGGTCGAGCGGTTCGACGCGGCAGATCGCCAACATCCGCCTTGGCATTTCGGTGTCCGAAGGATGTGGTCCATCCGCTTGGCTACCGCGTCAAAAAGGCTTGAAAATGAACCACATTTCCTTCGCCTTTTCTCCTCGTATCCAAACGGATGGCCTCACACCATGTCACCAAATTTGTAAGTCCTGACCCTAGTGACTTTAAAGTTCCCGCATCCCAAGGAAAAGGGGACAATGAACAAAACCTTGCCCATAGAAAAAGAGGCCTGCACAACCAATAATATATTCATATCTATTTA
Organism: Ochrobactrum sp. A-1; assembly: GCF_022488005.1. NCBI lineage: Bacteria > Pseudomonadati > Pseudomonadota > Alphaproteobacteria > Hyphomicrobiales > Brucellaceae > Ochrobactrum > Ochrobactrum sp. A-1. The sequence continues at coordinate 1,236,663 of NZ_JAKVQC010000003.1, forward strand.
TATAACTAAAATATAAACAATAAATCCTAGTTGAAGACACGAATATTTTATGCTCCATAATGTTTTCTTGGACACCGCGTCCGAGTATACGGTTCTGGGACTCATTAATTTCAGAGAGAATCTATTTATGAAAAGCTATCGCGCAATCGGTCTTGCATTCACGTTCGCTGCCATTTCGGGCGCACCAGCGCTGGCCGCTCCCCTTCCCGGTGGAGCAAGCACCCTTCAGGAGACCTATCAGGACTGGACTGTTTCCTGTCAAAACCAGAAGGAAACAAGCATCTGTGTCATGCGTCAGGACCAGAGCAGCACGCAGACCGGCCAGCGCGTGCTCACTGCAGAATTGCATAACACTGCCGGTAAGGTCGAAGGCGTTCTGTTGATGCCATTCGGTCTCGACCTGGCAAAAGGCGCTTCACTCAAGATCGATGATGTTGCCGGACCTAATCTCGCTTTCTCGACCTGCCTACCACAGGGTTGCCTGGCGCCAGTAAGCTTTGAAGCAAAGCAGGTTGCAGCGCTCAAGGCTGGCACGAATATCAACGTCACCACGACGGCCTTGAGCCCAAGCCAACCTGTCGCCTTCAAGGTTTCGCTCAAAGGCTTCGGCGCAGCGCTTGATCGCATCACCGCTCTGACGAAGTGAATCTCGGCACTATGATCAAAAGCCATACGACGTGACGTCGTATGGCTTTTTTATCAGGCGGGATGCGCCGAGACATGGGCAAGATGCCTGCGCCACCGCAATGTCATCAACACCGCGACAATGCCGAGACCGGCAGCAAGGCCGAGCCAGATACCCACGCCGCCGAGCTCGAACTTGAATGCAAGCAAGGCACCCAGTGGCAGCCCCACCCCCCAATAGCCGAACAGCGCCAGAAACATCGGTACGCGCGTATCACGCAAACCGCGCAGCATGCCTGCGGCAACGGCTTGCGCGCCGTCAACGATCTGGAAGAGTGCTGCCAGCGCAAGGAAAGTCACGGCCAGTTCCATCACCGGCAGATTCTGCGGATCGTGCAGATCGAGGAAAACGCCGATGAACACGCGCGGAATGAGGATCATGAGCAGTCCCGTGACAGACATGAAACCAACGCCAAGGGCATAGGCGCTCCAGCCCGCATAGGCAATTGCCTTGGGATGGCCTGCACCATAGGCCCTGCCCACGCGCACCGTTGCAACCTGTCCGAAACCGAGTGGCACCATGAAGCTGAGCGATGCGATCTGGATCGCCACCGCGTGAGCCGCCATCGCCGTTGGTCCGATGCGGCCCATCATGACAACGGCAGCATAGAAGATGGAGGTTTCGAACACGAATGTCAGCGCCATCGGAATGCCGATGCGCCACAGTTCGAGCAGGCGAGCCCAGTCGGGACGCCAGAAGCGACCGAACAGGTGATAGCGGCGGAAACGGCGATGACGCAGTGTGATGAATGCAAGTCCAAGGAACATCATCGTGCTTGACGCTGTGGTGGCGATACCGGCGCCGTGCAGTTCCATGCGCGGAAAGCCGAAATGGCCGAAAATCAGCGTCCAACCGGCAAGCGCATTGAAGCCGATGGCAAGCGCTGCGATCAACAGCGTCCACATCGGCTTTTCCATGGCCGCAAAGAATGAGCGCAGAACGATATAACCGAGATAAGGCAGAAGCGCCCATTGCAGCGTGTGCATGAAATCGGTCGAACGGGCAGCAATGTCCGGACGCTGGCCGAGAAACAGGAAAATCTCCTCGCAATGCCATAGCACGATCCAGACCGGAATCGCGATCATGATTGCGGTCCAGAAACCCTGACGCACAGTACGGCGCACATCGCGCACCGAATGGCGGTTCTTGCCAAGCGCGATGGCGATCATCGGCATCACGGCCGAGACAAGCCCCATCGAGAAGATCATCAGCGTGTGATAGAAGCTCGTCGTCAGCAGGGCCGAGGCAAGCGTATCCGCGCCAAGACGGCCGATGAAGATAACGTCTGTCGCGGTCAATGCTGCCTGCGAAAGATTGGTGAAGATCAGCGGCCAGCCGAGCGTCAGCGCGGCGGCCATCTCCCTGCCCCAACGCTGCATGCCGGATTCATGGGGCTGCTGAAAACCCGCATTGATTGTCCTGTCCATAGTCCGCTCCCCGAAACATCCGGGGCCGTCAATCCGCCGGATGCTCCATTTTGATTGAGGCCACGCCCCGGAACATCAGAGACCATGTCAATCTGAGAAGAGGCGCAGAAATACGATCATCGACCGTCCCATGCAGGCTAAGGGTGTCATCGCTCATAGAGCGAACACACCCCATTTTTCGGGTTGCTCAATTTCTATTGGGAACGTTGTGTATGTTCCAGAAACTGATCCGGAGCCAAGCGGGCTGCGCATCGATTTGCACAAAATTAGAGCAACATGGATATCAGACTTGCTCAAAGAAGCAACACATCTCGAAATGGATTTTTCGCCTCCGGACACATAGAGGAATGAAATCCTCATTCTGACACGAAAGCGCAATTGCCCGTCCGATAAAGGATTGACGCTTGTGGCCTAACCGATAGGAATGATTGTATTAATTGCAGGAGGCGTCATGCGCAGTACCAAAGTCATCCATATAGTCGGCTGTCATGCGGAGGGCGAAGTCGGCGATGTCATCGTCGGTGGGGTGGCGCCGCCTCCCGGCAATACGGTGTGGGAGCAATCGCGCTTCATCGCCAATGACGAGACCTTACGCAATTTCGTCCTGAACGAGCCTCGCGGCGGCGTATTCCGCCACGTCAACCTGCTGGTGCCACCGAAAGACCCGCGCGCGCAGATGGGTTTCATCATCATGGAGCCCGCCGATACGCCGCCGATGTCGGGCTCCAACTCGATCTGCGTCTCCACGGTTCTACTAGATAGCGGCATCGTTCCCATGCAGGAGCCGGTGACGCGCATGGTGCTGGAAGCCCCCGGCGGTATCATCGAAGTGGAAGCGGAATGCCGCAACGGCAAGGCCGAGCGTATCAGTGTCCGCAACGTGCCGTCCTTTGCCGATCGTCTGGATGCATCATTGGAAGTTGAAGGACTTGGCACTGTTACCGTCGATACGGCCTATGGCGGCGACAGTTTCGTGATTGTCGATGCAGCTTCTATCGGAATGAAGATCGAGCCGGGCCAGGCGCGGGAACTCGCCGAGATCGGCGTGAAGATCACCAAAGCCGCCAATGAACAGCTTGGTTTCCGCCATCCTGAAAAAGACTGGAACCACATTTCCTTCTGTCAGATCACCGAGCCGGTGACGCGCGAGGGCGATGTGCTGACCGGCGTGAACACCGTTGCCATTCGCCCGGCCAAACTCGACCGGTCCCCGACCGGCACTGGCTGTTCGGCGCGCATGGCCGTGCTTCATGCAAAAGGCCAGATGAAGGTCGGAGAGAAATTCATCGGGAAGTCGGTACTAGGCACGGAGTTTCATTGTCGGTTGGACAAGGCGCTGGAACTCGGCGGCAAACCTGCCATCAGCCCGATCATTTCCGGTCGCGCATGGGTGACAGGGACTTCGCAGCTCATGCTTGATCCGAGCGATCCGTTTCCGGATGGGTATCGGCTTTCGGATACGTGGCCAAATATGCCTGAATAAGCCGAATCAGGGCGCAATAAAAAACCCCGCCAAAGCGGGGTTTTCCAATAGTATAAAGCGGTATCCTTACGCGAAATCCAATGCACGGTCGCCGTCTTCGTCCTTGATGCGCGATGGCAAGCCAATCTGATTCAGGATGTGAAGGAAAGGCTTTGGATTAAGCTCTTCCACATTGACCATCTTCTTCACATCCCATTCGCCCGAGGCAATCAGGATTGCGGCTGCAACCGGCGGAACGCCAGCGGTGTAGGAAATGCCCTGCGAACCCACTTCGTTATAGGCGTCCTTGTGGTCGGCAACATTATAGATGAAGACTTCCTTCTCCTTGCCGTCCTTGGTGCCCTTCACGAAATCGCCAATACAGGTCTTGCCGGTGTAATCCGGTGCCAGCGACGACGGATCAGGCAGAACAGCCTTGACCACCTTGAGCGGCACGACTTCCAGACCTTCAGCGGTCTTGACTGGCTGTTCCGACAGAAGGCCGAGATTGTTCAGCACCGTGAAGACATTGATGTAGTGATCGCCAAAGCCCATCCAGAAACGCACATCGGCATTAGGGTAATTCTTGGACAGCGAATGCACTTCGTCGTGGCCAGTCATATAGGCCTTGCTCGGGCCGACAACGGGCAGATCGAACGTCTGGCCGACTTCGAACATCTTGTTCGACTGCCATTCACCCTTCTGCCAGGAATAAACCGTGCCGGTGAATTCGCGGAAGTTGATTTCAGGGTCGAAGTTGGTCGAGAACCAGCGGCCATGCGAACCGGCGTTGATGTCAACGATGTCGATGGACTTCACTTCATCGAGATAGTCATCTGCCGCAAGGCGTGCATAGGCATTGACCACGCCCGGATCAAAGCCGATGCCGAGAATGGCGGTGATGCCCTTCTCCTCGCATTCCTGCAGGTGCTTCCATTCGTAGTTGCCATACCATGGTGGGGTTTCGCAAATCTTCTTCGGGTCTTCATGGATCGCGGTGTCCATGTAAGCCACGCCCGTATCGATACAGGCACGCAGAACCGACATATTGAGGAAGGCCGAGCCGACATTGATGACGATCTGAACGCCGGTCTTCTGGATCAGAGCCTTGGTAGCTTCAATATCCAGCGCGTCCAAAGCATGCGCTTCCAGTTTCACCTCGGTCTTGAGGCTCTTCTTTTCATGCACGCTATCGATAATCTTGCGGCATTTCTCAACCGTGCGGGACGCAATATGGATATCGCCCAATATGTCAGAGTTTTGCGCACATTTATGTGCAACAACCTGTGCCACGCCCCCGGCGCCGATAATGAGAACGTTCTTCTTCATTTTCTGTCGATGCTTCCTCTTCCAGCGGTTCCCCGCCATCTGTTAACTGTCCCGACTGCCTTCTCATTCGGAACATGTGGGTTCGTTGCGGTTTGAAATCGCAACAGGATCTTTACGAAAGCGACCCTTCAAAATCCGCGTAATCAAATTCGCGGACAAGTTTGACCGTGCCATCCAGTTCACGCACGGCAATGGCTGGCATTTTCACACCATTGAACCAGTTCTTCTTGACCATCGTATAACCGGCCGCATCTTCAAACGAGAGGCGGTCGCCGATGGAGAGCTCCTTGTCGAAAGTGAATTCGCCGAAAATATCACCGGCAAGGCAGGACTTGCCGCACACCATATAGCTATGCTCGCCGTTGTTCGGAGCCATCTTCGCCTTTTCACGATAGATGAGTAGATCGAGCATATGCGCTTCGATTGAGCTATCGACGATGGCAAGATTCTTGCCGTTGAACAGCGTGTCGAGAACCGTCACTTCCAACGTCGTGGTCTTGGTGATCGAGGCTTCGCCCGGCTCCAGATAGACCTGCACGCCGAATGTTTCCGAGAAGGACTTGAGGCGCGCGCAGAACGCATCGACCGGATAGTTGTCACCAGTGAAGTGGATACCGCCGCCAAGGCTGACCCATTCAACGCGGTGCAGAAGCGAGCCGAACTTTTCTTCGATATCGGTCAGCATCTTGTCGAAAAGACCGAAATCGGAATTTTCGCAATTGTTATGGATCATGAAGCCGGTCACGCGGTCCATGACCTTCTCGACCTTCGCCACATCCCATTCGCCAAGGCGGCTGAACGGACGCGCCGGATCGGCCAGATCGAAGCTCGAGGACGAGACACCCGGATTGAGGCGCAGGCCACGCTTGATATGTGCTGCCTTGTCGGCAAAGCGCTCAAGCTGACCGATCGAATTGAAGATGATCTTGTCGGCGTGGCTGATGACCTCGTCGATCTCGTTATCGGCATAGGCCACGCTATAGGCATGGGTTTCGCCGCCGAATCTTTCACGGCCGAGACGCACTTCGTTGAGCGAAGACGATGTCGTGCCATCCATATATTCGCTCATCAGATCAAATACCGACCAGGTGGCAAAGCATTTCAGCGCCAACAGCGCCTTGGCGCCGGATTTCTCGCGCACATAGGCAACCTTTTCCATGTTGCGCTTCAGCTTGGTCTTGTCGATCAGATAGTAAGGCGTCTGGATCATGAGCGTTCCGGGTCGTCCAAGGGGAAATCTGGCCTTGCCAGCAAGGCTGGTTTGCCAAGTTGAGGAAACACATAAGTAGTTTCCCAAATTATTCGAAGGCTTATAGGAAGCTTGTGACAGAAACACAAATCCGCCACAGCATTATCGGGAAAAAATTTCCCCACAAGCTATCGCGGATTACTTCTCCACTTCCTGCCCACCTTCAGCGGGTGAGCCTCATATAGGCCTTTTTGCGAGGATTTGAACCCCTTCCCCCTCGCTCCCGCTTGCACTGTCGTTTTCATTGAAAGTCTTTGCCCGGACAAATGGCTTCCACCCCACAAGACGGCTTGCTACAGATTCTCGAGTATCGTCAGTTTAATTAAACAAGCATTCACTTGACAAATTATGGGTGCGGGCGTAGCCATTATTTCATGTTCGGGGCGACCTTATTCAGAGCCTGAATCAAAAAGCGGCAAGCCGTGGCGAAAATGGTGATTTTTGGAACAGGCTCTCAGGCATTCGCCCGCACAAGGATAGTCAAAGGAAAATGAAATGCAGGATCACAAGCCGACCGCCGGTTGGGGAGATCTGTTCGCAGGTAGAAACGCTATCGTATCGCTGACGCTTGTTGGCGGCGTGGCGCTTCACGCTATCAACGTATTCATCGCTACAACCATTCTGCCCACGGTCGTCGCCGATATTGGCGGCATGGATTATTATGCCTGGAACACGGCGCTGTTCGTGACGGCATCCATTCTCGGCTCGGCGCTTGTGCCGCGTCTGCTTTCCCAGGCAGGCCCGCGCAGCGCCTATCTGATCGCTGCCGTCATCTTTGCTGCTGGAACCCTGACTTGCGGCCTCGCTCCATCCATGCCCGTCATGCTGGCGGGGCGCGCCATACAGGGTCTTGGAGGCGGCATGATGCTGGCGCTCTCCTATTCCATGATCCGCATCGTTTTCGACGAAGCGCTGTGGCCACGTGCCATCGGTCTCGTTTCCGGCATGTGGGGCGTGGCTACGCTTGTCGGTCCAGCCATCGGCGGCGTCTTTGCAGAGCTTGGCATCTGGCGCGCTGCCTTCTGGTCGCTTGCGCCGGTGATTGCCGTCTTCACCATCATGGCCATGACGGTGCTGCCGCGTGAATCCGGCTCCGCCGCCAGCAATGACCGGCTTGCTTGGCCGCAGCTCATCCTTTTGACCGCTGCAGTCCTTGCCGTTTCTGCCGGAAGCATTTCATCGGAGCTGGCGCTGAATACCGGCGGCGTTGTGCTCGCGATTGTCCTGCTGCTTCTCCTCGCTGCCGTGGAAAAGAAAGCCAGCCGTCGTATCCTCCCGAAAGGCTCGTTCAGCATTCGGAAACTCGGCGCACTCTATCTCACCCTTGCCTTCCTCAGCGCATCCGTCACCAGTTCCGAAGTCTTCGTGCCGCTGTTCTTTCAGGTGCTGCACAATCAATCGCCGCTTGTTGCAGGCTATCTGGCAGCGATTATGGGTGGCAGCTGGACACTTGGTTCCATCGGATCGTCAGGAATTGCCGCCGGGCGCACCGATCGTGTCATTCTGGCTGCCCCCGTCATGGGCGTGGCGGGCATGGTAACGCTGGCCGTCCTCATTCCGACTGGCAGCGATGGACATTGGTACGATCTGCTGCCGATCTGTATCGCACTGGCGGTCATCGGTTTCGGCGTCGGCCTGACATGGCCGCATCTGCTGACCCGCATTTTCAAACGTGCCGACGCAGAGGATCAGAACCTGGCATCCGCCTCAGTGACCATGGTGCAGCTTTTTACGACCGCCCTTGGTGCAGCACTTGCCGGAATGGTTGCCAATATGGCTGGCCTCACCAATCCCGGTGGCTTTACCGGCACCGCACATGCCGCACTTTGGCTCTTCTCCGGCTTTGCCATTCTGTCTGCACTGGCGTTCGTGTCAGCACTTGCTCTCGTCCGCAGCGCGAGGCAATCGCAACCGGCACAATGCTGAAAGAATGGTTAGGGCTGAAAGGATGGTTAGGCGGTTGGCGCAATAACGTAAGCACAGCGCCGTGCACCGGCCAGAATATGCTCGGTGCGGTTTACCGAAACATCAGGGCCAAGAACGGCCCTGAATACCTGAAGCTCCGACCTGCAAAAGCCCTGACAAGCATCGGCAGCGGCACAGATCGGACAATGGTTTTCTATGAGCAGCCAGGAACCGTCTTCCCGTTTTTCGGTATCAGCCATGTAGCCTTCGGCGGAACGGATGTCGGCAAGTTCCTTCACGCGCTGGTCGAGCGACAAATCCTTCAGGCGCGTCTGGTACTGACGGCGCGTCTCGGTCTCGCGATGGGCGATCAGCGTGTCCAGTGCATCGTCTCCAAGAATGGTACGCACCGAATGAAGAAGCTGAACAGTCAGATCAGCATGCGTATCGGGAAAACGTTTGTTACCGGCTTCGGTCAGATCCCAGAACAATGAAGGCCGGCCGACGCCTTGCGACACGGAATGCGAGGAAACAAGCCCCTCCTCCGCAAGACGCACGAGCTGCTGGCGAACGGCCTCGCCTGTGGTTCCCAAATGTTCCCCGATGGTCGCGGCGGTCTGCGCTCCCCGCATCTTGAGGGAGAGCATGACCCTCTTCGCAGGAGAACGTGCCCCCAATTCATCGGTATTTAGAAAGTCATTCCTTGACATATGTGCCGTTTTCTATTTAAAGAAGGATTATCTTGTTAAATAGGTGATTAGGCCTGTCGAAGCAAGATAATTCTGAATTTTCAGTATTCAAACCGGCTTTCGTCAAAGCCAGAGTCGACACCGGATTCGATCCTCAGGATGCCGAACGGTGATTATGCTCAAGCGATCAGGAGTTTTAAAATGAGCTTCACTTTGCCACCACTTCCCTTTGCAACCAACGCACTTGAAGGCGTCGGAATGGGCACGGAAACGCTTGAGCTGCATCACGGCAAGCACCATCAGGCCTATGTGACTGCGCTCAACGGTTTCGTTGAAAAGAATGACGCGCTTAAGGGCAAATCGCTCGAAGAAATCGTCCTCTTCGCCAAGGACAAGGCCGATCTCGCTCCGGTGTTCAACAATGCCGGCCAGCATTGGAACCACAATCTGTTCTGGCAGAACCTGTCGGCAACCGGTGGACGCCTGCCGGGCGCTCTGGAAAAGAAGATTGTCGAGGATTTCGGCAGCATCGACCAGTTCAAGGAAGCCTTCAAAACCGCAGCTGTCGGCCAGTTCGGCTCGGGCTGGGCATGGCTGGTTCTGGCCAATGACGGCAAGCTCAAGGTCACCAAGACGCCGAATGGCTCCAATCCGCTGGCAACCGGCGAAGGCAAGGCGCTATTAGGGCTTGATGTCTGGGAGCATAGCTATTATCTCGATTTCCGTAATCGTCGGCCTGACTATGTAACGAATTTCCTCGACAAGCTGGCCAATTACGAATTCGCGGAAGCCACCCTGAAGGCAGCATGACGCGCTTACATTGATTGTGATCAAGGCGTTTTGCCTGCAGCTGATGCAGTCTCCACGAAGCTGCAAGACTGCGGGCAAAATGCAGCAATGACCGATAAGACCGAACCGACCAATCCAAATCCCTGGACGCCGTCCTCCCAAGCGGTGCAGGAGCAAGACAGAGACAGTTCCGAAAATGAGCAGTAACTTCAATCAGGAAACCGTCACCGACATCCATCACTGGACCGACACGCTGTTTTCCTTCCGCACGACGCGCGACCCCGGTTTTCGCTTCCAGAGCGGCCAGTTCATCATGATGGGTATGGAAGTGAACGGCAAGCCGCTCACACGCGCCTATTCCATTGCCTCGAGCCTCTATGAAGACGGGCTGGAATTCTTCTCGATCAAAGTGCCGAACGGTCCGCTGACTTCAAAGCTTCAGCACCTGAAAGTTGGCGACCAGATCATCCTGTCCAAGAAGCCGGTCGGTACGCTGCTCTATGACAATCTGAAGCCGGGAAAAAATCTCTGGCTGCTCTCGACCGGCACCGGTCTCGCGCCATTTCTGTCGATCATCCGCGATCTGGAAGCCTATGAACGTTTTGAGAAGATCATTCTCGTTCATGGCGTGCGTCAGGTGGCAGAGCTTGCCTATACCGATTTCATCGCCAATGAATTGCCGCAGGACGAGTTCCTTGGTGAGATGGTCAAGAACCAACTCATCTACTATCCAACCGTTACGCGTGAGCCTTACAAAAATCGCGGTCGTCTGACCGACCTTATTCGTTCGGGGCAGCTCTTTACCGATGTCGGTCTGCCGGAGTTTAACCACGACGACGACCGCATGATGCTCTGCGGCAGCCCTGAAATGCTGGCCGAAACAAAGCAGATTCTGGAAGAGCGCGGCTTTAAGGAAGGCAGCCAGAGCGAAGCCGGACATTACGTTATCGAAAAGGCTTTCGTTGAAAAGTAGGCCCGACTAAAGAGGCTGGAAAACCAATAAAGGGAGGCATCCAGCCTCCCTTTTTCTTTGAGCGTGACTGCTAAGCGCTCACCGCCTGCAGGAAAAATGCTTTAACACCGGCAACCATCTCGGCTCGGTCCATCATATCCGGGTTGGAGATGGTCTCATCGACCGCACCGTGCAGCGCATTGAACAGAAGCACTGCAGTCAGACGCGTATCGGCGATTTTCCATGCGCCTGCAGCATTACCATCGGTCAACAACGCATCAAGCTGGACGACCGCCGGATTTTCCTGCTTCATGCGGCGCATGGGCGGATGAAAATCGTGAAACACCATGTCGTGCAGCTTGTAATTGTCAAGATAACCGGCAATTCCGGCTTCGGCCCAGACAGCCAGTTTTGTCTGCCAGTCGTCTGCTGGAAGTAGATCTAGCTGGCGCTCCAGCCCTTCACAGAATCCATTGATGAAGCGCTCCCGCAAGTTCAGCAGGATGTCGTCCTTGCTGCGAAAATGCAGATAGAATGTACCTTTGGCAACGTCCGCCAAGCGCACGATTTCATCCACGCTTGTCGCCGCGAAGCCCTTTTCGAGGAAGAGGGCTTCAGCTGCGGCCATCAGCTCGTCACGACGTATTTCCGCTGGTTTGGTACGAGGCCTGGGCTTGATGGCGGTGGACGGCAAATCGATCTCCGAAATTTCAGGATACTTCCAATCTATCCCGGATCGCTGCCCGGTCAAAATCAAGCTGATTTGGCCGAACGACACGGTCTTCGAGCCAATGCAGTGCCGCATCGACATTGGAAAATGTGCCCGCCGGAACGCGAAACAGCTTTTCGGCATCCATGCGGCTTGCCTGTTCATATACCGATTCCGGCACGATGTTCACCATGCCCATCACCTGTTCGCGAATGCGCTGCGCATTCTGCTGGAGCCATTGCTTGACTTCGCGCGCCGAACCTTCGGGATGTGCCAGAGCATCCTCATCTAGAAAACGGCGGATCGTGATAAAGGGCTTTCCCGCATCAAGCCACCGGTTCCAGACATCAAAGAATTCACGCGTTTCTTCCAAGGTCGATGCGCCCGTCGACAGGGTGACGACGTAAGGCCAGTTTTCCTTATGGTGAAGCATCACGCTTCCCTCCTGCTCGATATCTATCAAACTCGCTGCTGCGATGTTTTGAGCCGTGACGGCAATCCGGCAACCGGCACGCACACAAGCAAGCCGCTGAATCACCGCACGACTCATGACTGACTATCAGTCATTTGTGTTGTGACACGAAAATATGAATGAATCAATCATGTTTTTATGGAATACTTTGCGGCAGTTTGGAGGAAACCGTCACCTCAAATGCGCAAGACCCAACACCGTGAGTTGGGTTGGGCTTGATAGCAGAACGCATTTGGAATTTGGTGGCGCGGGAGAGACTACCTTCCACGCTACTCAAGGCATAAAGCCTCAGTTATTCAGTTCAAAATCGAGCCCGATATCGAGATTGGGGGCGCTGTGCGTGGTCCAGCCGACTGAAATCAGATCGACGCCACTAGCCGCAACGGCCGCCACCGTTTCAGGCGTAATACCGCCCGAGGCCTCTGAAATGGCGCGACCATCGATGATCGATACTGCCTCACTCAATTGCGCAGGCGACATGTTATCGAGCAATACGGCGTCCACGCCGATGGCCATCGCTTCCTCGAGTTGTTGCAGTGTATCGACTTCCACCTCGATCTTGACCATATGACCAGCCCCCGCCTTGGCGCGCTCGATGGCCTCGCGCACGCCGCCAGCGACCGCGATGTGATTGTCCTTGATCAGCACCGCATCATAAAGCGCGAAACGGTGGTTCATGCCGCCGCCTGCCCTCACTGCATATTTCTGCAAGGCGCGCAGCCCCGGTGTCGTCTTGCGCGTGCAGACGATGGAGGCCCCGGTGCCCGCAACCGCTTTCACCAGACCCGCCGTTGCCGTGGCAATGCCGGAAAGGTGGCCGAGGAAATTCAGCGCCGTCCGCTCCCCCGCCAGGATCGAGCGCGACGAGCCGGAAACGCGGGCAACATCCGCCCCTTTCTCAAGAGACTGACCGTCCCGCGCCAGACGTTCGAATGTGACGTCCGGATCGACCAGACGAAACGCCATTTCGGCCACATCCAGCCCGGCGATGACGCCCGGCTGGCGCAGGCTGAACAGCATGGCCGAGCGGTGATCCTCCGGCACCACCGCATTGCTAGTAATATCACCAGCAAGCCCCAGATCTTCCAGAAGTGCGGCGCGCACCAGCGGTTCGACGACAAGCGGAGACAAGCGCGGCAGGTTCATCATGCAGTCCTTGTAACAGGGTGAGGCGCGGCGATTTCGCGTGCCAGTGCGAAAGCTGCCGAAAAAGTGAAAAAGCTGCGGACTGGAGCCGCATCTTTGGCGGGATAGTCGGTGCGGGCATGGCTGCCGCGCGACTCGCACCGGTCAAATGCCGCAACCGCAGCAACCAACGCCACGGCTGCGGCATCGTCGGTCTCCGCGAGGGGGAGAAGGGTGGTGATTGCAGAACGCAAACCTTCTTCATCACGCAGCAGGCCAAGATGGCGGGAAACAATGTGCCGCACGGGTTCAGCGTCCGCGCTCTGCGGCAGGCTGACAGGCACGGGATGCCGCACGGCGACCGCCTCTGCACAGCCAATCGCGCGGGCGGCGCGCAGCCCCATGGCGGCGGCTTCAAGCAGTGAATTGCTGGCAAGCCGGTTGGCGCCATGCAGGCCGGTGCAGGCGGCCTCCCCCACCGCCCAGAGACCGGGCAAGCTGGTGCGACCGTCAGCGTCGGTCTTGACGCCGCCCATGTGATAATGCGTGGCGGGTCTGACCGGGATGGGGTCGCTGGACGGATCGATGCCATGTTGTTTGCAAAGCGCATCGATACCGGGAAACCGGGTTGCAAAACGCGCGCCCAGAGCTGTACGCGCATCGAGATAGACCTTGCGCCCTTGCGCGATCTCGCTGCCGATGGCGCGCGCCACTACATCGCGGGGCGCAAGCTCGCGGCCCGGAATATCCGCCATGAAGCGCTCGCCGCGATGATTGACGAGGATGGCGCCCTCCCCGCGCACCGCCTCGCTGATCAGCGGCAGACGCGGCGCAGAAACCGCAAGCGCGGTCGGGTGGAATTGCACGAATTCCATATCCGCAAGCACAGCGCCTGCGCGACCTGCCAATGCGGCCCCTTGGCCGAGATTGCCGAGCGGCGTGGTCGTTGCGTTATAAAGTCCACCGATCCCGCCCGTCGCCAGCACCACGGCGCGCGCTGCAACCGGACCGACATTTTCAAGACAAGCGCCGGCGACACGGCCATCCTGCCGGATGAGCCGCGAGGCGCGGGTATTTTCCATGACGTTGATCGAAGGCGTCGCCAGCACTTTCGCAATCAAGGCGCGCATGATGCCCGCGCCGGTCCCATCGCCATCCACATGCACAATGCGATAGCGACTATGGGCGGCTTCCAGCCCGAGCGAAAATGAACCGTCCGCCTTGCGGTCGAAACGCACGCCATGCGCCTCCAGCGCCGCAACGACGTCCGCGCCTGCCGCGATAATTTCTGACGCCACGCCTGCGTCACACAGGCCGTCGCCCGCCGCGATCGTATCGGCCAGATGCAGTGCCAAGCTGTCGTCAGTGCCAACGCTTGCGGCAATACCGCCTTGCGCCAAAGTGCTGGAACCAGACAGGCCGAGGCTTCCCGCTGTCACCAGCAGGACCGGCTGCGGCGACAGCGTCAGCGCCGTCATCAGACCGGCAAGGCCGCTGCCAATGACGAGGACCGGAGCCGCGCTCATACCGCTAGCATCCGCTCGACGGCGCGCCGGGCAGGCTCCATCAAGGCGGCATCGACGATCACTTCATGACGGTTGTTTTCCAGTGCATCGCGAATATTGGCGAGCGTGATCCGCTTCATATGCGGGCAGAGATTGCACGGGCGGATGAACTCGACATCCGGGTGATCGACGGCGACATTGTCGCTCATCGAGCATTCGGTCAAAAGCACGACACGCTGCGGCTTCTTCTCGCCGACATAGTCCGACATGACCGCTGTGGAACCGGCAAAATCGGCGACCGCCACCACTTCCGGCGGGCATTCGGGATGGGCCAGAACCACGACGCCGGGATGGCTTTCACGCAATTCACGGATATCGTCGGGCGTGAACCGCTCATGCACCTCGCAATGGCCATGCCAGGCGAGAATTTCGACATTGGTTTCGCGCGCCACATTCTGCGCCAAAAACTCGTCGGGGATCATCAGCACGCGTGGCACGCCAAGCGACTCCACCACTTTCTTGGCATTCCCGGATGTGCAGCAAATATCCGATGCGGCCTTCACGGCTGCCGAGGTGTTGACATAGGTGATGATCGGCACGCCCGGATGCGTCTGCCGTAACAGCGCTACATCTTCCGGCGTGATGCTGTCGGCAAGTGAACAGCCCGCGCCCATATCGGGGATCAGCACCGTCTTGCCGGGATTAAGCAGCTTGGCCGTTTCGGCCATGAAATGCACACCCGCCAGCACGATCACATCGGCCTCCACTTCCGCAGCCTTGCGCGCCAGCGCCAGACTGTCGCCGACAATATCGGCCACGCAATGGAAGATTTCGGGCGTCTGGTAATTATGCGCAAGGATCACCGTATTACGCTTTTTCTTCAATTCGAGAATGGCTGCGACATCGTCTTCGAAGCCCAGCCACTCCGCCTTCGGCAGCACCTTGGCCACGCGGTCATAAAGTTGCGAAACGGAAACATGATCGTTCATGGTTGGGCCTCCCGAGCCTACCCATTATACTCAATATGAGTATTTCATGTTTATGAACTTATACTCGATTCGAGTATATTGTCAATCTCGGGAGATTGGCAGCTTGGCTCCGGCCAGATGGCGCTCGGAAAGGGCGCGTTCCTCGACAATCGAGTAACGGAAACGGAACAGTTTTGCCGGGCGACCGCCGGTTTCGCTGTCGCTTTCGCCGGTTTCCTCGACCAGATCCTGCTGCTCGATCAGGCGGCGGAAATTCTGCTTGTGCAGGCGCAGGCCCGCCAGCGCTTCGACAGTCCGTTGGAGTTGCAGAAGCGTAAAACTGTCCGGCATCAATTCGAACACCACCGGGCGATATTTGATCTTGGCGCGCAGTCGCGCAATGGCGGTGGCAAGGATGCGGCGATGATCGGCAAACATGGAGCGACCGTTCTCGTCTTCCTTCATCCCAGCTTCCGCCACCAGACCGGCTTCGAACAGCAGTTCATAGCGTTGCAGCACGAGGTCTTCGTTCCAGCGCCCGCCCCACTCGCCATTTTCAAAGCCGAAGGTGAAGGCGATGCGCCGCATGCGCTGCGCGGTCAGTTCCGGCGTTTCGGCCCGATAGGCCCAGACAAGGAGTGCGTTGTTGAGATGCTCCATGATGGCCGGTTCGCCCTGACGGTGATCTTCCCATGGCAGATAATCATACCAGCCGCGCCAGCCCGCCTGCCCCGCCGCCGCATCGCTCTCACGCACAAGGCCGAGATAGCTGATCGAGATGATGCGTTCGCCCTGTGCGTGACGGTCACGGTCGGCAAAAGTGTAGAGCTGCTCCAGATAACCGACCGGATGTGCGGTTTCCGACTGCACCCACGCGCGCAGACCGGATTGCAACGAACGGTGTTCGCTTTCGAACGGACCCGACGGTAGCGCCTGCACTGATGTTTCCTTGGGCCGCACGGTCATGACGCGCGGCTGCTCGCCGGTTACGGCGGCCAGCACTGCAATCAGTTCGGTATGGGCAATATCGTTGGTCACGGCAACTCCGGAAAACACTTCCGACATTGAACGCGATTGACGAATAATTACAAGGCGCTACCGCCATACGGCACAAGTTTTGCAGTCTAAGCTTTCGGTTTGGCCCCGAAAACATGCTCCGGCCCCGGGAATGTGCGCGCACGCACCTCTTCGGCATAGGCTTTGGCCGCATCCGAAACCTGCGGCGCCAGTTGTGCAAAGCGCTTCACGAAGCGCGGCGTAAAGTCCTGAAACAGTCCCAGCATGTCGTCGGAAACCAGTATCTGTCCGTCACAGGCAGCCGACGCGCCGATGCCCACCGTCGGGACGGAGAGCGATGCGGTGATCTCGCGGGCCAGCGGCTCGACCGTGCCTTCGATAACTAGCGCAAAGGCACCGGCATCGGCTATGGCCCGCGCGTCACGACGAATGCGATCGGCTTCCTCGTCGCCGCGCCCGAGCGAGCGGAAACCGCCAACCGTATTGACCTGCTGCGGCATCAAACCGACGTGGCCAAACACCGGAATGCCACGCTTGACGAGGAATGCGACCGTTTCGGCCATTTCCTCGCCGCCTTCAAGCTTGACGCCGTCGCAGCCGGCTTCCTGCATCACGCGGGCGGCATTGCGGAACGCCTGTTCCTTAGATTCCTGATAGGAACCGAACGGCATATCGACGATGACACAAACCGTCTCGGCGCCGCGCATCACCGCCTGCCCATGGGCGATCATCATGTCGAGCGTTACGGCGAGCGTAGAATCCATGCCGTAGAGCACCATGCCGAGCGAGTCGCCCACCAGCAGCAGATCACAATGCGGATCGAGCAGACGCGCAATCGGTGTCGTATAAGCGGTGAGGCTGACAATCGGGCGCTCGCCCTTCAGGGCTGAAATGGCCTTGGGCGTCAGTCGCTTCTGTTTGACGGGTGCGCTCATGTCAGGCCGCCTGTTCCTGTGCGACATGCGCAATGACGCGATTGTCGAGAAGCCGCGTTGTGCCAAGCCGCACGAACAGCGCAATCAGCACGGGCCGCCCCTGCACCGCCGTCACGCGTTCCAGCGTTTCGGGGTCGCGCAGCGCCACAACTTCGGGCGTCGCCAGCGGTTCTGTGGCGATAAACGCGTGAATTGCCGCTTCCAGCGCATCGGGGTCGTCCACACCGGCCCGATAAAGCCGTTCGGCCTCATCAAGCGCTTTCGGCACGATGATGGCAGCAGCGCGCTGTTCCGGGGTCAGATAGACATTGCGTGACGAGCAGGCAAGACCGTCATCCTCCCGCACCGTCTCCACGCCGACGACCCGCACCGGAATGGCCATATCCTCCACCATGCGGCGGATGATGACGAGTTGCTGAAAATCCTTTTCGCCGAAATAGGCGGCATCGGGGCCGACGATATTGAAGAGCTTGCTGACCACCGTCGCGACCCCGGCGAAATGGCCCGGACGCGCCTCCCCTTCCATCTGATTGCCGAGCGTCGGCACATCCACCACCGTCTGCATCGGGCGCGGATACATGTCGCTGACGGCTGGTGCGAAAAGGTAATCGACCTCTGCCCCCCGCAACAGAGCCGCATCGCGCTCCAGATCGCGCGGATATTTGTCGAGATCTTCATTCGCGCCAAATTGCAGCGGATTGACGAAGATCGACACGATGGTCACGTCATTGTCGGCGCGGGAACGATGTACAAGTTCCAGATGGCCTTTGTGAAGATAGCCCATGGTCGGCACGAAGCCGATGCACTTGCCCGCACGACGCGCAGGCACCAGAACCTGCCGCAATTCCTCGATGGTGCGGATAATCTGCATACGCGTTCCTCCTCGCGGGCCGATCTTCTGATGGCCGCGAGTCCTACAGCGTCAGCTCAAATATGACAACTCCTAGCACTTACTGGGTCGGGATCGTCACCGCGCCAACGGTATTACCGACAGCGCGACCGAAACGATCGATTTGCTCATCATAGGTTTTGCGTGTGTTCGGGTCGAATACGGCAATCGGCGCTGTTACCACCAGCGAGGCGGCCGTACCGACACCCTGTGCCGTACCAATCGCTACCGCACCCAGACGATCTCCAAGACCGACCTGCGAATCCGTGATCGTCTGACCAGCAACGAGACGCTGACCGATAAGCTGCACGACCTCCGGACTGGAGGCGAATTTGCCATGGTTGAGCCTATCGCCCGACTTGAGCTTGGTGAGATCGATGACGGTAATGCCTGCTTTTTCAAGCTCGGAGCGATACGGCTCGATTGACGGATCGATCTGGCCGAGGCGGTCAATATTGCCGGAAATACGCCGTGACAACGCAAGCGCCTTGTCATCCCGCGACGTAAACAATGTGAAGCGCGGATGCGGCTTGCCCATCGCGAGAAACTGCTTCGAGAAAACATCGACGTCGAGATCGGGCGATGCCAGAATAACATCCGTAATCTTGGTATTCACGCGACCGTCGCGAATCGCCATCTGACGCAGAGCCTCGACCGTCAGCCAACTGCCCATCGAGTGGGCCATGACCGTGATGTCTTTAACCTCTGGCTCGCGTGCGATGGCGCGCAAGATCTGCTCCAGCGCATCGCGGGAATAGTTGGTGCTTTCCTTGTCGTAATTATAGTCGAACACGCTGGCACGCGATGGCCAGGTGAAGATCACCGGCGCAACATCGGCTCCGGAATCATGCACGATCTGGGCAAAGCGATAGACGGAATCCTCGAACGTATTGTTGAAGCCATGCACGAAAACCATCACGCGGCGGCTCTTGGTCAGATGCGGGCGAACCCAGCCTGCCATTTCCACATCGGTTTTGAGCGGCGTCACGCTGACGGTGGTGAAATCCTTCTGCGGATTAGGCGGCAGCTTCTTCGGCCACTGCACCTCACCCGCCTTGCGGTTTTTTTCCGGCGGAATGGATACAACAATCTCGTTGAGCGACACGAGCTTGTCGCGCTCGCCGGAGAAAAGAATGCCCGGTTTGTCGGATGGACGGCGCGTGGTTGCCACGACAAGGTCAACCTTGGTGGTACCGGGAGAAGCGGCATTGCCGACAGGCACAAGCACGCCTTCAGGCCGGCTGGCGCAACCGGCAAGCAGAGACAAAAGCACAAGCAATGCAGGGGCAGTCCGAGAAAAAACGCGCCGCAAAACCAAACTCCCCTCAAAGCTACGCCAACAGGTCTCTTACACCCGGATTTTGAGGGTTAATATATTCTTTACATGAAACGTTCTGCC
The DNA here is from genome assembly GCF_022488005.1 of Ochrobactrum sp. A-1. NCBI lineage: Bacteria > Pseudomonadati > Pseudomonadota > Alphaproteobacteria > Hyphomicrobiales > Brucellaceae > Ochrobactrum > Ochrobactrum sp. A-1. Next base: position 1,256,169 of record NZ_JAKVQC010000003.1, read on the forward strand.
AAGCCCCAATTATCCACCATTGTCGGAACGCAACGCGATTGCGGCTTATGGGTTACACACTGTTCAACAGGTGATACTTTCCTACCTATCAGCCCAGACCGATATATCCGCCAACAGCAACTCCGTTTCTGAAGGAGGCACATTATGGCTTTGGAACTGACAGGGCTGCACCATCTGACAGCCATCACCGCCGACGCGCCCGGCAACCGGCGCTTCTATACCGACACGCTCGGGCTTCGGCTCGTCAAGAAAACCGTCAATCAGGACGACACCAGCGCCTACCATCTGTTTTACGCAGACGGGCTGGCTTCGCCCGGCACGGACATCACCTTTTTCGATTGGCCGGTACAGCGCGAACAGCGCGGCACCAACAGCGTCGCCCGCACCGGCTTGCGTGTGAACGGTGTTGAAAGCCTGGAATGGTGGCGAAAGCACCTGAACGATAAAGGCGTCCAGACAGGCGATATTTTCGAAGTTGCCGGGCGGGCCGTTCTCGACTGCGAGGACCCCGAAGGGCAGCGCCTGCGCCTGACCGATGACGGCGGAGCGGGTGAAGCCCATAGCTGGGACCGGAGTCCTGTGCCTGCGGAAAAACAGATCAGGGGCCTCGGACCGATCACGCTCAGTGTTCCCGAACTGGCGCCCACCCAGATCATTCTGGAAAAGGTCATGAATATGCGCCAGACCGGCGATTACGTTTCGCCTGACGGTGAAGGTCACGTCCATGTCTTCTCCATGGGTCCGGGCGGTGCTGCAGCCGAACTGCATGTCGCAGTACAGCCTAACCTGCCCACTGCATGGCAGGGTGCGGGCGCTGTGCACCATGTGGCATTCCGCACGCCGGATCAGGAAAGCATGCAGGAATGGGTCGACCGCCTGCGGTCTGTGCGCATGCCGTCAAGCGGCGAAGTCGAACGCTACTATTTCCGCTCACTCTACTTCCGCGAGCCGAACGGCATCCTGTTCGAGATCGCGACCGATGGTCCCGGCTTTGCAGTCGACGAGCCACTTGAAAGCCTTGGCGAAAGCCTGTCGCTTCCGCCTTTCCTCGAAGGAAAGCGCGAAGCGATCGAGCGAAACCTGAAACCGCTTGATTAATTTAAAAAAGGGCTGCGGAATTCTCCGCAGCCCTTTTACTTATATCTTGTCACGAAGCCAGTCGCTTGCGATGCGGATATCTTCATCTATGAGAGCATGCCCGGCCTCGACCGTGCTGATCGTGAGAGCGGCCCCGTCTTCTCTCAGGACTTTTTCCAGCGTCCTGTTCCTATCGCCAAAAGGATCGGAAGCGCCGTTCATCAAAAGCACTGAAGCGTCCGACAAATCCGCGCCATCGGGCTGCTCCTCCAGAACCTCCTGACCGCGCAGAAGAACCGCCGTGCAAACCACATGCGGATGCAAACGCATGAAAGCGGCCAGCAGATTTGCGCCGTTGGAGTTCCCGATAAAGGCCGTCCGATTAAGATCGATACCATAAGCGGTGGCGGCACCTTCAACGAAAGCCTCGAATGCCTGCGCTTCAAACTGAATATCGGCCTGATCGAACTTTTTCAGGTCGAAGCGACGGAACCAGCGCTGGATACCTTCTTCCGTGCTGCGTCCACGCACGCCCAGAAGGGTTGCGCGTGGCGCGGCCTTGCGGGCGAAAGGCATCAGGTCGTTTTCATTCCCGCCGGTACCATGCAAAAGCACCAGCGTACTGCCATCCGGCTCTTCCGGCTGGTGTATCCGGTGAACGAAAGGCAGGTCGCGATAGATGATGCGCTCCTCGCCCGGCAGTGCGAATTGCGGCATCCGTGCCCGGATAGCATCCGCCTTTTCTTCATTGCCCGGCGGCACAAACAGGAACTGGCCCAGTTTTTCAACCGGCTCGTCTATTGTGAAGCCCGGTGCATCGGTTGCAAATTCGAACAGCGTTCCGCCCGGTTCACGGACGTAGAGCGACGTGAAATATTTGCGGTCGTGCACATTGACGGCACTCGAGTTGAGCTTCGAAAGCTCCTTCTCCGCCGTTTCCACTTCGCCGGTATCGGCAGCACGGAAAGCGACATGGTCGGCAATGCCGGTGCCGGGGATACCTGGCCAGAAGCCGCCCGCATCGCGCACGTCGATAGCATCGCCGGAATCTGACAGAAGACGATCTATCGTGCCTTCTTTCGCCGAGGGCTTGAAACCGAAATAGCGTCCGATGAAACCCGCAGTCTGTTCCGGCGCTTCGGACAGAATGGTCGCGGCACGCAAACGCCTAACGGCGAAAGCTGCCGGAATGCCCTCGCTTTCCCACGCATCATTGGCGGCAAGATCGCAACCGACCAACTTGACGATCACACCGTCGGGATCGCGCAGGCGCAGAACGGGCTCGCCGAACTCCTGAACCGGTCCCTCGGAAGGCACGTGATAACGCAAGGCGCGCTCGAGCCAGAAACCGATGGCAGTACGATCAATGGCAAGTGCGATTTCGCTAATCTGACCATGGCCGACACGGCCCTTGGAGCCATCCTCCCATACCAGAAATGTAATCAAGGAGCCGGGCGTGCCCGAGCGATCACCATAGAACAGATGCAACTGCTCGGCATCTTCAAACCCGCCTGTCTGCTTGACGATACGCAAGCCCAGAAAGCCGACGTAGAAATCGACATTCGCCTGCACTTTCCGGGTGATGAGGGTGATGTGGTGGATGCCGCTTGTCATGGACGCTGTCTCCCCGTTTCAGAACTTGCTTCAGAAATAGAGCAGATGACGGAGCTTGCCTATGGGACCGCGCGGTTACGCATTGTCAACGTATGGAGACGAAAGCGAAGCAGGATTGCAGGGAGCTGAAAAAAGAAAAAGGCCGCGCGGGAGGAGGATGCGCGGCCTGATCTTGAATACGGCTTGGGAGGAGGAGTGCCGTATTCCTTATCGAGTTCTGGGAGGAGGAGTGAACTCGATGAAGGGATATTTACCTGCTCCCCTTCCCTGCAGCAACGGCCATTAATGCATATCAGTTATGCAAAGACGTTGACGCTCGAGAAAAAGGCAGATTCGCTCATACAGAAAACGCCCGGAAACCGGGCGATTCTTAAAGAATCGTCTGTAAAATTAGGCTCTTACAAAAAGTGGGCAATCAAAGGGGCGGCAAGCACATTCACCAGACCGACAAGCACCATGACCAGTCCTGCAATGGAACCTTCCTCACTGCCGATCTGGTGAGCCTTGGCCACACCGGCTCCGTGTGCGCCCATGCCGAAAAGGGCTCCGCGTGCCAGTGCCGAACGGATCGGCAACCAGTTGAGCATGACCTCACCGAGAGCTGCACCGAATACACCAGTCAGCACCACGAAGATTGCAGTCAGGTCAGGCGTGCCGCCGATGTCGCCGGAAACAGTCATCGCAAATGGTGTGCTCATCGAACGTGGCATCAAGCTGAGGCTGATTGCTTCATTGAGACCCAGCAGATGCGCCAGACCCCATGCCGAAGCCATGGCAGACGAACTTCCGACGACCACACCCGCCAGCAACACCGGCCAGTAGCGGCGGATCGTTGCGCGCTGCTGATAAATCGGGATCGCAAAAGCAACCGTTGCAGGCCCAAGCAGCGCGACCAGCCAATGGGTGGCGCTGAAATAGCCGCGATAATTCTGATTGAGCCCAATGACCAGCGCCATCAGCAACAATGGCGTAACGGCGAGCGGCGTCAGCCACCACATGGGAAAGCGGCGGTAGACGCGCTTGGCGGCAAGATAAAGCAGGATCGTTGCGGCAGACCAGAAAAGTGTCGCTACAAGCGGGTTACTTAGCGACATAACGCAAACTCCAGCGGTAGCAAAGATCAACCGTCAATGCAGTGACACTCATGACCGTCAACGTACCCAGCAAAATCACAGCCATGATTTTCAGGCCTAGCAGACCGATCAGCTCCTGATGTTCGAGAACGGCAAGCACCGCGGGAACGAAGAAAAGTAGCATCTCTGCCAGAAACCATTCTGCGCCGCGTTTCATGCTGAACAGGCTGACACGACCGCTCAGAAGCAAGGCCAGCACCAGCCCCATGCCGACAATGCCGCCCGGAAGTGGCAAGCCGACCAGTCGGACGAAAAGCTCACCAGCCAGCCAGAAGCCAACCAGCGTCGCGATCTGCATCAGACGGCTGTGATGCAGTGCGTAACGAAACCGGATCAAAAGGCTGTGGGCGTTCATGTGCTTTTCCAATGGGGACTGATGCATTTTCATCGATGGATATAGGCCTTTGCGCCATATTCTAGAAATGAATTGATTTCATTGCAGCTATTCGATAATAGAATGGCTCATGAACTTGCGCAGCTTCCAGGCTTTTGTCGAAGTGGTGCGGCAGGGCGGTTTTTCCGCCGCCGCAAAAACCATCAACGCGACCCAGTCCACCGTCAGCAAGGCGGTCAGACAGCTTGAAGACGAATTGGGGTTGGTTCTGCTGGATCGTGAAATCTCGCCCTCTCGCCTCACGACAGCAGGCGAGATTGTCTTCCGTCGCGCGATTGCCATGCTGGCGGAAAAAGACGACATGCTGGCGGAGTTGGGCGAGTTGCGCGGCCTCAAGCGCGGCCTCCTGAAACTCGGCCTGCCACCCATTGGCTCCAGTGTGCTTTTCGCTCCCGTCTTTGCGGCCTATACGAAGCTCTATCCGGAAATCGACATTCAGCTGGTTGAGCATGGCAGCAGAAGGCTGGAAGAATTGCTGCTTGCCGGAGATGTAGAACTCGCGGCGTCGCTTCTGCCCGTCGAAGACAGCTTCGAATGGCAGGACGTGCGATGCGAACCGGTTGTGGCCCTGCTTCCGACAAACCACGCGCTTGCACATGGCGACGGCGTTTCGCTGCAGGATATTGCCAGCTTGCCGTTCATCCTTTTCGAGAGCGGCTTTGCCCTCAATCATATCATCCTTGATGCATGTCGTTCGCATGGATTCTCTCCAAACGTTGCGGTCCGCTCCAGTCAGATCGACTTCATCGTTGAACTTGTAGCGGCAGGCATGGGTATCGGCTTCCTGCCGAAAATGATCGCGGAACAGCGGTATCACCCGGGCGTGCGCATCCACGGGATCAAAGGTGCCAATGTGAACTGGCATTTGGCACTGATCTGGCGAAAAGGGGCATTCCTGTCTCACGCGGCTCGTGCATGGCTCGAGCTGAGCAAAGCCGGAACCGGCACCACTTCATCTTGAAACGCCCGCCATATCGCCTATTTCAAATAGATATACCGACTGGATAAGTGCCCTTGGCACCTCTTCAGCCATAGGCCCGTGTGTAGACGCTGCTCTACCCACCCGTTTCAAAGCGCGCGACGCCTGAAACCGCCGACGGATTTCTGCTCTGCGCGTTATCAGAAGGAGGCTATGATGGAAGGTCAGGTTATATTCTATAAGGACGACAGAATCCTCTACCGACACCATATCGACGTGCAGGAAGACGATTTTTCAAAGGGCGTCAACGATGCGCTCATTGCCTTTCAACGCAACTATGCAGGCTTCGATCTCGCAAGCGATAACATCCACATCCGCTTCAAGAAGCCGGGTGACGTGTGAGTTTTCGAAGAATTTGCAGATTGAAGCAGGGCCGATTGCCGAGATGGTAAACCGGCTCTGATTTGTTGCGTCAGGCAAAAGCGGCTTCGCGTGCGACGCGATGAATATCGGTGCGTGAAAGGCCTAGATCGGAAAGCTCGCGATCTGTGCAGCCGCTCAATTCGCGAATATTTTCGCGATACTGCATCCAGCGATGGAAATGGGTGCGAAGATTCATGGTGGTATCCCCTTTTTTATCTTCCTCCCAACAATGAGCTTCCGTCTTTCTCCACCTTTTGAGAAGTGCATATCCTGCATGGCTGCCGTGATTGCAGCGAAATCCTAGCGCTTTACCCGGATTTCCGATGTCGCCGAGAAAATAGTCTCCCAATATTGTAATCATTATGTAATTCTAATTTAGTTATATCTTCTATGTCGAAGCTGGCACCGATTCATTCAAGAGCGCATTTCGATCTGATTGAATCAGATCGGCGCTCTAATGGTTTGTTTTAACGCGCATCTTGTCCGAAACCGTTTCACACTTTTCGGGATGCGCTTTAATTAAAGTTGGAGTGCATGAAAAAGACATTGTTCATCGTCGGCAACGCGCCTTTACCGCGCGATCTTTCTGCCGAAGTAGATGCAGCGGATTTTGTCGTCCGTTTCAATGAGCCCAAACAATCTATCGGCATGAGCGGCACCCGGACGGACCTCCTGATGCTGGCGACGTCCAGCAAGCCCATGCAGCGACGGCTGCGCGATCCGGGCTTCGTACAAACACCGACGTTCAAGGCGGCCAAGGAAGTGATGCTTGCTTATCATCCAAGCATCATCCGCAAATATCACCCCGGTCCCAATTTCCTCTCTCGCCTCAAGGGAAGGCGCGGAGACTGGACCATGCAAACCATCGAAGTCGTTGGTTCCGCAGGCAAGGAAATCCGGATCATGCCACCCCAATTCTATCTGGCCGGGTGCAAAGAGCTGGGCGTAACCGACGAGAATATAAGCAAAGCCTTTCCAAGCACTGGCTTTTTTGGCATCTGGTACATGCTCGGAAAATGTCCGGAGGAAAGCTGGGACGTGAAAATCTGCGGCTTCACCTGGGAAGGCTGGAAACGCCACACCTGGGGAGATGAGCGCAGTTGGGTTGAGCAGAAGGTCAAATCCGGACGCATCAGCCTCATCCAGTAATCGCGCACATAATTATAATTTCCGGCAGAAAACGTGGGGACGATCACGACACAATCTCTTTGAAGGAGCATATGAATGAGTGAACCGTTACGCATTTTCATCGGGTGGGATTCTCGCGAACCCATCGCATATGAAGTCGCCAAGGCATCAGCACTGAAATATTCCTCTATCCCGCTGGAGATCGTACCGATCAAGTTGCAGGACCTTGTCGATGAAGGGGTCTACACACGGGACGTCGATCCGCTGGCATCGACAGAGTTTACCTATTCGCGTTTTTTCACGCCATGGCTTGCGGGCTATAAGGGATGGGCGCTTTTCTGCGATTGCGACTTCCTTTTCCTTGGCGATATTGCTGGTCTCCAATCTTACAATGATCCTTCGAAGGCCGTTTATTGCGTTCAGCACGATTATCAACCCAAAGACAGCGTGAAAATGGATGGCAAGGTACAGACCAGCTATCCGCGCAAGAACTGGTCCTCCTGCATGTTGTTCAACTGCGAACATCCCTCGACACGCCAGTTGACGCCGGAGTTGGTCAACAGCGAAACCGGCGCTTATCTGCACCGTATGCAATGGGCTGCCGATGATGAAATCGGCGCATTGCCAACGGACTACAACTGGCTGGAAGGCTGGAACGAGAAGCCGGAAACCGGGCTGCCGAAAGTCGTGCATTACACGCGCGGCGGCCCGTGGTTCAAGGATTGGCAGAACGTCGACTATGCCGATTTGTGGCGGGCAGAAGCCGATAGTGTCGAGCCGGGCTGGAAGCCGGTCTGATTTGCAAAATACCTTGAGCTTTTGGCGCGCTGCAAGGTAGATAGGGACCATGAACGAAACGCGTCCCGACATCACTCCGAATGACGGCCCACAGAGGGCCGTCAAGGCTTTCATCATCCATCTGGAGCGCGCCACCGACCGACAGCCGCAAGTCGAAGAACTTATTCGAAAGCTGCCGGTAAAGACGGATGTGGTGAACGCCGTTGACGGGCGCACGCTCGATGCGCAAACGATCAGCCGTGTCTATCGGCGATCTGCGCACAAGCCCCACTATCCATTCCAGCTCAGCACGAACGAAATCGCGTGTTTTCTTTCACATCGAAAGGCCTGGCAGGCGATCATTGATCAGGGACTGGATGCCGGTCTCGTCCTCGAAGACGACGTGGAACTGACGCCGGAATTTGCCGCAGCCTATTCCGCCGCATGTCAGGTTCTCAAGATCGATAGTTTCATCCGCTTTCCGTTTCGTGAGCGGGAAAGCGGGCGTGCAATACTGACAACGGAAACTTCGCGGATCATCGAGCCAGTGCCGGTGGGTCTTGGCATGGTTGCACAGCTTATCGGGCGTGAAGCCGCGCAGCGATTGCTATCGGCCACAGAAATTTTCGACCGCCCGGTCGATACCACAGCTCAGATGAACTGGGTCACCGGGCTAAAACCGCTGTCAGTCCTTCCGGGCGGAGTGAAGGAAATCTCGGTGCGCCTTGGCGGCAGCACCATCCAGAAATCGCGCTCCCTGCCGGACAAGCTGAAGCGTGAAATTCTGCGCCCGCTTTATCGCTGGAAGATAAAATCGCGCTCGCGCGCAGATCTCTGAGGTTTCCCGTGCCCGTTCCGATTCTGCTTTACCACCAGATTGACGTACCCCCCGCGCACCGCGCGCCCTATCGCAGCATGACCGTGCATCCAGATCGCTTTCGCCAGCAGATGTCCTGGCTGAAGCGGTTGGGTTATCGCGGCCTGTCGGTGCGTGATGCAATGCCGTACATCTACGGCGGGAAGCAGGGCAAAGTCGCCGTCATCACCTTTGACGACGGTTTTGAGAATGTTTTCCACAACGCCCTGCCCGTGCTGCAGGAATTCGGTTTCACGGCCACAAACTATTTCGTCGCCAACCAGATCGGCGGCTTCAATCTGTGGGATCAGAAGATCGGCGTTGCGCGCGCCAACTGCATGGGTGTTGCCGAATTGCGCGAATGGGCGGATCTTGGTCACGAGGTCGGCTCCCATACGCTCGACCACATCTTCCTGCCGGAAGCAAACGAGCAGGAAGCCATATCGCAAATACAGCAATCGCGCATAAAGATCGAAGACCTGCTCGGCAGTGAAGTCACATCTTTCGCCTATCCTTATGGCGGAGAAAATGCAGCAACACGCAAAATTGTCGAAGCGGCAGGATATACAAACGCGACAACGACCGAAAAGCGCCGCGCACGATCAACTGACGATCCGTTCGGCATCCCACGCCTCACAATCAGGCGCAATGACATATTGCTGCAGTTTCTGCGCAAGACATTTACGCGCTAACTCGGCACTTCGGCCTGCTTCCAAGCTTGATGTCGCCCAAATCGGCCATGAAGCCGCGCTGAACCAGACAATCGGCACCTGTGTATGGGACCGAGCCTTCATAGACGAGCGAGAGGTCATCCGTGAAACGCTCGCTTTCGATGATTGCTCTGTAATGTTCAGCACCGCCCGCATGGCTCTTTTCCGATGCAATACGCTTGAACTCGCTGAGAGAAAGCGACGAAAAGCGGTAATGAAGAAGAGCCCCCGTTGCCGGAAGGAAGTTCCGGAAACACGGCCCCGGCCCGTGAATGCTGCCCCGGCGGTAATCCGTTTTTTTGTCGACCCATATCAGCGGGAATTTTGAAAGCCGCATACTCCTTCCGAATAGGCGTAAACGCGGTCCACCACGCACAGCGACCCCAAATTTCTCTGGTGTCGCGGTATAGCCGTCACCGTCAAAATGTGAGGAAACTTCGAACGGATATTTGGTTCCGTCGTCGACGAAGATCCCGTCTCGCAACAAACCGCCGGGATACATGTCGATCATCGGGGCGAGACACCGACGGATTCCGTTTTGCTCCAGCTCGGTGATAAATGAACGGATATTCCGCTGCTCCATTCTGGGAAATACGAAGAACTCGTCCGCATCAACCGAAAGATACCAGCGTCCCCGCCCGTAGAGATTGAACAGAGCGTCGCGCCATGCACGCCCACGGTCGGCCTGTGCATATCGTACACTCGAAGAGAACAAATCAACGTCGCTCGAACTGGACAAGATTTCGGTCGTGCCATCGTCAGACCGGTCATCCAGCACGATGAAACGAGTAACCCCCATCTCGCGATAGTAACGCAGGAATGATTTCATGTAGGGTGCAGCATTACGAACCACGCAGACAAGCGGCAGGTCGTCTGGATGCAAAGCCTCGAAACTTCCAGACCTGGCAATCAAGTTTGCCTTGTTCTTGCGGTTCGGAACCGAAAGCTGCACATGCTGCCATCGCAACCGCAGATGCCGCATCGGTGAAGCACGCCAATATGCTGTCCAATCCCCTGTCGTCGAGGCAGGGTAGTTCATCATCGTGTGCGTTGGTTTCATAAAGGTGCCGGGCCTTCAAAGAATGTTAAAAACCCCGCCCGTAGTTCCTAGCGCCGCATTGGAGCAACTCTGTGTCAAAGCCGATCACTCTGCGCGATATTCCGTCATGGTTCGTGATGGAAAATTGGTCGCCACTATTTTGGGTGTCGAGCCTATTTGCTTGATTTCAATCAATGCTGCTTCACTCAAACGTGGCAAATTGCCCATCAATGCGCCATGGACGGCAAGTGCCAAAAGCGCTAGTTAGGGCACAGACTAAGGAGCGCATTATGGACTATCGCCGTTTTTTCGAAGAAGCGATCGACCAGTTGCACGCCGAGAAGCGTTACCGCGTTTTTGCAGATCTTGAACGCATTGTCGGACGTTTCCCCCGAGCTATCTGGCGCAACAATGGCACTGCCCGTGAAATCACCGTCTGGTGTTCCAACGACTATCTCGGCATGGGGCACCACGCCGATGTCATCAAGGCTATGTGCGATACGGCTGGCAATGCCGGCTCAGGTTCCGGCGGTACGCGCAATATCTCCGGCAATAACCATCCGCTCGTCGAACTGGAAAACGAACTCGCCGATTTGCACGGCAAGGAAGCCGGTCTCGTTTTCACATCGGGCTTCGTTTCCAACGAAGCTTCGATTTCCACGATTGCGCGGTTACTGCCAAACTGTCTTATCCTTTCCGACGAACTGAATCATGCTTCGATGATCGAAGGCGTGCGTCGTTCGGGTGCGGAGAAGAAGATTTTCCGTCACAATGACGTCGAACATCTGGAACAGCTTTTGAAGGCCGCCGATCCGGCGCGCGCAAAGCTGATCGTTTTCGAATCCGTCTATTCAATGGATGGTGATATCGCACCAATCGAGAAAATTGCCGACCTGGCCGACAAATATAATGCCATGACCTATATCGACGAAGTTCATGCTGTTGGCATGTATGGCGCGCGTGGCGGCGGCATTACCGAACGCGATGGCTTGGCGCATCGTATCGATATCATCGAAGGCACGCTGGCCAAGGCTTTTGGTGCTCTCGGCGGCTACATCACCGGTTCGCGCGCAATTGTCGATGCCGTACGGTCCTATGCACCGGGCTTCATCTTTACGACTTCCTTGCCACCGGCAGTGGCTGCATCCGCGACGGCAGCCATCCGGCACCTCAAGACTTCGCAGGTGGAACGCGACGGCCAGCAGCGTCAGGCCCAGCGCGCCAAGGATGTGCTTTCTGCAGCTGGTTTTCCTGTCATGCCGTCGGAAACGCATATTGTGCCTATTCTGGTCGGCGATCCAGAACTTTGCAAGAAAGCCAGTGACCGTTTGCTGGAAGTGCATGGCATCTATATCCAGCCGATCAATTACCCGACCGTACCGCGTGGCACGGAAAGGCTGCGCATCACACCATCGCCTCTGCATGACGACGCTTTGATTGACGGCCTCAAGGATGCCTTGCTGGAGGTTTGGAATACGCTGGGCATTCCTTACGCCGAACCGACGGTTTCGCAGCCAGCCAGCTCCGAGCGGATCATTCCGCTGATGGTCTCCAAAGCTGGCGGCTGACAATTTCTAGAATTTTCAAATAATAAGGCCGCTTGAAGCGGCCTTTTTTGTCAGAGCTTTTCAATCCAGCTCACGAGCCGCCTTGCGGCTTCGTCCACCTGCTCCGGATCGCGGCAGAAACAAAGGCGGAAGAAGCCTTCGCCCCCGAGGCCAAAAGCACTGCCAGGCGCCAGCCCTACATTCGCATTATCCACCATATCAATGGCTGCCTTGACAGAATCCCTGACACCATCCACGCCGAAGAAAAGATAAAACGCCCCTTGTGGAGGCGTCAGGCGAACTTTACCGGTCGATAACAGCGCCGCGCACAGGTTGTCGCGCGTAGAGCGTGCCCGTTCAACCTGCATCGAAATAAAGGTGTCGCCTTCATCGAGAGCCGTAACGGCACCACGCTGCATGAATTGTGCGACGCCGGAATTCGAATATTGGATCAGATTCTCGATGACCGGCCCCAGCGACGGGTGCACTGTCATCCAGCCGACGCGCCAGCCCGTCATCGCCCAGTTCTTGGAGAACGAGTTGACGAAGATGATGCGATCATCCCGCTCCATAATATCCATGAAGGACGGAGCGCGACCGCCACCATAATAGAAATGGGTATAAATCTCGTCGGCGATGATCCAGAGACCATGCTTGCGCGCAAGATCAAGGATGAATTGCAATGTCTCACGGTCCGCCGTCCAGCCAGTGGGATTGGACGGCGTATTGATGAAGAGCGCTTTTGTGCGCGGCGTGATGGCGGCTGCGATCTTCTCGGGATCAAGCATCCAGCCATTGGCACCGAATTCCAGCTCGACCGGAACCGGAACAGCGCCTGCCAGCCCCGCTGCGCCAACAAAATTGGGCCAGGCCGGGGAAAGATAAATCGCTTCTTCATCCGATCCAACGGTTGCGGTCAGCGCCATTTCGATGGCGTGCATACCGGAACCGGTGACATAGAAGTTCTCCGGTTTCAGGGGCAGCGGGAAATGACGTGCGTGATAGCGAGTCAGCGCCTCCCGCAGTTCCGGGATGCCAGCCTGCCAAGTATAGAAGGTCTCGCCGTCAGAAATACCTTTTTGAGCCGCAGCGCGGATGAAATCGGGCGTCGAAAGATCGCCCTCGCCGACCCAAAGCGGAATAAGCCCTTCGCGCGCGCGCCCGTGATTGGCAACCGCCACAATCCCGCTTTCCGGTGATTGAGCTGCTTCCCGACGAAGATTGGCTATGAGCGTCATGATTTCCCCGCGTTGAACTTCGATTTTGATTTCGTGCTTATCAAGGCCAGCCAGCGAAATCACGCGGCTTTTTGTGATGGTCCGATCAAGCGTACTTATGGATCAAAAGAAAACGGGGCCATAAGGCCCCGTTTTCACTTACCCGTTCTGAATCAATCAGGCTTTCTGCTTTGCCAGAAGATCGCGGATTTCGGTCAACAGGACCTCTTCGCGCGGTGCTTCAGGTTCTGGCTTTGCTTCTTCCTTCTTCTTCATGCGGTTCATCGCTTTCACCACAAGGAACAACACCCAGGCGATGATCAGGAAGTTGATGAGAAGCGTGATGAAGTTACCGTAAGCAATCGTCGCACCGGCGTCACGGGCAGCTGCCAGTGTGGTCTTGGGCTCACCTGCCAGCTGAATGAACATATTCGAAAAATCGATACCGCCAGTGATCAGGCCGATGATCGGCATGATGATGTCGTTGACGATGGAATTGACGAGGCCGCCGAACGCCCCGCCAATGATGACACCGATGGCCAGATCGACCATGTTGCCCTTCAGGGCGAATTCCTTGAATTCTTTTAGCATAAGCCTGTCTCCCTCACGAACGCGGACCGTTGGGGCCGTCCTGCTGCGGTGGCGTTCGCCAAATCAACCCGGGCACCAGATAAACTGGCAGTGGATGGCAAACCGACTTTCCGAATACGAAACTGAAAAACGTTTTGCCATTTCAAATGCTACCCTGAAAAGTGACGTGCACTTTTTCAGGATCACACTTCTAGTGTGTAGGCGAAAATTACCAAAGAAAAGATGAAGCAGCGAAAATGCACTGTTTTTCATCAACAGAGCGGCTCCAGTTCCACTGGAATCGCTGGAGATGCTCTATCAATTTATTCCCACACGCATCTTATCCAAAAACCACTTCGCACTTTTTGGGATGCGCTTTAATCTTGCACGAACCTGCCGAAAGTGCTTGCGTCAAATCATAATCGAGGAGTGAGGGAATAAGCCGCTTATGCAGGGCTGGGGTATCATTGGCGCCGCCTTTTTATATTTGCTGCTGCTCTTTGCGGTAGCCAGCATCGGCGACCGGCGCACCTCGCGCTGGAACAGTGCCCCACGCCCCTATATCTATGCGCTCAGCCTGGCTGTTTATTGCACGTCATGGACCTTCTTCGGCTCGGTCGGCCTGTCGGCTCAGCGCGGCCTCGAATTCCTCGGGATCTATATCGGCCCCATTCTCGTCTTTACGCTCGGCAACCGGTTGCTGCGGCATATCGTGCGGCTGGCGAAGTCCGAACATATCACCTCAATCGCCGATTTTCTCGCTGCCCGCTACGGCAAAAGCTTTGGTGTAGCATCTCTCGCGACCTGCATCGCAGCCGTCGGCTCAATCCCCTATATCGCTCTCCAGCTCAAGGCCGTTTCCGGAAGTGTCGGGCTGGTCATGGAGCATTATGGATCGGCAGTCGATCCGTCAGTGTTCATATTCGGCGATATTTCGCTGCCCGTTGCCGCTGTGCTCGCTGTCTTTGCAATCCTCTTCGGTACGCGCCATACCGACGCCACGGAGCACCAGAACGGCCTCATCCTGGCTGTGGCTCTGGAATCGGTCATCAAGCTTTGCGCCTTCCTGACCGTTGGTTTTGCCTGCACCTTCTTTCTGTTCGGCGCTCCATCGCAGCTCATCAATCAGATTTCCCAATCACCGGAAGCGCTGGAAGCGTTCCACTACCAGACATCCATCGGCACCTGGATCGTGCAAAGCGCACTGAGTGCCGCCGCCATCATCATGCTGCCGCGACAGTTCCATGTGACGGTGGTGGAAAGCCGGAGTGAAAAAGAACTGCGAACAGCCTCCTGGCTCTTCCCGCTTTATCTGGTCCTCATCAATATCTTCGTATTTCCCATCGCCCTGATTGGTGTGATGACGCTCGGAGCCAATGTCAGCGGAGATTTATACGTTCTGGCACTGCCGCTGGCAGCGGGTGCCCATTGGCTCGCACTGGTGGCGTTTCTCGGCGGATTGTCGGCAGCAACCGCGATGGTCATCGTCGCCTGTGTTGCGCTTTCGATCATGATTTCCAACCATCTCGTGCTGCCGCTTTTTATCCGACGACTGGCAAAGCAACAGGCTGCAGAACAACGCGACCTCACCAAGGTCATTCTAAACACGCGCCGCCTCACCATTATCGGCATTCTGGCGCTGGCATTCGCCTATTATCGCTTTACCTCCAACAACATCCATCTGGCTTCGATCGGCTTCGTGTCCTTTGCCGCAATTGCGCAATTCGTTCCCGCCTTCATCGGCGGTTTGTTCTGGCGCAATGCAAATGGACGCGGTGCAATGCTGGGGCTATCAGCCGGATTCCTTGTCTGGGCTTACACACTATTGCTGCCAACGATGGCGCCGGAAAATGCCGCCATCCTACGCGACGGTTTTCTTGGCTTTACGGCGCTGCGGCCAGAAGCGCTTTTCGGAACCAATGCGCTCCCGTTGACCAATGGGGTGCTGTGGAGCCTTGCGGCCAACACGCTGTTCTACATCCTCGGTTCCCTTTCACGCGCCTCGACACCGCTCGAACGCATTCAGGCCAGTATCTTCCTGCCGCGTTATTTCATCGGCACACCGACACTCAAGCGCTTCCGTACCACCGTCACGGTCGCGGAACTGAAAGCCACCATGGCGCGCTATCTCGGCGCTGAACGCGTCGAACGCGCCTTTCTTCGCTTTGAAGGCAGAGAACAGCGGCGTCTCGATCCAGGCATGACCGTCGACACGCCACTGATCCGCTATGCGGAGCAGCTTCTCGGCACGGCTGTCGGTTCTGCGTCGGCCCGCCTTGTCCTATCATTGTTGTTGCAGAAGAATGAGGCGTCCGGGCGCGATGCACGACAGCTGCTCGATGACGCTTCGACCGCCTTGCAGCAAAACCGCAATCTGCTGCAGACAGCCCTCGATCAGATGGAACAGGGTATTACCGTTTTCGACAAGGATCTGAGACTGACATTCTGGAACCGGCAGTTCCGCAAGCTTTTCGATCTTCCCGATGAAGTGATGCAGGTCGGGATACCCATTTCGGAAATCGTGGAACAACTGCACCGCCGCGGCGATATATCGTTCAACGCCCAGAACGGGGTTATCCGCTCGCTCGCTGCTGTGCGCCAGCCATGGCGCATCAACATGAAATCGACCGGCAAAGTACTGGAAATTCAATCCAATCCGATGCCGGACGGTGGCATTGTCGCGACATATACCGATATCACGGCGGCAGTCGAAGCCGATGTCACACGCCAGAAAGCAGCAGAAATGCTGGAGCAGCGGGTTGCGGATCGCACGGCAGAACTGACACGCGTCAACCAGCAGCTCGCCAAGGCGCAAGCCGCTGCGGAAGAAGCCAATCAGGGAAAGACGCGATTTCTGGCAGCTGCCGGTCACGACATTCTGCAACCGCTCAATGCGGCACGCTTGTACAGCACCGCGCTCGCTGAAAAACTCGGACGCTCGGAAACCAGCGAATTCGCGCGCAATATCGATTCCTCGCTGGAAGCCGTGGAAGCCATCCTGGGTATGGTGCTGGATATTTCCCGGCTGGACACCGGATCGCTCAAGCCCGACGTCTCAGTGTTCCGCCTCGACAAGCTGATGAGCCAGATTGCTACCGACTTTACGCCTCTTGCAGCCGCCAAAGGGCTAAAGTTACGCGTTGTGCCGTCAAGCATCGTCGTCAAAACGGACCGCAACATGCTGCGGCGCCTGATCCAGAATCTTGTTTCCAATTCGATCAAGTATAGCCGCAAGGGCGGTATTTTGCTCGGCGTCCGGCGTCGCGGCTCCTTTGTAGAGTTGCAGGTATTCGATACCGGCATAGGCATCCCTCCGCAAAAGCTGAAACTTGTCTTCCGGGAGTTCACACGACTGGATGAGGGGATGCGGGAAGCAGAAGGCCTTGGCCTTGGCCTTTCCATCGTCGACCGTATCGCAAGGCTGCTGTCGCTGCCGCTATCTCTGTCCTCTACGCCCGATAAGGGAACCATGTTCACCCTGCGCATTCCAATTTCGCAGGAAAAAGTGCCCGCCGATGAAGTGAAAAACCGTCGCGGCTTGCAACGGGCGCTGGAACTGACCGGGCTTGACGTCCTCTGCATCGACAATGATGCCAGCATTCTATCGGGTATGGAAACGCTGCTTCGTGGGTGGGGTTGCCGCGTCACGACGCTACGCAGCGGAACAGAATTGAAAAACTATTGTGCCGACCACGCCGCTCCCGACGTGATCGTCGCAGACTATCATCTGTTACATGAAAACGGGCTGGATATGATCGGCTTTGCGCGCGAAACCTTTCAGGTCGAGATACCCGCCATTCTCCTGACAGCCGATCGCTCAAAGGAAGTCCGTCAGCGCGCTGAGGACGAAAATGTCACGGTTTTACACAAGCCGCTTAGACCCGCTGCATTGCGTTCCCTATTATCGCATTTTCATCATGCCCGGCAAGACAACGCATCTGCACAGAATGCCGCTCAGTAACAGAGCAACCTTCAGTCCGTGCTCAGTGCATCATTGCCGATGCGTGACAGGAGAATGACTGCCTGCGTACGGCTGTCGACTCCGAGTTTCTGCAGCACTGCCGAAACATGCGCCTTGACGGTGGCTTCCGATACGCCAAGCTCATAAGCGATCTGCTTGTTCAACAGCCCCTCGGCAAGCATTGTCAGTACGCGTGTCTGCTGTGGCGTCAATGTACGCAGTCGCGCAATGAGAGCCTCAATTTCAGGGTCGTTCGGATGATCCAGCTCGATGTCCGCCGGCATCCAGATATCACCTGCCAAAACGGTCCGCACGGCCTCGCCAATGGTTTCCATGCTGGCGGATTTGGAGATAAAGCCGGAAGCGCCGAGTTCCACTGCATGGCGGATGGTTGCTGCATCGTCTGTCGCCGAGACGATGATAACGGGAAGTGCTGGCTGCAAGGCTTTCAACGTCACCAGACCGGAGAGCCCAGTTCCGCCCGGCATCGTTAAATCCAACAATAGAAGATCGATATCCTCTCGCTCCCCAACCAGTTTCTTGACGGCGTCAAAATCGCCGACTTCGATGATTTCCACACTCTGCGACTGTCCCGAAAGGACCTGCCTGAGTGCTCCCCGGAAAAGCGGGTGATCGTCAGCGATGATGAAGTGCATGAGCCTCGCGCGCCATTGTTTCAGGTCTCCTCCCCTCGCGGTGCGGACTATTCAGTCAACCACTCCGTTTTATGCCGTTTTTTGGCTCGGGCAACCAAAATTCACGTTGCTAACCTCTTTTCACGATACGCATTGCCGCCATCTGGCCGCATTGTATGTTAGGCTGGGCGTTGAAAATAACATAAGAGCGGCCCGACCATCCAAATGGAAGGGAACCAAAAAGGCATTTCATGACGCGCAATACGCTTTATCCAGAAATCCAACCGTTCAAGGAGGAGATGCTTCAGGTTTCTCCACTGCATCGAATCCATGTCGAGCAATGCGGTAATCCGGACGGCAAACCGGTCGTCATGATCCATGGCGGTCCGGGTGGAGGCATCACGCCCACCATGCGCCGCCTGCACGATCCCGAGCGATATCGCATCATCCTGTTCGACCAGCGTGGCTGCGGTCGTTCGACCCCACATGCAGAACTGCGTGAAAACACGACATGGGACCTTGTGGCGGATATGGAGCATATCCGCGCGCATCTTGGCATCGAGAAGTGGCAGGTCTTTGGTGGCTCCTGGGGATCAACCCTCGGCCTTGCCTATGCGCAATCCCATCCGGATCGCGTGGCTGAGCTTGTTCTGCGCGGCATCTTCATGATCCGTCGTTTTGAAGTCGACTGGATGTATTCCAACGGCGCAAGCATTCTCTTTCCGGACCATTTCGAGGACTATCAGGAACATATACCGGAAGCCGAGCGCAGCGACATGATCGCCGCCTATTACAAGCGCCTGACTGATCGCGACCCGCAGGTGCAGCTTGAAGCAGCGCGACGCTGGGCGCGTTGGGAAGGCTCGGTCATTTCACTTCTGCCCGACCCGGACCGCGTCGATGCCTTCGGTGAAGACCAGTACGCCATCGCCTTTGCGCGTATTGAATGCCATTATTTCCAGAACCGAGGTTTTCTCGATTCCGATGATCAGCTTCTGCGCAATGTGGATCGCATCCGGCATATTCCGGGCGTGATCGTGCATGGCCGCTATGATGTCTGCACGCCGTTTATCAATGCCTGGCAATTGAAGAAGATGTGGCCCGAAGCCGATCTCAAGATCGTGGAAGATGCCGGACACACTATTACGGAACCCGGCATCACCCATGAACTGATAGAGGCGACAAAGCGTTTCAGCCAATAATCAAAAGGCGCCTTATGGCGCCTTTTTCTTTATCCTCAGGTTCGACCGCCGGGCGTGGCGCGCCCACTCGGGCTTTCGGGCTCGCTGTCGAAGCTTTTCGCAATATCCATGAAGCGGCGCATGAAGCGCTCCATATAGCTCATGGACTGCTCGAATTCCTGCTCGGTCGGAAGGCCCGAAGCGGCACTTCCGCCTTTCCCCTCAAGAGCCGAAACCTTATCTTCAAGCTTTTCTACACGATCCTGCAGATCGGCAATGTCGTTCTCATAAGCCTCCCGATCCTCTGTCGCCATCTTGCAGACGAGCTGCCCCTGCTGCTCCGTACAGGTCGAGAGTGCCCCGGTTCGAGTGTCCAGACGGACATAGCCTGTTTCCGTGCCTTCGAGCCGATAACGCCCGTTTTCCTGCGCAAGCGCATTGGCCGGAGCGAGCGCTGAACCGAGAAGAGCAACAGCAGCCAGATTACGAACCATCAGTGTCTTTCTGTTCAACATAATGCAATTCCCTTCAGCTTCTCTTTCAGATGTCCCCATCATATGGGACGTTTACGACGAAAATCGAACATGCGGGACTTTGATTTCCGAAGAATTTCGGTCTAGAGAGCAGCCATGACCAATAAGATCATCTATAAGATCGCTCCGCGCGACCTTTGGGCACAAGCAGAACAGGCTGGTAGTTTTACCGGGGCTCCCGTTGATATTGCCGATGGCTATATCCATTTCTCTACTGCAACACAGGTGCGGGAAACGGCAGCCAAGCATTTTGCGGACCAGCAGGATTTGCTTCTGATCAGTGTGAATACTTCCGCGCTTGGCGCAACATTGAAGTTTGAAGTTTCCCGCGGCGGAGCCCTATTCCCTCATCTTTACGGCGAGCTGCCGCTTGCAGCGGTTTTAAAGGTTGACCCCTTGCCACTGGGTGATGACGGTCTTCACATTTTTCCGGAGCTGGAAGATTAATGAGCGGGCTTTTTGAAACTCTCGGGCGACGCGCCCTTTTTGCCTTCGATGCGGAACAGGCGCATGGCCTTTCCATCGCAGGCCTGAAGACAGGCCTTGTTACCTGCGGCGCGCCAAGCGATCTGGCTCTTTCCGTCAAAGTTGCGGGACTACAGTTTCCAAATCCGCTCGGCATGGCAGCGGGTTATGACAAGAATGCCGAAGTGCCCGATGCGCTGTTGAAATTGGGCTTCGGCTTCACCGAAATTGGCACCATCACGCCACGCCCGCAAAGCGGCAATCCGCGCCCACGCATTTTCCGCCTTGTGGAAGATAGAGCGGTTATCAATCGCCTCGGCTTCAACAATGAAGGCCATGATGCGGCGTTTAAACGCCTGTCGCAACGTGCAGGCAAGAGCGGGATCGTGGGTGTCAATATTGGCGCCAACAAGGACGCCGAAGACCGCATTGCTGATTATGTCGCCGGTATTCGCCGCTTCTATCAACTGGCGCGTTATTTCACGGTCAACATCTCTTCGCCCAACACGCCAGGTCTGCGCAATCTTCAGGCTCGCGACAGCTTGCGCGAATTGTTGAGCCGTGTATTGGAAGCCCGAAACGAAGAAGGCAAGATGTGCACGCTGAAGCGTCCTGTTTTCCTCAAGATCGCACCCGATCTGGCAGACGAAGAACTGGACGATATCGCGGCTGAGGCAACCGAACAGAAGCTCGACGGCATCATCGTTTCCAATACGACGCTTTCACGCGCCGGATTGAAAAGCGCAGAAAACCGCGATGAAACAGGTGGGCTTTCCGGCGCACCGCTTTTCGACCGCTCCACAATCGTCCTTGCCCGCATGCGCGAGCGCATCGGCCCTGACATGCCGCTGATCGGGGTTGGCGGCGTGGATAGCGCCGAGACGGCACTGACGAAGATCAAGGCGGGCGCCGATCTCGTCCAGCTTTATACGGGCTTGATCTATCGCGGGCCGAACCTGCCCGCCGAAATCGTGCGCGGCCTGTCTGCCGCCGTAAAACGCGAGGGCGTTACCAACATCGCGGCACTGCGCGACCGGGACACCAAGGACTGGGCCCGGCGCGAACTGACTGCATAAGGATCAATGCATGTCTTTATCCCAAACTGGTTTCCACCTTTGGGAAACATGCTTTGATCACGCGACGAATTCTGTACGATAGCGTCGTGGCAGGATCGCCAGAAGCGTAACGCCACGAATTGACAGAAACAGATTGAGAGCCAGCCAAAGCCCGTGATTACCCATCACGGGCTTTGCTGCATAAAGAACCACCAGAAAGAATGCGAGCGACAGGAACATCATGTTGCGCATGTCGCGCGACCACGTGGCGCCGATATAAACCCCGTCCATATGGAAGGCCAACAAGCCCGTAATGCCTGTCAGCGCTGCCCATGGCAAATATTTCAGGGCCTCGGCATGAACGTCTTCGGCCTTGGACAGAAGCCCGATGATCGCATCGCCGAACACCAGCAGGAAAAAGGCAATGATGCTCGCCATGACCAGCCCCCATACGAAAGTGAGCTTGGCGCCACGCACAAAGGCCGGGCTGTAACGCGCCCCGATCGACCGGCCGACAATCTGTTCGGCAGCCGCCGCCATGCCATCCAGAAAGAAACCGGCAACGAGGAAGAAGTTCAACAAGACCGCATTGGCTGCAAGCGTGACCGGGCCGAGGTCGGACCCGGCCCGCGTAAAGAACGCGAAGGCCGTGAGAAGCAGGAATGAACGGATCATGATGTCGCGATTGACCGCAAACATCCGCAAAATCCCCTCTTTCTGAAAGATACGCGCCCGGTTCGGACGTAGCGATGCATCCTTGCGGAAATGCCGCAGCACAATGAACATGCCGACAAGCGCAGCAACGGTTTCACCGGTTACCGTGGCCCATGCAACACCAGTCACACCCCAACCCAATTCCAGCCCAAGGATGATGCAGAGCACGATATTGATGCCATTGAGCAGCACCTGAAGAGCAAGGCCAACAATGCCCTGTCCGCGACCTAGAACGAGCCCAAGGATCGAATAATTGATCAGCGCAACCGGCGCCGACAACATGCGGATCGACACATAGGTCGCCATAGCTTCCTGCGTGGCAGAGGTTGGGTGCATGAAGGTGGATGAGACCGCAATGATGATCGGCAGACACAAGATCATCAGACTGCCGGCCACGACCGCAATGATGATTGCGCGCCAGAAGATGGCCTGTTCTTCTACCGCATCTTCCGCACCTACGGCCTGCGCGACAAGTCCAGTTGTGCCGGACCGCAAGAAATTGAACAGCGATAGCAGGAAGTCAAATACGAGTGCGCCAATCGCCAGACCGCCGATCAGCTCGGCTTGACCCATCTGGCCAACAACGCCCATGTCCACGAGCCCCAGAAGTGGGGTCGTGATCGCGGCAAGCGTCATTGGAATGGCGATCAGCATCACCATCCGGTGTGTTACGTCGAACGGCCTTGTTACGCCACCAACACGTTGTAGCGACTGATCCATTATGCTTGTCCCGAATGCATTCCCTCTGATCAAGATCATCTACTCTGGAATCAATTGGAACTACAGATAATTCGGCCACCGCATTGTCGCAGCTCCTGACAGCGAACCGTCAGGAGATATGAGACCGTTACAGTCCGAGCATCATGGCCCAGTATATATAAGTAGGCTTGTTTTCGGGCGTAGCCCAGGCAAGGCCATAATGCTCAAAAGTCGGATCAAGCATGTTCTTGCGATGGCCGGGAGATTTCATCCATGCATCGAAGACGGCTTGCGTATCGCGCTGTCCTGATGCCACGTTTTCGGCTGCCGGTCCGCGAATACCCGCCTGACGCAATCGCGCAACGAAACCATTCCCCCAACCAACACTGTGGCCGATCTTGGCATAACTCGCCATACGTCTGGCCTGATACAGCGCGGCCTGCTCAAGCTTGGAATCCGTCGCCATCAAAGGCAGACCGTTCGCCTTGCGAATAGCGTTGAAAATCGGGGTGGGATCATTGTCTCCGGCAGCCAGCGCCATGTTCAATGGCACTGCCGATACCGCCAGCGCTCCACCGGCCAGGACCAGAAAACCACGTCGGCTGAGTGTAAATCCTTGTTTTTGCTGCATTGCCTGTCTGAGCTATCCAATTACCGAATTGAGTTCATTTCCGGTAGCTGAGGATACGGAGCAAAATAAAGGCAGGAATAACGACTGCTGCACCGAGAATGAAATAATCGACAAAGCCAGCAATCGCCGAAAAGCCCATATTCCAAAGGCGCAGGAAGAAATCGCGAATGCCATAGAAAATATCATAGGGCGTCCAGTGAAACGCACTCATGACCACGCCGACGACCAGCGAGATTAGCACCAGCTTGATCAGGATACGGGCGGGCGTATCGCCAAGAAAACGGTTCACACCATCGGACATGCAAATCTCCTGAGTGGTTATTGGTCAAAGCGACAGATTCATCGCGCAAGAAATAGGCTGTCCGTGCAACCTTCGCAAGTTCCACACGTGTTTATCGCTGTTTGCGGTAATCGCGCGGCGCTTTCTGCTTTTGCCGTGAAAATGAGCGGTTCATGCTGCGCGTATCCGTGAAGCCGCTTGCAACAGCCACTTCCAGCAGTGACAGACCCGTTTCGGACAAAAGTTCCTTGGCCTTTTTCACCCGAAGCTCTTCGCGAACCTCGAACGCCGTTCGCTCAAGAGCGAGTTTGAAACCACGTTCCATCTGGCGGACGGAAATTCCCAGTCGCCGTGCGACGTCAATCATCGGCACCGGGTCTTCCAGCGTTTCCTCAAAAATACGGATCGCCTTGCGGATCATTGGCGAGCGCACACCGTTGAAGCTCAGAGCGGGCTGCTCTGAACGAACAAGCTCGTAAGGGATCATGAGGATGGATGCACTCTTGCGCGCCAGTTCCTCGGAAATTTCGTTCTGTATGATTGAAAGTGCCAGCGACGCCGTACCAAGCCCACCAGCACAGGTGAAATGTCTTCCGCTACGATGAAACAGGCTGGTCGTATCGGCGGAATAACCGTCGAAAAGCTCCAGAAAATCGTCGCGATGGAACCAGCTGACGCAGCAATTGCGATCCGGCAGCAGATCGGCCTCCGCCAGCAGAAAGGCGGCCGTACAAAGACCTACCACGGTCTTGCCGCGCCGGTCCGCACGCTTGATGAGATCGATCAGTGCCTGCTGCCTTGGCCGATACTGTGCAAGCAGCCCGCCGACAACCGCAACATAATCACAATCATCGAGCTCTCCCATGGGTGCAGTCGGCTCGATCACCATGCCGGAGCTGGAGGTTACGGGGTCTCCTGATAGCGTACAGATTTTCCATGCGCAGCGTATCTGGCGGCTCTTGTCGCGATCATCGGCAGCAAGGCGAAAAGGATCGAGGAAAAGGCTAAGCGCACTCAGCGTAAAACCCGGCAATGCAACAATGCCGACCGATAGCCTGCGCTGCGAAGCATCCGTTGCTGCCTGAAGCTTCCTGTCCTGATCCCGTTCGATTCCAGTCGTCACTTAGGTCGCTCTCCTCCACCCATAATTATATCTGCTTGGAGGAGGCTGATATAGTCAACGAAAATGCTTGGAAAGCTTCAACTGCTGCGCTTGATAGTTGGAGCCGAGGTCGACACCGTAAAGCGCAGATGGGCGGTGCAACATGTGTTCGTAAACCAGACGCCCGACGATCTGCCCGTGCTCCAGAATGAACGGAACTTCATGGCTGCGAACCTCCAGAACGGCGCGGCTGCCGGTTCCACCCGCAGCACTATGCCCGAAGCCCGGATCGAAGAAGCCTGCATAGTGAACTCGGAATTCGCCAACCAGCGGATCGAACGGCGTCATTTCCGCTGCATAGAGCGGTGGAACATGCACGGCCTCGCGCGAAACGAGGATATAGAATTCATCCGGATCAAGTACGAGTTCGCGCGCGCCGCGATCGTAGATCGGTTCCCAAAAATCGAGAGCGTCATGGGCTGCGCGCTTGTCCACATCGACAACAGCCGTATGGTGCTTGCCGCGATAGCCGATCAGCCGGTCAGGACCGCCGGAAAGATCAACCGACAGGGCAATGCCGCCGCCGGAGATATTTGGCATCTCAGCAGCAACCAGCGTTTCGGCATTATGCAGTGCGGCGAGTTCAGCTTCATCAAGCTGGGCACGCCCTTTACGGAAACGTATCTGCGACAGGCGCGATCCCGTGCGAACGACAATCGGAAATGTGCGCGGGCTGACTTCCAGATAAAGCGGACCACTATATCCGGCAGGCACCTTGTCAAATTCCTGCGCCCCGTCGGCAATAACACGGGTGAAGATATCCAGGCGACCCGTTGAACTTTTCGGATTTGCCGATGCCGAGAGGTCTTGTGACAGTGCCAAGCTTTCGAGGAGCGGAACAATATAGACGCAGCCAGTTTCAAGAACAGCACCAGCGGTCAAGTCGATCTCGTGCAGCTTCAGTCGTTCCAGCTTATCGATGACTGGTGTGCCGGGCCCCGGCATGAAGGAGGCGCGGACACGATAAGCTTTTGCACCAAGCCTCAGATCAAGGCTTGCAGGCTGTATCTGATCGGGATCGAGCGGGCGTGGCGACGCCAGCAAACCGCCTTCAAACAGTGCGGAAATATCCGCATCCGCCAGAATTCCAGCATCTTTCTGCATCATCAACCCCACACTCCGTAGCCTAAAGCATGTCGTGCTTTATCGTATTCAAGCGACACGCTTTAATCTCTTGTTTTCACGCATGTCTTTACCCCGAAACCGGTTCTCACTTTCGGGAGACATGCTCTAAGCATTGCTTGACAAAGACCATTGACCGCTCGCGGCGTCAATGCCAAGCCTCGGAACGGCTTGAAACCAGGTTTTCCGCAGGAATCCAAGCACGGATGCAGTGCGAGAGATGCGGTTTTCCTGAAATGGGGCTGTTTCGGCATTGACGGCTCTACACAACAGGCATAATGAAAAACTGTTCCGTGGTGATTTGGCCGGCCGGCTTGCAGCCACGTTAAAGAATTCGCTAAAAAAGGCCGCGGTTCGTTACCGGCCTTTTGCGTTTTCGCAAGGCCGGTTTTTTATTGGCCGCCGAGGCTCGACTACCCAGCCCCGGCCGACCAGCTTTCGACAGGTTGGAAAAATGACGACTGAGAATACCCGCAAGTTTCGCCCTGCAACCGAACTCGTGCACGCCGGATCGCTGCGTTCCGGATTTGCCGAAATGTCGGAAGCCATGTTTCTGACGCAGGGCTTTCTTTATCCCAATGCCGAAGCCGCCGAAGCGCGTTTCAAGGGTGAGGACCCGGGTTTCATCTATTCGCGTTATGCCAATCCGACCACCGACATGTTCGAAAAGCGCATGTGCGCGCTGGAAGGCGCTGAAGAAGCCCGTGCAACCGCATCCGGCATGGCGGCGGTCGCAGCCGCCATCTTGTGTCAGGTGCAGGCGGGCGATCACGTGATTTCTGCCCGCGCCGTCTTTGGCTCATGTCGCTACATCGTTGAGACGATCTTGCCTAAATATGGCGTCGAAATCTCGATCATCGACGGCTCCGATATTGAAAACTGGAAAGCAGCTGTTCGCCCGAACACCAAGGTCATGTTCCTTGAAAGCCCATCCAATCCGACGCTCGAAATCATCGACATTGCTGCCGTCGCGCAGGTCGCCAATGAAGCGGGCGCCAAGCTGATCGTTGACAATGTTTTCGCCACACCGCTTTTCCAGAAGCCACTGGAGCTCGGTGCGCATATCGTTGTTTATTCTGCAACAAAACACATTGACGGTCAGGGACGCTGCCTTGGCGGCATAGTTCTCTCCGACCGTGAATGGGTTGAAAACACCTTGCAGGATTATTTCCGTCACACAGGTCCGGGCCTTAGCCCATTCAATGCGTGGATCATGCTGAAGGGCCTCGAAACATTGGCGGTGCGTGTACGCCAGCAGACGCTATCGGCGACTGCGGTTGCCGACTTCCTCGCAGGCAAACCGGGCGTGAAGCGCGTGATCTATCCGGGACGGGCCGACCACCCGCAGGCCGATATCATCGCCAAACAGATGACAGGCGGTTCGACTCTCATTGCCCTGGAGCTGGAAGGTGGCAAGGAGGCAGCGTTCAAGTTCCAGAACGCATTGCAGGTCTTCAGCATCTCCAACAATCTGGGTGACGCAAAAAGCCTTATTACTCACCCGGCAACCACGACGCACAAGAACCTTAGCGACGAGGCGAAAGCTGAGCTCGGTATTTCGGACGGCCTCCTGCGAATCTCGCTAGGCCTTGAGGATACCGATGATCTCGTGGAAGACGTGGAAGCAGCCCTCAAGATCTCTCGCTAAGCTGCTATATCTCGATACTGTGGCTTTTAGGCTGCAAACAAAAGCACAAACAATGCAATTGCCGGAACATTTCGGCAATTGCCGCATATTTACCGCTCCGAATTGTTGACCTCTACCGCAACTTTAGCGATAGGTGGGCGAATAGCGGCGTCCTAGAACCGGCGAACCGTTGAGTAGATCAGCATTATTGCAATACGGCTTAGCCATATTGCAGGGTGCAAGGCCGATGCGAATGTAGGGCGGGTGCGCATGTATAGAGCGGTGACGCGGGGGATCGAAGTTTCTGTCGAGCCTTTCTATCTGGAAGACCAGTCCGAGCCCGACGAGAACCGTTATGTCTGGGGTTATCGCATCACGATTGCCAATAATTCCACGGAAACCGTGCAACTTCGCTCGCGTTATTGGCAGATTACCGATGCGAATGGGTATGTCGAGGAAGTGCGTGGGCCGGGCGTGGTCGGCGAGCAGCCAACTCTCGAACCAGGCGACTCTTTTCAATATTCATCGGGCTGCCCGTTGACCACCACTTCGGGGGTCATGGTAGGGCGCTATCAGATGCAGGGGAACGGCGGCAGCTTGTTCGAGGTTGATATTCCGGCCTTCTCGCTTGACATGCCGGACCTGCGACCTACACTGAATTGAGGAATTCCTCACCTTATTCCCCAACGGATTGCATATGAGCAGAACATACAGAAACATTCTGTTCATTGGCATTTTTTGTCTATACTGGATCACGCTCGATCCTTTCATTGATTTGCGCAATCCCGATGTTCTTCTCGCCCAGGAAGCGGGAAATGCGATGCAACAGCTACTTTCGCTGGTTGTCACCGCGCTTAGCTTCGCAGTTCTCTGGCAGAACCGCGATCTGGTCGGCAAAGTGCTGTTTCCCTACTTTGCCATACTGCTGGGATGGCAGTTCATAACGGTAATCCTTTCTACCCAACCTGATCTCTCGTTTCGTCGCTATGTTTTCAGTGTCACGGTCGTCATTACCGCTTTAGCCTGGCTCCTTCTGCCGGAGAACGAAAACCATTTCATCCGGCTCATCAAGCCGCTTTCACTGTTCGTGTTGGGACTGGCCTATTTCGGCGTTATCTTCTTGCCAGCCGTTTCCATTCACAATCTGGCGGAGGTGTTGGAGCTGACGAATGCTGGCTCTTGGCGCGGACATTTCGCACATAAGAACATCGCCGGACCAGCAATGGTGGTGCTGAGCTGCTACGGCATGTATCTTTGGCGGTCAAAAGCCCGGCTCAGCGGGACAATAATCACCATAGCCGCGCTTTTTTTTCTTTACAAAACCAATAACAAGACCTCTATCGGCCTGGTTGTGCTGGCCTTCACCCTCGCATATTGCCTGTTGCGAACGCGAAGCCTCGCCGTGAAAGCGCTGATGGTTTATGTCCCTCTTCTGATCATGGCTTATCTGACGTTGGGAACAGTCCTTTTTCCTTCAGCCAAAAGCCTCGTCGAAAGCTTTGCTTCCGATCCCACCTTCACCGGCCGTACCGAGATATGGAAATTCACCATCAGGCAACTTACGGACCACCCATTGGTAGGCTATGGCTATGATGCTTTCTGGGGCACCTCGCGGCTGGTGAATGGCGGATACGACGTTGAAACATGGGCGGCCCGCGCGGGCCACGCACACAATGCCTATCTCAACATAGCGATTACGACGGGTGTCATTGGCTTGGCTGCACTGATCTGGTGGATTGGAGTCCGTCCACTGCTCGACTTCCACCGCGCGCAACGATCAGGAAATTCCCTTAGCCTAGCGCTCATGTATCTTCAGATTTGGTTGTTCATAATGTTCTACGCCAATCTGGAGACCCCGTTCTTCGTCGCGCGTGGACCAGTCTGGTTCAGCGTGCTTACAGCGGTCATGGGTTTGCGGCTGCATGCCTGCACCGCGCAAAAGAAGCAGCAGTCCCAAATCCCTTCTAAAAGTGGCTTGCCCATCCGGGCCATAAGCTAAGTCGTCAGTACGGCGGACGCAACATCGATCAAATCTCCAAGCAAAGCCGGATCCAAGAGCGCCTCACCTTATTTTCAACCAGGCTGCATATCGACCTTTTTCCGCTGCGACCTCCTAGATCCCAGGCGTGTAAATGGTTTTTCAATCACGAGATAAGAGATCCTCGCCGCCACGAGGCTGCCAATGACAATCGCCGTGGCAGCCAATGGAAAGGCCTTCTCACTCAGACCGAGGCGATTGAAGACGGCCCAGCCTGCGCCAACGAGAAACATATGTGTCAAGTACAGCGAATAGGAGCTGTCACCAATCAGCAGCAGCAGATTTCGGGGTGAAAGATCGTGCAACCAGCGCTCAACGCAAAGCGCTGTTATCACCAACAGCACGGACGCGATCAGGTAAGCAAGGAATTCGATGAAAAGCGGCCCTTGCGTGAAATCGACAGTGAACAGCGTGGCGATTCCCAAAAGCATCGCGAACACCAGCACTGGCAAGCTATGGACGGAAAGGCGGGCCCAAACCCCTCTTCTTTGCAGTTCGGCGATCCACATTCCTGCTATGAACGGCATCAGGTTGAAATTTAAATAAAAAGCCGTAACGCTCCCGTGACGCGGGACGAAGAACGCGCCTAAAACGAGCCCGCCAAGTACACTGCTCATCAATATGGTGCGCTGCAATCCGTTGCGGCACCACCAGAACAGCGAGAAGAGAACATAGAAGAAGATTTCGTAATTGAGCGACCAACCCGGCTTGAGTAGAGGCCGCCAGTCATCGGGAATGCCGGGAACCGCCATAGGCAGGAAGGCCATCGACTTTAGCAGATATTCGGGCGTAAATACGGTTGTCTTGAAAAGGCTCGGCAGAACAATAGCGCAGACAGCTAGGAACAGTGTGCAGATCCAGTAAAGCGGCACCACCCGCATGATGCGCCGCCGCATGAAGTTTCCCGGCGTGAAACCGCCGGAATGAATATAGGCAATGATAAAGCCGCTGATGACGAAGAATATCGACACGCCAAACGCACCGAAAACGCCAAGAATACGCGGAGGATCGGTTAACGTATGCTGCAAGGTATGATCGATCACGACCAGGAGAGCTGCCAGGCCACGTAAAATCTGTATGGAGTTGAAGTTTTCATTCTGTGTGCCTAGCCCCGACAATCCACCACCCCATTGCCACAATCCCCAGGCAGCAGAGCTAGCATACTTCCAGGAAAAATACATGGCAATAATCCGCAGTGGGAATGTGACAATCCAGCAGCTTTGGGTCAAGAATATAGCGAATGTAGTTCGGTCACAGACTCACATGGATGACATCTCTATTGGCTGACGAGTATGACGTATAGAGAGCGAGCGCCAAAACCGGCGCTCGTTTTCAACATCTACAGACGTTCGAGCAGGAAATAGGTCGTTGGTCCAGGCGGCACGGGCAATGAGGAAACATTGCTCCAAAGCTCCACACCTATTGGAGAAGTACCATCTCCCGACACGACTTGCGGCTGTACGCCCCCGTCGAGATTGATAGGAGAAATTCTCCATGGGCGATCGGTTGACAATGAGAATTGCACCCATTCGACTTTGATCTCGACAGGCAACGCCCCATAATTAGAGACAATCTTCTGCTCCGTATCGGAAAAAGTCATACCGGTATTACGAGCATTCGTGGCCATGATAATTAAAAGCTTGCTGCTTTGCGCCACTGTTTGCCCATCAAGCGACGAGACCGCGAACAGGCTTGCACCGGAAGCATTCCAAACAGTCATCTGACCGAGTGAAATGGCCTGGGTAACCGATGCAAACGCTACGGCCTCCGTGTGCGGCGTAACAACCCTCATCTGTTTCGCCGCTATGTCGAGCATGATTTCTCCAGTATCACTGGCATAGATGCCCGACGCCGCGTCGCTAAGATTATCAACCGCCAGCACGCCACTGTTACGTAGGAACGTGATTGCCGCCGCTTGGGAGTTTATCTGACGGGGCGAGCCAACCAATACCGCTCCGGGTGCTTGTGCAGCATCTCCTTGTGCGAAACCTGTCATCAAAGACATGATGGTAACGGCGTCCGGTTCCTGTGTGTCCAACCCAACAAGATTGCTGACATCCTGTACTTGCGCTACGATCTGATGAGCGGCCTTTGCGACATCCCCGCGCCGGAACAGCAGTGCTGCCAAAGTTTCGCCAGCACGAGCAATGGGATCAAGTGCCGTTCTATAGGGGCGGATATACTGTTCGTTAAAATCGCTTCCACCATAGCCAAGAACCAGCGCTCCATTGCTATGGCGGCAAAGCACATCCCATCCTTGAAACGCGGCATAAGATGGCATCGCCAGACCGGCCTCATATCGAAACCGATTCCAGAACAAGTGGTCGTATTCTGTCATGACAAACGGCTTGCCGAAATGCCGCGCCGAGGCCGCAAGGCGGAAGTATTCCACCGCATTGGCGAGCGAGCTGTTCTGCTCGATCTGGCCACCCGGCGACATATCACCAATCCAGTCGTGATAGGTGTTCATCGCAACTCCTGCCTGATTGCTGCGCGTCAAAGCAGGTTGGATGCCCGTCCAATTGTTATACGGTGCCACTACGCCTTTGAAACCCATAGCCCGGATACAGTCGCTCATCCTCTCCATGGTTCGTGTTTCGATATCCACGAGAAAGCGGGCGAAATCTCGCAGCCGCGCCGTGCCGGCATAGCGATTTGCCGGCAAGATGACGGTGCTGTTCTCCAAATTCTCGTTCAATGCCAGTTCGCTCCCCCATGCATTAGCGAGAGCAGCTGTCGTACTGTAGCGTTCGCGAAGCCATTGGTTGAAAGGTACTCGCAGTTCGGTCAATCCCTGCAGGTCGCCGTTGGCGTAAATCCACGAGTTGAACGACAATCCATTTTCATTAAACGGCACGACAACCGCCATTGCCGGGTCTTCGAAAGGCACAAGCCCGGTGTAAGGATTGACTGTACCGAATATATCGACTTGAAAGCGCAGCCAGTGGCCGAAGGCCGCATTTTCAACATGCGTCTTCAACTTCAGCCTGCCTTCCGTTCCCCAGCGGTCCGTTACGCCGCCCAACGCACCGCCATTGGATGTAAGGCCATCTACGATCCAGTAGATGCCGTTCTGCTTCAAAGCGGCCATGTAGTAGCGGAATCGATCAAGAATATCCTGCCGGTATTCGAAATCTTGAAGCTGGCCCTCCATCAACGCAATGTCGAGGAAATGGAACCGAACACAGTTATATCCATGGCGGCGCAACTGAACGGCCATCTTATCCGCTGTCGCGTTGTCGGGAATATTGCCGATAGTGCCGCACAACAGCCGATAAGGAGCCGATGGGTTACCCTGCAACGCGATGTGACCATCTGGATTGAGGATGAGCCGTCGCTCCTCGGTGATCGCCGGATTCAATAGAAACGTTGAGAAATCGAGTGGGCTGCCCGCCTCGATCTCGAGATTCTGCTGGGTAACTGGTAACCAAATATCAGGCATATCATATCTCCACAATTAACCAGTGAAGATTAACAGCCCATCTCGCTATGGGGATAAATTCCTAATATAAAAAACTTACCCGTCCATTAGTTACCGAACTCCGCCGGATCAAACTCGTAGTGTTTCGAGCAGAATTCACAGGTCACGGAAATCTTGCCGTTATCCGCGCTTTCCGCAATTTCCTCGGCTGTGAAACCTGACAAAACACCAGAAATTTTTTCCCGCGAGCAGGAGCACTCGTCCAACACGGGCACTGAGTCAAACACACGCACGCCGCGTTCATGGAACAGACGGTAAAGCAATCGCTCTGAGCCGACTTGTGGGTCCGTCAGTTCCGAACTTTCGATTGTGCCGACCAGCGAGCGGGCTTCGTCCCACGCATCGTCTTCCGGATGAAAGACGGCTTCAGCTTCATCCTCCTCGCCTCCCGGCAGATCGGGAATGCGTGCGCGCAGTTCGGATTCCGGGAGAAACTGAATGATCAGTCCGCCAGCACGCCACTGTTCGACAGGCTTTCCGTCGGCGCCTCGCTCGACAAGTTTGGCGACACTCAGTTTCAGATCAGTCGGAATCTGTTCCGACTGACGGAAATAGGTGGTAGCAATTTCTTCCAGTGTCGAACCGTCCAGCGCAACGATGCCCTGATAGCGCTGGGTATAGGCCCCCTGATCAACCGTGAAGGCAAGCGTGCCTCGGCCGAGCAAATCTTCGGGATTCGTCTTGTGAGCGGCGATCGCCTCCTTCAACCGCTCCTCGTCGAAACGTGCGTAAGCGCGTACCGAATGCGGCGTGCGGAAATCGACCACCAGCATATCGACCGGACCATCGGACTGCGTCTGGAAGATAAACTTGCCTTCGAATTTGAGCGACGTGCCCAGCAATACGGTCAGAACCGTTGCTTCCGCCAGCAGGCGGGCCACTTCTTCCGGGTAGTTATGGCGTTTCAGGATACCGTCGATACTCGCGCCAAGCTGAACCGCACGACCACGCACGTCGAGACCCTCCACCTGAAAGGGCACAACAGCGTCATCGCCTGCGAAGTCGAAATCGCCCAGATTGACCTGAATGTTTTCGACGTCCATATGCTCATTGCTGGTCTTATCAGCCAAATTATGCTCCTTGCAGGCACCAGGCCAGAATGGCTTTCTGGGCATGGAGCCTGTTTTCCGCTTCATCGAATACGACCGATTGCGGTCCATCGATCACTTCATCCGTCACTTCCTCGCCGCGATGGGCAGGCAGGCAGTGCATGAAAAGCGCCTTCGGATCAGCCTTCGCCATCAGTCGCGCATTGACCTGATAGGGCATGAAAACGTTGTGGCCGCGAGCATGATCTTCCTGCCCCATCGAAACCCACGTATCGGTCACGATGCAATCCACACCGTCGGCCGCTCTTTCCGGATCGATGGTAGACATGATGCTCGCGCCGTTGGCTTTCGCCCAATCGACATATTGCGACTTGGGTTCGCTGCCTTCCGGCGTTGCGATATTGACGTTGAAATCAAAACGCGCCGCAGCTTCAACCAGCGAGTGGAGGACGTTGTTGCCGTCCCCCATCCAGGCAAAGGTCTTGCCTTTGATCGGGCCGCGATGTTCCTCATATGTAAGAACGTCAGCCATGATTTGACAAGGGTGCGTATCGTCCGTCAGCGCATTGATAACCGGAACGGTCGCATATTCGGCAAGTTCCAGCATGCGTTCATGCGAGGTAGTGCGGATCATGATCGCATCGACATAGCGCGACAGAACCTTTGCCGTGTCGGCGATGGTTTCGCTGCGTCCGAGCTGCATTTCCGAACCGGTCAGCATGATCGTCTCGCCGCCGAGCTGGCGCATGCCCACATCGAACGACACGCGTGTACGCGTGGACGGCTTTTCGAAGATCATCGCAAGCACCTTGCCTGCGAAAGGTCGTTCGATTTCTCCCGCCTTCAGGCGCGCCTTGCGCGCCTTGGCGTCTTCCATGATTGCGCGAAGCTCCGACGCAGGAACAGCGGAGAGGTCGATAAAGTGTTTGATCCCGTTATCGCTAGCCATGATATCACGCCGTCTTGCTGATCGGATTTGCAGTTGCGAGCCGTTCGACGGCCGCTTCGATGCGCTTCAGCGCTTCGCGTGCTTCCTCTTGCGTCGTCACCAGCGGCGGAAGCAGACGAACGACATTGTCGCCAGCGCCTACGCTCAGGAAATGCTCGTCGCGAAGAGCCTGAATGAGGCTGGCATTCGGCACCACGCATTTGATACCAATCAGAAGGCCGCGACCACGGATTTCAGAAACGATATTCGGGAAGCGATCAACGATGGAGGCCAGTCCCTGCTTCATGACAAGAGCGGTTGCTTGGACATTTTCGAGAAAGCCGTCAGCCAGAACAACATCAAGCACGGCATTGCCGACAGCCATGGCCAGCGGATTGCCGCCATAGGTCGTGCCGTGAACGCCTGCAGTCATGCCCTTGGCAGCTTCGGCGGTCGCAAGGCAGGCACCCATCGGGAAACCACCGCCAATGCCCTTGGCCACAGCCATGATGTCAGGCTTGATACCGGCCCATTCATGCGCAAAAAGCTTGCCCGTGCGGCCAACGCCGGTCTGCACTTCGTCCAGGATCAGCAAGAGGCCTTTTTCGTCGCAGACCTGGCGCAGCATGCGCATGAATTCTTCAGGGAAGCCGCGCAGACCGCCTTCGCCCTGCACCGGTTCGAGCAGGATTGCTGCCGTCTCGTCGGTAATGGCGGCACGCAATGCTGCTTCATCGCCGAACGGCACCTGATCAAAACCATCGACTTTCGGGCCAAAACCTTCGAGATACTTGGCCTGACCGCCGGCGGCAATTGTGGCCAATGTGCGACCATGGAAGGCGCCTTCAAAGGTCACAATGCGGAAACGTTCCGGATGACCGCTTACATATTGATAGCGCCGCGCGGTCTTGATCGCGCATTCAAGGGCCTCAGCACCGGAGTTTGTGAAGAAGACCTTGTCGGCGAAAGTGCTTTCGACAAGCCGCCGTCCGAGCTTCTCCTGCGCGGGAATTTCGTAGACATTTGACAGATGCCACAGCTTTTCAGCCTGGGACTTTAGCGCCTCCACCAAATGCGGATGCGAATGACCAAGCGAGTTCACTGCAATACCAGCTGCAAAATCGAGATAGCGGTCGCCGTCTTCGGTAATAAGCCAGATGCCCTCACCTCGCTCGAAGCGCAGAGCCGCACGATTATATGTGTCGTAAAGCGGTTGCACGGTCGTAGCGTCGGTCATAGCGTCAGGCCTCCAAAGCCCTTTTAGCAGCTTGCCCGGCAGCACCGGCAAAGCTGTGTTTCCCATAAACAGTCCTCAAGCGCCCGAAACGGTTCCCACCCTTCAAAAAGCGCCGATACTCCATCCCCAGCTGCCATAAAATATAATGAGACATGAGAGGAATGGCCCGAATAACTCATGCTTCTCGCCTGAGCATTCGGCAGAAATAAAAAACCGCCCCCAGGGCGGCATATTTATCTCGCGCGTATATTGGCGTTCATAGAAAAAATGTCAATCAAAGCAAACAAGGTTTGACGGCCATCTTTCAGCATGAGTTCATGCATTTTCGGCCTCTTCTAACATTCGCCTGTCGAAGGCGACTTTACGCGCGCATCCACACTCTATAAAGAATGGCCTCTCCTCGACTGAGGCTACCAGACGGCAGGTCCGCTCGAAAAGTTCGCAATGTTCCATCCTGAAACAATCCGGGTTTTCAGTTCAGAAGCAATTGCATGCAAAATATCGGCACCGATCAAAGAAAAACCGTCTTTAGCACCCAAGTTGGGGAAAACCATAAAAATGGAATCTGCCTGACAAGGCTATCCCTTGTCATGGAGTCGTTGAATATTGTAGTTTCTATTTAGAGATTAAAGCTACATTTCGTGCGGCGGACCTAGTCACCCGGATAGATATGGTGTTTGAGCTTGGAGAAATCCGAGAACACTGGCGGATTCCGGATAACGAAAATGATTGGAGCCCAGGGCGATGAACTGGACAGACGAACGCGTCGAACTACTGAAGAAACTGTGGAGCGAGGGCTTGAGCGCGAGCCAGATCGCAGCGCAGCTTGGCGGCGTGAGCCGTAATGCAGTGATCGGCAAAGTGCACCGTTTGAAGCTTTCTGGCCGTGGCAAGACCACGACCGCTGCTCCGCGCAGCAAGAAGGTCAATACGGTTGCGGCAGCGCCGCGTCCTGCAGCACAGCATTCAACCGGCGTGCATACGACGACGATGCGCACGGCGACAGTCACCAAGACGGTTGGCGCCACGGCCCTTCAGATGGACTACGCCGTAGACGTCGTCGCGGAAACCGTGGTGAAGCCCGCTTCTGATGTGGTGGTGCCGATTTCGCGTCGTCTTTCGCTGCTGCAACTGAGCGAGCGCACCTGCAAATGGCCGATCGGCGATCCGCTGAACGAAGATTTCCATTTCTGCGGACATGAATCGGGTGAATCCAGCCCATATTGCAAGTATCATTCGCGCATGGCCTTTCAGCCGACCGCGGAACGCCGCCGGGCTCGTTGATACACGCATAAGATTTGAGACAAATGGCTCCGGAGCGCAAAACTCCGGGGCCGTTTTTGTTAATAGACAGCAATCATTTCAAAATGGATGTGTAAGCGCCCAGCGTGCGGTCGGCGATCCCGCTCCAGCTATAATCCCGCGCAATCCAGTCAATCATTTCCTGCGACTGCTCGTTCGTCAGCGGCTGATCGATCTTCTGCCGCAGCGCATCCTTCAATGCATCGACATCGCCAAGCGGAAAATAACTCTCCTTCGCAAGCCCCACTTCAACATTGGCGGTGATATCGCTTGCGAGCACGTTCAAGCCATAACCCATCGCCTCCAGAAGCGCGATCGGCATGCCTTCATGGCTGGATGGCAGGACGAACAATGAGGCCTGACTGAACAAGGCTGACAGTTCCTCCCCCTGAAGCGCGCCGGTCAGAACGACACCCGGCACAGCTTCAGCTCTTGCGCGAACCATTTCGGCATATTCAGCCGTGTACTCCGCCGACCCGATAAGAGCCAGTTTCAAAGAAGAGTCGGACAGCTTCGCGAAAGCCTCGATGAGATCAAGCTGGCGTTTTTCCGGAACAATTCGCGCGACGAGAGCGATATACCGCTCCGGGGACAGGCCATGCTTCTCCAGCCACGCCTTGTCGCGGCAGGCAGGACGAAGCGTGACGCCATTCGGGATGAAAGTGATCGGCACATTGTAATGCTGTTGCATCGTTTGCGCGATGTCGTTGGACACTGCGATACGCGCATTTGCAAAGCGCATTCCGCACCATTCGCCAAGCTTCAGCATCGTACGCGCCAGACGCCCCCACTTCTGACGATTATAGTCAAAACCGTGATGGGTCACGACCGTACGCAACCCCAGCAGGCGCGCCAGCGGAACGGCGAGAGCCGGACCGATTGCATGAATATGCAGGACGTCCGGACGTTTGAAACCCGCCCGCAACACGCCCAATATCGTATGGACAATCGCCTCGAATTTCATGGAAGTCGGAGCCCAGATCGGTGTTACCCGCACCCCTTCCCAGACATAACGCTGTTTCTTTTCCAGATAGGGACGGCGCCCGATGACCTCGACGTCCCATCCCTTCAGCACGTAGAGCCGAGCGAGCTCCTCGACGTGTTTTTCCACCCCGCCCTGTACGTTTGGAACGCCACGCAAGCCGAGCATCATGACGCGAGGTCGTTTGTCGTTTCGGACCATCAAAGCGCCCCCAACTCGGCATAAAGTTCCAATGTCCGGTTCCTGTATGCCTGCGGTGAGAATTCGTTACCGGCCCAGACCCGCCCTACATTTCCCATCTTGCGCCGGGACTGCGGAGATAATCCCGCGAAATCGCCAAGAACGCGGGCGAGATCATCAATATCACCTGCACGCGAAACCATTCCGGTTTCGCCTTCGATAATCATTTCTGGAATTCCACCGATGTCCGCGCCAATCACCGGCACCC
Organism: Ochrobactrum sp. A-1; assembly: GCF_022488005.1. Classification (NCBI taxonomy): domain Bacteria; kingdom Pseudomonadati; phylum Pseudomonadota; class Alphaproteobacteria; order Hyphomicrobiales; family Brucellaceae; genus Ochrobactrum; species Ochrobactrum sp. A-1. The sequence goes on from NZ_JAKVQC010000003.1 coordinate 1,295,103, forward strand.
CAAGCGCATAGGCTTCCAGAATGCTGATCGGGGCATTTTCATACCATTCAGACGGCAAAACGAGGGCTTTTGCTTCGCCGATAAGGCGATGCAACCGCTCGCCCGAGACATAGCCTGCGAATGTAACGTCGCCCCCCGTCTCAATTGCGAGAGCCTTCAATGATTGCTCTTCAGGGCCGGTACCTGCAATGACGAGTTTTTGACCCGCAATGGCCGCTGCGCGAATGAGGGTACCGATCCCCTTTTCGGGTGCCAGTCTTCCGACATAGGCGAAATAATCGCCTTCGTCCGGATAGGGCTTCAGGTCGTCCGTATGGGCGAAATTGGGAATGTAGACCAGTTTCTCCTCCGGCCAGCCCCATTCAGCAAGTTTCGCAATATAAAAGCGGCTCGGCACGACAATACGGTCAAGCGTATTGCGGTAAAGGCCAAGCATGCGATGAATTGCCGTCTCGACGAAAACCAGCCCGCTCAGCGCCGTGGAATCCTTGATGCATTTGTGAAGTGCCACATTATAGATGCGCCCGCCCTTGCAGCGCTCGCAAATCTGGTTGTGTGACAACATCTTATAGGCCGGACAGGCCAGTTTCAGATCATGTGCCGTCATCACCGTCGGCACACCGGCTTGCTTCAGAACCGGGAAAATCGACGGCGATAAATGATGATAGATATTATGCGCATGTGCCACGTTCGGGCGAAAGCGTTCGATCAGTGCCTTGATGCGGTCACGCGCTTCCCATGAATAGATGATCTTGCCCGCCTGCACGACTTTAGTGAGCGGGCTGCTTTCCCGGCCATACTCAATTTCCGAAACGAAATAGGAAGACCAGTCGGATGCAAAATTATCTGGATGCTGCATTGCGAAAGGGGCTGTTTGCCAGCCGATCTCAGAAAACAGTTTTATATGGTCGAGAAAAACAGTTTCGGCGCCACCGCGCCGATAAAAGTAATTGTTGATCGCCAGCAAGCGATGTTCTTTATCATTTATATGCGTCAAGCAGCACCTCGTTGTGCGCCAAGGCGCACCAAGGCCTCGCGAACAGAAAGAACAGTCGCCCCGCTTTTCACCGCATGAGATACGAGGCGTTCAAATGTCTCAGGCTTACACCCGAATTCGGTCGGCGTATCGCTAACATCGTGGGTGTAGAAAACCAGCCAGCCGGGATTGGCATTCAGATCATCGATCCAGCGGGTCTGGCGTGCAGCATTGTCATCCGGCTGCCTGATTTCAACGGCCTGCAAAAAGGCAAGGTCGATCATGCCGCGATTGATGCGGTTGCCGCCCCCGCGACATGTTGCGAAACGATCAGCAAAAAGCCGACGCGACATCATGGAAGATGCGCAATATGGATAGGCAAAATTGCGCGGTCCGGCACGATCAGGCTCGAATGTATCGAGATAGGCAGTGTTGCGATCAAGGTCGGACACTATTTCCTGGGCACCGAAGTAAGGAACCTTGAGATGGTTATAAGTATGGCACCCCAATTCGTGCCCACGCTCGACCAGCTTCCTGCACCCTTCCTGCGTGATCAGGTTCCTTTTGGCTTCTTTCGTGCCAACCAGATTACCGGCAATATAAAAGGTGCCGTGGGCCCCGTACTTGTCGAGAATAGTAGCCCCGGCGCTTTCCGCCGTGTCAGGCACATCATCGAATGTGAAAGTGATGATCCGCTCGTTCATCGGCAAGCAGAACGGGCGCAACGGAAACCGACGACTGATACTATCGTTCAGTCGAATGGCATACCATTCCAGGCGACTGCGCGCCCTGTCGAGACTATCCATTTCCACCAATGCCCCAGCCCCCAAAAGCCGTTTCAGTCAAGCCTTGCCTTTGCCTGCAAACGCGATCCGAAGACAGCCATCTTTATACAGAACCACAATGCCCCACCATCCTGAAAGAACGTACTTTCCATACAAGACATATATAATCCGTAAAGCCAAAGGTGAATGTAAAGGAGCGTTAATATAGGGTCGTCATCTGTGCTTTCCGCTTCCTTAATATATCGATACGGAAAGGCCGTTACCCAGATAAGTGTCAGAATTAAACCGATAACACCAGCATTGATCATTATATCCCGAAAAGAACTATGCGCATTGAAGGCGGCAGCGTTCTTGTGTGCATATTGACATCAGCACCCTGATGAATCGCGTGTTATGGCATAAGGAGCCAGAACAAACCCATGCCGTTTAGAACGGCAGTTGCAAAAAGCCGCTCCGACCGCCGATGAGACCCGCGGCGGTATCACCTTACGGTAATGAACCGATAGTTCAGCTAAGTCAGGCTAGACCCTCACGGTTTCGGCGCCATGCGCCAAGATAACCCAAACCAAGTGCGAGAACTACACCAAGCCCCATCCCGGCAATACCGCCCGCAGCCCCCAACACCAGGGTCTTGGGTGGCCAGCTGCGACCAATCGGAGGAATGGCAGTCGAAATGATCCGAATGTTGGTGGCATCAAGCTGCTGGCGCTGACTGGTCTCCGAAGAGCGGGTCAGGAATGTGTTGTAGATCGCTACTTTCGCGGCCATGTCACGTTCAAGGTCCGAAAGCTGAACTTGTGCATCATTGTCGAGCGCGACAGCGGAACGGGCGGAAGCAGCCTGTGCATTGAGAGCCGCAACGACAGCATTTGCCTGATCGAGATCAACCTTGGCCGATTGCAGGATACGTGCCCGCTCCTGCGCCATCTGCTGTTCCAGACCGGCAAGCTGACGTTCCGTATTTATCAGTTCCGGATAACGCGGCCCATACGTCATGGCCAGAGCATCGTAGCGCTGCTTCAGTGATGCATATTGTCCGCGCAAATTCGTCATCGTGGACGACTGTAAAGTACTTGCCGGACTGACGGCACTGCCGGTGTCCCTCGTCAGTTCTTCATAACGCGTGCTTGCTTCGGCAAGCCGCGCCTTGGCATCGACCAGTTTGGAATTGATCTGCGTCATCGACTGGGTGCTGACGAGTTCACCACCAGCGGTCTGCAGACCATGTGCCCTACGGAACGCTGCAACCTTTTCTTCCGCTTCAGTTGCTGCCTTCTGCAGCGAGGCCAAACGTTCGGACAGAGCCGAAGCAGCGCGCCCTGCACCGTCGGCATCCGCCTGTGCAATTTCTTCCTGAAAGGCATTGGCCAGAGAATCCGCAACTTTTACCGATTTCTCAGGATTATCGGTCCAGACCGCAATCGTAACCAGATAGGATCGTTCAGGACGCGCAACCGTAATCCGCTGCGACAATGCGCGAACCGCAGTCAACGTATCGTCTTTCGGCCCCACCGGTTTGCTGAGCCCCAACATAGCCCGAAGATCAAAAGCCGGTGGCGGCGGAACAAACTCCTCATCCTCATTCAGCTTCAAATCAGTCACAACCCGCCGCAGGACGTTGCCGGAAGTCAGGATGCGCATCTTGCTTTCGATGTCGAGAATCTGGCTGTCGGCCTGGAGGCTCTGGGCATAGACATCGTTGGGCAGCAACTGAAGCCCGGATGGTGGAACCAGCAAATCGGTATAGGCTGTATAGCGCGGCTTTGCCGTCATGCCGTAAGCAAGCCCCGCCAAACCGCCAATTATCGCCAGCGCTGCGATCAAAATCCAACCTGTGCGCATCCAGGCAAACGCCTCGAACAGGTCAAGTTCGGGCAGCATCAGCCCCTTGTTTGCGGTGGCGCTTGTTTCAGTGATCTTTTCTTCGTGAACGATATGCGTTTCGCTGCGAACGGCACGCAGCCGGTCATCGACGGGAACCAGATTTTCACTGGCGGTCTCCGTTACCCGTGCTTTCGAAGCGAGGTCGCGTAAGGTGTACATTAGTCGCCCCTAAAGTTCACTCAATAGCGCAAACATGGCGCTACTGTTTTCCTTAGACTTAAAGATTAAAAAATTCGGTTAATGAAAGGCAATCATCTGCAATGAGTGTCACTAAAATGCAAATGATGGTCATTTACTCATGCAGTTTCTGATAAATTTCACTCGACATGCTTGGCACCTCATGTTCTTCGGGACTAAGAGAAAATGAAGCATGTGCCTCACCACTGGAAACTTTACGGAAAATAACCCGGTTCTCTGCCATAACCTACTCTTGAAATTCCAAGCGTCTTTCATCCTCCCAGAAGCACGCTGGTCCGAGCAGCCCGAAAATTCGGTATGAAAATTTGAAACGCCATTGGTCGACATTACTGTCCTACGCAGCTTCGAGCGGCAGTCTTTTTGCGGCAAACATCGCGCAACTTTTTACATTCGCTATTCTGGCGCGTTATCTAGGCTCTCATGAGTTCGGCTTGTTCGTGACAGTCATGGCGGTAACCAGCATTGCTACCTTCATCTGTGGCCTCGGGGGAGCGGAATGCCTCGTCCGTCGCGTGGCACAGGATCGGGCGATTTATCCGGCAATGCTCGGCCACAATCTCATTCTTATCGCAATAACCGGCGTCATCCTCGTCGCCGCCGGAATGGTAATATTACCGTTCTGGCTGAACAGTTCTCCTGAATTTGCCGACAATCTGGTTGGGCTATTCCTGCTGCTCGTCACGAATATTGTACTGGTGCGTCTCATCCTGCTGGTCGAGCAGATTTATATCGCACATACCGACTTCGTATCCGCCAATCTTTCCGTCGTCGGGTTTGCCATTGCGCGCACCATCGCCGCAGCAATCGCGTGCCTTGTATTCGGCGTCTCAACCGTTGTCGGATGGGCTTATTGGCAGTTTGGGGTCCATGTACTGGTCGCCGTGATTTACGCCTTGTTTCTACGCAGGCTTGGCCGACCGTACTATACCATTGTGCGCGACGAGCTGCGACTTGGCGTGATGTTCGCATCGCAGTTTATCTTCAAGGCAGTGCGCCAGAATGCCGACCTACTACTGCTCGGGACCTTGATGCCGCCAAGCGTCGTCGGCAGCTACGGTGTTACCCGCCGCATTATCGACAGCAGCACATTGACAGTCGAGGCGATGAACCGTCTCGTCTACCCGCATCTGGCTCGTGCCAGCGCAAACGGCATCCATCATGCGCTACCGATTACAATGCGTCTGCTCGGTGCTGCTTTCGCCATCGGCATATTCACTTCGCTCGCCGTCTTTATCATTGCGCCCTACCTGCCCTATCTGTTCGGCAGCGAATACGACACACTGGTTTCCTTCTGCCGCACGCTTTGCTGGATTACCGTGTTTGTTGCCCTGTGGTCGATAGCGGTCGATCTTCTGGGTGCGGCGAGTCAGCACAGTTATCGCACGGCAGTCCTGAACACCGGCAATATTCTCGGCGCACCGCTTCTGGCGCTGGCTACCTGGTACGCGCCGATTACAGGAACTTTCGCAGCCATTTACGTAATTGAAATCAGTATTGTGTTGGCATCATGGGGATGCGTTATCTACCTCGTTCGCCGGAGTCGTGACGCAGAAGAGAAAAAAGGCGGTTTCAAGCAAGCGGGGGCTTAGACGACGCATATCTCTACGCCAGCAAGTGACATCAAGTCGCGACGTGTTCGCGCGATGCATATTGATGATATTCCTGCGGTCCGCGCGCTGTTCCAGCGAGTTTTTCGTCCACACTCAAAGTCATGCGACAAGACTTTCGATCAGTATTTTCAGAAGTTCTTTTTTGAAAACCCCTATTACGACCTGCGATTGGCGGCGTGGTCCATGAGGACGAGCACGGTGAGATCGATAGCGCGATCTCGGTCCTGCCCATTCCGTATAGGGGCAATGGCCAATCGGTAATGGGGCGATTGCTTTGCGCTTTCATGATGAAGCCGGAAATGTCGCCGCGCGGTGCGGCCGAATTGACGCTCACTTTGCGTCCAAGTGAAAAGATACGCAACTTCACCGACAGTGTTGCTCCCGTAAGCCTGAACCATTCCGAAGCAATCGAGGGGATTACACTCGGCACACACGGGCTTGGATGGACACGCGTTTTCCGAGCTGCCAGCTATGTGGCGAGTTACATTGCCGAACGGCGTCCAATCCTCGGTGGATGGATAACCAATTCAGTGGGCGGGTTGCTCAACCCGCTTTTTCCGATTCCCGCGATCAAGAGAGCCACCAAGCCCCAGGCAAATGTGAAGGAAATTGCGCAAGACGAAGCCATATTTCTTGTTCCCGGTTACCTTCAAAGCTATTTGGCACATCCAGCCTGGACAGAAAGCGATATCAACTGGTTGTTCCTGATGGCGTCGGACAATCAGGCTGCGGGCACCTTGCGATTCTGTGCAATCGCTGGCGAAAGCTGGAGCAGACTGTCCACGGACTTCTATTGAGCTGCAATCTTCCGTTCAAGAAGGAAGAACGTCGTCGGCCCCGCTTTGCCAGCTCCATTATCCAGCCGGAAAGCAATGGGGCCAGACCCGGCAGCAATCTTTTCATGAATCTTTCCATCAAGACCGACAGGCGAAAGTGTCCATGAAACTGTGTCTTGTGCCAGATTCACGTCCACTCGATTGCGTAGCAAAGTGACCGGCAGCCGCCCCCAATCCTCTATGATTTTCTCTGCCTTGTCGCGGAAATGCATATCGCTATTGCGAGCGTCGCTCGCAAAAATTATCAGCAGCTTTTCGCTATCCTTCAGCGGTTTCTCGTCTATTGCCGAAACAGCGAACAGCCCCCGCTCCTCGGCATTTCCGAGGGACAGCTCACTCAAAGTCAGGTGATCTTTCAGTTCGGCAAAAGCAACGGCCTCGGTCTTCGGCGTAATGACCTGCATCCGCAGTTTGTTGCGGTCGAGCCGGATTTGACCCGTAGTACTTTCAAACAAGCCCTGCGAAGGGTTGGTTATGTTGTCATCTGCAAGAAGTCCTGCCGCTTTCAGACGTTGCAGCACGTTATCGAGTGATACATTTCGATAATCGACCGCAACTTTTTTTTGCAAGCCCTGCGGCCAAGCCAGTTCTTTCGTGGCAAGACCTACCCCGCCAACAAGTGCCAGCCGCATGAGCCGGGCCGGTTCTCGAAACTCAAGCGATTCACCAAGGCTTGCCTCGCCCTGCATCATGAACGGTAGATTGAAATCTGCAGTTTCCACGTCGCCCCGGCGAAAGAGAAATGACGCCAGCGTTTCGCCCGCCCGCGCGACAGGATCGACAGCAAAAGTGTAGGGAACGATACGCTGACGGAATGGCGCGGCCTCATCAAACGCAAGCGTTAACGGTCCCTGCCCATGACGGCAAATGCCGTCCCAGCCCTGCAATGCGGCATAGGCCGGAAACACCAGACCCGCCTCATATCGATAACGGTTCCAGAACAGATGCTCATATTCGGTCACAAGAAACGGTCGACCGAGCCAGCGCCCGGCAGCGATGTCACTGACATAGGAAGCAGCGTCGCCAATCGAACTCGTATGCCTGATTTCCGTTCCGGGGTTGAGAGTTCCGATCCAGTCCTGATAGGTGTTGGCGACCACAGCTTTCTGGTTTTGTCGTGAAAGAGCAGTTTGAACGGTGAACCAGTTGTTATAGGGGGCGACCAGACCGCGATAGCCAAGATCGCGTAGCGCCTGTTCCATCCGTTGCGCCAGCAAACGTTCGCTCTCTACGACGAAGGCCTGAAAATCTCTCAGCCGTCTCCCTCCACCACTACGGCTTACGGGCAGCTGGACGGTCTGTTGTTCCAGACTTTCGTCAGAAGCCAACCCGCCCCAGACTCGGGACAAGGTGGCACTATCCGCATAGCGCTTTTTCAGAAATGCATTGAACACGGGACGATAGCCCGGCCAAAATGTTGTACCATCGTCGTGCTCGTGCACAAAGCTTGTAAACTCGATGCCATTTTCGTTGAACGGAATGACCAGTGCGAGGGCGGGATCCTGTAAAGGTGCAAGGCCTGTATAGGGATTGACTGTGGCGTAGACCTCTTTCTGGAAGCGCAACCAGTGATCGAATGCTGCATCGTCTACATAGGTTCGGCGCTTCAGATTGCCTTCCGGACCCCAGCGGTCAATGTCCCTTCCGCCCAAAGCGCCACTTTCGGAGGTAAGTTCGTCAATGATCCAGTAAATGCCTTCGCGTTTGAGCGCCGCCATAAGGTAGCGCATCCGGTCGAGAGCTTCAGGTCGGAAATCAAAATCGCCTGCCTGCTCAAGCATCAGATCGGCATCGACGAAATGGAAACGAGCTATATTGTAGCCATGCAGACGAAGCTGTCGCACATATCGATCAATGAAGGCATGATCTACCACGCCGGATGATGGAGGCCCCCAGGCAATCGCCGCACATTGCAGTCGCATCGCCTGGTCAGGCGTGTCTGCCTGTGCGAAACGCCCGTCGGCATTTGCGATCAAACGATTTTTCTCTTCAATCGGGATGTTTGTCAGAAATCCCGAAAAATCGAGTGGGCTTCCCGAGGAAATTTCGAGGTTGTTTTCTTTGACCGGAAGCCATTCCTCGGCGACAGCACCGGACATTGCGAGGGCCAAAAGTGAAACGGATACGGCCAGTCGCAGTGTTCTCATCAAGGCTCTCTTATAACCTTGCTTTCAATCCAGTCTGTAGGCTTGCGCCGCGGCTGAAAAAAGCCGAGCGGTAGTGCTGCTGCGTGGAATATCCATGCCACCACCGCATAGACACCAAGCTCTATACTGCGCGACCGGACCGACATTGCCACAAATGGCACCACGGCAATTACCGCGGCTGTCAGGATTGCCAACGGCCATCCCGGCAGAAAAACAAGAGCTGCTATGATTGCCAGCCACCAAAGATAGACTGCACCCCAAAGCCGTAGTTCCGGCAGTTCACGGAACAGATTTTTCTGATGCGGCTGCCCCATTGCAGCGCGCAACACCTCACCGGTTCCACGCAAATATTTGCTTTTCCAGCGGCGAACCAGAAGCTTATAGGCGTTCATTGTATAGCCAAAATGCTGCACAAAAGGCCGATCCAGGCGATAGAGCTTCCAGCCATTGCTGCGCAGGCGGACACCCGCATCAAACTCTTCATGGCCATGAAGATTGCGGTCTGAAAAATATCCCGACTGCTCAATCGCGCTGCGCCTGTAAAGTCCGCCGCCATTCATGCGGTCGATATCACCTGTTCGCGCTTCCGGCGAATGCCGCTTTGCACGACGCTGGAACTCAAGGCTTTCCAGAATCTGGTCCACGACATGACCAGTCACGCCGCCGACATCCGGGTGCTTGTCGAGATAATCGAGCGCTGTCGGCAGGAAATCTGGCTCAAGTATCATGTCGCCATCGATCAGGCAGATATAGGGCTGTGTTGAATACTGAAAGCCCAGTTGCGGGCCGAGACCGCAACTGGCTTGCGCGGGAGGCTCGATCTGCACGACCTTGATCGGATAGGATCGCGCAATTTCAATCGTGCGATCTTTAGACCCGCTATCCGCTACGATAACTTCTACCTTTCCGCCAGGCAAAGCCCTCAAGGCGCTCTCCACAGCCTCGGCGATACGCTTATCCTCGTTTAAAGTCTTGATGATAATCGAAACAGACATCGTTGCCCTATTTGCGAGAAAGCACGTGCGAAGCAATCAACCGGCAGGAGCCGGTCAAGTCAGCATTTCATAGTTTTCTTAGGTTTCAAATCTACTAAACACTTCAACTATAAAATGAGATTCGGTGCACTTACATAATCGAAATTCCCCAAATTGGAGATTCTGAAAGACTTTTATGCTGACCAATGATTTTGACATTCAAGTTTTTAGCAGTACGGAACAGCTAGCCGCCGACTGGCCGGATGCCGATGACAGAACCAGCACCGCATTCTTTGTCTTTCAGTCCAAATCATTCCTAAAAGCTTGGGAAGCAACCTACGGACAGAAATCCGGCGTGCAGCTATGCCTGACCGAGGTTCGCCAGTCCGATGGCACTCCACTTCTCTTTCTGCCGCTCTCTATTACACGTATCTACGGTTCCAGGGTGCTTTCATTCATCGATGACGGCGTGAGTGATTATAACGCGCCCATCATATTTCCAGCAGCAGCAAAGCTTTCTCATGATGCCGCGATGCGCGTCCTCGAAGCTGTTATCGCAAAAGTTCCTTTTCATGATGTCATTACGCTCCGCAAGATGCCCGAACGCGTTGAAGGCTCGGTAAATCCGCTCTGGCTGTTAACAAATCTGTCTTCAGAAGCATCAACACATGCAGTTTCTCTGACACGTCCAATCGAGGAGATCGAACTGTCCATTAAGAGCATAAAGAACATCAAAAAGCGCGGACGGACTCTTCAACACCTGGACGGGTTTCGTTTTTATCTCGCTCAAACCGAAGCTGAACGGCAGTCTGTCCTCGAAACTATGTTACGCCAGAAGCAGCGCCGCTTCGAAGATACGGAGGTTCCCGGCTTCGATGCTCATCCGGAAAAGCGGCGCTTTTTTGAACAAGCGACTGAACAATTAGCTCGATGCAATGCTCTTCATTTTTCGGCAATTGCGGTAGGTGAGACGATACTGGCCACGATGTGGAGCATCGTCCGCAATGGCCATTATTGTGCAATGATTACAACGTTCGAAAACGGCGACTGGAGCAAGCTTTCACCAGGGAAAGTTCTGATGTTGCGCCTGTTATCCGAGCTGAAAGCGCAGGATTACACCTGCTTCGATCTTGGCTATGGCGACGAGCCTTGGAAAACCGAGCTCTGCGACCAGACAACGCTCCTGCGCGACTATATTCGCCCGGTCACACTCCGAGGACGCATATCTCTTATCCTCGCCCATGCGCTGGAAAGAATGCGTGCGACTCCGTTCTATAAAAAGCTGCGTCCATTGAAATGGCAACTGCTGCGCAAATTTCGATAAGGTTTACGCCACTCGCTTCGGCAGCCGCACTGTGAAGGTCGATCCTTCGCCCAATTGTGAGCGAACAACCAGCCGACCACGATGGCGCGCGAGAATATGTTTGACAATGGCAAGCCCGAGGCCCGTACCCTTTTGAGCCCGGCTCGTTTCCACGTCGATCCGGTAGAAACGTTCCGTCAGGCGTGGCAAATGTTCAGCGGCGATACCTGGACCAAAATCCTGAATTGACGCAACAACTTCCGGCGAACTGCCACTGTCGTCCTCATTGAGCTTGATGATGACCTGCTTGCCCGCCTGCCCGTATTTGCAAGCATTCTCAACGAGGTTCTGAAACACTTGAATGAGCTCATCACGCGCGCCCGTAACAGTCACGGGATGATCCGGCAATTGACGCACGATACTGATATCCAGAGCAGCTGCCAGCGGCGTCAGCGTATCGGCGACGTGGTTGAGAATGGAAGTCACGTCAATGCATTCATTGACTGTCAGATGCGCCCGCATTTCGAGACGCGACAGCGACAAAAGATCATCGATCAGGCGCGACATACGTTCGGCCTGCTTCTGCATAATATCCAGAAAGCGGTCGCGCGCAGCCGCGTCGTTTCGAGCTGGCCCTTGCAACGTCTCGATAAACCCGCGTAGCGAGGCCAGCGGCGTGCGCAATTCGTGGCTTGCATTTGCGATGAAGTCCGAACGCATGCGATCAATGCGACGCGTCTCGCTTTGGTCGCGAAACAGAAGAACAAAAAGCTCAGATGTCCCATCCTTGCCCGGCAAAGCCTTGACCATTGCCTTGAACCAGCGATCAATCGGGACGCGCTCAAAATATTCAATGCTTCGCGCTTCGCCGTCTGCAATCACTCCTTGGATGAGCGCGTGCATTTCCGGGGCGCGAAACCGCAGATAGAGCGCGGTGCCAGTTTCCAGTGACTGGAACGCTTCGAGAGCCGCGGAATTGGTGAATAATACGGTACCGCTATGATCGAAGACGACCATCGGGTCGGTTAAGAGATCAGCCAGACGTTCGCCGGAGACTCCCGCCATTTCGTTAGGTGTTATATTCTTTACCGGCAGCTCGTCCGGTTCTGTGCTTGCAACTTCGCTTGCGAGCCACACAGCACCGAGCACGACAACGGCCAACAGACCGGCGCGAAACCAGAATGGCAGATCAAGAGCCAGCACACAGACGGCAAGAACCATGCTGGCGATCAAAACGCCCTTGACCCGGAGAAGCGGTTCGAAAATCGACTTCTCGGCCGGTGGTTCTGGATCGATGTGGTTGCCTGCCTCGCTCATGCTGCTTCCTTCTGCCGTTGTGGCATCGACTTTAACCGGAAATGTTCGAACGTCCTTTACGCGGCTTCCAAACAGCCCATATCATGCTTTGATATAAACGAAAGGGGATTGCCGTGGGTGACAGTTCGAAGACAGCTAACAAAAAGAAAGACAAAAAAGACGAGACAAAATCTGGCGACAAGCCAATCAAGCTAAAAGTTGACGGGGTGGCGCGTTCGTTTGACATAAGCGATCCGAAACTACCAAAATGGATCGACGACAATGCACTCCAGTCGGGTGGATATCCGTATCCATCCAAGATGAAGTCGGAAGAATACGAAGAGACGTTGGAGCGGCTTCAGATCGAGCTGGTCAAACTGCAATATTGGCTTCAGGATACGGGGGGACGTGTTGTCAGCGTTTTCGAAGGTCGCGACGCTGCTGGTAAGGGTGGAACCATCTTTACAATCCGCGAATTCATGAACCCTAGAACAGCACGTAATGTTGCCCTGCCGAAGCCTACCGAAACGGAACAAGGACAATGGTATTTCCAGCGCTATGTTGCGCATTTCCCAACTGCAGGCGAATTCGTCACGTTTGATCGCTCATGGTACAATCGTGCGGGTGTTGAACGTGTGATGGGTTTCTGCACTCCAACGCAACTAGAGACGTTTCTGACGGAAACACCCGATTTCGAGCGCATGATCGTTACAGACGGCATTCATCTGTTCAAGTTCTGGCTGGATATCGGTCAGGAGATGCAGCTCAAGCGTTTTCACGAGCGTCGCCATAGTCCGCTCAAAAACTGGAAATTCTCCCCAATGGATGTAGCAGGTATTTCTCGCTGGAATGACTATTCTGAAGCCCTGCACACAATGCTTGAACGGACCGATACAGGTTACGCTCCTTGGACAATCATCCGATCGAATGACAAAAGACGCGCCAGACTTGCTGCAATCCGGCGCGTCCTGTTGACATTACCTTATGAGGGAAGAGATCTCGAGGCCATTGGAGCTGAGGATCAATCTATCATAGGGCGAGGCGCGACGCTCCTCACTGAATCGTCGGAAGTGACGTAGAACAAGCTTGGCTGGTGCGGTGTCTTTTCCCACAGATGAGGCACATGCACCAGTTGCCATAGCGCACGCCATGCGGAGATTGAAATCAACACCCAGTAAATTGGGATTGAGAATAGATAAGCATATCCTCCCAATTCTGTTGGCTCCATTGTTCTGGCGCCCAAAAGGTAAAAGCTCAGATAGGCGAACAGAATGTTCGTCACATCAATCCCCAACAGCCAGATGCCCTGCGTCGTCAAAGGCCCGAATAACATACTGAGAAGCAGAATTGCGAACATGGCCAGCATGAGGGGATGCAGAAGCGCCGAACTGATTATGCCTAAAGTATAAATCTGATTGACGGTAAATCTGAACCAGCCGAGCTCGCGCCATGTGCTATGCGGCTGACGTCCATGGACAAGCCATGTCTGCATCCAGCCTTTGAGCCAACGGGTTCGCTGTTTGCGCCAGACGTCGTAGTTCACCGGTGCGTCCTCAATTGTTCCACGCGTTATAACGCCAATGCGATAACCGAACCGAGCGAGCCTTACGCCCAGATCAGCGTCCTCAGTAACATTATAGGCATCCCAGCCACCGACATCCTCCAGACAAGATCGCCGAAAATGATTGGACGTACCGCCCAGCGGAATAACAAGTCCTCGAAAAGCGAGCCACGGCAAGAGCCCCCGGAAAAGCGCTGCATACTCAAAGGCAAACATTCGTGTCAGCAGATTGTGGCGGAAGTTACCGATAATGAGAGGCGCCTGTACACAGGCCAGCTTGTCGCCTTCTGCCTGAAAAGTCTGCCACGCCTCAAGCAACTGATCGGGATGTGGTCGATCCTCTGCATCGAAGACCGCGACAATCTCACCCCGCGCAAACTGCAATGCGTAATTGAGCGCTTTTGGCTTCGTCTTAGGGCCGCCGGACGGCACGAGGACCAATTCAAAGTTTAACGGAAGCTGCTCACGACGTATTGCCGATATTGTATCGAAGTCGTCCTTTTCGCAGACAAGCTTGATATCGAGTTTACTGGCTGGCCAGTTCAATCGCTTCAAGCTCGAAACAAGCTGACCAACCACATCCTGTTCGCGATAGAGCGGGACCAGGACAGAATAATTCGGTAAATCGCGTGGCCTGCATTTCTTGATTTCAATAAACTTCAATCGTTGTCCGGAGACGGCCGCGAACAATCGGATCATCACGCATCCAAAGAAGAATATCGACAGCGCTACATGGAGCACCAACAAAGTCGTCCCCGGCCAATTGAACAGGCAAGCGAAGAATACATAAATTGCCATCGCAATGATGAATGCCTGCGGCGTATCGAGAACGCGTGCAGCTGAAAGCGACTGCGGTGTCATTCCATGGGCCCGTGCGATCAGATCCTTCTGATGGCGTTGCCGCATGATTTGCTTCAAGAGGGTCGGCGTGCAGATACGTATTCTGCTCTTCAATGTCGGCGTCGCCAGAATATGATCTCGAAGAGTTCCAATGCGATTTTCTGACGGAGCGATGTAGAGATAACTCCCTCCGTCCGAACCGAGCAGCATGACTTGCCCCACATCAACGAAAGCCGATGGTTTCTCCTCGCCCGATACGAAGATGCGCGAGGGTAAAGCCTCGCTTGTGAACTCCACCCCTAAAAAGTCAGCAATAGCTGCATAAACGACTGTTTCCGAAACATCACCTCGCTGTACCAGTTCCACGCAAAACGATGTTCCATGGTGAATAGCCGCACTATAAGCCCCCAGCAACGCATCTCTGGGCACGCCACATTGTTCCAATCTGGCTGATATGGCGCTGCATACCTCCAGATCGAACGTACTCGATACACTACTCATAGCACCCCCGCACTATTGAATATTCATAATTTATGTTTTAGGAATTTACACATATTCTAATTTTACCAATCGTTTTATTAGATGTTTGCTTTGGTAAAACTTGCAATCTAAAGGTATTATACTGCGAAGGAATTGCAACCTTTATTTTCATAGCACCTTGGTTGAATATTGTTCATCGCTCGACTTTTCAGTTAACGCTAAATTATAGGGAAAAGGAGAAAAGCGGGGCATGAGACGCAACCTTTCCAGACTGTTGATCGTGCTGGCATTCACATGTGGCACTCATGGCGCCTGGGCTTCAGACGCACAGCCGGAGGCTCCTTCCTTCATCAATCAGAAGGAACGCCTGCCATTGCCGTCCTTGCAAGCGTTCAACCGGCTGAGGTTCATCACAACAGTCGATTTCCCACCTTTCAATATGCTGGGCGATCAGGGACATCTTGCGGGCTATAATGTCGACCTTGCTAAGGCACTTTGCCACCAGCTGGGCGTCGATGACATATGTCAGATCGAGGCTGTGCCATGGAACGAGCTTGAAGCGCGACTGCTTGGCGGACAAGCAGAAGCCATCATAGCAGGGTGGAAGCCGACCGAAGCAAACCGCGGGCAATTTGCCTTCTCACGGTCTTATATGCGACTGCCTGCGCGATTTGCGACCACCAATGCTAACGCATTTAACGACAACGCAGTTACAGCCACGAAGGGCAAGACCGTTGGCGTAGTTGCAGGCGCCGCGCATGAGCAGCTTCTGAAAAGCTATTTCCCTCACGCGATCGCCAAACCGTACCCTAATGATTCACTGATGCTCGCCGATCTCAAAAGTGGCAAGATAAGCGCTGTATTTCATGACGGCATGTCACTTTCCATGTGGTTGAACAGCCCAGAAGGTCATGGATGCTGCACATTTGCAGCCGGCCCCTATCTTGCACCGCAATATCTTGGCAGTGGCCTCAGCATCGCTGTAGCACAGCAGAACGCTCCTCTCGTCAATGCCTTCAACAATGCCCTTCAGGCCCTGCAGGAGAAAGGCACGTTAACAGAGCTCTATCTGCGCTATTTTCCGAACAGCTTTTACTGAGCCAAGCATCAGACGATTCCGGCTGACAAAATCGGGACAGCCGTTGCGTGCCATTTTGACGCAGAGAAGACCGCTTACCAAACGAATTTTCAGATATTTTTGAAATTTCCGACATATCGATACTTACAGTACAGAAGTAAAATTATTTCTTATCAAAGAAATAACTCAGCTATACGGAAAAAAATTAAAATATCATGCACTGATCAACATGAATTGCGCCGCTTCTAACATAAAATCATCAATAAATACATCCATTTATTTTGACTTGAACAAACCGTCCGCTCATCAATAATTAAATTCAGGG
The DNA here is from genome assembly GCF_022488005.1 of Ochrobactrum sp. A-1. NCBI lineage: Bacteria > Pseudomonadati > Pseudomonadota > Alphaproteobacteria > Hyphomicrobiales > Brucellaceae > Ochrobactrum > Ochrobactrum sp. A-1. The sequence continues at coordinate 1,311,396 of NZ_JAKVQC010000003.1, forward strand.
AGAAGGAGGATTTATACAATGTTTGATGGCGTACCCGCTCAATGGCACAAGGCTCCGGAGCAAACAAAGCGCTCGCCTAATGAAGCTGCCTACGTGTTTCTCGGCATCATGCTTGCGGCACTCAGTGTACCCGCAACTTTTCTAGGGTGGGCAATCGTTCAGAGTATCGCATCGCTGTTCTAGAGATTGTGAGGCTTCTTTCTCAAAAGCTTGTCGCGAAGAGTTCCAGCCTTTCCAAGGAATGCAAGTATAGGCCGATGCAAAAAGCCCCGCCTTTCGGCGGGGCTTTTGTTTGACATTCGAGACTGACTAGATCTGATTATCGATCTGCCCGTTCGGACCAGTCGTTTCGTTCACATCCTCATCCTCCGGCTTCTTCGGAGGCTTACGCGCTATCAGACTGTAGAACATCGGAATGAAGAAGGTTGCGATGAATGTTGCCGCCAACATGCCGCCGATGACGCCCGTACCGATCGAGTGACGACTTGCCGAACCGGCGCCGGTACTAACCGCCAGCGGCACGACGCCGAGAATGAAGGCCAGCGAAGTCATCACAATCGGACGGAAGCGCAGACGAGCTGCCGACGCTGCCGCCTCAATGGCGGACTTGCCCGTCTCTCGTTCAAGCACCGCGAATTCCACGATCAGAATCGCGTTCTTCGCCGCCAGACCTATGAGTGTCACCAGACCAATCTGGAAATACACGTCATTGGTCAACCCGCGCAGATCGGTCGCCAACAGCGCACCGAAGATAGCAAACGGCACTGCGGTGATGACGGCGAGCGGCAGGCTCCAGCGTTCATACTGTGCAGCAAGGATCAGGAACACCATGACGAGACCAAAGATCATGGCCTGTGTGCCTGTGCCGCTGGTGGTCACTTCCTGATAGGCCGAGCCGGTCCATGCAATCTGATAGCCTTGCGGAAGAACTTCCGCTGCCACTTCCTGCATTGCCTTGATCGCATCACCGGATGTGAAACCCGGTGCCGGATTACCGGTAATCTTCGCTGCATTGAAAGCATTGAAGCGTTCCAGCTGATCCGGACCGACGATGCGCTTGACTGTCACAAGAGCATCGAGGGGGATCATGCTGCCCGAATTGGCCCGCACGAAAACATGCTTGAGATCGCTTGGATCGCGACGGAACTCGGCTTCCGACTGCAGGTTGACCTGATAGTTGCGGCCAAACAGCGTAAAGTCGTTGACGTAGAGGCTGCCGAACGTCGCCTGCATTGCAGTGAATACAGAGTTGATCGGCACACCCATAGCCTTCGCCTTTTCGCGATCAAGCTGGATGTCATACTGCGGAACGTTCGGATCAAACGTCGTACGGACGCCCTGCAACTCCGGTCGCTTGGCCGCAGCTTCGGTAATGAGCTTGGTCGCACGCGTTAGCGATTCCACACCACCGCCTGTACGATCCTGAACATAGAGTTCAAAGCCGCCGGTCGTGCTGAGGCCCATGATCGGAGGTGGGTTGAACGCCAGAACAAGCCCGTCCTTGATACCCGAATTCATCGCCATAATCGCGCCGGGAAGATTGCGCGCGTCAGTCTCAGGTGTCGTACGCTCCTTCCAGTCCTTGAGCATGATGAACATCGTGCCCGCACTGGTTTTCAGACCACCCGACAGAAGGTCGAAACCGGACACCGCGAAGACGCTTTCCACAGCTGGACTCTTCCGGATATTCGCACTCGCCTGATCGAGAACTGCAGTTGTACGCTCCAAAGAGGCCGCAGGAGGAAGTACCGCAACGCTGAACAGGAAGCCTTGATCCTCATCCGGCAGCAGCGATCCCGGAACTCTTTCGAAAAGATAGTACGTCGCGCCGAGAAGACCTGCGAACAGGATGAGGCCGATTGCTGCACGCTTCAAAAAGAAGCGAACACCGCTGGAGTAACCATCTGTTACCCGCTCGAAGAAGCGGTTGAAAATACGGAACGGCAACATCGGCTCGTGATGACCCGGCTTGAGGATCAACGCACAGAGCGCCGGTGTCAGCGTCAGAGCCACAAGACCCGACAACGTCACCGAGATCGCGATGGTGACGGCGAACTGCTTGTACATTTCGCCGACAAGACCGCCCATGAAGGCGACCGGAATGAACACGGCGCAGAGCACGAGAACAATCGCGATAACCGGCCCCGTTACTTCGCCCATGGCCTTGATGGCGGCCTTGCGCGGCGAAAGTTTCTCGGTCGTCATGATACGTTCGACGTTCTCCAGAACCACGATGGCATCGTCGACCACGATGCCGATTGCCAGCACCAGACCGAATAGCGTCAGGAGGTTGATGGAGAAGCCGAGCACATACATGCCCGCGAATGTGCCAATGATCGAGATCGGCACTGCGATGATCGGAATGAGCGTCGCGCGCCAGTTCTGCAAGAAGATGAATACCACCAGCACGACGAGAATGATCGCCTCGATGAAGGTGTGAACCACTTCCTCAATGGAGACCTTGATGAACTTCGTCGTATCAAACGGGATCGAGTAATCGATGCCCGCCGGGAAGCTCGCCTTCAGCTCATTCATACGGTTCTGAATGAGTTCCATCGTATTGAGCGCGTTCGCACCCGGCTGCAGATATATTGCAATCGGGACAGCAGACGTGCCGTTAAGATTACTATCGACGAGATAGCTTTCTGTTCCCAGTTCGACGCGCGCAACGTCCTTCAGACGGAGAGTCGCAGCGTTGGGGCTTGAACGCAGGATAATGTTTTCAAATGCCGCAGCATCCGGCAGACGTCCCTGCGTGGTCGCCGTATAGGTGAACGGCCCGGCTTGCGGGTCTGGCTGATCGCCGAAGCGGCCCGCAGCAAACTGCGCATTCTGTTCCTGAATAGCCGTCGAGACATCGCTCGGGGTCAGATTATACTGCGCCAGCTTATCTGGACGCAACCAGATGCGCATCGAATAATCGATATTGCCAAGCAGCTGCACATCGCCGACGCCCTGCAAACGTTTGAGGTCATCGACCACGTTTAGAAGCGCGTAGTTACCGACATAGGTGCGGTCATAACGATCGCTGTCGGAAAACATGGCGACCATGCCCAGAATCGTGGTGGAACGTTTGTCCACCGTGACACCCAGACGCTGCACTTCCTGCGGAAGGGACGAGGTCGCACGCTGCACCCGGTTGTTGACATTGATGGTGGCCTGATCCGGGTCGGTGCCCAGAGCAAAGGTTACCGTCAACTGCATGGTGCCGCTACCAAGGCTCGAGGACTGCATATAAAGCATGTTCTCGACGCCGTTGATCTGCTGTTCCAACGGTGCAGCAACAGTTTGCGCCACCGTTTCGGCACTTGCGCCGGGATAGGTCGCACTGACGACGACTTGTGGCGGCGTCAGTTCAGGATACTGGGCAATAGGCAGGATCCGAATACAGATCAGGCCAGCCAGCACGAGCACAATGGAGATGACCGCCGCGAAAACGGGGCGGTCGACGAAGAATCTATTCATTGCTTGCCTGCCGCCTGTTCTTTGCCAGCATCAGCACCAGCCTTATCGGGCGACGTCTGATTGCTTGCTTCAGTAGCTGCGTCGACCGGATTCACGGGCTTACCCGGAGCTGCTTTGATAAGGCCCTCTGTGATGACCCGATCGCCTGCGTTGAGTCCTTCAGAAACCAGCCAAGCATCGCTCAGCTCACGCGCAACCGTGATAGGCCGCACCTCGACAACATTGTCCTTGTTGACCACGTAGACGAACTGCGTCTGCGGGCCCTGCAGCAACGCAGCCTTCGGAATCGTGATGCCGTTCTTGACCTGAATGCCGAGAATCACTGCTCGGACGAACTGGCCCGGGATCAAACGGCGATTAGGGTTCTCAACGACCGCACGGGCACCAAGCGTGCCCGTTTCCGTATCGAGCGACGACGAGGTGAAGTCGATCGTACCTTCATGGTCATAAGCCTGCCCGTCGCCGAACAGGACTTTAATCTTGAGCCGATCGGCATCTTCACCCGTGGCGCCGCGCTCAGCGCGCAAACGGTCAATTTCGGCTGCTTCCGTGTCCGTAAAGGAGAAATTCACATAGACCGGATCGAGCTGCGTGATCGAGGTCAGGAGGCTGGAAGATGCGTCTGTGCCGATAAGGCTACCCTCGTTCACTTGCTCAAGGCTCGTGATACCGCTGATGGGCGCGGTGACCTTGGTATAACTCAGGTTAAGCTCTGCTGTACGCAATTGCGCCTTGGCTGCTGCAACCGACGCCTTGTTCAGGTCGCGCGTCGCAAAAGCAGAGTCGCGCACGGCTGTACTCTGGACCTTCTGCTGGACCAATTGTTCGGCGCGTTCAGCATCGCGAATGGATTGCTGATACTGCGCTTCGGCCTGCGCTACCTGTGCCTGAGCCTTTTCAAGTTCCGCCTCGTAGGGTGCCGGGTCTATCTCGAACAACACGTCGCCAGCCTTAACTTCCGTGCCCTCGATGAAATTGCGGTGCAGCAGTATCCCGCCCACACGCGCACGCACCTGAACATCGCGATAGGCACTGATACGCGCCGCATATTCATAGGTAACTGGTACATCATGCGGCTCGACCACGGTAACGGTTACCTGTGGCGGTGGCGGCGTTGCACCCCCGGGTGCTTGCGCCAGAACGGGTTGCCCCGCAAAGACAAGAAATGCGGCCCCTGCCGCAAAAAGCCGAATGGAACGGTTAAGAGTCATGATGGGAGTGCCCTTGCTGTCGCGCGGTGCTGCCAATTTAACATACACGAGTGTTTGTAAACACGAACTACCGTGTTATAGTCAATCACCTAATATTACAGATCACGAATGAGTTATCCAGATTCAGTGGCAAATTAAGGCCCTTAGCCCGCATTCACCCGAGAGAAAATCATGCGAAGAACGAAAGCCGAGGCCGCGGAAACCCGGGAAGCCATTCTGGTGGCCGCCGAGCAGGTTTTCCTCGAGCGCGGTGTCAACCAATCTACACTGATGGAAATCGCCTGTCATGCTGGAGTGACGCGAGGCGCGATTTATTTCCACTTTCGCGACAAAGTTGAGATCCTTCGCACTATTATAGCCAGTGTCCGGTTTCCGCAGGAAGAAATCATGTTGCAGGCTGCCGTCGTCAATCATCCCAATCCAATGCATGTTCTGGAACAATCCATTATCCAGGCGCTGCAGCTTTTCTCGAACGACGAGCGCCAGCAGAATATTTTCATTATCATTAATCAGCGATGCGAGTTTGTCGGTGAGATGGCTCCGCTTGAGGACCGTCTCAGGGAAGCTCGCGCCAATGTTCTCTCATTGTTCGCAGGCTTGCTCGACGTGGCTGCCAGACGTGGGGAGCTTTCGAAGGATTGGACTGCAGACACTGCAGCCCCGATCCTACTTTCCATGTTGAGCGGACTTCTCAACGAGTGGTTGCGCGGCGACAGAAACTATGACCTCGTAACTTATGGCGGCAGAGCAATTTCGGTACTCGTCCGATCCCTGAAAAATCAGGTATCTGAAGCCCGTTAAATGCCTAGCAGTCACAATTGAGATATCGCCCCGGGGCGAACCTGCTATTTCCCCCAGTCGCAAGTTTCAACCTATTGTGATTGCCAAACTACAAAATTGGGAAAGACGCTCGACTCTTTTATAATTTACGCTTACGTCAATGTAACTCTTGCGAAGAGAATGAAACTCGACCACATTTAAAAATGAGGAGGCTGTCCGTGGGGCGGGCGGCTTGGGAGACGGCGGGCGCACAGGCTGCCCAAATTTGGACGGAGCAATCCGGGGAGAAGAAATGGCGAAAAAAACGACTGGGCAAAGCGCATCCGTAGTTGAAACCGTCGCGGCACAATCAGCGAGCAAGAGCGCGCCGACGCAAGAAAAAATCTGGTTCAAATCATATCCGGCGGGCGTTCCACACGAGATCGACCTGAGCAAAACCTCGTCCATTGGCGATATGATTCTGGCGTCCTGCCGACAGTTCCCCGATCATCCTGCCTTCACCTGCATGGGGAAGGACCTTTCTTTCAAGGAGCTGGATGAATATTCGCGCGCGCTTGCGGCATTTCTGCAATCGCGTGGCCTTGTTAAAGGCGACCGCGTTGCCGTGATGATGCCGAACATCCTGCATTATCCAATTGCATTTACCGCCGTTCTGCGTGCCGGTTTCGTGGTGGTGAACGTCAATCCGCTTTATACGCCGCGCGAACTGGAGCATCAGCTGAACGATTCCGGTGCGAAGGCATTGATTGTTCTGGAAAACTTCGCATCGACGGTGGAGAAGACCCTCGCTTCCGTCAATGTCCCCAACATCATCGTCGCTTCGATGGGCGACATGCATGGTTTCAAAGGCCATATTATCAATCTCGTAGTGCGCCGTGTGAAGAAAATGGTACCGGTGTGGAATATCCCGGGACATGTCCGTTTCAAGGACGCACTTTCGCAAGGTCGCGCCCAATCCTTCGACCCAATTCCGGTGCAGGGGTCTGATCTTGCCTTCCTGCAGTATACTGGCGGCACTACGGGTATCTCGAAGGGTGCCATGCTTACGCACAGCAACATTCTCGCCAATGTCGAACAGATGCACGTCTGGATGGAGGTTGCATTCCGAAACAAAGGCAAGCCGAAAGCGCTGAATTTCGTATGCGCCCTCCCGCTTTACCACATTTTCGCGCTCACCGTGAATGCCATGATTGGCATCAAGCTCGGCGCACGAAATATCCTTATCCCCAACCCTCGCGACATACCCGGCTTCGTGAAGGAGTTGAAGAAATACCCGTTCCACATTTTTCCAGGCCTCAACACCTTGTTCAATGGCCTCATGAACAATCCCGATTTTCAGACACTGGATTTTAAGCCCCTCATTCTGACGCTTGGTGGCGGCATGGCTGTTCAGCGTCCCGTTGCTGAGCGCTGGCAGAAAATGACCGGTTGCCACATCACAGAGGGCTATGGTCTTTCCGAAACGTCGCCTGTTGCCTGCGCCAACGCGCTTGATGCAACTGAATTCTCCGGAACGATCGGCCTACCAATGCCGTCGACCGATGTGGCGATCCGCGATGATGATGGGAATGACCTCGCGCTCGGTGAAGTCGGGGAAATCTGCGTGCGCGGACCGCAGGTTATGAAGGGATATTGGGAGCGTCCCGACGAAACCAACCGCGCGATCATGCCCGATGGTTTCTTCCGCACGGGCGACATGGGCTTCATGGACGAGCGCGGCTATACCAAGATCGTCGACCGCAAGAAGGACATGATCCTTGTTTCCGGCTTCAATGTCTATCCAAACGAAATCGAAGAAGTTGCCGCCGGTCATCCCGGCATCGTGGAATCGGCTGCCGTTGGTATACCGAACGAACATTCGGGCGAAGTCGTGAAGTTGTTCGTCGTACGCAGCGACCTCAACCTGACCGAAGACGAAGTCAAAGCCTATTGCGCCGAACGCCTCACGAACTACAAGCGTCCGCGCCAAGTCGAGTTCCGCGAAAGCCTGCCGAAAAGCAACGTCGGCAAGATTTTGCGCCGCGAACTTCGCGATTGAGAATCGTCGACATTCGGAAACAAAGGCGGCCGGACATTTTATCCGGCCGCAATCGTTTCAGGTTGAATCATGCAGAGGGCGGTGCCAAAGGCTGAACGATTTCCCGAAAAGGTGCCAGCGCTTCGCATCGAGCCGCCAGACCCGTCAATGCCTGATATTTCTGTTCATTAAAAAGATTGGGATGCGCCTCGCGCAGAAAGCGAAGCGCACAAGCCGCCGCGATATCGGCATGCCCAATATCGTCTCCAAACCAGTATGATGATTTCCGTTCCGCAAGATCACTTTCCAGAACACCCAGCACCCGCGCGATCTGCGTCTCACACCGCTCAACCCAGACGTTTGATCTTTCGCTTCGCAGCAAACCTTCATAGAGGAGGCTTACAGCCTTATCGGCAAGACCGGTCGAAAGCGCGCATATCTTCAATGTCTGACGGCGTTCGGCACCTTTGGGCGCGATCAACGGAGGTTTGCCAACTGCGATCTCATCGAGATAGTCGAGTATCGCCGCACTTTCGATCACGACGTCGCCATCATCCAGCACAAGCGTCGGCACGCGGCTCAGCGGATTGAACTCCGCAAGCCTGTCACGGTCACCAAACGTCGACCATGGTTTGTGTTCGAATGGCAGGCCGTAAAGCCGCATGGCGATGGCAACACGCCGCACAAAGGGGGAATCATACTGGCCGATCAGGATCATGGACGTAGCTCGGGAACGTTAAACGTACCGCCATGCTACTCCACGCCAATTTCACCGCAAGAGTTGTGAGAATGAATTGTCGTGATGTTTCCATTCAATTCGCTGCATGGAAGCCATGCACTCATCTCTTCAGCAGTTCAGGCAGTCCGGCCACACTGTCCAACACCACATCGGCATGGGGCTCCAGCGCCTCACGAGGAGAATTGCCAGATAGAACACCGACTGCAAGCCCTGCCCCGGCAGCATGGGCTGTTTCCAGATCATGCAGATTATCCCCGACCATGGCGATCTCGTTAGGCACCAATCCCAGCTTTTCTGCAAAATAGAGCAGCGGATCGGGATAGGGCTTTGGGCGCGCCGCCGTGTTATAACCGATTACGACGTCGAAGAGCCCATGGATACCCAGAGCTTTGGCGGTTGCATGCGCACCGGCTTCGGAATCATTGGTAGCAATGCCTAGACGGAAGCCCATTGTGCGAAGCACTTCCAACGTTTCGCGAACAGCTTCAATAGCAACGGCTGAACGCGCACCTTCGGTGACGCAATAAGCATCATATTCTTCGACCAATTTGCGCAACTGCTCGGACGCGACATCTGGATGCCAAAGCGAAACGATATCTTCGACTGTACCGGCGGCGATAACCGAATTGGCCCGGAAACGCTCGGTCAGCCAGTCGTAGCCTCCCGCGTCAAGCAATGCACGAGCCCTAATCTCGTCACCTTTTGCGGCGCGCTGCGCAAGCTGCCACGAGATTGAAAACCAGGTACGGTCGAAATCGATCAATGTGCCGTCCTTGTCGAACAGGACGGCACGTATCGACTTTATACGGTCGGCGGAAAGCTTGTCGCTCATGCTTCCAGCGCACCGGCACGTTTCTTGACAGCTGAAGGCTTCGCGCCAAGCAGTTTGAGAAGATCATCCCCACGACGAACATAACGCAGCGAGCGACGGGTCAGGATGCGCCCGTCCTGCGGGGCGGTCAGCGTGATGTCGCCTTCCGGTTCACCCGGCTTCGTAACCACTGTAACCAGCTTCGTGCCCGCCTTTACTTCATCGCCAGGCGCTACATGAAACAACACCATGCCGCCTTCCGGTGCGCGCAGCATCTCAACATGCGAAAGCGGTGTAACGAGACCCTTATATTCCGTCTCTAGCTTCACATTGTCGTCGCGGACAACACCCCGATGCACGAGAAATTTGTACAGACCTTCAGCGTCGCCTTTGCCCATATCGGCGTAAACATCACTCAAGCCGCGAAATTCAACAGTTGTAACCGCCCGGCGCTTCATGTTGCGCTTGTCCGCCGGCAATTGCAGGACAGGATGGGCGCAGGCTTCTTCAAAAGCTGCATCAGCGGTCGTGTCCCATGCGAGGATTGCTGTCGAGTTCAACGCGATAGCCAGATCCTTCATATCCTCGGCAAACTCTTCCGCGATATAAACGTAATTTTCGCTCTCGTCGTCGCAATGCAGGTCAAGCACGATGTCATTTGGCAGAGCCAGCTTCAAAAGCGTCGCCTTCAAGCGCTGTGCCAGTGAGATCGGCGCATCCGGCTCCGGCAGTTCAGACGTATCAAAATCCGGCAGTAGCGGGAAAGCGCGATTGAAATTGGTCAGCGAAAACGTCTCGAAACGACCGAGATGCTGATGTGCCTGCCACTGATTGGAACCGATTGGATTGGCTTGCGGAACAACGGTGATATTGCCAAGAACGCGCCCTTCATCGGCGGCCTTCTTCAACATCGGAACCAGGAAATGAAGAGCCGCCTGCCCCGGAAGTTCTGCACCGTGAAGCGAAGATTGCAAATAGGCGGACGGCGCATCGCTGTCCTTGCCTGCAAAGCGCAGTACGCGCAACTCGATGGCATTTCCCGGTACATCGCCGGCAAATTTTACGATCTCGGTTTTCATTTCATTTCCCATTTTATTTCTCATGAAGAGAGCCGGGTTACAAACCCGGCTCTCTTTTATTTCTAGCTGTGCGGAGAATGCCGTCAAGCTTTCCGTCGCGCATGCAGATGCGCGACAAGCCCTTGTGTGGATGCGTCGCGGCCGTCGCTGCTTTCCTCGCCCGAAACCACCGGCAGAAGTTCGGTGGCAAGTTCCTTGCCAAGCTCGACGCCCCATTGATCGAAAGCATTGATGCCGAAAATCTGTGCTTCGACGAACACGCGGTGCTCATACAGCGCTACCAGACGTCCGAGAGCGAACGGATCGAGCTTGTCATGAACCAGCGTCAACGAAGGACGGTTGCCCGAGAAAACACGATGCGGCGCAATGCGTTCGACTTCGCTTTCCGGAAGGTTCTTCGCTTTCAACTGCGCCCGCGCTTCATCAAGGGTACGCCCCTTCATCAAGGCCTCGGACTGTGCAAGGCAATTCGCCAGCAGCATTTCATGCTGATGGTCGAGGTGCTTTTCATGGCCCTTTGTCGCAACGATGAATTCGAGCGGAATGGTGTCAGTGCCCTGATGCAGAAGCTGGAAGAAAGCGTGCTGGCCGTTCGTACCAGGCTCACCCCACACAACCGGGCCGGTGGGACCGGAAACCGGCTTGCCATCGACCGTGACGCTCTTGCCATTCGATTCCATATCCAGCTGCTGCAGATAGGCCGGGAGACGGGCAAGACGCTGGTCGTAGGGAATGATCGCCCGGCTGCCATAACCACAGATCGCACGATGCCAGTACCCGATAAGGCCCAGCCAGACGGCTAAGTTCTTTTCCAGCGGCGCATCTCGGAAATGCACATCCATCGAATGCGCACCTGCCAGAAACTTGCGGAAATCATCCGGTCCAATCGCAATCATCACGGGCAGGCCGATAGCTGACCATACGGAATAACGTCCGCCGACCCAGTCCCAGAAACCGAAGACCCGGTCTTCAGCAATACCGAAGGCAGCGACCTTGTCCAGTGCGGTGGAGACAGCCGCGAAATGGGCGCCCACAGCCGCTTCTCCAAGCGCATCCGCCACCCATTTGCGCGCAGTCTGCGCGTTGGTCATTGTTTCGATGGTCGTGAATGTCTTGGAAGCAATGATGACAAGCGTCGTCGCCGGATCGAGGATGCCAAGCGTATCTGCAATGTGTGCGCCGTCGATATTGGAAACAAAATGCGCACGAGGGCCATCATGATATGGTGAAAGGGCCAGAGTTGCCATGACAGGTCCGAGGTCGGACCCGCCAATGCCAATATTGACGATATCGGTGATCTTCTTTCCGGTCGCTCCCTTGATGGCACCCGACCGAATACCATCCGCAAATGCCGCCATACGGTCGAGCACTTCCTTCACGTCCGGCAGAACATTGTGCCCGTCAACGAGCACTTCCTTCGAGGAAGTATCGCGCAGCGCGACATGGAGAACGGCACGGTCCTCCGTGTTGTTGATGTGCTCACCCGCAAACATCGCCGCACGACGGCCTTCAACATCGGCGGCAACGGCCAGTTCCTTGAGGAGACCGATCGTTTCGTCGTTGACCCGACATTTGGACCAGTCGAACAGAAGGTCATCCAGGGATAGCGAATACCGCTCGAACCGGCCCGGGTCTGATTTGAACGCCGCGCGCATATCGTGCGGAGCCGAATCTGCCCAGTGCTTTTTAAGCTTTGCGACCGTTGCTTCAAGCTTCGTCGCGTCTCTTGCCATGATGCTACTCCCGAATCAAATCGATTTAATTGCGGACATTAAGCGCTTTAGAGAAGATTTGCGGCAAATAAATTACCGAACTTCCAATTTGGACAGAGTGTCATATACACCATATTGATCAATTTAGGGTGATCCACCTCGGAGTGAAGCATGGACCTGACCGGAGAAGAGCGGATTGCAGCGCCACGGCAAGCAGTTTGGGATGCGTTAAACGACATCGAAACGCTGAAATCCTGCATTCCCGGTTGCGAAGATATCGAGCGTATTTCGGAAACAGAGATACGCGCCGCCCTCAAAGTGAGCTTCGGGATTCTGAAGGTTCGCTTTCACGGCATTCTGGAATTGTCGAATATGAAACCGCCGGTCTCCTATACGATCTCCGGCCATGGTGAAGGCTCGATAGCCGGCTTCGCGCATGGTGCGACGGATGTGCGCCTCGACGAAGATGGTGACGACACGATTTTATCCTACGCCATACGTGGCGATGCCGGTGGCAAGGTGGCACAGATCGGCACGAAATTGCTCGGTTCTGTCGCGCGAAAGATCGCGGACCGCTTCTTTGCCAATATCGCAGAAGCGGCATCGAACGCCGCCGTAAAAACGACCTGATCCGACTTCACTCTTATAAAGCTGCAACGGCGTTCCTTAACAATCCGGTATGCGATAATTCGCAATACTTCTTGAAAGCCTGCTGGCATGAAACCCAGAGATATCGCGACCTATATTTTTCTCGCCGTAGCATGGGGACTATCGTTCCTCGTAGTGCTGCGCGTGGTCGAAGCCTTCGGCTGGGTTGGCGCGGTCACTTTCCGCTCCTTCATTGCCGCCGGAACGCTTTTTGCAATCGCGAAACTTTCCAGACGCAGACTTGATTTTCATGCCGGGTGGAAACCTTTCGCAGTCGTCGGTGCAACCACGGTTGCGGGACAACTGATCGGCCTTTCCTATGGTACACCGCTGATCGGCACGGCAATGGCCGCGATCTGCGTTGCATCCATTCCGCTTTTCTCGATGGTCATCAGCCAGCTCTGGGGGCTTGAACGCATCACCTCGCGCGGCCTTATCGGCCTGCTGCTTGGCGTGACCGGCATCATGCTTCTGGTTGGCTTCCCGGCCGTTGCTGTCACGCCTGCCTTCATCATGGGCTGTGTTGCTGTGCTTTTCTCCTGTTTTTCAGCGGCTTTCGGCAGCAATTATGCCAGCCGCCGCCTGTCAGGCACCGGCTCATGGGAAACCACCATTGGCGCATTCGTCTTTGGCGGCATTCTGAGCTTGCCATTGATTGTTGCCGTCCCCGTGCCAGCCATGCCGGGGCCGGTTGACTTTGCATATCTGCTGATTTCGGCATGTGTGATGAGCGCGCTTACCTATGTGCTCTATTTCAAACTGGTTGGAAATGTCGGCCCGACCAAAGCCATCAGCGTTGAATTCGTCGTGACAGTCATCGCGGTTCTCGTCGGTGCGGTGTTCCTCAAAGAACAGCTTTCCTTGATCCAGTTTGTCGGCGCTGCTGTCATCATTACGGGCTGCGCTCTGGTGCTAAGCTCGCGCCCGACACTGCCTAAAGAAACTGAAACTTTCCTGGCCACCGAAGCGTCGCCGGACGGTCTCAAGTCCGATCCGCTTTGATTTCGCATTTTAGCTGAATGTTAAAGGCCCGCGCTCACACAGTCGGGCCTTTTCTGCATTTGTAGTGCGGAATCCTCATAAATTGACCAGATGATAAAAAATTTGACCTTCCGTGAAAATCTGTCATCCTATCATTAACGGGCATCATATGACGACAAAGATCGCAGCCCGGAATAGTTGAGGTGCGCAAAGGGAACCCGCGCCAAAACGCAAGCAAAAATGGGAGATGCGATCCATGCGATCAGCAGAGAATTCGCCTATTGATGCAGTCGATAATCCGGGACACACAAACGGGCCTGACATCCGTGGGGCGCGGCTTGAAAAGGCCGACTACGCGCATGTTTTCGACGATCTGCATCCGCCGCTTACCAAGCATGAAGCCATTGTGGAATCGGATCGCTGCTATTTCTGCTACGACGCTCCGTGCATGAATGCCTGCCCGACCAGCATCGACATTCCGTTGTTCATTCGGCAGATCAATGCTGGCAATCCGGTAGGCGCCGCAAAGACCATTCTTTCGGAAAACATTCTTGGCGGCATGTGCGCCCGTGTTTGCCCGACAGAAACGCTCTGCGAAGAAGTGTGCGTTCGCGAAACTTCGGAAGGCAAGCCGGTCAAAATTGGCGAATTGCAGCGCTATGCCACCGATGTTTTGATGGAAACCGGCAATCATCCATTCAAGCGCGCGCCTGAAACCGGCAAACACATCGCCGTTGTGGGTGCGGGTCCGGCGGGTATCTCGGCGGCCCATCGCCTTGCCATGCATGGCCATAAGGTGACTGTTTTCGAAGCCCGCGCCAAGGGTGGTGGCCTCAATGAGTATGGTATCGCTGCCTATAAGACGGTCGATAATTTCGCACAGCGCGAACTCGAATTCGTGCTCAAAATCGGCGCGATCAATATCGAATATAATCAGACCCTCGGTCAGGATATCACCATTGAAGCGCTGAAAGCTGGCTATGATGCGGTTTTCCTCGGCATGGGTACGCCGGGCGTGAATGATCTCGGACTTGTGGGCGAAGATGCGCCCAATATAATCGATGCTGTTGATTACATCGCCAATCTGCGACAGGCAAAAGACCTCTCGTCCCTGCCCGTTGGCCGCAATGTTGTGGTTATCGGTGGCGGCATGACCGCAGTGGACGTTGCCATCCAGACCAAGAAGCTCGGCGCTGAAAACGTGACAATCGTTTATCGTCGCGGCCAGGAAAACATGAATGCCAGCGCCTATGAGCAGGAACTGGCACAGATTCATGGTGTGGTGATCCGTCACTGGTTGCAGCCGCATGCACTTGAGCGGAGCGAAGACGGCACGGTCAATGCCATAGTCTTTGAATATACCAATGCCGATAGCGGCAAGCTTTCCGGTACCGGCGAATATCTCATTCTTGAAGCCGATCAGGTTTTCAAGGCAATTGGCCAGAAGTTCGAACCGGAGCCGCTAGCGGGTTCAGGCATCGGACTTTCGAAAGGACGCATCAGCGTCGATGAAGATCGTCGCACATCCGTTGAGGGCATATGGGCCGGGGGCGACTGTGTTGCAGGTGGTCAGGATCTGACCGTCGCATCAGTGGAAGACGGCAAGGTTGCCGCCGAATCCATCCATGCGACGCTGATAAAACGTCCCGAAGCGATTGAAGGCTTTGCCGATGCGGTGCTGTCGGGCGGCGCGCTTCATGCGCCTGCAACATCTGCTTCCCGTGACCGCAGTGTCCATTTGGGCCAAGAACAGGGCTGAGGAGAGTAAACATGGCTGATCTTTCAACGAACTTCCTCGGCATCAAGTCCCCAAACCCGTTCTGGCTGGCTTCAGCCCCGCCGACCGACAAAGCGTATAATGTCGAGCGCGCTTTCAAGGCTGGCTGGGGTGGCGTTGTCTGGAAAACACTGGGCTCCGAAGGCCCGCCGGTGGTCAATGTTAATGGTCCGCGCTATGGCGCTATCCATGGCGCTGACCGGCGATTGCTTGGTCTTAACAATATCGAGCTGATCACCGACCGGCCGCTTGAGGTGAACCTGCGCGAAATGAAAGAAGTGAAGATGCGTTGGCCTGACCGCGCACTGATCGCTTCGATCATGGTGCCATGCGAAGAAGAGGCGTGGAAAGCCATCCTGCCTCTGGTGGAAGAAACCGGCGCAGATGGCATCGAGCTGAACTTCGGCTGTCCGCACGGCATGAGCGAACGCGGCATGGGTGCGGCTGTTGGCCAGGTGCCTGAATATGTCGCCATGGTCGTCAAGTGGTGCAAGCAATATAGCCGGATGCCAGTGATCACCAAGCTGACGCCGAACATCACTGATATTCGCAAGCCCGCACGCGGTGCCCATGCTGCGGGGACCGATGCTGTTTCATTGATCAACACGATTAATTCTATCGTGTCGGTCGATCTCGACAGCATGTCGCCGGTCCCATCCATTGATGGTCGCGGGAGCCATGGCGGCTATTGCGGTCCAGCGGTGAAGCCGATTGCGCTCAACATGGTGGCCGAAATTGCGCGCGATCCTGAAACGCATGGTTTGCCGATTTCAGGCATTGGCGGCATTACCACATGGCGTGATGCAGCAGAGTTTATTGCGCTCGGCTGCGGCACGGTTCAGGTCTGTACGGCAGCAATGACCTATGGCTTCAAGGTCGTTCAGGAAATGATCGATGGTCTTTCAGACTGGATGGATAGCAAAGGCTATCAGACCCTCGATGATTTCCGTGGCATGGCTGTGGGGCATGTCAGCGACTGGCAGTATCTCAACCTCAATTATGTCACCAAGGCGCGGATCGATCAGGATCTCTGCATCAAGTGCGGTCGTTGCCATATTGCCTGTGAGGACACCTCGCATCAGGCAATCACCAATCTGGTGAATGGTGCGCGCCACTTTGAGGTCATCGATGAGGAATGCGTTGGCTGCAATCTTTGCGTCAATGTCTGCCCGGTCGAAGATTGCATCACCATGGAGCAGATCGGAGATTTCGATCCGCGCACCAAGGCACCGATCCCGGCGCAATATGCCAACTGGACGACCCATCCGAACAATCCGATGGCCGTCAAGGAAGCAGCGGAGTAAAACAAAAACGCCGGGCAAGAGTCCGGCGTTTTATTTTGTGCTGTTTGGTATTAGCGACTAACGCGCATGCCTTTTTCCGGCTCGAACACATGGCTCGTTGCTGGGTCAACCGCAATGGTCAGCACATCGCCGGGACGCACCGTCAGGCGCTCGCGGAACAGACAGGTAACCGGCTGATCGCCGAGCTTGCCCATGACCATGATTTCCGAACCGGTCGGCTCGACGATTTCGACTGTGACCGGCACGCCGTTGTCGGCAATCTTCATATGCTCAGGGCGCATACCATAAACGGCCTTGCCCGAAAGACTTGCATAATCGCCTTCAGGAAGCGGCATACGGAAGCCACCGTCTGCCACGAACGAGCCTTCCTCGATCTTGCCGTTGACGAAGTTCATCGATGGCGAACCGATGAAGCCCGCGACAAACATATTGGCCGGACGATCATAAAGATCGAGCGGCGCACCAATCTGCTCCACCAGACCATCGCGCATGACAACGATCTTGTCGGCCATGGTCATGGCTTCGATCTGGTCGTGGGTCACGTAAATCGTGGTGGTCTTCAGACGCTGATGCAGGCCCTTGATCTCGCCGCGCATCTGGACGCGCAGCTTGGCGTCGAGGTTGGACAGCGGTTCGTCAAACAGAAACACCTGTGGATCGCGAACAATCGCACGCCCCATAGCCACACGCTGACGCTGACCGCCGGAAAGCTGGCGCGGGAAGCGGTCGAGCAGCTTGTTGAGGCCGAGGATTTCGGCTGCACGATTAACGCGGCTGTCGCGCTCTTCCTTCGGTGCATTTTTCAGCATAAGCGCGAAGCCCATATTGTCGGCCACCGTCATATGCGGATAGAGCGCATAGTTTTGGAACACCATGGCGATATCGCGTTCCTTGGCGCGCAGGTCATTGACGACGCGCGGACCAATGGCGATTTCACCATCGCTGATTTCCTCAAGCCCTGCGATCATGCGCAGAAGCGTGGATTTTCCACAGCCCGACGGGCCGACCAGCACGACAAATTCGCCGTCTTCAATATTGACCGACACGCCATGCAGAACGCCGACATTGCCATATTTCTTGATTGCATTTCGGATGGATACAGATGCCATCTTGAACCTCAACTCTTATTTGACGGCGCCTGCGGTCAGACCTGCAACGATCTGGCGCTGTGCGAATACGGTTAGCAACAGGACCGGCAATGTAACCACAAGGGCTGCAGCTGCAAGCGGACCCCAGCTGACCTGTTCAAAGGACAGCATGTTGTAAACTGCGACCGGCAGGGTGCGTGTCTCGCGGCTTGCAAGCACGATGCCGAAAACGAAATTGTTCCACGAGAAGATCACCGCAAGGATGAGTGACACCACAACGCCGGGTTTGGCGATCGGGAGTGCCACCTTCATGAACACCTGCCACGAGGAAGCACCATCGATGATGGCTGCTTCCTCCAACTCCAACGGTGTCGTCTCGAAATAGCCGATCATGATCCAGATCACGATTGGAACGGTGACGACCAGATGGATGATGATCTGCGGCCAGAGTGTGCCGAGCAGACCCAGCGTCTGGAACAGCAGGAACAGCGGGATCAGGTAAGAAAGGCCTGGTGTCATACGTGCAATCATGATGACGATTGCCGATTTATGCGCCTTGAGCCGTGCGATGCCATAGCCTGCCGGAACACCAACCAGCAGCGCAAGCAATGTCGCCATACCGGTCACGAGAAGGCTGTTCCAAAAGTAGAGCAGGAAGTCGTTGGCCGCAAAGATATCAGTGTAGTTCGACCAGGCAAAGCGTTCCGGTATCAGGATCGGCGGGTAAGCACCGTTGTCGATTTCGTATTTCAGCGAAAGCGACAGCATCCAGACAAAGAAGAAGATTGCTGGCGACACGATGATGAACACAAGAAGTGCAGTGCCAAGCTTCGAAAGAATTGACTTGCGTGCCATGACCGGTCCTCAAGCGTTCCACTTGGTCCGCTGGCGCAGAGCCAGAAGAACCAATGACATGGCGATAATGACAATGAAGAACACCACGGCAATCGCCGATGCGTAGCCAATGTCGTAATAGGAAAACGCCACGTTATAGAGATAGATATTGATCGTTTCCGACGCTGTTCCGGGACCGCCCTGCGTCATCGCATAGATGATGTCGAAGCTTTTCAGCGCATCGATCGAACGAATGATGACGGCCACCATGATGAACGGCAGGATCATCGGCAACGTGATGTAGCGGAATTTCTGCCAGCCATTGGCACCGTCGATTTCCGCGCTTTCAAACGGATCGCGCGGCATGGAGGCAAGGCCACCTAGCACGATCAGCATGACGAGCGGCGTCCACTGCCAGGTTTCAACAGCCACCAGCGACGGGATAACCGTGTTCTGGTTGAATATCCATTCCTGCGGTGGAATGCCGATCAGCGACAGAAGATAGTTCAGAACGCCGAGCTGCGGGTGATACATCATCGTCCAGACAAGGGCGACGGCAACCGGCGTCGCCATCATCGGCATGACAAAGATGCCGCGCAAGAGCCCGCGCATTGGCAGCTTGCTGTCAAAGACCAGCGCTGCGATCGTGCCTAAAACCATCGGAGCCACGACCGACAGAACCGTATAGACAACCGTATGCCACATGGATTCCCAGAAGCGCATGTCGGCTGCAAGACGCAGATAATTGTCGAAGCCGACAAAACTCTGCTCTCCACCAAGCTGCCACTGGTTGGTACTCATCCAGAGTGTAAACACCCATGGGAAGACGATCACCGCCCCGACGGTGATCAAGGCTGGAAGAACAAACGGCCAGTAACTCGGCCGCAAGCGGCTCTTGCCAGTCTTGGTGGAGGAAGCTGCATTGGCAGCAGCTCCCGTTTTTGCTCCTGTCGGGGCGGCAGACGTCATTTTCCTTCGCTCCGTGCGAGGACCGGACGGAATTCCTCCGTCGCGCGTTTCATTTCAGCTTCTGCGTCCGCACCATTCAGAAGATTGGTAAGACCGACACCAATGATGTCGCGGAATTCCGTGACAGGCACAATGACCGGCAGGCAGAGCTGGCTGATCGGGGCAGACTTCGAGAGAGCTTCCACCCAGCCTTCCGGCATGGTGACGCCCTTGCGCACGGCCTCATCGTCGATGACCGACTTGCGGAACGGAACGCCCGATCCCGACTGCAACAGGCGAGCACCCATTTCCTTGGAAATGGCCCACTGGCAGTAAAGATATGCCGCTTCCTTGTTCTTGGAGGCTTCAGTCACGCCGATGCCATCACCTGTCGTCGGTGCCGCCTGTGCATTCGGGCCTGCTGGCATGACGCCATAGCCAACCTTGCCGACAACACGCGACTTGTTCGGATCTTCAAGCGGCGGCGCAAAACCGATACCGTCGAGCCACATACCAACGCGACCCTGCAGGAAGTTAGACTGGCATTCAGCCCAGTTGAAGCCTGCAACACCGGGAGGTGCCGATTTGGTCATCAGGCGCTGATAGAGCTTGGCGGCTTCAATGCCTTCAGCCGAGTCAGTCTGCAGATTGCCATCCGTATCAACTGACTGCTTGCCATAGCCGAGCAGAAGGCTGGTATAGACCGGCGCATTGGCATTCTTCATGCCGCGCGCGACGAAACCATAGGTGTTGGTCGATGGATCGGTGAGCGCTTCAGCGGCTGCGACCAGCTCTTCAAAGGTCTTCGGGAATTCGATGCCCTTTGCGGCAAAGAGCTCCTTGTTCCAGTAGATGATCCAGTAATCGACAGAGAATGGCAGCGCGCCGAACCGGCCATTGGCATCCTTGGCGAAGGTCAGACCAGCGCTTGCGAAATCGTCTTCTGTAAGCGACGCATCGGTCAGCGTCGGGTCTTTCAGGAATGGGTTCAGGTCGGCAAGCCACCCGCCCTTTTCAAACTGGCGCTTCTGAACGTGATAGCTGATATGGATGACGTCGAAACTCGGACGGCCCGAAGTCAGCTCGATCACCGCTTTCTGGCGCTGCTGCTGTTCCGGCATCTGTTCGGAATGCACCTTGATGCCAGTGAGCTCTTCAAATTCCTTCTGGTATTTCTGAAGAATTTCGCCACGTGGGCTCTTGATGAGGTTTACTTCAAGTGTGGTCCCGGCAAATTTCTTCCAGTCGACTTTCGACTGGGCGAAAGACGGGCTGATGCCCGTCATACCAGATGCAGCGATTGCCGCTGATCCCGCCAGAAACTGGCGACGTGTTGGACGTAATAAATTCATTACATGCTCCTCCCCTATCTTTCTTCCGGCCCGGCAACTCCTCTTGCCCGGCCCTGGTTGTTAAATCTGCAAAGCCAGCTTCCGCGCATTGTTGATGTGAACGGCGATGGCATCCATGGCTGTCTGCGGATCGCGTGTTTCAATAGCAGCAAGCACAGCTAAATGCTCCTGCATAACCGGGATAACACGTCCGGTGATGCGGAATCGCTCCTGATTGATCAGACGCATCTTGATGGTATTTGTCTGATAGGCACGCCAGATGATTTCATTGTCGAGCGAGCCGACAATCGTATCGTGCAGGCTCCAGTCGATATTCTGCGCCCGTTCTTCAAGCTCCGGCGTTTCGCCTTCTGCCTTTGCACGCTCCAGAGTTTCCTCATGTTCCGCACGCAATGAGCGCAGCAACTCGTCGGAAGCCGACTGACAAAAAATCGCAACCGCCTCTTTCTCGATGAAAAGGCGGAACTGAAACGCTTCACGAATCAGATTGAGGTCAATATGGGCGATCTGGAGTCCGCGCTGCGGCACGGTTTTGATAAGACCTTCCGCTTCAAGACGCGGGATCAGTTCACGGATAGCACCCAGCGGCAAACCCGTCATGGTGACGAGTTGGCGCTGTGAAACGAACTGGCCCGGATGGAAATCGCGCGCCAGCAAATGCTGGGTGAAGCTCTGATAAGCCTTGTCCCGCAGTTTTACCGGTTCGTTATGATCTTCCGCCAAAGCCGTTCCCCTCTATCCTCCGAGGCTTATGCCGCCCTCAAGCTGCTTTTGCCATATGCAAACGGTCGAATACACTGCCAATTGCATCGAATTCCGCATCATTCAGCGAAATCAGCGGTGCACGCACGCGACGCCACTCCTTGTCACCCGTATGACGCGCCACCATGGCCTTGACCGCAGGCGTTACGGGGTAGTTCAGCAATTGCTGCACGGCATCGACCAGTTCGGCGTCATCCTGACCATCATTGATCATGCGCAACAGGCGGTGCGGAAACAGATTTGCCATGCCGGAAATTGCACCTTGCCCACCAAGACGTACACCGGCGGCAAGATCGCGCTCATCGCCGATCAGGATCGCAATGTCCTTGTGGGCTGCAAGCAGCTTTTCCGTATAGGCCCAATTACCGGACGAATCCTTCACGCCCGTAATAATGTCACCGAAAGTCGCACGCAGACGACCGATGAGATCGACCGACAGTTCAACCGCAGTCACCGACGGAATATTGTAGAGAATGATACCGCGCGCATCGCTGCCGAGACCCTTGAACACGGCCGAGAACCAGTTGAACAGGCCGTCATCAGAGAGGTTCTTGAAATAGGAAGGCGGTGCCAGAAGAATGGCCTTACAGCCGCGACGCAGCGCATCACCTGCCTGAAGAACCGCATCGGCAACCGAGTTCTCCATAACGCCAACAACGATATTGGCGGCAGGAAAGCCCTGCGCGATAAAAGCATCAAGAAGTGCGGCGCGCTCGGCGTCGGCAATCGACGAACCTTCGCCGGTGGTGCCAAACAGGGTTACGCTTGAGCAGCCATTTTCAAGGCGTGCGCGCGCGTGCTTCAGCGCACGGCTGACATCGATTTTGCCATCTGCATCGAATGGCGTCGTGAGCGCTGCAGAGAGCCCGAAGCGCTCCTGCCCGGAATGATTATGTGCCAAAACTGGCTCCTCCCAAATTTGAACTTTAAGTTTGCACATACTAACATGTTAGTAAAGAGTCAATTCGAGTTCAGCGCGCAATCGCATCGCTTTGAGGGGAAGATTTTAGAGATTATCGGACGGGAACAACGCCGGTTTCGATGAAGGAAACAACTTCGGCTTGGCTTGGTGAACCAGCGCGTCCGCCGAAGCGTGCGCATTTGATGGCGGCAGCGGCATTGGCAAAGCGGATGATGTCGGCAATCTCCTTGCCTTCAACCAGACCATGCGCGAAAGCGCCATGGAAGACATCGCCCGCAGCGAGCGTATCCAAAGCATCGACCTTGAAGCCCGCTACATGGGAAACAGGTTTGCCAGCACCTTCCGCCCAATAGCAGCCATCTGCGCCAGCCGTAACAGATGTGAAAACATCATAGCGATTGCTGAGAATACGGACACATTCACGCAAATCCGCCGTACCCGTGACGCTGATTGCGGCAGGCTCCGATGCAACAATATGAGTTGCAAGCGGCAGCAGCGTTTCCAGCAGTTCGACGGGTGCCGTATCGGCATCAAGTATCGCCGGAATACCTGCATCACGTGCAGCACGCAGCGCAGTTTCAGCAGCCCATGGCCAGCGCACATCGGTCATGACGGCAGCATAGGCTCCTGCCGTAATCGGTGGCACTGGATCAGATGGACTTGCAAGCCTGCGATCATAAAAAGGCACAATGATGCGTTCACCATTCGCATCGACAAGGATCGAAGAAAATGCCGTGCGCGCGCCTTCCAGCCGCCGAATATAGGTGCAATCGATACCTTCAGCCTCTAGTTCTGCGACGGCACGATCGCCCACCGGATCAATTCCCGCAGAAGCCCAGAGCGCCACATCGCCGCCAAGCCGCGCGATGGCAGCGGCTGCACTTGAGGCCATGCCAGCAGCAATCTCAACCGCCTCGCGCGGCAGATATTTACCCGCCACGTGTGGGAGTTCATCAAGACGGAGAATGGTGTCCATGGTGAGGGCACCGACGCAGAGAATTTTGGACGTCATGATTACGAGGTGAGACCTTCCGAGCGAAGCGTGGTCCAGAAGTCATCCGGGATCATCTGCTCGAACCAGACGACATTCTGTTTGATCTGTTCTGGCGAACGGACACCGATCAGAATGGAGCTGACGGCCTCGTGCCTCAACGGGAACTGCATGGCAGCAGCGGCGAGCGGCACATGATACTCATCGCAAATATCATGTAGGCGATTGGTGCGCGCAATGATTTCAGCAGGCGCGTCAGCATAATCGAACTTCTGTTCGCCGCCGCGCGGTGCAGCCAGAATACCGGAGTTGAACACACCGGCAATCACCAGTGCCATGCCACGCTTTTGTGCCAGTGGCAGAAATTCCTTTTCCGACACCTGATCGAGTAGCGAATAACGGCCAGCCAAAAGCGAACAATCAAGGTCAGCCTCTTCTAGCGCATCGCGAATGACCTGCCATTCGTTCACACCAAGACCAAAACCTCTGATATTGCCTGCCTCGCGTAATTCGGTCAGCGCACGGAAGCCGCCACCCTTGGTCAGCGCATTCCAGTGAAGCTCGTGCCTGTCGCCATGAGTCACACGGCCAATGTCATGGACATAAAGCAGATCGATTTCAGGAAAGCCGAGACGCTGCTGGCTGTCATCGAAGCTACGCATGATACCGTCATAGTTGTAATCAAAAACCTCACGAAAATTGAGGCCATTGTGCCAGCCTGAATCGAACGGATTTTTTGGCAGCGGCGGAGGCAAAGTGCGGCCAGCGCGCTCATTGGCCATCAGACGCCCGACCTTAGTTGAGACAACGGCGCGCTCGCTTTTTTCACGCAGCATATCGCCAAGCAGATGTTCACAGCGGCCATAGCCATACATCGGCGCACTGTCGAAATAACGGATACCGCTATCCCAGGCAGCTTCCAGCAAAGCATCCGCATCAGCACGGGAAACAGGCGCATAAAGCCCACCCAAAGGCGCCGTTCCCAGACCAAGCGCCGTTACTGTCAGACCGGTACGGCCAAGTGTCCGCTCATCTGATGCTCTGAATTGCATGTAATTTCACTCCCTCTGCAACGCAAAACAATACGTTGCCTCCTCACCGGATTGATAGGAGCAACCTCTTCTGTCTGCAATAAGAAAAACGGCGCAGACGAATGGTCCATTCACATGCAAATGAAATTGCCAGTCTCGCGGCTTGACAGGGCAAGTTTTTCCGCCATAGTACTATGATGTCAGACCAATTTGATAATAACGGGAACAGGTCTGATCCAGCTGTCGTCACTAAAGCAGACAACAGGACAGGATTTTGCAATGGGAGATGGGAAGCTTTCCATAGCACCTCTGCCGCCCATGGACCGGGCGCGGCAGGTCACGGAGGCACTTGCCACCTATATCCAGACTGCGCAGCTTCAAGCAGGCGATCGCCTGCCGGCTGAACGGGAACTCATGACCGCACTTGCCGTCGGGCGCTCCACAATTCGGGAGGCCATCCGACATTTCCAGGCCCTTGGCGTCATTGAGACCCGCAAAGGCAGTGGCACTTATCTTCTCAAGCCAATCACAGCGGCCACGATTCATCTGCCGCTTTCCTTCAACCCCACGCAATTGCGCGATGCGTTGCTGCAAACGCTGGAGATACGGCGCGGCATAGAAGCCGAAGCCAGCATGGTTGCCGCCCGCAAACGAACTGTCGAAGACCTCGTGATAATCGAGGAAAAACTCAATGAGATGGAGCGGGTGCACATTGCAAAGGGCACATCTGGCCCGGAAGACCTCGCATTTCATCTCGCCATCTATGACGCCACTCACAACCCGCTATTTCGGCAATTGCTGGAACAGATGCGCGATGCCTTTGTCAGCTTCTGGTCGGAGCCATTTGACCGGCCTGATTTTGCACGACGGACCTTTCCATTCCACCGCACACTCTTCAACGCCATCGTGGCTCAGGATCCTGAGACTGCAAGGCATGAAACTCTGAAAATCCTCGACATTGTCGAGGAAGACATCAAGGAAATGTCCAAATGACTGACGGGATAGCCCCGCTCGATTTCGCTGCACTGACAGTTGCACATGATGAGGGAAATGCCTTCGACGCGGTCGTACCGCCGATCGTGCAGACATCGCTTTTTACCTTCCCTAGCTATGACGACATGGTCGCTTCCTATCGCGGCGAAAAGGTGAGGCCCATTTATACGCGTGGCCTCAATCCCACCGTGCGGGCATTTGAAGAAATGCTGGCTAAGCTGGAAGGCGGAGAAGACGCGCTGGGCTTTGCGAGCGGCATGGCGGCAATCTCAGCAAGCGTTCTGGCTTTCGTTCAGCCCGGAGATCGCATTGTCGCCGTGCGCCACGTCTATCCAGATGCCTTTCGCCTGTTCGGCACGATCCTGAAGCGGATGCGTGTCGAAGTCGAGTATGTCGATGGCCGAGACGAAGAAGCTGTCGCAAAAGCCCTGCCCGGCGCCAAGCTCTTTTATATGGAAAGCCCGACGAGCTGGGTTATGGAAACCCACGACGTTGGAGCGCTGGCCGCAATCGCCAAGCGCAATGGCGTCCTCACCATTATTGACAACAGCTGGGCGAGCCCGATCTTTCAACGTCCGTTGACGCTCGGCGTTGATCTCGTCGTGCATTCGGCATCCAAATATCTTGGTGGACACAGCGATGTCGTCGCCGGGGTTGTCACCGGATCGAAAGTCCTCGTCGACATGATCCGCGCTGAAACCTATCCTTATCTTGGCGGCAAACTTTCGCCTTTTGATGCCTGGCTGCTTGTCCGCGGCATGCGCACATTGCCGACGCGCATGAAAGCACATGAGGCGTCCGCGCTGGAAATCGCCAAACGCTTGCAAGCTCTCGATATTGTCGAAACCGTCTGTCACCCAGCGCTGGCCAACCGCCTGCCTGCCGGATTATCGGGCACATCGGGGCTTTTCTCTGTCATCTTCAGCGACAGTGTTAACGTCCGAACACTCTGCAATCATTTGAAGCTGTTCAAACTCGGCGTGAGCTGGGGCGGGCATGAAAGCCTGATCGTCCCTGGCGAGGTCGTATTGCAGCAGCGTGCACAGCCCAATTCCGCGCATACGTTTGGTATCGATCCGCGCTCCGTCCGCCTGCACGTCGGCCTGGAAGGTACAGAGGCCTTGTGGCGGGATATCGAGGAGGCAATCGCCGCATCCACTGCATAAAAATAGTCGTGAGGAAAAATAAGGGGAACGACACATGAAAAAACTGATCGCAACTGCATTTGCCGCCATGTTGATGAGCGGCACAGCCATGGCCGATACGACCTTGAAGCTGGTGGAGGTCATCACCAGCCCTGAACGCACCGAAACGCTGAAGTCTATCGTTGCTAAATTCGAAGCAGCAAACCCCGGCACGAAAGTGGAAATCATCTCCCTGCCATGGGGTGAGTCTTTCCAGAAATTTGCGACCATGGTGTCGTCCGGCGAAATTCCCGATGTCATGGAAATGACTGATACCTGGGTCTCGCTCTATGCCAATAACGGAATGCTGGAGAGCCTTGAACCTTATCTGAAGGAATGGCAGACGACTTCTGACCTTACTGACCGTGCGCTGGAACTTGGCCGCAGCGTCAAGGATACGGCCTACATGCTGCCTTATGGCTTCTACCTGAACGCCATGTTCTACAACAAGAAACTGCTTGCGGAAGCCGGTGTTTCCGAACCGCCGAAGACCATGGACGAATTCCTTGAAGCCTCGAAGAAGATATCAGCGCTTCCGGGCAAAGCGGGCTATTGTCTGCGTGGCGGCCCCGGCGGCCTGAACAGCTGGGTTATCTTTGGCGCTTCCATGGCAGGCAACAATACGTTCTTCAACGAAGACGGCACCTCGACCATGAACAGCGACGGCTGGAAGAAGGGCATTGCCTGGGTCGTCGATCTTTACAAGAACGGCCTCGCGCCAAAGGACAGCGTCAACTGGGGCTTCAACGAAACCGTGGCCGGTTTCTATAGCGGCACCTGTGCCTTCCTCAATCAGGACCCGGACGCGCTGATAGCCATCGCCGAGCGTATGAAGCCGGAGGATTTCGGCGTGACCGTCATGCCGAAGGGGCCTGATGGCAAGACCTTCCCGACCATAGGCTTTGCCGGATGGTCGATCATGAGCGCCAGCCAGAACAAGGATCTGGCCTGGAAGCTGATCGCGACGCTGGAAGGTCCGGAAGGCAATGTCACGTGGAACAAGCGAACCGGAGCATTGCCGGTTCTGAAATCCGCACAGGATGATCCGTTCTACAAGACGCCGCAGTTCAAGGGCTGGTTCGACGAGCTTTCCGACAAGGACGTGACGCCGACCGTCATGCCGACCTACCTCGAAGAATTCGCCTTCTTCAAGGATTCGCTCGTCATCAAGACATCGCAGCAGGCGTTGCTCGGCGAAATTACCCCTGACGAACTGGCTGACCAGTGGGCGGAATATCTGACCAAGGCACAGCAGAAATTCCTGTCCGGTAAAAAGTAAGCGGAAAAGACAGGCGCAGACAATCTGCGCCTGTCCCAAACACGCCCCATTTATGCTCAAACGGGAAAGCGAGTGATGGCCACCACGATCCCTCAACAAGACAGACGCAGTTTCCTGCAGCGGTTTGCCCATGCATCGGAACCCTATTTTTATAGCGCTCCAGCATTGATCCTGATCGGTGCGATCATGCTTGTGCCGCTGGTTCTCGGTATTTCCTATGCGTTTCGTGACATTCAGCTTCTTAACCCGTTTTCTGGCGGCTTTGTCGGCCTCGAACATTTTCGGACACTCGCCGGTGACCGTGCTTTCTATGGTGCGCTAAAAAACACCTTGTGGTGGACCGGCGGCTCCGTATTGCTGCAATTCATCTTCGGATTGATTTTGGCGCTCCTGCTGGACAAGCCCTTTGCCGGGCGTGGTATTGCTCAAGCGCTGGTTTTCCTGCCGTGGGCCGTACCCACATTTCTCTCCGGTTTGAATTGGGCCTGGCTCTTCAATCCCGTCATCGGTCCCCTGCCGCACTGGTTCTATGCGCTCGGTCTGATGAGCGAGCCGAACAACATTCTCTCCGATCCCAATCTTGCCATGTGGGGTATCATCACCGCAGGTGTCTGGTGGGGTATTCCGTTTTTCGCGATCACCATGCTGGCCGCGCTTCAAGCCATCCCGCGTGACCTCTACGAGGCTGCAGCTATCGACGGTGCCGGGCCGGTACAGCGTTTTCTCTCGATCACACTCCCCTATCTCGCTCCGACCATGGCCATCACCATTTTGTTGCGCACGGTTTGGATTGCAAACAGCGCGGACCTGATCGTTGTGATGACCGGGGGCGGGCCGGCCGACCGGACGCAGATCGTAGCAAGCTATATTTTCACACAGGCTTTCAAGCGGCTGGATTTCGGTTATGCCTCGGCAATTGCGCTCGTGCTGCTTTTGCTTCTCCTCGTCTACTCCATGCTGATCGTGCTCCTGCGTCAGTCATTGCTGAACAAGGATTGAGGTCATGGCCGCTCGTAAACTTCTCCTGACCGGAGCCCACCGCGGTGCAATTCTGCTCTACGTGCTGTTTGCCCTGTTTCCGCTCTTCTGGGTTCTGAAAGTATCGGTCACACCCAACGACCTCCTCTACAGCGAGGGCGTGAAACTCTGGCCATCGCGCACCACGTTCGAGCATTTCGGTCACGTCTTGAACCACAGTTCGTTTCCGCTTTTCTTCCGCAACAGCCTGATTGTTTCCGGCGCGACGGCAATTGTCGTGACACTCTTCGCATCGCTATCGGGCTACGCTCTGTCACGGTTCAATTTTCGCGGCAAATACTGGATTGTCGCGCTAATGCTTTTGACCCAGATGTTCCCGCTGGTGATGCTGATCGCGCCGATCTACAAGATCATGGCACCGCTCGGCCTGACAAATAGCCTACTCGGCCTGGTCGTCGTCTATTCGGCATTCAACGTGCCCTTTGCCACGTTTTTGATGCAGTCATTCTTCGACGGTATTCCAAAGGATCTGGAGGAAGCTGCCAAGATCGACGGCGCGACACAGTTCATGGCTTTCCGGCAGATCATTTTGCCACTGACCCTGCCCGGCATCGCGGCCACGCTCGGTTTCGTTTTCACGGCTGCATGGAGTGAACTGCTCTTCGCACTGATGCTGATATCGGGCAATGACGCAGCAACCTTCCCGGTCGGCCTTCTGACTTTCGTGTCCAAATTCTCCGTCGACTTCGGGCAGATGATGGCTGCCGGTGTTCTGGCTCTCATCCCGGCCTGCGCCTTCTTCTTCCTCATTCAACGCTATCTCGTGCAAGGCCTGACAGCCGGTGCAGTCAAAGGCTGAAAGGGTTTTCAATGGCTTCCATCAACATTCAGTCTGTACGCAAAAGCTATGGCGAACTGGCCGTGCTCCACGGGGTCGACCTTGAAATCAAAGACGGTGAATTTATCGTCCTGGTCGGCCCTTCGGGCTGCGGAAAATCCACACTCCTGCGCATGATTGCGGGGCTCGAAGAGATAACCGCAGGTCAGGTGCAGATCAGCGGCAAACGCATCAACGAGCTAGCACCCAAGGACCGCGACATAGCTATGGTGTTTCAGTCCTACGCGCTCTACCCGCATATGAGTGTCGCCGACAATATGAGCTACAGTATGCGGCTGCGTAAAACGCCGAAAGAGAAGATCGCAAGCGCCATCAAATCCACGGCCACCAAGCTCGGCCTTGAACCCTTTTTGGAGCGACGCCCCAAGGCATTGTCAGGAGGGCAGCGCCAGCGTGTTGCAATGGGCCGCGCCATCGTGCGCCAGCCAAAGGCCTTTCTGTTCGATGAACCGCTCTCCAATCTCGATGCCCGCCTGCGTGAGCAGATGCGTGCTGAAATCAAGAAACTGCATGGCGAGCTGAAAGCGAC
The DNA here is from genome assembly GCF_022488005.1 of Ochrobactrum sp. A-1. Lineage (NCBI taxonomy): Bacteria > Pseudomonadati > Pseudomonadota > Alphaproteobacteria > Hyphomicrobiales > Brucellaceae > Ochrobactrum > Ochrobactrum sp. A-1. The sequence continues at coordinate 1,341,709 of NZ_JAKVQC010000003.1, forward strand.
CTCAATCTATGTCACCCACGACCAGATCGAAGCCATGACCCTTGCCGATCGCATCGTGGCCATGCATGGCGGCGTGGTGCAGCAGGTCGGCCCTCCGCTTGAACTCTATGACCGTCCGGCAAACCTTTTTGTGGCGGGTTTCATCGGCTCACCAGCGATGAATTTTCTGGATGTTACCTACCAGGAACAAGACAGCAAAGCGCATCTGAGCCTCACGGACGGAACGCAGATCGCACTGGCATCGCCCATGTCCCTTGACGACGGAGACAGGGCGACACTCGGCATCCGACCAGAGCACGTGACTTTGGAGCAATCAGGTAATCTTCCGACGCATGTGGACCTCGTCGAGCCGACCGGCTTTGGTATTATCCTGCACCTCAGCCTGCATGGATTGCCGTTCAAGGTTTTCACGCTCGATCGCGATGCACTGCTCGCTGAAGGTACAGTTCACGTGAGTTTTCCAACTCAACACCTGCATCTGTTCGACAAGGACGGAAACCGTGTCGAGGCGCGAAGGACTTAGTAATCCTTCGCGAAACGCGCTTGAATGCTCTGTGACAGAAGCGCGACCGGACGCGTTGTGTCACCCGGCGGATTCCATAGAAGCTCTTCGATCTCGCTGGAAGCAACAGGCATCTGACCGTCTTTCAACCGGAGATGAAATAACTCCGCCTCGACCGTTGCATCGTCTTCGTTGGCGGCGGGTGCAGACATCTTTGCTGCGTAGCGCAACTGGCTCTCATCGATGCGAATACCAAGCTCTTCCTCAATCTCGCGGATGAGCGCAATTTCAGGCTGCTCGCCTGCATCGATCTTGCCGCCCGGCTGGAAGAATATATCGCTGCCGCGCTTGCGCACGAGAAGGAAACGGCCCGCCTCGTCGCGGACAATGGCTGCAGAAATTCGAATCGTTTTCATGATGACGAATTCTCGTTGCGTGGGCGAATGCCGTCAAGAATGATGGCGCTTACCGCTCTGGCCGTTTCATCATAAAACCCGGCCTCCTCCGAACGCGAACCCAGAACGGCACCGACCTGTACAGAGAAATCCGAGTAATGCTGTGTTACCGCCCAAATGGTGAAGATCAGATGATAGGGATCGACCGGAGCCAAGCGTTTTTCAGCAATCCATCGATGAATGACAGCCGCTTTTTCGTCGACCAACTGCTTCAGGTGCCCTTTGAGAAAGTCAGAAATCGCCGGAGCGCCATGCAGAATTTCATTGGCGAAAAGGCGCGAAGCTTCAGGCTTTCTCGCCGACATTTCCAGCTTCACGGCGATATAGCGGCGCAACTCTTCCAGCGGATCACCATCCGGATTAATGTGTTCGAAAGGCTCCAGCCAGGTAGCAAGCGTATCTTCCAGCACGGTGACGTAGATGTTCTGCTTGCGTGGGAAATAATAGAGCAGGTTCGGCTTGGACATGCCCGCCTTCTCGGCGATCTGATCGACCGTCGAACCGCGAAAGCCGTATGCGGAAAAAACCTCCAGAGCAGCATCGAGGATCAGCCTGCGATTTATACCCTGAATACGTGTCGCACCTTCCGATTTCTCGTTCGACATCTTCTCGGTTCCGACTGTGTCAGTCCGTGAGTCTGAAGGAGCTGTGGCCATTTGACACCTTTCAGCAGTGTAGAATTTTTCAAAAGCGCTTGACCATATTCAAACGCTCTTCTAGCCTGCAATTTGACCAACTAGTCAAGTTTTTGCCCGCAAGGCAAGAATATTGTGGCCAAAGAGCCGGGTCGTGGGAACATATATTGGCGGGTGGATGCGGGCTAGCAGTATAATGGCTCGAATTTGAACGCACATACATAATGCGGAGGCAGAGCGCATGGTGCTCACCAGCAATCTTAGAGTCAACGGCGATCGTCTTTGGGACAGTCTGATGGACATGGCCCAGATAGGGCCTGGTGTGCGTGGTGGTAACAACCGCCAAACCTTGACCGATGAAGACGGCGAAGGCCGCAAACTGTTTCAGAGCTGGTGCGAAAAATCCGGGCTTACCATGGGCGTGGACACGATGGGGAACATGTTCTTCACGCGCCCCGGCGAAGATGCCGACGCTGATCCGGTCTATATGGGCAGCCATCTCGACACGCAGCCGACGGGCGGTAAATTCGATGGCGTGCTGGGCGTTCTCGGCGGCCTCGAAGTCATGCGCACGCTCAACGACATGAATATCAAGACAAAGCGACCTATCGTCGTCGTCAACTGGACGAATGAGGAAGGCACGCGTTTTGCCCCGGCCATGCTCTCATCCGGTGTTTTTGCCGGTGTCCACGAGCAGGACTGGGCTTATCAGCGCACCGACGCCAAAGGCAAGAAATTCGGAGACGAACTGGAGCGCATTGGCTGGAAAGGCGATGAACCGGTTGGGCAGCGCAAAATCCATGCGATGTTCGAGCTTCATATTGAACAGGGGCCAATCCTTGAGGTCGAGCACAAGGACATCGGCGTCGTCACACACGGCCAGGGCCTGTGGTGGCTGCAGGTAACCTTGACCGGCAAGGAAGCGCATACCGGCTCTACGCCTATGAAGATGCGCAAGAATGCAAGCCTTGGCCTTGGCAAGATGCTGCAGCTCGTCAACGAAATCGCCATGTCTCACCAGCCGGATGCGGTGGGCGGCGTCGGCCATATCGACGTTTCACCCAATTCACGCAACGTGCTGCCAGGCCAGATCGTTTTCACGGTCGATTTCCGCTCGCCCAACCAAGATGTGCTGGACGACATGAAAACGCGGTTTGAAAAGGAAGCGCCGAAGATCGCCGAAGAACTGGGCATCGGCATCGAGATTGAAGTGGCCGGACATTTCGACCCGGTAACCTTTAATGATGGCTGCGTGGTGGCGATCCGCAACGCGGCGGAACGGCTCGGCTATAGCCACCGTAACATCGTTTCTGGCGCGGGCCACGATGCCTGCTGGGTCAACCGCGTAGCCCCGACTGCCATGGTCATGTGTCCATGCGTGGATGGGCTCAGCCATAATGAAGACGAGGATATTTCGAAGGAATGGGCGTCGGCGGGAACCGACGTGCTTCTGCATGCGGTATTGGAGACTGCTGAAATTGTAAGCTGATTTCACAACCATCCACTACTGCTACTGTTCGCAACAAAACCAAAAAGGGGAACGACGAACAATGGCAAAGGTCATCAAAGGCGGAACCGTCATCACGGCTGACCGCACCTTTAAAGCCGATGTTCTCATCGAAGGCGAAAAGATTGTTGCTGTCGGCGACAATCTCTCCGGCGATGAAGTCATAGATGCATCCGGCTGCTATATCATGCCGGGCGGTATCGACCCGCACACTCATCTGCAAATGCCCTTCATGGGCACCTATTCATCCGACGATTTCGACACCGGCACTGCGGCAGCCCTTGCCGGTGGCACGACGATGGTTGTGGATTTCGTTCTACCTGGACCGGAAGGCAATCTGCTCGACGCATTGCAGGAATGGTTCCAGAAGGCAGGCAAGGCCCGCACCGATTATTCTTTCCATATGGCGATCACCGGCTGGAGCGAACGCGCTTTCAATGAAATGCCGGAAGTGGTGAAACGCGGCATCAATACCTTCAAGCACTTCATGGCCTATAAGGGTGCGTTGATGGTGAATGATGACGAGATGTTCGCCTCGTTCCAGCGCTGTGCGGAGCTGGGCGCCATGCCGCTCGTTCATGCCGAAAATGGCGATGTCGTCGCGCAGTTGCAGGCCAAGCTCATGGCAGAAGGTAATGACGGGCCGGAAGCCCATGCCTATTCGCGCCCGCCGGAAGTGGAAGGCGAAGCGACCAATCGCGCGATCATGATTGCCGATCAGGCAGGTGTTCCGCTTTATGTCGTGCATGTTTCCTGCGAGCAGAGCCATGAAGCGATCCGCCGTGCCCGGCAAAAGGGTATGCGCGTGTTCGGCGAGCCTTTGATCCAGCATCTGACGCTTGACGAGAGCGAATATCATAACAAGGACTGGGATTATGCGGCACGCCGCGTGATGTCTCCGCCATTCCGTGACAAGCTCAATCAGGATAGTCTGTGGGCCGGTCTTGCGGCCGGAAGCCTGCAATGCGTTGCAACCGACCATTGCGCATTCACCACCGAGCAGAAGCGTTACGGCATCGGCAATTTCACCAAGATTCCGAATGGAACGGGCGGTCTCGAAGAACGCATGCCAGTGTTGTGGTCGCGCGGCGTGCGCACAGGACGCCTGACGCCAAACGAGTTCGTGGCTGTCACCTCGACCAACATTGCCAAGATCTTGAACATCTATCCGCAGAAAGGCGCAGTGCTGCCGGGAGCGGATGCCGATCTTGTCATATGGGACCCGGAGGCCACCAAGAAGGTTTCTGCAAAAACACAGCATTCCTCCATTGATTACAACGTGTTCGAAGGCTTTGAACTCAAGGGCCTGCCGAAGATGACGCTTTCACGTGGGCGTATCGCATTCGACAAGGGGCACGTCACGGCAGAGCCGGGCGACGGACGCTTCATTGAGCGCGAGCCGAATGGCCCGGTCAATCGTGCGCTGTCGCAATGGAAAGAAATCGTTGCGCCGCGCAAAGTGGAGCGCAGCGCCGAACATATGCCGATAGGGGTCTGAGACATGGCCATCGTCCAGCTTCGGGAACCGCGCATGAGTTTGAATGACAGCATGGCCCCGGAGAGGGGCGAGGCAAATGCGCAGGCAGTGATCGACATCAAAGACTTGTCGCTCGTCTTCGAGACGAATGATGGGCCGGTCCATGCGCTGTCCAACATTGATCTTGCCGTCAAGCGCGGCGAGTTCGTTTCCTTCATCGGACCTTCGGGATGCGGCAAGACCACGCTGATGCGCGTCGTGGCCGATCTGGAACAGCCCACATCAGGCTCCGTAACGGTGAACGGAAAGACGCCAGAACAAGCCCGCCTCGACCGATCCTACGGTTATGTATTTCAGGCGGCCGCTCTGTTTCCCTGGCGCACCATCGAAGACAATATCAGCCTGCCGCTGGAGATTATGGGGTTTTCCAAGGCCGAAAGGCGCGAGCGGATCGAAAAAAACCTCGCGCTCGTCAACCTGACGGGCTTCGGCAAAAAATATCCCTGGCAACTTTCCGGCGGCATGCAACAGCGCGCATCGATCGCGCGCGCCTTATCATTCGATCCGGACATGCTGTTGATGGACGAGCCTTTCGGCGCTCTGGATGAAATCGTGCGTGACCATCTCAATGAACAGCTTCTCAAGCTTTGGGCCGCTACCCGCAAAACTGTGATTTTCGTCACACACTCGATCCCGGAAGCGGTGTTTCTCTCGACCAAGATCGTTGTCATGAGCCCGCGACCGGGCCGCATTCATGAAATCATCGATTGCGATCTTGGCCCGGACAGGCCGCTTGAGATTCGCGAATCTGAAGCATTCCTGAAAATTGCCCATCGGGTTCGTGAGGGATTACGTCTGGGGCATATCCATGATTGAGGATACTCAGCAACCGCATCGTGCTGGAGATCGCCCATGAAAGGCTTTCTGCACGATAGATTCATTCCGGTGGCAACCATACTCGCCGTCATTATTGCGCTTTGGTACGGCCTGGCGGTGGTGCTCAACGTGCCGTTCGAGCGGGATCAGGCGACACGCGCAGGGACGGAAATCCCCTACTCGACGCTTGTTGCCAATACGATGCATCAGGACCGTCCGGTCCTGCCCGCACCGCATCAGGTAGCTGAAGAAATCTGGAAAACCGTCTTTGGAGTCAAGCCCAGTTCCAAACGCAGCCTGATCTATCACGGATGGGTCACCTTATCGTCCACCCTGCTCGGTTTTGTGCTGGGATCGGCACTGGGCGTTCTTCTCGCCGTGGGGATCGTTCATTCCCGCACACTCGACAAGAGCCTGATGCCATGGATCATCACCTCACAGACGATCCCGATCCTTGCCATCGCTCCGATGATTATCGTGGTGCTGAATGCCATTGGCATATCGGGCTTGCTGCCCAAAGCCATCATCTCGACCTATCTGTCTTTCTTCCCGGTCGCTGTCGGCATGGTGAAGGGGCTGAGGTCGCCTGATGTGATGCATCTCGACCTCATGCGCACCTACAATGCATCGAGATCGCAGGTGTTCTGGAAACTGCGCTGGCCTGCGGCCATGCCGTTCCTCTTTACATCGATGCAGATTGCCGTCGCGATCAGCCTCGTTGGCGCGATTGTCGGTGAATTGCCAACCGGCGCAGTCGCCGGCCTTGGTGCGCGGTTGCTCGCAGGTTCGTATTACGGCCAGACCGTGCAGATATGGGCAGCACTTGTTGCGGCAGCTCTGATGGCTGCGGTGCTGGTGGCGCTAATCGGTATCGCAGCACAGCTTGTGAACAGACGTATGGGCGTAAAACCGGAAAGGGCAGCCACATGATGACAGGCATCCTATCCGTCGCAGCGCTGATAGCAGTTTCATGGCTGCTTGTGGGCTGGGTCGCCAGTCTGAAGACCCGCAATCCTTTGGGCCAAAAGCTTTTGGATATCGCAGTGCCGGCGCTATTCGGCATCGCAATGCTGATGCTCTGGGAGGTAACCGTCCGGCTTTTCGCTATCCCTCAGGTTCTTCTGCCAGCACCATCGGCAATCTGGGCACGCATAGCGGCGTCCGTACCAATTCTCTGGGCGGATTTCAGGCAGACCTTTCTGAAGGCCGTCATTATCGGCTATGTCGCCGGATGCGGTCTCGGCTTTATAACCGCCATCGTCGCAGACCGGATTCCATTTCTGCGCAAGGGGTTGTTGCCGCTGGGTAATCTGGCCGCCGCACTTCCCATCGTGGGCGTCGCACCGATCATGGTGATGTGGTTTGGCTTCGACTGGCAATCGAAAGCTGCTGTGGTCATCATCATGACCTTCTTTCCTATGCTGGTGAACACGGTTGCGGGCCTTGCCAGTACCGGATCGATGGAACGGGACATGATGGAGACCTATGGCTCAAGCTACTGGCAGACATTGTTCAAGCTGCGTCTTCCAGCGGCCATGCCATTCATCTTCAACGCGCTCAAGATCAATTCCACCCTCGCGCTTATCGGAGCGATCGTGGCGGAGTTTTTCGGCACGCCGATTGTCGGCATGGGCTTCCGCATCTCTGCGGAAATCGGACGCATGAATGTGGATATGGTCTGGGCTGAAATCTTCGTAGCTGCTCTTGCGGGGTCGCTCTCATACGGGCTGATCGCGCTGATCGAGCGCAAAATGACATTCTGGCACCCTTCATACAGGAGGGCATAAGCCTGAATATTTGGCATCTGCAAAAATAAGGTGGACCAAAGTGCATTCCGAAAAGTGGGAACCGGTTTTAGGGCCAAATGCACACAATAAAAAAAGAACCAGAGGAGAACTGAAATGAAAAAGGCAATTTCTTTATGCCTTGGAACAGCCGGACTAGCGCTCGCGCTCATGAGCAGTTCGGCAATGGCAGCCGACAAGCTGACCTTGCAGCTCAAATGGGTGACGCAGGGGCAGTTTGCCGGTTACTATGTAGCCAAGGACAAGGGCTTCTATGAGGAAGAAAATCTCGATGTCGATATCAAGCCGGGCGGACCGGACGTCGCTCCACCGCAGGTAATTGCCGGTGGCGGCGCAGATGTTGTGGTTGACTGGATGCCGTCGGCACTCGCGACCCGCGAAAAAGGCGTCCCGCTCGTCAACATCGCTCAGCCCTTCAAGAAATCCGGCATGATGCTGACATGCCGCAAGGACACCAACATCACCAAGCCGGAAGACTTCAAGGGTCGCACGCTTGGTGTCTGGTTCGGTGGCAACGAATATCCGTTTCTTTCATGGATGAGCCATCTGAAAATTCCGACCGAAGGCGGCAAGGATGGCGTGACAGTTCTGAAACAAGGCTTCAACGTCGATCCGCTGATCCAGAAGCAGGCCGACTGCATTTCCACCATGACCTATAATGAATATTGGCAGGTGATCGATGCAGGCATTCCGGCTGATCAGCTCGTTGTCTTCCCATATGAAGAGCAAGGCGTCGCCACGCTGGAAGACGGGCTCTATGTGCTGGAAAAGAGCCTCGACGATCCGGCGATGGTCGACAAGCTGGCCCGCTTTGTCCGCGCATCGATGAAGGGCTGGAAATATGCCTCCGAAAATCCGGGGGAAGCCGCCGATATCATACTCGACAATGATGCTTCCGGCGCACAGACCAAGGAAGTTCAGGAGCGTATGGTCAAGGAAATCGGCAAGCTGGTTGACGGCTCCGATGGCACCCTTGATGTAGCGGCGGCTGACCGCACGGTGGAAACACTGCTTGGCGGCGGCTCCGATCCGGTCATCACCAAGAAACCGGAAGGTGCGTGGACCGCGAAGATAACAGACGCCATGAAGAAGTAAGCAGTTTAAAAATTGCGAAAAAGAAACCGGCCCAAAAGGCCGGTTTTTTTGTTCTGAGTTTACTCCGCCGGTTCAGCCGTGCCGCCTCTTGGCGGCGTCCCTTTGAGGGCATGGTTGAGTTCTCGCTCAAGCCGGGCTTCCTCCTCGGCTTTTGGCTGCGTAAAGCGGCCCAGCAGCAGATAGGCGACAGGTGTTACATAAAGTGTGGCAATCGTCGCAAGGCCGAGGCCACCGACAATGACCCAGCCCAGAGCCACACGGGCTTCTGCGCCAGCTCCACTTGCCAGAATCAGCGGCACACCGCCAAGCACGGCGCAGATCATCGTCATGCAGACAGGGCGAAGACGAATGTTGGATGCTTCCTCGATTGCTTCACGAACGCTCAAGCCCTTATCGCGCAATTGATCGGCGAATTCGACAATCAGGATACCGTTCTTCGCCATGATGCCGACCAGAAGCACAAGGCCAATCTGGCTGTAGACATTCAGGCTCGTGCCCGTGAGCAGCATGGCGAAAACGGCACAACCAAGCCCAAGAGGAACAGTCGCCATCACGATCAGCGCACTGACGAAGCTTTCAAACTGCGCTGCCAGCACCAGAAGAATGATGATGATGGCAAAACCGAACACCATTGCCAGACCGCTTGAAGTTTCGCTGAGCGTCGAAGCTTCCGCCAACGGAATGATATGGCTTCCCGGCGGCAACAAAGGTGCTGCGATTTCCTGTGCGGCCTTATAGGCATCACCCAAAGCAAAATCATCGCGAAGATTTGTCGTTATCGAGACTGAACGCTGGCGCGTCTCGCGATTGAGCTGTGGCGGCACAGCTTTCTCAACAACCGTCGCGATCGACGACATGGGTACGTAGCGACCGTCTGTCGTCTTCATGAATACATTCTCAAGATCGGTCGGATCGTTGATCGGGTTTGTGGTGGCAACGAGCTTCACATCGAAACTGCGATCCCCAACATAAACCGACCCGATCTTGCGACCATCGAGTACCGACTGCACGGCATTCGCAAGTCCGGTGATGTCGATACCGAGATCGGAGGCTCGTTCGCGATTAATCTCGACGGAAAGCTGCGGCTGGGTCGGCTCCACAGAAAGTCGCGGCTGGACAAAGCGAGGATCCTTTTCCAGCGCGGCAACGACCGCCTGGGCCGCAGGCTGTAGCTTGGCATAGTCACTGCCGACTATGGCAAACTGCAAACCATTACCCGCGCCGCGAATACCAAGGCTGTTCGGCTGGGTGGTAAAGATACGCACCGCCGTTATGCCTTTGACGCGCTCGGTAATGTCAGCCATGATTTCCTGCTGGCTGCGTGCGCGCTCCTTCCATGGTGCCAATGTCAGGACGACAAAACCGTTATTTGACGATCCGCCGGAGCCTGCGATGGCATAGGTAGTGGTGATTTCACCGCTATCGCGCAGAGGCTGGACTGCCTCTTCAATCTTGTCGAGCTGTGACTGGAGAAACTCCACACTGATACCCTGCGGCCCATTGATACGCAGCAGTGCAACGGCGCGATCTTCCGAGGGCGTCAGTTCCTGGCGGATCAGGCCGTAGCCGACAAAGGATGCGCCTGCGAAAAGCATTGCCACGAGGACAACAACGAATGGTGCCGACAGACAGATGTGCAGCGTCTTTTTATAAAAGCTTGCGAGCCCGCCCCCGATACGACGCAGGAAAAGCGGACCGTGGCCGCCATCTTCCCCACTTCCTTCCTTGAGGAAACGAGAGGCAAGCATCGGACAAAGCGTCAGCGCTACAACTGATGACAGAAGAACTGCAATCGCCAGAACGAAACCGAATTCACGGAACAGGCCACCCGCCTGCCCCGGCAAAAACGAAATGGGAACAAAGACTGCCGCCAAAGTCAGCGTGGTAGCGATAACGGCAAAGAAGACTTCCTGTGTGCCAAGCACTGCCGCGGCGCGCGGCCCCATACCCTGATTGCGTCGCCGGACAACGTTTTCCAGCACCACGATGGCATCATCCACCACGAGACCTGTGGCGAGCACCAAAGCCAGAAGGGTGAGAATATTGACCGAGAAGCCCGCCAGATAGATGGCTGCGATTGTACCAATGAGCGCGACGGGCATCGACAAGGCCGGGATAAGCGTGGCGCGTATATCCCACAGGAACATGAAGATGATCGCAACGACGATAATCACCGACGCAATCAATGCAATTTCCACCTCGTGGATTGCACCATTGATGAAGTTCGCGTCGTCACTGGTAACGGCAATATTGACGCCCTCGGGCAAAGTCTTCTGCAGATTGGCAACCGCTGCGCGAATACCCTCCGAGATGTCGAGCGTATTCGACTGTGCCTGACGCACGATGCCGAGACCGATTGCCGTCTTGCCATTGGAACGAACTGCCGAGCTCTCGACATCCGGTCCAAGCGTAACGGTTGCGACATCGCGGATTTGCGTGCGTCCGTTGATGTAGACGTTTTCGAAATCCTCAGGCTTTTCCAGATTGGCCGTAGCACGAACCACGATAGACTGATCGGCACTGCGCAAGGAGCCAGCCGGAGCGTCCAGCCCCATGGAGGACAGCGCCTTGGTTATATCGGCGATGGTCAGACCATAGCTCGCAAGGCGCGCCTGATTGATATCGATACGGAAAATCTTGTCGCGGTCGCCGTTGATCTGGACGTCAGCAACACCCGGCACTGCTGACAGGATATCCTGGATCTGATCCTCGACCAGCACCGTCATATCGTCGACGGACATAGTGTCGGACGTAACTGCCAGACGCATCACCGGATCGGCATTGGAGTCCGCCTTGATGATGCGTGATGGGTCCGCCTCTTCCGGCACGTCATTGGCGACACGGGAAATCGCATCGCGCATATCGGCGGCTGCAACGTTCAGGTCTACGCCGTCGTTAAACTCCACCGTGACACGGCTGCGTTCGAATGACGACGTCGAGGAAATAGACTTCACGCCCGAGACCCGCGCGACAGCGTTCTCGAGAACCTGCGTCAACTGACGGTCAATGGTTTCAGCGGATGCACCACTGAAATCTGTGCTGATTGTTACGACAGGCCGGTCAACGTCCGGCAGTTCGCGAATATCGACGCCCGTGAATGCAGCAAGACCCGCGACGACAATCAGGACGTTGATAACGAAAGCAAAAACTGGACGACGGATGAATAATGCCGTCGATCCGCCGTTGCCGGATGGGGAATTGTGACTGGTCACGCTTTCATCCTCAGCCTGCAACACGCTTTATCGAGGCAGGGTCGGCGAGTGCTGTGCCCTGCTCGTCCTTTACGCGCACAGGCGCGTCATCCCGTACGGTTTGAACACCCTGGGTAACGATCATGTCGCCCTGCTTGACCGGGCCGTCGATCAGAATGTTGGTTGAATTGCGCTGTACGATACGAGCGTCAATTTTCTTGGCGACACCGTTTTCAACGCGCCAGACATAGGAGCCGTCCGCACCCCACTGAATGGCAAGCGGATCGACCGAAGGATAGCGATCCCCCGGAAACAGAACCGTAACGGAGAATGACATGCCCGCGCGCAGACGATCCTGCGTATTCGGAACTTCTGCACGAACATGCAGCGTCCGGCTGGCCTCATCCAGCATGTTGTCAACGGCGTTGATCTCGCCGCTGTAGGTCTCACCCGGGAACGCCGTCGATTCCGCAGTCAACGGCTGGCCAACCTTGATTTGCGGTGCAAAGCGCTCCGGCACCCAAATATCGATCAGTACTTTCGACCGGTCGTCGATACGTCCGATGGACGTCTGTGCGGTAATGTAGTTACCCGCATTGACGGGAAGGATGCCGACGATACCGGTGATTGGCGCGCGAACCGTGCGGCGGCTTAATGCAAGCTGCGCGTCCTGCAAAGCGAGTTGTGCATTCGCAACCGCCAGTTCAGTTTCGACCACCTGGACTTCTGTTGCAGTGTTCGTCGCCCGCAATTTAGCGATGCGCTGGCGGGTCGTCTGCGCATCCTTCAGCGCCGTCTCGGCTTTGGCTACAGCAATCTTCTCCGTCTCGGCGTCGAGTTCGGCGATCGGATCGCCTTCCTTCACACTATCGCCGGCCTTGACGTAGAGCTTCGTCATGTAACCACTGGAGTATGGGGTTATCGACACGGTGCTGAGAGCCCGTGCCGAACCGATGGCCGTCAAACGGTTATTGATGGTTTCTTCGCCAGCGGCCTCGACAACAACGAGCGGCGCAGACCGTCCGCCGCCACTTTTGGGCGTTTCTTCGCCTGTTGCCGCAGCTTTCACCACGTCGTTTTTGTTCTTATATGCATACCAGCCACCAATGGCGACCGCAGCTATGAGCAGGCACAAGGCAATCTGCTTCCAGGACTTCATTCAGCTCTCCGGCAAGGTTTACCGTCATCCTGACGGACCTCGTATTCAAAACCATTATGTCGGACGCGGAAAATGCCAGCAAATAGTATCAGAATGATGATTGCCTTCACATTGCGCAAATCACGCATCCTATAAGGATGCATGGATTTTTCCGTCCAAGACTTTGCACGCACGATCTTAAGGCGTCGAGTTAAATTTCGGTAATGCTGCGCTGCCGGATCGCATAAACGAATGTGTTCTTAACCGATTGAACAAAGGCTGTTGGATTTATCGGTCGGCTCCATATATAGGAGGCTACCTTTATGAATTGCGTTTCGACGGCACACCGGTTGAGGCACCGCGGCAATTGGGCCGGTTCGCCTCGAATTGGAAGCAGGCTATGGCGGTTGTTGAAAAGACCACAGATACGGGCGCCCCTTCCCCTGAAGCGGCCTCTCAGACTGCGACCGTCGAACGGCTCTCTCCAACGCAATTTACACGGCTGCCCTGGCGTAGCCGGCTTTCAAGCAAGCTGCTGCTTTTGACCGCTCTTGCGGTGCTGATTACCGAAGTTCTGATCTTTGTACCGTCCGTAGCCAATATGCGCGTGCGCTGGATGAGCTCGCGCCTCGATACGGTGGGCGCTGTCAGCGAGGTTCTTGCCGCTGGCGGCAACATGGACGTGCCGCGCGACATTCAGGACAAGGTACTTCTGGCAACCGGCACCAAGGCTATCGCGATGCGTGAAGCCGGTGCATCGCGTCTGCTTGCCATGTCGGAAGTGCCCGGCAAGATCGACCAGGTTATCGATCTTAACAATATCAGCGAAGCCGCTGCCATATGGGACGCATTCGGAACACTGTTCAACGGTGGAGACAGAACGCTACGAATCTACGGCTCCGTTTCACCGAACGGCTCTCCGGATCGTATCATCGAAATCGTGACTTCAGACACGCCGCTTCGCCACGCCATGCTCGTCTATGCGCGCAACGTGACTTTTATCTCGCTCATTATTTCCGTGATCGCGGCAAGCCTGATCTATCTGATCATTCACGAAATGCTTCTGCGGCCAGTGCGTATCATGCATCGCAACATGATCGATTTCGCCTCATCCCCGGACAATCCCGCACTCATCCTCGTGCCAGAAAATCGCAAGGATGAATTCGGCGTTGCCCAGCGCCAGATATCCCATATTCAAAGCGACCTTCAACGAACGCTCAAGGAACAGAAACATCTGGCCGATCTCGGTCTAGCCGTCTCCAAGATCAACCATGACATGCGCAATATTCTGGCTTCCGCACAATTGATGTCGGACCGGCTTGCCGATACCGAAGATCCTATGGTGCAGCGGTTTGCGCCCAAGCTCATTCGTACTCTCAGCCGCGCGATCAGCTATTCCGAAAGCGTCATGGCCTATGGCCGCTCGCAGGAAGCACCACCGCGCCCGCGCCGGGTCCTCCTGCACACGATTATCTCGGACGTAAGGGAAACCTTGAGCCCCAATTCAGAGAACAGCATCGAGTTCGAGAATCTCGTTCCGGAGGATTTCGAGCTGAATGTCGATTCCGAGCAGCTATTCCGCGTCCTGAGCAATCTGTGCCGCAATTCTGTTCAGGCGATGGAGCGTGACCAGACCAATGATGACGCGACAGTGAAGCGGCTCACGATTTCTGCGGGGAGAATTGGAACAACTGCGATCATCGGCGTCGAGGATACGGGTCCCGGTCTTCCGCAAAAGGCCCGCGACAATCTTTTCACGGCTTTCAAGGGATCGACACGCAGCGACGGTACCGGACTCGGGCTTGCCATCGCGCAAGAACTGATCCGCGCGCATGGTGGAACAATTGAGCTTCGTGAAGACCGTCCCGTTGGCGTGCATTTCGAGATTCGCATCCCTGATTTGCCGATGCAGCGCGAGGACCGCAACAACCAGCGCACCGAAGAAAACGCCTAGGCAATCTGCCGGTGCACCAGCTTGCGACCGAAAAGCCCGGAAATGCGGGGCCTGACAAGAAATCTTCACAGAACCACATTTTTTTCTAAGAAGACGCTTGCATTTAGCGATCTGTCCGATTATCAACCGCCCATCGCCGCAGCGAGCGGCACACAAGGCAAGCACCCGTAGCTCAGCTGGATAGAGCACCAGACTACGAATCTGGGGGTCAGAGGTTCGAATCCTTTCGGGTGCGCCATTTTTCTCAAGACAATTCAGTGATTTGCTTCGGCGCAAGCCGAACATGCTTACACATTGCTTTGCATATTTTCCGAATTGACTGATTGCGACTTCGTGACGTTTTTGTTCTCTCCGCTATATGTGGCTCGACCTATCGGCATCACATTTCTGCAGTGGAATTTTTCTCATGAAGCATCACGCGCTCGTCTGGCTGCGTAACGATCTTCGAATCAACGACAATCCCGCACTGGATGCAGCCGCCGAAACAGGCGGGCATATCACAGCGGTTTATGTTCATGAGACCCTTGCCGAGATTCGCGCGCCTGGCGGTGCAGCGCGGTGGTGGCTCGATCAGAGCCTGAAAGCGATAGGAAAGCAGCTCGCTGATCGTGGTATCGAACTTCTCATCGAGACTGGTGATGTGAGGAATATCCTTCCTCACCTGATTGCAAAATTGGCCATAACCGAGCTGTTCTGGAATCGTCGCTACGCACCGGCGGAGCGTGAACTCGATGCAAAACTGAAGGCACAACTCAAGGAGAGCGGAACCGGTGTAAGCTCATTTCCTGGCAACCTTCTTCTTGAGCCCTGGGAACTCAGGACGGCCAGCGATACGCCCTATCAGGTCTTCACCCCTTTCGCCAAAGCGTTGCGCCACCACCATGTTCCCCGCCCGCTTTCTCGAAGGCAATGGGATATCAAACCAACACAGGAAACCTGCTATTCGCCCAACGTTCCTTCCTGGGCGAAAAAGTTCGATGGGCTTTGGAATATTGGAGAAGACGCGGCGCGCGACTGCCTGACATGTTTTCTGGCGAACATGCTGTCGGCCTATACCGAGGATCGCGACGTTCCCGGCATCGACGGAACTTCAAGACTTTCACCTCATTTGCGGCTTGGTGAAATCAGCGCGCGTCAGGCGTGGTATGCCACGCTGGCGTTTATGGACGAGCATCATTCGGCACGCGCTGGCGGCGACAAGTTTTTGTCAGAGCTGATCTGGCGCGATTTTAATTATCACCAGCTCTATCACCGCCAAGATATCAGCCAGTACGATATGCGTAACGCCCTCTCCGGCATCGCATGGCGCGATGATCCAGCTGCATTCGAAGCGTGGCGAGGCGGACAGACGGGCTTCCCCATCATCGATGCCGGTATGCGTCAGCTTTGGGCCACCGGATGGATGCACAATCGCGTGCGAATGCTCGTGGCATCTTTTCTCACCAAGAATCTGCTCATCGACTGGCGGAAAGGCGAAGAGTGGTTCTGGGATACGCTCGTGGATGGTGATGTCGCCAGCAATCCGGGTAGCTGGCAATGGGTGGCAGGCTGCGGCATGGACGCTGCGCCCTATTTCCGGGTCTTCAACCCAATTCTGCAGGGTGAAAAATTCGATGCCGAGGGGCGATATGTCCGGCATTGGGTGCCAGAGCTATCCGGCCTGTCGAACAAATGGCTGCACAAGCCATTTGAGGCGCCGACTGATGTGCTGGCCAGTGCTGGAATTGCGTTGGGCAGTACCTATCCCAAACCAATCATTGATTTGCGGGCCTCACAACGCGAGGCCCGCAAACGGCTCAATAGCCAGCCATAGTCAACGCGGTTCCAGTCCACCATTCTCAACGATAAAGTCGATGATTTCGGGGACGCCCTTGCCGCGATGGAGGTCGGTGAAACCGAAAGGACGCCTGCCGCGCATGCGTGCCGCATCGCCTTGCATAATATCGAGATCGACATGAACGTGAGGGGCAAGATCACTCTTGTTGATCACAAGAAAATCTGACCGTGTGATACCCGGACCGCCTTTGCGCGGAATTTCCTCGCCCTGACAAACAGAGATGACATAAAGCGTCAGGTCCGCCAGATCAGGTGAGAATGTGGCTGCGAGATTGTCACCCCCGGATTCGATGAAGACGATCTCCAGATCGGGAAACCGCCGGTTCATTTCGGCAATTGCCTGCAGATTGATCGAAGCATCCTCGCGGATTGCGGTATGCGGGCATCCACCTGTTTCGACGCCCATGATCCGATCTTCGGACAAAGCCTGAGAACGCGCCAGAATGAGAGCGTCTTCCTGCGTGTAGATATCATTGGTAATCACGGCGACCGAGTATTTATCACGCAGCGCTTTGCAAAGCTTTTCGGTCAGCGTCGTCTTTCCCGATCCCACCGGTCCACCGATGCCTATACGCAAGGGTCCGTTTTTCTGTGTCATGTGCGAAAAAGCCTCGAATGTTGGGTTTCGTGTTTCATGGCCATGATGTCGCTAATGTAAGTCGCGGAACCAAGGTCACTCAATGAAGTTTTTTCTATTCGCGCCGCTGTTTCGGCGAGAACCGGTTCCAAGTCTGACATTGTCGCAGTCACGCCGCTTTGCCCCATGACCGAAAGACGGATCGATGCCTGCAAAAGATTGATACAGAAGGCTTGCAGAAAGGCGGCGAGTGTCAATCCAAGCGATACTCCGTTGCCGCCCGCTACGGCACCGACTGCCACCGGATAGGGACAATCGGCTGGCAGGCGGTCGAATGCGGAGCTGGGCCAGCTTCGGGCTGCAGCCAGAAACGCCTCGCCCTGCAGCATCGTTTCCATATGACGTTCGCGCGAACCGGCCAGTGCTTCGGCCAGTTCTGCAACTTCGACAAGATTGCCTTCGGTAACCGCACGCCGCCAGCTTTCCGCGCAAAGCACGGCGTCGTTCCAGCCGGAGCCACGTGTTACAAGCCAGCGCAGCCAATCGCCCGTCGTGGCCGTGTCTGCGATATAGCCGTCATGGACTGCGCGCTCCAGCCCATGACTATAGCTGAACGATCCCACCGGAAAGACGGGCGACAGCCAGGCCATCAGCCGCAGCAAAGCGGTGGTGGTATCAGTCGTGGTGGTGGTGATGATGTTCATGATCGTGTTCGTGATGACCATAATGATGATCGTGGTCATGCCCATGGTCATGATGCGAATGGCCGCCGGAATAAGCGCCGCGTAGCGGACTGAAAATAGCCGTTACATCCGTAACCGTTGCACCAAGCCCCTCAAGCATCGCCTTTATGACATGGTCGCGAAGAATGAAGATGCGATCACTCTCGATCTGGGCCGCGAGGTGGCGGTTGCCGATATGCCAGGCGAGTTCGGCAATATGCAGCGGATCACGCCCGCAGATTTCGTAAAGTTCCTCGCTTGCAGCGCGGATTTCGATCTCGCGTCCGTCATCGAGGACGAGCCGGTCGCCGTGCTCGAGCACGATTGGCTCTGCAAAATCGACGAGCACCTTCTCGCCGCCTTCCAGAACGATGGCCTTGCGCCGCAAATGACGTTCATCGCGTTCGAGAACGGCGTGGCCCGCAGGCACAGCATCGATCACCTTATCTGCACGAATAATGGCAGTGGCACGAAACATTTGTTTGCCTTTCAAGATCAAAACATGAAGTAGCGTTGCGCCATTGGCACGACGTCGACGGGCTCGCAGGTCAGAAGTTCGCCATCCGCGCGCACCTCATAGGTTTCCGGATCAACTTCCATTTGCGGCATCGCATTGTTGAGGATCATGGAATGTTTGCCGATGCCACCTCTGGTATTGGCCACGGCAATCATCTGCTTGTCCACCCCAATCTTCTCTCGAAGCCCTTCATCCATTGCGGCCTGCGAAACGAAGGTAATGGACGTATTGGTGCGGGCTTTCCCGAATGAGCCAAACATCGGGCGATAATGCATTGGCTGCGGCGTTGGAATCGAGCCATTCGGATCACCCATTGGCGCGGTTGCAATCCAGCCACCAAGCAGCACCATTTCCGGCTTCATTCCGAAGAATGCAGGGTTCCACAAAACGAGATCAGCGCGCTTGCCGACTTCCACCGAACCGATTTCATGCGCCATGCCATGAGCGATAGCGGGGTTGATGGTGTATTTCGCAATGTAGCGGCGCGCCCGGTAATTGTCATTGCCCGGCTTGTCGTCGGGAAGACTGCCGCGCTGCTTCTTCATCTTGTCCGCAGTTTGCCAGCAGCGAATAATCATTTCGCCGACACGGCCCATAGCCTGGCTGTCGGAGGAAATGATGGAGAACGCTCCCATATCGTGCAGGATGTCTTCTGCCGCGATGGTTTCCTTGCGGATACGGCTTTCCGCAAAGGCAATATCTTCAGGAATTGCCGGGGACAGATGATGGCACACCATCAGCATGTCGAGGTGCTCTGCAATCGTATTGACCGTGTAAGGCCGGGTCGGATTTGTGGAAGCCGGCAACACGTTCGGATACTGACACACGCGAATAATATCCGGCGCGTGTCCGCCACCAGCGCCCTCCGTATGGAAGGAATGGATCGTGCGCCCCTTGAAGGCGTTGAGCGTATCTTCAACGAAGCCGCCTTCGTTCAGCGTATCGGTATGGATCGCAACCTGAATATCGAACCGGTCTGCGACCGAAAGGCAATTGTCGATTGCGGCCGGTGTCGAACCCCAGTCTTCATGCAGCTTCAAACCGCAGGCACCGGCGCGGATCATTTCTTCCAATGCACCGGGCAGCGAAGCGTTTCCCTTGCCGAACACACCGATATTCATCGGCAGGCCGTCGAACGACTGGATCAGCCGCGCAATATGCCAGGGGCCCGGCGTGCATGTGGTGGCAAGCGTGCCGTGGGCCGGTCCGGTGCCTCCACCCACCATGCAGGTGATACCCGCATTGAGTGCTTCATCCACCTGTTGCGGTGAGATGAAATGGATATGCGTGTCGATACCGCCCGCAGTGAGTATTTTACCCTCGCCTGCAATGATTTCGGTGCCGGGTCCGATGATAATCGAAACACCTGGCTGCGTATCCGGGTTCCCGGCTTTGCCGATCACCGCGATACGCCCGTCTCGAAGTCCCACATCGGCCTTGTAGATACCGGTATGATCGAGGATCAGGGCATTGGTAATAACCGTATCCATTGCGCCATCAGCGCGGGACAACTGGCTTTGCCCCATACCGTCGCGGATAACCTTGCCTCCGCCGAATTTTACCTCTTCGCCATAGGTGGTGAGGTCTCGTTCTACTTCAATAAAAAGTTCCGTATCGGCGAGGCACACCTTATCGCCGACAGTAGGGCCGAACATCTGCGCATAGGTGGCGCGACTAATTCTGGCTGGCATGAAATGTCTCCGTCACCTGTTCTAAAGCTTTCCCATGACCATCTGGCGAAATCCGTAAATCTCGCGCTTGCCGCTCACGGGAACCAATGTCACGTCGCGCTCCTGGCCGGGCTCGAAGCGCACGGCAGTTCCTGCCGCTATATCCAGCCGTTGTCCGAGCGCCTTGTCGCGTTCAAAAGAAAGGGCCGCATTCACTTCGTAAAAATGAAAATGGCTGCCGACCTGGATGGGGCGGTCGCCAGTATTGGCGACCTTGATCGTGATGGTCGGCTGACCCTGATTGAGTTCTATATCGCCGTCCTGCGTAATAATTTCGCCGGGGATCATCTCGCACCTCACCCGGCCATCAGCATCAGGCCGCCAAGTGCGGTAGCGCCACCCGCCAGACGCAAAGCAATTCTGCCATTCTTACCCGCCATGAGGCGTCCTGCGGCAAGTCCGATACCCATGCCAGCGGCGTGTAGCAGGGCCGTGGCGAAAGCAAATCCAGCCGCATAGGACAGGAAGGCTGCGCCTCCGATTTCCCCGCCATGCGCATGGCCATGGAAGAAGGCAAAGAAGCCCGCGATGATGGCGCCCACGACCGGGGAAACGGGCAGAGCAAGCGCCACCAGCAGGCCCAGCACGACGACCGAAGCCAGAATGACCGGCTCAACAAAGGGCAGAGGCATGCCCAGAAGCGCCGCCACAAAGCCAAGCAGCATCACGCCGACAAATGCTGCTGGCACAACGAAGAGTGCTCGTCCACCGAGCATGGCGGCCCAAAGCCCTACCGCAACCATCGCCAGAATATGGTCCGTACCGGAGAGCGGATGCGTGAAGCCCGCCGCAAACGAGCCATGTTCGGCCGGATTAAGATGGGCAAAGGCGGGGCTTGCGGTGAGCGCCATCGCTACCGCGGCGAGAACCGTAGTCTTCTTCATTATCGTACCTTTCAAAAAACAGGTTCGCTTTGGCGAAACCTGAAAATCAGCGGATCGGCTCGTGAACTGTGACGAGCTTCGTGCCATCGGGAAATGTGGCTTCGACCTGAATGTCGTGGATCATTTCGGGCACACCATCCATCACCTGTTCACGGGTGATGACGTGCGCGCCTGCTTCCATCAGATCGGCGACCGTGCGCCCATCGCGGGCACCTTCAACGACAAAATCGCTGATCAGCGCGATCGTTTCCGGATGATTGAGTTTTACCCCGCGCTCCAGACGGCGGCGGGCAACCATGGCGGCCATGGCGATCAAAAGCTTGTCTTTTTCCCTGGGCGTCAAATTCATGACTTCATTCCAACTTCATACTTTCAAAGCGGTACGCATTCCGCTGGCGTTAAAAGCGGCGGGATTGCCGCGAACTCAAAATGTCCAAACTTTGGGCAGTCCTGCCTTGCCGTTAAGCAGGGCAAGCAATGGCCCCAGACGTTTGCGCAAGGCATAACTATCCGGCGCGTAAAGCCGCGCCATCAGCTTGGTTGCCGCGCCCACCTGCCAGAGGCTGGCACCGCCCTCCCCTCCAATGATCTGCCGGGCGGCTTCCAGATGTCTCCCGGCCTCCCCAGAAATCAAAAGCACGGTGGCGACGGCAAACGCCCCATCGGCCACTGGACGCGCTTGCAATTCGGCTCCAACATCTGGTCCCAGCCGAAACTCTTCGGCATGCACAAGCTGTCCACCCAACCGCACACGCCAACGATCACTGAACATCGCTTCATCAACCCGCTCACCCATGGCAAGGCGCCCGAATATAGTCGTCTCCACCACTAGGATTTCCGCCCCCTCCTCCAGCTCGACATCCAGCGTTCGTGACAACACGGATTGATTGAACAGAATGGTTTCCTGCGGAAGCCAAGCAAGACGCGTGCCTTTTGCAGCCTTCAAGCGCGTGGCAATGCGTGCCTCGCCGCCGCCTGAGCGATAGATGCGCTCACAGGCCTGCGTGGTAATGACAGCCGAAGCGTTTTCGCCAAGCTCCACATCCCATCGCAGTCGGTCACCGCCCGTCAGCCCTCCTGATGTGTTGATCAGGATTGCTTCCAGCGGATCGCCTCCGACCTGCGGCATGCGGATCTTGGCTGCGCCTTCCTGGTAAAGCCTGGAAATGCGCGAACGCCCGTCCTTGAAATGTATCGAAAGCCCGCCCAGCCCGTTGACGCGCTGCGAGGAGAGCTCCGCTAACTTATTGTTATTTATTATCATCTGCGCGAATCTCGTATTGCTCTTCTAAAGCAGAAACGGGCCCAGAATAAAGGGGGGTGGGGGTGCGGCAGGACGCCGCCACACCTCAGAAAGTTTGAAAATGTTTCATCAAAAGCCATGGCAATCCCACCCGAAGCAATGTTTCGGATGGGATTGATCGATCAGTTTTTCCGGTCAAACATGCATTGCCGCCGGGTGCGTGACCGTCTTTCGATAGAGATGCCAGGTCGCATGCCCAAGGATAGGTATCACTACCGCCAACCCGGCAAACATCGTGGCAAAACCGACGATCAGCATCGCGGTTACGATTGCCGCCCATAGCAGCGATTCCATGGGGTTGCGCATGACGACACGCAACGACGTCGCAATCGCCGCTGCCGCACCGCAATCCTGATCGAGCAGCATCGGGAAAGTCACAATCGTCGAGCACAGGACAACGATTGCAAAAAGCAAACCAATACCACAACCGGCGAAAATCAGACTACGTCCCTCTTCCGTCGATGACACCTGATGCATCAACATTGAGAAGCTCTCGGGCGGCATCGGCCCGAAATAATGAACGTAGAGATTTTGAGCCATCAACAGCCATGCAATAAAGATTGCGAACAGAAATGCACCGACGGCCAGGATCGATGGCAATGCCGGAGAATGACTCACATCCAGCGCGCGTTTCCAGGACGTATCGAGCCTCTCTTCACGGCGCCGGCTCATTTCATAAAGAGGCAATGCCGCAATTGGCCCGATCAGGGCAAAGCCGGACATCAAGGGAAACAAGAGCGGTAACGCGTTTGCGTTCGTGCTCCAATAAGTGATGAGCAGCCCCGCCAGCGGATATATGAGACAAAGGAAAACGTAATGCGATGGCTTCGCCCAGAAGTCGTCAAATCCAAGACGCAAGGCATCAAATACATCTGCCATGCGGATGCGCTTAACTTCAGGATAAAAGGCTGATTGGTCTCGACCTGCAACAACATGAAACTGTGCCATGACGCTCCTCCTGCTGGTTAGGCAGTCCTGACGGCAAGGGCGGCGGTCAGGACATGGCCTGCACGCAATTTCTGGCTTTCGCACGGTCACCGGACAAGTCCGGTTTCGTGACGCCAATTCGTCAGGCTAAAGCCTGACAGTCTGGCAAATAGTATACATCGAAAAGACTGGCGACGAAAGAAAGCGGCTCAATGAGATTGAACCCCGCGTGAACTGATCTCAAATCAGCAACCACACGCACTTTCCATTAGAGCGCTTCCCGAAAAGTGTGAAACGGTTTTCGGAAAAGATGCGCGTCACAACAAATGATTGGATCGCCGATCTGATTCAATCAGAACGAAACGCTCTCACGAAAGCACGGCAAAACCAGTGTCTGGATTTATGGGGGAATAATGGTGCTGCGAGAGAGGATTGAACTCTCGACCTCTCCCTTACCAAGGGAGTGCTCTACCACTGAGCTACCGCAGCAATCTCTTGAGTGCGGCGGACTTCTGCCACATCATTACGCAAATCGCAAGCAAGCAATTGCATTTCTTTTCACATAATGTGGAAATCTGCCGGACACGCATTTGAAAGCCACTTTTCCGGCCCTTTTTCCCGTAGTAGAAGACCGCCATGAGCGAAAATACGACCAACAAAGAGAAACAAACTCAATCGGACCAGCGCAAAAAGCGCCGTGCCGAGGAATTACGCGCGAATCTGATGCGCCGCAAAGCCCAATCCAGATCGCGTCGCGCGGGCGAAGCGGATGAACGAAACGACGGCATCACCGCTGCCGGCGACGACGCCGACTGAGAATCGCACCAATAAAGCCTTCCTTGAAGATAGGGGGGCTCTGCGGTAAAAGCTCATTTCTGTTCTTCGCAGCGATGTCGTCCTATTGTGATTCGTATTTGACGTAATTTGGCCGCAAGACTGGTAATTTCATGACGCAACGCCACCGCGCCGTAAAGGCTGCCGGATTTGGTGAAATTTATCGGGCAAGGTATCGGCCCAGAAGGTGACACAGCATGGATCGCATCAAAATCGTTGGCGGCAACAAGCTCAACGGCATCATCCCAATCTCCGGCGCAAAAAACGCTGCTCTGCCGTTGATGATCGCCTCGCTTCTGACCGACGATACGCTGACGCTCGAAAATGTGCCGCATCTGGCTGACGTCGAACAGTTGATCCGCATCCTCAGCAATCATGGCGTCGATTATTCGGTCAATGGCCGTCGCGAGCATCAGGATGGAGCCTATTCGCGCACGATCCATTTCACTGCCCGCAACATCGTCACCACGACAGCACCTTATGAACTCGTATCCAAGATGCGTGCGAGCTTCTGGGTGATCGCTCCTCTTCTGGCCCGCATGGGTGAAGCAAATGTTTCCCTGCCAGGCGGCTGCGCTATCGGCACGCGTCCGGTCGATCTCCTGCTCGAAGCTTTATTAGCCCTTGGGGCCGACATCGAAATCGAAAACGGCTATGCCAAGGCAAAGGCCAAAAACGGCCTCGTCGGCGCACGCTACAAGTTCCCGAAGGTCTCCGTCGGCGCCACCCATGTCATGCTGATGGCAGCAGCCCTCGCCAAGGGCGAAACCGTCATCGAGAATGCTGCCCGCGAACCGGAAGTCGTCAATCTTGCCGACTGCCTCAATGCAATGGGCGCCAAGATCACAGGTGCTGGAACCAGCACCATCCATATCGATGGTGTCACCAGCCTTTCCGGCGCGCGCGTCCGCGTTATTCCTGACCGTATCGAAGCTGGAACCTATGCCATGGCCGTCGCCATGACCGGTGGCGATGTGCTTCTGGAAGGCGCACAGGAAAGCCAGCTTTCTGCCGCTCTTGAAACGCTGCGGCAGGCCGGAGCTGAAATCACCGAGACCAATAGCGGTCTGCGCGTTGTCCGTAACGGCCACGGTATTCACCCTGTTGACGTTACTACTGACCCCTTCCCTGGTTTCCCGACCGACTTGCAGGCGCAGTTCATGGGCCTGATGACCAAGGCAAAGGGAACGTCGCGCATCACTGAAACCATTTTTGAAAATCGCTTCATGCATGTGCAGGAACTGGCACGTCTTGGCGCCAAAATCTCCCTGTCCGGCCAGACTGCGACCGTCGAAGGCGTGGAACGCCTGAAAGGCGCGCAGGTTATGGCAACGGATCTTCGGGCCTCGGTTTCGCTTGTGATCGCTGGCCTTGCCGCCGAGGGCGAAACTCTGGTCAACCGCGTGTATCATCTGGATCGCGGCTTTGAGCGTCTGGAAGAAAAGCTGTCACGCTGCGGCGCGACGGTGGAACGTATCAGTGGTTGATAGGACCGGGCCGGAGTAACATTCAGTGCTCCGGCTTTTTCTTGCGTAACGTTTGAGATTCAAGTTGAAGAGCGACAGGCTTGAAAAGCCTGTCGATTTTTTTGTTTTGACATGCCAAGTTGATAATTGGCCAAGCGGACGATTGATTTTTCATCCGTTGGAAACAGTTATAAAGCAATAACAGGGAAGTGGTGCTGGAGTATGGATATGTTGAAGCTTGTGGCGCTGGATGAGGAGGATTTACAGGTCCTGTCCGCCCATCTTCAGGACGCAGTTTTGAAAGTATCCGATCTTCAGTATCTCGGCAGTGAAAAGCGCTTCGTTCTGACGGCGAACCGTTTTGTCTGGGAAGAAAGCAAACCAAAGTTCCTGCGCAAGCCGCAGTATCAGCGCAGGCGCACTGCCCTGCACTTCAATCGCGTGATTACAGCCAAGGCAACCGGGATTGATCGCCAGAAACCAGATGAAGTGCTTTCCCTGATGGCTATTCAGTTCACCGCTGGTGACACACCCGCCGGAACAATAGAACTGACTTTTTCGGCAAATGCGGCTATCCGTCTTGAAGTGGAATGTATTGAGGCGCAAATGACGGACCTTGGCGCGGCGTGGGAAACGGAATCGCTTCCCCGCCATAACGTCTGAGAGCAGGTTCTGCACAACCGTCATTCGTCAGCCGGACACGAGGTTCGGCAAGCATATTTGAAGGAACAGAAGCGTGGTCAAGACGCTCAGACAAACCGATCCCGATTTCGAGAATAATTTCGCGACATTTCTGGCCAGTAAACGCGAGGCGTCCGAAGATGTCGACCGCGCGGCCCGTGAAATCGTTGAACGGGTACGTCATGAAGGCGATAGCGCGCTCATCGACTACTCCCGTCGCTTTGACCGGATCGATCTCGATAAAACCGGAATCGCGGTCACTGAAGCTGAAATCGATGCCGCATTCGACATAGCCCCGGCGTCGACGATCGAAGCGCTGAAGCTTGCTCACGAGCGCATCGAGAAGCACCATGCGCGGCAGTTGCCGAAAGACGATCGTTATACGGATGCTTTGGGCGTTGAACTCGGCTCGCGCTGGACTGCCATCGAAGCTGTGGGGCTCTATGTTCCGGGCGGCACGGCAAGCTATCCAAGTTCCGTATTGATGAACGCTGTTCCCGCCAAGGTGGCAGGCGTAGAGCGTATCGTCATGGTGGTCCCGGCGCCTGACGGCATCCTCAATCCATTGGTTCTGGTGGCAGCGCGTCTTGCGGGTGTTTCCGAAATCTACCGTGTCGGCGGCGCGCAGGCTGTCGCGGCGCTCGCCTATGGCACCGAAACCATTCGCCCCGTTGCCAAGATTGTCGGCCCTGGTAACGCCTATGTGGCTGCCGCCAAGCGTATTGTCTTCGGCACCGTCGGCATCGACATGATCGCAGGCCCGTCGGAAGTGCTGGTCATTGCCGACAAGGATAACAATCCAGACTGGATCGCCGCCGATCTGCTTGCGCAGGCCGAGCATGATGCTGCTGCGCAATCGATCCTGATGACCAATGACGAAGCTTTGGCGACAGCTGTGGAAGAGGCCGTCGAAAGGCAACTCCGCAACCTGCCACGCGCGCAAACCGCAGCCGCGAGCTGGCGTGATTTCGGCGCAATCATTCTGATCGATGATTTCGAAGCCGCTGTTCCTCTTGCCAATCGCATTGCAGCCGAGCATCTGGAAATCGCCACCGCCGATCCGGAAGCCTTGCTGCCAAAAATCCGCAACGCAGGGTCGATCTTTATCGGCGGCTATACGCCGGAAGTGATCGGGGATTATGTGGGCGGCTGTAACCACGTTCTGCCGACGGCACGCTCGGCGCGTTTTTCATCCGGCCTGTCGGTTCTCGATTATATGAAGCGCACATCGCTGCTCAAACTCGGCCCCGACCAACTGCGTGTTCTCGGACCCGCTGCAATCGAGATTGCCCGCGCCGAAGGCCTTGATGCTCACGCGCAGTCTGTCGCCATCCGGTTGAATCTATGAGGTGACATGACTGCCGGTGTTCCAAATGCGCGCCTTGTTGACGTCGAGCTCGATGAATCCATCGGGCGTTCGACGCCTGATGTCGAGCATGAACGCGCGGTGGCCATTTTTGACCTCATCGAAGAAAACTCGTTCCATCCCATCGGAGACGATACGGGTGGACCATACAGGCTGAAGCTTTCACTGATGGAATCGCGGCTGATCTTTGCCATCACCCGGGAAGCCGGTGAAGACGTCGCGACCCATATTCTCTCGCTCACGCCCTTGCGGCGTGTCGTGCGGGATTATTTCATGATTTGCGAAAGCTATTATCAGGCTATCCGGTCGGCCACCCCAAGCAAGATCGAAGCAATCGACATGGGACGGCGCGGCCTGCACAATGAAGGATCGCAAACGCTGCAGGCCCGGCTAAAAGGTAAGATCGAGGTTGATTTCAACACGGCACGGCGGCTTTTCACACTTGTCTGCGTTTTGCACTGGAGGGGCTGATCATTGATGGTCATCACCGATGCCCCCTCGACAAGTGTGAGTACCGATGACAAGGAAGATCATAAACAGCGCTTGCCAAAATCGCTGCTTTTCGTCTGCGGCAAGAATGCAATTCGTTCGCCCATGGCGGAATTACTTGCAAGAAAAGCCTTGCCACCCAATATTTATGTAGCCTCTGCAGGCGTGATGCGAGGTGAACGCGATCCGTTTGTCGATGCAGTCCTTCAGGAAGAAGGTCTGTCACTCGATAACCGGCAGCCGCGCGGCCTCGAAGAACTGGCGGACGGTTATTTTGACCTGATCGTAACACTGACACCGCTTGCCCATCATACTGTGCTGGAGCGAATGCGCGGGTTCTCAGTCGATGTCGAATATTGGCCGACGCCGGACCCGACTCTTGTAACGGGCAGCAGAGACCAGCTGATGGCCGCATATCGCGATGTGCGTGACCGTTTGAAGCGGCAAATCACGCAGCGTTTCAATGAGCGTTAAGTTCACGGAATTCCGTTGTTCACAAATGCCGCCTAATCATATAGGTTCCGCGCAAATTCCGACCTAAAGACCGCTCGAGAGCGGCATTTTACCGAAGAAAGAAACAGGTATCGCATGGCGAAAGAAGAAGTCCTAGAATTTCCGGGTGTTGTTACGGAACTGCTGCCGAATGCTATGTTCCGCGTGAAGCTCGAAAATGAACATGAAATCATCGCCCATACGGCTGGCCGTATGCGCAAGAATCGCATCCGCGTTCTGGCCGGTGACAAGGTGCTGGTTGAAATGACCCCTTACGATCTGACCAAGGGCCGCATCACCTACCGCTTCAAGTAAGCAATCCGTTCCCGTTCCAGGAAATGTCTATTCGATGAGCGCGCAACACAAGCTGGTTCTTGCCTCCGGTTCTCCACGCAGGATCGAGCTTCTGGGGCAGGCAGGCATCGAACCGGACCACATTCATCCGGCCGATATAGATGAAACGCCGCAGCGTGGCGAGCATCCGCGCTCGCTGGCGCGACGTCTGTCGCGGGAGAAGGCGCGCAAGGCACAGGAACAGTTGAAGGATGATGCGAATTTCGCCAATTCCTTCCTTCTTGCAGCCGACACTGTCGTGGCCGTCGGTCGGCGCATTCTCCCAAAAACGGAGATTGCCGACGAGGCAAGAGAATGTCTAAGGCTGCTTTCGGGGCGCACGCACAAGGTCTTCACGGGTGTGAGCCTTGTCTTGCCGAACGGGAACTTGCGCCAGACACTGGTTGAAACACGCCTGCGTTTCGAACGGTTGTCCCGACAGCAGATGGATGCTTATCTTTCGTCCGGTGAATGGCGGGGCAAGGCGGGCGGCTATGCTATCCAGGGACTGGCGGGCAGTTTCGTCGTGAAGCTGGTCGGTTCCTATACCAATGTGGTGGGCCTGCCGCTTCAGGAGACGATAAGCCTGCTGAGCGATGTCGACTACCCGGTTTACGCGAACTGGAATAGTGGGAAAGTCTGAGAACAGGTATGAGCGATAAGAAGGATATATCGGCAGCCGCAGGTGCACGCGTAACGCCATTGCGTCCGACGCGCCCCTGCCCGGAATGCGGAAAGCCTTCATCACGCGAATCCTACCCGTTCTGCTCGCCACGCTGTAAAAGCATTGATCTCAATCGCTGGCTGTCAGGCAGCTACGTCCTTCCGGGAAAGCCGATCGACGAAGAGGAAGAAGAAGGAAACTAGGTCTCCCTCAAAGCGGCTTCCTGCAACAAAATCAGTTATTTATCAAAGATGTGAGAAAAGCTGATAAAAATTGCGATACGGTGCTGGACAGCGCGAAATTTAATGCTATAACCCACCCACTTCCGGCGGGAACCAACACCGCCTCGAACAAGCAAACGCTTGTTACGGATGCCCGGATAGCTCAGTTGGTAGAGCAGCGGATTGAAAATCCGCGTGTCGGTGGTTCGAATCCGCCTCCGGGCACCATTCAGTTTTCTACAGCCTCCAATGATGATGTTTGTTTATCAGACTTGTGCGCTCGTTATTCTGGAGATTCTCCAGTGAAAGCGAAGCCACTGAACAGCTCTGCTGCGTTTTGTTAGGTCTTATCTATGCAAAACTGTTTCCAATATGCGCTGACAACATGAACGTGCTCGAATATTGACCTGACGCTTTTCCTCTGCAAGGACTGGTCATTCGACAAATTCTTATTCAAGCACTTCACCCCGCGAGGAAATCTCCATGCTCTGGACGTTGTTCGGCATCCTTTCCGGTGCCTGTATTGCTATTCAGGCTCCCATCAATGCGGCATTGGCTCGCGGATTGGGATCGCCGGTAACGGCGGCTGCGATTTCATTTCTTTCCGGTGCCGTTATCCTTGCCATTATCGCGGGAATTACTGCGCGTGCGACAGGCACCCTGCCCGCGTTCAATGTTCCTCCAGCATGGCTCTTTGTCGTGGGCGGCGCGCTTGGCTGTATCTATGTGACTGCATCGGTGTTGCTGACGCCGCGCATCGGGGCTGCTGCCGTGATGGGGCTTGCTGTTGCTGGACAATTGATGGCCGGGCTGGCTGCTGACCGCATCGGCTTCATGGGCGTTGCGGTGCGTGAAATCACTGCGGGACGCGTTGCCGGTGCAATTCTGTTGCTTTCCGGCGCGCTTATGATCCGCTTTCTTTAGAACGCGTTTTGATCTGATTGAATCAGATCGGCGCGTCTCAACTGTTTGTTTTAACGCGCATCATATCCGAAAACCGTTTCACACTTTTCGGGATGCGCTCTAAACGCAAAAAGGCCGCGCTTTTTGAGCGCGGCCTTTGGTGACATCCGGAAACAGGCTCTCAGCCCTTGAACGTAAAGTCCGCAATCGACTGCGGCTTCATTTCAATCGAGAAGCCCGGCAGCGATGGCGGCATATAGGCCGCATCCTTGATCACGCATGGATCGATGAAGTGTTCATGCAGATGATCGACATATTCGATCACGCGGCCTTCCTTGGTGCCGGAGACGGCCACATAGTCGATCATCGACAAATGCTGCACATATTCGCACAGACCAACGCCGCCCGCATGCGGCCAGACCGGCTTGCCAAACTTGGCGGCAATCAGCAGCACGGCCAAAACTTCATTCAGGCCACCCATGCGGCAGGAATCGATCTGAACGATGTCGATAGCGCCTTCCGCGATGAACTGCTTGAACATGATGCGGTTCTGGCACATTTCGCCAGTCGCGACCTTTACGTCGCCAATGGCTTCGCGAATCTTGCGGTGGCCTGCAACATCGTCCGGGCTGGTTGGTTCTTCGATGAAGAACGGCTTGGAGAAGGCAAGTTTGTTGACCCACTCGATTGCCTGATCGACTTCCCAGACCTGATTGGCATCGATCATCAGGTAGCGATCAGGGCCGATCACTTCGCGCGCGATGGTCAGACGGCGAATATCGTCTTCGAGATCGCGGCCGACCTTCATCTTGACGTGGTCGAAACCTTCATCGATGGCTTCCTGGCAAAGACGGCGCAGCTTGTCGTCATCATAGCCAAGCCAGCCAGCCGAAGTCGTGTAGCAGGCATAGCCTTCACTTTCGAGCTTGGCGATCCGCTCGGCCTTGCCGGCTTCTGCCTTGCGCAGGATCGCGAGGGCTTCGTCACGCGTCAACGCATCGGTGAGATAGCGATAATCGACGATATCCGCGATTTCTTCCGGCGACATATCGGCCACGAGCCGCCATACCGGCTTGCCAGCCTGCTTTGCAGCCAGGTCCCAGAAGGCGTTGACGACAGCGCCGGTAGCAAGATGCATCGCGCCCTTGTCCGGGCCGATCCAGCGCAGCTGGCTGTCGCCGGTCAGGTAGCGCCAGAACTTTCCGGGGGCCGCGAGGAAATCATCCATCGAGGAACCCACGACCAGATGACGCATGGCGAGAATCGCCTGACAGCAAATGTCGTTGCCGCGTCCGATGGTAAAGGTGAGACCGTGTCCCTTCAGCGCCTCGTCATCCGTATCAAGGATGACGTAAGCCGCCGAATAATCCGGGTCCGGGTTCATAGCATCCGAGCCGTCCAGACTTTGCGAAGTCGGGAAGCGCAGATCGAAGACACGCAGGTCGGTGATTTTCGTCATGATTTATCCGTGATCAGGGCATGATCCCAAAAAGCGGAAAGCGCTTCGGGACCATGCTTAAAAAGCCTAGATGTCAGCGCGTACGTTCTGCTTCTGCGAACCAAGGCCCTCAATGCCCAGTTCGACAACGTCGCCAGCCTTGAGGTAGCGAGGCGGCTTCATGCCCATGCCGACGCCGGGAGGCGTGCCGGTGGAGATGATATCGCCCGGCTGAAGCGACATGAACTGCGAGAGATAGGAAACGAGGTGGCGAATGCCGTAGATCATCGTCTTCGACGAGCCATTCTGCATGGTTTCGCCATTGACCTTCAGCCACATGCCGAGATTTTCCGGGTCTGCAATTTCGTCCTTGGTGACGAGCCATGGTCCGGTCGGGCCGAATGTGTCGCAGGACTTGCCCTTGGTCCACTGGCCCTGACGCTCGATCTGGAAGGCGCGTTCGGACACATCGTGGATGGTGCAATAGCCAGCCACGTAGTCGAGTGCATCTTCTTCCGAGACATATTTCGCGGTCTTGCCGATGACGATGCCGAGTTCGACTTCCCAGTCGGTCTTTTCGGAGCCGCGCGGAATGACCAGATCGTCATTCGGGCCGACGATGGCCGAGGTGGCTTTCATGAAAATGATCGGCTCCGGTGGCACCGCAGCGCCGGTTTCGGCGGCATGGTCGGAATAGTTGAGGCCGATGCAGATGAACTTGCCGGTGCCTGCCACACAAGGGCCAAGGCGCGGATTGCCTTCAACCTTTGGCAGAGAATTCACATCGAGCGAACCGAGCTTGGCAAGCGCTTCAGGGCTCAAAGCGGCACCCGAAAGATCGCCTACATGGGCGGACAGATCGCGGATCGAACCATCGGCATCGAGAAGGCCCGGCTTTTCCTGACCGGCTTCACCGTAACGAAGAAATTTCATGAGTTTACTCCTTTAAGGGGATGAAAAGATGGGGCTGAGGGTGGTTGAGATTCTGGCTATGACGTGCCGAAAATGGTGTTTTTCGAGAACCGGAGCGGAGTGTACTTAAAGGTACATGAGCCTAGGCAAGTGAAGAAAAATGCCATTTGCAGGCCGCCAGAGCCTGAATATCGACTGCCCTAAATCGTCCAGCCTCCATCAATGTTGTAAGCTTGTCCGGTCGTGTAGGTTGCACCCGCGAGATAGACCGCGAGATCGGCGATCTCTTCCGGCTGGCCGATACGGCCAATTGGCTGACGGGCGATGAAGGCTGCGCGCTGCTCTTCATAATCGCCCTGCGCACGCAGGCGGTCCTGCAGCGATGGGCTTTCAACCGTACCGGGGCAAATGGCGTTGCAGCGGATGCCCTTAGCAACATAGTCGGCAGCAACAGCCTTGGTCAGACCAATGACAGCGGCCTTGGTGACACCATAGGCAAAGCGGTTCGGCACGCCCTTCACGCTCGAAGCAACCGACGCCATGTTGACGATGGCGCCGTCCTTGCGCTCCAGCATGCCCGGCAGCACGGCGCGAATGGTGCGGATCATCGAGCGGATATTGAGATTGACGGCGAAGTCGAGGTCTTCGTCCTTCATTTCCAAAATTGAGCCGCCATGGACGACGCCTGCGCAATTGAACAGGATGTCCACCTGACCAATTTCGGCGACCAGCGCCTTCACTTCTGCTTCGTCAAGCACATTGAGCTTGCGAGTGACGATACCGTTGACACCTTCGATTTCCTTGAGAGCTGCCTCGTTGATGTCGGTCGCATAGACCTTGGCACCCGCTTCCGCGAAAGCCAGTGCGCTGGCGCGGCCAATCCCTTGAGCTGCTGCCGTCACCAGTGCGGTTTTTCCATCAAATCGTATCGTCATTTTCAAGCCTTCCGTTCGACAAGCAGGATGTGGTCGCAAGCCAGCACCACTTCATCCCGCTGATTAAGCACTTCGCACCGCTCGGTAACGCGGCCCATATTTGCCCGTTTCGGGTCGTCTTCCTTAGCGCTGATCGTCACGCGCGTGCGGATCGTATCGCCGATATGAACCGGACGAATAAAGCGCAGACGATCATAACCGTAGGAAAATGCAACCGGATTGATCAGCGTTGCGGTCAATCCGACACCGATTGCAAAGATCATCGTGCCATGGGCAATGCGCTGACCGCCCGGCAAGGTCTTGGCGAATTCCGCATCCATATGATGCGGGAAGAAATCGCCCGTATGTCCGGCATGGACCACGAAATCCGTTTCGGTGATCGTGCGGCCCGTGGTGAAGCGCACATGGTTCTTTTCATAATCTTCGTAGTAGATTTTCTGTTCGGCCATGATCAGACCTCCGGTTTTGCGGCAAGCGGCGTAGCAGGCGCGGCGCTCGACTGATAGGCCGCTTCGACCAGCGCCATAGTGTGCCATGCATCTTCGACCGAGCCGATCAGTTCTGCATCTTCGCCCGTTGCGAAACGCTGCAACTGCGCCATGCGGTTTAAGAAAGCATCCGGGAACCAAGCGCCTTCAAGCGCGACCTGCACCCAATCGTCCCCGCCTTTTGGCTTGATCCAGAGCTCGTCCGGCTCGCCGCGCGGATAATCGAGATTGACGCCCAGTTTCACATAGGCAGCGCCCTCGGTCCCGCAGATGCGAAACTCGCAAGCCTGAAACTTGCGGCCGAAATCATGATCGTGATTGATCGACAGCGCACAACGCACACGGTTGCCATAATCGAGAATCGCTGCGGTGCGGGTCTGAGCGACTTCGTGGTTTGGATGGCCGATGGTCTTGGCATGAACGCCTTGCGGATTGCCGAGCAGGCCGCGCACAAAATCCAGATAATGGATCGAGTGCATGGCGATCTCGATACGCGGCAGACCTTTGAGGAACGGCCACAGACCCCATGGGGTCGCAAGCGCCAGCCAGGCGTCAAAATCCACTACCTCGCCAAGCAGGCCCTTATCGACGGCGTCGTAAAGCGCGAGCATCATCGGCGCAAAACGCAACTGGAAATTCACCGCAGCTTTGAGATTACGCGCCCGGCAGACTTTCAGGATTTCCGTTGCCGCGGCTAGATCGCTGCCCATCGGCTTCTGGATCAGGACGGCTGAGCCTTCCGGCAATTGCGACAGGATCGCTGCATGGGCCGACGGTGGCGTTGCCAGATCGAAGATCGCACCTTCGAGAGCAAGAGCTTCCTCAGCGCTGGCAAAAGCCTTGATGCCCCACTGGTCGGCTAGCTCTTTAGCCTTGTCCAGATTGGGATCGAAAATACCTGCAACCGGAAAACCGCCCTTCTTATAGGCGGGCAGATGCGCGTCGCCGACAATGCTGCCCGCGCCGAAGATCACAATGGGTTTTGGCTCGGACGGCTTGGCCCACCACTGGCGCAGGGTTTTCGGATCAAAAGCTTCAGTCATGATGGAAAACCTCCTCCATCATTGCCCACCACTCACCCTGTTTACGGGTTTCAAGCGGCTTCTGACATGGCATGCAGACGGACCACCATTCCTGATTTTTCGGGTTATCGGCCATCTTCTTCATATCGGCTTCAAAGTCGGTGCCGATATATTCCCATGTGCCGAACAGCAGGTTTTCAGGCTCTTTGAGAAAGATCGTGTAATTGGTGATGTTGCACTCGGAAATGAGTGCCAGAATTTCCGGCCACACGCTCGCGTGCAGCTTCTTATATTCTGCGATTTTCTCAGGCTGAAGCCCGATCACCATGCCCATTCTTTGCGCCATTATGACCTCACGATCTCGCGGGTGAATTCGGAAACCGAACGCGCGTGCACGGCATCCCAATCCCACGAAATACCAATGCCCGGTTCGGATGGTGCAATGGCGTGGCCATCGCGAATTTCCATGCCCTTGGTGGTCAGATCATCGAGCTGCGGAATATATTCGACATAGCGCCCGTTCTGGACGGCACAGGTGAGACTGACATGCAGTTCCATCAGGAAGTGCGGGCAGACCGGAATATCAAAAGCTTCTGCGGCGTGCGCCACTTTCAGCCATGGGGTGATGCCGCCGATACGCGCCACATCCACCTGCACGATGGAGCAAGCCCCCTTCTGCATATATTCGCGGAAATGGCGGATCGAATAGATCGATTCACCCACTGCAATTGGTGTCGCGGTCGAACGGGTCAGGCGGATATGACCGTCAAGATCGTCTGCCGGAAGCGGCTCTTCGATCCACGCCAGATCAAGCTCTTTCAGGCGCTCGGCACGGCGGATTGCTTCATCCACCGTAAAGCCCTGATTGCAGTCGGTCATGATCTCAAAGCCGTCACCAACGGCTGCGCGGACTGCTGCCAGACGCGCATAGTCTTCCGAACCATGTGGCTTACCGATCTTCACCTTGGAGCCAGAGAAGCCCTTGGCTTTGGCGGCAAGCGCATCCTCGACCAGCGCTTCTTTCTCGATATGCAGCCAGCCGCCTTCGGTCGTGTAAAGCGGACAACGATCCTTGGCACCACCTGCAAGTTTCCACAGCGGCAGGTTCTGCTTCTTCGCACGCAAATCCCACAATGCCGTGTCGATGGCCGCAAGCGCCAGAGCCGTAATCGCGCCGATAGTTGTGGCATGGGTCGCAAATTCGAGCTTACGCCAGATCGCTTCGATGCAATCTGCATCCTCATTGATAATCAGCGGCACCAGATGATCGTTCAACAGCCGCATGACGGACGAGCCGCCCGTGCCGATAGTGTAGCTGTAGCCTGTACCCACCGCACCATCGCTGTCAGTGATGGTGACGATTGGCGTTTCCTGGCTCACAAAGCTCTGGATCGCATCCGTGCGCTTGACCTTCGGCGGAAGGTCGACCATGCGCAGTTCGACTTTTTCAATGCGTGCCATGATTATACCGCCAAACTCTTGCCGCTCGCCGCATCAAACAGATGCGCCTGCGACAGATCAAAATGCATGGAGATTGCTTCACCGGAATTGAGAGGGCGCGGGTTGAGCATACGCGCCACCCATTCCTTGCCGGCGAACTCGGCGAAGACCAGTGTTTCATTGCCGAGCGGCTCGGTGATCGAGACGCGCATGTCTTTTTCGTGCACGGCGTCGCCGGTGGAAATGCCGTGACCTTTCGGGAAGATATCGTCCGGACGCAGGCCGAATGTGACCTTGGCGCCATCTGTGACCCTGGCCTTGAATTGTGCTGGCACTGGCAGACGGTCACCATTGGCAAAGACCAGTTCGGACGCTCGCACCGTTGCTTCAGCCATATTCATCGGCGGCGAGCCGATAAAGCCCGCAACAAACTGCGTTGCCGGACGCTTGAACACTTCATCCGGGGTTCCGACCTGTTCGATATGACCGTCGCGCATGATGACGATGCGGTCTGCCAGTGTCATGGCCTCAACCTGATCGTGCGTCACGTAAACGACGGTGGACTGCACCTTGGAATGAAGCTTCTTGATCTCGGTGCGCATCTGCGTGCGCAGCTTCGCATCGAGGTTCGACAGCGGCTCGTCGAACAAAAACACTTCCGGGTTGCGCACGATGGCGCGCCCCATGGCAACGCGCTGGCGCTGGCCGCCCGAAAGCTGCGCCGGACGACGTTCCATCAAAGCTTCAAGGCCGAGAATGGCGGAGGCTTCATTAACACGGCGGTCGATTTCCGCCTGTGGCTGCTTGGCGATCTTGAGCGAGAAGCCCATGTTCTCGCGCACAGACATATGCGGATAGAGCGCATAGGACTGGAACACCATGGAAATGTTGCGATCACGCGGCGGCAGATCGTTGACTTGCCTGCCGCCGATTTCGAGCGCGCCGTCGGAAATGCTTTCAAGACCTGCGATCATGCGCAGCGTCGTGGACTTGCCACAGCCTGACGGACCGACCAGCGCTACAAATTCCTTGTCGGCGATTTCGAGATTGATGCCGTGCACCACTTCGACATTGCCGTAGCGCTTGACGAGATTTTTAATGGAAAGCTGAGCCATTGTAATATCAACCTTTAACCGCGCCGAACGTCAGACCAGCAACAAGATGCTTCTGGACGATGAATGTGAGGGTCAGCGCCGGAATAATCATCACGACCGCTAGCGCACACATGCCGCGCCAGTCGATGGTGAATTCAGCGGTGTAATCGAGAAGACCGACAGGAAGGGTCTTGGAATTGACGGAACGGGTGAGCTGGGAAGCCAGCGCGTATTCGTTCCACGAGGCGAGAAAGGCGAAGATGCCTGCGGTCGCAATGCCGGGGCCGGCCAGCGGAAATTCCACCTGCCAGAAGGCCTGCCAGCGCGTGCAACCGTCAATCTGGGCTGCTTCCGCCAGATCCTTTGGCACCTGACGGAAGAAGCCGTCGATCAGCCAGATCGTGAATGGCACATTGAGCGCCACATAGGTCAGGATGAGGCCGAAATGCGTGTCGATGATACCGATACGGGAAAAGACCATGAAGAGCGGCAGCGAAAGCGCAATACCCGGCACCGAACGCGTCAGCATGAGGCCGAGAAATGTCGTCGATTTGCCCCAGAAGCGGAAGCGCGCAAAGGCATAGCCGCCCGAAACGCCAACAATCAGCGCGATGATCGTGGATGTGACCGAGATAATCAGCGAGTTGCGGAAATAATCCCAGACCGGAATACCGCCGCCGCCTGCGCCCGAGAACATGGCGCGATAAGCCTCGAAGGTGATTTCCTGCGGAATCCAGACCGGCGGCTTTGCCATGATTTCCACCGGCGGACGTAGCGAGGACAGCACGATCCACAGGCCGGGCAGGCAAATGATCGCCATCGCCAGAAACAGGCCGATCAGGTAAGCGACTTTCTTGACGCGACGCAGCAGGCGATGCTGATCATTAGAGAGTGTTGTTGATGCCATGATTACCACTCCGCTCCAATTTGCGCGCGTGCGGCTGCAAGCTTGCGGAAGAACATTACGGTGAAGAGGATCGAGAGCAGGATCGCGACATAGGCCATGGCATTGGCCAGCCCCATCTGCGCATCCGAATAGGCGGTGCGCCCAACCAGCGTCCAGATCAGCTCGGTTCGCCGTGCCGGGCCACCATCGGTCATGATCTTCACGATGTCATAAGCGCGCGCCACATCGAGCGAACGAATGGTCATTGCAATGAAGGCAAATGGCATCAGGTAAGGCCAGATGACATAGCGGAACGTCTGCCATGGCGTGCAGCCATCAACGCGCGCCGCTTCCACCGGGTCCTGCGGCATGGACAGAAGACCGCCCAGAATGAGGATTGCGAATACCGAGGTCGACATCCATACTTCTGCGAGCAAAATCGCAAACAGCGCCAGATTGCCGTCGATCAGCCACGGAATAGCGGTGTCGGTGATACCAAGCGATTGCAGCGCATTGTTCACAAGACCGATATTATCGTTGAACATGAACTTGAACTGGAAGCCGACCAGAACCGGCGAAAACATCATCGGGAACATCATCAGCGTGCGCAAAACACGCTGGCCATGGGTCGCCTTGTTGATGAGCAGCGCCAGTCCAAGGCCGAGCAGCATTTCCAGATTGAGCGCGATGGTGAGGAAGATCACCGTGCGGATGAATGCAGCCCAGAACACCCAATCGCTCATGATGCGCTGATAATTGCGCAGGCCGATGAAGTTGAACAGGCTGTCGGGGCGCGTCAGCCGGAATGGCGTGAAGCTTGAATAAAGCGAAAGCGCGAGGGGAAACAGAACCACCGCTGCAAGGATGATAATGGCCGGAAGCAAAAGCAGAACCGGCGGGGAAATTCGTTTAAACATTGTTCTTCCGAAGCGGTGCGTTGATAAGCGCAAAATGGCCCGCCCCGTTCAGAGCGGGCCATGAAGTCATAGTTTAAATCAAACGGCGTGCTTAGAGTTCGCCAGCATCCTCAAGGATCTGCGTTGCCTTCTTGGCTGCATCATCAAGCGCCTGCTGTGAGGT
Source organism: Ochrobactrum sp. A-1 (assembly GCF_022488005.1). Lineage (NCBI taxonomy): Bacteria > Pseudomonadati > Pseudomonadota > Alphaproteobacteria > Hyphomicrobiales > Brucellaceae > Ochrobactrum > Ochrobactrum sp. A-1. The sequence goes on from NZ_JAKVQC010000003.1 coordinate 1,381,584, forward strand.
CTTGTCGCCAAGAATCGCTGCCTGAAGTTCAGGATAGACAGCGTTGGAAATTTCGATCCATGACGGGGTCTGCGGAACCGGGAAAGCGGTCTTTGCCGTTTCCTGGAACACCGAGAGCACTTCCTTCTTGTATGGATCGGAAGCAGCCTGTTCGATGACGTAATCCCAGACAGCGGTGCGGGTTGGCAGCGTGCCGGCGGCCGATTCCTGCTTCTGCGAATCCTCGTTGGTCAGGAACCAGACGAGCGAAGCAGCAGCTTCCTTGGTGGCGCAGGATTCGGTGACCGAGAAGCCGTGATGGCCCGACCAGCCGGTGCGCTTGCCGGAAGAACCTGTCGGAGGCGGAACGATACCGACATTGCCTGCGACCTTCGACGACTTTGGATCGTTGAAATAGGTTGCCCAGCCCGGCCAATCCAGGTTGATTGCGATGGTGCCGGATGCAAAGCCAGCGCCGAGTTCGTCCCACAGATAGTTGGTGGTGCCTGCAGGAACGGCCTTCGCCTTGTAGAGATTGACGAACCAGTCGAGCGCACGGACACCGGCTTCAGAATTGAAAGCAGGCTTGCCGTCCTTGAGATATTCGCCGCCTTCAGCGACCAGCATTTCATAGAAGCGGCCATTGATGGCTTCTTCCTTGCCGGCAAACTGCGTACCGTAGAAATTCGGCGGATCGGCAAAGAACACAGCCTGATCGGAAACTTCTTTCCAGGTCTTTGGCGGTGCCAGATCGTAGCCGTATTTTTCCTTGAACGCAGTCTTCTTGGCATCGTCTTCATAAAGGCTCTTCTGGTAGTAGAGCGCCGAGACGTCGAACTGCGCGCGCGGCAGCATGACCAGCTTGTCGTTGAGCGTCGAAGCCTTGATCACCGATGGCACGAAGCCTTCGATTTCTTCTTTTGGAAGCAAACCGTTCAGGTCGGCATAGAGATCAGGATATTGCGGTGCAAAAGACGAATGGTTGGAGCCAACACACCAGTTGATCGAGCCCGACGCGATGTCCGACTTGATTTCCTTGTCCAGTTCGAAATGGTTCTTCTTGGACAGGATGTTGACCTTGGCACCGGTCGCCTTTTCCCATTCAGCAATGCGCGAATAAAGCGCTTCATATTGCTGACCGCCGATCAGCTTGGCGTTTACGGTTACGCCTTCGAATTTACCCGGCAAATCGGCCGCGCCAGCGGACCCCGTTGCCAAAGCCAATAGAGCCGTTCCTGCCAGGCAGGACGCTTTGAAACTCATCATGCTTCTCCTCCTCACGGCGGACTTTTCCCCGGTCCGCCCCCAATTGTGAATTTGGTATTTATATGCAAACATATTATTCAAAACCGGTCAAGGCGAGTTTCCGCACATTTGCGACTTTCGCATTCAGGGTTGTTCGTATATGAAGAATGATATTCATGAGGGGAGCCAACTTGGAAACAGACGATCGCTATCGCGCGCCTGCGCTGGACAAGGGACTGGATATTTTGGAACTGCTTGCGAGCGTGGATGGTGGGCTGACACAGGCAGAAATTGCCAAGCACCTCGACCGCAGCCCCAACGAGTTTTACCGGATGCTCGACCGTCTGGTGAAGCGCGGTTACGTGACCAAGCTTGAGGGCGACCGCTATTCACTGACGCTCAAGCTGTTCGGTCTTGCACACCTTCATGCACCGGTGCGCAGACTTGCTTCCTTTGCCACGCCTTTCATGCGTGAACTTGCCGACCGCTCAAAGCAGGCCAACCAGCTTGCCGTGTTTGATCGTGGTTCCGTCGTTGTCATTGCCCAGCAGGAAGCTCCGGATTACTGGGGCATTTCAATCCGCGTCGGTTCGCATATCAGCCTGTTCGACACCGGTTCCGGCCATGTGCTTCTCGCCTTCCGATCCCCGGAAGAACGCAAGATGATGATTGCCGAATATGCGAAAGACGGCGAAAGCGTGAAGCTCGATGAGAGTTTCTACGAGCGCCTCGACCAGATTCGCGAACGTGGCTATGAAATGATGCCCAGCGCTCAGGTGGCAGGCGTCTACAATCTCTCGGCCCCGATTCTCGGCCCGGATGGTACTTGCATTGCCTCACTGACCTGTCCCTATGTGACACTCGTCAATTCGGCTTCAGCACCCGACATTACGCAGACCATCAGCCTGCTTCAAAAGACCGTCAAAGACCTGTCGAAGCTGGTCGGCTCCGACATCGGGGCAGCCGACTAAGCGATGCCGATAATTCTTATTTGAAAACTCTCTTCTTTTTTGAAAGTATGTCATCGGAGGAGAGTTTCCATGATTATCGATACCCATCTGCATCTGATAGACAAAAGCGCGCTTAATTATCCGTGGCTGGGCGGTGTTCCGGCGCTTGACCGCGACTTTCTGTTCGAGACCTATCAGAAGCAGGCCGAACGTTGCGGCATCAGCGCAGCGTTGCATATGGAAGTGGATGTGGCAGCCGATGCCATTCAGGCTGAAACGGACCACATTCAGGAGATTTCAACCGCGAATGGTGGTTTCATAAGAGGTGCAATCGCCTCCTGCCGCCCGGAAGAGCCGGGATTCGCGGAATATCTGGAGCGACAGCGCAGCAATCCTTTCGTCAAAGGGTTTCGCCGCGTGCTGCATGTCGTGCCTGATGACGTTTCTGAGGGTGCTCTTTTCCGCGAGAATATCAAGCGGCTGGAAGGCACCGGACTGACCTTCGATCTCTGTACACTGCCGCACCAGATCGACAAGGTGACGGCACTGGCCGATCTAGCGCCAGACGTGCAATTCGTGCTCGATCACTGCGGCGTGCCGGACATCAAGTCAGGTGCGCTGGAAGTCTGGCAGAAGGGCATTACCGAGATTGCGCAGCGCGACAATGTGACGGCAAAGATTTCCGGTGTAGTTGCCTATGCCGATGCGGAAAGCTGGACCGTCGACACCGTGCGCCCCTATGTCGAGCATGTGATTCAGGCCTTCGGCTGGGAGCGGATCGTGTGGGGAAGCGACTGGCCCGTCTGTACACTTGCAAGCAATGTCGATGCAGGTCTTTCAACTTGGGTAGCAACAACCCATGCGCTTCTTGAAGGATGCAGCGAAGACGAAAAAGCGCTGCTTCTCTCCGAGAATGCAACGCGTCTCTGGAAGCTTTAAAACTGATCAGGCTGGCGGCAAGCCGCCAGCCTTTCCGTATAAATCAAACGCTTTCGCGGAAAAGCCGGTTGAGATCGGCGATAACATCTTCCGCCTTCTCATCGTCGAGCAAGCCCTTGTTGATGCGCTCCGATGCCGCTTCCTGAAACGGCATATAGCCATCGTGACGCGGACGCACCCATGCGCCTTCCAGCGTCGCGCGCGTGTCGCGATAGAAGTCGGACGTCGCCGCATTCACAGTGTCATCTTCCCAGGCTGTCGCATGTCCCGGCTGACCGTTGGAAGCCGCATAAAGTCCCTTCTGCACGTCACCGCTCGCCACCCAATAGGCAAAATCGATAGCTGCTTGCGGATGCTTGCTGAAGGCTGAAACCGCAATGCCCGTGCCGCCCAGCGCTGACCCAGCAACCCCCGCCGCGCCCGCTGGAATATCGGCAAAGCGGATCAGCCGATCACGGAAGCCCGGCATGGCATAATTCACATAGCCGTAGATCAGCGGCGAGCACGCGATTTCGGATTCTGGCTCTGCCATTTCCTCAAACACCGCAATCGGATCCATGCCGAAACATTCCGGCTTTACGAGCGAAGCAATCTCACGCAACTGCTCGAAAGCTTGTGAGCCGTCCTCAACAGAGATCAGCTCGCCTTCGAGCGCGCAAGGCGTTCCGGCATTGGCAACGAGTGTATAAAAGCACATCAGCGAATGCGGCGAGCGCAGTGGCAGCAGAACTTTCCCGGCGCGGGCAAGACGCAGCACCTCGCCCCATGAGGTGGCTGGCTTGTCCATCAGGTCAGGACGCCATGCCTGAACCTGTGTTGCCGCATCCAGCGGAAACGCCCATTGCCGCCCCTGCCAGTTATAGCTCGGGAAAGATCGGCCTACAGAACCATCGGCAAGCGCCTTCAACTCGGTTTCTCGACCCGGCACGTCAAGCGGCAGCAGACAGCCTTCCTTGGTGATCTGGCCCACATGCGGATGGTCGATCACGATCAGATCGAAATTGCGCGCCAGTTCCTCGACCGGAAAGGTTTCGAAATCCTGCAGCGACCGCTTTTCCCACTCGATTTCAACGCCCTTGTCCGCGAGCCATTGTTCGGCCCCTGCAACCATCGGATCGTAGCCGCGCGGGTGGCTCCAGGTCATGCCTTTAAGCTTGATCGTGCTCATAGCCCGAACTCCTCGCGAATCTGCTGGCTATTCTCGCCAATGCGCGGTGCGGCGCGCGCAACCTTCGGGCGCTGTCCGTTGATGCGCAGCGGCGAACGTGTCGTGGTGATCGAAACATCATCTTCACGCGTCACCGTCTGGAGTATGTCGAGGACCGAAAAGCCTTCACTTGATAGCAGTTCTTCCCAGTTGAGAACGCGGGCGCACCAAATATCAGCCGGTTCCAGAATGGCGAGCCATTCATCGACGGTTTTCTCGGCAATGCGATCAGCGATCAGGCGCTTGATGTCATCACGTTTGGCAAAAGCGCTTTTGGGATCATCGGCAAACGGGATGAGCGTATCCGCTTCCAACAGTGGCGCCAGTTTCGCAATCGGCATCATGGCAATGGCAAGATAGCCGTCCGCAGCCGGATAGACGCCATAGGGCGCTGCGAGATAGGCATGGGCACTGCGGAAATCAGACCGTTTCGGCAGACGACGACCATCGTTCAGGTGGGTGGTCAGCACTTCAAACTGGAAATCAACCAGCGCTTCGAGAAGGCTGGTTTCGACATGAGAGCCTTTGTTGGTGATGCCGCGGCGAACCAGCGCTGCGAGAATTCCCTGTGCGGCCGCAGCCCCTGCCAGCATATCGGCAACCGCCAGACCGAAGGGCACTGGTCCCTGCCCTTCATCACCATTGAGCCACATGAGGCCCGAGCGCGCCTGCGCCAGCAGATCCTGTCCGGGACGCCCGACCCATGGACCTTCTTCACCATAGCCGCTGATCGATGCATAAACGAGACGCGGATTGATTTCTTTGGCTGCCTCATAATCAAGACCAAGACGCTTGATAACACCGGGACGGAAATTCTGGATCAGCACATCGGCCTGCGTGAGAAGCTTTTTCAAAGCTGCCAGATCGTCAGGATTTTTGAGGTCAATCGCAAGGCTGTCCTTGCCGCGATTGATGGCATGAAAAATCGTGGAATCGCCCCCGATTTCCGTGTCGCTCAGATAAAGCCTGCGCGAGAGATCGCCGCCATCGGGCCGTTCAATCTTTATCACGCGTGCGCCCAGATCCATCAGACGCAACGAGCAATAAGGCCCCGACAGAAACTGGCTCATATCGACAACAACAAGCCCGCTCAGCGGCAGTTCGCTTTCCGACATCGGGAAATTCCCTCCTCATGAATTTCTTATGTGAATATAGTCTTCACATATGGATTTATGGAAGGCAAGACTGAAATTCGGCTTAGAATGCAAAAACGCCGCCCGGTTGGGCGGCATTTTCAGTCCCGATTTGATGAATTCGATTGCGTGTTAGACCTCGTTGCTGGCCAGTTCCAGCAAGGTCCAGACGTGATCAGCGAATGAGTTCCACACTTCGATCCGGTAGTGATCGGCATCCCACTTCAACAGAATGATCTGGGCATGATCGAAGATCGTGCGGGCAGCACCCGGAGCCTGCATTTCAGCCAGATTGAGCGGCGATGCGGCATTGAGCAGCCATTCAGCCTTGGGGCCTGCAATGTCGATGCCCGTCTCGCGATGGCTCACTTCCGTCAGGCTGTGCGGCTCGGTTTCGTAAAGCTTGGCAAAGGCCTGCACGATAGCTGCGCCCTTGCTTTCATCGGCCCAAATATACCATTCATCGGGTCCGATGCAGGCAACCGCAATATCGCCACTGCGCGTAAGACCGCCGATCCTGGCCGGGATTTTTGCACCCAGCGCCTTTTCAGCCAGGGGCAGTTTTGCCGGAGCAATGCGCAGGATGAAGCGGGCGGCGTCATCGGCTGCGTGGATTTCCAGACGGCCGGGAATGACGACCTTGCGGTTCGAATAAGGTTTTGTCTCAACAAGCATGGTTCAATCCTTATCCGTTCAACTTCTTGCCTTCGGGATCATAGAAGACCATGCCCGAAACAACCGCTTCATGTACTGTACCATCCGGCATCGGCATATAAAGCGTTTCGCCCATACGATCCTTGCCGCCTGATACCACGGCCATGGCGATAGACCGGCCAAGCGCCTCGCTCCAATAGGACGAAGTGACATGACCAAGCATGGTCATCGGCAGCGCCTGTTTTGGATCGGCGACAATCTGCGCACCTTCTTCCAGCACCAGCTTTGGATCGTTGGTCAACAGACCAACAAGATGCTTGCGATCTGATTTCAGCATATCCGGGCGCGCCAGCGAACGCTTGCCGACGAAATCCGGCTTCTGCTTGCCAACGGCCCAGCCAAGGCTTGCATCATCCGGCGTAATTGTGCCGTCCGTATCCTGACCGACAATGATATAGCCCTTTTCAGCGCGCAGAACGTGCATGGTTTCGGTGCCGTAAGGCGTGATGTCATATTGCTGGCCGGCCTCATAGAGCGCTTTCCAGAGCGACAGGCCATAACGGGCGGGCACGTTGATTTCATAGCCCAGCTCGCCGGTGAAGCTCATGCGGAACAGACGCGCTGGCACGCCAAGGAATGTGCATTCCGCCACCGACATATGCGGGAAGGCTTCGTCCGAAATATCCAGACCTTCAACCATTGGCTCGATGAGCTTGCGCGCATTCGGGCCATTGATTGCGACCACAGCCCATTGTTCGGTGGTCGAGGTCAACGAGACTTTCAGCTCCGGCCATTCGGTCTGGAGATAGTCCTCCATCATGTTGAGAACACGCGCGGCACCGCCGGTCGTGGTCGTCACATGGAAGCGATCCTGCGTCAGACGGCCGACAACACCGTCATCGCGGATGAAGCCATCTTCGCCAAGCAACAGGCCATAGCGGCAGCGCCCAACACCAAGCTTCGTCCATGGGTTGGTGTACATGCGATTCATGAATTCCGCTGCATCCGGGCCGACCACTTCGATCTTACCAAGGGTGGAAGCATCAAACATGCCGAGCGACTGGCGGGTCGCCTTGCATTCACGCGCCACGGCCTGATGCATGTCTTCGCCCGCTTTCGGGAAGTACCATGCGCGACGCCAAAGCGAGACCGGCTCGAAAGCAGCACCATGCTGTTCGGCCCAGCTATCAATTGGCGTCTTGCGCGTCACGTCGAACAGCTTGCCGCGATTGTAACCGCAGAAAGCACCAAAGGTTGTCGGCGTATAAGGCGGGCGGAAAGTGGTGAGACCCACCTGCGGCGTCGGGCGCTTGAGCGCGTCGGCTGCAACAGCCAGACCGTTGATGTTCGAGGTCTTGCCCTGATCGGTCGCCATGCCATTGGTGGTATAGCGCTTGACGTGCTCGATGGAATGGAAACCCTCGCGCACGGCCAGACGAATATCCTTGGCGGTCACATCGTTCTGGAAATCGATGAAAGCCTTGGCCTTGCCCGGATCGCGATCGGTTGGCAGTTCGCGACAGCTTACGCCGTCGCAGACAAAATCACCGGCGACAGCATATTCAGACGTCTTGACCTTATGCCCGGCATCCTTGGCGGCAGCAGTACCCGCTTCTGCACCTTCACGAAGAGCAGCCTGCAGATCGAAATTGCCATTGCCTGCACCGGCACAGCGGCTTTCCTCGGTGCGTTCGCCCGGCAGATAGATTTGGCGCGACTCATCCCAGACGAGCGAGCCCTTTGTGTGCGAGAACAGGTGCACGCTCGGATTCCAGCCGCCAGACATCAGCAGTACATCGCAGGCAATCGTGCGCGCAGCACCGACAGAGCCATTGGAAACCGGATTAGCCCGCACGGACGACACGCGATGGCGTCCGCCTGTGTCCGTCACAGTCCAGCCGGTCAGCGTTTCAATGCCAAGCATTTTTGCGCGATTGACGAGGCTGTCGGCAACGCTTGAACGCACATCGATGATGGCCGGGACCTTGACGCCTGCAACAGCGAGATCAAAAGCCGCAAGCCATGCGCTGTCATGCGAGGTGACGACGACAGCCTGATTGCCGACCTTGACGCCATAGCGATTGAGATAGGTACGTGCGCTCGATGCCAGCATCACGCCGGGACGGTCATTGCCAGCAAAGACCAGCGGCTTTTCAATCGCTCCCTGAGCCAGCACAACCTGCTTTGCGCGCACGCGCCACATGCGTTCACGCGGCGCATTGGAGGCAGGCTTTGCCTGATGATCGGTCAGGCGTTCGCAAAGGCCAACCATGTTTTGATGGTAATAGCCAATGGCCGTCGTGCGCGGCAAAAGCGTGACATTCGGATTGGCCTTGAGCGCTTCTATGGTTTCATTGAGCCAGTCCCAGCTTGCGCGGCCATTGATGACCGGCTCCGGTTCCGACAGAAGCGAGCCGCCAAATTCGGCCTGCTCGTCAACGAGGATGACCTTCGCACCGCTTTTTGCGGCCTCTAAAGCAGCCGCCAGACCGGCAGGTCCACCACCCGCGATCAGCACATCGCAGAATGCATAGCGGCTGGCATAGGTGTCCGGGTCCGGTTCGGAAGGCGATTTGCCAAGACCGGCAGCGCCGCGGATGAAAGGCTCATAGACCTTGTTCCAGAAGCTTTTCGGCCACATGAAGGTCTTGTAGTAAAAGCCTGCCGAGAAGAACATGTAGAACGCATCATTGATCGCGCCGACATCGTGCTTCAGCGACGGCCAGTGGTTCTGGGTTTCGGCCTTCAGTCCGTCATAGAGTTCCAGCACCGTGGCGCGGGTATTCGGCTCAAACCGGCCCGGTCCACGCGAGACACCCATCAGCGCATTCGGCTCCTCGGAACCGGCAGAAAGAATGCCGCGTGGGCGGTGATATTTGAATGAACGACCGGCCAGATGTTCGCCATTGGCAAGCATGGCGGATGCCAGCGTGTCGCCTTCAAAGCCGGAATAGGTCTTGCCGTTGAGGGTGAACCGCACGGACTTGGCCTTGTTGACACGGCCTTTGTTATGAATGCGCATATCGGTCATTATTTCGTCTCCGCAGCCGGAGTTTCTGCCAAAGCGGGACGCGGTTCGCCTGCCTTGTAGGTCACTGCAAACTTGTCGCTCACCGTATCGCGCACCGCATTGAAGAAGCGTCCGCAGCCATTGATATGCCGCCAGCGCTCATAATGGGTGCCGCGCGGATTGGAGCGCGTGAACAGGAAATCGCGCCATTCATCGTCGGAAAGCGTCGATGGGTCGGCTGGACGCGCGATATGCGCTTCGCCCGCATAGGCGAATTCCAGTTCTGGGCGTTCCATCTCGCAATAAGGGCAACGGATAAGAAGCATTTGTGTTTCTCTTATTTTTTCAACGCATTTCCGAACGGAAAACCGGTTTCCACTTTTCCTGGAAATGCTTTTAGTGCGCGACAGCGGCGGCGGCCGCTTCGTCGATCAGACGACCGGTGGTGAAGCGTTCCAGCGTGAATGGTGCGTTGATCCAGTGTGGCTCGTCGCGCGCGATGGTGTGAGCGAAGACATGCGCCGATCCCGGCGTCGCCTTGAAGCCGCCCGTACCCCAGCCGCAATTCACGAAGAGGCCCGGCACCGGCGTCTTGCCGATGATCGGCGAACGATCCGGCGTGACATCAACGATACCGCCCCATTTGCGCAGCATCCGCATACGGGTGAAGATCGGGAAGACCTCGCAGATCGCCGCAAGCGTATGCTCGATCAGCGGCAGACCACCGCGCTGGCTGTAAGACACATACTGATCAGTGCCGGAACCGATCACCAGTTCGCCCTTGTCGGACTGGCTGATATAGGCATGAACCGTGTTGGACATGACCACGCAAGGGAAGATCGGCTTGACCGGCTCGGACACCAGTGCCTGTAGCGGGAAGCTTTCAAGCGGCATGCGAACGCCTGCCGTGTCCATGACAATAGATGTGCTGCCAGCAGCCGAAACCGCCACCTTCTTCGCCTTGATGAAGCCGCGCGGCGTATCAACGCCGGTCACGCGACCCGAAGCATCGCGACGAATGGCCGTAACCGGGCAATTCTGGATAATATCGACGCCGCGCTCAGTCGCGCCACGCGCATAGCCCCAGGCGACCGCATCGTGACGGGCCACGCCGCCGCGCCGCTGCAAGGTGGCACCCACCACCGGATAACGGGCATTGGCTGAAATATCGAGCGGCGGGCAATATTCCTTCGCCTGCTCCCTGGTCAGCCATTCATTGTCGATGCCATTGAGACGGTTGGCATGGATGTGACGCTTGAAGCTCTGCACATCATGCACCGTATGCGCCAGCATCATCACGCCGCGCTGCGAGAACATGACATTGTAGTTGAGGTCCTGGCTGAGACCTTCCCACAGCTTCATCGCATGTTCGTAAAGATGCGCGCTCTCATCATAGAGGTAGTTGGAGCGGATGATCGTGGTGTTACGCCCCGTATTGCCGCCGCCAAGCCAGCCTTTTTCGATAACCGCGACATTGGTGATGCCATGTTCCTTCGCCAGATAATAGGCGGCACCCAGACCATGCCCGCCGGCGCCGACGATGATTACGTCATATTCGGCCTTGGGTTCGGCATTCGGCCATTGCGGCTTCCAGTTCTTGTTGCCGGAAAGCGCATTTTTAATAATAGAAGCTGCAGAAAAACGGGACATGGACAACCACCAGTTTCGCGACTGCAAGCGCCATGTCGGCGCAAGCGAAGCCTTTGACGATATTTCTATTGTTTCCGTTTCAAACCCGACAGCAGGCTTGCGTCAAAAGACGCCACAAATACGACATGCTCACCATTTCGCGACATCTCGTCCGCCCATGCAATTGTGCGCGCGTCTGCAACCTGACGGCAAAGCAGTTTCAAAAATCGCCCCTGTAAAATAGGACAACATTATTGTCCTTTTCTCTTTTCTTTTATTGCGCAAAGGTCTAGGCATTCTTTCGTAAAATCGCGCCCAAAATAAAAGAAACGCAAGAAAGGTGATTCCGTGACTAAGGAGAATCTACTCGAAAGCGCACTCGTTCGTCTGGACGAAGCGGCAAGCCACATCAACATCGATGCGGATGTCATCGAGAAGCTGAAATATGCGCGTGAGACCATGAAAGTGCGTCTGATGATTCGTATGGATGACGGCTCGCGCAAATCCTTTCTTGCATGGCGCTGCCGTTATGACGATACGCGCGGCCCGACGAAGGGCGGCATTCGCTATCACCCGGAATCGACTGCGGAAGAAGTCGAGACGCTGGCCTTCTGGATGACTTTCAAATGCGCAGTCATGAACCTGCCTTATGGCGGCGGCAAGGGTGCTATCCAGGTCGATCCACGCCAACTTTCAAAGGCTGAACTGGAACGTCTTTCGCGCGCCTACATCCAGGCTTTCTCCGGCATTATCGGGCCGGATCGCGACATTCCGGCACCGGATGTCTACACCAATTCCATGATCATGGGCTGGATGGCAGACGAATATTCCCAGATCGTCGGACAGTCCTCACCCGCAGTCATCACCGGCAAGCCGCTGGCGCTTGGCGGTTCGCTCGGACGCAATGATGCGACAGCGCGCGGCGGCTTTTATCTGGTGCGTCATTTGTCGCACGATCTGGGTCTTGCTTCGCAGCTTCGCGTCACGGTTCAGGGTTTCGGCAATGCCGGTCAGTTCATCGCCAAGCTGATGGCAAGCGACGGCCACAAGATCGTTGCCGTATCGGATTCAGCCGGTGCTGTTTATTGCGCCAACGGCCTTGATCTCGATGCGCTTGTGGAAGCAAAGGCACAGAACAAGTCCGTCGTTTCGACCGCTGGCCAGAACGGCCATGAAGCCATCACGCCGGATGAGCTGGTTGCAGCCGAATGCGATGTTCTCGTGCCAAGTGCCATGGAAAACATGATCCACGCAGACAATGCGGCATCCATCAAGGCCAAGCTGATCGTCGAACTTGCGAATGGTCCTGTCACACCGGAAGCCGACAAGATCCTGGAGGAAAATGGTGTCGTCGTTTTGCCGGACATTCTGGCCAATGCCGGTGGCGTGACGGTTTCCTATTTCGAGTGGGTGCAGAACCGTCAGGGCTATTACTGGACGCTGGAAGAAATTCATGAGCGCCTGAAGACCATCATGGAACGTGAAGGCCGCGCCATCTGGAACCATGCCAAGCAGCACAAAGTAACAGTTCGCTCGGCAGCTTATGTTCATGCGCTGCAGCGTCTTGCACAGGCCATCGAGGCACACGGCACGCAAAACGATTTTGCTGCCTGATCCAGCCTTTTGAGATCACCCCTCCTGCCAGCCTGCTGTCAGGAGGGGTGTCGAACGACGGTTTCCTTTTCCCGCCTGCGCTATAGTTTACCTTCACAAGGGAAAACCAGCGCGATGGGATGAAGAGCATGTCGTACGGAAAACTATTCAAGGGAAGTGCTGTCGCACTTGCCCTCTTTGCAGGCGCAATTCAATTTTCCAGCCTCGCGCAGGCACAGGTCGTCGTGTCTTCCAAGATCGACACTGAGGGCGGCGTCCTCGGCAACATCATTCTGGCCATTCTCAATGCGAATGGCATCCAGACCACGGATCGCATCCAGCTCGGCGCTACGCCGGTCGTTCGCAAGGCGATCACCGCTGGCGAAATCGATATTTATCCTGAATATACCGGCAATGCCGCCTTCTTCTTCAACAAGGCGGACGATCCGCTCTGGAAAGACCCAGCCAAGGCATTTGAGACGGCAAAGCAGCTCGATTACGATGCCAACAAGATCGTCTGGCTGGCGCCATCACCGGCTAACAACACCTGGGGCATTGCGGTGCGCAAGGACGTGGCGGACGAAAACAAGCTCACGAACCTGAGCGAGTTCGGAAAGTACATTTCAGGCGGCGGGAAGGTCATTCTGGCGGCATCGTCGGAATTCGTGAACTCGGCAGCAGCCCTGCCAGCGTTCCAGACTGCCTATGGCTTCACCCTGAAACCCGACCAGCTCATCACGCTTTCAGGTGGCGACACGGCCGCTACCATCGCTGCCGCTGCCAACCAGACCAACGGCGCCAATGCGGCCATGGTCTACGGCACCGATGGCGGCATCGCGCCTTCCGGGCTCACTGTGCTGGAAGACGACAAGCATGTGCAGCCGGTTTATCAGCCCGCCCCGATCATCCGCGAAGAGGTTCTGAAGAAGAACCCGAAGATCGAAGAACTTCTGAAACCCGTCTTCGAGAAACTCGACCTGACAACCCTTCAGGAACTCAACGGTCGCGTGCAGCTTGGCGGCGAACCGGCAAAGGCGGTCGCCGAAGATTTTCTTAAAACCAACGGTTTTCTCAAGTAGAGAGCGCGATAACGGATAATTGCCGGGCATGAGTGCAACAAACCAGACGATCCAGGCAAATGGCACGAAGGGCCTGTTTGCATATATCGACAAGCTCGGACTGGTCATTGCAGCAATCGGCTTATCGGGATTGCTTCTGCCATTCGCAAACTTTCGGGCAAACCGCATCGTTCAAGGCGATCCGCGTTATCTTTTGGATGCCCTGCCAACCTCATTGGCGCCGCTGTTCGCCGCTGTCGTAGCGGCAGGACTGCTGATCGGCATTATCCATAGTCGCAGCTTGTTGCGGCTATTCGCGGCGCTGTTCTGCCTCGCATCCGTCATGGTGGCAATCGGCCTGGCCGCGTCATATCTGTCGCCCGAAGGAAACAGATATGCGCGCGTTTCTCCAGCTTCCGGTTTCTGGCTGTTGTTTTTTGCGAGCGCACTTTATGTCGCGGATGGGCTGGTCCGGTTGCGTGCCGGCCCGTTTTTACGGGTCGGACTGCTGGTCATTGCGGGATCGCTTCTGGCTGCGCTGCTTTCCTCGGGACTCTGGGACAGCATCTCATTCATGAAGGAATATCAAAGCCGCGCAGACAGCTTCTGGAACGAAGCCGAACGGCATATAGCCCTGGCTTTGGGATCGCTTGCAGCGGCGACCGCAGTGGGCATTCCGCTGGGGCTTGTCTGCCATCGGATGCCGAAACTGCGCGCTTTCGTTCTGAACAGCCTCAATATCGTGCAGACCATTCCGTCAATGGCCCTGTTCGGCATTTTGATTGCGCCACTCAGTTGGGTCGCCACGCAGTTTCCATGGGCGGGCGCTATCGGTATCCGTGGAATCGGCGCTGCACCGGCATTCGTCGCACTTTTCCTCTATTCGCTGCTGCCTATCGTGGCGAATACCGTCGCAGGACTGGCACAGGTGCCGGAACCGGTAACGGACGCAGCCCGCGGCATGGGCATGACGCGCCTGCAACGCCTCTTCAAGACCGAGTTTCCGCTCGCTTTTCCCGTTATTCTCACCGGCATACGCATTGTCATGGTGCAGAATATTGGCCTCACGACCATCGCGGCATTGATTGGCGGCGGCGGCTTCGGGACATTCGTCTTTCAGGGTATCGGGCAAACGGCGATGGATCTTGTTCTGCTGGGCGCCTTGCCTACCGTTCTCCTCGCCTTTGCAGCCGCCGTCATTCTCGATGCCGCGATAGAAATCACCGAAAAAGGCAGCTCTCAATGATCGAGTTCGACCATATCACGAAGCGCTATAACGGACGCGCAGCGGTGGACGCGGTGAGCTTCACCATCGAACCTCACAGTATTGCTGCGATTGTCGGGACGTCCGGTTCCGGCAAGACGACCCTCCTGCGGATGGTCAATCGTCTGGTCGAGCCAACCGACGGGGAAATCCGCATCGATAGCCGCAGTATCATGGACGAACCCGGTCATGTTCTGCGCCGGCAGATCGGCTACGTCATCCAGCAGAACGGACTTTTTCCGCATCGCACTGTCGCGGAGAACATTGCGACGGTTCCCCTTCTGCTTGGATGGCAGAAACAGCGCATCGATGCTCGCGTTGATGAACTGCTTGACCTTTTCCAGCTTGAACCGGCAGACTATCGCGACCGCTACCCGCATGAACTTTCCGGAGGGCAACAGCAACGCGTCGGTGTGGCGCGTGCGCTCGCTGCCGGGCCGAACATCCTTCTCATGGACGAGCCGTTCGGGGCACTCGATCCGGTAATCCGAGCCAAGGCGCAGGAAGATCTGAAGGCGATCCAGAAGCGGCTCGGCACGACCATAATCCTTGTCACGCACGACATGGAGGAAGCCATATCGCTGGGTGATCGTATCGCCGTCATGGATGACGGAAAATTGCTGCAATATGGTCCACCGGCAGAAATTCTTGCCCGCCCGGCAACCGATTTTGTCGAGCGCCTTGTCGGTACGGGCGAACGCCCCTTCCGTCTCCTCTCTCTGATGGACCTGAAAACCGTGCTCCAGCCCGGTGATGCGGGCGGTGCAACAATGCCGGTAACGGCGTCGCAACGTGATGCCCTTGCCGAGCTTCTGTGGTCAGGGCGAAAGGCCCTTCCCGTTCTTGACCATGATGGAAGGCCACTGGGACAAGTCACGCTCGACAGGCTTCTGCATCAGGCAGAGCGTCCAGCAGAGCATCAGGCATGAAATTGTTCCTGTCCCTTGTTCCGCGTGCGCTGCTTCTGGGCGTTCTGCTGCTGTTTTTGTGGCAGCCCCATCTTTTCGAGCCATTGTTTCGACCGCTCGTCGACGAGGGTGTTCCGGTCATTTATGATCGTGCAAATTTCGTAACGCTGACTTTGCAGCATCTCGGTCTGGTCGCTCTGGCCGCACTGGCATCCACGATTGTGGCTGTATCGATGGCAATCTTTGTTACCAGAAAGCAGGGCGCAGAGTTTCTGCCACTCTCACGCAGCCTTGTGAATATCGGCCAGACCTTTCCTCCCGTTGCAGTGCTGGCACTTGCAGTGCCCGTCTTCGGTTTTGGAGACAAACCGACCCTGATTGCACTCTTTCTCTACGGTCTGCTTCCGATTTTTGAAAATACGTTGACAGGACTAACGACTTTGCCGCCTCCGGTTGTCGAAGCTGCGCGCGGCATGGGGATGACCAGCGCACAGCGGCTTGTGAAAGTCGAGGTCCCACTTGCCATGCCGGTTATTCTGGCGGGTATCAGACTTTCCGTTGTGATCGGCCTTGCAACGGCTACCATTGGCTCGACTGTCGCTGCCAGAACGCTTGGAGAAGTCATCATCGCCGGGCTCATTTCCAACAATCTTGCCTTCGTTTTGCAGGGAGGGCTCGTCGTGGCCGCACTTGCCATACTCATCTTCGATGGGTTTCAGGCAATTGAGCGTTAT
Source organism: Ochrobactrum sp. A-1 (assembly GCF_022488005.1). Lineage (NCBI taxonomy): Bacteria > Pseudomonadati > Pseudomonadota > Alphaproteobacteria > Hyphomicrobiales > Brucellaceae > Ochrobactrum > Ochrobactrum sp. A-1. The sequence goes on from NZ_JAKVQC010000003.1 coordinate 1,397,887, forward strand.
CTCCTGAAACGTTCCGGGCGAGGCCTTTGAAAGACGCCACGGCATTCCTATATCCTTGCAAACAGCTAGAGCGCTTCCCGTTAAAACGGAGTCGCTGGAACCGCTCTATCCATTTTTTACGCATGTCTTTATCTCGAAACCGGTTCCCACTTTCGAGAGACATGCTCTAGCCAGCGAGGAACGGGATGAATATCGGGCAGGCAGCTGCAGCATCTGGCATATCGGCGAAGATGATCCGCCATTATGAAACAATCGGGCTGATTGAAGCTGCCGAGAGAACCGGTTCGGGCTATCGTGTCTATACGCAGAAAGATGTCGAAACCCTGCGCTTCATCCGCCGCAGCCGCGATCTCGGTTTTCAGGTTGAACAGATCAAGGAACTCCTGACGCTCTGGCGCGACCGCAACCGCGCATCGGCTGATGTCAAGAAGGTGGCGCTTGGGCATGTCGAGGAGTTGGAAGCCAAGATGCGCCAGCTTCAGGAAATGGCTGATACGCTGCGCTACCTCGCGAAAAACTGTCACGGCGACAACCGTCCCGATTGCCCGATCATTCACCAGCTTGCAGAAAACAGCGTGGAGAACCGCAAACGTCCGGCTCCGCGAAAAGGTGAATTGCTGCACGGCAAAATCTGAGAGCCTGAATCAAAAAGCGATATGTGTGTGCGAAAATGGTGATTTTCGAGTACCGGAGCGCAGTGTACTTTTGGGTACATGAGCACCGGAACGCAGACAAATTGCCGTTTGCAGCCACACATAGCGACTTTTGGAACAGGCTCTGAGCTCGACTTTGTACAAAATTGGCAGAGATTTGATGTGTTACAATGAGCATTTTTGGTGAATCAATTCGTCGCAGTTTTTGACCTTGTGTCATTCGTCTGATCGGATTCGAACTGATGTATGACCAAAGCAGATGAATGCAGTAATGAAGCCGTGGACGTAGTTCCTCATCGTCTTCACCAATGGCTTGAACCTTTTCGTTTCGGCTTCACAGCACCCACATGGAGCCACTTGCTCGTCCTTGTTATGGGAGCGCTTCTCGCGCCAGGGAAACGAACGGTAACGTCATGCCTGCGGATCACTGGTCGCGCCGATGTGACCAACTTTGCCACTTATCACCAGTTTCTCAATCGGGCGCGATGGAGCCCACGCTTGTTGGCAAGGCATCTACTATCCATTGTTGTGACACGGCTTGTGCCCGAAGGCCCCGTTGTCATTGGAATGGACGATACAATAGAACGGCGTTGGGGTCAGCGTATTGCTGCACGAGGTATATACCGAGACCCGATACGCTCCAGCCATGGTCATTTCGTCAAGGCCAGTGGATTGCGGTGGCTAAGTTTTATGGTCCTTTCACCGGTCCCCTGGGCCAAATACATCAAAGCAATGCCTGTGCTGACAATCCTGTGCCCTTCAGAACGATATAGCCAGAAGATGGGCCGAAGACACAAGATGCTGACCGATTGGGCAAGGCAAGGCCTGCTGCAGATATGTCGTTGGCTGCCTGGTCGCCAGATTATTTTTGTCGGTGATAGCAGCTTTGCGGTTCATACCCTGGCCGCAGCACTCCCAGACAAGGCTACGCTCATCACTCGATTGCGCCTCGATGCTAATCTTTTTGCAGCACCGTCTCAGAGGCATGAACACACGCTCGGACGACCCGCGCAAAAGGGGCAACCCTTGCCGAAACTAAAAACCGTGCTCAGGGACTCAAATACCTCGTGGCAACAGATTGTAGTATCGTCGTGGTATGCCAGACAGACCAACAAAGTTCTCGACATCACGTCGGGAACAGCTCTTTGGTATCGACGTGGAACACCACCCAAACACATTCGCTGGGTCATCGTTCGCGACCCAACCAATCGCCGCGAACCGCAGGCCTTCATGAGTACGAATACGGATCTCGATCCTGTGGAAATCATCTCCTGCTACGTTCGGCGCTGGCAGATTGAAGTCACATTTGCCGAGACCCGGGCGCATCTTGGTGTGGAAACGCAAAGACAGTGGAACGACGAGGCCATTCAGCGCACAACACCGTCTTTGATGGCACTCTACAGCCTCGTAACTCTATGGGCATGTGATCTACTCGGTCCGAACAGTCTTCCATACGCCGCGTCGTGGTACAAAAAGACCAACTGCACATTCTCTGATGCGATCGGGGCAGTTCGTATGGTTTTATGGCAGCAGGATATTTATCGACAGTCCCCGTCGGACCGGGACATACCTAAAATACCACCAGGCCGCATCAAACGTATGGCGGAGGCGCTTTGCTTCGCTGCTTAATGTGCAAAGTCGAGCTGAGATTTTCAAATAAAAACGCCGGGATCACTCCCGGCGTTTTTCTTTCATATCACCGGCTCAGCCTTTCGGCAGAGTATAGGCGATCACGTAATCGCCGGGCTTGGTGCCGACAGAGCCATGCCCACCGGCAACCATCAAAACGAACTGCTGATCGCCGACCGTATAGCTCATTGGCGTCGACTGACCGCCAGCAGGAAGCCGTGCTTCCCAGAGCTGCTTGCCCGAAGTCAGGTCATAGGCGCGCAGATAGTCATCCACGGCTGCACCAAGGAAGGCAACGCCGCCTGCAGTAATCATCGGTCCGCCAATGCCCGGAACGCCGACCTTCAGCGGAAGTGGAACCGGTGACATATCGCGGATCGTTCCATTCCGGTGCTTGTAGGCAATCTTGCCGGTCCGCAGGTCAACACCAGCGACATAACCCCATGGCGGCGTCTGGCAGGGAATACCGAGCGGGCCCAGGAACGGCCCCATGAAAACGCCATAAGGGGCGCCATCGTTGCGGTTCAGGCCCTGCTCGCTTCCCTTTTCATCCTGTCCTTTCGGCGGAATGTCCGCGCGTGGAACCAGGCGTGATGTGAAGGCAAGATAGGTCGGCATACCGAACATGACTTGCCGCACAGGATCAACGGCCACGCTGCCCCAGTTGAACACACCGAAATTGCCCGGATAAACAATCGTTCCGCGCAGCGAAGGCGGCGTGTAGCGCCCCTCATAGAACAGCTCGTGGAACTTGATACGACAAGCCAGCTGATCGAACATCGTTACGCCCCACATGTCGCTTTCGCGCAAGGGCGGCGGACTGAAAGTAAGGTCGGAGATCGGCTGTGTCGGCGCAGTATGGTCCTCGGGTATCGCGCCCGTTGGAGCCGGAATTTCCTTGACCGGAATGATCGGCTCGCCGGTACGTCGATCCAGAACATAGAGGTCGCCCTGTTTGGTCGGACCGACCAGCGCGGGAACCCCGTTGATTTCCAGCAGGACCGGCTGGGCTGGAACGTCCATATCCCATAGATCATGGTGAACTGTCTGGCGCACCCAGCGTAGCTGTCCGGTGTTCACATCGAGAGCGACGATGGACGAGGAAAACTTCTCCACATTCTCGCTGCGGTCCATACCAAGCTGGTCCGGCACCTTGTTGCCGAGCGGAACAAAGATCAGCCCAAGCTTCTCATCGACGCTGGAAACGGACCAGCTATTGGGTGAGTTGGTTGTGTAGTGCTCACCTTCCGGCAGCGGCGTGGTTACATCCGGGTTGCCCGAATCCCAGTTCCACAGCAGTTGGCCGGTGCGGATATCGAATGCGCGGATGACGCCCGACTGTTCTTCCGTCGAGTAATTATCATTGACGGCGCCCCCAACGATGATCTTGTCGCCGACGACGACAGGCGGTGACGTGGAGTAGTAATACCCTGCCGGATTGTATTTCATGCCATGGCTGAGATCGAGCGTTCCGCCATTGGCGAAATCCGTGCAGATTTCTCCGGTGGCCGTATCCAGTGCGATCAAGCGTGCGTCAGATGTCGGCAGGTAGACACGCTCGGCGCATTTGGCTCCAGCCGTTGCGGTCGTGTCCTTCCAGTAGCTCACACCACGGCAGGTCTGGTGCTGGCGATCCGTATTGAAGCCGACCTTGGGATCGAATTTCCACTTTTCTTTGCCGGTTGCCGCATCCAGCGCAATGGCCCAGTTATGCGGCGTGCAGAGATAAAGGGAATCACCAATCTTGAGCGGCGTAACCTGATAGGTCGTTTCGCCCACATCCTGCGGCTGCTTCACATCGCCGGTCTGATACTGCCAGGCAACCTGAAGCTTGGAAACATTTTCCGGCGTTATCTGCGCCAGCGGCGAGTAGCGCTGGCCATAGGGCGTGCGCCCATATTGATGCCACTCGCCGTCGGGGACGTTGTCGCCCATATCCGGCGTTGCGGCCACCTTCTCAGTCGGCAGGTCTCCGGCAGTATCGTAGGAATCCTGCGTTATCGCATAGCCTGCAACCACAACCGCGATCACCGAGGCTGCTGCCAGTGGCAGACCGCTATCGCCTGCCCCGTTGTTCAGCGGTTTCCTGATCCAGGGCGTCAGCATCCAGAAGCCGAGCAGAACGATGACGCCGCCGCGTGCGCCAAGCTGCCACCAATCGAAGCCGACTTCATAAACGGCCCAGCCGAGTGATCCGAGGATAACAAGCGCATAGACCCATAATGCCGAGGCGCTGCGCCGGGAAAGCAAAACGGCGGTCAGCAGAAAGCCGATCGCCGCCAGAATATAGTACCAGCTGCCGCCCAGTGCGGCGAGCCAGATGCCTCCTGCACCAAGTGCAAGTCCGATGAGAAGCAGAACGATGGATGTCAACCAGATAAGCACGACAGTCTCCCCTCTCAGGTCGTGTCACCATTCTTTCGGACATGTCCGTCAGAACCGATCATATGCTGCCTAATGGTTGACATAGGCGGTCACGGAAAAAATCTAGACGGCAGCAGAATGTTTCATTCGCCGGACAGAGCGAAAGGGCATGGTCTCCGTTGAGGCCACCCTTAATCAAGGCAGAACGAAGGCAAGGCGGTTTTTGCGCTTAAAAGACTTAAAACGATACGTGAACAGGCCGATTTTCGCCCGTCAATTACGGCGAACATGTGTTGAAATCATGTATATTGTGGCTATTCGGCGGCATCATGCCGAACTTCGCATGAAAAGCTGGCTACCCAGATGGCGAATTTCCGACGGCCCGGACAGGGTGCTTTCCCGGCCGTTGATGCGGGAAAAAAGCATGTCGAGACCGAGCTGCGCAATCTGCCGGTAATCCTGCGCAACGGTGGTCAGTGCAGGACAGGTGAAGCGGCTGAGCGGATGGTCGTCATGACCGGCAACACGCAAATCGCACCCTTCCTCACGGCCGACCCGCAGCTTGCGTTCGAAAGCGGCCGAGATCACGCCAAAGGCCAGACGATCATTGGCACACAGAACCGTGCGCGTCGGAAAACCGCCGCGATCAAAAATCCGGCCGGCTTCCTGATAGCCCAGTTCCTCGAAATTCCAGTTCTTGGCGGCTATGGGAAGGACTATCGGTTCAACGCCAAGCCTTTCCATGGTTTCGATATAGGCTGAGCGCCGTTCCACTGCATTCTGGTTTACAACAGGCATTTCCAGAAAGCAGGGATGTTCCCCCGTTCGATAAAGATATTCAGTGATGTTGCCGATACTCTGGCGATTATCGGTGCCGACGAACGGCTGGTCATCGCTGATGCGGCTATCCAGGAAGACCGCAGGTGTCGAGTTCGACAGACTGGAAAGAAGCTTCTCATCGGTATCGAAACCGAGCGGAGCCATCAGAACACCCGCAATCTTGAGAGACATCAACGTGCGCATCGCCCGCGCTTCGAGTTTTCTGTCACCATGAGATGACAGCACGATGGTCCAGTAGCCCTCCGCCAGACAACGCATTTCGATCTGGCGAATGATCTCCGCGTAGAATGGATCGGATATATGCGGAACGATAACGCCGATATTCTTCGGCTTCTTGCGATTGAGGCTGACTGCAAAAATGTTGGGCTGATAATTATAGTCTTTCAGCGCCTTTTCGATACGTGCCCGCGTGGAAGGCTTTACGCTTTCAGGATTGTCGAAATATTTCGAGACCGTAGGACGAGACAATCCGCTTGCCGCCGCGAACTCTTCCATCGTCCTGATCTTCTGTTCGGTCATGCCCTGCTTTTCCCATTGGGTATCGAAACGATTTTTCGGCGCCACCCATTTTTCTTTTCATGCGTAAATTTATTTCCGCTCAGAAGCAACAAATTTCAGCATATCAGTGATCGGTAGCCCACGCCTTCACTTCCTTTCTGCAGCTTACGCCCGTGTGGCGCGCTCAAATTCAATCGTTATAATTTTTACACGTGAAAAATTTTATATTGACACACTGAACAAGCTCTAGCATGTCTAGGGGAGCTCAATCATGGGCTGAAGGCCCTGCCCTTCGGGAGGTTTGCAGTTGGCGACAACTGACGAGCCAGCAGGAAAACCATTGTTCATGTCCCATAGAAGGACGTCCCGGCGAGCGCCGGTCATTCGGAGGAAATCATGTTTCGCAAATCGCTCAGCCGTATTCTCTTTTCCGGCGTAGCTCTGGCCATGATGGCAGGTGCTGCATCTGCCGAAGGCATCGGCGCATCGCTTCTCACCCAGCAGCATCCTTTCTACATCTCGCTCGCAGACGCGATGAAGAAGGAAGCGCAGGCAGAAAATGTACCGCTGGAAGTCTCCATCGCCAATCAGGACCTGAGCAAGCAGCTCGCCGATGTGGAAGATTTCATCACCAAGGGCGTCGACGTCATCATCATCTCGCCGGTTGACAGCAAGGGCGTTCGCTCGGCCATCAACAAGGCTGAAAAGGCTGGCATCAAGGTCATTACCGTCGATGTACCGGCCAACAATGTCGATGTGACCTCCTTCGTCGGCACGGACAACTTCGCGGGCGGCGAAAAGGCCGCCGAACTGATGGCGAAGTCCATCGGTGAAAAGGGCAATGTCGCGATTATCGACTACCCGACCGTTCAGTCGGTCGTTGACCGCATTGAAGGCTTCAAGAAGGGCATCGCCAAGTACCCGGACATCAAGATCGTGGCGATCCAGCCCGGCATCACCCGTCCGGAAGCTCTTTCGGCTGCACAGAACATCCTTCAGGCCAACCCGGATATCGTCGGCATCTTCGGTTTCGGTGACGATGCCGCATTGGCCGCTGCCTCGGCAGTAAAGTCGGCCAAGCTCGAAAATCAGGTCAAGGTGATCGGCTTCGACGGTATGGAAGAAGCCCGTAACGCCGTGAAGAACGACCCGATCATGGTCGGCGTTATTGCGCAGTACCCGGACCAGATGGGCAAGGTCGCGGTTGAAACCGCTGCCAAGGTTATCAAGGGCGAGGAAGTGCCTGCCAAGCAGCCGATCGTTCCGGGCGTCGTCACCAAGGACGGTGAAACCAAGTAACACCGCGTGAAACAGCGACGCTCCTCCCAGTCGCTGTTTCCATTCTGCGTGCGGCGGCCCGGCGAACACCACGCGCCTTGCCGCCGCCGCAACCCTTTTGAATTGCAGACTTTGCTCGGAATCAATCTTAAAATCCGTCTGCGGAACTGAATAACGGAGAGTGGAGGCCCCCAAAGTGACAGACACCGAGACAGCCACCAAATCCGAACGAAACGCCATGCCGGATACGGTTCTTGAAATTCGCGATGTAGCGAAATCCTTCGGCCCGGTTATCGCGCTGAAGCGCATGAACCTGACCGTGCGTCGCGGCCGCGTGCATACGCTTCTTGGCGAAAACGGCGCCGGCAAATCCACGCTGATGAAGATTCTGGCTGGCGTTTTCAAGCCAACATCCGGCACCATTTTGCTGAAGGGCGAGGCCTATGCGCCGAAAGACCCGCGCGATGCCCGCGCAAACGGCATCGCCATTGTCTTTCAGGAACTGAGCCTGTCGCGCAATCTCAGCGTGGCTGAAAATATCTTCGCCAATCATGAGCCAAGCCGCTTCGGTTTTGTGCGGGAGCGCGAACTGAACGCCGCTGCCGACAAGCTCATCGATGAGCTTGGTCTGCCCGTCGATGCGCGTGCAAAGGTTGGCGACCTTTCGATTGCACAGCGCCAGCTCGTCGAAATTGCCAAGGGATTGAGCCAGCCTGCTGACGTCGTCATTCTGGATGAGCCGACCTCATCGCTTTCCGACAGCGAAGCGGAAATCCTGTTTTCGATCATCGAGCGCCTGAAAGCGAAGGGCACTGCTGTCATCTATATTTCGCATCGCATGGAAGAAATCATGCGGCTTTCCGACGACATTACGGTCGTTCGCGATGGCGAATATGTCACGACCGCCGAAAAGAGCGAGACCAGCATCGACCGCCTGATCGCGCTAATGGTCGGTCGCGAGATGAACGACATTTATCCGCCGCGTGAAGCGCCGCGTCCTTCGGATGCTGTTCCGCCGATTCTCGCGACAAAGAACCTCTCGGTTGCGGGCAAATTTAGCGATGTTTCCATCGATGTGAAGCCGGGCGAAGTTCTGGGTCTTTTCGGACTGGTCGGGTCTGGCCGTTCGGATGTGATGAAGGCTTTGTTCGGTATGCTGCGGCCTACGGGCGAAATCAGGCTCGACGGAGAGGTCATTACCCTCTCCTCACCAACCGACGCCATCCGCAACGGCATTGCTTTCGTGACCGAGAATCGCAAGGAAGAAGGTCTCGTTCTTCCGCATAGCGTTGAGCGCAATATCAACATGGTGGCGCTTGGCCAGCTTGCAGGGCCTTTCGGCCTCATGCGCTCTCGGGCTGAGCGCTCCGCTGCCAAAGCGGAAGTGCTGCGTCTTGCCATCAAGACAGCATCCATCGACACGGTTGCCGGATCGCTGAGCGGCGGCAACCAGCAGAAGATCGTGCTGGCAAAGTGGCTGCAGACAAAGCCGCGCATCCTCATTCTCGATGAGCCGACACGCGGTGTCGATGTCGGCGCGAAATTCGAGATTTACCGCATCATCCGTGAACTTGCCGCCAATGGCGCGGCGATCCTGATGGTTTCCTCCGAACTGCCGGAAGTGCTGGGTCTCAGCGACCGCGTGGCGATCATGCATAACAAGCATGTCGCCGCCATTGTCGATGCCGATGGCCTCACGCCCGAAACCGTCATGAGCTACGCAGCAGGAATGCATCAATGAGCAATGCAGATATTCAGAAGAAAGCCGTGGACGCAGAAGTCCGCCGTTCGCTTTTCAGCTCCCCGCTGGTTCGCCAATATGGCGGCATAATCATCTCTCTGGCCGTGCTCTGCGTGGTCTTTGCGGTTCTGAACCCGCGCTTTCTCGCTTTCAACAACTTCATGAACATCATGCAGCAGGTGGCGGTGATTGCCGTTGCTGCCTATGGCATGACCTATGTGATCCTGCTCGGTGAAATCGATCTTTCGATTGGCTCCATCATCGCGGTTTCCGGCATGGTGGCGGCGCAGGCTTTCGCCATGGGTTTCGGCTTCGTGCCGACCGTCGTGTTCACACTTGCCGCAGGCGCCATCATGGGCGGGCTGAACGGTGTGCTTTCGGCAAAGCTGATGCTGCCCTCCTTCATCGTGACGGTTGCGACGATGGGCATCTATCGCGGCATGGTCAGCCTTCCGACCAATGGCGCGCCTGAAATCATCGAAAACGACACCTGGCTCGCCATCGGTTCGGAAAACTGGCTCGGCCTGCCGATCATCATCTGGATCGTCGGTATCCTGTTCATCTTCAATTATATCCTGCTGTCAAAGACTGTTTTCGGTCGCCGCATCTATCTGTCGGGCGGCAACAAGGAAGCGGCGATCTATTCGGGCATCCGCGTCGACCGCATCAAGATCATCGTCTTCATGCTTTCTGGTGTCATGGCGGCGATCAGCGGCATTCTGCTTTCATCGCGCCTGTCCTCGGCGCAGACCAATGCAGGCATGGGCTATGAACTCGACGCCATTGCGGCGGTCGTGCTTGGCGGCACCTCGCTTGCCGGCGGCGTCGGCACCATGGTTGGCACCATTCTCGGCGCGCTTATCATCGGTGTCATCAACAACGGCATGAACATGCTGTCGGTGCCCTATTTCTATCAGCTCATCGTCAAGGGCGTGGTCATTCTGGTCGCCGTCTGGCTGGACGTGCGCTCGAAATCCATGCGTACGTAATCGCGGTGCACCTTATGAAAAAGATCATCACCATCGGCGAGATCGTCGTCGAAATCATGGCTGTGGAACCCGGCAACGGTTTCAAGACCGCCATTCCATTGATCGGTCCGTTCGCCTCCGGCGCGCCTGCAATCTTCATCGATCAGGCCGCAAAAATGGGCCAGCCTTGCGGCATGGTCAGCGCAGTCGGCAATGACGATTTTGGTGCCCTCAATGTCGAGCGCCTGCAAAAGGACGGCGTGGATGTATCGGCCATCGGCGTGCATCCGACAGCCGCCACCGGCAGCGCCTTCGTGCGTTATCGCCCGGATGGCAATCGCGATTTCATCTTCAACATCAAGCACAGCGCATGCAGCGCCATCGGCCTGACGCCGGAAGCCGAAACGCTGATCGAGACCGCCGATCACCTGCATATCATGGGCTCCGCCCTGTTCTCAGAAGGCATTGTTTCGGCGATCCACGAAGCGACAATCCGCATCAAGGCGAAGGGCGGCACCGTGTCCTTCGACCCGAATATCCGCAAGGAAATGCTGGAATTGCCGGGCATGCGCCAGGCGCTGGCCCATGCTCTGGAAAACACCGACCTTTTCATGCCAAGCGGCCCGGAAATCTTCCTCTTCACCAAGGCGACTGAAGAAAAGGCCGCCGTAGAAGAACTTCTGGCGCGTGGCATCAAGGCTGTTGTGGTCAAGCGCGGCGCGGATGGCGCCAGCTATTTCGACCAGTCCGGTGAAGTTTTCGCGCCCGCTTTCAAAGTCAATGAAATCGACCCGACCGGAGCAGGCGACAGTTTCGGCGCGGCATTCGTCACCTGCTGGCTGCGCGACATGGCACCGAAAGAAGCCCTCGTCATCGCCAATGCCACCGGCGCACGCGCTGTCGGGGTCAAAGGGCCGATGGAAGGCACCTCGACCATGGCCGAAATCGAAGTCTTCCTTCAGAAAAACGGAGTTCCAGCATGAGCAGCACGAAAGTTCTGAGCGCACTTCCCGCACGTTACGCCAGCGGAGTTCGCGGCGGCATCACGTCGATCTGCTCCGCGCATCCTCTGGTGATCGAAGCCGCCCTCCTCGAAGGAGTTGCGACCAATACGGACGTTCTGATCGAGGCCACCTGCAATCAGGTCAATCAGGATGGCGGCTATACCGGCATGACGCCTGCCGACTTCCGCCGCTTTGTGGAAGACATCGCGGCTCGCGTCGGCTTCGACACCAAGCGACTCATTCTGGGTGGCGACCATCTCGGCCCGAACCCGTGGAAGCATCTGCCTGCCGAAGAAGCCCTGCTGAAATCGGATGTCATGATCGATGCATTCGTGCGTGCGGGCTTCACCAAGATCCATCTCGACACATCGATGGGCTGCGCTGGCGAGCCGGTTGCGCTGCCCGATGCTGTCACCGCCGAGCGTGCCGCACGTCTGGCCAAGGTTTCCGAAACGGCGGCCCGCGAAGCCGGATACGACCTGCCGGTCTATATTATCGGCACCGAAGTACCTATCCCCGGCGGCGCGATGGAAGAAATCGAAGAGCTGGAACTGACCAGGCCGGGCGCGGCAGTTGAAACCATCGCCATTCACCGCAAGGCTTTCGCGGCACTGGGGCTGGAAGACGCCTTTGCCCGCGCCATCGGCGTGGTGGTGCAGCCGGGCGTCGAATTCGGCAACGAGAATGTCGTGTTCTACAACAGCGAGAAGGCGACGGCCCTCAGCGGCGTTCTCGGCGAAATGCCGCAATTCGTCTTTGAAGCGCATTCGACCGATTATCAGCCAGTGGAAGCGCTTTCCGATCTGGTGCACGATGGTTTCGCCATTTTGAAAGTCGGTCCCGGCCTGACTTTCGCACTGCGCGAGGCGCTCTATGGCCTCGACCAGATTGCGGCTTTCCTCGACAAGCTGCCGGAAGAAGAAACCCTGCGCGGCAAGATGGAAGCGCTGCTTCTGGCCGAGCCGAAGAACTGGGAAAAATACTACCACGGCGATGGCGAGGAACTGCGTCTGCAACGCCATTTCTCCTATAGCGACCGCATTCGCTATTACTGGCCGCATCCGGTCGCAACCGCTGCCGTGGACGCGCTTTTGAAGCGTCTGGAAGGTCGCAAGATACCCGAAACGCTGATCAGCCAGTATCTCGGCACGCTTTATCCGGCAGTCGCATCGGGTGGGATTGAACCGACGCCGCATGCTTTGATGGTGGAAGCCGTCCGCAATGTCGTGCGGATTTACGGCAAGGCCGTCGGAACTCATTAGAGCGGTTCCGGTTGAAACGGAACCGCTCTATGTCTTTGTTTGTACGCATTATCCTACGCAAAACCGCTTCGCACTTTTGCTGGAAATGCTCTGAAACAAAAAGGCGCGGTCAATACCGCGCCTTTCTTTTGCTCAGACCTCTATCGGGCTCTTAAAAGCCTTGAGCCGCAAGGCATTGCTCAGCACAAAAATGCTGGAGAAAGCCATGGCGCCTGCCGCCAGAACCGGCGACAACAGCGTTCCGGTGACAGGGTAAAGAACACCCGCCGCCACAGGGATCAGCGCGACGTTGTAGGCAAAGGCCCAGAACAGGTTCTCGCCGATGTTGCGGATCGTCGCCTTCGATATCGCGATGGCATTGACCACACCGCGCAGATCACCCGACATCAGCACCACATCCGCGCTTTCAATCGCAATATCCGTGCCGGTGCCAATCGCAATACCAACATCGGCAGCAGCCAGTGCAGGCGCATCGTTGATACCATCACCGACAAAGGCAATCCGCTTCCCGCCTGCCGAAAGCCGCTTCAGTGCCTCGACCTTGCCGTCCGGCAGCACTTCCGCAACCACTTCATCGATACCCAGACGCCTTGCGATGGCCTCGGCAGTGCGGCGGTTATCGCCCGTGATCATGGCGACCTTCAGCCCCTGTTCGTGCAGGGCAGCAATGGCCGCTGGCGTGGTTTCCTTCATCGGGTCGGCAACGGTCAGGATTGCCGCGAGCTTGCCGTCGATGGCGGCGTAGAGCGGGGACTGTCCTTCATCGCCGAGACGCTTCGCATCATTGGCGAAGATAGCAACGTCATGACCAAGCTTTGCCATGTAACGATCAGCGCCGATGGCAACCTCATGACCGGACACGTGAGCCTTCAAGCCAAAACCGGGCACAGCTTCGAAAGCCGACACATCCGCGAGCTTCAATCCCTTCGCCTTCGCTGCTTCCACAATCGCATCGGCAATAGGATGTTCGGAGCGTGCTTCAACGGCTGCCACAAGCGCCAGAAGTTCGTCCTTATCAAAACCTTCGACGGTCGCAAAATGCGCGAGTGCGGGCTTTCCCTGTGTCAGCGTACCGGTCTTGTCGACGGCAATAACGGAAGCATCGCGCAGGGTCTGCAAGGCATCACCACGACGAAACAGGACGCCGAACTCGGCTGCGCGGCCAGTGCCAACCATAATGGAGGTCGGCGTGGCCAAACCCATGGCACACGGGCAGGCAATGATGAGAACCGCAATGGCGTTCACCAGCGCATAACCCAGCATGCCCGTGCCGCCGATCGCCAGCCACAATGCAAAGGTCAAAGCGGCAGCCGCCATCACGGCGGGGACGAACCAGCCGGTCACCTTGTCGACCATGGCCTGAATAGGCAGTTTGTCGGCTTGCGCATCCTCGACCATGCGGATGATCTGCGAAATCACCATGTCGCGGCCAACCTTGGTCGCACGGAAGGTGAAAGCACCGGTCTTGTTGATCGTGCCGCCAACCACTTCCGCGCCCTTTTCCTTGGCAACAGGCACAGGCTCGCCGGTAATCATCGATTCATCGACATAAGACGAACCGTCGATCACTTCGCCATCGACCGGGACTTTCTCGCCGGGACGAACTTGAACGATGTCGCCAGCGCGAACATCTTCCAGCGGTACGTCAATCGCTTCGCCATCACGCAGAACCCGTGCCGACTTGGCCTGCAAGCCGACCAATCGGCTGATAGCCGCACTGGTGCGCCCCTTGGCGCGCGCTTCCAGATAACGCCCGATCAGGATCAGCGTGACGATGACGGCGGCGGCTTCAAAATAGACATTCACCGTACCCTCGGGCAGCACTCCCGGAAGAAAAGTTGCAACGACGGAGAAGCCCCAGGCCGCGAGCGTACCGACCACGACGAGCGAATTCATGTCGGGCGTGCCGCGCAGGAGTGTCGGTATGCCTTTCTTGAAAAAGCGCAGGCCCGGCCCGAACAGAACCAGCGTTGTGAGCACGAGCTGCAGATACCAGCTGTTCTGCATGCCAATGCGGTCCATGACGAACATATGGACCGCCGGGATGAGATGCGACCCCATCTCCAGCACGAACACAGGCAATGTCAGAAGGGCGGCGAGGATGACGCTTTTCTTCAGTTCTGCCGCTTCCGCATCCCGCTTTTCGGACTGGGTCTCCTGTTTTTCGCTGCCCTGCTTTTCATCAAGTGACCGCGCCTCATAGCCAGCACTTTCAACTGCCTTGATAAGCTCGTTGACCGATACCTGCCCTGCCAGATCGACATGCGCCCGCTCCGTTGCGAGGTTGACGCTGGCGCGGGTCACACCTGGCACGCCGTTCAATGCCTTTTCGACCTTGCTGACACAGGAAGCGCAACTCATGCCCTCAATCGCCAGATCTATGCTGGCAGCCGGGACTTCATAACCCGCCTTGCGAATGGCATCGATCACCGAAGGCAGATCTGGCGCGCCTTTGAAAGTCACATCGGCGCGTTCCGTTGCGAGATTGACGGAAACCTTGTCGACGCCCGGAACTTTGGACACGGCTTTTTCAACGGATGACACGCAAGACGCGCAACTCATCCCTTCGACGGGCACTGGAAAACTGATGGTTTCGTGATTAACAGGCTTGTTCATGGCAATCCCTTTCATCGCCCGGAAAGGGCATAATTCGAGAGTTGCTCTCTAGATAGTCCTTCCCACCGTTGGAAGGTCAAGCCCTTTTTGAAACAAGGTTCGATCAGGATATTTCGCGACTTCGGGAGACGTGCTCTAACACTACAGTTGCAAATTCGTCAGGCCGTGGCGAAAGAGTGATTTTCGAAAACCGGAGTGGAGCGTACCTCCAGGTATAGTCCCAAAAATTTGCAGACTTTTCGGATAAGGCTATGCGCCAGAGAAAGCTACGTGGGCACCGGAACGCAGACAAATTGCTCTTTGCAGCCCGGCATCACGAAGAATGCAACTGTAGTGCTAAATCGGCAATCTGTTATGTGCCGCAGGCATTTCCAGACCGACATTGCTGCGATTTTGAATGAACGAATGCACGTCGCCAGCAGGCATTGGCCGCCCGGTCAGGAAACCCTGCACCTCACCAAAACGCTCGGTCTTCAGACGCTCCAGCTGTTGGGCGGTTTCCACGCCCTCAGCCGTCGTGACAATGTTGAAGCCCGCGCCAAGCGTCGCGACGGCCTGAATGATGGCCAGATCGCGCGTATCGACTTCGATGCCCGAAACGAAACTGCGATCAATCTTGATTTTATCGAAAGGAAATGATCGCAGATAACTGAGCGAAGAATAGCCGGTCCCGAAATCGTCCATAGCAATACGAACACCCAGTCGGCGCAGTTCGAACAGCAGCTCGATATTGTTCTTGCTGTTCGACAGGAAGACCGACTCCGTGATTTCAAGCTCAAGTCTGTCCGGTGAAAGACGCGCCGCTTCAAGCGCGTCCGTAACCGAGTGCAAAAGCGTTGTCTGGCTGAACTGGACCGGCGAGAGATTAACGGAAACCTTGATGTCCTCCGGCCAGAGAACAGCCTCCCGACATGCCGCCCTTAGAACCCACTCGCCAATCGGTCCGATCAAACCTGTTTCTTCTGCCAATGGAATGAACTCTGCAGGAGAAACCATGCCCCGCTCTGGATGACGCCAGCGGATTAGCGCTTCAAAACCGGAAATCTTGCCGCTCTCAAGATTGAATATCGGCTGATAGTGAAGCTCGAATTGTTCATCCAATAGAGCCTGGCGAAGTTCACCGGTCATGACATAGCGCTTCTCAGCCGCCAGGCGCAGGGAATGCTGATAGAAACGGAATGTGCGACGTCCACCAGATTTCGAGGCGTAAAGCGCTAGATCGGCATTGCGCATCAGCACATCTGGGTTGTCGCCATGCAATGGCGCCTGGGCAATCCCCATGCTGCAGGTGACGAATTCCGAATTGCCCACCAGCTTGAACGCATCCTGAAAAGCCGAAAGAATGCGGTCGGCAAACATCGCGATCTGCCCCAGTGTGCCGCTGCGATAAACGATAGCGAATTCGTCACCGCCCAGCCGGGCAATGAATTCATCCGGGGTCGTGATTTGCTTCAAACGATGCGCCACTTCCTGCAAAAGCTGGTCACCCGCCTGATGGCCGATACTATCGTTGATGTTCTTGAAATGGTCGATGTCGAGATAGAACAAGGCGAAAGGCTGGGAATCTCCGCCCTTTTTCAATAGTCCCTCAACATGGTGGGAGAAATAGGCGCGGTTCGGCAGACCGGTCAGACTGTCATGCATGGCAATATGCGCCATGCGTTCTTCGATCTCACGCCGTTCGGTTATATCCTCAAGGAGACCAATCAAATAACGAGGTTCATTCCCTTCGACGGGCGGAATCGAGCATTTTATGATCCGCACCGTGCGCGACGTTCCATCCTTGCGCTCGATCTTGCGTTCAACACTCAACACTTCCCGACGCTGCATTGCCATTCGGTCCTGCTGGCTGATGACAGCTGCTTCGCGCTTGGGGAAAAGATCCAGGTCTGTTGACCCGATAGCCTCGTCTATCGGCTGTCCGCTCGCCGCGGATGCTGCCTGATTGTAGAGCACATAACGACCCTCATCGTGCATATCCTTGACGAAGACGCCTAGCGGCAGATTGTTGACGAGACTGTCCAGTAAGGTTTGGGCGTGAGTTGCCTGACGATTGGCCGCCGCCAATTCTGTCCTATCCTGAACAATAGCCAGAATTGCTTCCTTGCCATCGAATATTACCTGGCGTCCATAGGTCAGAACGTCGATGGTTTCACCATTGGCGCGCAGATGCTGCCAGCGCTCCGGTCGCTCAAGATCGCTTCGGTCCCGTATAGCGGCAAGCATCCGATCCCGTTCGGTCTGTGGGCGAATATCGAGCACTGTCATGCCCGGAATCTCGTCAGCAGTATAGCCGTAGAGCCGGTAGGCTGCGTCATTCATCACGATGAAACGCAGTGTTTCCGGGTCATAAACCCACATAGGTGTCGGATGGGTTGTAAAAAGGATGCGGAAGTCCGGTTCGGACGCGCGCGCCATCGTGTCTTCAGCTGAAGCCGAAGCGCCCTTCCGCTTCCTCATCGCAAACCCCTCATCCGACTGATCCTACAGGATAATTCCGACCCATCTCACAAGCAGGCCGTCTTGTTTCATAGCACTATGAGCAACACGCGGAAGATGCACCCCGAACATAGATTAAAGCCGAGAATTTTAATAAACCATATACAAATCGAGGGTCGATTTAAGGAATTTCTTCTAAGCCACACTTTTTCCATCGCTTGACCAGCTTCAACTTCCGGCCTATGCCTACAGATGCAAAATTCGTTGGGGTGTCTCGAAAGAGGCTGAGAGACGCATTCTCGCGTTAACCCATTGAACCTGATCCGGGTAATACCTGCGTAGGGAACGGAGTTTGGCGCGTCGCGGACCGGGAATATTCCCCAATGGAGCTCAGGCTCCGCTCATGTTCATGGCGTCTCATCTTCCGTTCGGAATGAGAGACGACATATGGACCAAAAACACAGTTTCTCCCGAACAACATCGACAAGCGACCGGGCGTCGCCGATACCGATATGCGTGACCATCGCCGGTTCCGACAGCGGCGGCGGTGCTGGCATTCAGGCCGATCTCAAGACATTCTCCGCGCTCGGCGTCTATGGCGCCAGCGTCATTGCCGCCGTCACTGTGCAGAACACGCGCACCGTCAGCGCCGTACACGATGTCCCGGCAGACATCGTCGCCGGGCAGATCGACGCCGTATTCAGCGATCTCAATGTCGCGGCGGTGAAGATCGGCATGGTTTCGGTGCCGGAAACCATCGAGGCCATCGCGCGCGGCCTTGCGCATTTTTCCGGGCCCATCGTGCTCGACCCCGTCATGGTGGCAAAATCCGGCGACCGGCTTTTGAGCGAAAACGCCATTGCGCTGTTGCGCCGGAAACTGTTGCCGCAGGCCACGCTTCTCACCCCGAACCGGCCCGAAGCTGCCTGTCTGCTCGATTGCGATACGGCACGCAACGACGGCCAAGCCGAGGAACAGGGCCGCGCTCTGCTCGAAATGGGCGCGAAAGCCGTATTGATGAAGGGCGGTCATGCGGAAGGCAAAATCTGCGTCGATCTGCTGATCCGCCGTGACCAGCCCACCCTGCGCCTCGAAGCGCCGCGCATCCTGACTGCCAACACGCATGGCACAGGCTGTACGCTCTCTTCGGCCATCGCGGCGCAACTGGCAAAAAACCTGCCGCTCGAACAGGCACTGCAAACGGCACATACCTATCTGCAAGGCGCAATCCGTGCCGCCGATACATTGAAAGTCGGTCACGGCCATGGGCCGGTGCATCATTTCCACAACCTCTGGAACACAACTACAGGGGAGACCGTCTGATGCGCGTTACCATTATCGGCGCGGGCGTTGCCGGATTGGCCACCGCCGCCGAATTCACCGATCAGGGCCACGCCGTCACCGTGATTGCCAAGAGCGTGGAAATCGGGTCCGACAGTTGCTCGTGGTTTGCGGGTGGAATGCTTGCCCCATGGTGCGAGGGCGAGAGCGCGGAAGAACCGGTCGTTCGCCTGGGGCAGGAAGCGATTGGCTGGTGGGAACGGCACGTTTCGACAGTCCATCGCAAGGGTACGCTTGTGCTCTCGCACACACGCGATGCGACCGAACTTCGTCGCTTTGCCCGCAGGACGGAGGCATTCGACACCATTGATCAAGTGCAGATCGATGCGCTGGAACCAGACCTTGCAGGCCGTTTTCGGCAAGGACTTTTCTTTGCAGGCGAAGGCCATCTCAACCCGCGCAAAACGCTGATTGAGCTCGCCGAAAACCTGCAGAAGAAAGGCGTGGTCTTTCATCTGGGGCAGGATGCGAAAGACGTAAAAATCGAGGCCGACATGACCGTCGATGCGCGCGGTCTTGCAGCGCGTGATCAGTTGCAGGACCTGCGCGGCGTCAAGGGTGAGATGCTGGTTGTCCGCTCACGCGACATCAATCTCAAGCGGCCCGTGCGCCTCCTGCATCCGCGTATTCCGCTCTACATCGTGCCGCGCGGCGACGGCGTGCACATGATCGGCGCGACGATGATCGAAAGCGGCGAGCGATCCGGCATCAGCGTGCGCTCGACGCTGGAACTTTTAAGCGCCGCCTATGCGCTGCATCCAGCCTTCGGCGAGGCGGAAATTCTCGAAACGGGCGTCGATGCGCGCCCCGCATTTCCCGACAATCTGCCCCGCGTGAGACGGCGTGGCAAAACCATCTATGTCAACGGGCTTTACCGCCACGGCTTCCTGCTTTCGCCGGCGATAGCGCGCATGGCGGTTGCGAGCGCGACCATGCCGGAAGATGCGCCGGAACCTATGCCAGAATTTGTGGAGGACTACGCATGACAATCGTGCTGAACGGTGAGGTCATCACCACGGCAGCCGCCAATCTGGCGGCGCTGCTCACCGAGATCGAGCTGGATGAAGCGGTTGTTGCAACCGCGCTGAACGGCGAATTCGTGGCCAGCGACGAACGCGCAGCCACGCTCCTGTCGCCTGGCGACCGCATCGAAGTTCTGGCCCCGATGCAGGGAGGCTGAGATGCTCGAATTCTACGGAAAAACGTTTGAAAGCCGCCTGCTGCTCGGCACGGCGCAATATCCATCGCCCGCTATTCTTGCCGATGCGGTGCGCGCCTCGCAGGCCGGAATCGTTACCGTGTCGCTGCGTCGCGAAAGCGGCGAGGCCCGCGCCGGACAGGACTTCTGGGCGCTGATCCGGGAGCTGGGCGTGGCCGTTCTGCCCAACACGGCAGGCTGCCACACGTCGCGCGAAGCAGTGACCACCGCCCGGATGGCACGCGAAATCTTCGGCACCAACTGGATCAAGCTGGAGGTGATCGGCGATCACGACACGTTGCAGCCTGACCCGTTCGGTCTGGTCGAAGCAGCACGCACGCTCTGCGACGATGGCTTTGAGGTCTTTCCCTATATGAATGACGATCTTGTCGTCGCGGAAAAGCTGATCGAGGCCGGTTGCAAGGTGCTGATGCCCTGGGGTGCGCCCATCGGCTCGGGCCGTGGCCTCAACAATCCTTATGCGCTGAAAACCATGCGGGCGCATTTCCCCGATATTCCGCTTGTTGTCGATGCCGGCATCGGCGTGCCGTCCCACGCGGCGGCGGCGATGGAACTGGGCTATGACGCCGTGCTCATCAACACCGCCGTTGCCAAGGCTGGCGATCCGGTGGCCATGGCGCGCGGTTTCGCGCTCGCCATCGAAGCCGGGCGGCTCGCTTTCGAAGCGGACGCCATCGAAGCGCGCGACATGGCCGCCCCCTCTACTCCCCTTCTCGGAAAGGCATTTTTGTGATGGCCCTCGATCCGTTTTACCCGATTTTCGACAGCGCCAAATGGCTTGAACGCATGGTGCCTCTCGGCGTCAAGCTGGTGCAATTACGCGTCAAGGATAAGAGCGAGCCCGAACTGCGCAGTGAAATCCGCGCCGCACGGGAAATCTGCCTTGCACATGACTGCCAGCTCATCGTCAACGACTACTGGAAGCTGGCGCTGGAGGAAGGCTGCGACTTCATCCATCTCGGACAGGAAGATCTCGACGATGCCGATCTCGACGCCATTCGCGCGGGCGGCCTGAAGCTCGGCGTTTCCAGCCATGACGAAGCCGAACTCGACCGCGCTTTGTCGGTCAAGCCCGACTATATTGCGCTCGGCCCCATCTATCCGACCATTTTAAAAAAGATGAAATGGCACGAGCAGGGCCTGCCCCGTCTTGGACAATGGAAAGCACGGATCGGCGATATTCCGCTGGTTGGGATCGGCGGCATGAGCGTCGAGCGCGCACCGGGCGTTTTCGAAGCGGGTGCCGATATCGTTTCCGTCGTCACCGACATCACCCTCAATGCCGACCCCGAAAGCCGCTTGCGCCAATGGATTGAAACCACGCGCGCGTTCGCCGGAAAAGCTCTGGAGCAGACCCCATGAAAAAGATTGCCTTCGCCGCCCTGTTCGGCCTCGCTTTCACCACTGCCACTTCGGCTCACGCCGACGACAAGCTCAAGCTCATTCTCGACTGGTATGTGAACCCCGATCACGGTCCCATCATCGTCGCCGACAAGCTCGGCTATTTCAAGGATGCCGGGCTGGAGGTGGATATCGTCGCGCCCGCCGATGCATCAACGCCCACCAAGATGGTGGCGGCAGGACAGGCCGACCTCGCCATTTCCTATCAGCAGCAGGTGCATCTTCAGGTGCATGAAGGCCTGCCGCTTATCCGCGTCGGCACGCTGATCGACTCGCCGCTCAACTGCCTGATGACCCGCGACGATGGATCGGTGAATTCCATCGCCGATCTCAAGGGCAAGAAGATCGGCTATTCGGTCGCCGGAACCGAGGAAACATTGCTCGGCACCATTCTCGGCCAGCACGGCGTCAAACTCTCGGATGTCGAGCTCATCAACGTCAATTTCTCGCTGGCGCCATCGCTGATGTCGAAACAGGTCGATGCCGTGATGGGCGCTTATCGCAATGTCGAATTGAACCAGATGGCCGTCGAAGGCGTGCCCGGCAAATGCTTCTTCGTCGAGGAAGAAGGCGTGCCGGTCTATGACGAGCTGGTCTATGTCGCAGCTTCCGACAAACTGGACGCGGCGGAAAAGGACAAGATTTCGCGCTTCCTGTCGGCCACAGAGAAGGCTGCGCAATATATCGTCAATCACCCGGACAAGGGCTACGAGCTGTTTTCATCCTACAGCACGGAACTGAAGGACGAGCTGAACCAGCGCGCCTGGAAGGACACGGTTGCCCGCTTCTCGCGCGCACCTGCGAGCCTCGATTATGGCCGCTGGCGGCGTTACGAAGCCTATCTCAAGGAGCACAATCTGGTGCCCTCCATCCTGCCTGTCGAGAAATTCGCCATCGACGTCAACGCGGAAGGGAGCAAGTCATGAGCCAGCCACAGCCGCATTATTCATCCGAACTGTTCACGCGCCTGCGCGCCGCGACCCTTGATGACTGGAAGCCCTATATCGATCATGCATTCGTGCGCGGATTGGGTGACGGCACGTTACCCAAGGCGGCCTTCCTGCATTATCTCCGTCAGGATTATGTCTATCTGCACCACTATGCCCGCGCCTTTGCGCTTGGCGTCGTCAAGGCCAATACATTACAGGAAACTAGGCTTTGCGCCCAGATCATGCATGGTCTGGCTGTGACGGAACTGCCACTTCATGTCGGCATCTGCGCCCGTGAAGGGATCAGCGAAGACGAGCTTTATGCAACGAAGGAAGAGCCGGAAAACCTCGCTTATACGCGCTATGTGCTCGATTGCGGACAGGCGGGCGACTTTCTCGACCTGCTGACAGCGCTCGTGCCCTGCGCGCATGGTTATGGCGAAATCGGCCTGAACCTTGCCGTGACCGCCCTGCCCGGTACGCCTTATCAGGAGTGGATCGACACCTATGCGGGGCCTGAATATCAGGACATGTGCCACACGGTCGGCAAACTGTTCGATCAGGCCGCAAAGGACCGTATCGGCGACAACTTCGAGAAAAGCCCGCGCTGGCCAAAGCTCTGCCAGATTTTTGCCACCGCAAGCAGGCTCGAAGCCAATTTCTGGTCTATGGGTTTGAAGGCCGGATAGTGAACGAAGCACTCCCGAACCGAAGCCGGAAAAAGCGCGCTGCCGACGGCTTGCTGTCGGCTGCCATAGCGCTTGCCATCTGGCAGGCGGTGGTGAGCATCGGCCAGATGCCGCGCTTCATCCTGCCCGGCCCGCTGGATGTGGTGCAGTCACTGATCGGCAACGCCGGGCTGATTGCCGAGAACGCCGCCGCCACTATCGGTGAGGTGTTGGGCGGCCTCCTCCTTGGCAGCTCGGTCGGCATCGCCACAGCCATCGGACTGATGATGTCGCCGCTGGCGCAGCGGCTTGTCATGCCCGCCATGGTTTTCAGTCAGGCGATCCCCATCTTCGCGCTCGCCCCCATTTTGACTTTGTGGCTTGGCTATGGACCGGCGTCGAAGATCGCGGTCACAGTGCTGATGATCTTCTTTCCCGTCGTTTCGACCTTCTTCGACGGTATGCGTCGCACCGAAACGAGCCTGATCGACGCGGCGGAAATTCTGGGGGCCGGACGCATGGCGATCCTCTTTCGCATCCGCATCCCATCCGCCTTTCCTTCGCTGGCGTCGGGCTTGAGCCTCGCCGCCGTCTATGCGCCCATCGGCGCGGTGGTAGGCGAATGGGTCGGTGCATCGAAGGGCCTCGGCTATCTGATGCTGCTCGCCAATGGACGCGCCAAAGTGGATCTGATGTTCGCCTGCCTGTTCGTGCTGGCGGCCTTCACCATGCTGCTGCATGGCACGGTGTCGCATTTCGCCCGCAAGCTTGCCGCCTGGCCGCGAAAAGCCGCATAAAAAAACCGGCGGGGAAACCGCCGGTTTTTTTGCATTCACTCACACAACAATCAGGCCAGCGTATAGGCTGTCTTGACGGTGGTGTAGAACTCGGCGGCATAGCGGCCCTGCTCGCGCGGACCGTAGCTCGAACCCTTGCGCCCGCCGAACGGTACATGGAAATCGACACCCGCGGTCGGCAGATTGACCATCACCATGCCCGCTTCCGAATTGCGCTTGAAATGCGTGGCATATTTCAGGCTCGTCGTGCAGATGCCCGACGACAGGCCGAAGCTCGTATCGTTGGCGGTAGCAAGCGCTTCTTCATAATTCTTGACGCGGATGACCGAAGCGACCGGGCCAAAGATTTCCTCGCGGCTGATGCGCATCTGGTTGGTGGCTTCGGTAAAGAGTGCTGGCTGGAGATAGAAGCCCGGTGTTTCGCGGTTCAAACGTTCGCCGCCAAAAGCAAGCTTTGCGCCTTCCTTGCGGCCGATCTCGATATAATCCATGTCCTGCTGAAGCTGGCTTTCATCCACGACCGGACCGATATGCGTGCCCTGCTTCAGGGCATTGTCAACCACGACGCTTTTCAGCTTTTCAATCGCAGCAGCGACAAACTTGTCGTGAATGCCTTCGGTCACGATGATACGTGAAGACGCAGTGCAACGCTGGCCAGTCGAGAAGAAGGACGAATTGACGACGGACTCGACCGCGACATCGAGATCGGCGTCATCAAGGACGACGACCGGGTTCTTGCCGCCCATTTCGAGCTGGAAGCGGCGGTTGTGCTCGATGGATGCCGCCGCAACGCGCTTGCCCGTACCGGTCGAGCCGGTGAAGGTGACGGCCTGAACGTCCGCACTGTCCAGAATGGTCTGGCCGACGACCGAGCCCTTGCCCATGACGAGGTTGAGAACGCCCTTGGGCAATCCCGCACGATGTAGGATATCGACAATCGCCCAGGAGCAGCCCGGCACGAGGTCGGCCGGTTTGAACACGATCGTGTTGCCGTAGCAAAGTGCCGGAGCGATCTTCCAGGCCGGGATGGCAATCGGGAAATTCCATGGCGTGATGATGCCGACGACGCCAACCGGCTCACGGGTGATTTCCACACCGATACCCGGACGGGCAGAAGGCAGAACCTCGCCCGCCAGACGCAGGGCTTCGCCTGCGAAGAAATCGAAAATCTGGCTGGCGCGGATGGTTTCGCCGATGCCTTCGGCCAGCGTCTTGCCTTCCTCGCGAGACAGGAGACGGCCAAGCTCGTCCTTGCGTGCCAGGATTTCATCGGCAGTTTTGCGCAGGATGGCATGGCGCTCCAGAATGCCGGAACGCGACCAGGCCGGGAAAGCGGCCTTTGCAGCGGCAATGGCTGCCTTGGTGTCTTCGGCAGTTGCCCGCGCATAGGTTCCAACGACATCATTGGTGTCCGAAGGATTGATGTTGGCGATCCCGTCGCCGCCGACCCATTCGCCCGCAATCAGATTTTGATGAACTGTCATGAACTCTCCCTGTGCGCCGCACGGCTCTGATATATCTCAGGACGACCCTTCACCCATGAGCGGCAGAATTGCAAGGCCGGAGCTGTCCTGTAACGGAAAAAGTGAAAATATCCGTTCGGCAAAGGGCTGAAAGCTGGATCAGCGCCCCTTAAAACAAGGCTTGCAAATTTGTCACAGTCAAATGGCTGGATAGAAAATTCGTCATTTTGCGCCTTGGCAAAAATTTTTGCTCATTTATTGTGCAACCATCTGCAACACTGGCAAGAGGTATGAGATGCGTGTCTATTACCCATTCCCCATGGTGCCCAGTGTTAATGCGGGCGCGTCCAAGCTTTAAGTCTTTGGCCCGCATTGCAGGCTGAGGCCTGAACGCCCTCCCTAAAAGGGCATATTCCTAACAACTTCCAAATTTGCCGCAGCCGTCACCGGCTGTTTGTTTTGTCTTTGTTTTCACGCATTGTCCGACGCAAAAACGCTTCGCACTTTTGCTGGAAATATTTTTACAGGAACCAGAGTCCGTTTAAACCCGGCCTGGTATTATAGATATGACTCGGTTTCGCATCGATTTCCGGGGACCTGCCTTCCGCAATGTCCTCGGCTACACTTTCGGCCATTGGCGAAGTCAGCCCTTGCGACTGACGCTGATGATAATCGGTATGCTGCTTGCAACAGCCGCAGATGTTCTGACGCCGCTCTATTCCGGTCGGCTGGTGGACGCATTGTCGCTTGGCGGCGACAGTGGGTGGGATGCCGCCATTCATGCCCTGATCGTCCTGCTTGCGCTGGGTGCGCTGGCGCTGATCACGCGTCAGTTGACCTTCTATGTCATCACGGACTTCACCTTGAAGATCATGAGCGACATGGCAGCAAGCTCGTTCCGCAAGCTGCAGCGCTTTTCGACCGACTGGCATGCCAATGCCTTTGCCGGATCGACGGTGCGCAAGGTCTCGCGCGCCATGTGGGCCCTCGACCTGCTCAACGATACGCTGATCGTGGCGCTGTTGCCGTCAATCCTGATGCTGGTTGGCTCCGTGGTGCTTCTATCGTGGTACTGGCCGCTGATGGGGCTGCTGGTTGCAATCGGGTCGGTGCTTTTCATCGTCTGCACGATCGTGATCTCGCTTGGCTTTGTTGCGCCTGCGGCAACGCTTGCCAATAGCTGGGACACGCGTATGGGTGGCGCTTTGGCCGATGCCATTTCGTGCAATGCGGTTGTCAAGGCATTTGGCGCGGAAAGCCGTGAAGATGTGCGTCTTGCAAAGGTCGTTTCCAAGTGGCGCGGTCGCACACGCCGCACATGGCTGATCGGTACGCTGAATGGCTTCATTCAGGGTGCGAACCTGCTGGTGATGCGTGGCGTGGTTATCGCCTTTGCGCTCTATCTTTGGAGCCAGGGCAAGGCCACGGCGGGTGATATCACCTTCGTCCTGACAGCTTTCTTCATGCTGCAAGGCTATTTGCGCGACGTGGGTATGCATATCCGCAACCTGCAGCGTTCGGTCAACGACATGGAAGAGTTGGTCGACATCGAGGCACAGCCTTACGGCATTGCCGACAAGCCAGGCGCACCGGCGATCAAGATCGGAAACGGCGAGATCACGTTCGATCACGTCACTTTCCACTATGGCAACCACGAAGCCGCTCTCTATCGCGACTTTTCGGTCAAGATCGAAGCTGGCGAACGGGTTGGTCTGGTTGGCCATTCTGGCTCGGGCAAGACGACATTCGTCAAGCTGATCCAGCGGCTTTACGACGTCAGCGGCGGCGCGATCCGTATTGACGGACAGAACATCGCCGAAGTCACACAGGCATCGCTCAGATCGCAGATTGCCATCGTGCAGCAGGAGCCAATCCTGTTTCACCGGACGCTGGCCGAGAACATCGCCTATGCCCGCCCCGGCGCGACACAGGCGGAGATCGAGGAAGCTGCACGCCTTGCAAGCGCGCATGACTTCATCAGCCGCCTGCCGAAAGGCTATGCAACGCTTGTCGGTGAACGTGGCGTGAAGCTTTCGGGCGGCGAGCGTCAGCGTGTCGCTATTGCCCGTGCATTTCTGGCAGATGCACCGATCCTTATTCTGGATGAAGCCACATCGAGCCTCGATTCAGAATCGGAAGTGCTGATCCAGCAGGCAATGGAACGGCTGATGGTGGGTCGTACAACGCTTGTCATTGCGCACCGACTTTCGACGGTCCGTGCACTTGACCGGCTGCTGGTCTTCGACAAGGGCAAGATCCTTGAAGAAGGCGACCACGACGCGCTGATCCGCAAGCCGGGCGGCATCTACCGCCGTCTGTTCGAACGGCAGGCGCTGGAACTGACCAAGGGACTGGAAGACGTCTTTTCGTAATCCAATCTCCTATATAGCCATGAACAGGGCTGGATCAATTCCGGCCCTGTTCTCATTTTAAATGCTCCATTCATCATCCATTCAGATCACGGTGCGTATCACTCGCGGCCCAAGCGTGCCTTGACATTTCCATGACAGAAATGTGACAGGCTTTTTGTGGAAGTTCGGGAGTTGGTGAGTAAAACATGCCGGGTGTGATGGAAAATACCGCAGCGCGTCGCTGGAGCGATGCCGCGATTTTCGGGCCTGCCCGTATTGCCTGGCCGCTGCGCCTCGCAGCAATTACGCTTGCTTCCATCGTGCTTTCGACGCTGCTGGTTTTCGCTGTCGAATGGATCGTGCGCGGCTCATTCACCGACACGATGCAGTTCTTCCGCACGCCGCATAAGCCTGCATGGACGACGGTTGCGCTCTTTGTCGTCGTGCTGACGGCGAGCGACGCCATTTTCGGACGGATTCACTATGGCTTCTTCGTGATTGGCCCGCTGGCGCTGATTGCGGCCACAACCGCACGCGAAAAGAGCCTTTATCTCGGCGACCCGCTTTATCCGAGCGACTTTCTCTACGCCCGTCAGATCGTCGATCTCCTGCCGCTTCTGGTGCGTGACCGCCCGTGGAGCGCGGTCGGCATAGCCCTGCTTCTCATTGCTTCGGCAGCAGTGATGATAACCGTGACATTGTTCTGGTGGCGGCGCTTCGATCCAATCCCGTGGAA
Organism: Ochrobactrum sp. A-1; assembly: GCF_022488005.1. Classification (NCBI taxonomy): domain Bacteria; kingdom Pseudomonadati; phylum Pseudomonadota; class Alphaproteobacteria; order Hyphomicrobiales; family Brucellaceae; genus Ochrobactrum; species Ochrobactrum sp. A-1. Next base: position 1,426,084 of record NZ_JAKVQC010000003.1, read on the forward strand.
GGGGCGGATGCTGCGTCTTGCCTTTGCGCTACCATTACTCGCCTGGTTCGCGGTGATTTCTGACTATGCCAGTTTTTCGCTCGCGCGCGACCGTCTGCGTATTCTGCCGATCATGTGGGATCAGAAGGAAAACTACGCCCATAACGGCTTTACCATGGCCTTCATCCTGAATGTGCCGATGGCTACCGTCTTCGCTCCGGAAGGCTATTCTTCGGAAGCAATTGCCGCCATCGAACCGCCAGCACAGTTGATCCCTGCTGCCTTCGATACCAGCAAGCCTGACGTCATTATGGTGATGAGCGAATCCTTTTGGGATCCGACGCGCCTTCCGGGCGTGGCTTTCAGCGCCGATCCGATCCCGACAGTTCGTGCCGAACAATCCGGTCATGTCTTCTCGCCGGAATTCGGTGGCATGACTGCCAATGTCGAGTTCGAGGCTCTGACCGGGTTTTCCAAAGCCTTCCTGCCCTCTGGCAGTATCCCTTATCAGCAATATGTCCGCCGTCCCCTTCCCTCGCTTGCAAGCTTCTTCAAGGATCAGGGTTATGCGACACGGGCCATCCACCCCTATCGCCAATGGTTCTGGAACCGCGGCCCCGTTTATGAAAGCATGGGCTTCGACCGGTTCATGTCGGAAGAAAACATGCCGCCGCTGGAAAAGCGCGGCGCACTGGCTTCCGACGCTGCCTTGACCGATGAAATCATCCGCGAAGCAGATTCCATGGATGCGCCATTCTTCTTCTTTGCCGTCTCGCTGCAGGGACATGGCCCTTACGAAGCCAATCGTTACCCGGATTCCAAACTTGAGGTGCAGACTGACGCCAGCGAACATACGCGCCAGTCGATCCGTTCCTATTCGCAAGGCGCGATGGATGCCGATGCGAGCCTTGCACGGTTGATGGAATGGGCATCGAAGCGCGACCGGGAAACCATTCTCGTCTTCTTCGGCGACCATCTGCCTCCACTTGGCCCCGTCTATGTCGAGACCGGATTTATGACAAACCGCGTCGCAAGCCGTACGGCACCTGCCGCCGATATGATGTTGCAGCACGAAACGCCGCTTGTTCTCTGGTCAAACAAGCGCGGCGCCGAGCGGGGAACCGGCACGATCAGCCCTGCCTTCCTGCCGCTGCACATTCTGGACATGGCGGGTATGCAGCACCCCTACTACACAGGCTTCCTGCGTCAGTTGCATGAGCAATACCGGGTCGTCGATAATCATGCAATTTTCGACCGGTCGGAGAAAGCCGAAGAAGGCTGGCAACAAAGGCCGCCATTCCCGCCACTCCTGCGCGATTATCAGATGCTGCAATATGACATGATCTTCGGCAGCAATTTTGCCCGCGAGCGGTTCTTCCCCGGCCCGCATTCACAAAGCTGACCTGCAGTGTCAGGCGGGAACCTTGCCTGACGATTGGCGGATGATGAGCTTGTAGTCGATCCGTCGGGAAGCCGATGCATGACCGGTTTCGATCTGGTTGAGAAGCATGTCCGCCGCATCGCGGGTCATCTCGAAAATCGGCTGGCACACGGTGGTGATCTGCGGCGAAACCATGCTGGCAATCGCGCTGTCATCGAAGCCGACTACCGTTAGCTGGTCAGGTATCGCAATGTTACGATCATAGGCGATCTGCATGACGGCTGCGGCCATATCGTCGTTTGAGGCAAACACGGCAGTCGGCGGCTCTTCGAGCGATAGCAGCTTCTTTCCGGCAGTGAGACCGCTCGAAAAACTGAATCCGCCTTGCACCTCATAATCAGGATTGCTTTCGATTCCCGCCTTTTCCAATGCGCGGCGATAGCCTGCGAGGCGCAGCTCTGCCGAACGATGGGTTGGATCGCCAATGACGATCGCAATCCGGCGATGACCGAGTTTCAGAAGATACTCCATCAGATCGACGGCAGCCGCCTCGTCATCGATTGTAACGCTGTCGGTCGGGTGCACATTAACGTCGCCTGCGACACGGGCAAATGGCATTGCCGAAGCTGTCAGTTCGGCCAGAATTTCCGGATCGTCCGACATGGGCGGCGTCACGATGATGCCATCGAGACCGGAAGCATGCGCCGTTTCAATCAGCGCGCCGCGGATATCTTCACGATTTTCGACAGGGAAAATCAGCAACCGGTATCGCGTGTCGCGCAGCCGTTCCAGCGCGCCCATCTGCAGTTCGGTGACATAGCTGGCGCTTGGGTTCTCGAAGAAAAGACCAATCAGGTGAGAACGCCGCTCAACAAGATTGCGGGCTGCAGCATTGGGACGGTAACGCAGCTCGCTCCCCGCCTGCCTGACTTTTTCGCGAATGGCTTCGCGCACATTCGGTTCGTCATTATAGACGCGTGAAACTGTCTTGATTGACACACCGGCAAGGCGTGCCACATCATGAATGGTTGCTCGTTTTCCTGCAGCGGCCATGTTGGATCGTCTCCCTCCCTCTCCGTCCTAACTAGCCGCTTTGCCGGGAAACGAAAAGAGAAATCAGGGAACCGAACAGACGCGCGAGCGCGTCAGAAACCGAACCTCGCGCCCATTGTCGAGCGAGAACATGCCGCCGCGCCCCGGCACGACATCGATGATGAGTTCGGTATGTTTCCATGCCTCATATTGTGGGCCGCTAATATAGACCGGCGCGCCACCGATTTCACCCAGTTTTACGTCCGTGTCACCGACAATGAATTCGCCTTGGGGATAGCACATCGGTGATGACCCGTCGCAGCAACCGCCGGACTGGTGAAACATGATCGGCCCATATTCGGCCTGCAGTTCACGGATGAGATCAAGCGCTGCCGCCGTGGCGCTAACCTGACCCTTGCCGTCGCCGGAAGCTACCTCAACCATATCCTCCTCCATGATACGAAAGGGCGGAAATTCACCGCCCTCTCTTATATTAGCCCAACCGGCCTATTGAGTCAGGTCCATGACCACGCGACCTTCGATATTGCCTTGGCGCATATCATCGAAGATGGAATTGATATCTTCGAGCTTCTCTGTGCGGATGGTGGCCTTGACCTTGCCGTCGGCTGCAAAATCCAGCGACTCCTGCAAATCGAGCCGCGTACCGACGATTGAGCCGCGCACGGTAACGCCGTTCAGCACCATGTTGAATATTGAGAGCGGGAAATCGCCGGGCGGCAGACCATTCAGCGATACAGTGCCGCCCCGCGATACCATGCCCAGGGCCTGTTCGAAGGCAATCGGCGAAACCGCCGTAACCAGCACGCCCTGCGCGCCGCCATCGGTTTCTTTTTTGATATAGGCCGCAGGATCGTTATGCGTCTTGGCATTGACGGTTACCGTCGCACCAAGCTTGCGGGCCAGATCGAGCTTTCTGTCATCGATGTCGACAGCGGCAACGTTAAGCCCCATTGCCTTGGCATATTGCACCGCCATATGACCAAGACCACCAACACCGGAGATCACAACCCAGTCTCCGGGCTTGGTGTCGGTTACCTTGAGGCCCTTGTAAACCGTCACGCCAGCACAGAGAACCGGCGCGATTTCGTTGAAATCAATGTTCTTCGGCAAATGTCCGACAAAATTCGGGTCGGCCACGACATATTCGGCAAAACCACCATTGACCGAATAGCCTGTATTAAGCTGTTCCTCGCAGAGCGTTTCCCATCCGCCCAGACAATGACGGCAGTGTCCGCATGCAGTGTAAAGCCATGGAACGCCGACGCGGTCGCCTTCCTTCACATGTTTGACACCACGCCCCACAGCCGAAACATAACCGACGCCTTCATGCCCCGGAATGAATGGCGGATTGGGCTTCACAGGCCAGTCGCCTTCGGCTGCATGCAGATCGGTATGGCAAACGCCTGACGCATGGATGGCAACCTGTATCTGCCCCGGACCGGGCTCAGGAACTGGCACTTCATCGATCGTCAGCGGCTTTCCGAATGCCCGCACCACGGCGGCTTTCATTGTCTTTGCCATGAAGTTTCTCCTTCGTTGTCGAACTGAGCAGGCTTCCTGGGGGAGGGAAGAAATGAATGTCGAAAACTGAATGCTTTACGGAGGCATTAGAGCGCGTTTCGATCTGATTGAATCAGATTGGCGCTCTAACTGTTTGTTTTGACGCGCATCTCGTCCGAGAACCGTTTCACACTTTTCGGGATGCGCTCCAGAAAAAGGTCGCCCGGGCGTTTCCGCCCAGGCCCCCTTGGGAGGGTATTGGAAACCGTTATGCTCGACGCGATACTGACATGAAGAACGGCTCCGCCCCTTGATTGAGCGCAATACGAAGATTTTTCTCCGTATTGCGGTTGCGGGTTCAACTTTGGTTAGAAGAAACCCAGTTTCTTCGGGCTATAGCTCACCAGCATATTCTTGGTGTTCTGATAGTGGTCCAGCATTTTCAGATGGTTTTCGCGACCGATACCCGATTGCTTGTAACCGCCGAATGCAGCATGGGCCGGATAGGCGTGGTAGCAATTGGTCCACACACGACCGGCCTGAATGGCGCGACCGAAGCGATAGGCGCGTGTCCCGTCGCGGGTCCAGATACCGGCACCGAGACCGTAAAGCGTATCGTTGGCAATCGATAGCGCCTCGGCATCGTCCTTGAAGGTAGCAACGGACACGACGGGTCCGAAGATTTCCTCCTGGAAAACACGCATCTTGTTGGTGCCCTTGAATACGGTCGGCTTGACGTAGTAACCGCCAGCCAGATCGCCTGGCAGAATATTGCGCTCGCCACCTGCCAGCACTTCAGCACCTTCCTGACGGCCGATGTCGAGATAGCTCAGGATCTTCTCGAGCTGTTCGCTGGAGGCCTGCGCGCCGATCATCGTGGCAGGATCAAGTGGATCGCCCTGCACAATCGCATCCACGCGCTTCAGCGCCTTTTCCATGAACTTGTCGTAGATCGATTCATGGATGAGTGCGCGGCTCGGACAGGTGCAGACTTCGCCCTGGTTGAGAGCGAACATGACAAAGCCTTCGATGGCCTTGTCGAGGAAGTCGTCATCTTCCGCAGCAACATCCTTGAAGAAGATATTCGGCGACTTGCCTCCGAGTTCCAGCGTAACCGGAATGAGGTTCTGACTGGCATATTGCATGATCAGTCTACCCGTCGTCGTTTCGCCGGTGAAGGCGATTTTCGCGATGCGCGGGCTGGATGCAAGTGGTTTGCCCGCCTCAAGGCCAAACCCGTTGACGACATTGATCACACCGGGCGGAAGAAGATCACCGATCAGTTCCATAAGCACGAGGATCGATGCCGGTGTCTGTTCAGCCGGTTTCAGAACCACGCAGTTGCCCGCCGCAAGGGCCGGAGCAAGCTTCCATGTCGCCATCAGCAGTGGAAAGTTCCACGGGATGATCTGGCCGACAACGCCGAGCGGTTCATGGAAGTGATAAGCGACCGTGTCGTGGTCGATTTCGGAAATGCCACCTTCCTGGGCGCGGATGACGCCTGCAAAATAGCGGAAATGGTCGATGGCCAGGGGAAGATCGGCAGCGGTGGTTTCGCGGATTGGCTTGCCGTTGTCCCAGGTTTCCGCAGCAGCGAGCGCAGGCAGATTTTCCTCAATCCGGTCTGCAATGCGATTGAGGATGAGCGCGCGTTCCGCCGCACTCGTCTTGCCCCAGGCATCCTTGGCGGCATGCGCTGCATCGAGAGCCGCTTCAACATCTGCGGCGTCCGAACGGGCTACTTCGCAAAGCACCTGACCGTTAACTGGCGAAGTGTTTTCGAAATAGCGGCCCGATTTAGGCTCGACCCATTTGCCCCCGATGAAATTTCCGTAGCGTTTTGCGAAAGCCGGCTTCACGGTCCGGCTGAATTCAACCTTGTTCATGACATTCCTCCCAAAACCACGCTGCTCCTACAGCGTTTCATGCGTGAGGATCGCGCGGCAGTGCGAAAGAGTCATCCCGCGCATTCAAGCTCGCAAGGTTATGTGTCGCAATATTGAGACAGTTGCGCCCGCTTATTGCTGATTAGTGCGGACGAATGATCTTCAGGCGATTGAGCTTGCGGTGAAGCGTGGCGCGACTGATGCCCAAAAGCCCGGCAGCGGCTGAAATATTCCCTTCTGCACGCGCAAGAGCGCGCAAAATAACACTCCGCTCCGACTCCGCCATATCTTCACGTGGATCGGCATGCCAGCCGAGAAGATCGGCTGCGGGCAACGGAACCGCAAGAGCGGCATCGTCAAGCCCCATTGCCAGACGCGCCGCACGCGTTGCGCCGATGACCAGGTCATCCTTGTCGACCGCGATCAGTGCGCCGCCGGTTCTGTCGGGGCTTGGCGCCAGCATGATACGAGCCTCGGGAAAAGCCTGACGGAAATTTTCAGCCTCGATGCGCCGGGCAGCATCGATTACAGCGACAGATATGAGCTGCGCAAAAGCCTCTGTCAGATCGGCGCGGCATGACGAAACATCAAGCGCTGCCATCAGGCGCCCCTGATGATCGTGGATCGGGGCGACCGTACAGGAAAGCCCGATATTACGCGTGTGAAAATGCTGGTCGCGATGAATTGTCAGCGGACGCTGTTCGACAATGCAGGTGCCGATCCCATTCGTACCTTCGCTCTGTTCGCTCCAGACCGCACCGGTCCAAAGCCCCCAGCGATAGAAGGTATCGTCATCGCCCGGTGCGCCACGACGTTCGACCGGCACACCCTCGCTATCGGCCAGAAGCACACAACAACCGACCCCGCCAACGGCCAGATAAAGGCGGTCCATACTGGCTTGCGCTATGCTGACAAGGCGTTCGATACGTTGATGAGCGGTCCTGAACTCACCGTCGGAAAGGGTGCGCACAGACCCCAGTTCGGCAGGATCAAGCCCATGCAGTTCCGCCGAGCGCCGCCATGAGGCGACCAGAGCCGATCTGGCAGCGCCACCGGCTGTCATGATTGCGGACTGAATCCGATCAGCATGCGTTAGGTCTTGCGGTGTGCCCATCTTTTCCTCCCAGGAAGGCTGGAACCCGCTGTATGGGAGAATAATGACTGCTCAAAACACAACTGGCAAGTGCGGCTAAAGATTGAGAGAGCTTAGGCGACGCGTGCTGGCTTCAGATATTCCTCAAGCGAGGAAACATCCGCCGCATTAAGCCGAAGACCAAGTTTCGTACGCCGCCACAAAATATCCTCGGCGCTCACTGCCCATTCATTAGCGAGCAGATACCGCACTTCGGCTTCATAAAGATCGGCACCAAAATGCTGTCCGAGGTCGGCAAGTGAAACGGCTTCTCCAAGCAGAACATGAATACGCGTTCCATATTGTCGGAACAGACGCCGCGCATGAGCAGGTGTCAGGAAAGAATATGCGGCAGCCACCTTTTGCAGCTCACGTTCGAACTCGACATCCACGAAATCACCGCCGGGCAAGGGTGCAGCATGGGTCCACGGCGTCCCCTTTCTGCCTAACCGATGCTCGATCTTCTCCAGCATATGTTCGGCAAGCCGCCGCGCCGTAGTCAGCTTGCCGCCAAAGACGTTAATCAGAGGAACAAGCCCATCCGGCGCATCTTCTTTCAGCACATAATCGCGGGTCGCTTCCTGTGCCTTGCTTGCGCCGTCATCATAAAGCGGGCGCACACCGGAATAGGTCCAGACAATATCCGAGCGATTGACCGGCTCCTTGAAATATTCGCTGGCTGCCGCGCAAAGATAGTCGGTCTCGCCATCGGTGATCGCGACCTTGGCCGGGTCACCCTGATAATCCTGATCGGTCGTGCCGATCAGTGTAAAGTCGTCCTCATAGGGAATGGCAAAGATGATGCGCCCATCATTGTTCTGGAAGAAATAGGATCGGGGATCGGAGAACTTCTTGCGCACCACAATATGGCTGCCCTGAACAAGTCGGACATTGTGAAGCTGTCGATCTCCTTCGACACCTTGCAGGACCTTGTCGGCCCACGGGCCGGCAGCATTGACCAGCAGGCGAGCCCTAACTTCCTCGCGCTCATGTGTACCGGTATCTTCCAGCGTAATGGTCCAGTATTCCCTGTCACGGCGCGCCGCCACGACTTTTGTGCGGGTTCGGATCATCGCACCGCGATCTGCTGCATCCCTAGCGGTCAAAGCGACGAAACGTGCGTCATCGACCCAGCAATCGGAATATTCGAACGCCTTTGTAAAAAGCGGCTTCAGGGGCTGCGCTGCCGGGTCGGAGCGCATATCGAGTGTACGCGTTGCAGGAAGCTTTTTACGCCCGCCCAAATGGTCATAGAGAAACAATCCGAGCCTCAACAACCATGCTGGGCGCATTCCGCCCTTATGATAAGGCAGCACAAACCGCATCGGGTGAATGATGTGCGGTGCGTTGGCCCACAACACCTCGCGCTCCATCAGCGCCTCTCGCACCAGACGAAATTCGTAGTGCTCCAGATAGCGCAAGCCCCCATGAATAAGCTTGGTTGCTCGCGACGAGGTGCCGCTTGCCAGATCGTTCATTTCGGCAAGGCCAACTGAAAATCCCCGGCCAACCGCATCACGCGCGATACCGCAGCCGTTAATGCCGCCGCCGATTACAAAAATATCGAATAGTTTCTCTTGCGCCATGGCGAACCCCGAAGACCAGTCTCCGAAAACCAAAGCGAATATAATTCATTTAATACGAAAGCAAACCGAAAATGAAACGAACCTACGTTCGTTTTTCGTCCGTCTCGCTCTCTCCAAGGGTTTCGATCAGTTCGACCTCGTTTTCACGGCACAATTCCCGCAACTGGTTCGACGGGCAGTGATCCGTAATGAACGTATCGATCTGCGATATGTGTCCGATACGCACCGGCGCGGTCCGTTCCAGTTTTGTGGAATCGGTGACGAGAATAACGTTCCGGGCATTGGCGATAATGGCTTGCGCCACTTTCACTTCGCGGAAATCGAAATCCAGGAGAGCTCCGTCTTCATCCATGGCAGAAGCGCCGATAATCGCATAGTCGACCTTGAACTGCCGGATGAAATCAACGGCTGCTTCGCCGACGATCCCCCCGTCGGACGGACGAACGACACCGCCTGCAACAACCACCTCTATCGAGGGATGAACGCGCAACGTATTGGCAACATTGATGTTATTGGTGATAACCATCAGATTGTTATGGTCAACCAGTGCCTGACTGACGGCTTCAGTCGTGGTGCCGATATTGATGAACAGGGAGGCGCCGTCCGGAATGATTTCTGCAGCAGCGCGTCCGATCGATTCCTTTTCGTGCGCGGCGATGCGGCGGCGCGCTTCATATTCCATGTTCTCCACGCCGGACGGATAGAGCGCGCCTCCATGGATACGACGCAGCATCCGGGCGCGGCAAAGATCGTTCAAATCCTTGCGTACCGTCTGCGGCGTCACTTCAAAAGCCGCAGCAAGATCATCCACCAGAACCTGCCCTTGCTTGCGAGCGAGCTCAAGAATTGCATTGTGACGGGGGGTGAGCTGCATTTTTATCCCGGAGCTGGCATTATTCTGATTGCGTTCGGGTAATTTCGCGGTTTTTCAATAGAAAGCAACCATTTCAGTTCGAATAGCTTCGAATAGCATTCGCTTTTCAGCAATTTTCGACTTCTATCGCCGCCACTCGGCACCACCAAAAGGAGATTATAAATCCAAATAAAACCTTCGTTTAATTTTCTGACCAAAGACGTATTTCACTGATCAATTTCCAAATCTCAATCATCACTTTGGGCATATTGCTCTGATCGTCATAAACCTATTCGTTAAATGTGGATCGAATATCTATATTCATAAGATTCCAAACTGGCGTATTCTTGTAATCATCTCTTGAACACAAAAGACTGAAGTAAAACGAGAGATATGAGGCATGAAAGAATGAGTTTGGCACGTTCGTCCCTGCTCAATGCAAACATAAAACAAAATAATCGGGCTGCTTGATTCAGGCATTATAATGCGGGGAAATGAGTAGCGTTATTGCGTAGCAGGCCAAGTGTGAAATTGGGGTTCAGAAGGCAACGAACATCGCCAGCATGACTAAATGCAAGCCCAATAAAAAGAATACTCTCTCATATTCGAAAGAGGCGGACTACTTGTTCGCCCTTTTTTCGTGCAAACGGCATTGAATTGGAGCGTTTTTCGATCTGATTGGATCAGATCGGCGCTCTAATCATTTGTCTTTACGCTCATCCTTCCGAAAACCGTTTCACACTTTTCGGGATGCGCTTTAAAACGAAACCCGGAGAGTTCAATCGAGATCGAACTTCTCACCATACATGCGATGCAGCTTGCAAGCGACTTCCGTGCGGTTCGCAGCACCGATCTTCTTCATGATATTATGGACGTGTGCCTTGACCGTGCCTTCGCTCATACCGAGTTCGAAAGCGATGATCTTGTTCGATTTACCAATCCGGATGGCATGGACGACTTCGATCTCGCGCGCTGTGAGCAACTCACCCAGAACATCGTCGTCAATGTCAGTCGGTGCCGTCTGGAAAACCATGGAAGCAGGCACATACATGCCGCCAGCCGTGGCAAGATGGATGGCCTCTACGCAAACCTTGATGTCAACCGAAGTGGGAATATAGCCGCGAGCGCCGATTTCCATAGCACGCACAACCTGTGCCCATTCCTCGCGCTCGGCAAGGAAAACGACCGGCACCGGACGCCAGAGCTCGATCACAGCCTGCAACTTTTCCGAGAAGAACGGATCGGCGAGGCGCTTCGAACCTATATTGATAAGAACAACAGCAATATCGTCTGTCGGATCTGCGATCTCGATCGCCGCTTGTGTCTCCACGGGAAGCTTGAGGCCATTCAGCACAAGCCCGTTATAAAGGCACTGTCGTTCAAGATTGCTCTTGCACACGAGCAACATGCGCCGTCCGCGCGCTGCTTCAATGCTGGCGGCGTTGCCCCTATCGCCCATATTCTCCGAAGCAGCCCAAAGGCTATCCCCTCTTGTCTCCAACATGTGATACTCCCGGCGCTACTCAAGTTGCTCTATGTTTATGCATCCAACTATTACTTTCGTCAGAGACGAACAATTTCCTGCGCTTGCCTGGATAGACCTGTAACCTTGACTGGGGTAAATATTGCTATCGGGAAATAATCGTGTCATTAACTTATGTTAGCAATGCAGAAAATTTATGACCGTCCATAAGAACGACTTGGAGAGCGGTAGGATATAGCCTCTATATCTTTCGTTTAGATGGTTTTCGAGTTTACTGAATTCACCAACGCCGAAGAGGCAGTTAGGTGTTTCAAAACTCACGGATACTCAGACTTTTGATGGAAACGCCGACTGCTATTTACACGGTTGTCCGACCGCCATGTGATTAGGCGGAACTCTGAGGCGCTTATCGATTTGATTGAATCGAGTAGGTGCCCTAGTTGTGACTTTCAGGTGCAACTTTTCCGAAAGGCTGTCTTACAAATTTCGGGATACGCTCTAGTGGGTTAGAAATGCATAGTGGCAGGCAGACCACAGACCCATCAATTGAAGCGCTTATTGGTTTATTGGAGGCACCTCCAATTCTTGCCAAGCTGGAAGCGCGGGAAACAGACGCGCTTTCATCTCTCACCATTATTGAAAACGACTTTACCGCCGATGCCATCATCATCGAGCAGGGTGCGCGCGTCAGAAGCATCCATCTCGTACGCTCCGGTTGGGGTTGCGTATATCGCGATCTGTCGAGCGGCGAACGACAAATCATCGATTTTCCCATGCGGAGCGATTTTCTCGGACTCAGAACTGCCGATGGCTATAGCTACAACACAATCGCGGCGATCACGCCCATGTCGATTTTCGAAATCCCGCTTGCCTCGCTTGAAACTTCTATTGAGCGCGCACCGCGCCTCAGTCTGATCCTTATCGAGCTTCTTGCGCGTCAGCGCTCGATGTTGATCGAACATCTTACCAATATCGGATGCCGCGCAGCATTTGTCCGAACCGCCCACCTGTTTCTGGAGCTTTCCGATCGGGTGCAATCGTGCGGGATGGGCGATCCGGACTCTTTCTATTGCCCTTTGACGCAATATCAACTCGCCGATGCTCTGGGACTGACGCCCATCCATCTCAATCGAATGCTGCGTGATCTACGCGAAGAGGGCCTGATCCTGTTCCGTTCGAACCGTGTGGAAATACTGGATCGCAAACGCGTGGTCGCCCTTGCCCAATATGATGGAGAGTTCATGCGCCTGTCGGTTTTCGGGAAAGCGGAATAACAACCGATGTGAATTCTATTCTCTGGCGCTATTGTGGGGAATCCGAAATTCGCATCACTTAGGAGCAGTGCCGTGAACGAATTTCGGATTCAAATCCACCACACTAGCCACAAATATGAAGGCCCTGATCCGGGCCTTCATATTTGTCAGCCTGCATTTCCTGCTACCAGTGATTGCCAATCAATCGCTTGATCCGAAGCCTCCGGCTTTATCGAAACCACGACCCCGGTTTTGATCCGTCGCCGCATGACGACGTCGCTTTCATCCGATGTCATCCGAATTGTGCCTCCGTCACTGAGCACCTGAAGGCGCGTGCGAGAGATTTTAAGCTCGGTTGCCAACAGACGATCCAGGCGCATATTGACCGGAAGGGCAACTTGCAACTCGATCTCGATTGTCTTGAAAAAGGCTGCTTCGTGCACAACACCTTTAGCGACATCGTATTCTGCAAACTCGTCGACGCGCTGCGATTTGCGTCTCAATGCCTGCATATTGAACGCCTCGGCCCAAATCCATTGCGGATCGTTGGAATGAAGAGCCTCCAGTATCCTGGGATCGATCTCGCGGACATTCTGCCGTTCAAAGATCGACCGATTCCATGTCTTGTCGCATGTCAGGCATTTATAAATCAGCCACGCATCAAGCTTACGGCCGTTGGCATTCAGCCGGACCTTTCCGCTGGATCGAAAAGCGTTCAGCTTGCCGCATCCACTGCACGCAATCCAAGGCTGAGGGGCAATTTTCGGTGTGATCGTCCACCGCACCCGAAGAATATCGCTCATAATATCTCGGTCTTCCATTTTGGAAGCTCACCAAGATGGCGAATGAGGTGCCCATTCCGGGCGCGGCATGGCGATTTTTCAAGTGATTGAAGAGCAGAGACAGGCAAGCTGTTCCGGCACATTTGACAATGCCAAACCGGTCTCTAACCGCCACCCGATGAACAAGTTCACACGCCCGACAGCTCGCTGCTATCAGGTTGCATGGGTGAAACTGGATTGAGACCGGAATTAATTAGGCAAAGTCTACCTCAATGCGCCAATGCTCTTCGGGAAAGCATTTAACACGGCATCAACTTGGATTGTAGCCAATACAGGTGCCTTGAAGGAAGAAATAGTTCGAGTGGTGCCAATGCAACGGCTCATCACAGGCTGGCGGATATTGATGTGAAGAGAAATATCGGGATAAAAGTGCTTTGGCACTTGGAAAATGGTCGGAGTGAGAGGATTCGAACCTCCGACCCCCTCGTCCCGAACGCGGGGGCTTTCTTTGAAAGGTCCGAGTTTCTGGTCTTTTCTATCACGCTTAACTGCGCTTGTTCACCCTTATTTCCGTTTTATCTGTGGGGAAAATGTGGGGAGAATCCGCCTTGTTCCCTGTCTGTGCATCATTGATGCTCACAACGTTTTTTGGTCGGCGCGCAGCACCATGCTTCGCCGTTATCTTTTCGGCTGCATCAATCTGGAAATCGGGATGGTGATGCCCGTAAGTTTGCACCAAAGTCTCGACTGTCATCCCCAAAAAGCCTGCGGACTGCCATACATCCGTTCCAGCCATCATCAGCCATGTCGCAGCTGTGTGACGGAAGATGTGCGGGGTAACATCCTCCCCGAGCCCCGCAATCTTGCGAGCACTGCGAAAGCCTTTTTTGATTGAATTGACCGGTTTTCCGTTCCATTCAACGACATAGTCCTGAGAGATTTTCCGCCCGATATTTTTGCTCTTAGCGCGGCCCTTCGTATGAATTTCCAGTTCCGTGGTGGCCCAACGTCTCAAATGCGCCAGGAGTCGAACAGGTAGCCGCACTGGCGGTTGCCGCTTTTTGGTTTCCTTCGCGCCTTCTGCCCGGCGATAAAACACGCCGCGCTCCAGATCGACATAACCTTGGCCTTCTGTCGGTCGGATTGCTGCCCCACAAATTGCCGCCGAGCGGGTGCCGGTATAAAGCGCAACCAGCATGAACCGGGCAAGGTGCCTGCCGGTACGGCGAAGACTGCCGTCGCCCGAGGGCGCGCGTTGCGACATCCGCCATGCAGCCCAGATTAGCTTCGCTGCTTCGGAACGGGTAAGCCATCGTTCTCGTCGTTGGGCTTTATCAGGAAGTGTGATTTTCGGAGCGGAGGTCGCGTAGCCCTCCTTGTGGTAGTAATTGATAGCCGAGCGCAAATCTTCGAGTTGTCGCCGTGCGGCCGCTTCGGTCGAGGACTGAGCGATAAAGTCACGGCACAATTTTCCGTTGACCTCGCCCAGCATCTTTTCGCCAAAGAAATCCAAGATGGTTTCAATCCGTGCTGCAGTCTCGCCAGGCCGCGCATGCTTGGTTGCAACATCCGTCAAATAAACATTGACGACATCGGCAATCAGGATCTGATCGGGGTCACGTCCCCTCTCTCTCGCTGGCTGGTATTTTTCGTTGATGTAGGCTGCGAGCGCGATTTCAGCGCGCTCACGGCTTGTCTCGCCGCCGCCAACGCTGATGAATTTTTGCCCATCGCGGATGAACCACCCGGCGCGGTTTCTGAGCGAGCCATCGCTTTTGCGGCTCTCGTCGCGCCAGACGAGGCGCGCTCCTTTCGACGTCCGCGACATAATTCCCGCATCTCCCTGATAGCAGCTAGCGTTACATATTCTTTGCCTGCGATCAGTTCTGTTTGCAATCGTCCAGCATCGCGTTCTTTCCGAAGCCCAGCAGCTTTCATGCTGCCATCGGGAAATGCTAGGCGAACAGCATGTTCAAGTCGAAGAGGTGTATCGTCGGAGACGCTCTCGATCTTAATGTTCATTGTTCTGCGCCCTCCGAAGCTGGTGCAGAGGGGAGCAGCGGCGACAATCCGTGAACTTCGTCGCCCTCCAAGAGCAACCGGAAAAGCATCGCAAACGTCTGCTTTATTTCTGCGATGACGGCTTCTGGATTTTCCCGGCCTTCAGCGCAATGGATGGCGGCTTTAACAACCTCTCCAGCTTCTTCGGCAATTTTGGAGATGATATAATTCGGCTGCGGGAATTTCCGCATTGCCTTTGCAGCCTCTTCCTTCGCCGCTTCAATCAAGTTAGAAATGGCGGCTGATTGCAGTCCATCCCTCTCGACCAATTTACCGGCGTCGGCATGGTCCGGGGAGGATAGGGCAGCGCGAAGTTCTGCCGCTGCGTTCTGCGCGTTTTGGGCAACCTTACGAGGCGTCGAACTATTAAGCTCGTTTTGATCGCAGATGAAGCGCTCAAACCATTTTAAGTGCTCCCGTACAGCCTCCCCCAACCCCAGATCACGCGCTGCGGATGGCTGAGCATGGCCGAAGTCAATGAGGGCAAAGTCACGGTCGGCATTCTTGTCGTGGTCGAAAGCCGTCAAAAACCATTGCGGCTCGGGATGCCAATCGCTGATGCCATACCATACCCGCTTCGGAGTGATGGTGCGTTCGGCAGTCTCGCCGCGATAATTGGTGTATATGATGCGGGCAGGTTCGCCTATCGCTACCATTTCGTCACCTCATATTTCAAATGAAGCTCACGCATATTGACCAGAACGGGCTGTGCGCTCATCGGGCGCACCATGGCCCAGCCCTCGGCTATCGTCATCACACGTGCAGGGTGTTTCGTTTCACGGTTTTGCAGCCTACTACCCGGCCTAATTTTTCTGGTACGATCAGCCATGGCGTACTGATCCCGGCATCGCGTTATGTTCGATGCCATCCAAAACCCGACCGGCTATTTTCTTGGTTGCATGAAACATGGTGTCTGGCGGCATAGCGCCAAGTAGCGGTGCATAATTGCCCCATTGTTTGAAGAAGAATGGAATACCGGCCGCAACGCACTGATCGCGCAGAGAACGCGCCCAATCCGGATGCATAGGACGCGCGCCCTTCCCGCTCTCTCCACCTGCCACAACCCAATCAAGCCGACCGCCATCGTGTAACAGCCCGGCGTCAAGCGGACCACGCGATGAACCGTCCATAGCGCGGGCTTCTGCCTCCCACTTTCCTTTGAATGGGTTGAGCCAAGTGGCATCTTGCGTGTCTAGCGGCAGTTCAGGGACTGGATGACCGCCGCAATCTGCGAACGTATCCACAAATTCGCCGATACGATCCAGCCGGACAGGCCCAAGCAATGGCTCGGCACTCACCCAGCGAACTGCCGCCGGAGTGTCGAGCAGCGCAGGAATGCGCTCGTCGGCCCGCCTCTGGTCTTCAACCGAAACGCCAAGCCAGACATTGGGCAGCGGCCATGACCAGACCTCGCGCGCGCCACCGTCAAAGCTGTACCAGTTGGTATAGATTGCTTCGAGCAGGTCATCTTCGGGGCGCGATAGAAATTCGCGCATCCTGTCGGCGCGCTTGGTTAGAACCTGAAAAGTGTGCTGTTTGGCGATCGCCATGATGGTAAAAATGTCTAGAATCCATTCGTCCGGAACGTCTTCATGGAAAAGGTCGCCATGCGCGCAGACGAACACCATGCGCGGCTTTTTCCATTCAAGCGGCTGGTAGAGCCATTCGCGGTTAAGCCGAACTTTGCCATTCCAAACCGGCCCCGACTTCGAGGCTGCAGTCAGCCCGGCACGTGAAGGGTGATGCTGCAAGCGCGTGCCGGCGAGCTTCATGGCATAGCAATTCGTGCATCCGGGCGAAACGACGCTGCATCCTGTG
Source organism: Ochrobactrum sp. A-1 (assembly GCF_022488005.1). Lineage (NCBI taxonomy): Bacteria > Pseudomonadati > Pseudomonadota > Alphaproteobacteria > Hyphomicrobiales > Brucellaceae > Ochrobactrum > Ochrobactrum sp. A-1. The sequence goes on from NZ_JAKVQC010000003.1 coordinate 1,442,851, forward strand.
ATTGGATTCCACGTTGCATCCGTCCATTCGATATGGGTCTTGTCAGCCATGATCGCGCACCTCCGCAGAACATTTCTTCCGCCAATCGAAAAAACCGAGAGCGCCATTGCAGGTGATTGGTTTTTCTAGCAGACGCGGATTGTCGAGAACGAAGCCATACGGGCCAAAGAACCAAGGATCGTTTGACCGGCGAACCACATCGACGATATCGACCGTGCCGATGATGGCTCCGCGCGGGATCGATCGAAGTGACGGCACGGGGTTCGAGCGCAACATTTCACCCGTTGCGTCATCAATCTGGCCAATCTGATAAGCCAAGGTGCGGCAGTCTTCATACTCGTACTGCGTCATTCCCTTGGAGGCGTGGATGCAAATCGTCCCGCGAATGCTTGTGTTCCATTTGCGGTTCTCGACTGGCTTTCCAAGATGAAAAATACAGTGAACCCACGGCTGGCGCACTGACAGTGCCAGTTGTGGTAGGTCTTCTGGAAGAATGATTTTCATAGCCTCCCCCTAAACCCGCATCGGCATGATGACGAAAAGCGGTGGCACGTCACCATCCTCGGCCCCGACGGGCGAAACTTTGCACGGTGCGCCGGGGTCGCTGAGTTCGAACCGCATTTCCTTGGCAGAAACAGCGCCAAGTATGTCGAGGCAGTATTTGTGATTGAAGCCGATAGTCACTTCGTCGTCGTGACCTTCGTTGACAACAATGCTGTCCTCGGCCTGCCCGCTATCGGGATTGGTGACTTCCATCTTTAATTCGCTCGGGCCGAAACTGAATTTCACAGCCCTGCCGCGCTCGCTTGAAACCGTGCTCACGCGATTGATCGCGCCCGCAAGTTCCTCCCGATCAATGGTGTAAGCCTTGTCATTATTGGCAGGAATTACCCGCTGATATTCTGGATACGTACCATCAATCAGTTTCGACGTGATGGCGGTCCCGTCAGGCAGCACAATGCGAATTTTACGGTCGGATATCTTTAGAATGATATTCTCATCGCCCTTCGCAAAATGCTGCAGCAAGGCAACAGTGCGGCGCGGCACGATGATTGGCGGCATAGCTGCACTGCCAGCCGGAGCATCGAGTTTCATTAGCGCGAGGCGATGGCCATCTGTCGCCACGAAAGCCAGATGCTCCCCGTCGTTGTGGATGAAAACGCCATTCAGGTAATAGCGCGTTTCTTCGGTCGAGATTGCGAATGCCACTGTGGAAAGGACGCGCGCAAGCACATTGCCCGGCAGGGCGAATTCGTGCGTGAACTCACCTGCCGACATTTCCGGGAAGTCCGTCGCCGGCAACACCTGCAGGCGAAAGCGCGATCGACCCGACTTGATGTTCACGTGCGTCTCGTCGCCTTCAAACGTGACCACACTGCCGTCAGCGAACTTGCTGACCGCGTCATGCAAGAGTCCGGATTGTACGGTGAAGGGTCCGATATCTGGCAACCCATCCTGCTTTGCCACCGACTTGACCTCAATGTCGAGGTTCGTACCGGTAACGCACAGTTCGCCATTCTCGACGGTCAGCAACACGTTACCAAGGATCGGGATCGTGTTGCGCTTTTCAACGGCGCGATTAACCGCCGCAAGGGCGGGGAGCAAAGCTCCCCTTTCTATGCTGAAGCTGACCTTCGTCACGCCGCTGCCTCCGGCTTTCCAGCGAAGCATGGCAGTTCCGTCGCCGACTTTACGTCGGAAACCGAATGCTCCAGGTGCTGGGTTATAATCTGGTCCGGGCGGTAGATCTGATAGCACCAATGGACACTGCCGCCGCTAACGCGATAGCGCAAACGAACCGGAATGCGCACCGCATCGCCCATGAAGAATACCGGGATCGACAGGATAAACATGCCAGGCACAGTAATGGCCTTGCCGTCCGCACCAACGTGGTTTTCTTCCCACTGAAGCTGTCGTTCACCAGATTGAAGGGTATGATTGACCTTGACCTTGGACTCCACATTAACCTGCATCTTGCGAGAAAGCTCAACCAACTGGTTCGGGTTGGCAACGGTGCAGGAAAAGTCTCGCTCGATGTTGGCCACATCAGCATCAGAAGGTGACGCAAGATCGGGAATGCGATCTTCAAGGAAATAAGCGAACTTTTCCTGATCCATAAATTCGCCGTCCTTGCTGATCCAGACTTTCCATTCCTCGGACAGAGGGAACTCGTAGTGGATACGATGGGACAGAAAGTCGGCAATGCCGCCGTTCTGAGCTTCATGATAGTCGATGACAGTCGTCATGGATGGCTTGCGCCAGTTCAAGTCGACAAAAACAGCGGAATTATCGGTCTTGTGTCGGTTGGTGAGATCGATGAGTGAACCCAGCGTCTGCGCGTTGGCAGTGCCATGCTTTCGTTTGGGGTGCAGGCGATGCTCTTCGAGCAGCTTGGAAACGCTGTTGATGCCGGGTGTTTCGCCTCGCGTCAGCAATGCGGGTACTGATTTCGGCAGGCCAACCATCTGATCATTCGTTTCGATGACGACCAGTTCGGCACCATCTGCCCGTGCGCCAAGATCGGCAGCGGCCCGGATATCGAAGCTATTGGACGGCAGAAGTTCGGAAGTTGCAGTATTCTCGGACATTTTAACTCCTGATTTTTAAAGGGTTAGCCGTGGATCACGTCGGTCACGCTGCGCGAGGCATCGCGAGGGCCACCGAACATGTCGATTTGCTTGGGGTGCTGGGTGGAAAGAGAGCCGTCATCCAGAAGCCAGTAGAACGACGAACCGTGGACCGGCTTGGGACGTTTGGAATTGGTTTCCGCTTCGATGGTGACAGTGCCGTCAACCACTTCGATATTGAGCTTGAGCGTAACGGAACCTTTGGCTTTCACCTTTGGCCGACCGCCGGTGTGCTCCTGCAAGGCGGCAAGAGTATCCATCATCTCGGTGGTCAGGCGCTGCGCCAGTTCGCCGTTTTCCAGAAGTCCGATAATGGTGTTGGAATCGCGGATGCGTTGCATGTTTTCCTCTGCTAGTTGAAGGGCACAATTCGCCCGTTATCCGCGCCATTCAGGCGCTAAGGGGATTTCGTCATCCAAAGCTGGGTTGTAGCCGCCGCCCTGCTGGTTCGCGGTCTGGCTTGGCTGGTCGCGCGAGCGTCCATCGCCGTAATCGTCCTGGCTGGAAGGGCCTCGCCCGCCGTTTCCTTGGGGCATGAGCTTCAATTCACCGCCAAAGCTCTCCAGCACAAGTTCCGTGGAATAGCGGGTGTTGCCCTGCTGATCTTCCCACTTGCGTGTGCGGCTTTTGCCCGCGATGAAAACGATATTACCTTTTGACAGGTACTGTTCTGCGGTCTTCGCAAGTGCCTGATTGAAGATGACAACTGTATGCCATTCGGCCTTTTCTTTCCGCTCGCCGGTCTGCTTGTCGCGCCAGTAATCGGACGTGACCACGCGCATGGTGACGATGAGGTCACCACTATTGGCGTTGCGAACCTCTGGATCAGCGCCAAGACGGCCGATAATTTCATGACGATTGTACGTCATGCCGCCGCCCTCCAGTCGATGCCAAGATAGCGGGAGAGCCGGTCAAGCCACGCTTCCTCTGCCTTCATCGGCGCCCACGGCTTGATTGCCCCGGTGAGTTTCGGCATCGGCAATTCCCTGCCGGCCAGATTCTTCAGGCCGTTATTGCCAAACAGCGCCTCTGTTTCGGCGCGCAGCATCCGCTCGTCCATTTCCTTGACAGCGAATGGAACAGAAGGTGGCAGGCCAGCCTTCCGATAAATCGCCTGATCCAGTCGCGCCTTTACGGCCTCGACAGCGTCCCGGACACGATGCATCGGTATATCGTGCATGCGATAGAGTGCATCGGCCAGAAACAGAACCGCCGGTCGCGACCAGTCTCCAAGCAGCGCCTCATGGGCGTCATGCAGAAGAAAATAAGCACACAAAGTCGTGTCGCCCGTTTCATTCGCCAAAGCATCTGCACCCATTACGCAATGCTGCGCGACTGGAAGCATCGGGCCTCTATTGATGCCGTTGAAGCGGGCCAGCTTTGAAAGGGCGCTGGCGATCGTGGGCCAGTGAATATCGCTATCCAGCGGATTGGCGAGATCCATGACAGAACCGTCTGGACGGAACGAAAGTATTTCGGAAGTCATAGCGGGATACCGATAACAAGAGAAAAGAACGGGATGGCGAACGCGATGACGCTCCCGGCGATGGATTCTGTCACCGTCATGACAGCGCCCTCCCGTTACGAACCGGGATTTTCGGCAAGGTTTGCTCTGCCGCGAGGGTCAGCCTGGCGCGCTCTGCTGGAAGCAAGGGAAGGAGGTTCAAGAACTCCTGAAGCACACAAATGCAGCGCTCGCGCTGTGGTGCCCAAGGGTCCAACATCAGGGCCGCGCGGCTGGCGCAATACCGTCCCCAAGCCTCGAAAAACTGCGTTGATGTTGTGAGGTCAACCGTCATGGGTGGGCGGTTCGGAACCGGTTGCCTGACTTTCATGACCATGTCAGCGATATTGTCGTGAACCGGCCTTCGGCTTTCCGATTTCCATTCCGCAGCCAAATGCTGGGCTTGTGTGCCGAACTCGATGATTTCAGCAGATGTGAAACCGGCCCGGATCAAGTCCTTGAATGTCGCAGCACCTGACGATGCGGCTATGTCCTGCATCGTCTTCGCCATTTCGATAGCGCGAAGATGCGGGGTGCTTTCAGGGCTACGCGGATCAGTGTTGCGGATTGGAAATGAGGGCCGAGAAACCGCTGCCTTGTGGCCGATAGATTGGGTGAATGGGAGAGTCATGCTTGCCTCCAACTTGAAAGATGTGGCGCAATGTAAGCATAACTTATATTTCAATTCAAGTGGCTCTTGAAATCCACAGACAAAAGAATCGATTCGACATTGCCAAAAAAAGAATCAATTATGAGAACGGAATGAGAACAAACAGGGCGTAAAGGGTGTGTAATGTTCCCGAAAGAACCGACAATTGGACAGACTTTTTCGATATCGATTGAGTGTGGAGACTGCGGACACGTGCGATGGCGCAAGCCGCAAGAGCTTTACAAACTCGGCTTCAAATACGGGACGTTAATCAACGATCTGGGGCTGAAACTGTACTGCGCGGAATGCCGACGCAATGGAGATTCGGGAAAAAATGTGATACTCAGCCCAGCTTTCAAAACTGAGCTCGACCGAGAACGCGCGAACGCGTCCCGGATCAATAACCTAATAGTTCCCGGAGAGGGATTACGCGCCACATGTTCCTGATGGCGTAAGGATCAAAACTGATTTCCTTTTGGGGATTGAACTGCGTGCAGATAATCTCCGACGTCGAGCGCCGGACAAGGCGCTTGATATATGCGTGACCGATTTCACCTTCCTTCACCGGAAACATTTCGATCACAACATCATCGCCCGGCACAGCCTCGCGTCCACCGCAATAAATAAGCTCACCGGGCTCATATCGTGGCCACATGCTGTCGCTGATCACATGTAGCGCGAATACCTTGCGAATGCCGGCAAGCCCAGGGGGGCGGCGCACATATCCGGTAATTTCCCCGTTAAGCGAGAAATCGCCATCATCGCCACCAACGGCCACACCCCTGACCTCAACATCAAGCGGACCCTTCGGCAACTCGTGAGAATCAGAGATTATCTCCGCTTCATTCACCGGCTGATCGTCGAGGTACACTACCTCGCCCCGTCCTAATGCCGCTGCATCCACTCTCAATAGCGCGGCAGTCCTGATCAGATTTTCAGTCGACGGGAGATTCTTGCCAATTTCCCAATTACCGACAGCGGCGGTCTGGGTGTTCAGATGGGACGCAATCTCGCGCATCACCAAGCCGCGCTGCTTTCGCGCCGTCCGGATAGCTGCCCCAACTTTGATCGCCAGTTCATTCTTGTTCATGGGCTGCATGTGAAGCTTAAACATGTTTCTAGTCCATTTAAGAGTTTCTTGCTTTCATTTTTAAGTTATGCTTATATCGCCTCATGAAACCGAACCTTGACCCCTCCGGAGCACTCAAGCTCGCCATAGACAAAGCCGGCAGCGCCAGCGCACTGGCGCGCCATTTGCGTTTGACGCCCTCTGCGGTCTTGCAATGGGACGTCGTTCCCCCAAAACGTGTGCTCGAAGTAGAAGCCTTCACCGGCGTTTCTCGCCACGCACTTCGCCCGGATATTTACGGGTTGAAGCCATTTGCCGAGGTGACGGCATGAAGCCTCTTTTCCGCCGCCTTGATAATGCAGCCTGCGCTTTCCTGGCCGGCCATTCGCGCCGCGATCTGGATAGAGTGCGTTTGCGCCGTCTGAAGATCCTTGTTCGTCGCGAAATTGCCCGACTGGAGCGCGAAGCGCGAGAGCATGATTATTTCTCATTTCGTGCGACCTCCTGCCGGTCTCTAGCGCAGTCGCTTGCGAGCCGCCTTGAAGGCGTCGTCGATCGCATTGATGGTGATGCCTACCGAATTCTGCTGGATCATCTCCATATCGAGCGCGTCAACCTGCACGCCCGCCGCAAATTTCAGTGGGATGACTGGCATTCGCTCGACGATTTCGACAAGGCGCGAATTCACTGCCCGGTAATGCCGGTAGTCGATCCTGCCGGCAAGCAATACGGCAAGCTCTTCAAGGGCCTTGGTGACCGCCGCATTTTTGATCCGTTCCATGACAAGGGCGGTTTCCGCGTTTGGCATTGGCATAGTGTTCTGGCTCCGTTGTTTCGGCGGCTGGTGCGCCCCTGGCAGCGTGCGAAGGTTAGCGGTCCGCCGTAGTGATCTGACACCGGCAACCTGACACTCCAATCCCTTTCCCACCATGGGAAAAAACTGCGGCTTTTCCCGCCACGGGAAAGCTTTGCCATTTGAGGACTTACCCATGACCCCATTAACCGATGCTTGGTTTTACCGGATCAAGGCAGCCCAGAACGATCTCATCAAATATTGCGGGGGCGTTGAGAAAACGGCGTCGCTAGTTTCCATGTCGAAAAGTCAGGTCGGTCGATACAACAACACGCTCGATCCCGACATGATGCCGGTGCATGTCGTCTGCCAGCTTGAGGCTCAATGCGGCGTACCTTGCGTAACCTCCGTAATGGCGGACCTGAACAACCGCCGACTATCGGAACCCGATAGCGAGGACGTCAGGGCGGCTGGCGACATTCTGAATGCCCATTCCGAGGTTGTCCGCAGCGTGGGCGAAGTAATGAGCGTAGGTGCGCAGGTGTTTGCCGATGGCAAGGTGACCGGCACTGAGGCCATTAAACTCGATAAATCCGCATCGCAGGTCGAGCGGCATGTTTCCGAACTCAGACGGAAACTATCCGGGCACATCACCAATGCGCGTCGAGGCGATCCCGCGCTTCGCATCATAGGGGATGACTGACCATGGTGCGCCGCCCCTCCAATGATCCGCGCTCATGGCAGATTGTCTTGCTCATCGCATCATTATGCGTGGGTGCAGTGATTGCGGGCGCCTACGCCTCTATTCTGTTTTCTCCGGTAACACCATGGCAATGAATTTGCTCGACGGTCGCGTGGAAATTCGTCTCGGCGACTGCATAAGCGTCATGGCCGCGATGCCGGACGATAGCGTCGACTGTGTGGTTACATCACCGCCTTATTGGGGCCTCCGCGACTATGGCGTCAGCGGTCAGATGGGCTTGGAACCAACCCTCGCTGAACATTTGGCCGTTATGGTTCGCGTGTTTGCAGAGGTGCGCCGTGTCCTGAAGCCCACCGGCACTTGCTGGATCAATTATGGTGACTGTTATGCAACCACGCCTAATGGTAAGTCAGCCGCGGATTACAAGGCTGAAGGTACTGATGATCGGACTTTCAGGGACAAACCCTTCTCGACGATTGGTGGCGGTATCAAATCCAAAGACCTGCTGATGATCCCCAACCGGCTTGCGATTGCTTTGCAGGACGACGGCTGGTGGGTGCGCTCGGAAATCATCTGGGGCAAATCCAATCCGATGCCGGATTCCTCCGGTGCCTATCGCCCGTCTGCCGCGCATGAGAAAATCTTCATGCTGACGAAGTCGGACGATGGCGACGTGTGGCGCGCCCGCGATACGGGCGAGATTTCTTTTGCACCGGATCTGACTGAGCGCTGCTCGTTCATCACCGACCCGTCACGCGAAGGCGCTCGTTGGATACGCATTGGCTCTTTCTATGACGCGGAAGCTGTCCGACAAGGGCGGGCCAGTGATGAAGATGCAAATGGTTATCGCGGAGGCTCATACACTGGCGGTAAACCCGGCAAACGGAAAACCGTCGGAAACAGGCGCGTAGCGGGCTGGACCGAAGGTGACGGCCTCCATACTGTGATCGCTCATAACCGTGTACGGACTGATAAGCAGCGTGGCCATGGTCGGCGACATGACGGTTTCAATGGCCGTTGGGATCAGATGACGAAGGAAGAGCAGAGCGCAAATGGCCGCTTTCTTCGCAATTATGAGCCTGCGCCGCTGTCTGTCTGGCCGATTGCCACTAAACCCTTTTCCGAAGCTCACTTCGCTACGTTTCCGCCAGAACTGGCAGAACGCTGCATTCTCGGCGGTTGCCCGAAAGATGGTGTCGTTCTCGATCCATTCGGCGGCGCCGGAACCACCGGATTGGTCGCTGCTCGCCACGGTCGCCGTGCAATCCTGATCGAGCTCAACCCGGAATACGCCGACATCGCCAAACGGCGCATCGAAAAGGAATGGCGCGTTTCGGATGCTCGCTCTGACGTGCCCGATCATGGCCCCTTGTTCAACAACGAGGCAACCGCATGAGGGGAGCGACTGATTTCACAGTGCTTGGCATGTTCGTTGACCGCCAGAGAATCCTTTGCCGCATGAACATCCAGCAGGTCGCGCGGACATGTGGCGTTCCCTCTGACGACGTGCACCGCGTCATCGCAGGTAAAGCGATCGGCTCGGACTCGCTTGCATCATTCTGCGCCTGGCTTGGGCGTTCACCTTCCTTTTTTGACAAGCATTCGCTCGCAACCCGACGAAAGGTTTACCCATGAAAACGTTTGGTCAGCCCGGCAGTATTACACCTGCAAGCTTCACCCCTGAATTGCCAACCCAAATGGTCATCGAAGGGTTGATGCTTCTGCGCGAAATGGGAATGACCCGCTGCCAGATGGTTAAGGCCACTGGTATGTCGGAATATAAAATCCGATCGTACTTCAACACGATCTGCAGCCAGTGGAATGTGAAGGGTCGCGATCAGGTGGGGGTAACACAATGAACCTCCCGCTGATTATTGATTCATTTACAGGCGGTGGCGGAGCATCCACCGGCATTGAAATGGCCCTGGGCCGTTCGCCGGATATCGCAATCAATCACAATGCGGCCGCACTGGCTTTGCATGAAGCGAACCACCCTCAAACACTGCACTTGTCGGAAAATGTCTACAAGATCGACCCGCTCGATTATCTGCGCGGAGCGCATGTCGGGCTGGGCTGGTTTTCGCCTGACTGCAAACACTTCTCGAAGGCCAAGGGCGGGAAGCCAGTTGAGCGTAACATTCGTGACCTCGCCTGGATCATTCCCGGCTGGATCGAGCGCGTTCAGCGCAGCGGCGGCAAGGTTGATGTCGTCATACTCGAAAACGTCGAGGAATTTCAGGATTACGGCCCGCTGATCGAAACAGCGCGCGGCCTGATGCCAGATCCAGAGCACAAGGGCGAGTATTTCAGAAAATGGTGCCGCAAGATTCGCTCGCTTGGAGGCAAGATCGAGTGGCGGGAATTGCGCGCCTGCGATTATGGAGCGCCGACTATCCGCAAGCGCTTCTTCGCCGTTATTCGTTTCGATGGCCAGCCCATTGTCTGGCCAGAGCCGACCCATGGCGCGCCAACCGATCCGGATGTTATTTCAGGGCGCATACTGCCATGGCGCACAGCGGCGGAAATCATCGACTGGTCCCTGCCCTGCCCCTCCATTTTCGATACGTCCGAACAGATCATGGAAAGGCACGGGCTTCGTTCCGTGCGCCCACTTGCTGATAACACTATGGCCCGTGTTGCTCGCGGCATGAAACGCTATGTACTGGACGCGGAGCGCCCATTCCTTGTCAACCTGACCCATGGCGGGCGCGTCGAAGCGGTTGACGAACCGTTCAAGACCATCACCGGCGCGCATCGCGGCGAAAAGGCTGTAGTGTCGCCGCATCTTGCGTCTGTTGCGCATGGCGATAGTGGCGGGCGCAGGGAATATCCTCTGTCCGAGCCGCATGGCGTCGTCACCGCTGGCGGAATCTCCAATGCGCTGATTGCGCCGTCAGTTATCCGCTTCAACACCGGAGCCACCGGGCAGGATGCGCGCGAGCCGCTCTCTACCGTAACCGCCAACAGTTATATCAAGCGACCCGGCGGCGCTGCGCCATTAGGCATAATCGCCCCGCACCTCATGACAATGCGCAATGCGGGCAAGCCGTTCAATGGAGCCGACGAGCCGACACATACTATCACGGCGGGCGGGGCCGGCCTGACTGTCGTCGCCCCGGTGCTGACAGCAGCGCAGCATGGCGGCTCGACCCGTTCGATCGAGAGCCCCTCGCATACCATCACTGCCAGCACGAAAGACCAGAACAGCGTTATCGCACCGACATTGGTTCAGGTCGGATATGGTGAGCGGTCGGGTCAAGCACCAAGGGCACTGGATATCGATAGGCCGCTCGGCACTGTAGTCGCGGGCGGCACAAAACACGCGCTCGCTACTGCACTGATTGCTCGCGATTTCGGAACTTCGACCGGCCATGGCCTTGAGGAGCCGGCGCACACGGTCATGCCTGATGGCCAAGGCAAGTCCCGCCTGATTACAGCTTATATGGCGCAACATAACAATGACAGCCGCCGCGAAGGCGGTGTCAATCCGGGCCGTGCCATGGGCGAACCGGTTTCTACTGTCACGCAAACCGGCTCGCAGCAAAGCGTAGTGGCGCCGTATCTGCAAGCCTATTACGGCACCGGCGATGGTGGCGAAGAAAACCAGCCTGTCAGGACCGTCACGACTAAGGACCGACACGGACATGTTGAAGCTGCGCTTGACGTGCCGCCATTCTCGCCTGCTCAGGCCGACCGGGCACGTGAGGTTGCCGCGTTCCTGCGCTCCTATGGATTCTGGGATGAACGCGAGTTCGTAACCATAGAGGCTGGCGGCGTTGTCTATGTCATCGTGGACATTGGTATGCGCATGCTTGTGCCCCGCGAGCTCTATCTCGCGCAAGGTTTCCCGGTAGATTACAAGATCGAGCGCGGCATCAATGGTGAGCTTTTCTCGAAGTCGGTGCAGGTTTCCTGTTGCGGCAACAGCGTTTCGCCGCCGGTCGCCGCTGCCCTCGTAGCCGCGAACTGCAGCCATCTGACGGCACAATTGGAGGCGGCGGAATGAGCACCGCCCTGAAACTCTTTGTCGAAGATGCTCGCGCCGTCACGATCGCTGACGCCGCGCAGCGCCTCAACCTGAAATGCAACCCGCGCGGAAGCGAGCACCCGCAACCCTGCCCCGCCTGCGGCGGCAAGGATACATTCGCGTTCAACACCCAGAAGAACAAATGGAACTGCCGGCAGGGTGGAGTCGGCGGGAATGACGCCATCGGCATGGCTGCGCACGTGCACGGTCTCAATGTCCGCAACCGCGAAGGGCTGCTGGAAGCCTGTTCAATTCTTCTTGGACAGCCAATCCCGGAAGGTGGCGAACGGGAATCCGATGACGACAGGGCGGCACGCATGGAGCGGCTGGAAGAACAGCGCAGGCGCAATGCCGAATTGCAGAATGAACAGGCCAAGAGCCAGGCGGATTACCGTGAAATCGAGCGAAACAAAGCGCGCGGCATCTATGACCGGGCGATCCCGCTTCACAGCACCGGCATTACCTTCGGTCGCTATTATCTCATGGCGCGTGGTGCCAGCGCGCCAGAATCCGAATGGTTGCGGGTCAGCCAGAATGTTTCCTATTGGCATGGCGGCGACGCGCTCCATGAAGGGCCTGCCATGATCGCACCGATCATCGGTCCTGATCTCGGTGTCATCGGCTGCCATATCACCTGGATCGACCTCGACAACCGCCCCAAATGCAGGCCCGATATCATCGACCAGGAATTGGGCGAGCTTCTGCCAACCAAAAAGATGCGCGGGAGTAAAAAAGGCGGGCTGATCCCGCTTGCCGGTCATCCACGCTTGGAACGCTGGGTAGGTGGTGAAGGCATAGAAAATACGCTGGCTGTTGCTCGGGCTGAAAATCTCCGGCCTGACACGTTCTATTTCGCAGCCGGCGATCTCGGCAATCTCTCCGGCCCCGCTGACCCTGCATCACGCTTTGCGCACCCCACCCTGAAGAAAGAAGACGCCAAGGGGCGTTTGCGCGCAGTCATGGTGCAAGGGCCAGTCCCGCGCCCGGATCGAGGGCCTGAAGACGGCTTCTGGGTTGGCGACCACGTGCGCGAGATTGTTCTTCTGGGTGATGGGGATTCCGAGCGCGTTATGACGTCCGCCGCAATGGCGCGCGCCCGCGCACGCATTCTGCGACCAGATCGCAAGGTAGCAATTGCCTGGCCTCCGGCCGGGACTGATTTTTCTGAAATGATGGCAGGTGCCGCGTGACCAAGACTACCAAAGATATTCCAGCGGCTGTTCGAGCTATCATGGACGAAGCATCACGGCAGGCGGAAGCCGCCGATATCGAGCCCCGTAACCCCGTTACCGATGGTTCACCTGATGCGCACTCCCCAGATGATGGGGAGCCTGCCGCCACCACGCGCGGGGACAGGACAGTTGACCGCGAAGTTGTCAGGGCCTGCGCTTCACTCGATCATTCAGACACTGACAATGCGGAACGGCTGCAGCGCCACTTTGGTGACGATATGCTGGTGCTTGCCCAGAGTAAGGCTCGCAAGGCGACTTATGCCATATGGGACGGAACGCATTGGGATATCGATACCGGCGATCCCCGCTCGCTTGCTATTGCGCAGCAGCTTGGCGGGCGTATCGCCATGGAAACCGATTTCCTGCAATACACCCCCGCCGAGGATGAGGTGGTCAAGGCTGGCAAGGATGCCTTGAAAAAACCGGAGGATGAACGATCAAGACCTGAAAAGAAACTGGCTGACGCCGCGCTGAATGCGAAAGCAAACCTTGCCAAGCGCAAAAAACGACGCATGGATCACGCGGTCACATCAAAGAACCGCGCGCGGCTGGAGGCCATGCTGACGTGTTTGGCACCGCATGTGATGCGCTCGCCAGACGACTTCAACGCCGACCCGCTCAAGGTTGCTCTGCTCGATCACACCCTGATTTTCTCACGCAAGGTCGAGGAAGTCCGAAACCCGGCTTACGATGATCCTGACGACAATCGTGAGGATATTCCCGAAACAATTGACCAAAAGTCCGCGAGCGTAAATGTGATAAAGGGGCATCGGCGCACCGACCTGATTACACAGATTGTGCCTGTTGCTTACAACCAGAAAGCCAAATGCCCGAAATGGGACGCCTTCCTCAAGCGGATGCTACCGAGCGACGATGTGCGCCGCATGGTGCAGGTGGCGTCCGGATTGGGTTTGGTCGGCATCACTGTTCAGAAACTATTCTTCCATTACGGCTTCGGCGCTAACGGCAAATCCGTCTACATGGAAACGCTCTGCCGTCTGCTGGGCGATGTTTCTGTTACGCTGCCGTCCGAATCCTTCATAGGCGAAGGCAATTCAGGTGGCGCAGCTTCGCCCGACATGGCCCGGCTCTATGGCCGACGCTTCCTGCGCGTCAAGGAATTGCCTGAAGGCGAGGATTTGCGGGAAAATCTGGTCAAGGATTTGACGGGCGGCGAAGATTTCACCGTCCGCGACCTGTTTCAGGGTTATTTCGATTTCAAGCCCATATTCACCGGGCACATGTCGGGCAACGGCTATCCTCGCATCACCGGCACGGACAACGGCATCTGGCGGCGCATGGTCGTGGTGCATTGGCCTGTGACACTGAAAAAGGAAGAGCAGCGCGAATTTGAGGAAGTCGTTTCGGAATTCCAGCCTGAATATCCGGGCATACTGAATTGGCTCATAGAGGGTGTGCTGATCTTCCTGCGTGAAGGGCTGGTCATTCCGGCATCGGTCGAGGCGAAAACGCAGGAATACCGCGACGAAATGGACCCCACGTCCGCTTTCTGTGCCCGATGTATCGAAGCTGATGAGCATGGCGAGGTGACTGCCAAGGACTTCTATCAGGCTTATGTTGACTTCACCGTCGATCAGGGCGGCAAGCCTATTTCGCTGACCAGATTCGGACTGATTATGAAAAAGAAGTACCGACGCGAGGACGGGCGTGCTGTGAAATACCATGGCCTGCGCCTGATTGAGGTTCCTAAACCCGCTCACGCGTCCGGCTCTGACGATTATGAGGCGCACATGCGATGATGCTCGACAATCTTCCCCGCAACCCCGCCTTCGGCACGGCTTTCGCTCCTGAAACCGGCAACCCTTTGATATGATTAAACTTATGCTGTGCAGTAGTTTGCACCAGTTTGCACCACTCTGCACCAGTTTAAACAACGGGATAAATGAAATGATTTCAACAACTTGCACCAGTTTGCACCAGTTTTCTCTATGTATACATAAGGGAAAAAGGGGGATGGGGGAAAAAGCTTATTATATGCACAAGCCAAAACTGGTGCAGAGTGGTGCAACAGACTGATTTTATTATTCTATTTCCACTTTTCAAAGTGGTGCAAACTGGTGCAAACTATCGCAAGTGGTGCAAAACATGAAAACCGTAACGATTGATGAACTTCTCGTCTGGGCTTTCGTCCACGAACTGCCAAAAGGTGGCGGTGCTGATGGTCTGGATAGCATTCACTCTGCCTGGCGGCAACTGGAAGCCTCGTCTTGGGGAAAAGTTCTGGGCTTTGCCGAACTCATGACGCTTGTCGACCGCGACCGTGCCGATCCCGGCATGTGGATTGAACAGGGTGCGCCGCATGAGGATGCGCTTGAAGTCGGCAAGGCCGTTGCCGATCTTGCCCGTTTTGATGTTTCTTTCCCGGATGGCTGGAACCCGGTTGCCGACTGGCAGGACTTCGACGGGCTAACAGCAGATGCGGTGGCGCGGGCAAGAGAACGCCTGATGCTGCGCCCTGCCCGTTCGCGCAGCGCTGGCATTGCCTCGCTCGTGATTTCCAGTGCTGTCTTGGGCCGCGTACCTGATAACAGCGCACCGGAACCGGAATGCGTGGTGTTCGCACGCCGCGAAGGTGAGCCGACATGGTTCGTTCAACGGCCAGCGGTTGACTCTTTCGGTAGAGAATACTTGATAGAGGTTGATGGTTTTAACCGTCGCGCGCGTCGGCCATATCCGGGTGCTTATCGAAAGTTTGTCCTAACACCTGATCCAACAGCCGATATTCTGGGTCGGATCGATTACCAGATTTGGGTTGCTGCCCTCACAAAGCTAGAATCAGCGCTCATGGATCGGCTCGTCGGCCACAAATTGATCTTTTCGCACCGCTCGGCAACACCATGGCTTGAAGATCGCGACATGGTTGGCGTCCAGCTTTTCCGGGCTTTTGACGGTGTCCAACGGCTAGAGCCTGAAAATATGTGTTGACCTGCGACTCCGGGTTGACTTACACCTTGGATGCTAAAAAAGATTGATTGAACCCCGGCGCAACCGCGACCGGGGTTTTTCGTTTCACAGGCGGAATTCGCGATGCTCAACTATCGATGGGAAAACATCGAGGGTTTGCGCCGGTACTCCAGTGGCATCAAACGGCTGCAAACGGAATTTCCGAAAGTCCTGCCGCGTATCGTCAATCAGATTGGGCGTCGTGCCCGCACCCGCGTGGTGCGCAACCTCACGAAGCAAACAGGTCTGGAACGGCAGGTCATCGTCCGGGCAGTGAAGAACGTCGATACGGCAAAGCCGGGAAAGCTGTTCTATTCCCTGCAATCGCGTGGCGGGTTCATTCGGCTCAAGTACTTCAAGGCACGTGAAACCCGGTCCGGTGTATCGGCGCAGCCCTTCGGCAAGCGCCGTATATTCCACAGCACCTTCATCATGGGCGGTCAGTTTCCATACCGTCACGTGAAAGACTGGAACTTGGATGGGCATGTTTACCGACGCATTGGCCGTGCTTCGCAACGACGCGTCACGCAGGTGAAGTCGGACGTTCGCATCCCTGATGAGATGGTGCGCGGCGAAACCCGATCTGCATTCGAGCGCGAGGCGACCGTGACCATGCCCCCTCGGGTCGAGGCGGTCATTCGCAAGCTCCTCGGGTGACCCCCCACCCCCTTTTAGGGACCGTATCCGCCTCTAATACACCGGACGGGCGGGCTCGACTGCCGGATTTCGCCAGTAGGTCGTTTTGAAAGCGATACACAGATACACGTGCTTGCACGTGTGCATACACACAACGAAAAACGGGACGCCATGCCGGACGGTGATTGGATTTCAATTTCGGAAGCCGCCACGCGGCTGACCGCGATGGGCGATCCGGTCGAGCGCTCGACCCTGTCGCGATATCTGAAACAGCATGCCGAAGCGATCGAGCTTCGCGACGACGGAAAGGCGCGACTAGTCGAGTTCAATACTCTGGTCGCCCACCGAAACGAAAATATTCGTATCCGCGTGGCTCCTCCCACGACGCGGACTATTGCGGCGCAGGGAAACTTCAACCCTGCGCCGCGCTTTTCGGGTAGCCAGTCCGATGGCGCAGCGCGCAAGGCGCAGGCCGACGCCGAACTGCGTGAAATGGATCTGGCGGAACGGCGCAAGACTTTGACCAAGGTGTCGGAAGTGGACCGGGCCGGGCGCGATGCCGTTGCGTTGATGCAGAGCGCGTTTGAGCGCGCACTGGAAACGGAGGCAGCAAATGCCTCGGTGAAATACGGTTTTGACGAGCGCGCCACGCGCATGGTTCTCAAGGCGTTTGTGCGCAAGGGACTGGAAAATTTTAATCAGACAATTCTCGGGCGGATCGATGCCATGCGTCAGCGGGACGAGGCCGATATGACCGACGAGACAAGTGAGGAAAGCGAACAGACATGAACGCCCTGCAGCCGCGTGAGCAGTTCCTGGAATTGCCGCGTGGTGAATTGGTGTTATTCCGGGGGCTGGAAGCTGCAAGCCGCCCTATCGAGAATCTGACCATCTCGGAACATGCTGATCGCTATCGCAAGGTTTCACCCGAATCCGGCTCGCCTTGGCCGGGCGACTTCCGCACCGATCGTGTGCCTTATCTGCGCGAGCCGCAAGATTGCCTGCATCCGGATCATCCGGCGCGCCGCTGCACTGCCCGTTGGGCCGCGCAGCTTGGCAAATCGACCGCAATCGAGAACTGGTTTTGCTTCATCGTTGACCAAGCCCCCGGCTCGATGATGATCGTGTTGCCGACCTTGGAAGAAGCTACGAAGTTCAATCGTATCAAGCTACATCCGACGATTGAGGCGACACCGCGCATCAAGCATAAGGTGCTTCCGGTCAACAGCCGCGACGAACAGGGATCGACTACGGCATTCAAGCGGTTTGCCGGCGGCTTCTGCCAGATCGTCAATGCAGGTTCTTCGAAGGGCCTGCAGATGGTTTCGATCAAGTATCTCGCCATGGACGAGATCACAGGATATCTGAGCGATGTCGACGGACGCGGCAGTCCGCGCGATCAGGCCCGCGCCCGTCAGAAAATGCATGGCGATACGGCAAAGGAATGGCAGGGGTCGACACCCGGAATAGCAGGCGCTTGCGCGATTACCGATGATTTCGAGGGCGGGGATCAGCGTTATTTTTATCTGCCCTGCCCCCATTGCCGGACCTATCAGGCTCTCGAATTCGACAATATGTCGCCAGCAGATTCGGATAAGAATCTGCCGGTACATTTCCGGTGCATTTCCTGCAATGAGGTCATCCTTGATGGCCATAAGCATGAAATGCTGCCGCAAGGAAAATGGATCGCCCGCCGGGTTCGCGAAGGTGAGCCACCGGTTCCGCTTGCGATACCTGAGACCGATGTTGAGAGTTGGCGTTGCAATCCATGCGAAGGCCGATGCCGGGATTGGCAACCATCGTGGCACCTGTGGGCAGCCTATGCGCCGCGTGAGCGTTGGGCCGATATCTGGTCCCGCTGGACGGACGCACAGGGCAACGTCACCAAGTTGCGCACTTTCTTCCAGCAGGATTTGGCCCTGCCCTATGATCCCGCTGGCATTGCTGTCGAACATGAGAAGATCGTCGAGGCGGTTCGCAAGGAACTGCAGCCTTCGCGAGTTATCCCATCATGGGCAGGTCTCGTGATTTCCGCTGCCGACGTTCAGGGCTATGGCATCAAGTGGATGGTCATTGCCCTTGGTCCGCGCGGACAATACCAGATTATTGACCGCGATATTTTCGAGGGAGCCCCTGACCAAAGCGACGAACCGTGGATCAAGCTGTCCGATGCTTTCGGGCGAGAATATCCAACCGCTGGCGGCGGTATGAAAGGCATTGACCTTTCCGGTGTCGACTCCGGTTTCGCGACCGACCGCGTTTATCGTTTCTGCGCACCACGCGCGAACGTTTACGCGCTCGACGGACGCGCACCACAGGGGCTCCCCTGGCTTGGAACGCCAGTGAAGCGGGATATCAAGGACAAGCACCGGCGCATCATTGCAAAGGTTCTTCTCTACCCGGTTGGCCTTTACGATGTGAAAACCGCTGTTGTTGCCGCCCTCGCCAATCTGGTGCTGGGTGCCAATGAAAGCGGACAATGGCCGCGCAACACTCTGCACATTGCCAACGACATTTGCGACGAAGACTTCGCCAAGGAGTTGACTGCCGAAAGTCTCGTTGATCCGGATGAAGAAGCACTATCCAAGCCGTCACGTGGAAAGCGAAAACTGATCCCGTCAAAGGCGGGCCGCATCTGGAAAAAGATCGCAGGGCGCAAAAACGACTGGTTTGATACCACCGTTTACGCCTTCGCACTCGGCTGGCACCTTGAACGCAAACTCCGCCTGACCGCCGAGCGGTGGGCCGACCTGCTGGTCAAGGTTCATGGCGTGCCAGCCGAGAATGATTTGTTCGGCCATGCCGAGCAATCTGTCTTCGACAAGCCCGAGAAACCGAAAAAGCCACGCGATACCGAAGCGCGGCGCAATGCATGGAAAAATCGATGAAGCAGCGCTTCCGCATCAAAGCAGTGGGCCGCTCTATCAGCCCCGGCACAGATGTGTCGGACGTTGCGGCGCGACCGACCGCGCGTATGCTGCGCGATTCCAAGAGCGGCGTCCTGGCGGCGCAGCAGGTTTCCATTGTCGACAACCGCGAGGAAATCCGCCGAAGCTGGCGGCGTGCCGCCGCATATGCACTGGATTTCATCCAGAATTCCGGCAAGCTCAAAGGAGCTTGCGATCAGGTTCTCGTCGATACTGTCGGCGTTGAGCTTGTCTTGCAGCCACAGCCGGAACTCGCAGAACTCGGATACTCGCCGGACGAAGTTGCCGCTCTCGTCGCGCAGATCAAGCGGGAATGGAAGCGTTACGCATGGAACCCGCGTGAATGCGACATGCGGGGTAAATTCACCCTGCCGCAGCTGGTCGATATCGGTCTGCGTTGGTACATGGCCTATGGCGAAATCACCGGCATTCTGGATTACATGCCGCGCGCCAAGCGCCGGGCGAAGGGGATCAAGACTGGACTGAAAGTCTGCATGACCCCGCCGAGCAAGCTGGTGCAGGACACCAACGAGTTCGAAAACCTGTTTCAGGGCGTCTACCACGACGAGGACGGAAGCCCAATCGGTTATCTGTTCGAGGAGAAGGTCAACGGAGTTACGCAGAAAGTTCGCTATCCAGCTTTCGACGCGGAAGGGCGACCCACCGTCCTGCATCTGTTCGACCCAACCGACGCAACCGACGTTCGCGGCATTTCCGTTCTTTCGTCTGCGATTCGAAAGCACGCCCAGAAAGAAGTTCTCGACGAAGCGACCCTGCAAACCGCCATCCTGCAAACAATCTTTGCAGCGGTACTGACAAGCGAGAACCCGTCGAAGGACGCATTCGAGGCTCTGGAAGCGCTGGAGGATGATGAACTTCGTGACGAGTTCGTAGGCTTTTTGCAGGCCAAGATGGACAAGGCGAAGAAAAGCAGTATCGGTATCAACGGCACACCATCTGTCGCGCATCTGGGGCCGGGGGAAGATCTGCAATTCCGGACATCTGCTACGCCCGGCAAGGAATATCTGCCTTTCGCAAGTAGCCTTGATCGAGAAACCGCTCGTGCCATCGGCGTCACATACAGCAGTTACGCCATGGACCATTCGGATGCGACCTATTCGTCCGTTCGTATGGAGAACGCTACTATCTGGCCTATTGCAGTTCGCCGCCGCGAACGTCTTGCAGCACCAATGTTGCAGGCTGTTTACGAAAGCTGGTTTGACGAGATGGTCGGCGAAGGCCGCATCAAGCTCAAGGTCTCCTATGAAACTTTCGTCGCCAACCGGGAAAAATTCACCTGGGCACAGTGGCAGGGGCCGGCAGCCCCGACCGCCGACGATTACAAGAGCGAGCGTGCCGTATCCGAGCGCATCTCTAATGGCACCTCATCAATCGCCATCGAATGCGGGCAAAAGGGGATCGACCCGGACGAACTGTTTAACCAGCAGCAGCGCGAGCATAAACGTTATGTCGCTGCTGGCATGCGTTCCCCTTACGAGCGTCCGAACCAACCTCCACTGGCGGTGGACGATCCGCCTGATGAAAACAAAAAGAAGAAGGCTGCGGCATGAACACGATCCGCATCAGAAAAACGGAAATCGACCTTGATGACCCGTGCGCCGCAGCCAAGAAGCTTCGTGGCCTTCGCATCCAGATCGCCGCCGGCGGACAAACCGAAGTCGTGCGCTTCGGTGATGATGAAGTGCGGTATGGCAAGACCAATATTGCGGCGCTTGATCAGGAAATCGAGCGCCTGACAGCGGAATGCCAGAACATCAACGGCGGTCCTCGCCGCCGGTTCGCGAAGCGCATGCGCTTCTGCTGACCTAACAGGAGTTTCCACAATGCCCGTTCTTCAGGACGGCGAACTCGTGCTTTACGGGTTCGTCGGCGATAACTATTGGGATGAAGGCTTTACGGCACAGGATGTCCTTGCGGCGCTTGCCGAAGTTGGACGCGACACGGACATCACTGTCCGCATCAATTCAGCAGGCGGTTATGTCTATGACGGTGTCGCCATCTACAACGCGCTCGTCGGACACAAGGGCAAGGTTACCGTCGTTGTCGATGCCTTCGCCGGTTCGGCTGCATCCGTCATCGCTATGGCTGGCGAGGAACGCATCATGCGTACAGGTGCCATGATGATGATCCACGATCCCGCCTCCGTTACTTACGGCAATGCCGATGACCACGAAGCCGCCGTCGGCTTTCTCAACAAGCTTGGCGACCTGATGGCGGACATTTACGCCGAGCGCACGGGCGAGGATACTGAAACCATTCGCGCCGATATGCGCAAGGAAATCTGGCTGACCGGCGAGGAAGCCGTCGCCCGAGGTTTTGCGACCGAGACCGAGAAACTCAAGGCCGTCGCCTATTCCGCTTTCGATTACCGGATTTATGCCAACGCTCCAGCCCGCCTGAAGCGGATGGCCCAAAAGAATTCATGGTCGCTCGACCGTGAAATGACCGCGTCTGCACCCGCCGGCGCGCCAACCAGTCAAGAGGAAGACGATATGACTGAAAAGCCGCAGGCGGGCCCAGCACCCGCCGATATCGCCACTGCGACCGCCAATGCCGAGAAGGCAACCAAGGAGCGGATCAAGGCGATCATGACCAGCCCCGAAGCATCGGGCCGCGAAGAACTGGCAAGCCATTTTGCCTATGACACCACCATGTCGGCAGAAGATGCCGTCAAGGCGCTGACCATGGCACCGAAGGCTGAAGCCACAGGCCAGCCAGAGCCAGATCCTGCTCAGGATTATGAGCAGCGCCGCATGCTGGCTTCTGGTCAGTCGCAGCCTCAGCCACCTCGCAAGCCGGGCACGCCGACTGCCAAGATCAACACCGGCGAGATTTACGCCTCCCGCCGTCAAGCGGCCAAGTAGGAGATTCCACCCATGGAAAACAAGGTTATGGGTCCGCGCCCGCTCGAATTCATCCTGCATGAAGGCGACGGTCATATCTCGCGCGATGTCGCGAAAATCCCCGCTGGCACCGGCAAGCTCAAGCCCGGCACAGTTCTCGGCGAACTGACCGCCACCAAGGGCAGTTTCGTTCCCTCTCCCGCTGCCGAAGTTGCCGGGAAGGAAGGAGCGGAAACCGCAAAGGCCATCCTTTGCTATGCCGTCGACGCCACCGACAAAGATGAAGAAGCCGTCATCATCAATGTTCACGCCGAGGTGAAAACGTCGCTGCTGGTGTTCGACGCTTCCGTCAACGACGCTGCCAAGCAGGCGGCAAAACTCGAACAGTTGCGCGCCGTCCATATCAAGGCCCGCTAAGGAGAACCCCAAATGCCAACCCTTGATATCTTCAACGATGACGCGTTTTCGGTGCAGACGCTGACTGCAACCGTCAACAATCAGCCCTACCGCCCCGGCCAGATCGGCGCTTCCGGTATGTTCGAGGAAGATGGTGTCACCACGACCATCGTATCTGTCGAGGAGCGTGACGGCTCCCTCAGCCTCGTCGAGCCGACCGAACGCGGCGGCCCCGGTGAAACTGCTACCGGCGAAAGCCGCAATCTGATCCCGTTCAATGTGGATCACTACGAGCGGAACGATTCTGTAAAGGCTGATGAAGTCCAGAATATTCGTGCTTTCGGCACTGAAAACGAAGTCGAACAGGTTACCGATCGCGTCATGAGCAAGGTCGACCGACATTTGCTCGACCTCGACATGACGCTCGAACATCAGCGCGTCGGTGCGATCAAGGGCATCGTGACCTCGAAATCGGGCCGCGTGCTTCACGATCTGTATAACCGCTTCGGAATTGCCGTTCCGGCTCCTGTATCGCTTGATCTGGGGAACGATGCGGCCAAGGTCGACGAAATTTTGGAAAAAGATGTTGCATGGTCCATCGAAGATGACCTTGACGGCTTCTATGACCATTTCCATGTCTGGACCGGGCGCAACCTTCATCTCAAGCTTTGGGGACATAAGCGCATCCGTGAAACCTTCCTCGCCACCAATGGTGCGGCTCAGCTTCGCGAAGCAATCCCCGACAAGTTCACGGTCGGCAAGTTCGTGTTCGAACGATACAAGACGGGTTCGCGCGCCACGGCCAATCTCGGCGCGGCATATATCGATCATAACGAGGGCCGCGTCACGCCGATGGGGGCGCCGGGCCTCTTTATCACCCGCTTTGCTCCGGCTGATTACATGGAGACGGTCAATACCAAGGGTCTGCCGCGCTACATGAAACAGATTCCGATGCGCAACGACAAAGGTGTCGATATCGAAGTGCAGTCGAATCCGATCTCGCTTTGCACCAAGCCTGGCGCCCTGCGCAGGATCACTCTCTAACCAGCATCAAGAACACAGGCCCGCCTCCATGGAAGCGGGCCGCAGTGTTCATGCATGAGGTTCTCCCATGTCGAAGAAATCCACAATCGTTGTCGCATTCCCGCACGGCGGCATTATCCCTGCCGGGGTTCTGGAAAAGCCTGCAAACGTTTCCGTTCTCCCTCATGAGCCTATCGAAGTGCCGAAGTTTTACGGCGAGCATCTGATTTCCGACCGCATTGCCTATGATTTTGTCGAGGCAGAAAATCGGAAGAAGAAGGACGCCGCATCGGCAACAAGGGATGCCGAAACCGCGCGGGCGGATGCGAAAACATTGGACGCGCTCAATGAGCAAATCGCCCGGCTCACCTCCGAGAACGAAAAGCTGACTACCGATCTGGATGAAGCCGGCAAGAAGATTTCCGCGCTTGAATCGGACAAGGTCAAGCTTTCCGGCGAGATCGGCTCTCTGCAGGCCGATCTGAATGATGCAGACAAGGCCCTTGCGGATGAACGTGACAGGCTCGGCAAGGAACTGGAAGCGGAACGCAGCAACATCGCCATGCTGACCGAGCAACTGGCCGAAGCCACGAAGCCCCCCGCCCAGACGCAGGAATCCCTGAAAATGGACGGCGACAGCGGCAAATCGAAATGAGCCCGTCGCCATTCGATGAACATCGGGACGCCCTTTACGAGGAAGTAGACGCGGAATTTGCAGAACCGTTACGCGTCTTCTTCCTTGAGAATGGTCGCAGCATACCGGGTCGCGGACCAGTCGACATTGATGCCGTCCTGCGAACGGCGGGTCGCGATGCATTTCAGCCTGATGGCGGGAATAATGCAGACTGGAACATCAAGCTTGCCGCAGGCAAGGCCACGCTGGCGATTGACCGCACCGTGTATCCGGAACTTGAACTCGCCAAGGGTTTTCGCGTCTGCGCGCTTTCTCGTAAAGGCCAGCCGATGTTCGAGGTGGTGTTCGTAGACGCCCACTCGCACCGTCGACTTTACGCCATTTTGGGTGAGGTCCAACGAGGGACAACAAGGAATGTCTGACCATGAGCCTTGCCCGCATCGCACTGCGCGCCACCGCCGTTGAAGCACTCAAGGGCCGTACCCGCGCCTTGAAAAATGTTCTCGACAGCGAAATTGGCATTATCGACAGCGATAGTTCGGGCAAAGTCGAAATTGAAGCCGGGGCATACTTCATAGCGATCTACACCGATGCCGGGAAAACGCAGACGGGTGACAATGAACTCAGGGCATTGTTGCTTAACGGGCGAACTGAAATCCTGTTTGAGACTGGCGTGACGGCCAAAATGGTCGTTATGAACCCCGAAACCGCCGAGGCCAGTTTGCCGGAGATGGGAATCCCCGATACTGACGGGAATTTTGAGTTCACGCTTGATCTGATTTCGCGAGAAATTGCGGAGGCACTGACAGACCCGGACAATGTCTGGGGTCAGTTATTCCTCAGCTTCATCTACCGCACCGTTTCGACGGAGCGAACCCGCGTCGGCAACATTGCCGATGGTGTCCGCCTCGCAGCACATCAGACGAAAGTCGTTGTCGACCTGATCGATGATCCGGAACCAAAATGCCCGCTCGACCCCGACGCGCCATTTGCGCGCTTTATCGCCCTTGCGCTCGCGAGCGAGGATGAGAGTCTGCAGAAGAAGGCCACTTTCATGGAGGCCATCATCACCGGACACCGCGAGCCGTGGGAACGACTGCAACAGGTTCATGGGATGACTGCGTCGGAACTGCTAGCGCTGGGGCTTGGCCCGCTCGCGTCGGACGTCAATCGGGAAACACCGGAATGGACCGGCAGCACGATCGCAATTGACGGTATGTCACCAACAACAGAGGTGCCCTGATGTATCGCGACCTGCTCGCCATGAAGATCGACATAGAGATGCTGAAGACAGCGTTCGGCAAATCCCTGAAAGTCGGCCCCATTGAACAGGTCGATGCGAAGAAAGGCTACCGCATCAAGCTTGGCGAGGACGAAAACGGCGAGCCGTTTCTGTCGCCATGGTATCCGCATCCAGAATCGGGCGGTGCAACCAGCACTTGGGCGCCGCTGTCGAAGGGCCAGATTGTCGGGATGATCAATCCCACCGGCGATGCGCGGCAGGGTATTTTGCTGCGCGGCGGCTTTTCCGACAACAACCAGCCGCCGAGTGCTGACTTGCTCGCCAATGTCTTGAAGGCGTTTGGCGTCACCGTGACCGTCAAGGACGGGACTGTAACAATCGACGGCAATCTTGTCGTCAAAGGCAACGTCGACTTCAAGGACGGCCACGTCAGGCACAATGAAGTCAATATAGGCGACACGCACATTCATGGCGGCGTCGAACGTGGCCGTTCGAACACCGACGAACCTGCGAACTGAAAGAACCCATCATGAGCAAGAATAGTTATCGCGTCCGGCCCGGAGTGAGTTGGGTGAACGGCGCACGTGTGCCAAGTTCCGGCAAGGTGACTCTCACAACTTCCGAAGCGAAGTTTGATCTTGATCATGGGCGGATCGAGCCAGTGACTGCGAAGCCAAAGTCGACAGAACGCGGCGGAGCTGAAACCGATGGTGGGAATTAGCCGCTTTACTGGCCTGCCAATCTCCAATCTGGAATCAGCATATCAGTCTGTTGAGGTGATCCTGATGCGCCGGATCGGTTCGCTTGTCGGACGCCGCGAGTTCGGGGCCGGCATCGTAGAACTGCTTGGGCGCAAGATGACGCCGAACCTGTTTGCGGCCTTTCAGTCTCTCATTGCTACCGCGATAGACCTTTGGGAGCCACGCTTTCTGGTCCGTCAGGTCATAGTGACAGGAACGGTTGAACAAATCCGCGTGGGCCACGCGGGGTTCCAGATTCGGGTTGATTACAGGCCACGTGGCCATCTTGGCGACATGACCGTCGAGCGCGTCGTCACCTTCGGGCTTGGCATTTCCTCCGGCACAGTTGTGGTGAAACCGTTATGAGCACATTCGATTTTTCCACCCTGCCTCCACCAGAGGTGATAAAGACGTTTTACTTTGAGACGATCCTCACGGAACGAATGACAGATCTGCGACAGCGTCTTTTAGCTGCTGGTGTTGATTACGATGTTGGTCATCTTGAAACCGATATCCTGAAAGTAGTGCATCTCGGCGACAGTATGCGCGAGGTCACCCTGCGTTCGGCAATCAACGACGCCGCGATGGCCAATCTGCTTGCTTTCGCGCTCGGCGGCGACCTTGAGCATCTGGCTTTTTTCTATGACGTAGAAAGGCTGGAAGGTGAAACAGACGATGCATTGCGAGATCGTACCGTTCTCGCAATCAAAGCCCGGTCTCCTGGCGGTTCAGAATGGTGGTATGCAGCAGCAGCGAAACGCGCTGATGTTCGCATCCGCAGCGTCAAACCTTATCGGGAAAAATTCTGGCCGATCATCCATATCGCCGTATTGTCGAATGAGAACGGCGGCATCCCCGACCAAAAGATGCTTGATGCCGTCACCACCGAGGTTATGAGCGACCGGGTCCGCCTGCTCAACGATACGCTGATTATCGAACCAGCTGTCGCAACAGGCACCGATATCGAGGCGGATATCTGGCTTCTGCCCGATGCAGCCTTCGGTTTGATGGACGTTCTACCAGAAATATTGAGACAGGCATGGAAGTCCGAAGCCGCAATCGGGTTCGATCTTGAACCGTCATGGATTGAAGCTCGTCTACACGTCTCTGGCGTGAAACGGGTTCAAGTCCGTAGTCCATTGGAACCCGTGATCGCATCCGAAGGCGTTGCTCTTACGCCCGGCTCAATCAAGCTCAACTTTATGGGACGCGACTTTTGATGGAACGTCAGCACCTCCTTGGCGATGATGCAGCGCCAACGCCATTGGAGCGCGTTCTGTCGGAGTCTCTCGACAAGCTTCCGATTCTAATGCCTGGCGTAGAATCGCTTCGTGGTTTCAAATTCAATCCGCCTGATCCGATTATTCCCTATCTGATAGCCGAATATGGATTGAATGAAATCGCAGATTATCTGCCAGATCTGCGGGCGGTTCTACGTGAAGGGGTTGCATGGCAGCGCCTCATTGGAACGCCTGCAGCAATTCACAAAGCGCTACGCTGGATAAATCACGATGGCGACATCGAGGAGTTTCCGGCAACGGCGCGCAAATGGTGGTGGTTTCAAGTTCACCTCCCGTTTGAGCCAACCAATACTCAATTCTTGCGGCCAACGACGCAGCTTGTTCAATCTTCGAAGCCCTTACGCTCCGAATTCGCCCGGCTAACCGCCGGGTGGGACGTCCGTGCCTTCCGGTTGAACGAACATCGCTTAAACGGCGGAGCCGGGCTTAATACTTGGTCCGGCACCCGCAAGGAACCCGGCGGCCCGGTGGTTTCGATCCGCGTCAATCACCGCAATCAAGTCGTGGTCCCGACGGGCGGGCGCGTCGACGTCAAAGACGTCCAAAACATTGAGACGGTTCGATCCGTCAAATCAATCATTCCAGTGAGCCAGCTTTCAGCGCGCTTCGCATCGCAGGCGGCGGTTTGGGTCGAGTACCGCAACCGCGCAACGGTCGCATTCCAGAATGCGCCGTTTGTTCATCAACCTTTCGGTGCTCCGGTGCCGCGTGTCCAAACAGGATTAGAATAAATGGCTGTCTTTACCCAAGACGGGCGCGTCGCATTGGCGAAAGCGCTCTACGACATGACGCTCTTTCTCGCCGTCGGCGAGGGCCTGCCGGAATGGGACGACCAGCCCCGCCCGACAACGCCGGAAGAGCAAGCCGCTCAAGACGCCGCATGGTCGATCCTGACCAGCCTCGAAAATGCAGTCGGCTTGACGAGAACCCGCGACAAATATTTCGTGGTGCCCGATCCCAACGGCGAAATTGTCATGGCAGACGGCGCAAAGTTTTCCCAAAGCTCCGAGCCTTCCGGGTTCATCTTCATCCGGTTTCAACTCGATCTCGACGACGCCAGCACAAACACGTTGCGCGAAACAGGCATGTATGTCGGCACAAAATTGGCCGAGAGCGTGCCCGCCGGGGAGATGTATATCCCCGTCGCCAACGTCGTCGATCTTGGGAAAATGATCGAGGTCGATCGCTTCTCGCCAATCATTCGCGATGGCTCGATCGGCCAGACATTCACTTTCGTTCTGACAATGTGAGGTGCCATGAGCAGCATCATTAAGCGCGCCGGTTACGGCGATCGGTTTGATCGCGCGTTACGTCGCCACGCAATCGCGTTTCAGGACGTCGGCCGCGACAAGAAGGGTATCTATCTTCAATCGACTGATTTGAACGAAATGCAGTCGATGAATATCGATCACATGCGGCGCGGGTTTGATTATATCCTTCAAGACGGCCGCGTCATGGATGGTCAAGACCCCGTCGTCGAAATCGAAGACGACGACCACATTCGCGTGCGGCTCCCTGCCTGCCCGATCTATATCGAAGGTATCGTCCATGACGTACCTGCGGCGACCTTTGTTCTTCCCAACAAGGGCGACCTGACGATCGGTGTGAGGAGCACTCAAGTCCTCATAACAGACGTGATTGACGTCGATTTGAAAGGTTCGATCCCCGGCACCGAAGCTTACATGGAGGAAGGTCCAAGCCGCATCGAAATCACGGTGATTTGGGGCCATTCGCAGGACGGCGATCCCTCCCCACTGGTTTCGGTATATCAGGTCCGAGACGGCGTTATCTTGACGACGTCAACCAACATCGACTTTTCGGAAATCTACAAGGCCATTGAAGGCTACTCGCGCGAAAGCAACGGCTCTTATGTCTTCAACGGTTTCCTGATTACTGCGCTCGGCCCGAAGCCGGACGGAAAGCAGGGGTTCTCCGTTTCGGAAGGAACCGCCTATGTGAACGGCCGCCGCATCGTGCGGCGACAATCATATCCGTTTGATGTTGAGGAAAAGCCGGACCTTCGCAATGTCGATGCCGAACCGCACCCGTTTACCGAGGCGACCGGCGGAACGCAGACGTTCAAAGTGTCCAAGGCACCGATTTCAAGCGTTCGTCGGGTAACAGTGGAAAAAGAAGTCACCGAAAGCGTCCTTCACGGGCCTTATTCCGGTGTCGTCGATCCGCTGGAACACCCGTCGGTCACTGCAATCCTTGAAATCAAACAGGGCAGTACCGTCTATACGTCGCCCGCAAGCTGGTTGCTTTCTCAAGGTCAAATTGATTGGTCGCCATCCGGCGCGGAACCCGCGCCCGGAACGACTTATACGGTCAAATACAGGTACAACGAGAATATCCAGCCGGACGAAGTCACCCGCGACACTGTCACGGTGACCGGAGCCGCCAAGGATACGAACGTTCTTATTGACTATTCGTACAAGCTGCCTCGCATTGATGCCGTTTGCATGGATATGACCGGATCAATGGTCTACGTGACGGGCACTTCTGCGGTGTCTCGCCCCCGCCCTCCGATTGTATCGGACAGCATGATCGAACTCGCCCGGATTTCGAACGATTGGGGTCAAAAGCCCCTCGTCGAGGTTACCGGCGTCCGGAATGTGCCTTACAGCGAAATTCAGGACATTCGAACGATGTTGCTCGACGTGTACGACCTCGTTGCGCAGGAGCGTCTTAAGAATGACGTGTCTGCACGCGATGTTGGCGCAAAGCGTGGCCTGTTCGTCGATCCGCTTCGCAATGACGCCATGCGGGATCAAGGCATCGCGCAGA
Organism: Ochrobactrum sp. A-1; assembly: GCF_022488005.1. NCBI lineage: Bacteria > Pseudomonadati > Pseudomonadota > Alphaproteobacteria > Hyphomicrobiales > Brucellaceae > Ochrobactrum > Ochrobactrum sp. A-1. The sequence continues at coordinate 1,472,970 of NZ_JAKVQC010000003.1, forward strand.
CGGCGGCCGTTTTCGGCGGCAAGATGACCTTGCCGATCTACGCTCGCATGCACGAATTCCCTGCCTTCGTTGGTATCCGTCATCTGGATTTCTCCGAAGTCGCCGTCATTCGCCAGCCACGGCGAAGCAAGGCGATGAAGATCAATCCATATCAGACGTTCACTCCGATGCCGGGGCGCGCGAGCGTCGAGCCTTCAACCGACATATGGACCGACAAGCAAACCGTTTGGACGTCGCCGGAAACACAAGCATTTGAAGCTGGCGAAGGTGAATTCATTAGCGGTATCTCGCTTGAACAAATGGTCGAGAAAGTCAGCGAGCGCGTCGTCAATGCCGAATTCATCCGGCAGCGGGACGTTAACTTCCGGCTGGAAGGCTTCATCGAAAATGAAACTTTGGTGCTCGTCGAGTTCGATGGCGTGCCCGTTGTGCCGACCGTGTCGGGGCCTGCCGACGAGGACGGCGTAATTACGGGGCATTTCACAACGCCGCCGAACATTCCGGCCGGTTCGAAGTCCATTTACTTTGAAGGCTCAGCCGGAACGGAAGCCGGTTGCACCTATGTCGGACGCGGTTCGATCACGGTCGAAGAATATCGCCTTACGTCGTCTCTCGAAACGACGACGGATACGATGCCTCAACCTGTCGTCAACAACACCGTTATCAATAACGTGACGAACGTCACCAATGTGACGAATGTTGCGGCAAATAACTCGACGCCAATCGTCCGCAGAGACAGCATAGCCGATGGTGGCGGACGCGACCCACTTGCACAGACTTTTACGCTTGCTCAATCTTGGTGCCTTTCCGGTATCCGTTTGATGTGCGCAAAAGTGGGTTCGCGAAGCAACTCCGTTGCTATTCAACTTCGAACGGTCGAGGTCGGTATGCCGACGTTGACGGTACTCGCCGAGGCATTCGTTCCCGGTACTGATCTTGTCGAGGGCGAAGTTTTTACGGCACGTTTCAACTTCCCGGTTTTCCTGCAAGGCGGTCGGGAATTTGCATTCGTGGCGTTAACCGACGACGCAGAGCATTCGTTGTTTGTGGCCGAGATTGGAAAGATCGACCTCGACACGAACGCAGTAATTTCGGAGCAACCGTTCACGGTCGGCGTGCTTATTTCGTCTTCGAACGCTTCGACTTGGACGGTTCATAACGAGGCCGATCTCTGGTTTGAAATGCTCGGTTGTCGTTTTGATCCTGTCGAGCGGGTTGTCCCGATTGGCACTTTCAAGGCGAACAAAATGTCCGACGTGATTATTCGAGCTGGCGTCGAATACCCCGACCCTTCGGTCGATGTATCTATCCGGCTTCGCCGACCAAGCGGAGAAGTCATCACCTCGGCACCTTCGCAAACGATCCGGTTCGACGAGTATATCCAGAACGAGGATATCCAAGTCGAGGCAGTCTTGCGCGGAACCGAACGCATAACGCCGTTCTTGTTCCCCGATATCCAGATTATCGAGGGCGAGTTACAGCCAACGGCAAACTATGCAACGCGAGCAATAGACGCCGCCGACACAAACAAAGTGTTGGTGACGCTCGACGCCCGCTTGCCCGCCGGTTCGTCCGCGACGGTCCAGATTGGAATGCCGGGCGACTACCCGAACATTCCGGTTTCGAGTGCAACCCAACTCGGCGACGGCCTGGTCGAGCAAACCTTTATCCGATCCGCCTACCCGGCGGCCCTCCTCGATGCACGCACGTTGATTACGATTACCGGCACGCCAGCGGCGCGGCCGGAGTTGTCGGCGGTTCGCATGCTACTTTCAAAGGTGTGATAAATGGCCAACACGGCAAACTACAATTGGCCTTTGCCGTCTCCATCCGGCATTCAGATGAATGAGGTCGCTAAAACTGCGACCTCATTCACAGCGATCGATGCCAAGATCAAGGCATTTGAAACGTCCTTTAGCAATCACAAGCACAGGTTCGCCGACTTGGAAGACAAGCCGACGACGCTCGGCGGCTATGGGATCACGGACGGAATGACAGCCGCCGAGGTTGCGCAGGCAATCAAAACGGCGGTTGACGACCTTATCAATGGCTCCGGGGCTGCGCTCGATACGCTGAAAGAGCTTGCCGACGCGCTCAACAATGACCCGGAGTTTGCAACCACCGTCGGCAACGCCTTGGGCGTGCGGGTCCGCGTGGATGCCCCAAGCGCTTTTACCGCAGCGCAGAAAGCACAGGGGCGAACGAACCTTGACGCGCTCGGGACCGTTGACAAAGGCAAGGCTGACGGGGTTGCCAGCCTCGACAGCACCGGCAAAGTGCCATCCACTCAACTGCCAGACCTGACAACCACAGCAACCGTTGGCGCGGCCATGGCCGGGGCCAACGGTAAAACGACGCCAGCGGATGGCGACCTCTTCGCAGGGGTCGAAGCTGGTGGTTCAACCATGTTCAAGACGACATGGGGCAACATCAAAACTGCCATTACGGCACTCGTGAATACCATTGTAAGCGGCAATATGGCTGGACGCGCGTATCCGCGTAGGCAAGACGGTGGCGCTCTAAACTTCATTGGCTCTGGCGTTACGGCGGGCCAACCACCTGCATTGATCGGTGGCGGATGGGACGGAAATTTCAACGATTTCTATTATTACTCCACAGCCACTCTGAATGTTGGATGGGCTAATGGTGCCGGTTATGCCGACGCTCTTGGAGCCGGGAAAGTTTGGACCGTCGAGTACATTCAAAATCAGCTAAACTGGCGTGTAACCGACACGCGATTTGCAGGCTATTTCGAGCAAGCCTTCAATGTTGCTGCTGCATCATGGGAGTTGGTTGTTCCCGGCGCTCCGGGGTATGTTGTGGCAGGTCTTTGGACTTGGGCACCTAAAAACCTTTCAGTCTCCTTCCGGCAGCCTCAAATCTTCATTCCAAACGTTGGCTGGCGCGCCCTTGGCACATGGTGATTAAAATGCCCATACTTTCGTACAAAAGCTTCGGAACACTGGAAGATGAACGCGTCGAATTGGTCGAAAGCGATCAGGTTTACAAGTATCATGTGTTTAGGGATGCCAACGGTGTCGAATGGCATGAACTCGTCAACCAATTTGGCCCGTTTGATTATTACATAGCCGTGAACGATCAGGGTCGAATTTTTTCAATGGAAAGTGATCCTGATCAGTCACAGATCGGCGGACTTGAAATCATTGGCCTGAAAGTTGGTGGCGATTTCCCGTTTACTCGGGGTCCGGGTGGGAATGTCTACGGCAAGGTTTGGAACGGCTCCGCAATTGTCGAGCCGCCAGTTACCGAGCCAATTCCCGACGACATAAGCCGCCGCCAGTTCTTCCAATATCTATCTGTCCTAGAAATTATCAGCAGGGCAGAGGCGCTTGCGGCAATTCAGACCGGCACTATCCCGGCCCCACTTCAAGCAATTATCGATCAATTGCCGTCTGACGACGATAAGTTCAACGCTCAAATGTTTGTAGTGGGGGCGCAAAACTTCAATCGTCTTCACTGGTTAACGGACAAGGTTCGCCTTGCCATGCAATGGACCGTAGAGGAACGGGACTACTTTTGGCGCAATGCTGCGAAGGTTTAGTTCGAGCGCATCGCCGCCGCTTTAGTGGCGGCGGCAATCTTCTGCACAAACTCTCGCCAGCGGTCCGCAACGTCATGACGTTTTGAAAGGCACCGCTTTTCAAAGCCATGCCAACAGGCGTACCCGACCGCAACGGTCACCAAAAATGACACGGTCATTGAACCCCAAAAGCTCTGGATCATGATGATTGATACCTGCTGGATCGGAAACGCATAGATATAAACTCCATAGCTGGCATCACCGAACCGACTAAAACCGCTGGCAAATGGCGAGAGGCACACGATAAAGAAAGGCACCCATACCAAAGCAATCATCCAGCTTCTACGATCGGGAGCGAAGGTCGCAAGCGCGGCTATCCCGGCGATGGAAATTGCAACCGAAATTGCCTTCCTTGCACTGATGAAACGCCAAAAATGCGCAATCAAAGCGCCGGTCAAGAAATGAAATCCGGTTTTCCAAAGGTCGCCTAAATCGACGTGGAACGTAGCAATTCGCTTGGTATCGTCACTATTTTGAAGCGCAGGCAATGACGCGATTGCTACTAATAGCACGAGTGCATAGCCGACAACTCGCCTTGGAAGTAAAAACACGAGGAAAATCACGATGTACATGAAAAACTCGTACTGCAATGTCCACAAGGAGCCATTAATTCCGGGGTCTGGTCGGTCCGTAAATATTCCCTCAATCCAATATGATGGCTTCGCAATGAACGAAAGGGCGTCTTTCCGAATGTAATAAAGGTGGGAAAGTACATTTTCGTAATTATGAAAAATCACCATTAGTACAAGCGAAGATGTTACTACCGCCACGATAAGATTTGGAACTATACGCAAAAGGCGCGACGAAAAATAAAAGTAAAAATCGTTCGTTCGGCTAAGTGAATTATACATAAGGAAACCGCTTACCGCGAAGAAGGCGAAAACGGCAAACCTTCCCAAAGACACCCCGGCGAAAGGAATAGTCGGGGCAACTAGCCCCGATAACCCGTAGTGGTGAGAAACCAGAACGGCAGCTGCGAGCACGAACCGCATTAAATCAAAACTGTTATGATGTGACCGCTGCATCGACTTGCAATTTCCCCCGGAAGCCCAAACGAACTCCAAATATCGCACTGGAGAAATCTACGCAACTTGAGTTGTAACAGCCGTCCTTCCTCGAGCCGCCTAACGGGCTGCTTTTCTACGCCAAAAGCCCGGCCATCGCGCCGGGCTTTTTTGTTTTCAACAGCCAGCCCGAGTGAAACGGGCACTTTAAAGGAGCAAAACCGATGTCGGCACCGACTTTCGGCATAACTTTCACTCGCCCAAATGATGAGCCGTTGCCGGTAATCGGTGCGGATTTCTCGAAAATTCTGCTGATCGAAACGTCCGAGGGCGCTTCGGCATCGTCGTATCCTATCGGCGACCCGGTTCGCATTTCTACGAGTGATCGTGCTGCTGTCGCAGATCTTGGAACCGGTTATCTTGCAGACGCGGTCAAGGGAATTAACGCACAGGTTGCCCAACTGAACTCCGGAGCCGACGTGACAGTCGTCCGCGTGAGTGAAGGCGCAGCGCCTGTGGACACAGCCGCTGCTATTGCTGAAGCACTCTCCAGCGTCGGGTTCATACCGTCAGCAGTCAACGCGACTCCTCGTATTATCTGGGCCGGACGCACCGCCTGGCGTCCGGACGAGAACACCGTCAACCCGGTTGTCGCCGCATTGCCCGCAGCGTGCGAACGCCTATTGGCGATTGCTCCTGTCGATGTGGATGACACCAGCAAGGAAGCTGCAATCTCGGCTCGCGAAACAATGACCTCGCAACGCTTGCTGCCAATCGGAGTCGCAGCCCGCGTTTTTGAAGGTACGAACATTGTAACCCGTCCGATGGGGCCGCGCATTGCGGGTCTTTTCGCCGCTGTCGATAATGCTCACGCAGGCAAACCTTTCGACCCAATTGCCAATCGGCCTATTCATGGACTGGCTGGCCTTTCGCGCAATATACCGTTCTCCCTTTTCGACGGCTCGACTGAAGGTCAGATGCTTCTGGAGAGTGACGTGTCGATTGTGGTACGTGGCGAAGCCGGAGTCGACGGTGCTGCGGCGGATGGCGGTTTTGTTTTCATCGGCACCGACAACACCGATTCTGGCGAACTCTGGAAACAGATTCACCAGGTGCGTGGTGCAGATTATCTGATCGTGAAAATGGCACAGATTACCCGCCAGTTCCTTGGCCAGAAAATCACAGCCGATATGACGGAAGCCTGGCTGAATTCGCTCAAGTTCATGCTGCGAGATCACAAGGCGGCGAACGACATTCTCGGTTCGAACATTCAGTTCATTCCGGATCGCAACAGTCCCGAGCAGATTCGACTTGGTCACCTGACTGTCAACATCGGCATCGAGCCTGCGCCAGCATTCAAGCTCGCCAACCATGAGGTTCGCCGCTACCGCCCTGCTGTCGAGGCTCTTGTCGCCGAAATCGTGGCCCGGCTCAACGCCACGGCCTGACCGCCAATCAGCATTCAACCATAGAAAGGTATCGCAATGCAGCCCCTTTACACTCTGGTTGCCGTGGACGTGCGCCGGGCCGAACAGGCGGGTTCCTCCCGCGCAACCACAATTTCTAAACTCACTATTCCGCCCATCAAGTTTGCTACCGCCAACCATAATCCGGGTGGCGGCGTGATGTCCGTCGATTTCGCGCTCCCCCGCATTGAGGCACCAGAACCGGCTATGGAAATCAAGGGCTTCGACGGTGACATTTTCCGTGGCCTTGGCGAAGTAGATCGCTGGGTCTTTGCAGCGGCAGTCAAAGAGAAAAAGTCAGGTCTGGTTGTTCCGGCTCGCGCCATCATTGAGGGGGCAATTACAGAATGGACGCCGGATGAAGCAAGCCCGGAAGATTTCCTCGGATGCACCCATGCCTTCAAGGAAGTCACTCACTACGAATTTCACCTGAATGGTGAAGAGCTTTGGTACATCGATTTCTGGGAGCGCGTCTTGCGTACCGGCGGTACCGACCAATTTGCCGATGTTCGCCGCGCCCTCGGCGCATAATTGCATTCACCAGACCACGGTATTCCAATGGAAAACGAACTTACTATTCCTCATACGCTGCTCGTTCCTATCGATGATCATAACGGCGGCAAAATCACCGACCTTACATTCACCGAACCCGATGTCGGTCAGATGATCGACGTGGAAGAAACGGCCAAGGGTGAGATCGACCGTACGATGCGAATCCTCGCCATGATGTGCGGTCTGCCTTTCGAGATTTTCAGAAAGATCAAGGGTCGTGATATTACCCAGATCATCACCAAGACCGAAGTTATCTTGGGAAACGTCAAGTAGGACGCGGCTCCGGCTGGCGTGATCTCGCCGTCCTCATTTCCCACTACACAAACACTCCCCGCAACATCGTTGACCGCTATTCCTGCTCCTACGCATTTCGGGAGCGGGATGCAGCGCTTCGCGTCATGAAAGCGTTTCAGAATGTCCGTCATTGAAAGCAAACTCATAGTCAGTCTGTTCGACAGGGTGACAGGTCCTGCTCGCGGTCTTTTCGGAACGATGAACCGTTTGCGGGGAGCGGCAGATAATTTCTCGGCTTCCCAACGCCAGCTGGCCGCACCGATAACCGGAACACTCGGCAGGATTGCGGCTATTGGGGCGACCTATCTCAGTCTCGATCGAGGTATCCGAGGAACCGCTGGGGCTGCCATCGAGTTCGAATCCGCCTTCGCCGACGTCAAAAAGGTGGTCGAAGCAACCGACAGCCAGTTCATGAACATGCGTCGGTCGATCCTTCGACTGTCAACAGCGATACCGATCACGGCCTCCGGTTTCGCTGCGATCTATGCAGCCGCCGGTCAGTCCGGCATTGCGAACAACGAACTGGAGTCCTTCGCAGAAGCGACCGCAAAAGTCGCCACCGCATGGGAAACGCCAGTCGATCAGACCGGTGAAGCGCTTGCCAAGATCAAAACCGCATTGCGCCGCGATGTGAAAGATACGGTCCTCTTGGCCGACGCCATCAACGAAATCGGCAACGTGTCCGCAGCGAACTCTCCCGATCTGCTTGAATATACGAACCGTGTTGCCGCATTCGCTGAAACCGCAGGCTTTTCTGCCGAACAGGCATTGGCGTTTGGCGGCGCCATGATCGGCTCCGGCTTCGAACCGGAAGTCGCTGCGACCAGCTTTCGCAATCTCACCAAGGCGCTTACAACGGGCGAGAATGCCACGAAGCGGCAGCGGATTGCATTTCAGAAGCTCGGTCTCTCCGGTATCAAGGTCGCGAAAGGTATGCAGAAGGATGCCGTCAAAACTACGCTTAGCGTGCTTGATCGCATCAAGAAGTTGCCCGAATGGCAGCAAATTTCCATCATGGAAGCAGTATTCGGTTCGGAAGCCCGCGCGCTTGCGCCTTTGCTGAAGAGCACTGAGGAAGTCGAGCGGCTTCTCAACATGGTCGGCGACAAAGCCAACTATGCCGGTTCCTCTTTCAAGGAATATGAGGCCCGCGCAAAGACCACCGCAAACAGCCTTCAGCTTCTGCGTAACAATCTTGCTGCCATTGGCATTGAGATGGGAGACCGTATGTTGCCAGCCATTAATGAGGGTGCCGCTGGCTTACTCGATCTTCTGAAAACGCTTGGTGATCGGGCCACGCCCCTCGACAAGCTCTCGACCGCAATAAAGGGATTTTCGTCCGGACTTGGTTACGACGGCGGCCTGCGCAAGATGATCAATGATCTCGGCGATCTTGTGCTGGGGCCGGCAAATGGTGACAAAGCGGCGGATACCCTGGGGCGCATATTTGCCCGGTTTAAAGAGTTCGGCGCTTCTGTGCGTGAACTGACCGACGCCATAAAGGGAAATCCGCTCGCTCAGTTCTTTGGCGAGATCGTCAAATATGGCGGCTATCTCATGCTTGCCAGCGTGGGATTCGGTATATTGGCGGGCACTATCCGCAAGCTTGCTTCTGCTCTCTATTTCCTGTCAGGCGCACGCGCTGCAGTGGGCATACTGCGATCTGTCATTAAAGCAGGCGCTGCAATCGCAGGCTGGGGCGCGGCGGCTGGAGCCGTAGAAACCGTGACTTCTGCTGCAGCGGCTTCCGGTGGAATGGGTAAGGGTGCGGCGACGGTAGGTGGCGGGTGGCTCGCACAGCTTACCAGCAAACTCACTCCCCTCCTTTATGGCGGTACGGAAGTTGGCGCCATCAAAACCGGAGCAGCCTCGACACAGGCTGGTTTGTGGGGGCGGCTTTTTGCTGGCGCAGGTGGTTTGGGAGGGCTTCTATCGAAGTTCAACCTCTGGTCTACGGCGGCTTACGGCATCTATAAAGGGCTGGAGGCTAAAGGTCCGTCTGATCCCCGTTATGCCGATCCTGATTTCTTCATTCAAAAGACGAACGAGCATAAGGACAAGTACTATACTGGCACTGGACCTCGCGAAACTGCGCCCCCCCCACCACAACCTGCCCCAGCGGAGCCCGTTCCATTCAGCCTTTGGCAGATATGGAAGGACTTAACTAAACCCAGCCCGACACAAGGTGTGGGAAAACCGGAAGAGGTATCCCTTCTGGGCACACCAACGGTCGTGGCCCAACCATCCGGGGTGCAGCAAGTACAGGTTATGAACCCGCCGCCTGCCCCACAGTTGAACCTCAGTCTAACGATCAATGCAAAATCACCCGCTACGCCGGAGGAAATTGCCAACCTCGCTGTCGCGAAGGTCTCGCAAGCCGCCCGCGCGGCCTTTGACGGTGCACATGCTGATCTCGAATATGCGGTGTCGTAATGCTTTATATGCTTGGTACTCTGACTATCGATACGCGACCATTCAGCATCGATGAGATGCAGCGTACAGCGTCAGCGGACATCGCTTCAAAGCCGCTTATCAATGCCTTTCCCGGTAAGGAGTTTACCGGGGAAGGTGATGACGAAATCACACTTTCCGGACAGATTCTGCCAACCAAAATTGGCGGTATGAATGAACTGGAAATTGCACACGAAATGAGGCGGAACGGTACGAGGTTTCCTCTCCAGCGCGGCGACGGCACACGGCTCGGGTGGTTTGCGATCACCCGAATAACCGAGAACCATACCAATTTGACACGCAATGGCGTCGGCTTCGTGTTGAAACACACAATCGTTATGACGCGCGTTCAACCTGACGCCGGGTCTGGCCAACAGATCATATCCGGATTGCTATCCCTATTTGGCATTTTCTAGGAGTCATTGATGCGCACGGTTACCGTTAAAGGGGAGGGTATCACCCTCGACCTGCTCCTGTGGCGCGCCTATGGGGTACGTGGGCGTAAGCTCGTGGAAGAAGCGCTGTCTCTCAACACAGGCCTAGCTTCACTCGGCGTCGTTATTCCGATGGGGCAGACCGTCAATCTTCCTGATCTGCCGTCAGAGGAAATTGGCCAAACGCGCGAAGTCGTCTCATTGTTTGGATAAGAATCCATGGTTGATAACTGGAATGTATCGTGGAAGGTCATTGTCAACGGTAACGACATGACCACGGCCATGAGGCCCTATCTCATCGACATTGAGATTGTCGATAAGGATGGAAGCGCATCTGACACTTGCTCGCTCACCTTCGATGACCAGAGCGGGCAACTTGAACTGCCGCCAGACGGTTGCTCAATTGAAATCTTCTTGAATGGCGTTTCGAAGTTCAAGGGGACACTGGATGACATTCGTTCGTCAGGCACGCGGGGCGGTGGCCGGACACTCCGCGTCACAGGTAAGGGCTTCGACAGCCGGGGCAAGGTCAAGCAGCCGCTGATGTTTCATAAGGATGATGCCACTCTTCAGGAATTTCTCGATGACGCAGCAAAGCGGGCTGGTCTGACACCGCCCAAGCTTGACCCTGATTTTGCTAATATTCAGCGGGACTATTGGTCTGCTGATGGCGAGAGCTACCTTCACCTTGGTGAGCGGCTGGCCCGCGAGTTGGGTGGCACATTCAAGATGAGGGATACTCAGTCTGTTCTCGCCAAACGCGGCGACGGAAAGGCTGCGACCGGTGCGCAGATGCCGACGATCCGGGGAGTGGTCGGAGAGAATGTAATCTCATGGGATATAAGCCCCATCAAGGGGCGTCGGACCTTTACCAAGGCCAAGGTTCGCTATTTCGATAGAAAAGCCGCTGACTTCAAAACCGAAGACGTTGAATTCGATCTGGATAGAGATCTGCCAGATTCCACCAATGTTGTGCGTTCAACGGTTGCTGACAGTGACCAGGCAAAAGCCGTAGGCGATGCACGGAAACGCGAGGCCGAACGCGAAGGCGGTGAAGGCTCGGTGCAAATGGACCTGACAGCCGAGGCCCAAGCAGAAGGGACATTCATACTTTCCGGTGCACGCGAAGGTGTGGATGGTCAATACCGAATTTCTTCTGTTCGCCATAAGGCGGACAGAAGCGGTGGTAGTTTAACTTCACTGGAAATCAAACAGCCCGGTGGGGGGGCAGGCAAGGACAAGCGAAAGAAAAAAGGCAAGGCCAGCGCTGCCGACGGCTCTGATAATGCGTTCAAGGGAATGAGTGACGATCCGCTCGACGATTAGAATCTTTCGTCTCAACAACAGCCGCCTTCGGGGCGGCTTTTTTTATGCCTGAAAGGGAAATCCATGAAAACCAGTACAGCAGGGCGAAAGCTCATTGAGCAGCGCGAAGGCGTTGAATTGACAGCCTACAAGGATAGCGCCGGGATTTGGACTATTGGCGTTGGCCACACATCAGCGGCAGGCGCACCAAAAGTCACGCCTGGCATGAAGATTACGGCGGCGGAAGCCTCGGAAATCCTGTCGCGTGACCTTGCGACCTTCGAAGCGGCAGTGTCGTCGGCAGTGAAGGTTCCACTCAACCAGAATGAGTTCGATGCTCTGGTAAGCTTCGCCTTCAATGTCGGCGCTGGCGCTTTCAAAAGCTCGACCTTGCTGAAGCGCCTCAATGCAGGTGACAGGCAGGCCGCAGCCGATCAGTTCCTTGTCTGGAACAAGATCACCATCAACGGCAAAAAGCAGGCGCTCAAGGGGCTGACAATCCGCCGCGAGGCAGAGCGAAAGCAATTCCTCACTCCGGTATCCGATGCGAAACCCGAAGTCGGAAATCCGTCCACGGAATTCTCTACCGGTTTCTGGGGCGATCTATTCCGGGCAATTCTCGCGATCTTCGGAAAGGGCAAGTGATGGATATTGCCCTTCTTATCCCGATCATTCGGCAAATCCTTCAGGTGGTCGGCGGTTTCCTGATCGCTCGCGGCTGGCTGGATGACGGCGCAGCTGATGCGCTGATTGGCGTTATCGTGAACGGTATCGTGTTTCTCTGGTGGCTGTACGACCGCCACCGGATCAACAAGAAGGCTCGCCTTCTGCGATACAAGGTAGGAGAAACCGACCATGCTTGAGGCAGTCATTGGACTTATCGCCGCTTCGAATGGGTGGGTGGCCTATATTGGTCTAGCCATCACCGGGGCGCTCGGTCTGTACCTGAAGGGCCGCGCAGACGGTAAGGGCGCTGAAAAGACGCGGCAGAAAGATGAAAACTCTGCCGCGCGATCCGTTGCCGACGAAATTGACGCGGCTGTGGCTGGCCGTGAGCCTCAGGCGAACCGCGAAAGGCTGTCAAAATGGTCAAGATAGCCGCTCTCGCTGTTCTTTGTGTGCTCTCGGCATGCGCCATTCCGCAAGGCTCATTCTGCTTGGTCGCGAATCCTATGAGACCTTCGCCCGAAGCTTTAGCGTCTATGACTGATCGGGAGGTATCAGCGATGCTTTCACATAATGAGAAAGGCGCGAAGATGTGCGGGTGGAAAGCATGACAGAAGCTGGACAGGAGCGGGCAATAGGGCGCATTGAGGGGAAACTTGATCTGATTATCTCGGATCAGGAAAAAGCGCGGCAGGACCGCAAGCAACAGTACGAGCGGCAGGAGAAAACTGAACGGCTCCTAGAAGCCCTTCAGAGGAACTATGAAAGTGTCGACTCCAGACTTGAAAAGGTAGAGGAGCCAGTCGCTGATTTTAATCGATGGCGAGAGCGCGGGGTGGGAGCGATAATGCTTGTCAGCTTCTTCGCAGCTACCTTCGGCGCCATTCTCGCCTCTTTCTGGAAGAAAATCCTTGCGCTCATCACCGGCTGAATTCGCCACCATTCGAGAACTCCAACCCGTTCGAGAAGGATCGAGCATCTTCATTGAGCGGGAAGGAAACCGTATCGAACTATCGCCAATGCAGGCGAAAATCATTGCCCTTGCATGGTTTGAAGCGATAAGTGGCGCCTACGTCCGGAGTGATTTAGTCAGACTTCAAACCACAACCATCGATAATCTGCCCGATGGCTTTTCCCGATCCTCGCACATTGAATGATTGCTCGTGATAATTCTCACCAAGCAAATTCAAAACTACGGCAACACGATTCTTGGCATCTCGAACCGCTTCAAGAAGTTTTAAGCCTACCACACCAGATGCTCCTGCTTTTCCGTCCGCATCCGATAGTTCAACATCGACATCAACGATGGGATTTTTATCTACCCGAATTTTCATTTTTGGATGCGTTGTATTCGCGGTTTGGTAAGTATTCTGATTAAAGGAAGTATCAGGAGTTAGGTATACAGCTTCAATTTTACTGCCTCTGCATCGAAAACCAAGCCCATATGCTCCTTGCCCTGTGAATGCCATATGCACAGAGTCATCATCAAATGCACTCTCTTTGCCGGTATAGACCCATTGAGCATTCGCCGACACGCAGGTCGCTAGTAAGCCAACCAGTATAACCCCAAGCCTTCTTCTCATATTTCGCCCCATTCCATATTCGCCACAACGATGCTGTTCAAAGATGACACTTCAAGTCAACAGTTTCTAGCTAGTGTCTTTGTTGCCGCCGCCGCGTTATCGCTTTTCAGATTCCGATTTGTGTTTGGTGGATATCACTCTGCCTGCCTCAATTATCTTCTCTGCCCCCTCGGCAAATCTCTCAATCTCATGCAGCATTTTGAGCCATTCATGACGCGGAACGGTGATACCGCCTTGGTCTGTCGCAGGAGAGAATGAGGCTTCCAACCGAGCAATAATTTCAGCGTTCATTGAGCGTTTGTTCTGCTCGGCGGCTTCGCGAACGCGCTCACGCATCCCGTCTGGAAGGCGGAGCATAAACTTGTCCTGAAGTGTGCGGTTCTGGTCCTCTGTCATAATAATATCATTAGGACATCTTTATCGCTTGACGCAATGAAGTCCTTAGGACATTACTATGCTGTCCTAATGACATTAAGGAGCCCAAATGAACCGGGAAGCAAACGACAAGTTCATGCTCCGCTTACCTTCAGGGTGGCGAGAGAAGATCAAACGCGAGGCTGAAAAGAGCGAGAGAAGTATGAATGCCGAAATTGTTTTCCAGCTTAAGCGCGCATATGGCGCAAATGAAAAAGAGCGAAGCAACGGCCTCGTAAACCCGCTTCGCTCTCAGTGATAACCACTCGTAAGGATATCAACATGAAACATAGCAGTTTTTCTGACTATGCAAAAGCTAAAATCACCATCGATCGGCGCAGCGCTCTGCGGAGCCTTATAGGTGTCGGCTCAATTCTATCAGTTGGTGTTTCGCACTCTTCGGCAGCACAAAACGCTCAAGCGGCAGAATATTTCCTTGAACAGCTTGAGAGCATGTTCTCTGAAACATGGGCTCGCGTAACCGATGCTGGGGGAACATATCAACGATACCAAGATGCCGTTAGCCTCGCAGAGGTGATCGCGATAGCACCGGCGCAAACCTTTGCGGGTATTGCGCTGAAAGCACGAGTTGCTGCCAGCACCAAAGACTTTGGCGACCACGTTATAAAATTGCCCTTTGAAACCCAGCGCCGGTTAGAAATCCGAGTTCAAATTGAGCAGAAATCTCTGGAGGCGTGCCATGCAGGCTGACATTGACATAAAGAATTTCGAATTCGAGGGCAACGGCGTCCGCAGCATCATCCAGAACGACGAACCGTGGTTCGTTCTATCTGATGTGTGCCGTGTGTTGGAAATTCGCAATGCTGGTGATGCAGCAGCTAGACTCGATGAGGACGAAAAGAATAGCATCCGCAATACGGATGTTAATATTAACATCGGTAATACCGATGTTAATGCTGGTCGCGGAAACCCAAATGTCGTCATTATCAACGAATCTGGCCTCTATTCGCTGATACTCACCAGTCGAAAGCCTGCTGCCAAGAGGTTCAAGAAGTGGGTGACGTCAGAAGTGCTGCCGACCCTGCGGCGGACCGGCGTCTACATCATGGATGGTCGGGATGAAGATTTGCCGAGCCTTGCCGATGGCAAAGTGTTTGGCATGAAGGTGGCCAAGGTTAACGCCGCTGCACGTCTGATCTCGGTCGCTAATGCAATTTATGGGCCGGAAGCTGCTCGCGCGCTTTGGGAAAGTGAGGCCGGACTTCCGAAAGTGGCGCACAGATCTGTCACCGCATTGGCTGGGACTTCCGCTGACGATCCGACCGGGTGTCTTCGGCATCTGTTACGTTCGGCAGCGGAAAACGGCAGAACGATAGGCGAGACGCTGCGTCTCGCTTTGCATGATAGCGTGGCTGCTCGGCTCTTACCGAAATACGGTATGCTCGCAGATCCTCATATCCATAAAGGATACTTGGCCATTGCCTGCGAACATCCATTCCTTGGTTCGGTGTTCTCGCAAACGCAATGGGCTGGCGACTGGAAAATAGCGATGATGCAGCTTACCGGGGCCAAGTCCGCCCGTTTGAGAATCTCGGGCGAAAGCAACCCTACGCCTGTAGTCCTGATACCGAAACGGGCAGTGCTTTCGGTTCTCGCCTCGTATCACTGACGGCACCGACCCATTCAATCCCACATTTGTACGAATATGCCGCCCCCGACCGGGGCGGCTATCGGCGCTGCAAGCACCGATAAGCGGCGGCTTAAGATTGGACGTCAAATCCGCCCGGCATGACGGTAGGTCAAATGCCACACCCCGACCCTTGCGGGCGGGGGCATACTGGCCTTTACAGGTTAACAAAAAATGCAAGAAGGGTTTTCATTCACAGCCGTGCGGCCGGTATCGCCACCGGCAAGCTATATCGGCGGCAAGAAACAACTGGCGCAGCGGCTTGCCTCCATTATCGAGCAAATCCCGCATACGCTTTATGCCGAGCCGTTTGTCGGCATGGGCGGCGTTTTCTTCCGTCGCCGACTGGTGCCCAAATCAGAGGCGATCAACGATGTTTCAGGCGATGTGGCCACTTTGTTTCGAATACTCCAGCGCCATTATCCGCAGTTCATGGAAACGATGAAATTCCAGGTTACATCACGCAAGGAGTTTGAGCGGCTGGCCGCATGCGATCCCGACACTCTGACCGACCTGGAGCGCGCCGCACGATTCCTCTATCTCCAGAAACTGGCGTTCGGCGGCAAGGTCAAGGGGCGCACGTTTGGCGTCGATACCTCCGGCCCGGCCCGCTTCAACATCAATCGGCTGGGGCCGATTCTGGAAGAGGTGCACGAACGGCTTGCAGGCGTGGTCATCGAGCGCCTGCCGTGGGACGCGTTCATTGATCGGTACGACACGTCGGCAACGCTGTTCTATCTCGATCCGCCCTATTATGGCTGTGAGACCGATTACGGAAAGGACGTGTTTTCCCGTGCGGACTTCATCCGAATTGCTACCCGTCTTCAAACGATCAAAGGACGGTTCGTTCTATCGTTGAATGATCGGCCCGAAGTGCGGGAAATATTCAACAACTTCCGCATATGCGACGTGCCACTGACCTATACGATTGCAGGCGGTGAAGGAAAGCCGGTTTCCGAAGTCATTATCTTGGACAGGAAGGAGCCGACAGTACCAAACCTACCATGAATGCGCAACATTTTGCGCAATCGATGTTGACATGCTCTCCTTTAGTGTGTAGATATATACACATCGCAACGAATATAGGAGACGCGATGCTACAAGACAGCAAGAAAATAATTAAGCGACTGAAAGATGACGGATTTGTGTTTGTTTCAGCCCGAGGCTCACACCACAAATATCGCAAGGGAACAGTAACTATCATCGTTCCTCATCCGAAGGCGGACCTCCCGATAGGAACCGCTCGCAAAATTGCCAAAGAGGCGGGCTGGCTGTAGCCAGCCCCTCCCCCGCAATAGAATTTTCTTGCTGACGAATGGAAACATCCACTCTTAATTACTCTAAAGGAAGCTAATGAAACACTACTTCGCATTGGTGCATAAAGATGCCGATAGCTCTTTTGGCATTCAGTTCCCAGATATTCCGGGTGCATTCTCTGCGGCTGATGAGGTTAATGACATCGTGCCGAACGCTATCGAAGCGTTGGGTCTTTATGCAGAGGATACTGAATTACCAATAGCATCCACACATGCAGACATAATGGCGCGCGAGGATGTTCGTGCTGAATTGTCCGAAGGGGCATTTCTAGTGTCTATTCCTTTTATCGAGGATGACAGTGCCGTTGTGAGAGCAAATATCTCTATAGAGAGAGGCGTCTTAAAAGCGGTTGATGAATGTGCAAAACGTAGAGGCTTGACCAGATCAGCGTTTATCGCACAGGCCGCAAGACATGAAATCGAGGCAGGCGCGTAAGCGCCTGCCTTTTCTCACTCGTTAATCACACCAGTTGCGGCGCTTCCCCTGCCAAGGGCGAGCTAGAAGCTCTTCAATGAGGGTTTCGCCCACATCTTTCCCATCGACGTATACCAACGCCAATGTGCGTCCATAGCGGTCTTTGATGCGGCCTGATTCCGGATCGCCCTTCTCAATATCCACCTGCCCGCTACCGAGCAACTCAGCCAATCGTTTACGCGCCACCAGCCCCAGCCGCCTTTCGGCATCACATTTCGGATGCCCGATCTCCGGCGCATCGATGTTGGCTATCCGGATTCTTTCGGCTCGGATCGTGAATGTGTCGCCATCAATCACGCAGATATCGCGACCAGTTGTCAGGCATTCCCCAGCCTGTGCTCCATGGATAGCGCCAGGCGCTGCAGCTAGCATGAGCAGCGTAAAGACTGCCAATCTGTGGGGAAATCTGTGGGGTGATAGGCGTTTCAATATCGGGGAATATGATCTAAGCATTTGATTTTTCTATGGTCGGAGTGAGAGGATTCGAACCTCCGACCCCCTCGTCCCGAACGAGGTGCGCTACCAGGCTGCGCTACACTCCGTGACCATGTGGCCTTGACCATTGAGGCGGCTTATAACGCCCCAAATTTCAAGCTGCAAGAGCATCTTGTCGTTTTTTTAAACGCCTGACTTGAAAAGTCGGAAACATCTTTCCGGCAAGCATCAAACCGCAGCAAAAACAGGCTTCGTGCCACCGCCAAAAGCCACGAAATTGGGATTGGCAAACCCCGCAACACCCTCATTGGCGCGCTGGCCATAAGAGAGCGGCACGCCCTCGAACGTCGTGGTAAGACCACCAGCGGCGCGCAACACGGCGTCGCCTGCTGCAGTATCCCATTCCATCGTCGGGCCGAAACGCGGATAGATATCGGCCTCTCCACTGGCAATCAGGCAAAACTTCAGCGATGACCCGATGGAAACACAGCTGCTGATCCTGTTTTCGTCCAGGAACTTCTCCGTTTCCGGGTTCTTGTGTGACCGACTGCAAACCGCCAGGCGCTCGGCCCCGTGGACGCGCACCGCTATCCCACGCCGCGTTCCGATCGCATGATCTTTGGTCGTCGTTATTTCTTCGGCACCATCGCCGTTTCCAATAAACAAGCGGTTGCGAACTGGTGCATAAACGATGCCAAGAACCGGAGCGCCATCCTCGATCAGACCGATATTCACCGTGAAGTCGCCGTTTCGCAGCAGAAACTCACGGGTGCCGTCCAGAGGATCAACCAATAGGAACCGCCGACCCAGCTGTGAAGGCAAACGCCCTGCCGCCACTTCCTCCTCGGCGACAACCGGAATATCCGGAACAACCGAAGCAAGCGCCGCAAGAATGATGGCTTCCGCGTCACGGTCTGCTTCCGTGACCGGGGAAGAATCCTTCTTGCTCTGAACCGCGCAACCATTGGCATAGTGCTTCATGATAACGCGCCCCGCCTCAAGTGCAGCTTCCTGCAGGACGGCCAGTATTGCATCGTCGTTCGGATCGGCTTTCGGGGAGGCTGAAATCTTCATTGCTCAGATTGACCAGGAATCGCTGCCATAACTGCCGATGATACCACGTTCGGCGAGATACTTTTCTACTTCTGCGACGAGTTCGTCAACGCCACGACCCGTCGTGCTCAGGCGTAACTCTGGTGATACCGGTGCTTCATACGGAGAATCGATCCCGGTGAAAGCCTTGATCTCACCGCGCAAGGCCTGCGCATAAAGCCCCTTCGGGTCACGAGCGATGCATTCCTCTATTGGTGTATCCACGAAAATCTCCACAAACTCACCTTCCGGCAAGCGGGCGCGGATACGATCCCGTTCGCTCCGAAATGGCGAGATGAAAGAAACCAGCACCAACAGCCCCGCATCGGTCATCAACCGGGCAACCTCTCCGACACGGCGGATATTCTCTGCCCTATCCTCCTCCGAGAAGCCCAGATCGCTGTTGAGGCCATGACGGACATTATCCCCATCCAGCAGATATGTATGCTTGCCGAGCGCATGGAGACGCTGTTCCAGTCGGTTTGCGATGGTGGATTTGCCGGAGCCGGACAGACCCGTGAACCAAAGCACAGCCGGTTTCTGGAATTTCTGCGCCGCGCGTGTCTGCTTGTCGAGGTCGAAGGACTGCAGATGCACATTCGTCGCCTGACGAAGAGCGCTATCGATCATTCCAGCACCAACGGTCGCGCTGGTAAGACGATCGATCAATACGAACGCGCCCGTTACACGATTATCGGCGTAAGGATCGAACGCAATCTGATCCACCATCTGGAGATGGCAAAGTCCGATCTCGTTGAGGTCAAGGCGGGATGCTTCCTGACGGGTGAAGCTATCGACATCGGTTCGGTATACGATCTCGTTGATCGTTACCGGCGTCTGATCAGTCTCCGTACGCAGAATATAAGACCGGCCGGGATGCAACGCCTCCTCGCCAAACCAGACTATATTGGCCGAGAACCGATCAGCAACTTCGGGTCGGGCTTCCGTCCCAACCAGCATGTTGCCGCGAGAAACCTCGATCTCGTCCTCCAGAACCAGTGTGACAGCCTGTCCTTCGGAAGCGCGCGGCAGGTCACCGTCATAGGTGGCGATACGTTTCACGCGGGAGGTCTTGCCTGATTTGGCAACAACCACTGTATCGCCGGTAGTGATCGACCCGGATGCCACGGTGCCGGAGAAACCGCGAAAATCGAGATTGGGCCGGTTCACATATTGCACCGGAAAGCGAAAGGGCTTTGCCGCCGCCTCCGTATCGATGCGCACGGTTTCCAGATGTTCGAGCAGATGCGGCCCCGCATACCAGTCCATGCGGGGCGATGGCAGCGTGACATTGTCGCCGAAGCGCGCCGAGAGCGGGATCGGCTGCACACTGACAAAGCCAAGTTCTTTGGCGAAGCTCATATAGTCGGCAATGATGTGCTCGAAGGCTTCTTGCGAAAAATCGACCAGATCGATCTTGTTCACGGCCAAAACGATGTGACGAATACCGAGCGCCGACGCAATGAAGGAATGGCGCCGTGTCTGGGTCAGCACACCCTGTCGGGCATCGACAAGCACGATAGCAAGATCGGCGGTCGAGGCGCCGGTTGCCATGTTGCGCGTATATTGCGCATGACCCGGCGTATCCGCGACAATGAATTTGCGACGTGGTGTCGAAAAGAAGCGATAGGCGACATCGATGGTAATGCCCTGCTCCCGTTCTGCCTCCAGACCGTCAACCAGCAATGCGAAGTCGAAGTCGTCATCCGTGGTGCCGAACTTGCGGCTATCGTTCTTCAACGATGCGAGCTGGTCCTCGAAGATCAGTTTCGTATCATAGAGCAGGCGCCCGATGAGCGTCGATTTGCCGTCATCCACCGACCCGCAAGTGAGGAAGCGCAACAGGGTCTTACGCTCCTGATCAGCCAGAAAATCGCTAACTGCAGCATTGGTCGCAACGGGCTTGATTATCGCATTCATCAGAAATAGCCCTCGCGCTTCTTTTTTTCCATCGACCCGGCTTCGTCGCGATCGATGGCCCGGCCCTGCCGTTCGGATGTACGGGCAATCAGCATTTCCTCGACAATATCGGAAAGGTCTGCCGCGCTAGATTCAATTGCGCCAGTCAGCGGATAGCAGCCAAGTGTGCGGAATCGCACCAGCCGGTTTTCCACCCGTTCGTCCGGACGCAATTTCATACGGCCATCATCGACCATAATCAGCATGCCGTCACGCTCGACCACCGGGCGATGCGCTGCAAAATAAAGCGGCACGATGGGGATATTCTCCTGCAGGATATATTGCCAGATATCGAGCTCGGTCCAGTTCGACAGCGGAAAGACGCGGATCGATTCCCCTGCGGAAACGCGGGTATTATAGATTTTCCACATTTCCGGACGCTGGTTCTTGGGGTCCCATCCATGCTGTGCGTTACGGAAGGAAAAAATGCGCTCCTTGGCGCGCGATTTCTCCTCGTCGCGACGAGCACCACCAAAAGCGGCATCGAACTTGTATTTGTCGAGCGCCTGCCGCAAGGCGACCGTCTTCATCACATGGGTGTGGACATTCGATCCATGGCTAAAGGGGCCAATATTCTCGCGCACGCCGTCCTTATTGATATGCACGAGCAGCTCGAAACCCTTTTCACGTGCCTGAGCATCGCGAAATTCGATCATCTCCCGAAACTTCCATGTCGTATCAACATGCAGGAAGGGAAAAGGCGGCGGCGCGGGATAGAATGCCTTCATCGCCAGATGCAGCATCACCGACGAATCCTTGCCGACCGAGTAAAGCATCACCGGATTGGAGAAGGTTGCTGCAACCTCACGAAAAATATGGATCGCTTCCGCCTCAAGGCGCTGAAGATGCGTCAGGTTCTTGGTCAGGGATGCATGATGCACGACTACTTACTCCCGGCAACCGGATGGGGACTCGATACTGGCGGGAGGGATGGCCCAAGGTCAGGAGATGGCCTTCATCCGGCGCAGATACGGCAAAAGCCGCGATGCGCGCATTGTCGTGAAATGATGCGAAAAAGTGAAAGAAACCTATCGCGTATTGCGACCGGCTTGCGCGAAAAACTTACCGTATTTGCAAGCAGGGCCGGAACAAACTTGCGCGCGCTGGAAAAAGCTGATTTTCGGCCAAGCCACGGAAAATCATACAATTTTTGTGATATTTAACGGCTTTTCGCTGTGGAGCTGCCCGTTATTCGGACAGCTCCAGAGCAAATTTTTACTTGGCAAGGCTCGCCTGAACATCGTTGAGCGTCGCTTCGAGTGCCGACACCATCGTATCGATCTGCTGATCATTGATGATGAGTGGCGGACAGAAGGCAAGCGTGTCGCCCATTGCGCGGGAAATGACGCCTCGCTCCTGGAGAGCCGCATTTGCCTGAGCTCCCAGCGCACCAGCCTGTTCAAGACCTGTCTTGGCCTGCTTGTCGGTGACAAGCTCGACACCGGCAATGAGACCGACGCCGCGCACTTCACCGACCAGCGGGTGATCCTGCAAATCGCGCAGGCGCTTCTGCATATAGGTACCGCGGTCGCGCGCATTGGCGACCAGATCACGCTCTTCGATGATGGCAAGGTTTTCCAGCGCGACTGCTGCTGCCACCGGATGGCCGGATGCCGTGAAGCCAGTGCCAAGCGTGCCGATCTTGTGGCTTTCTTCGGCAATCGGCGCGTAGACACGCTCATTGATGAGGAAGGCCGAAATCGGCAGATAGGATGACGAAAGCTGCTTCGACATAACGAGAATGTCAGGCTTCATGTCAAAAGTCTGGCTGCCGAACAGATTGCCCGTCCGCCCGAAGCCGCAAATGACTTCATCGGCGACCAGCAGAATATCGTAGCGCTTGAGAACCGCCTGCACCTTTTCCCAATAGGTTTTAGGCGGCACGACCACGCCGCCAGCACCCATCACCGGCTCACCAATGAAAGCTGCAATGGTGTGCGGGCCTTCAGCAAGGATCAACTGTTCCAGCTCATCCGCCAGTCGCGTTGCGAACTGCTCTTCAGTCTCGCCGGCCAGCCCTTCGCGATAGTGATGCGGACAACCCGTATGCAGAATGCGGTCGATCGGCAGGTCGAAGGAACGATGGTTGTTGGGCAGACCCGTCAGGCTGGCAGAGGCAATCGTCACGCCATGATAGCCACGCTTGCGTGAGATTATTTTCTTGCGCTCCGGTTCGCCGAGCGCATTGGAGCGATACCAGATCAGCTTGATGACAGTATCGTTGGCCTCGGAA
The DNA here is from genome assembly GCF_022488005.1 of Ochrobactrum sp. A-1. Classification (NCBI taxonomy): domain Bacteria; kingdom Pseudomonadati; phylum Pseudomonadota; class Alphaproteobacteria; order Hyphomicrobiales; family Brucellaceae; genus Ochrobactrum; species Ochrobactrum sp. A-1. Next base: position 1,495,898 of record NZ_JAKVQC010000003.1, read on the forward strand.
CCTGAATTGGTGAAATAAGCCTTGCTCATCGGGACTGGAGCCATCGAAACGAGCTTTTCCGCCAGATCGATGACCGGGCCATGCGAACGGTAGGAAAATGTATGGTAGAAAGGCAGCTTCTTCATCTGTCTTGCAGCTGCCTCGGCCAGACGCGGCTCCGAAAAGCCCACGCCGACGCTCCAAAGTCCTGACATCGCTTCGATATAGCGCTTGCCCGATACATCTTCGACGTAAATGCCATCGCCACGCTCGATGACAAGCGGGCCTTCCGCTTCGAGGCGGACAGCATCGGTGTAAGAATGGAGATGATAACGGATATCGCGGGCTTCAAGAGAGTTTGGCTGAGCAGTCATTCATTGATCCTCCGGGAAAGATAATGAATTTGTAGCCCGTTTCAGAAAAAGCGCAAACCGGAAAGCCGCTGAAAATGCCCTTCGGATCAAACCGCCGAGGGACTTGGAAGATATTTAGAGAAGTCCGAAGGTACGGGCCTTGGCGACCGCCTGAACCTTGTTGACCGCAACGAGCTTGGTCAGAACGTTGCTGATGTGGAAATTCACCGTGCGTGTGGAAATATTGAGGATCGTACCGATGATCTCGGCAGTCTTTCCTTCGCTTGTCCAGCGCAGGATTTCCCTTTCCCGCATCGTCAGGTTCACTTCAGAAACGCAATTCATCGCCGGAACATCAAGATGTTCATACATGGACAGATGTAAAAGATTGGCTGCGATCTGCATCTGACGCCGCAACATCGAAATCTCGCCAGAAGACAATGCCGGACCACTTCTCAGGAAAGACAACATTCCGAATACACCTTGAGCCGCCCAGCATGGCTGGGAAATTCCGACCTTGAGGCCGAAGCGCTGTGCATCCGTCCAAATCTGCGGCGCATCTGCAAACAGCTTTGGCGACCAGACCAAAGGCTCGATGCTGTTCAATGCCTTGCGAACCAAGGGGGCGACATCCGCATATTTTCTGGCCGTATAATGATCGATCCATTCCTGCGGCAACGATCCAAAGCTGAGCCATTTGACCACGCCATTCAGCAACGGAACGCGCATGACATAGGCCGTATGTGCAAAACCGCACTGCTTGGCATAGGTATTTATGTATTCAAGGAGTTGTGCGGCATCGTCAGCAGATTGCATGGATTCATAAATTTGTTCCCATTTCATTGCAGACTTCCCAAAGAAAAATATAACTATTGATGATTATTGAAATTCGAAGCATTTAAATAAAATGCCAACAAATCACTAGCACATCCCTGTAGTTTTCTCCAAATACTAATCATAAATATAATATTATTCATTCATAAATATTATATAATTCTAAATTACATTTAACTTTATTCTTTTCTTAATTATTATATAAGGCAAAAATTCCAATGCTGCGATTGAGCCAGATGCTGAGAATATGAAATGCCAAGCCGATGCAGCCGCGCCGGCTGTTTTGTAGCCGATCCATAACTACAAACCAGTCAAACGCCTGCAGCGCATCTGTCAAAACTACGGGTATATGAGATTAAGTTAATTTGACTGCGGCATTTATCAAGCCGCAGCCTCTTCCGAAGTTGTGCCTGGGGTATAATTGAGGATCGGTGTAAGCCAGCGCTCGACCTCCTCAACCGCCATTCCCTTGCGATCTGCGTAATCCTCAACCTGATCGCGTTCGACCTTGGCCACACCGAAATAATAACTTTCGGGATGGCCTATATAGAGACCCGATACAGAAGAGCCGGGCCACATCGCATAGCTTTCAGTCAGTTCCACGCCCGTGTTTGCAGTCGCGTCCAGAAGGCGGAAAAGCGTCGATTTTTCAGTATGATCGGGCTGAGCCGGATAGCCCGGAGCAGGACGAATGCCTTTATATGGCTCACCGATCAATTCTTCTGGCGTATAGGTTTCGTCCGAAGCATACGCCCAGAATTCCTTACGCACACGCTCATGCATCAGTTCCGCAAAGGCTTCCGCAAAACGATCAGCCAGCGCTTTCACAAGAATAGCCGAGTAATCGTCATTGGCGCGCTCGAAACGTTCGGCTATCGCCACTTCACCAATACCTGCCGTGACGACAAAGCCGCCGACATAATCCTGCTTTCCGCTTTCGACGGGAGCCACGAAGTCGGACATCGCGACATTCGGACGACCATCGCGCTTGCTCAATTGCTGGCGCAGCGTGAAGAAGGTAGCAAGTTCCTGCCTGCGGCTTTCATCGGTGAAAAGACGAATATCGTCTCCCACCGCATTGGCAGGCCAGAAGCCGACGACAGCTTTCGGCGTGAACCAATTTTCGTCGATGACTTTCTTCAGCATCGCCTGCGCGTCGTCCCAGAGCTGCCGGGCGGCTTCGCCCTGCTTCTCGTCTTCAAGAATTGCCGGATAGCGGCCTTTCAACTCCCACGTCTGGAAGAACGGCGTCCAGTCGATATAGCGGGCGATTTCGGCCAGATCGTAATCGTCGAAAGTCTTCGTGCCGGTGAATGTCGGCTTTGTCGGAACAAAGCTATCCCAGTCAAGCTTATGCGCATTGGCACGCGCACGAGCGATCGGCAGGCGCTGTTTTTCTGCTTCATTGCGCGCATGAGCCGCCGCTACCTTGGCATATTCTCCGCGCAGACCGTCAACATAGGCCTGCTTGCCTTCCGGCGACAGCAGGCTCGAAACCACACCAACTGCACGGCTGGCGTCGATGACATAGACCGCCTGTCCGCGCTCATAACGCGGATGAATCTTCACCGCCGTATGGACACGGCTGGTCGTCGCGCCGCCGATCAGAAGCGGAATGTCAAAACCCTCGCGCTCCATTTCTGCTGCCACATGCGCCATTTCGTCGAGCGAAGGCGTAATAAGGCCGGAAAGGCCGATGATATCTACCTTCTCGTCGCGCGCCACCTGCAGGATTTTCTGCGATGGCACCATCACGCCCAGATCGATGATTTCGTAATTGTTGCAGGCCAGCACGACGCCGACGATATTCTTGCCGATATCGTGCACATCGCCTTTCACGGTCGCCATCAGCACCTTGCCGGCGCTCTGACGTTCACCGCCGCCAATGCCTTTTTCAGCATTGAGGCGCTTTTCTTCTTCCATATATGGCAGGAGAACGGCCACGGCCTGCTTCATCACGCGGGCCGACTTGACCACCTGCGGCAGGAACATCTTGCCTGCGCCGAACAGATCACCAACCACGTTCATACCGGCCATCAGCGGCCCTTCGATGACGTGCAGCGGGCGTTCGGCAGACTGCCGCGCCTCTTCCGTATCGGCTTCAATATATTCGGTAATGCCGTTGACCAGCGCATGTTCAAGGCGCTTTGCCACCGGCCATTCGCGCCAGCTCAGATCCTGCACCTTGGCTTCCTTGGAGCCTGAATCGCGAAAACGCTCGGCGATTTCCAGCAAGCGTTCAGTCGCATCGGAGCGGCGGTTCAACACCACATCCTCGCAAGCCTCACGCAGTTCCGGATCAATGGCATCGTAAACCGCAAGCTGACCGGCATTGACGATGCCCATATCCATACCTGCCTGAATGGCGTGGTACAGGAACACGGCATGCATCGCCTCGCGCACCGGCTCATTACCGCGGAACGAGAAGGAAAGGTTCGACACGCCACCCGAGACATGCACATGCGGCAAGGTCGCCATGATCTTGCGTGTCGCTTCAATGAAATCAACGCCGTAATTATTGTGTTCTTCGATACCGGTCGCCACCGCAAAGATGTTTGGATCGAAGATGATGTCTTCCGGTGCGAAGCCGACCTGTTCCGTCAGAATCTTGTAGGCCCGGGTACAGATTTCGATCTTGCGCGCCTCGGTATCGGCCTGTCCGGTTTCATCGAAAGCCATCACGACAACTGCCGCGCCATAGGCGCGAACGAGCTTCGCATGATGAATAAAGGCTTCCTCGCCTTCCTTCATCGAGATGGAATTGACCACTGCCTTGCCCTGGACGCATTTCAGGCCAGCCTCGATGACTTCCCATTTGGAGCTGTCAATCATAATCGGCACGCGGGCAATATCCGGTTCGGCAGCAATCAGATTGAAGAATTCGACCATAGCCTTTTCGGAATCGATCAGGCCTTCATCCATGTTGATGTCGATGATCTGGGCGCCGTTGACCACCTGATCGCGCGCGACGTCGAGCGCAGCAGAAAAATCGCCAGCCTTGATCAGCTTGCGGAAGCGTGCAGAGCCGGTCACGTTGGTGCGTTCGCCAACATTGACGAAGGGAATGTCTTCGGTCAGCGTGAAAGGCTCAAGTCCCGAAAGACGCATCAGCGGTGCAACCTTGGCAGGCTTGCGTGGCGGATGTTTCGCGACAGCCTCGGCAATGGCACGGATATGTTCCGGCGTCGAACCGCAGCAGCCGCCCACCACATTGACCAGACCATCACGGGCGAAGCCTTCGATCTGGGCAGCCATTGCTTCCGGCGTTTCATCATATTGGCCGAACTCGTTCGGCAGACCGGCATTCGGATAGGCGCAGATGAAGGTATCGGCAATGGTCGACAATTCGTCGAGATGCGCACGCATGGCGTTGGCGCCCAACGCACAGTTGAGACCGATAGTGAATGGCTTGGCGTGACGCAGCGAATGCCAGAACGCCGTCGGAGTCTGGCCAGACAGGGTGCGGCCGGAAAGATCGGTGATCGTGCCGGAAATCATCACCGGCAGGAAGATGCCCTTTTCCTCGAACACTTGTTCCGAGGCGAAAACGGCCGCCTTCGCATTCAGCGTGTCGAAGATGGTTTCGATCAGGATGATGTCGGAACCGCCATCGATCAGCCCCCGGATTTGCTCGGCATAGGCAATGCGCAGATCATCGAAGGTGACAGCACGAAATCCGGGATTATTGACATCCGGCGACAGTGAAGCGGTGCGGTTTGTCGGTCCGAGGGCGCCCGCTACGAAACGGCGGCGGCCGTCCTTCTGCTCGGCACGCAAGGCAGCGCGGCGGGCAAGACGCGCGCCGTCACGGTTCAATTCGTAGACCTGCTCTTCCATGCCGTAATCGGCCTGGGCAATTGTCGTGGACGAAAACGTATTGGTTTCCAGAATATCCGCGCCCGCGATGGCGTAAGCGTAGTGGATTTCCTCGATAGCCTTGGGCTGCGTCAGGGTCAGAAGGTCATTATTGCCCTGAAGCTGACAATCGCAGGCGCCAAAGCGCTCACCCCGGAAATGTTCTTCATGAAAACCAAGCCCCTGAATCTGGGTTCCCATCGCACCGTCGAGGATCAGGATGCGCTCCCGCGCTGCCTTGGTGAGAGCTGCAAGCACTTCTGAGCCATCCGGCTGCGCTGCCGTTGCACCAAAAAGATCTTCGAGGGAAGAGGCCATAAAACACCGCCTGTATTCAATCTGTTATCAGGCAACAGGATTTGCTCGGACACACAAACCCGAATTGCCCTTCATACGCATATCACGGAAGTCGCTTAATGACATAAACATATCTTTATGTCAATTCGGAGCAAATATTTCCCAATTTGTTATTCGGGCATCACCGATCTATTGCCGAGGCCAAGAAATCGTGACTGCGCAGGGCCACCGCTCTGCCACAATGTCCGGCCTAGAATAACCGCAGGGACGATATGTGTTGATCATTTTTACGCGCATCTTATCCGAAAGCCGTTCCACACTTCGGTATGCGCTGTGAGGAGAGGCCGATGAAAAGGTTTGCTTATTCCCTGTTTGCCGCATGTTTGTCACTCGGTATGGGACTATCCGCTGCTGCCGGGACGGCGAATGCAGCACCACAGCCATCCTTGATGGTGACACCGTCCGCCCAGGCTCTAGCGCCGAATGTACAGAACGTTCAGTATTACGACTATCGTGGTGACCGCCGCTATTGGCGGGAGCAACGCCGCTACTGGCGGCATGATCGTCCGCGCTACCGTCCTTACTATCGCTACGATCGCCGTTATTGGGGACCACCACCTGTTTATCGCTACCGTCCAGCCCCCGTCTATCGTGGCGGCAACCCGCATGTGCGGTGGTGCTATAACCGCTATCGCTCCTATCGAGCCTACGATAACACGTTCCAGCCTAATTATGGGCCACGGCGCCAGTGCTACTCGCCATATCTCTGAAACGAAAAAGCCCCGGAAAACCGGGGCTTTTTCTAAATAAAGTGGTTCAAAAATCAGGTTACATAAGCACCGATTGAAGCCGCGACCAGACCGATCGCAACAGCAATCATCACGCCATAAACGCGTGGCTTGTCAAACAGGACGGCAAAAGCCGCGAACCAGCTGACAACCGCAGCGCCCAGCGCGAATAAAAAGCCCGGCTTATCGCCGTGGTACAGGTTAGCCGCCATGAGGCCGCCGATAATCAGCGCACCAAAAACGATCATCAACCCTGTGGCATATCGCTCGTAATCGTCCATTTAAATTCCTCGGTTCCGCTCCCGCCGCGACGGGTGCTGGCAACTCTCGTCAATGCGTTTGGCCATTTAAGGGCATTGGCCGGTTGTCATCACACAATCATTATTCGTGTCGTTCTTCAACCATTTCACTGCGCCATTTTCCGCAATTGTTACGACTTTTCACGTCAACGTTCCTATAGTTGCTGGATAACCGGCGTTTGTCCCGTTCAAAACCATGCTAGTACTACTTCCATGGAATCGTCGGGCATTGCCATTTTCGAAACAGAGATCGGACCGTGCGGCATTGCCTGGCGCGGCCCAAAGATCGTCGGCGTCGAGATTGGAGATACCGACGAGAAGGAAACCCGTTATCGGCTTGGCGAGCGGTTCCCCGGTGCCGAAGATACCGACGTCCCTTCCTTTGTCAGTAATGCAATCCGGGGCGTGCGCGCGCTTCTGGCAGGCGCCGATGTTGATTTTTCAGATACACCGCTGGCGCTTGATACCCAACCCGATCTTAACAGGCAGGTCTATGAAATCATTCTTGAGCTGAAACCGGGCGAGACAACGACCTATGGTGCAATTGCCCGAAGGATCGGCGATGTGAGTCTCTCCCAGGCTGTCGGCTATGCGCTTGGCAAGAACCCGTTTCCGATCATTGTACCCTGTCATCGGGTGCTCGGAGCCAATGGCAAGGTCGGCGGCTTTTCGGCAGCGGGTGGTACGGCGACGAAACTGAGGCTTCTCAATATCGAACGTGCGAGAACGTCCAGCGAGCCTGATCTTTTCGGCGGACTGCCGCTACAGGAAAGACCGCAGACAGACTGGTAGTTATTTTACGCATTTCCGCACGCAAGACCGCTTCGCACTTTTGCAGGAAAATGCTTTAGCGCTTGCCTGTCACAACATCGGCTGAAAAGCGCAATTCACGCATCGGACGCACCAGTTGCGTCGTCGCGTCATAGGTCGGATGCTTCTTGAAAGCGAAAAGCGCTTCTTCATCCTTGAACTCGGCATAAACAACGAGATCGATGCGGTCGCACATCGGATCGACCCTGGAGTTCGGCAGAACTTCAAAAAGGTCAGCATGGGGAATGGTGGCAAGTTGTTCCAACCCCTTTTTGACCGTCTCTATGTCCTGACCTTCTTTGACGCTGAAGAAAACAATATGCCGGATCACGCCGCGACTCCCTGAATTTGGTGAGGCGTGTCTAGCGCATCAAGGCGCGCAGAAAAATGGCAAATTTGAGCGATGTGCCTAACTTGCCTTGACACGACGCCAGGCAAACCCGGCCTCCTCCGGTACTGATCCACGTCCCGGCTGGTAATAGCCGGGCGTATCAACCAGACGATTTTCGCCAAGACGGCTCTGGGCAACCTTGTTCGTCACCTGCAGGCTGTCGAAGCCGGTCCGCAGCATCAGGGCGGCCTGATCGATCAGCACATCACCAACGGCACGCAATTCGCCCGCAAACCCCTCGCGGCGCAAAATCTCGGCCTTGGAATAGGAGCGACCGTCATTGAAAGCCGGGAACTGCAAGGCGATCAGAGGCAGGCTGCCCAGATCATCCAGCAGCGGTTCAATGGCTTCGCCCGGCGCAACCGACACGCCGATCCGGTGATTGGAGGCGCGGCGACGCTCCTCATCCAGTCCAAGCCAGACGGCCAGCGGAATGATGATCGCCGGGGTATCACCAGCCGCTTCAAGATCGTCGGCAAAGACATAATCGTCTTCGCGAAAGCCATCGGCAGACCAGAGTTTGGTTTCGTTGATATCGCTCATTTCCGGTCACCTGCTCCCAGTTTCTTCAAGCTGTCGGACAGACCCGACAGATGGATGCCGCATTCTGTCTTTTCCGACCCCGCCCAGCGTCCGGCACGTTGGTCTTCGCCATCGCCCACAGGCCGCGTGCAAGGCATGCAGCCGATGGAACGGTAGCCCTGCGCGGTCAAGGGATGCGGCGGCAGATCATGCTTGTCGGCATAGGCCTTGAGATCGCCTGCCTGCAAACGCGCCAGCGGATTGATACGAATACGCGGGCCGACCGATTCAAACGTAGCCAGGCTTTCGCGCGTCGAAGCCTGAAACTGCTTGCGACCCGTCATCCAGGCCCGATAAGGGGCCACGGCGCGCGCCATAGGCTCGACCTTGCGGATAAAGCAGCAACGATCCTTGTCGGTCATCGACAGCGCGCCGAACGGATCGTCCGCCTTGAGATTATCCTCAAGCGGCAGGATATCCCGCACATCGGTCAGCCCCAGCCGGTCCACCAGATCATGACGATAATCGAGCGTTGCCCGAAAGTGCTTTCCCGTATCGAGAAACAGAACCGGTGTCGCCGGATCAATTTCCGAGATCATGTGCAGAAGCACCGCCGATTCCGCCCCGAAGGAAGAGACGACCGCGATCTGCCCCTCATAGAGTTCGCGCGTGACGAGCGCGATCACCTCCTGCGGGGTAGACGCGCCGTGGCTTGCCTCCAGAAGGCGGGCTTCGGCGGCAGCAGTTTCTTCCGCATCAAGCTGCACGGCTTATTTCTCCATAAAGCGCGTGTTTGAACGGTTCCATGCCGACGCGGCGATAGGCGGCAAGGAAAGTTTCTTCCGGGCTTTCCCGCAGGGACAGATAGGTGTCCACCACCGTTTCGATGGCATCAACCACCTCTTCCGACGAGAAGCCACGACCAGTGATGTCACCGATGGTCGAATGCTCGTCCGCCGAACCGCCAAGCGTGATCTGATAGAGTTCCTCGCCCTTTTTCTCAACGCCCAGAATACCGATATGGCCGACATGGTGATGGCCGCAGGCATTGATGCAGCCGGAAATCTTGATCTTGAGATCGCCGATTTCAAGCTGGCGCTGCTGGTCGCCGAAGCGCTCGGAAATGCGTTGCGCCACCGGAATGGAGCGTGCATTGGCAAGGGCGCAATAATCGAGACCGGGGCAGGCGATGATGTCGGTGATGAGACCGGCATTCGGCGTCACCAGCCCATCCGACTGCAGCAGATCATAGACGGCTGCGAGATCGGCCTTGGCCACATGCGGCAGAACCAAATTCTGCTCGTGGCTGACGCGGATTTCATCGAAAGAATAGGTTTCGGCAATATCCGCCACCAATTCCATCTGCTCTGCGCTCGCATCGCCGGGAATACCGCCGATGGGCTTCAGCGAAATGGTGACGACCGCATAATCCGGGTTCTTGTGCGGCGTGACATTGCGCGCCACCCAGCTTGCAAATTCCGCATCGGCCTTCTGGGTAACAGCCAGCACTTCCCAGCCTTCCGGCCGTTGCGGCAGCTTCGGCATGCGGAAATAGCTTTCAATCGCGTCGATATCGCGCTGCGGCAGCTTCAGCTCGCCATTGCGGATTTCTTCCCATTCAGCATCGATCTCGCGGGTCAGTTCTTCAACGCCCGTTTCATGGACGAGGATCTTGATGCGGGCCTTGTACTTGTTGTCGCGACGGCCATGCAGATTATAGACGCGCACAATAGCCGTCACATAGGTCAGCATGTCCTCGATGGGCAGAAAGTCGCGGATTTTCTTCGCCACCATCGGCGTGCGGCCCTGACCGCCGCCAATATAGACGGCCAGCCCCAGATCGCCTGCCTCGTTCTTCTTCAGCTGCAAGCCGATGTCATGCACCTGGATCGCGGCGCGGTCATGCTCCGAGCCGACAATGGCAATCTTGAACTTGCGCGGCAGATAGGAAAACTCCGGGTGCAGCGACGACCACTGGCGCAGGATTTCGGCGAAGGGGCGCGGATCGGCCACTTCGTCGGCGGCAGCGCCAGCGAAGTGATCGGCGGTTACGTTGCGAATGCAATTGCCGGAGGTCTGGATGGCGTGCATCTCGACTTCCGCCAGCTCTTCCAGAATGCGCGGCACGTCCTTCAGCGCAGGCCAGTTATACTGGATGTTCTGGCGCGTGGTGAAATGGCCAAAGCCGCGATCATAGACGCGCGCAATGTGACCAAGCTTTCGCAACTGGCGGCTCGACAGCGTGCCATAGGGAATTGCCACGCGCAGCATATAGGCGTGCAATTGCAGGTAAAGGCCATTCATCAGGCGCAGCGGACGGAACTGTTCTTCCGTCAGCTCTCCGGTCAGGCGGCGTTCAACCTGATCCTTGAACTGGGCAACGCGGGCCGCAACAAAATCGCGGTCGAATTCATCATAACGATACATAGTCTAAATCCAGATCAGAGCATTTCCAGCAAAAGTGGGAACCGGTTTTGCGTCCGGAAATGCGTCAACAGATATTACGAGGCGCGCTTCAATTCAGGTTTTTCGAGGGGCAAATCGCCAAAGGTCACGATGGTCGGGCCGGAAAGGCGGATGCGTTCGCGCAGGCGGATCGGGTAAAGCCCCTCTGCTCGCTCCTCGACATCGATCACATTCACATCGACGACAAGATTGGCTTTCGCCGCAACTTTGCCCGCATCTTCGAGCGCCGTCACGGCTTCGGCATGGCGGGCGATCAGCGCGCCGTTGATGGTTTCCTGCCAGGAGCCGTCGGCACCGAGCCACACAGCCTGCCCGTCGATCAGCCGGTTTGCAGTGAGAACTTTTACGACCATTTCCAAACTCCAAACTTTTGTTAACAGCGCATCCTGCGGGTTTAGGCTGCGACGGAAACCGGCCTGAGGGCCAGCGCTTCAGCTTTATCGATTGCGGCACCGGCGACCGCATCGCCGATGATCACCATGACTGGGCCGGAAAGTTCCTTGCGGTTTTCTAGATCCGGCAAATTCTTCAGCGTGCCATGGAACAGGCGTTTGTCCTGTCGGCTCGCATTTTCCACCACCGCCACGGCGGTATCTTCGTGCAGGCCTGCACCAATCAGGCGCGCGGCAACCGATGCCGCGACCGTCGAGCCCATATAGACGGCAATCGTTGCTCCGGAGACGGCGAGCTTCGCCCAGCCCGGCAGCACGTCGCCCGTCATGTCATGACCGGTGGTGAACACCAGCGACGAGGCGACACCGCGCAGAGTCAGCGGCAATTCCATATCCGCAGCGGCAGCAAAGGCCGAGGTGATGCCGGGCACGATTTCGAACCCGATACCGGCGGCACGCAGCGCCGCCATTTCTTCGCCTGCGCGCCCGAACACCAACGGATCACCGGATTTCAGCCGCACAACGCGCTTACCTTCCCGCCCGAGCCTTACCAGCAAGCGATTGATCTCTTCCTGGCTTTTGGAATGGCAGCCCTTGCGCTTGCCTACAGCGAGACGCTCGGCGTCACGACGGCCCATGGCAATGACGCCTTCCGGCACCAGCGCATCGTGCACGATCACATCGGCTTCCATCAAAGCGCGATGGGCGCGCAGGGTCAGCAGATCTTCGGCACCCGGACCGGCGCCGACCAGCCAGACATAACCGGCGGCATTGTCACGCTGTTCGATCAGGTCGCTCGCAGCCTTGTAGGCTTCCACGCGATCGCCATTTTCAATGGCGCTGGCAACACGGCCCGAAAAGAAACCGCGCCAGAAGCTGCGGCGCGCCAGCCCCTTGGGCAATGCGCGCTCGACCAGCGGACGCCAGCTTTCGGCGAAATGCGCAAGCTCGCCAAGGCGCGGCGAAAAGGCGGCATCGATACGCGCACGAACCATCTGCGCCAGAACCGGAGCGCTCCCTTCCGAGCCGATGGCAATCGTCAGTGGCGCGCGGTTGACGATGGCAGGCGTCAGGAAATCGCAAAGTGCTGGACGGTCAACGACATTGACGGGAACCCTCTCGGCCTTGACCACTGCAGCAACAGCGCGGTCCTGCGCCTCATCACCGGTCGCCACGAAAACCAGCTTTGCGCCCGCGACATGTTCCGGCGCAAAAGGTGCCGCAATATGCTCCACACCATGGCTCGCGATGAAATCGGCCAGATGGCGTTCTGTTTCTTCGGCAATAATGCGAAGGCGTGCGGACGTCTGCGCCACAAGGCGCGCCTTGTTCAACGCTTCCTCGCCGCCGCCAACGACGACAACCACCTCTTCCGAAACCCGGAAGAAGGCAGGAAAATCAGCCAGTAAACGCTTTTGCGGTAGAGACACGGCGCGATCCTTGGGAGCATTTCCAGCGAAAGTGGATACCGGTTTCGCGTGCGGAAATGCATCTGGTAAAAAGATGGCGCCATTATCCATGGAGAGCGGGAGATTTATAAGAAACGGGCTTGCGCGTGAAAATCACGGCGAGCATCACTTTTTCTCAAAACAGCCGATTGCGGGATTTTCATTCCCCGGAATGATCCCAATATACCCCACAATTTTTATAGGATTTACATAAGCTTATAGGTAATTTCCGGCCGTGAAGAATGCCGGAACATGTTTGGGCCACCGTCGTGGCAGCACGGCAATCAGGTCGAAACGCAACGACAGACGGACTTGGTCAGGCTGGCGTTGCAGCCAGAGATCGGCGGCGGCTTCGATGCGCTGCATGGCCTGTGGCGTGACAGCGAGTTGCGCCGCTTCCAGACTGCTCCGTGCCTTGACCTCAACGATGAGCACCAGATTGCCTCGGCGCGCGATCAGATCGATTTCGCCAAGTCTTGTCCGATAGCGCCGTGCGACAATCCGAAAGCCTTTCAGAAGAAGCATCAGAGCCGCAAAGCGTTCAGCGCTGTGTCCACGAAAGAAAGCGGTTCGCTTTTTCTCGCGCAGCTCCGTCAACGCTGATCCGATTTCAGTTGCATGAGGCGCTGATAGAGAACGGATTTCTGGCCACCGGTCATGCGCGCGGCTTCGCCTGCGGCCTTGGATGGCGGCAGTTCGTCGGCAAGTGACAGAAGCAGCTTGTCGATGTCCTCTTCACTTTGCGGAATGGTGTTGCCCGTCGGCGGACCGACCAGCAGAACGACCTCGCCGCGAATACGGTCCTCGCCGTCGAATTCCTTCGCCAGTTCGCCCAGTGGTGCAGTGCGAATGGTTTCATAAGCCTTGGTCAGTTCGCGGCAGAGCGCGCCCAGACGATCCGGGCCGAACACTTCCGCCATTTCGGCCAGCGTCGCTGCTGTCCGGTTTGGTGATTCATAGAAGACCAGTGTTGCGTCGATGCCCTTGAGGCTTTCAAGCTTCGTCTGCTTTTGCCCGTGCTTGGACGGCAGAAAGCCACAGAACATGAAGGCGTCGGTCGGCAGACCGGAAGCGGCGAGTGCGGCCAGAACGGCGGAAGCACCCGGAATGGGAACGACACGAATACCGGCCGCGCGCGCCTCGCCGACCAGACGAAAGCCCGGATCGGAAACGAGCGGCGTGCCCGCATCGGACACCAGCGCAACGCTTTTGCCCGCTGACAGCGCGGCAATCAGCTTTTCTCCGGCTTCGGCGGCATTGTGCTCGTGATAGCTGATCGGGCGGCGGGAAATGCCGTAGCGGTCGAGGAGAACACGGGTCACACGCGTATCCTCGCAGGCCAAAACATCGGCTGCGGCAAGCGTTTCGATGCCGCGCAGCGTCATATCGCCAAGATTGCCAATCGGCGTCGAGACGATATAAAGCGCGGGTTCCAGCGGACGGGCGCGCATGGCTGTGCCACCCACCACATAATCGCGCCGTGCGTCGCCCATATCCTCAGTCATTGCTTATCCCTCATGCGGCCAGATCGGCCACCAGCGCATCCAGCACCAGCGCACCGTCCGGCGTTGCGCGAATGATGCTGCCGCCCATCGGCTCGATCATGCCCTCGGCAATCAGTTTCGCCAGGCGCTTCTGATCAACGCTCTGGCCCGATAGCCGCTTGTATCGATCGAGATCGATGCCTTCGCGCAGACGAAGCCCCATCATCAGAAACTCGTCGCCCTCCTGCCCGCCATCGAGGTATTCTTCCTCTACGATACCGTGGCCGCGTCGTTCAACGTGATCGAGCCAGGTTTCCGGATGCTTTTCGGTAATCGTCACCGTGCGCACATCGTTTTCCACGAAACGCCCATGCGCGCCGGGGCCGATGCCGACATATTGCCCATAGCGCCAATAGACCAGATTGTGCTGTGACTCGCGCCCCGGCACTGCGTGATTGGAAATCTCATAGGCCGGAAGTCCATGCTCTGCCGTAACCCGCTGCGTTTCTTCATAGAGCGCTGCGGCGTGGTCCGGCTCCGGCGTGGTGAGCTTGCCCGCCTTCCAGAGATTGTAGAACTGCGTGCCTTCCTCGATGGTCAGCTGATAGAGCGAGAGGTGATCGGCAGCCAGTCCGATGGCCTCCTTCAGCTCTTCGCGCCATGCCTCGATGCTCTGGTTCGGACGCGCATAGATCAGATCGAAGGACAGGCGCGGGAAAATCTCACGCGCTAAGCGAATGGCCGCCTTTGCCTCATCGACCGAATGCATACGCCCCAGACGGCGCAGATCGGGATCGTTCAGCGCCTGAATGCCGAGCGACACGCGATTGACGCCTGCCGCGCGATAGCCGCGAAAACGGTCGGCTTCCACACTGGTCGGATTGGCCTCCAGCGTCACTTCGATGTCGGGCACGACAGACCAATGCGACGCAATATTATCCAGAAGCGCACCCACTGTTTCGGGCTGCATCAGCGACGGCGTGCCGCCGCCGAGAAAAATGCTGGTGACGGTGCGCGGGCCGGTGCGTTCACGCAGCGTTTCCATCTCGCGCCGGAACGCTTGCGAAAACCGCGCCTGATCCACCGGCTTGTGGCGGACATGACTGTTGAAATCGCAATAGGGGCATTTGGCCAGACAGAACGGCCAATGCACATAGACACCGAATGCATTTTCCCCGTTTACCCGCGCGATGGGAATCGCGCTGGCAACATTTTTCGCCTGCAAAGGGGGAAAGAGCCTGTTCATTTCGCGGAAGCCGGCTCCACGTTGAGCGCCTTTTCGGCGAAAAGCTTGAAGGCACGGGCACGGTGCGACAGAGCCGAAGCGTCACCGGGCTTCCAGCCATGCTTTTCGTCGGCAGCCATTTCGCCAAAGGTCTTTTCATGACCGTCCGGCAGGAAAACCGGATCGTAGCCGAAGCCGGTCGTGCCACGCGGCGGCCAGATCAGCACACCTTCGACCTCGCCACGGAAATATTCCGCTTCACCATCCGGCCATGCAAGACAGATGACGGATACGAAACGCGCCTTGCGCTTATCGGCCGTCAGCGCGCCCTTTTCCTGCAAAAGATCCTCGACCTTTTGCATCGCCATATTGAAATCGCGCGTACCGTCTTCGGTCTCGGCCCAGTCGGCGGTATAGACACCCGGCTCGCCGTCGAGCGCATCGACCATCAGGCCGGAATCGTCGGACAATGCGGGCAACCCAGTGGCTTCAGCCGCTGCAAGGGCCTTGATATAGGCGTTTTCTTCAAACGTGGTGCCGGTCTCGTCCGGCTCCGGCAGGCCAAGTGCTGCAACAGAGCTGACGTCGAAACCAAACGGGCCGATCAGCCCGTCGAATTCCTTCAGCTTGCCCGCATTGTGCGAGGCGACAATCAGCTTGCCCTTTTCCAGCGTTCTCATTTTCAATTCCATAGTTTGGGTTCGGCGATTTCCAGCGAATTGCCGGATGGATCGCGGAAGTAAATCGAGCGCGCACCGTTGGGCCAATCGAAATCGGCCTCAATGGCGACGCCATGTTGTTCCAGATGTTTCCGCCAACCGTCGATCTCGGCGCGACTTGCGGCAAAACATACATGACCCGGCCCCGTCGTGCCATGGGCTGGCACAGGCAGATGACCGGGCAATGGCGGTTTAAGCGTCTCTTCCGCCTTGAAGAGCAGCAATATACCCTCGCCGCAGCGGAAGAACGCGTTGCGTTCGCTGAGCTGGCCCACCGGTTCCAGCCCCATCGTGTTGCGATAGAATTCTACCGCCTCGGCGACATCGCGAACATAGAGTGCCGTTTCAAGAATACGTGCAGCGCGCATGGATTTTCCCCTCGGTTGCGACGCATCCGATGCGGTTCATCGAGATTCCGGTTATGGCGAGCCGAAAATGGTGGTCTTTGAGACCCGGAGCGGAGTGTACTTAAAGTACATGAGCACCGGAAGCGAAAAAGAACGCCATTTGCAGGCCGCCAGAGTCGGAATAACGCGTACCGTCAGGCTACGGCCATCTTCTGCAAGGACACGAGGCGATCGACACCGCTGCGTGCGAGCTTCATCAGGTTCAGGAACTCTTCTTCCGAGAAAGGCGTACCTTCGGCAGTTCCCTGAATTTCAACGATGCCGCCCGTGCCGGTCATGACGAAATTGCTGTCGGTCTGGGCAACGGAATCTTCCGCATAATCCAGATCGAGAACCGGCGCGCCTTCATAAATGCCGCAGGAAATGGCCGCGACATGATCCTTCAGCACCTTCTCGACCCGCACCATCTGGCGTGCTTCCATCCAGCGCAGGCATTCATGCAAGGCCACCCAGCCGCCGGTGATCGCCGCCGTGCGCGTGCCACCATCGGCCTGAATGACATCACAGTCCACCGTGATCTGCACTTCGCCCAGAGCCTGCATGTCCACGACGGCGCGCAAGGAGCGTCCGATCAGACGCTGGATTTCCTGCGTGCGACCGCCCTGCTTGCCGGCAGCGGCTTCGCGACGCATGCGATCGCCGGTCGAACGCGGCAACATGCCGTATTCCGCCGTGACCCAGCCCTTCCCGGTGTTACGCATCCAGCCAGGCACCTTTTCTTCAAGGCTTGCCGTGCACAGAACATGCGTGTCGCCAAATTTAACCAGGCAGGAGCCTTCCGCATGTTTGGAGATGCCGCGCTCGAAAGAGACGGCGCGCATTTCGTCGGCAGCACGCTTGGATGGACGCATATATCAAATTCCTTGGTCGAGTTTTTTGGGATTCAAAGTTTTCCGTGCGGCTTTTTAGGCCCCCCAGGCGCAAATAGAAAGGAAATTTGCGCTTTGCCAGCCCAAAGATATGTCGAGAAGTGTTGAGAGGTCTGCCAGGACAGAGCTAAAGACTTTGACGCTTCGACTTACGGTCTTATATTTATCGCATGCCATTCATAGGGTTCGCTACCATAACATGATGAAACCGCCGGAACACCAGCTCTTGAGTTCGCTCGACCAGCGCTCGCGCGATATTTTCCGGTTGATTGTGGAAACCTATCTAAACGATGGCGACCCTCTCGGCTCACGCAATCTGTCCCGGTTGTTGCCCCACACACTTTCTCCTGCGACCATCCGCAACGTCATGAGCGATCTGGAGCATCTGGGCCTCATCTATGCGCCGCACATCTCAGCTGGACGTCTGCCGACGCAGATAGGTCTGCGTTTCTTTGTCGATGCGTTTCTGGAAGTGGGCGACCTGCCGCCGGAAGAGCGCTCTTCCATTGAGGCGCAGGTTCGCTCCGCCGGAATGAACAATTCGGTCGAAAGCGTTCTTACCGAAGCAAGTCAGGTCCTTTCGGGCCTTTCGCGCGGCGCCGGCCTCGTACTTGCCACCAAGGCGGAAGGTGCGCTGAAACATATCGAATTCGTTCGTCTCGAACCGACGCGGGCGCTCGCCGTTCTGGTCATGCAGAATGGCGATGTCGAAAACCGTGTCGTCAGTCTGCCCGTCGGCATCAGCAATTCGCAGCTGGTCGAGGCATCGAACTTTCTAAACGCCCATATTCACGGCCACACGCTTTCTGAAGCCAAAGCCGAATTGAAAAAGCTGACGGAAGAAACGCGGGAGGAACTTGACCAGCTGTCGCAGGAACTGGTTTCCCAGGGGCTGGCAGTCTGGAGCGGTGCCGGAACGGATCAACCGGCGCGGCTGATTGTTCGCGGTCGCGCCAATCTTCTGGAAAATATTCATGCGCAGGAAGACATCGAGCGCCTGCGTCACCTGTTCGATGATCTCGAAACCAAGGACGGCATGGTCCAGCTTCTCGATCTTGCCGAGGCCGGATCAGGTGTCCGCATCTTCATTGGTTCGGAGAACAAGCTTTTCTCCCTTTCGGGCTCATCGCTGGTAGTCGCCCCCTATCGCGACAGCGAGCAAAGGGTTATTGGTGCTCTGGGAGTCATCGGGCCAACACGGCTCAACTACGCGCGGATCGTTCCTATGGTGGACTACACCGCCCAGATCGTTTCCCGGCTCCTGCGGTAACTGTGAGACTTGCCGGGACAAACCAAGTCCCTGAAAATAGACCTTGATTTTACTGGCATGAAACTCGATATCCGCCCCAGAAGATATTCAAGACGGAAGTAGCACTATGGCTGACGAAAAAAACAAATCCCAGAATCCCGATCTTGAGCAGCGCGACATCAACAATCCCCGGGATCGTGAGGCGCTGAACCGAGCTGCCGACGATTTTCTGAAGGCACGCAAGGCTGAAGCTCGTGCGGAAGCTGCCGAGGATGAAGCTGAGGCGTCCGTGGATGAAACCGCAAACCGGATCGCGATGCTCGAAGCCGACAATGGCGAGCTGAAGGACCAGCTGCTGCGCGCTGCAGCCGAGATGGAGAACCTGCGCAAGCGCACCCAGCGCGATGTGCAGGATGCACGCACCTATGCCGTGACCAACTTCGCCCGCGACATGCTGTCGGTTTCCGACAATCTGCGCCGCGCACTCGAG
Source organism: Ochrobactrum sp. A-1 (assembly GCF_022488005.1). Taxonomy (NCBI): domain Bacteria; kingdom Pseudomonadati; phylum Pseudomonadota; class Alphaproteobacteria; order Hyphomicrobiales; family Brucellaceae; genus Ochrobactrum; species Ochrobactrum sp. A-1. The sequence continues at coordinate 1,514,775 of NZ_JAKVQC010000003.1, forward strand.
GCTATCCCTGCCGAAGCCCTGGCGACCGACGCGAGCCTGAAATCGCTCGCAGACGGCGTGGAAATGACCGAACGCGCCATGCTGCACGCTCTGGAACGTCACGGCGTCAAGAAGCTGGAGCCGGAAGGCCAGAAGTTCGACCCGAATTTCCATCAGGCCATGTTCGAAGTACCGAATCCGGATTTGCCGAACAACACCGTCGTGCAGGTCGTGCAGGATGGTTACGCCATCGGCGACCGCGTTCTGCGTCCGGCGATGGTCGGTGTGTCCAAGGGTGGCCCGAAGGTAACTGCCGACAATGGCGGCGCGGCTTCCGACGGCAACGCCTGATTTCAGCAATAACCGGTGAAAATTGGAGCGGCGGCTTTGTCTGCCGCTCTTTTCATTTCCGCAGTCCACTTTGCAATGAGGTACATATTGCTATTGGAGCGAACCGGTGAAAAGTTGTCACTGGATGTGTGGAGGAGACCGGCTGCGTGACTATACCTGAGTTTCTGAATTTCGCAGGCGTTTTCGTTTTCGCGGCGACTGGCGCCCTTGCCGCTTCGCGCCGCCAGCTCGATATTATCGGCTTTCTGTTCCTTGCCAATATTACCGGTATTGGTGGAGGAACACTGCGCGATCTCGTCCTCGGCGCGCCAGTTTTTTGGGTTGTCGAGCCCGCTTATCTGCTGGCGGGCACGCTGGCAGCGATCTTCGTCTATTTCACCGCGCACATGGTGGAGTCGCGCTATCGTGTGCTGCTCTGGCTCGATGCCATTGGCATGGCGGCTTATACGGTGTTGGGTGCGGCCAAAGGGTTGGCGCTTGGCTTCGGGCCGTCCGTCGCTATCGTGACCGGTATATCCACAGCTACCCTCGGCGGCATATTGCGCGATATGGTGGCGGGTGAGCCTTCCGTACTGATGCGCCGTGAAATCTATGTCACGGCTTCGCTCGCCGGTGCGTGTCTTTATGTTCTGCTTGCGTGGCTGCAGGTCGAACCAGCCATATGTGCAATCGCAGCAGCCTTGATCGCTTTTGTCATTCGCGGCGGCGCGCTTTATTTCGGCTGGACATTGCCCGTCTATAAAGGCCGTCCCGGACGCACGGAAGAAGAACTTCAGCGCGACCGGATCATCAGGCCGGAATAACTACTAGACCAAACCGGCCTGGCTTGCAGCAGCCTGCAGGCTGAGCTGCGGACGCGGTCCCATTTGCTGGATGATAAGACCTGCCGCCAGCGAACCTAAACGCGCGCAATCTTCAAGTGAACGCTCGTTTGTATAACCATAAAGGAAACCGGCTGCATAGAGATCGCCCGCTCCGGTCGTATCGACCAGCGCATCAATTTCAATAGCTGGGATGGTCAAAGTTTGGTCTGGTGTGATGACCACCGCACCTTTTTCCGAACGGGTGATGATCGAAAGCGTGCAATCCATACGCATGGCGGCAATCGCCGTTTCAAGCGACTGCGTCTTATATAGAGATTTCGCCTCATCTTCGTTGGCGAAAACAATATCGACGGTGCGCGAGCGCATGAGTTCCAGAAACTCTTCACGATACCGGTCGACACAGAACGGATCGGAAAGCGTCATTGCCATCTGGCGTTTCTTCTCGTGCGCGATCTTCGATGCCATGACGATGGCTTCCTTCGCACGTGGCGGGTCCCACAGATAGCCTTCGAAATAGGTCACCTTCGCATCGGACACCTTGGAGGTCTCGACATCTTCCGGTCCGAGTTCCACGCAGGCGCCAAGATATGTATTCATCGAGCGCTCGCCGTCCGGCGTTACGAAAATCATTGAACGGGCGGTTGGCGATCCTTTTTCCAGCGGGCGGGTATCGAAGGCAACGCCCTGCGCGCGGATATCATGCGCGAAAACACGGCCCAGATGATCGGTCGCCACCTTGCCGAAATAGGCCGAGCGTCCGCCCAGACTTGCTACGCCCGCTGCCGTATTTCCGGCACTGCCGCCGGACATTTCCGTCGCCGGACCTGCAATCCGGCTATAAAGCAGTTCCGCACGCTCCGCATCGATCAGGTTCATCGCACCTTTGACGATACCGTTCGTTTCCAGAAAAGCGTCATCGGTACGCGAAAGAATATCGACAATGGCATTGCCGATACAAAGAACATCGAATGTGGCCATGAGCGCGAGAAGCTCCCCTTTTGATTAGTCTCCTATCCGCCTGACCCAAAGCGCAACGCGCTTCAAGTGCTTTTACGCAAGTCGCGCTCGGAAAACCGCTATGCACTTTTCTGCGACGTGCTTCAGGCCGGATATGCGGTAGTCATGTGCGTGCCGGTTTAGCGTCTTATAGGCAAATAGCAGCTTTAACGCTTTCGCTTCAACCAACATGAACCGTTGGTAATGCGCTCGCCACGTACAGGCAAGTCACTTAGCGGTCAAATTGGGGATAACCGGTCAAGGGACAAACAACATGACTTATCCACAAGCCCGGATCGCATGCTCATGGAAGCAGACAATTCCTGTCAGGTAAAAGCCGATATATCGTAGCGACACGCAGCACTTCCCCAGAACTACGCGATACTGCGCGGCTAATTGGCCAATGTATTATAAATCGCGTTCTTGAGCGAGACTGTGCTTTGCCGCTTATTCTGATGAAAGCACGGTCTCACTCACCGAATGCTCGCAACCCGTTAGGGGGCTGTGCCGGATTTTCTCTCTGAGAGTATCGAACATCTGTGGGGAGAGTAACTCCGCAGTGGTCCATTTACCTGTTGAGAAACAGAACCCGGCTTATGCAAAACCCAAAATCTACCATCCCGCAGATACCGGCCGATGGTTATTTATTGGCACGGCGGCTGTTTTGATGGATCAGTAGCGGAACGACCGTTTGCCGAGTACGTTCTATTGCGTCAGCGGACGGGTTGTAGCACTTATTTTCAGGCTCCCCACGCCTCACAAGCGCGTTAGCAATTTCGCGCCGAACTCGGCGCTCGTTCGGGTGTCGAGCCCACATGTCACAGAGTTCATAGCTCCGACGCCCATCAAAATAGGCCACTACGTCGGCGGGTGGTGCAGAGGCAATCCATAACTCGCTGCCTTTAAAACCTAGCGCAATCTTGCCATCAGAAATACTGGAACAAGCTGACAAAGCGAGACATGCCAACAAATTAATCGAACGCATTTTTTAAATTCCTTCTTATATATATTTGGCAATATTAAATTTAATAACTATTAAATAGATATTTCTTAAATATAAAACTAATAATATAAACAATTTAATTTATCATTTAAACTTATTAACTTAATACAAGCATTAAAATAATTTTATAATGGAAATCTTGTCAATTATACGACATCATAAATTGTAAATTCGCTTATTTCATCATAACCACCAGACAAGATGGAGTATTAAGTATTTTTCTGACTGATATATTACATATATCAGTCAGTATTATATGTCAGAATATTGGGAACAAGAATTATTGTATAACCTCCATAGATTCATATCCTAGAGATGGCGATGGCACGTATCTCGCCGCCCTCTCTGGCTACCCTGCATATCTCCCGCATTGTGGGTAGCGCGGCTTGCGCAAGGGTGAAGGCATAACTATTTCCATCCTCATCAACAGTCGGAATTGGATCGAAAATGATCTTGGATGCTGCCTTGAAAGCCCTGAAGCGCCTGACCACACCGGAGTTGCGCGCAGTTTTCTGGAAGACAATAGGGTTGACGCTGTTGCTGCTCGTCGGCCTTTGGGCCGCAGTCCGTCAAATCTTTTTTACTTTTGCCTGGCCGTGGATGGAGCAAATTCTGCCTGGCATGCCGGAATGGGCGGGCTGGCTTGGTATCGTCGCTGCTATAATCGCAGGCATTGGTCTGGCGCTTGTGCTCGCATTGATGATTGCACCTGTCACAGCGTTAGTGGCGGGCCTCTTTCTCGACGACGTGGCCGAAGTGGTCGAGCGAGAGGATTATCCGGGCGACCCTCCAGGCACGTCCTTGCCGATTGCCCGCTCCGTCGTCGTTTCGTTGAAATTTCTCGGTATCGTCATCCTCGGCAATATCGTCGCCTTACTCATGCTGTTTATACCAGGCGTCAATCTGATCGCCTTCTTCGTCATCAATGCCTATCTGCTTGGGCGGGAGTTTTTCGAGTTTGCAGCCATGCGCTACCGATCCGAGGCCGAGGCGAAGGCACTAAGGTCGCATTATGGCGTGACAGTCTTTCTGGCCGGGTTGCTGATTGCAGGCTTCATGGCGATCCCCATCGTCAATCTTTTGACCCCGCTTTTTGCGGCCACAATGATGGTCCATCTGCACAAAGCCATCTCGCGGCGGGAGGCCGCGCTCACGCCTGCGGCGGCAAGGGGATAAGCGGCGCGGGGATATCGCAGGTTTTCGCCGGATACTTGCAGATATCGGCAATCACGCATTTCTCGCATTCCGGCTTGCGCGCCTTGCACACATAACGCCCATGCAGGATGAGCCAGTGATGCGCATGAAGCATGTATTCCGCCGGAATGACCCGGACAAGGATGGCTTCCACAGCCTCCGGCGTTTTGCCGGGCGCAAGACCAATCCGGTTGCCAATGCGCAGAATATGCGTGTCCACCGCCATAGTCGGCTGGCCGAAAGCCATGTTCAGCACCACATTGGCGGTCTTGCGGCCAACGCCTGGCAGCTTCACCAGTTCGTCCCGGTCCCCCGGTACTTCTCCGCCAGAATCGCGGATCAAGGCTTCGGACAGAAGAATGACATTCTTTGCTTTATTACGCCAAAGACCGATGGTGCGAATGTGGTCGCCGACTTTCTCTTCGCCGAGCGCCAGCATTTTCTGCGGCGTATCGGCAATTGCGAAGAGCCCGCGCGTCGCCTTGTTGACCCCAGCATCGGTGGCCTGTGCCGATAAAACGACCGCGACAAGAAGCGTGAAAGCATTCACATGCTCCAACTCGCCCTTCGGCTCCGGTCTCTGAATGGAAAACCGGCGAAATATCTCATGAATTTCGTCTGCCGTATAAAGCGTACCACGCACCCGACGTTGAGGGCGGGCGGCGGAAGAAGCGTTCACAGGCGATTTGATTTTGGCCTTTTCCATTCCGCCTCTATAATGGTTTCTCTATCGACAAAACAATCAGCAGCTTGACGCAGCCCACTCAAAATGGCCCGACAATCTGCCAGATGACCTGAATGCCATGCATCATCCAGACGGCGCAGAACCTGACCGGTTCGACAAACCCATTTTCGAAGCCCTGCTCACTCCCTATCGTTCGCTGGGGCGGACGGGCTTCACCATCCTGATGGGAGCCCTGATCGGCTGCTGGATGTTTGTCGGCATTCTTTTCTGGTCCATCGGTGCGTGGCCGATCTTTGGATTTTTCGGCCTCGATGTTCTGCTGATCTATCTCGCTTTTCGCTGGAATTACCGTGCCGCCCGCGCACGCGAGGAAATCTCCGTGTCCCGCTCTGCCCTGCATATTCGCAAATATGCAGCGTCTGGCAAGATGACTGTACATCGTTTCAATCCATTCTGGACACGGTTCAAGGTCGCGCGAAAGCCGGATATCGGAATTACCGGCATGAGCGTCGAAAGCCGTGAAGCGAGTGTCGTGATCGGAAACTTCCTCTCCCCGGACGATCGCGAAAGTTTTGCAACCGCTTTCGGTGCAGCGCTTTCAGAAGCGCGCCGATAGCAACACTCCTAATCTTTCCGGGTATATCGCGCCTGAATTTCGTTTTACCTTGAAACGAACGAATCCGGATTGGCCCTTGAAGTCAGGCTTTTCACAAGCCATATCAGTGAGCGAGGAGATACGCCGTAAGGGTTCTCTTCATAACGGTCGCTTCTCATCAAGGACTGATGCAATGACAAGAATGACTCCGTTTTCGAGCCCTTTGCTGCTCGGATTCGATACGATGGAAAAGACGCTGGAACGGATCGCTAAATCCGGCGACGGTTATCCGCCCTACAACATTGAACGCCTGCGCGGCGAGACGGGTTCCGAACGCCTGCGCATCACTTTGGCGGTGGCCGGCTTTTCCAGCGACGACCTCGAAGTCATGACGGAAGACAATCAGCTCGTCATCCGTGGACGCCAGACCGACGATACCGAACGCGAGTTTCTGCATCGAGGCATAGCTGCCCGACAGTTCCAGCGCGTTTTCGTTCTGGCGGACGGTATGAGGGTTCTCGGTTGCGATCTGAAAAATGGTCTTCTGGCCATTGATCTCGACCGTCCGGAACCCGAACGGCTGGTTAAACGAATCAACATAGCGGTGAAAGACTGAACTTGTTCAGTTTTTGTTCAGCACAATGCCGCTATATTGAAAATGTGAAGCTCTGATGCGGCATGGTCGCAAATGACATGCCGACGAAATGGAGGCTAAGACCATGGACAGACATATATTCACCGAAAACGAATTCGCCCATCTCGGCGAAGGTGAAATTGCCTATGTGCGCAAGATCCGTTCAGATGAACTTGCCCGCAGCTTCCCTGCCCTCCCACCGATCGAGCCGGGCCTGGAACTCTGGGCGCTCTTTGGTGCCAGCGGTGAGCCAATTGTGCTCTCTGATGTTCGCGCCACCGCGCTACAGGGTGCACAAGACCACGAACTGCGCACGGTGATGCTGCACTAAAGTTTGATGCGATACCGGCTATCGCCGGTATCGCCACTCCGCACGTACTTTGTGCGGAAGTTTCCAGCGCATGCAATCGCCGCAAGCCATCGTCAGGCAGCAATGTGCTTCTGCTTGGGTAGTATGTTTTCCCTACAAATTGTTTCTGCAAGCAAACAAACAAAACCGCCGTTCGAGATGAACGGCGGTTTTGTTTACGAGAAACTATTTGAACTCAGGCAGCGTTGGAGGCTGGTTGAGCGGTCAGGAATGAATAAAGTGCCTGCGCGTCATGTGTACCGCGCAATTTGGCAACAGTATCGGCGTCGCGCAGCATACGGGCGATGCGCGAAAGTGCCTTCAGATGATCCGCGCCGGCATTTTCCGGCGCGAGAAGCAGAAAAACAAGATCGACGGGTTGATCGTCCAGCGCCTCGAAATCGACCGGGGTTTCCAGACGAGCGAAGATTCCGGCTATTTTGTTGATATTCGCCAGCTTGCCGTGCGGAATGGCAACGCCATTGCCGACCCCGGTGGAACCGAGGCGCTCACGCTGGAGAATTGTTTCGAAAACTTCACGCTCAGGGAGACCGGTCAGTTCCGCAGCCTTCTCAGACAAAATCTGCAAAAGCTGTTTTTTGGAGCTGGCTTTCAGCGCCGGGATAATCGCCCCGGGCTGAATCAGATCACTAAGATCCATTCTCTCCGTTCCTTCTTCAATCAGGCCTTTGCGGCCCGGTTTGGGGAAGCGCACGCGGCCGCCTAATCGCGATCCGCTGCGTGCGCTTCAGGTTTGCCGTCAGGCGCGAGGCGCGGCCTGGCGGGTGACCATCGATGGATCGACCCAGCCGATATTGCCGTCCGCGCGACGGTAGACGATGTTAACTTCATCATTGCCAGCATTGCGGAACACCAGAACCGGATTTTCAATCAGGTCCAGCTCCACGACCGCCGACGCCACCGACATGGTGCGCAGGGCGACGGACGATTCCGCAACAATTGTCGGCGCGTAATCTGCCGGAAGATCCTCCTCTTCCTCCGACAGCGGTGCCATAACACGATATGCAACGTCATCATAGATCGCATCTGGCTGCGTAGCCGGGCGCGACTTCAGACGGCGCTTATAGCGGCGAAGGCGGGTTTCGATCTTGTCCGCCGCTGCTTCAAAAGCCAGCTGCGGATCCTGCGCGTCGCCAGTGCTTTGCAGGGTTGCACCGCTATCGAGGTGCAAGGTGCAATCCGCACTGTAACGCGAACCGGACTTGGTGACCGTAACCTGTCCGGAAAAGCCATGATCGAAATATTTGCCGACAGCCTCATTCACCCGATCAACGATCCGGGTTGTGAAAGCTTCACCGACGTCCATATGCTTTCCAGATACACGCAGAGTCATTTGGCACACCTCATTTGCGTTACACCACAGGACTCAGTCTAATCACAAGGCGAGCGAAGCGCAAAGCGAACCAGCATCAAAGATGCTTTTCGTCCTGTGCGTTTTCCAACTAAATTCACGGCGCCTGCACGCTTCTCAGGCACACTTTCCGGCGAGGTGTTGAAACACCTTCCGAAAAGCCTTCGAAGTCGTGGCTGCTCCAATCGTTAGCCCCTTTTCGGGATGGTTGCCGCACATCGCTCTGTTACGTAACGCCCCAGTAGCTGGTCCGTTGCCAGGATTGTTCTGGTCCGGCTTCCCCGGAGCGTCACATTGCCCTTCCTTCAAACATATGAACAACCGCAATTTCTTCCAGAAATTACAGCGATATTATCAGACTTTGCCCGCAAAACGCATTCGCCGGAAACGTCCAACCCATGTCTTCATCCCAAAACCGGTACTATTTTGAAAAGACATGCTTCAATTTCTGCTTTGGCGTATTTTCGACAGCAGAAATACAAGCGCTTTCTGCTGACATCGCGCCAATTCACGCTGACGACTTGTCATGAAGCCCTAAAATAAAGGGGGCCAGACATGTGCCGCAGCGCGAGCCGGGCTTCTATTGGGTGAATTGGCGCTTGTCAATTGGTCCTCATGCCAGTTGGTCGTCCTGCAATGCCGCTCTCTCCACAAATCGAGATCGAGTTTTTCTGAAAGAGCAGCGCTACAGATCCAAAATTTTAGAGCATCCCTCCCTATTCAAATACGGGAATGACGCTCAAGAGGTACAATCGGTGATTTAAAGCGGTCCCTTCACAGCGCAATTTGTGGAACCGTTCTGGCTACGCAATCAGGAAACCGACGATCTTGCCTTCTTTTCACGCCTGCGCTGAACCGATGAAGCAATATTCATCGATTCCCGATATTTTGCGACCGTTCTCCGCGCGATATCCACACCGTCCTTCTTCAATGCATCTACGATAGCGTCATCGGACAGCACGTCGTCGGGCTTTTCAGCATCAATCATCTGGCGGATGCGATGGCGTACACTCTCCGACGAATGAGCGTCGCCGCCCTCGGATGAAGCAATCGAAGCTGTAAAAAAATAGCGCAGTTCAAACACGCCGCGCGGCGTGGCCATGAACTTGTTTGCCGTCACGCGGCTGATGGTCGATTCATGCATACCGACCGCATCGGCGACAGTACGCAGATTGAGCGGTTTCAAGTGGGTCACCCCTTGTCGCAAAAATCCGTCCTGCTGCCGAACTATCTCCTGCGTGACCTTGAGGATAGTGCGCGCACGCTGGTCAAGGCTGCGTACGAGCCAGTTCGCAGTCTGCATGCAGTCCGACAAAAACGCTTTTTCCTCGGCCTTCACAGACGCACTGACTTCTGCATAGTACTCGTTGTTGACGATGAGACGCGGCATCGCGGCGGCATTCAGCTCGATAGCCCAGCCGCCGTCACGTGATGGCGTCACAAGTGCATCCGGCACGATGGCATCCGCCACAGAAATCTCGAATAATGAACCAGGCTTTGGATCGAGCATGCGGATTTCGGTCAGCATATCGAGAATATCGGCCTGATCGACGCCGCACAGCTTCTTGAGCGTCGCGAAGTCGCGCCGCGCCAGAAGATCGAGATTGTCGACCAGCGCCTCCATCGCCGGATCGAACCGATCCTTGAGGCGCAACTGTATCGCCAGGCAATCCCGCAGATCACGAGCAAAAAGGCCAGGCGGATCAAAGCTTTGCATTGTTCCCAAAATGCGCTCGATCTCAACCGTTTCAACGCCCAGATTCTGTGCAAGCGCAACAATATCGATACGCAGATATCCGCCTTCGTCCAGAGCGTCGGCAAGTGCTGTCGCGATGAAGCGGTCTGTTGTTCTGGAAAACGTCAGCGCGATCTGTTCTGCCACATGTTCGCTCAGCGAAACCCGGCTGGCTGTGACTTGATCTATGTCATAGCCACTGCCTGAAACATATCCGTCGCCAATTGACGATTTCCATTGTGCGGCAAGATCGGGGCCGATCTCGTCAAAGCGACCCGGATCGTCTGGAAAGATATTTTCAAGCGAACTGTCGAAGGTGGATGAGAGATTTTCCGCGTCATCCGAAGCATCCGTTTTGAACCAGTCGCCGTCCGACATATCGTCGGATGCCAGATCGTCATTGCCGGTTTCGGTACTTTCCCGCACTGGTTCCGCGCTCGAAAAATCATCATTCGCTGCCTCAATTCGATCCAGCAGCGGATTTTTTTCGATTTCAACATCGAGAAACTGTTCGAGCTCAATATGCGTCATCTGCAGCAGCTTGATCGACTGCATCAGCTGCGGTGTCATCACCAGCGATTGCGATTGACGGAAATCGAGCTTGGGCGACAGAGCCATGCGACGCGTTATTCTCCCCCGGTTAAAACCCTGTCAATCATTGCCGAGCACACGGTCAACGCGCACGCTACCTTGACAGCAAACTTGCCTTCAGACGGCATTCCATCGAAATGGGACCTGTGAGCCCATACAGAAGAATAAGCCGCCCGCTCGCAGCCGTTTTAGACTGAAAGCGTATTTGAATGAAAACTGGTATGAACCTTGCTTGTCAATTCAGAATGTGCGGTTTTGGGACAAAAGGGGAAATAGTCGCGATTCAGCTGCACTTTCTGCAACCTGCACAGAACCTGACAGGCCCGAACCGATGCCCAGTCAGAGTGAGGCACTTCCGAAGGAAAGCGAAACGACCTGAAAATGCCCTGAATATTAAAGTGTGAATTGATCGCCGAGATAGAGCCTGCGCACGTCTGGATTTGCGACGATTTCGGCAGGACGACCATGTGTCAGCACCTGACCGGCGTGAATAATGTAGGCGCGGTCGATAAGGCCGAGCGTTTCACGCACATTATGGTCAGTAATCAGAACGCCGATACCGCGGCTGGTCAGATGGCGAACGAGCTGCTGGATATCCGAAACGGCGATCGGATCGACGCCGGCAAAAGGCTCATCGAGCAGCATGAAGTTTGGGCGTGATGCAAGAGCACGCGCAATTTCGAGACGACGACGCTCGCCGCCTGAAAGAGAAATGGCAGGCGCCTTGCGCAGATGAGCGATGTGAAACTCTTCCAACAGCGCATCCAGTTCGGAAGCGCGCTTGGAACGATCCTTTTCTACCACTTCCAACACGGCCTTGATGTTGTTTTCCACCGAAAGGCCACGGAAAATAGAGGCTTCCTGCGGCAGATAACCGATGCCCAGGCGGGAACGACGATACATCGGCATCGACGTGACATCGAAACCGTCGATCTCGATGGAACCGGCATCAGCCGGGACCAGACCCGTCACCATATAGAAACAAGTGGTCTTGCCTGCGCCGTTCGGCCCTAGAATACCGACGGCCTCGCCCGCACGTACACCGAACGACACGCCATTGACAACCTGCCGGCCGCGATAGCTCTTGCAGAGACCCCGCGCCACCAGCGTACCCTTGAGACGCGTCGACTTACCCGGCTGGCCGGGCATCGCGCCCGCGACATCGGATGGTGCGTTGACATTTTGCGATGCGTCTTGCGGCCCGTCAGCCTTCTTGTTCCAGAACAATCCCACGCCTGCTCCGGTCAGTTCTGCTTGGGCGCAGCACCGCCCTGCTGTTGATCTTTCGGAGCCATGATGATCGACACGCGACCCTTGGTCTGGCCCTTGCAGCTTTCGACATTGGCGCGGCCAGTATCGAGATGTGCCGTCAGCTTGCAACCGGTCACGACATTGTCGCCATCGGTCAGGACCACTTTCTGTCCCTGAAGAACCATCACCTGGTTTTTCGCATCATAACGACCGGTATCGCCAGTTGCGACCTGCGTGCCAGATTTGAGATAAACTTTTCCGGAGATGTCGATGTGATCGATACTCGATGAATCAAGGCCTCCGACGCCAGCACTTGCCGGTTCCGGGGCTTGCGCCTCGCCGTCTTTCTTGGCTTTATTGTAATAAACGGTCATCTGCCCGGCCTTCAGCAAGGCATCGCCCTGCGAAACGGCAACATTGCCGGTAAATACGGCAATACCTTCCTTGTCGCGCATTTCCAGCTTGTCAGCGTCGATCTTGACCGGCGCCTTGCTGTTGGAAAGCTTCAAGCCGTTCACGGCCGCACCTTCCTGCGCCAAAGAGGCCGTCGGAGCCGCGACAAGCCCAAGCGCCAGAACTGCAAATCCCATCCGCAAAGTGCGGGCCATCGTACCCTTGTTCATCTTGCCCGTCTCGCGTTCCATATATCTTCAGCTCCCCGAAGCATTCGGCCCTCCCTGGGCCAACATGCGGTCAGACGCAACATTAAGCACTTTGCAGCCAAATGGGAACATTCGGCATCGCAGAATGCGATCAAAAAAGCGGTTTAGAGCCTGTAGCACCCTGACAGCATCAGAATCACGCTCTAACAATTTGTTTTCGAGCACATTTCAATCTGAAAATTAACTTCAGAATGCACTCAAGCGCCGCACAGATATCAATCGGTCCGAACGATTCCCTGTCTCAAATCAGGCAACCTTCTCAGGGAGCCTTGTTGGGCGAAACAACGCTGCCGTCAACAGTCATTCGAACCTTGTTCTCGAAAATGAGAACCTTGCCGTTGTCCTTGACCTGCATGCTGTCGGCCAGAATATGCGTGCTGCCGCTACGGATATCGACGGGCTTGTCGGTCGTGATCTGCCCGCTCTTGAGGTTTACGTCCGCAGAACGCAACACCGCACGTAAACCGTCATCTGTTGTAACAATAAAGTCCTTATCAAGTTGCAAACGTCCATTGGCATTATCGTAAATGCCGGATGTTGCCTCGACTTTGGCCGTGCCCTTTTCACCAACAGGCAGCTCGGCCGAAATGCCTTCAAGCGCAATCGCGCCGCTGTTCTTCGCGTCCTGCGTCGCCTTCGCCGCAGTCATCGAATAGGGACGATTATCCTTGGTATAACCGTTGAGATGCGGGCTGGTCATGACGAGCTTGCCGCTTTCGCCACCATTATTCACTTCCACCTTTACAGGCGTATTCGGCGTTGCAAGAAACGTGTACCATGAAAACACAGCACCAACGATAATCGCTGCTACCGGAAGCGCAGTTTTCAACACCCGGACGCGAACGGAATGACGCTGCGCAGCATGGAAAAGCGACTCGGCTTTCTCCGACGCACCAAAACGCATGCCACCTGCGCCGCGACCCGGAGCGGTCGCGTTCTGCGGCGCATGACTATGTGTGGTGTCGGCAGTCATCTTGCGTTCGATTCCTCAACGGCTTTCATAGAATTCGGCAATAAGCGCGTCTGTGTCGCGCTTTTTCATTTCAATAAGGTTTATTTGGGGTGAAATAGTCGGCCGCTCAATAGCTTTATACCGCGCAAAACACCGCACCCGCCTCGCAGATAAGGAGCAGGAACGGTTTATGCCTTTGATAATTCAGCCCAATTTGCACTCCACTAAATTAAGTAGAATGCTAATCAACTCTTTGATACCACAAAACAACCCCGAATTACAGCAGAACGTAATACAGTTCCGGCGCGCTCACGCGCTATGTCTGATGACGACGAGAAGAATGCGACGCTGTTTCATTACAATAGGTATTTCGAGTACTATCTTAGCCAGACCGGCTTATCGAAGAGACTTGCCGCATGCCTTCATTCGAGGCAAAAGGTGACTAGTCAGGCGCAAGCTGCGCTATTTGAACGAACGGATGGACGGGAATGGCTCAGGACGCCGAAGCAATCATCGAACGTCGGAAACTGCGCAGAAAACTGACAATCTGGCGTGGAGCCTTCCTGCTTTTGATAGCAGCTTTGATCGCCGTCTTCGCTTCATGGTCCTTGCGTGGCACCAATTTCAACCAGCCGCATATCGCCAAGGTTCGCATTGAAGGCACGATCTTCGAGAACGAGGAATTGCTGAAGCGCCTCGACAAGATCGCCAAGGACGACGCCGTCAAGGGTGTGATTCTGGTTCTCGATTCGCCCGGCGGAACAACAGTGGGCGGTGAAGCCATTTTTGAGGCCGTGCGCAAGATTGCCGCGAAAAAGCCCGTCGTCACGCAGGTAGGAACACTTGCCGCTTCGGCAGGTTACATGATCGCCAGCGCGTCCGACCATATCGTGGCGCGACAGACATCCATTGTCGGTTCAATCGGAGTTCTGTTTCAATATCCCGACGTCTCGAAGCTTCTCGATACGATCGGTGTGAAGGTCGAAACCATCAAATCGTCGCCACTCAAGGCGGAACCCAATTATTTCAGCCCGGCCAGCGAAGAGGCCAAGGGCATGATCCGCAATATGATCATGGATTCCTATGCATGGTTCGTGGATATTGTCGAAAAGCGCCGTTCGTTTACGCATGAACAGGCGCTGGCGCTGGCCAATGGGGCAGTGTTTACGGGACGACAGGCACTGGACAAGAAGCTGATCGACGGGTTGGGTGGTGAAGAAGAGGCCGTTGCCTGGCTCGCAAGCAAGGGGCTCTCCAAGGATCTGCCGCGTCTTGAGTGGAAGCCTGTCAGCAGTGACACGGGTTTCTCGCTCCGCGATCTCATCATTCATGCTGGCGCCCGCCTTATCGGTGTGCCACAGGAAGCAGACGGCATGTTGAAGGAGATTGCCAAGGAACGCATCTTTCTTGACGGACTTCTCTCGGTTTGGCACGTTGACGGTACGCCTGAAGCGAATTGACGCCAGCCGGGCAAACTTACACAATATCCGGTAGATACCGGATGAAACAAACAGAAGAACAGGGGTTTAAAGCCGTGATCAAATCGGAACTCGTTCAGATTATCGCCAGCCGTAATCCGCATCTCTTTCAGCGCGATGTTGAAAACATCGTGGGCGCGGTATTCGACGAGATCACAAACGCCCTTGCGGATGGCAATCGCGTTGAGTTGCGCGGCTTCGGCGCCTTTTCGGTGAAGAACCGCCCTGCCCGCAGCGGCCGCAATCCGCGCACCGGCGAAACCGTGGACGTAGAAGAAAAGTGGGTTCCCTTCTTCAAGACCGGCAAGGAACTGCGCGACCGTCTCAACGGTGCAGTCTGATAGACACCATGGCGGCAAAACGCATCATCGCCATCATCGTTCTCGTGCCGCTTGCAGTGGTTCTGATTGCGTTGTCGGTTGCCAATCGCGCATCGGTGCAGTTCACGATCGATCCATTCAACCCGGGCAATCCCGCCCTGTCCTATAATGCACCACTGTTCCTATGGCTGTTTGGTGCACTTCTTCTCGGTGTTGTCATCGGTTCCCTGGTGACCTGGCTCACGCAGGGCAAGCATCGCCGCAAGGAGCGGATGTATAAACAGGAAGCCGCGCGCCTGCTTGAACGGAGCACCGCCGCCGAAAAGCGTAATATATCGGTCGTGAACTCCTGAAACGCCTGCTATTCTCAAACCCCGGGAGCAAAACTTCCGGGTTTTCATGGCCGAAATACCCTTTGTGAGCGCTTGAACGTCGTTTTCCCCTTTCGCGCTGGCCTTGTTTATCCTACCTAGACCCCAATCATGATGATTGGAGTTTCGGGTGAAAGCGCCAAAGGGAAAAGGCAAAAAGCCGTCGGGCGGCAAACAGGACCGCGGTTTCGAGCGCGCAAGACATGATGCGCCGCGTTCAGAAAACAAATTTGAAGGCCGATTTGATGGCAAGTCTGACAATAAGGGCTCGTCTTTCAAAAAGCCGCGTCCCCAATTCGCCAAGGCTGCACCCAAGCCCGTAGACGACAAGCCTGCCGCTCCGCTTCGCGAAATCAAGCCCTATGCCGGTGCACGTCCGGGAGAAAGACTACCGCTCATTCTCGAAACGGAGCCCTCCCCCGATTATGCGCTTCTCGATAGCGGCAACGGGTTGAAGCTTGAGCAATATGGCCCCTATCGGATTGTCCGCCCCGAAGGTCAGGCAATCTGGTTGCCAAGCCTGCCACAGAAAGAGTGGGGTCAGGCCGATGCCGTCT
Source organism: Ochrobactrum sp. A-1 (assembly GCF_022488005.1). Classification (NCBI taxonomy): domain Bacteria; kingdom Pseudomonadati; phylum Pseudomonadota; class Alphaproteobacteria; order Hyphomicrobiales; family Brucellaceae; genus Ochrobactrum; species Ochrobactrum sp. A-1. Next base: position 1,530,674 of record NZ_JAKVQC010000003.1, read on the forward strand.
TCACCGGCAACACCGACGAGGAAGGCATGGGGCGCTGGGCGTTTCCAAAAGAGCCGCTCGGCGAAACCTGGCCGATGCAGCACGACGGCGTTTCCTTTCATGGCCGGTTCACGTCATTTCGCCATGTCGGCGTGTTTCCCGAGCAGGCCGCACACTGGTCGTATATGGATGGGCTTGTCCGGGAAGGTGTAAAGTCCGGGCGCGGCGTGAAGGTGCTCAATCTGTTCGGCTATACGGGCCTCGCCTCATTGGTAGCGGCACGGGCAGGCGCGGAAGTGACCCATGTAGACGCATCCAAGAAAGCTATTCTCTGGGCGCGTGAAAATCAGGAAATGGCCGGGCTTTCCGATAAGCCAATCCGCTGGATCTGCGAAGACGCGATGAAATTCGTGCAGCGCGAGGAGAGGCGCGGCAGCTTCTACGACATTATCCTGCTCGATCCACCTGCCTATGGGCGTGGCCCGAGCGGTGAAGTCTGGCAGTTGTTCGAGCATCTGCCCGCAATGGTCGATACATGTCGGTCCATCCTGACGCCAAAACCACTGGCCGTCATCCTGACTGCCTATTCGATCCGCGCCTCTTTCTTCGCCATTCACGAGCTGATGCGCGACCGTTTCACCGGCCTTGGCGGCACGGTCGAATCGGGCGAACTTATTCTGCGCGAACGTTCCAACGATCAGACGGGCGGGCGGGCGCTTTCCACATCCATGTTCAGCCGCTGGGTAGCAAAATGAGCCGTGACGACGATTTTTCCAAAGGCGGCTCTCGTGCCGAATATTCCAAAGTGGGTCAGGTGAAGGAAGTCACCAGCCTCACCAACCCGATCGTGAAAGACCTTCGCTCGCTGGCGCTGAAAAAATTCCGCGACCAGCAGGGCGTATTTCTGGCCGAAGGGCTGAAGCTGGTTATCGATGCGCTGGAACAGGATTGGCGCATCAAGACGCTGGTTTTCGCCAAATCCGGCAAAGGCAACAAACTGGTCGAGCAGGTTGCCGCCCGTACCTTCGCCAAGGGCGGACTTGTGCTGGAAGTGACCGAAAAGATCATGGCTGCCATCACCCGCCGCGACAATCCGCAGATGGTTGTCGGCGTTTTCGAACAGCAATATCGCCCTCTTGTAAGCCTCAAGCCGAAGAACAATGACGTCTATATTGCGCTGGACCGCGTGCGCGACCCCGGTAATCTGGGCACAGTCATCCGCACCGCCGATGCGGTCGGCGCCAAGGGCGTCATTCTGATCGGCGACACCACCGATCCCTATTCGCTGGAAACCGTGCGCGCCACGATGGGCTCGGTCTTTTCCATGCCGCTCTACAAAGTGACGGAAGCCGATTTCCTCAACTGGCGCAAAGGCTTTTCCGGCCTTGTCGTCGGCACCCATCTGAAAGGTGCCGTCGACTATCGCACCATTCCCTATGCCAACAAACCGGTTGTGCTAATGATGGGCAACGAACAGCAGGGCCTTCCTGATAGCCTTGCCGACACTTGCGACAAGCTCGCGCGCATTCCGCAGGCCGGTCGTGCAGATTCTCTCAATCTCGCAATTGCCACCGGGGTCATGCTCTACGAAATTCGTCGCGACGCCCTCACGCTCGATGAAAGGACTTCCGGATGAAGCGACACGCGGTCTGGTCCTCACTTTTCGTCGTCATTCTTGCCGTACTGATCGACCAGGGCGTCAAACATCTGGTGGAAACACGGATGGGCTACGGCCAGCAGATCGACTTGCTTCCGTTCCTCGCGCTGTTCCGCACGCACAATGAAGGCATCGCCTTTTCCATGCTGGCATGGCTGCATGACTGGGGACTGGTCGCGATTACCGCGGCAGTTATTTTGTTTGTGCTTTATCTGTGGTGGACCAACGCGCCGGACCGCATCTTTGCGCGCTACGGCTTTGCACTCGTCGTCGGCGGCGCCATCGGTAATCTTATCGACCGCGTGATGCACGGTTACGTCGTGGACTATATTCTGTTCCACCTGCCGACCTGGTCATTCGCCGTGTTCAACCTCGCCGACACTTTCATCACCATCGGCGCCGGTCTGATTATTCTGGAAGAATTCCTCGGCTGGCGGCGCGAACGGGCTGCCCGTTAACCCACCGGGTTGAACAGTTTCTGCCTTTCGCATAATTTGATCTCTTAAAATTAAAAGCTTTTTGAAGAGGATAAGGTCCAGTCATCCGAATTGACACATTGGTGACATGCTTCTGTCATCGTCGCGTAGCACTGAATCTGTACTGCTTCGGTCGAACTGGACACCTTGTCCGCGCAATCGACTGAACGAGGATTGGAATTAGTTAGCTCTCGCTGAAATATCAGTGGGAAAGCCGTTCAGGAATACGTGAATAGACAAATCAGGAGCCATCATCATGACAGTACTGCTTGGAATGGACCAGCAAATCATTGATGATACGGTCATGTCAGGCTTAGAAGCACAACAGGCGCTGTTCGCGTCCAACGGCGACCCCATCGTTCTGGGGCGCATCGGATCGCTGGAAGTACGGCTTGCAAACTCACGCGAGGCCATCGAGGCCGCGCAGGAACTGCGTTTCCGCGTCTTCTTTGACGAAATGGGCGCGCGCCGGGAAAGCATCGAAGCAGTGGAACTTCGCGACGCCGACCGCTTCGACGCTATTTGCGATCATCTGCTCGTTTACGACACCGCCCTGCCCGTGCCGGAGCACCAGCAGATTGTCGGCACCTATCGTCTGATGCGCAGCGATCAGGCGGAAAAGGCGCTCGGCTTCTATTCTGCCGACGAATATGATGTGCAGCGTCTGGCCCTTTCGCGCCCGAACCTCCGCCTGCTTGAACTGGGACGCTCCTGCGTGAAGGCGGAATACCGCTCCAAGCGCACTGTGGAGCTTCTTTGGCAAGGTGCCTGGGCCTATTGCCGCCGCCATTCCATCGATGTGATGTTCGGCTGCGCGTCGTTCCACGGTGCTGTGCCTGCAGCTCATGCGCTCGGCCTATCGTTCCTCCATCACAATTGCCGGGCCACCGATGACTGGGACGTTCGCGCCCTGCCCAATCGTTATCAGGCCATGGACCTGATGCCGAAAGAAGCCATCAACAACAAGGTTGCCTTGTTCTCGATGCCGCCTCTGGTAAAGGGATATCTGCGTCTTGGCGCGATGATCGGGGATGGCGCGGTGATTGACGAAGCATTCGGCACGACCGATGTCTTCATCATTCTGCCCATCGAGCGGATTTCCAGCCGCTACATCACTTATTACGGCGCGGAAGCGAACCGTTTTGTGTAAGCAAAAAGGCGAAACATCTGTTTCGCCTTTTTAGTTTCACGCCCTGCCAGCCAGTTCCTTCAACTTGTAGATCAGGTCCAGCGCTTCCCGTGGGGTCAGTTCATCCGGACTGATTGCGGAGACAACCTTGGCCAGTTCACTATCTTTCGCCTGAACCTGCGGCTTCGGCTTTTCCTGCTGCAAGACGACGGAGAAGAGGGGCAGATCATCGATCAGCTTGTCTGCCTTGCCGGAGGTTTCGCCCGCTTCAAGCTGGTGCAACACATCGCGCGCACGATTGACGACCGCTTCCGGCAACCCCGCCAAACGCGCCACCTGCACACCATAGGACCGGTCGGCGGCACCCTTGGCCACTTCATGCAGGAAGACGACATCGTTGTCCCATTCCTTGACCCGCATGGTGACATTGGAAAGCCGCGCGAGCTTTTCTGAAAGCGCCGTCATTTCATGGAAATGCGTGGCAAACAGTGCACGGCAACGGTTCTTCTCATGCAGATATTCGACCGCCGCCCAGGCAATGGACAGTCCGTCGAACGTCGCTGTACCGCGCCCGATTTCATCAAGGATTACCAGTGAACGCTCGCCCGCCTGATTGAGGATCGCCGCCGTTTCCACCATTTCGACCATGAAGGTCGAGCGCCCCCGCGCCAGATCGTCGGAAGCACCGACACGGCTGAACAGCCGGTCCACAACACCGATCTGCGCAGAACCCGCAGGCACGAATGAGCCCATCTGCGCCATGATCGCAATCAGCGCATTCTGACGCAGGAAGGTCGACTTACCGCCCATGTTCGGGCCGGTCAGAAGCCAGATGGCACCATTTCCGCCGTCTGCTTGCGGCGAGAGATCGCAATCATTGGCGACGAACGGATTGGCTGCCTGACGCCGCAAGGCCTGCTCGACGACCGGATGACGACCGGCTACAATGTTGAATGACAGGCTGTCATCGACCTGCGGACGGCAATATCCCTGCTCTTCCGCCAGTACGGCAAGCGATGCCGAGACGTCGAAAACCGCCAGTGCCGATGCGGCGGCACGAATACTGTCAGCATGGGACACGGCCTCCGCCGTCAGTTCCTCGAACACGGCAAGCTCGATGGACAATGCGCGGTCGGCGGCATTGGCGATCTTGCTTTCAAGTTCCGCCAGTTCGGTGGTGGTAAAGCGCATGGCATTGGCCATGGTCTGGCGATGGATGAAACGGCTCTTGGCTTCATCCGTATCCGTCATTGCCCCGGCATTGTTGGCGGACACCTCGATAAAATAGCCAAGCACATTGTTATGCTTGATCTTCAGCGATTTGATACCGGTCTCTTCGATATAGTTGGCCTGCAGACCGGCGATCACCCGGCGTGACTGGTCGCGCAAGGCCCGCATCTCGTCGAGTTCGGAATTATAGCCCGCGCGCACAAAACCGCCGTCACGCTTCAAAAGCGGCAATTCTTCGGCCAAGGCCCGGTCGAGATGAGCCGTGAAGATGGCAGGCATGGCACTGACGGCATCACGGGCATGCGCCAGTTCATCGGGCAGCAACGCGCTTTCCAGCAGGCCCGCAATGACATGCGCAGCTTCGAAGCCTCGGGCAAGGCTATCCAGATCGCGCGGCCCACCGCGCCCAACGGCAAGACGCGAGAGTCCGCGCGGCATATCTGGCACGCCCTTCAGTTCAGCACGCATGGCTTCGCAAAGCGACTGTTCGCTCAGGAACCAGGAAACGGAATCGAGCCGCAGCGCGATTTCCTTCGGATTGGTCAGCGGTGCGGTCAAGCGTTCGGCGAGAAGCCGCGCGCCACCACCCGTCACCGTGCGATCAACCGCCTTCAGCAAACTGCCGTCGCGATTGCCAGACATAGTGCGGGCAAGTTCAAGACTGGCGCGTGTGGCCGGGTCGATGAAAAGTGTGCCGCCCTCATGCTCGCGTTCGGGCCGCATCAAGGGCGGACGCTCGGAAATCTGCGTCTTTTCGATGTAGGCGATTGCCCCGGAAATGGCTGAAAGTTCAGGACGGCTGAACTGGCCAAAACCATCCAATGTCGCGACGTTGAAATAGCGCTGGATTCGCGCATCCGCAGCCGCGCTGTCAAAGAGGGTCGCCGGTTGCGGCGTTACCGCCTTGCCGACCAGATCGAAGACCGGACGCAGTTCCTCATCATGGAAGGCGCTGTCAGCCACGACCAGTTCACGCGGGTCCACCCGCATCACATCGGCGAAAAGCCGGTCCGATGTGGTTTCCGCCACGCGGAACGTTCCGGTAGAAATATCGATCCAGGCGAGCGCCAGCGCACCGTCGCCGCGCGTACGCCCCATCGCCATCAGGAAATTGGCTTCGGATGGGTCCAGCAATTTTTCCTCGGTCAGCGTGCCCGGTGTGACGAGACGGATCACATCGCGCTTCACCACCGATTTAGAGCCACGCTTCTTCGCCTCTGCCGGATCTTCCACCTGTTCGCAGACCGCGACGCGATAGCCCTTGGTGATCAGCTTCTGCAGATAATCGTCGGCAGCATGGACAGGCACACCACACATGGGGATATCCTCGCCCAGATGCTTGCCGCGCTTTGTGAGCGTGATGCCCAAAGCCGCAGAGGCCTCCACTGCATCATCGAAGAACAGTTCGTAAAAATCGCCCATGCGATAGAAGAGCAGCGAATCGACATTCGCCGCCTTGATCTCAATATATTGTTCCATCATGGGCGTCAGGCGAACGGGCGCTGCCTCGGCGGTGTTTTCTTCCGCTTCCGAGCTATGTTCGTTAGCCGTCGTTTCCATTTAAAAACCTTCATTTATTGCTTAGCCGAGGAGGCTAAAGTTATAAAATTTCGTATTCCATCGTTTTTGGATGAATATCTATTCCTCGAAGCACTGTTTACACGATGCGTGACTGGCGCTATCGAGGTTCTCCCGCAGATGAAACCGGAGGGAACATGCCAGCCTCGACGCCGAAGGGCAACACATCAGAACGCGCACCCACAGCCAGTGAGAAGGAAGCGCTAGACTTTCACGCGCAGGGCCGCCCGGGCAAGCTGGAGATCAACCCCACCAAGCCCATGACCACGCAGCGCGATCTGTCGCTCGCCTATTCTCCGGGCGTTGCCGTGCCGGTAAAGGCAATCGCCGAAGACGCCGCCCGCGCCTATGACTATACAGCCAAGGGCAATCTGGTCGCCGTCATCTCGAACGGCACCGCCATTCTCGGCCTCGGCAACCTTGGTGCGCTCGCATCCAAGCCGGTGATGGAAGGCAAGGCCGTGCTGTTCAAGCGCTTTGCCGATGTCGATTCCATCGATCTAGAAGTCGATACGACCGACATCGATGCCTTCATCAATGCGGTACGCTATCTCGGACCATCGTTTGGCGGCATCAATCTGGAAGATATCAAAGCGCCCGACTGCTTCATTATCGAGCAGCGCCTGCGCGAATTGATGGACATTCCGGTTTTCCACGACGACCAGCACGGAACGGCTATCATCGCCGCTGCCGGCCTCATCAATGCGCTGCATCTGACCGGTCGCGACATGAAGACGACGAAGCTCGTCTGCAATGGCGCGGGTTCGGCGGGTATTGCCTGTATCGAACTCATCAAAGCGATGGGGTTTGCCTCGGAAAACGTCATCCTGTGCGACACCAAGGGCGTCGTCTATCAGGGTCGTGAAGAGGGCATGAACCAGTGGAAATCCGCACATGCCGTGAAGACCGACAAGCGGTCCCTCACAGATGCCATGAACGGTGCGGATGTCGTGTTCGGTCTTTCGGCCAAAGGCGCGTTCACCGAAGACATGGTCCGTTCCATGGCGCCGAACCCGATCATCTTCGCCATGGCCAATCCCGACCCGGAAGTCACGCCTGAAGAAGTGGCGCGCATCCGTGATGACGCCATCGTTGCCACCGGTCGCTCGGACTATCCGAACCAGGTCAACAATGTCCTTGGCTTCCCCTACATCTTCCGTGGCGCACTCGACGTTCGTGCAACCACCATCAACGACGCGATGAAGATCGCTGCCGTCAATGCGCTGGCCGAGCTTGCCCGTGAGGATGTGCCGGACGATGTAGTTGCCGCCTATCAGGGCAGTCGTCCGCGTTTTGGTCCGAACTATATCATTCCGGTGCCGTTCGATCCGCGCCTGCTTGCGTCCGTCTCGGCTGCGGTCGCCAAGGCAGCGATGGAAACCGGCGTTGCCGGACGCGCCATTGCCGACATCGAAGGTTACAAGCGCGAATTGTCGGCGCGTCGCGATCCGATCGCTTCCACCTTGCGCGGCATCTATGAACGTGTCCGCCGTCAGCCGAAGCGCATCGTCTTTGCCGAAGGCGAAGAAGAACAGGTGATGCGTGCCGCCGTTTCCTACGTCAATCAGGGTCTCGGCACCGCTATTCTGGTCGGCCGCGAGGAACGGGTAAAGGATACGGCGAAGGCTGCCGGTCTCGATCTCGACCGTCCGGGCATCGAAATCATCAATGCACGCCTGTCGAGCCGCAATGCCGCCTATGCCGACTATCTCTACGAGAAACTGCAGCGCAAAGGCTATCTGACACGCGATTGCCACCGTCTCATCAACAATGACCGCAATCATTTTGCGGCCTGCATGGTGGCGCTTGGCGATGCCGATGGCATGGTGACGGGCGTGACCCGAAATTATGCGACGGGTCTGGACGACGTGCGCCGTGTGATCGATTCCAAGCCCGGCCACCGGATGGTCGGTGTTTCCATCGCGCTTTGTCGCGGACGCACGGTGTTCATCGCCGATACCGCCGTACACGAAATGCCGACCGCAGCCGAGCTTGCCGATATTGCGGTTGAAGCTGCAGGTATGGCGCGCCGCATGGGTTATGTGCCGCGTGTCGCACTGACCGCTTTCTCGACTTTCGGCCATATGGGCGGTGAACGTTCCGCGCGCATTCAGGAGGCCGTCCGCATTCTGGCGACGCGTCATGTCGATTTCGAATTTGACGGCGAAATGAGTGCCGATGTGGCTTTAAACCCGAAGCTGATGGAACAGTATCCTTTCATCCGCCTGTCGGGCCCGGCCAATGTGATCGTCACGCCGGACAATCATTCAGCCTCAATTGCCGCCGACATGCTGCAGGAATTGGGTGGTGCGACGATCATCGGCCCATTGCTCGTCGGCCTCGACAAGCCAGCGCAGATCGTCACCATCGGCGCGAAGGATTCCGACATCGTCAATATGGCGGCAATCACCGCCTATAACGCGACGAACTGAAAAAACCGCGAAGAGTAATACAAAGGCCGGGTTTCCCCGGCCTTTGCTTTTGGATATTCATCATCCATAAAAGCGGCTATAGGATAGCCATCGTCCACTATCCTTTTCTCCGCAAACCGGATCTACATGCCGCATGAGCGCACACGACCTTAAGCTGGAAGAGATCGTCAATCCCGAGACGCTACGCCGCAAGCTCAACGAACTGGCGGATTCCACGGACGAAAACTACACCAGTCCTACCGTACGAAAAGTGGTACTTCAGGCTCTGAAGGATGCTTTGGTGCGTGGTCGCGCCAATGCGGAAGGCATGCTGATGAAGGATGGCGGCGGCACGCTATGCGCCAAACGCCTTTCCTTTCTCATGGATACGCTGATTGAGGCGCTGTTCGAATTCGCCACTACCAAAGCCTATCCGATGGTCAATCCGTCAAAGGCCGAGAACATGGCCATCATCGCGGTTGGTGGTTATGGACGTGGAGGACTGGCGCCGGGGTCGGATATCGATCTCCTGTTTCTGCTGCCCTACAAGCAGACCCCCTGGGGTGAGCAGGTTGTCGAATACATGCTGTACATGCTGTGGGACATGGGGTTGAAAGTCGGTCATTCCACGCGCAACATTGATGAGTGCATTCGTCTTTCGCGCGAGGACATGACGATACGCACGGCAATTCTCGATGCGCGGTTTCTAACCGGCAATCGCGAGCTCTTCAGAACGCTTGTTACCCGCTTCGACGAGGAAATCGTCAAGGATACCGGCCCGGAATTCATTCAGGCCAAGCTTGCCGAACGCGATCAGCGCCATCGCAAGGCAGGCGAAACCCGCTATCTGGTTGAACCGAATGTCAAGGAAGGCAAGGGCGGCCAGCGCGACCTGCATACGCTGTTCTGGATCACCAAATACTTTTACCGCGTCAAAACGAAGGAAGAACTGGTCAAGCTTGGTGTTCTGTCACGAGCCGAGCTGAAGCTGTTCAACAAGGCGGAAGATTTTCTCTGGGCGGTGCGGTGCCACATGCATTTCGCGACGCTCAAAGCCGAAGAACGCCTGTCCTTCGACATACAGCCTGAAATTGCCGAACGCCTTGGATATACGGCGCATCCCGGCCAGAACTATGTCGAACGCTTCATGAAGCATTATTTCCTCGTGGCAAAAGATGTGGGCGACCTCACTCGCATCATCTGTGCCGCGCTGGAGGAACAGCAGGCCAAGCATGTGCCGGGCTTCAACCGCATCTTCCTCACTTTCTCGCGGCGCAAGCGCAAGCTTTCCGCAGACGGCGACTTCGTTTCGGAAAATCACCGCATCAACATCGCACGGCCGGAGGTTTTCAAGGAAGACCCGGTCAATATCCTCCGTCTCTTCCATTTGGCCGACAAGCACGGGCTGGAATTTCACCCCGAAGCGATGCAGAGCCTCACCCGCTCGCTGAAACTCATCAATTCCGATCTGCGTGAAAATCCCGAAGCCAACAAGCTTTTCCTCGAAATCCTGACTTCGCCGCGCAACCCCGAACTCATTCTACGCCGCATGAACGAATCCGGTGTGCTCGGAAAATTCATTCCGGACTTCGGCAAGATCGTCGCCATGATGCAGTTCAACATGTATCACCATTATACGGTAGACGAGCATTTGTTGCGCTGCATCGCCGTGCTTTCGGAAATCGAGCATGGCGAACTGGAAAACGAGCACCCGCTTTCAAACCATCTCATCACCACGATCAAGCGCGACCGCAACCTGCTTTATGTGGCGCTGCTCTTGCACGACATTGCCAAGGGGCGCCCGGAAGATCATTCTGTCGCTGGCGCGCGCATCGCCCGCAGGCTGGGACCACGGCTGGGTCTTACCCCTACCGAAACGGAAACCGTTGAATGGCTTGTGCGCGAGCATCTCACCATGAGCATGGTGGCACAGTCGCGTGATCTCAATGATCGCAAGACCATCATCGACTTCGCAGACACAGTGCAGACCATGGAGCGGTTGAAGCTTCTCCTGATCCTGACCGTCTGCGACATCAAGGCGGTTGGCCCCGGCGTATGGAATGGCTGGAAGGGCCAGCTTCTGCGCACACTCTTCTACGAAACCGAACTGGTCCTGACCGGCGGCTTTTCGGAATTGTCGCGCGCCGACCGCGACCATCAGGCGCGAGAAGCGCTTGCCGAACGGCTTTCCGATTGGCCGAAGGACAAGCGCGATGCCTATCTGGCACTTCACTACACCAACTATTTTCTGACCGTCAGTCTCGAGGATCAGGTCCGGCATGCCCATTTCATTCGCGAAGCTGATCGCGAAGAGCGGGCGCTGGCCACCATGGCCAAGCCGCATACTTTCGAGGCAGTTACGGAAATTACGGTGCTGGCGCCCGACCATCCACGCCTGTTGTCGATCATCACCGGCGCCTGTGCAGCGGCTGGCGCCAACATCGTCGACGCGCAGATTTTCACCACTGGTGACGGACGCGCACTTGATACCATCCTCATAAGCCGCGAGTTCGACACTGACGATGACGAACGTCGCCGTGCTGAACGTGTCGGCAAGGTCATCGAGGATGTATTGTCCGGCAAGGCCCATCTGCCCGACGTGCTCGCCAAGCGTACAAAACCGAAGAAAGCTGCCAAGGCTTTCAAGGTAGAGCCGCGTGTCGAGATCAACAACACGCTCTCCAACAAGTTTACCGTCATCGAGGTCGAAGGTCTGGACCGGCCCGGTTTGCTTTCAGAACTGACCGGCCTTATTTCCGACCTTTCGCTGGATATTGCATCGGCTCATATCACCACCTTCGGCGAGAAAGTGATCGACAGTTTTTACGTGACTGACCTTGTGGGTCACAAGATTTCAAACGCCACCCGCCAGGGCAATATCAGGCGCAAGCTGCTTGGTGTTCTGAGCGGAGATACTGGCAATAAGACAAACGGTCGCTCGTCGCAGGCCGCAGCATAGGTTTTTCAGTAAATGAGTTTGGTCAAAAAGTTCGCCACGGTCGCGTCCGGAACGCTGATGAGCCGCATTTTCGGCTTCACGCGCGAGATGTTCATGGCGGCAGCACTTGGCACCGGCCCGGTGGCCGATGCCTTCAATGCCGCTTTCCGTTTCCCGAACACCTTTCGCAGGCTCTTTGCCGAAGGCGCGTTCAATTCAGCCTTCGTGCCGCTTTTTGCCAAGGAAATCGAAAAAAACGGCATGGACGGCGCGCGCCGTTTTTCCGAAGAAGTCTTCGGCGTTCTCTTCACCGTGCTTCTGTTCCTGACCATCGTGATGGAACTTTCGATGCCATTCATCGTGCGGACGGTGATCGCACCGGGCTTCACTGACGATCCGGTGAAATTCGACAATACAGTGCGTCTCGCCGTCATCATGTTCCCCTATCTCGCCTGTATGTCGCTGGCCGCGATGATGGGGGGGATGCTCAATTCACTGCACCGCTATTTCGCGGCAGCCATTGCGCCGGTGTTCCTCAACATCATTCTGATCGGGGTGCTGGCTTTCGCATGGTGGCGGGGCTATGACGCGCTTTCAGTCGGCTATGGCCTTTCCTGGGGTGTTATGGCAGCAGGTCTGGTGCAGCTTGCCATCGTCTGGCTCGCCGTGCGCAATGCTGGCATCAAGATCGGCTTCCGCCGTCCTCGCCTGACAGCCAATGTCAAACGGCTGCTGGTGCTGGCGCTGCCTGCCGCCATCACCGGCGGCATCACGCAGATCAACCTTCTCATCAACACCAATATCGCGTCGGGCATGGAAGGTGCGGTGTCATCGCTCGTCTATGCGGACCGCATCTATCAGCTACCGCTCGGTGTCGTCGGCATCGCGGTCGCGACCGTGCTTCTGCCGGAACTGTCTCGCGCGTTGCGCGGCGGCCACATGAAGGAAGCGTCGAACCTTCAAAACCGCTCGGTCGAGTTCACATTGTTTCTGACGCTGCCAGCCGCTGCAGCTCTTCTGGTCATGTCGGAACCCATCGTCCGACTTCTGTTCGAACGTGGCAAGTTCAGCCCGGATTCCACGCTCGTCGTTTCCAATATTCTGGCGATCTATGGCCTTGGTCTGCCCGCTTTCGTATTGATCAAGGCGTTCATTCCCGGTTTCTTCGCCCGCGAGGATACACGCACGCCGATGATCTTCGCCGCCATTTCGGTGGCGGTGAACGTCTCGCTTGCCATCACGCTTTTCCCGCATTTCGGTCCGACCGGTATCGCCACGGCGGAAATCATCGCGGGCTGGGTCAACGCTGTCCTGCTGTTCGCCATGCTGGTAAAACGCGGCCATTGGGGACGGGATATTCCGCTGCTTACCCGTATTCCGCGCCTCCTCGTCGCTGCCGCGATCATGGCATTCGGTATTCATTACGCCATCGGCTATTTTGCGTATGAGCTTTCCTCCGCAGCGCCGCTTGTTGTGCGGGCGGGAACCGTTACCGCGATCGTCGTTGCGGCAATGGTGGTCTATTTTGGCTTTGCCTTCGGTCTTGGCGGCGCCAATACGGGAATGATCCGCCGCAACATCAAGCGCGGTGCAGCAAAGAAAGCCCCTGAAAGCGAGCAATAATTCACGCTTGAAAGGCGGCTGCGTCTCTGCGAAAAGACCAGCATTCAAAATCCCCGCTCTCCACCGGCGGGGCAATTTTCGTCACGCATTTCCGAACGCGAAACCGGTATCCACTTTCGCTGGAAATGCTCATTCAGGATAAAGCCATGAGCACGTTCAAACCGCTTGTTTTCTCCGGCGTCCAACCGACCGGAAATCTTCACCTCGGCAACTATCTGGGGGCGATCAAGCGGTGGGTCGAGGTTCAGGAGACGCAGGAATGCATCTATTGCGTCGTGGACATGCACGCGCTGACCATTTCGCCCGATCCGGCTGAGCTTATGCAATCGACCCGTGAAGTCACCGCAGCTTTCCTTGCTGCTGGCATCGACCCGAAGAGGAGCATCGTCTTCAACCAGAGCCGCGTCATGCAGCACGCGGAGCTGGCATGGGTGTTCAACTGCATTGCACGTATCGGCTGGATGAGCCGTATGACCCAGTTCAAGGACAAGGCAGGCAAGGACCGCGAAAATGCTTCGCTCGGCCTGTTCGCCTATCCAAGCCTGATGGCCGCCGACATTCTGCTTTACCGCGCCACTGCTGTCCCCGTTGGCGAGGACCAGAAGCAGCATCTGGAATTGACCCGCGATATCGCGCAGAAATTCAACAATGACTATTCCGACCGTATCGCTTCGCTCGGTGTGGGTGTGGATATGCAGGTGGGTGACGAGCAGGTTTCCGGCTTCTTCCCGATGACGGAACCGATGATTTCCGGTCCTGCGATGCGCATCATGTCACTGCGCGACGGCACCAAGAAGATGTCGAAGTCCGATCCGTCCGATCTGTCGCGCATCAACCTGATCGACGACGAAGAGACCATCACCAAGAAAATCCGCAAGGCAAAAACCGACTCGGACGGCCTGCCCACCGATCTCGACGGTCTCGCCGGTCGTCCGGAAGCCGATAATCTGGTTGGCATCTATGCAGCGCTTTCCTCTCAATCGAAGGAAGACGTGCTCAACGAATTCGGCGGACGCCAGTTCTCCGAATTCAAGGCATCGCTTGCAGATCTGGCCGTAGCGAAGCTTTCGCCGATCACCCATGAGATGCGCCGTCTGGTCGCTGATCCGGCTTACATCGACAGCGTTCTGCGCGACGGTGGTGAGCGGGCTGGCGTGATTGCCGAACAGACCATGCGTCATGTTCGCGACATCGTCGGCTGGCTGCAGAACTAAACTTCTCAATTATTGAAGGGGCGGCGGCACTTCTGCTGCCGCCCCGCTTCATTTGAGAATCGTCATCCGATCGTCAACCACCTAGGAGAGCACGTTTCGATCTGATTGAATCAGATCGGCGCGTCACATTTTTTGACGTGCATCTTGTCCGAAAACCGTTTCGCACTTTTCGGGATGCACTCTAAATGTCAGCTTGCAGACGGTTAATCCCGATGGCAAATTGCGGCCATGGTATCAAAACGACTTAGCCGGGAAGCCGGTCACCGCCGCAAGTTTCTTGCCGTCATCGATGAGACGCCCGAATGCGGGCGCGCCGTCGCCTATGCCGCGCGCCGTGCAAAAAATACGGGCGGCTCTCTCATCCTGCTTTTCGTGATTGATGACTCTGATTTCCAGCAAATTCTGGGCGTCGGCGAAATCATGCGTTCCGAAGCGCAGGATCGTGCTCGCGCAGCGCTGGAGAAATTCGCCGCAACCGTGCGTGCGGACCAAGGTATAGAGCCGGAAATCAGCATCCGTGAGGGCGAAACCGCCGAAGAGCTCATGTGTCTCATCGAGGAAGATCAGGATATCGCCATTCTGGTTCTGGCTGCTGGCTCCGGCAAGGAAGGTCCCGGTCCTCTCGTGCAATCGCTTGCCAGCCGCTCCCAGTTCCCGATCCCGGTTACCGTCATTCCGGCAGGTATGAGCGACGATGACATTGATGCGGTGACCTAATCACCCTATATTGATGATAACTGATACGCGCGAGATCGGGACAGGACTTGCTTCCATATGGATCTGCGCTTACGAAAATCGTTCCAAAATCTGAAAGCGGGACAACTGGCATGTTCATCCAGACTGAAACCACGCCCAACCCGGCGACCCTGAAGTTTCTTCCCGGCAAGGTGGTTATGCCGGAGGGCACCGCTGATTTTCGCGACCCGTCTACCGCAGGCAACACATCACCGCTCGCAGCCAAGCTTTTTTCAGTTCCGGGCGTGACCGGTGTTTTCTTCGGCTACGATTTTATTACTGTCACCAAGGACGATGGTGAATGGCAGCATCTGAAGCCCGCCATTCTTGGCACGATCATGGAACATTTCATGTCGGGCGCACCTGCAATGGCTGGCAACAGCAACGCAGACGCTGCCGCCGCTCATGGCGAAGAAGAATTTTTCGATGACGCCGATGCCGAAACCGTCGAGATCATCAAGGAACTGATCGAGACCCGCGTTCGCCCGGCAGTTGCACAGGACGGCGGTGATATCACGTTCCGTGGTTTCGAAAACGGTACCGTATTCCTGAACATGAAGGGTGCATGCTCTGGTTGCCCGTCATCGACGGCAACGCTGAAGCACGGAATTCAGAACCTCCTGCGCCATTTCGTGCCGGAAGTGCAGCAGGTCGAACAGATCTGATCTTATTGAGACTTGTAAAGAAAAAGGCCGCTTGAAGCGGCCTTTTTCATATCTGTCATCATCTGGACTTACTGCTTCACGATGACCTTGGCACCCTGTTCCGTGCGGTCGTAAAGATCCATGATGTCCTGATTCATGAGGCGGATGCAGCCGGAAGACATGGCCTTGCCGATGGACCACCATTCCGGCGTGCCGTGCAAACGATAGCCCGTGTCACCGCCCTTGTTGTAGAGGTACAGAGCCCGTGCACCGAGCGGATTGCGCAGGCCTGGGTCCATGCCGTTACGGTATTTCGCCAGTTCCGGCTGGCGCTTGATCATGGCGGAAGGTGGCGTCCAGGTCGGCCATTCCCGCTTCATGGCAACGCGCGCCGTACCGGACCATTCGAAACCTTCACGGCCGACACCAATGCCGTAACGCATGGCCTTGCCTTCTGGCATGATGAGATAAAGGAACTTTTCCCGCGTATCGACGATGATAGTGCCTGGCTTTTCATCCGTCGGATATTTGACGATCTGGCGGCGATATTGCGCCTGGATCTTTTCGCTCGGAATGGCCGGGACGACATAGCCAGCGTCACTGACCGAAGAATAGGAGGCAGTATAGAAAGTGCCGCCTACGGTCGAGCAGCCTGCCAATGCACCTACCAGAAAAAGAGCCGTCGTCAGTTTAAGGACGCGAGAATTCATGCATTCCCCCAGATTGGTTCATTCCGTCAATGGGACCACGATGGGCCGGAGATTGAAGCGAATCGCTCATTCTTGTCGAAGATGCGGTAGTATTGTTAACCAGGCGTTAACCGTAAATTGAAAATTCCTTGAATAAGACATTTTTTGGCCATGTTTTACCATGTTACCGCA
Source organism: Ochrobactrum sp. A-1 (assembly GCF_022488005.1). NCBI lineage: Bacteria > Pseudomonadati > Pseudomonadota > Alphaproteobacteria > Hyphomicrobiales > Brucellaceae > Ochrobactrum > Ochrobactrum sp. A-1. Next base: position 1,547,169 of record NZ_JAKVQC010000003.1, read on the forward strand.
GTTTTCGCGCCGAGCGCCCCAGTTTTCGGATTGTTTCGATCTCAATCCGCGCACAAACTACACCTATGCCAATCGTGATTCCCAACCAGACCCACCCTCTTTCCGACGGTCGACAGTCGGAGAACGCCATGCTGGTGCGGCGTGGCGTACAGCGTCTTTTTCTGGAAATGGGGCTTGCAACATTGCCCGAACTACCGCTGGTATCTGGCAGGCGCGCCGACCTGATCGCGGTCACTCGCAAGGGCGAAATCTGGATCGTGGAAATCAAATCCTCGATCGAGGACTGGAAGGCGGATCGTAAATGGCCCGAATATCGCGCTTATTGTGATCGACTGTTCTTCGCAACCCACCCGGCGGTGCCGCGCGAAATATTTCCGCAAGAATGCGGCTTCATTCTCTCTGATGGATATGGAGCAGAAATTCTGCGCGATGCACCGGAACATAAATTACCGGGCGCAACACGAAAGGCGCTGATGTTGCGCTTTGCGCGGGCGGGCGCCGTCCGCCTGACAATCGCCGAACTCGCCGGTCTCGATGTCCCCGAGACCGAAATAGATTGATTAGTGCGCATCCCGAAAAGTACGAAGCGGTTTTTGGAAGAAGATGCGCATAAAACTTAACGGGGCGCGCGCTTCGCCAGAATGCGCTGCAATGTACGGCGATGCATGTTGAGACGACGTGCGGTCTCGGAGACATTGCGCTCGCACATTTCATAGACACGCTGGATATGTTCCCAGCGCACCCGGTCGGCCGACATGGGGTTTTCCGGCGGTGCAACCTTTTCACCGGGACGGCGGGTCAATGCGGCAAAGACCTCATCCGCATCGGCAGGCTTCGACAGATAGTCGATGGCACCGAGCTTAACGGCATTCACAGCGGTAGCGATATTGCCGTACCCGGTAAGAACGATGGCGCGCGTATCGGCACGACGCGAACGAATAGCTTCAATAATATCGAGACCGTTGCCGTCGCCGAGCCGCATATCAACGACCGCATAGGCCGGGGCTGCAGCCTTGGCGGCGGCGATGCCTTCCTCAACCGATTCCGCAGTCGTCACCTGAAAACCCCGGCTCTCCATGGCGCGGGCAAGGCGCTGCAAGAAGGGCTTGTCGTCATCAACCAGAAGGAGGGTCGGATCGTTGCCTATGGCTTCGGTGTCTTCCTGCTTCAAGTCGTCCATCGGGTGCTTCCTGCCTGTATTTTTCTTTCCTTATTGATACCCCTGCGTCAAAAAGTCAAATAGCCATTGAATTGTTGAAGCAATTTCAGCATTCACCCATTCGCAAGATTAGTGCAAACCTTTGTATTTTCAGAATATTTTGAAATGTGGACACGAGGATTTGATAGGAAAATCGTGTATTTGCCGCAACAGGCTTCAGACGGACCAGTATTCCCGCGCCTCGTCGGATACCCCAGCCAGAAAGTCATCCAGCTCCACGTGATCGATATGCGCACGCAGCGCCTTGGCAACGTCGTAAATGGCTGAATCCGGTGCAAAATTGTGATCTTTGCGCAAAGACTGCACTTCGCGGGTCATGGCTTGTCGGCTGTCGAATGGCCGTTTCGCCTCGTAAATATCCCAGTTCGCTACAAAAATAGCGCGAAGAACCGGCGGCAATATCGTGGCAAAGCGAATCGCTTGATCGACGTCCAACCGGTGACGAAAGGTGAGCAGCACAGCCTCTACCATCGTATAGGCCTGATTGCGCGTGGCGAGCCCTGCCTCGTCCCGAGCCATATGGAGAAACTTGTCGAATTCCTCTGTCGCTCTTTGGATCTCAAGCGGTATCGTCATATGGCATCCTTCTTCAGCCGGATATGAATGCGGAACGCGGCCAAACCACTTTTACCTCTGCACCCTGCCCCGGATTGTTGCGATTGCGGAAGGTGATATGCGCGCCCGAGCGTTCCAGCAGGGTTTTTGCGATGAACAGGCCGAGGCCAAGGCCACCGCCGTTCCGCGTGTTGTCGCGGCTCGTCATATAAGGCTCGCCGATACGGTCGAGAATTTCCGGCTTGAATCCTTCGCCGTCGTCCTGAATGGTCACACTCACATTGCCGTCCGTCCAACCCCAGGTAACGTTGACCGTACCACGTGCGAAATCGACGGCATTTTCCACCAGATTGCCGAGGCCATACAGCAGGCCGGGATTGCGTCGGGTGACAGGCTCCGGTTTCGGGCCTTCCGTCTTTTGCACGTCGATCGTAATACCGAAGTTGCGATGCGGAGCGATCACCTCTTCGATGAGCGAAGAGAGTGGCAGGCGCGACATATGTTCCTCGCCTTCGGAGGACAGGCTGGTCAGTCGCTGAAGGATTTCCCGGCAACGCTGGGTTTGGGAATGGAGCAAGGCAATGTCCTCGGCAAGGCCCGGATCTGTGGTACGGGCGCGCTGCATTTCCTTCACCACCAGTGCAATCGTTGCCAGTGGCGTGCCCAGTTCGTGGGCAGCAGCCGCAGCCAGCCCATCCAGCGCCGACAAATGTTGTTCACGCTGGAGAATGAGTTCGGCAGCGCTCAATGCATCGCCCAGCTGGCGCGCTTCTTCGGCGATGCGATAGGCATAAACACCAGTGAATCCGAGTGCCGAAATAATGGCGCACCAGATACCAATCACGAACAGGAATGGCAGGTCCAACGTTTCACCTGGATACCATGGCAGCGGCTCATGCCTGATAGTGAGCACCGAAGTACAGGCCACGACCAGCAGGGCGAGCACCAACGTATGACGGGCGGAAAGCGACGTCGCCGAGATGATGACGGGCACGATCATCAAAATAATGAAAGGGTTCTGCAGCCCGCCGGTAAGATAGAGAAGCCCTGCCAGCTGCAGAACGTCGAACGCCAGAACCAGGCTTGCCGCTGCCGGATTGAGCCGATGGTTGGTCGGAAAACGGAAGGCCAGATAAAGATTGAGCCATGCCGAACAGGCGATCAGCGCAAAACAGATGCCAACAGCAAAAGGAAACTGCAGATAGAGCGCCACGAACATGACTGCGGCCGTCTGCCCAGCTATGGCCAGCCAGCGCACACGTATCAACGTGGTCAGGCGCGGACGGCGCGAAAGATTGGAAGCGCGATTCTCGAATTCTGCGTGCATGAGGTCCCTCGTCAGGGCCTCTTATGAGGCAAGCCCGAACCAGAAAGCAAGCGAAACTGCGTTATCCGGTCGCAGGGAAATGTGGTGAGACCTATTGAGATTTTGGTAATGACGAGCCCAAAATGGTGCGCTTTGAGAACGGGAGCGGAATGTACTTTTGGGTACATGAGCACCGGAAGCGCAGAAGAGTGCCATTTGCAGGCGGTCAGAACCAAATATCTCAGGTTCCGCGCGGCTTGGCTCGACGGGTCGCTTCGGCATTGGCCGGATCTTCCGGCCAAACATGCTTCGGATAGCGTCCACGCATGTCGGAACGCACATCCGCCCATGATCCCTTCCAGAAGCCGGGAAGATCGCGGGTAATCTGGATCGGGCGGTGAGCCGGAGAGAGAAGCTCCAGCAAGAGCGGCACCTTGCCATTGGCGATGGCCGGATGCACGCCAAGGCCGAACAGTTCCTGCACGCGGACTGCAATCACCGGCTCTTCGGTATCATAGCGGATTGGAATATTCGAGCCGGTGGGCACTTCGAAATGCGTCGGCGCAAGTTGGTCGACACTGCGCTGGAGATCGAAGGGTACGAGGCTCATCAGACCGTTCTTCAATACGTGTCCCGGAATGCGGTCAAGTTGGGCTTCACCCGTCAGGAAAGGCAGCAGCCAGTCGTCCAGCCTTTCGACAAGATAGTCATCGTCCATTGCAGGCCACGGATCGCCGAGGCCTCGATGCAGCCAGCCGAGGCGTCGGCGCAGAATATCGGCTTCTTTGCCCCACGGCAGAATATCGAGGCCATTTTCACGCACCGCGGCAATCACGCCTGCGTCGGCAGCACTCCCCGAAGGAGCGGCGAGCGGCTTTTCGGAGAGAGCTATTGCACCAATACGCACAGCTTCACGAGCCCGCAAGGCATTCTTTTCCGGATCATAGATAACCTGTCTGCCGCTTTCGATCCTATTGCCAAGGGTAGCGCGGATTTCGGCTTCTGAAACTTCCGCAGCAGAAAGAATGCGGGCCCGCCCGGCTTTGCCTGACATATCGGCAACCACCAGCCATGCCGCCCGGCTGAGGCTGATAGCGGGGTCGACTTCGCCGCCACGCCCATTGGCAAGCAGGAATTGCCCCGTCTGGCCGCGTGCCTTCGCTATGCGGTCAGGATAAGCGTCGATAAGCATACGGCCAACGCTTGAGCCTGCCGCTTCACCCTTGTTCGGGACATTTGCTGCAAGTCGCCTTGCCAGCCCTTTTGCGCGCTGTGCACGATCCGAGCGGTCATTGCGGAACCGCGACATGCGTGTGTCGAGGTCAGTTTCATTGCCGCCAAGACCGCGCTCGGTCAGCAACACCGCGAGTTCGGCCGCCTTCTGCGCTTCACCGCGTTTGCCAGCTTCTGCCACCATATGCGCCAGACGTGCGGGCAGAGCCAAAGAACGCATCGCATCACCATCAGGCGTCAATCGTCCTGTCTCATCCAGAGCGCCAAGCCGCAGCAGAAGGGCCTTTGCTTCCTTCAGCGCGGGCTTGGGCGGAACATCGAGAAAACTGAGCGTTGCCGGATCAGTCACACCCCACGCAGCCGCATCGAGCACAAGCCCGGACAGGTCAGCTTCCAGAATTTCCGGTGGAGAAAAAGCGGGAAGCGACGCCGTTTGACCCTGATGCCAGAGCCGGATCGCAACACCAGGCTCCGTACGCCCCGCGCGACCCGCACGCTGATCGGCGCTCGCTCGTGAGGTGCGCACTGTTTCCAGCCGTGTCAGGCCAGTGGCAGGTTCGTATTTCGGCAGGCGCGCAAGCCCGCTGTCTATCACCACACGCACGCCATCAATCGTGATGGAGGTTTCGGCAATCGAGGTCGCCAGCACCACCTTGCGATAGCCCACCGGTGCAGGCTTGATTGCCGCATCCTGATCACGGCCTTCCATCGCCCCATAAAGCGGGGCCAGAATGATATTGGCAGGGAGGAACTTTTCCAGAATGCCTGCCGTGCGCTCAATCTCGCCCTGCCCCGGCAGAAAAGCCAGAATGCTGCCGGTCTCGTCGGCCAATGCATCACGAATAGCACGCACCATCACGTCTTCGATCCGTTCATCTGCCTTGCGGTCGCGATAGCGGATATCGATGGGATAAGCGCGCCCCTCACTTTCAATCACCGGCACATCGCCGAGAAGCGAAGCAACGCGAGCGCCATCGAGCGTCGCAGACATCACGAGTATCTTGAGGTCGTCACGCAGTGCCGCCTGCACATCGAGCGCCAGCGCCAGTCCGAAATCGGCATCGAGACTGCGTTCGTGGAACTCGTCAAACAAGACTGCGGCGACACCCTTGAGGTCTGGATCGTCCAGAATCATGCGCGCAAAGACGCCCTCGGTGACGACAAGGATTTTCGTTTTCCCCGATACCTTGCTTTCAAGGCGCATCCGGTAGCCGACCGTTTCACCCGGCTCCTCACCCAGAAGCTGCGCCATGCGGCGAGCGGCTGCGCGTGCCGCCAGACGACGCGGTTCAAGCAGCACGATCATGCCATCCTTGCGCCAATCCGCGTTCAGCATATGAATAGGCACCAGTGTCGTCTTGCCCGCACCGGGCGGCGCAACAAGAACCGCACTCGCATGATGCGCCAATGCCTCGTCAAGCTCAGGCAGAATTCGTGTCACAGGAAGATCGGGCAGGCTCGTCAAAATAATTTCCGTCAGATAAGGCTTCCGCTTTCGTGCTTATCACACAGGGAACGCACATGATCCATATTCGAAAATCAAGCAAGGCCGATACGCCTGCACTTGTCGAAATCTGGCGCGCCAGCGTTCTCGCCACGCATGATTTCCTGAGCCGCGATGATTTTCTGGAAATCGAAAAGCTGGTGGCCGAGCAATATCTGCCGAATGTGGAAGTCTGGCTGATTGAAGACGCTGGCAAGCCGGTCGGCTTCATGGGTATGAGCGAGCGTCATATCGACAGCCTGTTCATCGCACCCAACCAGCGCGGCAAAGGCATCGGCAAACAGATGATAGCGTATGCAATAACTCTCGGCAGTCCGCTGACAGTCGATGTGAACGAGCAGAACCTGCAGGGTGTCGGCTTTTACCGACATATGGGATTTGTCGAAACCGGACGCTCAGAGACAGACGACCAGGGACGACCCTATCCACTCTTGCACTTGCGGTTGGCGACCGACAATTGACATACTCCCCTAGAGTATATAGATTTCGCTGAGATCGGGAGAATCCATGCCGCATTCACCGGAAGACAAGAAGCGCGCCTTGACGCGCCTGCGCCGCATTCGCGGACAGGCCGAAGCACTGGAGCGCGCGGTGGAGGCTGGCACGGAATGCGCAGCGTTGTTGCAGCAGATCGCGGCACTGCGGGGGGCTGCCAACGGGTTGATGGCGGAAGTACTGGAAAGTCATTTCCGCGAGACATTTGGGCAGGAAACCAAAGCTGATCCCGATACACAAATCGACGAAATCATGCGGATTCTACGCACCTACCTCAAATGAGTGCGTTGCTCCAAGATAGACTGAAAGGGAGAAACATCGTCATGAAATCACGCGCAGCCGTTGCGTGGGAGGCAAAAAAGCCGCTCACCATCGAAACAGTCGAGATTGGCGGCCCACGGGCTGGCGAAGTGCTGGTCGAAATCATGGCGACGGGCGTTTGCCATACAGATGCCTACACCCTTTCAGGCCTCGATTCCGAAGGCAAGTTTCCGGCCATCCTCGGCCACGAAGGCGCGGGTATCGTGCGCGAAGTGGGCGCTGGCGTGACCTCGGTCAAGCCTGGCGACCATGTCATTCCGCTCTACACGCCGGAATGCCGCCAGTGCAAAACCTGCCTTTCGCAGCGCTCTAACCTTTGTACCTCGATCCGCGCGACGCAAGGCCAGGGCCTGATGCCGGACAAGACGACGCGCTTTTCCTGCGATGGCGGCGAAGTGTTCCACTATATGGGCTGCTCGACCTTCTCGAACTTCACCGTTCTGCCGGAAATTGCCGTCGCCAAGGTGCGTGAAGACGCGCCTTTCGACAAGATCTGCTATATCGGCTGTGGCGTGACGACCGGCATCGGTGCAGTGATCTACACGGCAAAAGTTCGTCCGGGTTCCAATGTCGTTGTGTTCGGCCTCGGCGGCATCGGCCTCAATGTCATTCAGGGCGCCCGTATGGTCGGTGCTGACAAGATCATCGGCGTGGACATCAATCCGTCCAAGGTCGAGATGGCGAAGAAATTCGGCATGACCGACTTCATCAATCCGCGCGAGATCGGCAATGACAAGGTGGTGCAGGCCATTCAGGATCTGACCGACGGCGGCGCGGACTATTCCTTCGACGCCACGGGCAATACCGATGTCATGCGTCAGGCGCTGGAATGCTGCCATCGCGGTTGGGGTGAATCGATCATCATCGGCGTGGCGGAAGCGGGCAAGGAAATCGCCACCCGCCCGTTCCAACTGGTCACTGGACGCGTCTGGAAAGGCACTGCATTCGGCGGCGCGCGCGGGCGCACCGACGTGCCGAAGATCGTCGACTGGTATATGGAGGGCAAGATCAATATCGATGATCTCATCACCCACACCATGCCGCTCGATGAAATCAACACTGCCTTCGATCTCATGCATGAAGGCAAGTCCATCCGTTCGGTGATTGTCTACTGATGAGTGACAAGTTTCTCGTTTCCCAATGGGACGAAATCGACAATCTGACCCCGCGCGCACTTTATGCGATGCTGAAACTGCGCGTGGATGTCTTTGTGGTCGAACAGAAATGTCCCTATCCGGAACTCGACGGCAAGGACGCCGAGGCGTTTCATTTGCGCATTCTCGACGGTGAGGAACTTGCAGCCAGCCTGCGAGTTCTACCGCCGGAACAGGATGGAAAGCCGGTGAAGATCGGACGCGTCGTCGTAGCGCCGGATTATCGCGGCTACAAGCTCGGTCAGCGCCTGATGAAAGAGGCCGTCGATTTTGCTCATGCCCGCTTTCCAGGCATCGCGATTGAGCTTGGAGGCCAGAGCCATTTGCAGAAATTCTATGGCTCGTTCGGCTTCGTAGCGATTTCCGACGAATATCTCGAAGACGGCATTCCACACGTCGATATGCGATTGGAACCAAGGGAAACGGTTGCCTGATGTTTCTGCTGCGCCGCCATATGTCGTTCTATCTTGGCGCTCTCGGCGGCGTGACAGCATTCATCATTGCCTGGCTTCTTAGAAGCCCGCTTGCGCCAGTCATCGGCGCTAACTGCTTCTTCGTGCTCTATCTGGGGCTGTCTGCCTCTGCCCTGCCGAAACTCACGGCCAGCTTTTTGAAAAAGCACGCCGCAAGCGCTGACGAACCCGTCTGGATCATCTTTCTGGTGACATTTGCAACAGTTCTCGTCGCAATCGTCTCTCTGTTTATTCTCATCAACAGCGAGACAAAGGCCGATACATTCTCGCTGGTCATGACACTCGCGTCTGTGCTACTCGGCTGGTTCACCATCCATATGATGACGGCGATCCACTACGCGCATGTCTATTGGCAGCCGGGTGAACCGGCTGGCGACGATACCAGCCATGCCAGCCGTTATCGTGGCGGCTTTGAATTCCCCGGAACCACTGAACCCTCAGGGTGGGATTTTGCCTATTTCGCCTATGTCATCGGCATGACGGCACAAACGTCCGACACGAGCGTGACGACGCCTGCCATGCGCAGGGTCACGCTGCTGCACAGCATCGTCTCCTTCTTCTTCAACACCGTGCTGGTCGCCGCTTCCGTCAATGTTGCGGTGGCGCTCGGAAGCTGAACAAAACCGAGGTTCTTTCATGGAAACCATTTCGACCGCCAAGTGCTTTGATGGAACGCAAGGTGTCTATCGCCACAAAAGCGAGACGAACCAGTGCGACATGACCTTTGCCGTCTTCCTGCCACCGCAGGCCGCAACCGGACCGGTGCCGGTGCTTTGGTATCTCTCGGGCCTCACCTGCACACATCAGAATATGATGGACAAGGGCGAATATCGGCAAATGGCTTCCAAATTAGGAATTGCCGTTATTTGCCCCGATACGAGCCCGCGCGGTGATGACATTCCGGATGAGCCCGACAACTGGCAATTCGGCAAGGGTGCCGGTTTTTATGTCGACGCCACGCAAGAACCTTTCGCCACGAACTACCAGATGTACAGCTACATAACCGAAGAGCTGACCGATCTGGTGGCGCGCAAATTTCCGCTCGATATGGCGCGGCAGGCAATCACTGGCCATTCCATGGGCGGTCATGGCGCGCTAACCATTGCGCTGAAAAACCCGGACCGTTTCAAATCAGCATCTGCATTTGCACCCATCGTCCAGCCTTCAACGGCAGGCTGGTCCAGACCGGCGCTGGAAAAATATCTCGGACCGGAAGAACGGGCCTGGCGCGCCTATGATGCCACGCTTTTGATCGAAGACGGCTATCGGTTCCCAGAGTTTCTGGTTGATCAAGGCACCGCGGATGGCTTTCTCGATGAAGGCTTGCGTCCGTGGCTTCTGGAACAGGCATGCAAAAAGGCAGGCATTCCCCTCACGCTCAATATGCGTGAAGGCTATGACCATTCCTATTTCTTCATCTCGACCGTCATGGACGACCACTTGAAATGGCATGCTGACCGGTTGAAGCGCTAATCAGCGCTTCAAAACCTTCATCGGCAGACCGCCCTGAGGCTGGGTCGTGAGCTTTTGCACTGGCCACGGCTTAGTTGTGTCCAGCACCTCGAAGCGGCGTCCGTCGAGCAGGATGGCAAGCGCAATCACAGCCTCCTGCAAGGCAAAACTCGCGCCGATGCAGACGCGCGGGCCTGCGCCGAAGGGTAGATACTGAAAGCGATCCAGCCTGTCGCGGTTTTCTGGCCAGAAACGTTCAGGCATGAAAGCGTCCGGCTGGTCCCAGTAGAGCCTATGGCGATGAATGACCCACGGCATGACCAACACGGTCGCGCCCTTCGGGATTGTCAGATCGTCATATGCATCATCGGTTGCCGCCTCACGATTGATCGATGGTGCAGGCGGATAAAGCCGCATCGCCTCCTCAAAGGCGGCACGCGTGAAAGGCAGCGAGGCCAGCCATTCCTCCGGCGGCAGATCACGTCCACCTTTTGCAAAAAAACCATCGATTTCCAATTCGATAAATTCACGTTCACGCGGTGCCTTCGCGAGCAGATAAAGCGTCCAGCCGAGTGCGCGGGCGGTCGTCTCGTGACCGGCACCAATGAAGGTGATGATGTTGTCTTCGATTTCGGAGCGGCTCAGTCCGTCCAGTCCTTCGGCGCGCAGAAGCAAAGTGAGGAAGTCGCTCGGCACATCTTCTTGCCTGTCCATGCGCGTTTTACGCAACGCGATGGTGTTTGAGACCAGTTCGCGGAAGAAACCCAGCGATTGCTGTCCACGCAACCGCGTGAGGCGCGGCAGCCAGTCGGGCAGTCCCAGAAGGTCGAACGGATCGACCCGTCCCATGGTCTCGAACAGCTTGTCGATCTGATGTGCGAAATCGTTTGGATCGCCTGCAATCTCTCCCGAGAATAGCGTCTCGGCCAGAATATCATAGGTCAGGAGCGTCATGTCATGGGCGACATCGGTGATCGTGCCGGGGGTCTTGTATCGCTCGACGAACTGGAGCGACCGGTCGCGCATGGTTTCAGCAAAACCGCCGATATGGCGCGGGGTAAAAACCGGCGCCATGGCTTTTCGCGACCGCTTCCATACCTGGCCTTCCGCCGTCAGCAGACCATCACGCAACAGGGGGCGCAGCACGCGCTGGCGAATGGCGGACATGGGATAATTGGCGGCATTGTCGACCAGCACATGGCGGATCAGCCCCGGATCGTTGGCGATGATGGTTTTCATGCCGAACCAGCTGACGGAAATCCACCGCTCGTTATAGGAAGGCTCGCCCCAAAGCTCGAGCGGGTTCTTGTAGACGACCCGCATCATCTCGAAACGCCCTACCGGTTTTTCGCGCGGACGCGGTGCGGGCGGCACGAATGGCCTTGGTCTTTCGTTCATGACGTTCGCAATTTCCATCAAGCGTTCCTTTCGTCATAAAACAGGTCGAGAACGCCCCCGTCAAACCGGATATAAGCGTCAATTGTGGCGGTTCCAGAAGCCAAGTGGCACCGCTACTGTTCACATATGAACCAACTGCCGGAATCCCCGGTAAATTTACCGCCAGAATTTGGAAAAAAAGCCTTTAGCACCTATATTAAAGCCATGTTTGTCGCGTGATTCGACATATCTTTGAAGCTGCATTCGCAGCGCGTTTTTCGAAAGATTTTCATGAGCGAGATGCCCGAGATGAATTCCGAAGCCCCCGCCGAATATGGCGCGGATTCCATTCGTGTTCTGAAAGGTCTGGATGCTGTTCGCAAGCGCCCCGGCATGTATATCGGTGACACGGATGACGGCTCCGGCCTGCATCATATGGTCTACGAGGTCGTGGACAATGCGATCGACGAAGCGCTGGCAGGACATGCCACGCTTGTCACGGTCGCCCTCAATCCGGACGGGTCCTGCACCGTGACCGATAACGGTCGCGGCATCCCGACCGACATCCATAAGGAAGAAGGCGTTTCGGCGGCGGAGGTCATCATGACCCAGCTCCACGCAGGCGGTAAGTTCGACCAGAATTCCTACAAGGTTTCCGGTGGCCTGCATGGCGTCGGCGTATCGGTGGTGAACGCGCTGTCGATCTGGCTGAAGCTGAAGATCCGCCGCTCCGGCAAGATTCATGAGATGAGCTTTACCCATGGCGTGGCCGATGCTCCGCTCGTGGTAACCGGTGATGCTGGTGCGGAGACGGGTACAGAAGTCAGCTTCCTGCCCTCGCCTGATACCTTCAGCATGGTCGAATTCGATTTCGACACGCTGGAACGCCGCCTGCGCGAACTCGCCTTCCTCAATTCCGGTGTACGCATCAAGCTCACCGACCGCCGCCATGCGGATGTCGTTGAGCATGAGTTGCACTATGATGGCGGGCTTGTGGAGTTCGTGAAATATATCGACCAGAGCAAAAAATCGCTTCTGGAAGAGCCGATCTATATCCGCAGTGAAAAAGACGGCATGACGGTTGAAGTCGCCATGTGGTGGAACGATTCCTACCACGAGAAGGTACTGTGCTTCACCAACAACATCCCGCAGCGCGACGGCGGCACGCATCTGGCCGGTTTCCGCGGCGCGCTGACCCGTCAGGTGACGGGCTATGCCGATGCTTCGGGCATGACCAAGAAGGAAAAGGTGCAGCTTACCGGCGATGACTGCCGCGAAGGCCTGACCGCCGTTCTTTCGGTCAAGGTTCCCGATCCTAAGTTTTCGTCGCAAACCAAGGACAAGCTGGTTTCGTCGGAAGTTCGCCCGGTTGTGGAAAGCCTCGTCAACGAAGCACTTTCCACATGGCTTGAAGAACATCCGGCTGGCGGCAAGATCGTGGTCGAAAAGGTCATTCAGGCCGCTGCTGCCCGTGAAGCTGCCCGCAAGGCGCGTGACATCACCCGCAAGAGCAATCTGAGCGTGACGTCCTTGCCCGGCAAGCTTGCCGACTGTCAAGAGCGCGATCCGGCCAAGTCTGAAATCTTCATCGTCGAGGGTGACTCGGCAGGTGGTTCCGCCAAGAGCGGTCGTTCGCGCCAGAACCAGGCCATTCTGCCGCTGCGCGGCAAGATTCTGAATGTGGAACGCGTCCGCTTCGACCGCATGATCTCGTCCGACCAGGTCGGCACGCTCATTACTGCGCTCGGCACATCGATCGGCAAGGATGAAACGCACGGCTTCAACCCGGACAAGCTGCGCTATCACAAGATCATCATCATGACCGATGCTGACGTCGATGGCGCGCATATCCGTACATTGCTGCTGACCTTCTTCTTCCGCCAGATGCCGGAACTGATCGAGCGCGGCCATATATATATTGCGCAGCCGCCGCTCTATAAGGTGTCGCGCGGCAAGTCCTCGCAATACATCAAGAACGAGGCCGCCTTCGAAGACTTCCTCATCGAGACAGGTCTTGAAGAAGCCACGCTGGAAATGGCAAGCGGCGAAGTTCGCGCCGGGCCGGACCTGCGTTCGGTTGTGGAAGATGCCCGCACCATGCGTCAGCTTCTGGCCGGTCTTCACACGCGCTATGATCGTCGCGTGGTGGAACAGGCGGCCATTGCCGGGCTGCTGAACCCGGATGCCTCGAAAGACAATGCAACCGCACAGCGTTCTGCCGATATTGTTGCAAAGCGTCTCGACATGATCTCGGAAGAAACCGAGCGTGGCTGGGAAGCACATGTAACGGAAGATGGTGGCTATCGCTTCGAGCGCATGGTGCGCGGCGTGAAGGATGTTGCCATTCTCGACATGGCGCTGCTCGGTTCTGCCGATGCCCGCCAGATCGACCGCGTGGCTGCACGCCTGTCGGAAGTCTTTGCCGAGCCACCGGTGCTGCGCCGCAAGGACAAGGTGGAGACACTTTCCGGCCCGATGGGCCTGCTCGATGCGATCTTTGCGACGGGCCGCAAGGGGCTGACCCTGCAGCGTTATAAAGGCTTGGGCGAAATGAACGCCGAGCAGCTTTGGGAAACCACACTCGATCCGAATGTGCGTTCGCTGCTGCAAGTCAAGGTGACGGATGCAACCGACGCCGATTCACTCTTCACGCGCCTCATGGGCGACGAGGTCGAACCGCGTCGCGAATTCATCCAGGAAAACGCACTGAGCGTTGCCAATCTGGACGTTTGATAAAGAAAGCCCCGAAAGGCCGGATAGCCTCTCGGGGTTTTGCCAGTAAAAAAGCCCCGGAAATCCGGGGCTTATACATTTGAGGCCGGAACGTTAAACTTCGTTCCGGCCTCTATGTCATTGTGGTGAATGCAACACCGCAATGGCTGCTGCAAAGCGGTTGAGCCCATCGGGGCGTGAACTTTCGTTCGTAAAAAAGCAGAACCCTTTGCAGCTTTTGAGGTCTTGTCGCACCGTTGAGGGAGCTTCGCGCTCGTGTATAAGGGAGACCAGCCTCATGTCTTATACTAGCCGTTTTGTCGGCATCGACATATCAAAATCGTCTTTGGATGCCTGCGTTCTGCCGGATGGCCAGACAGTGACCTATCAAAATACGGCAGCAGGCATTGCCAGTTTTCTCGCCTTTCTCGCAACTGTGGACGATATTGAACGTCTGGTTCTCGAACCGACCGGCGGTTACGAGCGCCTTGTCGTTGCCGCCTTGCAGGCCGCGCGATTGCCTGTCGCCAAGGTCAATGCGAAGCAGATCAGGCAGTTTGCACGTGCCTGTGGCCAACTCTCCAAGACCGACAGGATCGACGCCTTCATTCTTGCCGATTATGCAAGGCGCATGGAAACAAGAATTCTGCCACAACGCTCTTCTCAGGAGCGGGCTCTGGCGGATTTTGTCAGTCGTTACAGACAATTGTCGCACATGATCGTGCAGGAGAAAAATCGCCGGGAGAAGTTGACCGGGCGAACGAAAGTCTGGATCGAGGAAAGCCTGCGTTTCCTGCTCGATCAGCGTCAGGCTATCGTGGATGAAATGACGGCTTGCCTGAAAGCGGATGCAGAGTTGGGCCGGAAGGCCGAGGTTTTGATGTCGCTCAAGGGGATCGGCCTACGAACGGCATGCTTCATCCTGGCCGACCTGCCGGAACTGGGGCATACTGACAAAGGACAAATTGCCAAGCTGGTTGGCGTTGCGCCGCTTAATCGCGATAGTGGTCTGATGCGCGGCAAGCGCATGATTGCAGGTGGTAGAAGACATCTGCGCGACGCGCTTTACGTCGCAGCGCTGCCTGCCATTCGTTTCGATCCCGACATGAAGGCATTCTTCACGCGTCTCAAGCAGCAAGGAAAGCCCGGAAAGGTCGCACTTGTCGCCGTCATGCGTAAAATGATCATCATCCTAAATGCTAGAATGCGAGACGCCAACGCAACGGTGCTTGACGCCTAACACCGTTGCTTTTTCGTTTCTGATTATTACTCGCCGCGACGCTTCTTGCTGTAACCGCCGCCTTCGGGCTTTTTGCCGCCCTTCTTGAAGCCGTCTTTCTTGAAGTCGTCTCCGCGGGAAAAATCACGCGGCTTGTCCCACTTGTCGCCCTTCGAGCGGTCGCCTTTATAGCCATCGCTCTTGTAGCCGTCGCGGAAGCCACCTTCCTTGAACTTGTCGCCACGTGGTTTGAAGCCACCCTTGCCTTCACGCGGGGCAGCGTCACCGCCTGCACCTGCAACGGCAGTGCGGATCACAAGACCCTTTTCACCAGTGCCGCGTTCTTCGACCGAACGGCGGAACTCATCAGCCTTCGAGGCCGTGATTTCAAAGCGGGTTTCATTATCGAAAATCTTGATCGAACCAACGTCGCGCTTGGAAACATCGCCCGCCTTGCAGATGAGCGGCAGCAGCCACTTCGGATCGGCGCGATGCTTGCGACCAGCAGAAACCGAGAACCAGACGCCGTCAAAATGTGCATTACGGTCAAAACGTTCGCCCGGTTCGCCACGCTCACGACGCTCTCCGCGCTCGAAGCGGTCGCCGCGGTCGCCGCGATCAGAGCGCTCGCCTTTTTCAAAACGATCCCGGGGCTTCTTGCCACCAACCGGATGCACAGGAGCATCGGAGACTTCTTCCGCTGCGGGGTAGGACGCAACTTCGCGGTTGAGGAAGGCGCTTGCAATCTGTTCCGGCGTATAACGCTCGGTCAGCGCCTTCAGGAGATCCTGATACTCTTCTTCAACCGGCTGATTGAAGACTTCCGCATTCAAAATGCGCTCATTGGTTTTTGCTTGAACAGCAGCAATGCTTGGTGCCGGAACCGTCTGTGCATCGAGCTTTGCCATGTGCAGAAGGCGCTCTGCAGTGCGGCGACGTGAGAACGGCACGACCAGCACGCAGGTGCCCTTGCGACCTGCGCGACCTGTACGACCCGAACGGTGCAGCATCGTTTCTGGATTGTTCGGAAGATCGGCGTGAATAACGAGATCGAGATTGGGCAGATCGATACCGCGTGCGGCAACGTCGGTTGCCACGCAGACGCGGGCGCGTCCATCACGCATTGCCTGAAGCGCGTTGTTGCGTTCCGCCTGGCTCAATTCGCCGGACAGTGCAACCACAGCGAAACCGCGATTGGAAAGTCGGCTCGCCATATGCTTCACCGCTTCGCGGGTCGAGCAGAAAATGATCGAGTTCTGGCTGTCGTAATAGAGCAGCGTATTGATGATCGCGTGGTCGCGCTCATGCGGCGGCACCGGCATGGCAACATAGTCGATGTCGGCGTGCTGGCTGGTTTCGCTCTGGACGGTGAGACGAAGCGCGTCGTTCTGGAAGCGCTTGGCAAGCTGGGCAATCGGCTTCGGCACGGTTGCCGAGAACATCAGCGTGCGGCGGTCATCCGGCGCTTCGCCGAGGATGAATTCGAGGTCCTCGCGAAAGCCCATGTCGAGCATTTCGTCAGCTTCATCGAGAACGACGGCACGCAGTTCCGACATGTCGAGAGCATCGCGGGTGATATGGTCGCGCAGACGTCCCGGCGTACCGACAACGATGTGGGCGCCACGTTCCAGCGCACGACGCTCGGTGCGGATATCCATACCGCCAACGCAGGATGCGATGCGCGCACCTGTATCGGCATAGAGCCATTCCAGTTCACGACGAACCTGAAGCGCCAGTTCGCGCGTCGGCGCGATAATCATTGCAAGCGGCGCACCGGCATCGCCGAAACGTAGTTCGTCTTCGAGGAGGGTGTTGGCCATGGCAAGGCCGAAAGCAACTGTCTTGCCCGATCCGGTTTGTGCGGAAACGAGAAGATCGGCATTGAGCGTTTCGGGTGCCAGAACGGCATTTTGAACGGCGGTGAGTGTATTATAACCGCGAGCGGCTAATGCTCCGGACAGAGCCGGAGCGATGGTTTCGGGCAAAGACATGAACCACTTTCACGAAAAAAGCTTCTCAAGCCGTATACCCATTGGTCGTGAACCCACTTGTCCACGACTCCCCTGACGACCACCGAAGCAACAGAATTGATGCTTCCCTATAGGGTTGGGCCGCTCAGGTCAACCGGCCAAACCTCAGAGCGTAATTCGATCCGATTGAATCGTACCGCCCCTCTGGTCCTTTTTGACGCGCATTTGGCCCGAAAACCGTTTCACACTTTTCGGAATGCGCTCTAGTGTGCCTCATCCCAGTTATGCGCTGCGCGCGCATCGACATGCAGCGGCACAGCAAGCGAGACGGCAGGCATTGCCGCATTTTCCATAATGTGACGAACGACCGGAATGGTCTTTTCGACTTCATTATCAGGCACTTCGAAGATCAGTTCGTCGTGCACTTGCAACAACATGCGCGCGGCAAGGTTTTGCGCAGCCAGTGCATCTTCCATACGGATCATGGCGCGGCGGATAATGTCGGCCGCAGAACCCTGTATAGGCGCATTGATGGCAGCGCGCTCGTTGAAAGCGCGGACCTGCGGGTTGGATGCCCTGATATCTGGATAATGCGCACGGCGGCCGAAAATCGTTTCGACATAACCATGCTCGCGCGCGAAAGCCTTGGTCGCCTCCATGTAGTCCTTGATGCCGGGAAAGCGCTCGAAATAGGTCCGAATATATTGACCTGCCTCTTCGCGCGGAATCGACAACTGGTTCGCCAGACCGAATGCGGAAATGCCGTAGATGATACCGAAATTGATCGCCTTGGCGCGTCGGCGCACTTCCGACGGCATGCCTTCGACCGGCACGCCGAACATTTCGGATGCCGTCATGGCGTGAATGTCTATGCCGTCGGCAAATGCCTGTTTCAATTGCGCGATATCGGCCACATGCGCCAGGACACGCAGTTCGATCTGGCTGTAATCGGCAGAAACCAGCTTGTTGCCGGGTTCGGCGATGAAGGCTGTCCTGATCTTGCGGCCTTCGGCTGTGCGAACCGGAATATTTTGCAGGTTCGGATCGGATGACGAGAGACGTCCGGTCGAGGTGGACGCCATGGCATAGGACGTATGAACGCGCTTGGTCTCTGGGTTAATGAACCCCGGCAGAGCATCCGTATAGGTGGATTTGAGCTTGGTAAGCTGGCGCCAATCGACGATCTTGCGCGGCAGCGGATGGCCTTCAGCAGCGAGGTCTTCCAGCACTTGTGCAGAGGTCGACCATTGGCCGGTCTTGGTTTTCGACGCGCCCGGAAGGCCCATCTTGCCGAAAAGAATGTCGCCAAGCTGCTTGGGCGAACCGATGGTGAACTTCTCACCTGCCAGTTCGTAAATCTCGTCTTCGTAGGCTGCAGCAGCCTGCGCCAGATCGCCGGAAAGGCGCGACAATACCTGTCGGTCAACGGCAATGCCGCGTTCTTCCATGCGCGCCAGAACATCGACCAGCGGACGTTCCAGACGTTCATAGACAGACATCAGCTCTTCGGCGGCAAGGCGCGGCTTCAGCACTTGCCAAAGGCGCAACGTCACGTCGGCATCTTCCGCTGCATAAGCCGTAGCACGATCCAGATCGACCATGTCGAAGCTGACGGCGCTTTTGCCGCTTCCCGCCACATCCTTGTAGGGAATTGGCGTATGGCCGAGCCAGCGCTCGGACAACGGGTCCATGCCATGGCTGCCCGTCCCCGCGTCCAGCACATAGGAAATCAGCATCGTATCATCGAACGACACCGCATTGATCCCATGGCGGCGCATGACCAGCCAGTCATATTTCATGTTCTGCGCGATCTTGAGAACGGAAGCGTCCTCAAGCACGACCTTCAAAGCCGCCAGCGCTTCACCCAGCGGAATTTGTCCCTCGACCATGCCGCCGCCGAGAAGATCACCAGCACCGGATTTGTGCTGAAGCGGGATGTAAGCCGCCTTGCCCGGCGCCAGTGCCAGCGAAAAGCCGACCAGTTCCGCCTGCATCGGATCGAGCGACGTCGTTTCCGTATCGAAGGCCAGAACCCCGATTTCAACCGCCTCTGCGAGCCACAGTTTCAGTGTGGCTATGTCGCGAATGCAGGTATACGCACTCGTATCGATGGTCTGCGCGGTTGCTTCCGCCGCCCGCTTTTCCGCGAGCGCCTTCGGCGTATAGCCTTGATCCGAGGCCGTGACGGTCGATGTCGAGGCGGATTGCGTCGCCGCATCATCAGTTTTGGCGGGAACATCGACATCTGGACCGTGCGCATCCGCGCCCCAGTCGGTCTCCACATGGCATGGTTCGACGGCAGAAGCGTCAGTGTCAGTTGCCTCGGCCACCCGGCGAGTGAGTGAAGTGAACTCCATTGCCTTCAGGAAGCCAATCAGCTTCGGGCCGTTCTGCGGTTCAAGCACCAGACCGTCGAGATCGACATCCAGCGGAACATCGGTCTTGAGCGTAACCAGCTCGCGCGAAATCTTCGTCTGGTCGGCAAAGGCCAGAATGTTTTCGCGACGCTTGTTCTGCTTGATTTCGGAAGCGCGGGCCAGAAGCGTGTCGAGATCACCGAACTCTTCCAGCAATTGCGCCGCCGTCTTGGGACCGATGCCGGGGATGCCGGGAACATTGTCGGTGCTGTCGCCGGTCAGCGATTGCAGGTCGATCATTTTTTCCGGCGGAACGCCCCATTTCTCGATCACTTCCGGGATCGAAATCTGCTTGTCTTTCATGCTGTCATACATCGACACGCTTGGCGTCACGAGCTGCATGAGATCCTTGTCGGACGAAACGATGGTGACGTCACCACCTGCCTGTTCGGCGACACGGGCATAGGTCGCGATCAGATCGTCGGCCTCGAAACCCTCCTTCTCGATGCAAGGCAGATTGAACGCGCGCGTTGCCTGACGGATGAGGCCGAACTGCGGAATGAGATCTTCCGGCGGCGCGGTGCGATTGGCCTTGTATTCGGGATAGATTTCGTTGCGGAACGTCTTCGACGAATAGTCGAAAATAACCGCGAAATGGGTCGGCACCACGCCGACATCCGTATTGCGAGCATCCTTCAGGAGCTTCCACAGCATGTTGCAGAAGCCCGAGACGGCACCAACCGGCAGACCATCCGTCTTGCGGGTCAGCGGTGGCAGGGCATGATAGGCGCGGAAAATATAGCCCGAGCCGTCAACGAGAAAGAGATGATCGCCTTTTTTCATAAGGTAGAATTAGAGGAAAGCAACCATAAAGGAAACCGCTCCCGTGTCAGGAGAAACAACCGTCCACGTGAAAGAGAACCCATCACGCCGCGATAACACGTTTGTTACAGATTTGTAATCTTCCGTGCCCTTGAATAGCCACAGTTGAAAGGCCAAATCCTGATTATCGACAGTTCGTCGGTCGCCGGTTTTCTGACCCGTCCCCCGTTGGATGCCGGATGTTAGCGGCAGCCTCATTCCCCTCTCCGGGCTGCCGCTTTGAGTGTAGTGATATGGCCGTTACGGTAACCCCCTCACCGTAACGGCCAAATCTTTTTTACACTCCCGGTTTCATCCCCCGGACGCCGTTGGGCAGCCCTTTTCCGGTGAGAAATTCGTGCTACCGTCAGGATGAAAAACCTTGGGGTTAGGATCATAGAACGGCCCCACCACCAGCGGTTCGGCAGGAAGGACAGATTGGTCTTCGCTGGAACGAACACTCGTCGTCAGGCTTTGCAGCAGCTTTCCATCGAGCGACACAATACGGATCGCCACATTATAGGGCCTGTCCTTGACGATACAGTGCAGGGCATCCGTTTCCAGCGCGACAGTATCGAGCTTCGGAAACATCTTGCGCACCACTTCTACAGGCTTGCCGCCTTGCGGGTTGTCGAAGAAGGCCGTCACCGTCGCACCCGTCTCAACCGGCGCGATCTTGCGCAGCGTGACCAGAAAGCTAGCGCGTGCGATGCGATAATTAAAAACCACCAGTCTCCCCGAAACCTCGAAAGGTCCGTCCGTCTTTTCGCGCTGGCAACCAGTGGCGGAAAAGCCAAGGGCCAAAACCAGCACAAATGCGGTAAGAGGCCTCATGCTTCCACCTCCCTATGGCGGTAATAATGACGGCTTGCCTTGGCACGATTGCCGCAGACGCGCATATCGCACCAAACACGGCTGCGATTGCGGCTGCGGTCCATGAAAAGCCAGCCGCAATTGCCGCATATTTTGAGGCGGCCACCATCCGTTCCCGCCTGACACTCGCCCATAAGCCGAAGTGCGGATCGCGCTGTCGCGGTTTCCAGAGCCTGCGATGAGTAGGTATGGCGAAACACATCCGCCGCACGTTCCAGAAAATCCGCGAGAAGATCGTTATCGCCTTCCCCCAGAACAAAGGTACGAAAATAACGATCAGTTGCTTCGCGCAACGCCAGAAAACGTGCGCGGCTTTCGGGCTGAACCGGCAAGAGCGGCCAGCCCAAATCCTTCTCCGCACAAAATCTTCCCGCAGCCTCGGCAAAGGCCGCAAGCTGTTCCGGTATGGCAAAGCGATCTACGCTGCGTTCCGGTTCGTCACGCAGGATCACGCTGTTAGCGACATCAAGCGCCAGCGCACCGCCGGAAAACCGATGCAATGTCCATGAAAAGCTCATGGTTTATTATAACTGGTAAAATGCTTTTTGGCAGTTATAATTATCGGCAAAGGTCGGAGAACGCCCGATGGCTTATATTCTCCAGCAAATCGCCAATGCCGTTCCGCTGGCCGCGCTCTATGGCCTGCTTGCCTTCGGCTATGCGGTGAGCTTCGCTGTAATCCGGCGAGCCGACATCAGCTATGGCGCGTTCGTCGCCTTTTCCGGCCAGCTTCTCATCCTTTTTACCGGCTTTGGTTGGGACCGGCTCTGGCTCGTTTTCCCGGCAGCCCTTGCTGTCGGCATTGCAGGAGCCTTGTTCTACACGCTTTCAGCTGGCATCGCCGTACATCATTTCGTGCTGCGCCCTCTACGGCATATAGCGCCTAACATGGCCATGGTGGCAGCACTCGGCATTGCTATAGTGCTCATGGAAAGCGTTCGCCTTGCCGCTGCCTCGCGCAGCCTTTGGCTGCCGCCACTTCTGCAACAGACCGTCGTTTTCTGGCAGAATGGCAACGCTACCGTCAGCCTCACGACCATGCAGCTTCTCAATACAGCCCTCATGACAGCCATGGTTCTTGCAGGCGGTTTCATTCTCCAGCACACCCGGCATGGACGCAACTGGCGCGCTGTGCGAGACGATGCTTTTGCGGCCGCGCTTTGCGGTGTCGACACACAGAGGGTTCTTCTCATCGCCTATCTCGGCGGCGTGCTGCTTGCTGCGCTCGCTGGAATCTTGATGACCGCCTATTACGGCACGATGAATTCCGGCGACGGGTTGCTGCTTGGCCTTAAAATCCTGATGATCGGCGCGGTCGGCGGCTATTTCTCGCCACTTGCCTCGGCGGCTGGCGCTGCGCTCCTCGCTTTTGCGGAAACGTTCTGGTCGGCCTTTGCGCCGCTCGTCTGGCGTGAACCTGCAATCTTCGCACTTCTCGTCTTTCTTCTGGCACTCGGCAGGCGGGAAGACCTTACTCCCCGAAATCCGCTTTAACTTGGGCTCAATGAGGGTTTTAACTTCGGAAAGCTGGTTGTACTGTGCCGCCAGTTTTACGACTCGTCAGGAAGCATCCATGTCCACGCCATCGCTCGACAAAGTTCTCGACCATCTCGACGCCAATCTCGACAAGAGCCTCGACCGCCTGTTCGATCTCCTGCGGATCAAGTCGATTTCCACCGATCCGGCCTACAAGGCCGATTGCCGCAAAGCCGCTGAATGGCTGGTAGAAGATCTGAAGTCGATCGGTTTCGATGCCAGCGTGCGCGACACACCCGGCCACCCGATGGTGGTTGCCCATCACGAAGGTGCAACAGCTGATGCGCCGCATGTGCTGTTCTACGGTCATTACGACGTGCAGCCCGTCGACCCGCTGAACCTTTGGGAAAACGATCCCTTCGATCCGGCCATCAAGGACCTTGGCAATGGCCGCAGGATTCTGACCGGTCGCGGCACCTCCGACGACAAGGGCCAGCTCATGACCTTTGTGGAAGCTTGCCGCGCCTATAAGGCGATCAACGGCAATCTGCCGGTCAAGGTAACGCTCCTGTTCGAAGGTGAGGAAGAATCCGGTTCGCCATCGTTGAAGCCTTTCCTCGACGCCAACAAGCAAGAGCTGAAGGCTGATGTGGCGCTCGTCTGCGACACATCCATGTGGGACACGGAAACGCCGGCCATCAGCGTCGGCCTGCGCGGTCTCGTCGGCGAGGAGATTGTCATCAAGGCAGCCGACCGCGATCTGCATTCCGGATTCTTCGGCGGCGCTGCGGCGAACCCTATCCATATCCTGACCAAAATTCTGGCCGACCTGCACGACGAAACCGGACGCATCACCGTACCAGACTTCTATGACGGCGTGGAGGAAACTCCGACCCAGATTCTGAAGTCCTGGGAGAGTCTGGGTCGTACAGCGGAAAACTTCCTTGGCCCCATTGGCCTTTCCATCCCGTCCGGCGAGAAGGGCCGCAGCGTGCTGGAACTGACCTGGGCACGCCCGACCGCAGAAGTAAACGGCATTATCGGCGGCTATACCGGCGAAGGCTTCAAGACCGTTATTGCAGCGGAAGCTTCCGCCAAGGTTTCGTTCCGCCTCGTGCACAAGCAGGACCCGGCCAAGATTCGCGAAGCCTTCCGCGCCTTTGTGAAAGAGCGTGTTCCCGCCGATTGCTCAGTCGAATTTCATCCGCATGGTGGGTCGCCAGCCATCCAGCTGCCCTATGATTCCCCGCTTGTTTCCAAGGCCAAGGATGCGCTTTCCGATGAATGGCCGAAGCCAGCCGTGCTGATCGCCATGGGCGGCTCTATTCCGATTGTCGGCGACTTCGACAAGTTCCTCGGCATGGAATCACTGCTCGTGGGCTTTGGCCTCGAAGATGACCGCATCCATTCGCCCAATGAGAAATACGAGCTGAACTCCTTCCATAAGGGACAACGCTCATGGGCACGTATTATGGCGGCTATCGCCGCCAAGTAGGGCTCGCATTATGGCGGCAACTGCCGCGAAACAAG